>JAXLXR010000009.1:0-166721 GCA_046327815.1 Candidatus Eiseniibacteriota bacterium | reverse complement strand
GCCTCCGCCCACTCGACCGAGTCCACGTAGGCCTTGTCGAGTTCGGCTTCGCCCACCGTGCAGTGCCCGCACGCGCGCATGGTCTGGTCCACGGCGTCCCAGTCGCCGCGTTCGTACGCCGTGACCATCTGCAGCACCGGCCCGAGCGGCTGCGCGCCCTCGAGCACGGCGCCCGTCACCGCGGGCGACACCGACAGGCCGCCGAGGATCTCCTCGGCCGGACGCCCGACCATGGTGTCCACCATGGACAGCATGCCGGTCAGGAACAGCTCGTGTTCGTGTTCGCGCATGCCGGCCGGGCCGCTCATGCGCTCGGCGAACCGTGCGCGCGACAGCGCGGTCACCATGAGCTCGTGCGGATGGTCGTCGCACAGCGACATCATGCCCATCATCATGGCCCACTTGCGCAGCGGCGACAGCCCCATGAGCGCGAGCGCGTGACCGATGGACGTGACCTCGTGGCGCCAGCCGAACGCGGCCGAGTTCAGGTAGCGCAGCAGCCGCATGGTGAGCCCGACGTCCTGGCGGAACAGTTCCTCGAGCCGTTCCATGGACGCGTCGTCGCGGCTGGTCTCGGACAGGAACTGCAGCACGCTGATCTTGGAAGGCGGCAGGTCGCGCGCTTCGATCATCTGCGGCTTCTGGAAGAAGTAGCCCTGCAGCAGGTCGTAGCCGGCGCGCAGTGCGGCGTTCTTCTCCTCGATCGTCTCGACCTTCTCGGCCAGCAGCTTCACGCCGCGGCGCTTGAGCGGTTCGAGCGCACGCGGGTCGAGCGCCTGCTTCCACAGCCGCAGGTCCACCTTCACCAGGTCCACCACGTCGAGGAACGGGTAGGACTCGGGCAGGTTCGTGAAGTCGTCGAGCGCGAGCATGTAGCCGTCGGCCTTGATGCGGCGGCAGGCGTCGAGCACTTCGGGATCGGCCGGGATGTTCTCGAGCAGTTCGATCACCGTGCGCTCGCGCGGCAGCATGCGGTGGTATTCCGCGAGCAGCGCGCCGCGCGACAAGTTCACGAACGCACGCCGGTCACCGACCAGGCGGTCGAGCCCGATCGCGGCCGCGTTCTGCTCGATGCTCACCGCCGACGCGAACTCGGGATCGGTCGCCGTGAAGCGGTTCTCGGGGCCGCTGCGGAACAGCAGCTCGTAGCCGAACACCTGCTGGTGGCGATCGAGGATCGGCTGGCGCGCCGAGTAGATGATGCGCGTGCCGGGCGCGGCCTGCGGTTCGGCGGCAGGCGCGGTCACTTCCACGGCGCTCGGTCCCGCGGGCGGGACGGATTTGCTGCTGGACTTCCCCCACGGCAACTGGAACATGTTCCGGGACCCCTCGATCCACGGGTGAGCGGCGCGCACGCAGGCGCCGCGAACGCACGTCGTTGTCGCGGGAGTCATCGGACGTTCCGGCCGGCGTTTTGACCGCTGATTTCGCCGCACGGCGAAGGGGAGGACCACCGGTGGCGCTGTACGTCGGGTTGTGGCGCGGCATCAACGTGGGCCGTGCGAAACGCATCGGCATGGCCGACCTGCGGGCCGCGCTCGCGGACGCCGGCGCGGGCTCGCCGCGCACGCTGCTGGCCTCGGGCAACGCGGTCTTCACGGCCGCGATCGCGCCGGGCCGGCTCGCCGCGGCGATCCGGGCCGCGGTCGCGCGGCGCACCGGCGTGGACGCCCGCGTCACGCTGCGCACGGCGGCCGAGTTCCTCGAGGCGCTCGCCGAGAACCCGTTCGCGGGGGCCGCGACGCCGGAGCGCACGTTGATCGGTTTCGCGGCCGACGCCGCCACGCTGGCGCGGGTGAAGGCGCTGGCGAAACAGGACTGGCACCCCGAGCGCCTGTCGGTCACGAAGCGCGCGGTCCACCTCGCGTGCCCGAACGGCATCTCGGCGGGCGCGCTCGCCGAAGCGGTCTACGCGGCGGCCGGCGACACGCTCACGCTGCGCAATCGCGCGACGGCCGCGAAGCTGGCGGCGATGCTGGAGTGAGCGGCGCTCAGCGGTGGGACGTCTTGAGCCGTCCCCACGTCGAGGGCCGCGCCGGCACAGGTGCCGCCGACGTGTAGCCGCGACAGGACTGGACGAACGCTCCAGGCGGCAGGTTCGCGAAGTGGAACGTGCCCTCCATGCGCGCCACGCCATCGAGGCATTCGCCACGCACCGAGAATCGCAGCCGTACCGGCGTGCCCGCGAGAGCGTCGACGTGCAGCGTGAGCGGCTGGTGGACGGTGATGGAGCTCAGCTGTCCCGTGGTGCCCTGCTGCAGTGACACCTGGTTCGTGAGCGTCTCGTAGATCAGCCCTCGCACGCGGCCGCCACCACCACCGCCGGGTTCGCCCGACGAGAACGCCTCGCCATCGAGCTCGAGAACTGCGTCGAACCCGACCGGCGTACCCGCCGGCAGTCCCGTCACCGTGAAGTCGTCTTCGACGATCGTCTCGAGGCCGGTGACCGCAGGAAAGCTGGAGCCCACGGCGCATCCCGATGTAGACGCGAGGAGCAGCCCTGCGTTCAACTGGTAGCGGCCGTGCATGGTCTCGCACGGCTGCACCCGGAACGTGGTGTCGTTCGCGGGCGCGTATTCCACGATCGGCGTCGCCGGGTCGAGTCCGCCGTAGAGGTAGGTGGACGTCGGGCAGGCGGCGATGGCGGGAGCGGTGGCGATCGCGACGATGATGAGTGTGAGCGGCGTGAGAGGGGCGCGCATGGGAACCTCGTGACGAAAGAGCGGGGCGGCGCGGCCCGTGGACCGGGCGTGCGTCCATGGTTCCACCGTCGCGGCGCCGGGCTCAAGTCCGGAAAAGCACGGAGCCCACGGGCTCCCGGGAGCCGCCCGGGGAATCTTGACCCTCGTTCGCCGCGCCCCGTAGGCTGCCCGGGCCGCATCTGCCGCTTTCCGACGCCACTTCCCGCCCGAGTCCATCCGGCTCCGAGGATCCCTGCATGGCGAAGCGACCCGCACCTTCGAAGTCCCGCCCGGCCAAGCGTGCCGGTGCCACCAGCCCGCGCAGCCGCTCGGCCCGCGGCGCCCAGAGCGCCCGCCCGGCGGGTGGCTCGGCCGCGTACGCCCGGCAGGTCGCCGAGTACCGCGCGAACTTCCCCGCCGACCGCCAGCGCAAGGACCTGTACCCGTACACGATCTCGGGACTGCCGATCCAGCCGCTGTACACGCCCGAGGACGTGCAGGGCATGGACCTGGCGCGTGACCTGAGCGTGCCGGGCGAGTACCCGTTCACGCGCGGTATCCACCCGACCATGTACCGCGGCCGCATGTTCACGATGCGGCAGTTCGCCGGCTTCGGCACCGCGCGCGAGACCAACGCGCGCTTCCACTACCTGCTGAGCCACGGCCAGACGGGTCTGTCGATCGCCTTCGACAACCCGACGATCATGGGCTACGACAGCGATCACCCGAAGTCGCACGGCGAAGTCGGCAAGTGCGGCGTGGCGGTGGACAGCCTGCGCGACATGGAAGTGCTCATGGGCGGCATCGACCCGGCCGCCGTGTCCACGTCCATGACCATCAACGGCCCGGCGCCGATCATGTTCGCGTTCTACCTCGCGAACGCCGAGAAGCGCGGGGTGCCGTTCTCGAAGCTGCGCGGCACGCTGCAGAACGACATCCTCAAGGAGTACATCGCGCAGAAGTGCTGGTGCTTCCCGCCGCGGCCGTCGCTGCGGCTGATCGTGGACCTGATCGAGTTCGCCACGAAGCACGTGCCGCAGTGGAACACGATCTCGATCAGCGGCTACCACATCCGCGAGGCCGGCTCGACGGCGGCGCAGGAACTGGCGTTCACGATCGCCGACGGGTTCACGTACGTCGAGGAGTGCCTCGAGCGCGGCATGGACATCGACGAGTTCGCGCCTCGGCTGTCGTTCTTCTGGAACAGCCACCTCGACTTCTTCGAGGAGATCGCCAAGCTGCGCGCCGCGCGCCGCATCTGGGCGCGCCACATGCGCGAGCGCTACGGCGCGAAGAAGCGCGAATCGTGGCTCATGCGCTTCCACACGCAGACGGCGGGCTGCTCGCTGTGGGACAAGCAGCCCGAGAACAACATCATGCGCACGGCGTTCGAGGCACTGGCCGCGGTGCTCGGCGGCACGCAGTCGCTGCACACGAACTCCATGGACGAGACCATCGCGCTGCCCAGCGACAAGGCGGTCAAGATCGCGCTGCGCACGCAGCAGATCATCGCGCACGAGATCGGCGTGACCGAGACGGCGGACCCGCTCGCGGGCTCGTACTACGTCGAAGCCCTGACGAACAAGCTCGAGGCGCAGGCCGAGGCCTACTTCCGCCAGATCACCGACATGGGCGGCGTGGTCGCGGGCATCGAGAAGGGTTTCTTCCAGCGCGAGCTGAACGCGGCGGCCTGGCAGTACCAGCAGGAGATGGAGAAGAAGCAGCGCGTGATCGTGGGCGTGAACGAGTACGTCGAGCACGACGAGAAGCTCGACATCGAGATCCTGCAGATCGGCGAAGAGGTCGAGGTCCAGCAGAAGGCCGAGCTGGCGGACCTGCGCGCGACGCGCGACAACGCGGCGTGCACGGCCGCGCTGCAGGCGCTCACGGCGGCGGCACGCACCGCGCCGGGCGAGGTGAACCTGATGGAGAAGATCCTCGACTGCGCGCGCGCGTACGCGACGGAAGGCGAGATCCGCAACGCGATGCGGGAAGTGTTCGGGGACTACGTGGAGTCGGCGGAGTTCTAGGCCGCGCGAAGCCTCAGCGAAGTCGAACGGCCGCGTCCCTCAAGGGGGGCGCGGCCGGTTCCGTTCCTGGTGGGTACCCGGCTCACTTGCTTCGCGGGAGTCCTGCTCGCTTGCCTCGCGGCGCATCGCTGCTGCCTTCTGCGTCGCCTCACCCTGCGCAGCAAGGGGACTTTCGCGGACGTTCGGGCCGGCATCCTGCCGGCCCTCCCTGACGAATCGACTCGCTCTCGCCATCCCTGGCTTCGCGAGTCGCCTGGTCCCGCTGCAGGCCCCTTGCTGCTCCGGTCGCGGCTCGACGGCGGGGGAGCGCGGTCGTCGAGGTGGTTTCAAGACCACCTCCGTTCGCGGTAATGGCCGGCTCACGCGGCGAGGCCCTTGCCTCGTTCCTTCCGTGCAGCGAGTACGCGGTCCTCGATCCTGCCGAGGGCCAGGTGCGTCGTGCGTTCGACGGCGATCTCGGCTTGCTCGCGTGTCATGCCCAGCCCGCGCAGAGCATGCGCAGGTTGCCGGCGCTGGTCGTGCCGCCGAGTGCGAGCGGTACGATGTGATCGAACTGCAGGCCGCGCGTCTCGCCGCAGCGGTGACCCTCGGCGCCCACGAACGTGCAGCAGCGGCCGTCGCGGTCGGCGACGTGCCGGCGCATGGCCGGCGGGATGTGACGGCCGCGCGGAGTGACTGCACCTTCGGCGCTGCCGGGCTTCGCGCCGTAGCGCTTCTTCTCGAGCTTCTCGACGAGTGCTTCGAGCGCCTGCGCGATCACGACCGCCGGGTCGCCGTCGCGCACCACGTGCGCGAGCAGGTCCTGCGCCTGACGCAGCCACTTGTGCTCCTCCGGGGTCAGCGCGAGCCGCACCTCGAAGCTGCCGTCGAGCTGTGGCGTGACCCGGCCGCGGCGCTCCTGCCGATCCACTTGCGCTGGCGCAAGTGATTCGACCGATTGCGCGGGCTCGGCGGCAGTCTCCGCCTGCGGATTCACTTGCGCTGGCGCAAGTACATCAACCGATTCGGCTGGCGGGGCCGGCTTCGGCGCCGGTCTCGTCCGCTCGAGCACGAGCCGTCGCACCTCGAGCTTCGACTTGAACGTGGCCGCCGCAAGCAGCTCGGGAGCATTCTCCGGCGTCAGCACGCTGGCGAGCTCGCAGGCGTTCGTCACCGTGAGGCGCCCATCGGCGATGAACGGGAACACCAGCGGCACACGCGCCCCGAGCCGTGCCACCGAGATCCGGCGATAGGCCTGCTCGTCGCTCATGTGCAGCTGGCCCGTGCAGTACGCGTGCATGGACGAGTAGCCGGCCTCGAGGAAGTCGCGGCGCCGGTCCACGAGCGCGATCAGGGCGAGTCCTTCGGCGAGCTTCGACTTCTCTTCGAGATCCACCGCTTCGAGACGGCGACGCGCGGCGACCGCGCCGGTCTTCGAGCAACGGCGGCCGCTTCCCGGCGCCGCGTCGCGGCGCCGCGCCCTCGTACCGCAGTCCGCCCCGTCGAAGTGGTTTCCAAACCCCCCGCATTCCCGGGCCTGCGCCCCGTGGGAGCGGGCACGTCCGGGTGCTTTCCTTGACCGTCGTTCGCGGCGCCCGGTAGCTTTCGTGCGCTCGTCACGTCGTATCCCCCCATCCGGAGAGCGCATGGACAGTTCGATGATCACCGCCGTGGCGGCGATCGGCGCGGTGGTCGTGGTCGCGATGCTCGCGCGTGGCCAGGCGTCGAAGCGCGCAGGCGATGCGCCGCGCATGGCGGAAGACGCGGTGTCCGAGGGCGCGATGCCGGCGCCGGACGAACCGGACGCGGACGACGACGACGAGGACTTCGACGACGCGCACGCCGAAGTGGTGGCGGTGACGTCGGACAACTACGCGATCGTGCCGGACACGCACGCGGTGCGGCTGATGCCGCCGGACGAAAGCGGCGAGGCGTGGAAGCCGGGCGCGGGACACCGCCGTGGCGAGCAGGCGCTGGCGATGAGCTGGCACGCGGGCGACTTCACCGGCGGCCGCGTGGTGCGTGGCGAGGCCGACGAGGGTCCGTGGCGGTTCGAGGCCATGGGGCGCGACGGCGAGTACACGGCGTTCGTGTTCGAGACGCGCGAAGGCGCCGACGCGGCGCTCGCGGTGTTCGAGTCGCGGGGCGTGATCCGGATCGGGCGCGACGAGGACGGCAACCCGATGCCGCCGTCGCGCGAACAGTTCGAAGAAGCGCGGCGCGTGTTCCTCGAGACCGAGCAGTCGCTGTTCGAAGAGGATCCCTCGTGAGCCAGGGGAACTTCGGCTTCGAGGCGGACTTCTACGCGGGCCTCATGTCGGAAGTGGGCGTGAAGCCCCGGCGCATGCTGGTGATCGGTTGCGGCGCGGGCGTCGAAGTGGCGCACCTGGCCGACGCGACCGGATCGCTCGTCGTGGGCATCGACCTCGAGGTGGACCCGAAGTGGGCGCGGCCGAACGTGCTGCTGCTTCGCGCGGACGCGCAGAAGCTGCCGTTCCGCGACGGCGCGTTCGACTGCGTGTACTGCTACCACGTGCTCGAGCACGTGCCGCAGCCGCCGCGCGCGATCGCCGAGGCGCGCCGCATGCTGCCCGCGGCGGGCGCCGGCTACTTCGGCACGCCCAACAAGGAGCGCACGGTCGGCTACATCGGCGGGCGCGCGACGACGTGGGAGAAGGTGCAGTGGAACCTGATCGACTGGGGCCGCCGGCTGCAGGGCCGCTGGTCGAACGAGCAGGGCGCGCACGCGGGCTTCTCGCACGTCGAACTGTCGCGCCTGCTGGGCGCGTCGTTCGAGCACGTGGAGTCGGTGGACCTGCCGTACTACCTCGGCAAGTACCCGAAGCTCGCGGGCTTCTGGCGTACGCTGTTCCAGATCGGCCTGGCGCGGTTCGTCGCGCCTTCGGTGTATTTCCGCACGCGGTGCCGCACGGTCGCGGCGCCGCCGCGTTGACCTTCGACAAGGAGCGCGTCATGCAGCGCAAGATTCGCGTACTCGTGGGCAAGCCCGGACTCGACGGACACGATCGTGGCGCCAAGGTGGTGGCGGCCGCGCTGCGCGACGCGGGCATGGAAGTCATCTACACCGGCCTGCACCAGACGCCGGGCCAGATCGTGGAAGCCGCGGTTCAGGAAGACGTGGACGTGGTCGCGCTGTCGGTGCTGTCGGGCGCGCACATGACGCTGTTCCCCGAAGTGCAGCGGCTCATGAACGAGGCCGGCATCGGCGACAAGCTGCTGACCGGCGGCGGCATCATTCCCGGCGACGACATGCAGGCGCTGCTCGCCAAGGGCATCGGCCGGCTGTTCGGGCCCGGTTCGTCCACGGTGGACATCGTCGCGTACATCCGCGAGTGGTACGCGGGCAAGTTCGGCGCGGACGCGCTGCCGCCGCTGCCGCCGCCGCCCGCGCGTCCCGAGCCCGTGGTCGGTTCGGGCGACCTGCCGAGCCCGTCGTTCGCGAGGCTCGACGCGCACCACGCGCGCGCCGCGAAGAAGCCGGCCGCGAAGCCGGTGAAGAAGGCGGCAAAGAAGGCCGCCCCGGCGAAGCAGAAGCCGGCCGCGAAGCGGGCGAAGCCCGCGAAGAAGGCGAAGCCCGCGCCGAAGCGGAAGGCAGTGGCGAAGCCGGCGAAGCCCGCACCGAAGAAGAAGGCCGCGAAGAAGGCTCCTGCGAAGAAGAAGGCGCGCCGCTAGGCGCGATCGGCCCGTCGCGTGAGCCTCGCACCGCAGCCCGAGCTGAAGTTCGCCAGTCACGAGGGCCTGCCGTTCCTCGTCGAGCACTGGTACCTCGGCTCGCCCACGCGCCGCTACATGATGGTGCGCCGCTTCGAAGAAGTGCTGCGCCGCGCCGACCTCGCACCCGGGCAGCGCGTGCTCGACCTGGGCTGCGGCTGGGCGTACGGCACGCACTGGGCGCACGCGAGCGGCTGCACGGTGAGCGGCATCGATCTCGGCTGGGACCAGCTGCTGTGGGCGCAGCACGCCATGCCCGCCGGCATGAACCTCATGCAGGCGAACGCCAAGTGCCTGCCGTTCCCGGACGCGTCGTTCGACCGCGCGGTGTCGGTCGAGATGATGGAGCACGTGTTCCGTCCCGACCGCCCCGCCGTGTTCGCGGAGATCGCGCGCGTGGTGAAGAAGGGCGGCCGCATCGCCATCTCGACGCCGAATCCCGACTCGCCGATCGAGACCGTGAAGCGGCTGGCGGTGAAGTGGCCGTGGCTGCGGCGCACGCTGCCGTCGTCGTGCTTCCCCGAGGCCGAGGACGACGCGGGCGAATACCACCCGTACCGCTACCACCACCCGCTCTCGCCGGCCGAACTCGTCGCGGGGCTCGAGCACGTGGGCTTCCGCGTGCGCGGCACCAGGAGCTTCCTGTGGGTGCTCAAGACGCTGCCCTCGCCGCTGCTCGGCCCCGGCCGCGCCGCCGAGGCGCTCGCCGAAGCGCTGCCGCTCGTGAACCGGGCCGGCGCGACCACGCTGGTCTGGGCCGAGAGGACCTGACGTGACCCGCGCGGCGCCCCTCGTGCTCGCGCTGAACGGCAGTCCCGCCGCGGGCGGCAGCGTGTCGCGCCTGCTCGACGCGCTCGGCGAAGGCGTGCGCGAAGGCGGGGCCGCGTTCGAGCACGTGCGCTGCTTCGAACTGCACGTGCGCGACTGCATCGCGTGCGGGCCCGACGCGACGCCGGGCTGGTGCATCTTTCACGACGACATGGACCGCGTGTACGACGCCATCGTGCGCGCGCACGCGATCGTGGTGGGCGCGCCGGTGTGGTTCGACGCGCTGCCCGCGCCGCTCAAGCGCGTCGTGGATCGCTGCAACTGCATGACGCCGCTGGTCACGCTGCCGGACGGCACGCAGGACCTGGTGCCGAAGCTGGCGCGCACGCGCCGCGGCGTGTTCGTGGTCGCGGGCAGCGCCGAGCACCCGTACGACATGGCCGAACGCTCGGCGCGCGGCTGGATGAAATGGGTGGGGGCGAAGTGGGAAGAAACCATCGCCTGGCGGCATACCGACTTCGGGCACGGCAGCGTGCCCGACGACCTGCTCGCGCGCGCACGTGCGACCGGCCTGCGGCTCGCGCAGGCGCCGCCGCTCGTGCCCGCGTCGTGAGCCCGGGCCACGCACAAGGGAGGACGCTTCGCATGCGCCGGTTCGTCTCCAGCCTCGTCCTGCTGCTCGCCTGCACCACCAGCGCGTTCGCGCAGCAGGGCATGGGCCGCACGCCCGCCGCGCCCGGCATGCCGCTGTTCGCGCAGCTGCTGTCGGTCGAGGGCCTGCCCGCCGACTCCACGATCCGCCGCGAGTTCGCCGCCGGGCTGCGCGAAGTGTTCGCCGAGGACCGCCACGCGTCCGAACGCGACGGCGGCGGCGGCTGGCAACCCAGCACCGCGCTGCCGAACCGCTTCCGGCTGCTCGAGGGCACGCCGGCCGACGACGCGTGGAACGTGCAGATCGTGCTCGGCGCGCCGGCGCCGGCCGTGGTGCAGAAGCGCGCGTCGCAGGGCGACGGCGCGAAGCGCCGCTCCGAGAAGTCGCGCCGTGCCTCGCGCGGCATGATCGTGTCCGTCACCGCGCTCTCGCCCGAGGCGCGCCAGAACGGGGCGCGGGCGCTGCCGGTGACGGTGGCGTTCGCGTTCCCGGCGCCGCCGCCGCCGGCCGACGCGTCGCAGGTGGTCACCTCGAGCGGCTACGAATACTCCTGGGCCAAGGCCGGCCGTTGCGCCGGCCTGCTCGCGCTGGAGGTGCTGCATCACGGCTCGGGCGACCTGCGCGAGAACGAACGCTTCGACCTTGCGCCCGCGGTGCGCACGTCCACCGGGCGCTGACGCGCCCGCCACCGGGAGGCTCCATGACCCGACGTCTCGTGTTCGCGCTCGCCCTGTCCGCCGCCTTACTCGCGGGTTGTGGCAAGTCCGCCGAAAAACCGGCCTCGTCGCTCACCGAGGCCCAGCGCGACACGGCCCTGGCGCGCTCGGGGCTGCCCGGAAGTGGTGCCGTGGGCAAGGCCCTCGACGTGGCAGGCGATGAGGCCAATCGCGCCGCACGCATGGACTCCCTGCCTCGATAGCGGACTTTTTGCTTTCGAGCGGCATCCCGGGTTGGGTACGATTTTCCGCCGTCGCAGCTCCCGTCCCCACCGCCTGCACCGCATCCCGCGAGGATTTCCATGCGCCGCATCGTCGCCCCGCTGCTGATCACCGTCGCGCTCGCCGTCTCGGCGATCGCCCCCGCCTTCGCCGCCATCGGCGCGCCCACGAGCTGGTTCGGCCCCCCGGCCAACGTGTACGAAGTGCTCGGCCACGCCGACGGCACGATCTGGGTGGGCTGCTGGCCGGGCGTCTATCGCTACTCGCGCGCGGGCGTGAACCTGGGGCAGGTCGCGAACTTCGTGTGCCAGTCCATGGCCGCGTGCCCGAACGGCGACGTGGTCGCGATCGACTACGTGGCGCGCACGGTGAACCGCTTCACGTCGGCGGGCGCGTTCGTCAGCAGCTTCCCACTGACCGACGTCGGCGGTGACGGCGACGCCACGCTCACGACCGACGACGCGAACCACGTGTACGTGCTGTTCAAGTACAGCGGCCCGAACTACGTGCTGCCGTGGATCCGCAAGTACGACGCGGCGGGCAACCTGCTCGCCCAGACCGGCCCGATCGACGCGGCGCACGGCATCGCGCGGGTGGGCAACACGCTGTACGTGCCCGAGCTGTACACGCGCGTGATCCGCAAGTACGACCTCGACCTCCAGCCGGCCGGCACGCTCACCACGCCGCTGCCGAGCCAGTACTCGTACACGCTCGAGGCCGATCGCGACGGCAACCTGCTGCTCACCGACTACTACACGAACGAGTTGCGCCGCATGACCACGAGCGGCGCGGTGCTCGAGACGGTGTACAACGGTCACCCGGGCTGGCCGGGCTACTACCCGTTCTGGAGCCCCGCGGGCACGTCGCAGGCGCCGGACGGGCTGTACGTGGTCGCCGATCCCGGCCACGGTTTCGTGCTGCTGTTCGGCGCGCAGGTCACGCCGGCGCGCACGACCACGTTCGGCGCGATCAAGGCCGGCTCGCGCTGAGCGCGTGCCGGGCACTCGGCATCACGTGGCCATGCGACTTTCCCGGCGGCTGGCGTCGGCGTGCGCGCTCGCGGGGATTCTCGCGGGTGCGGCGCCCGCGAGCGCCGTGGTCGGCGAGCCGACCAGCTGGTTCGTGCCCGCGGCCACGCCGTACGGCGTGCTCGGGCACGCGGACGGCTCGATCTGGGTCGCGACCGCGAGCGGCGTGCTGCGCTATTCGCGCGCGGGCGAGCCGCTCGGGGCGGTGACCGCGGCCGCGTGCGCGTCGCTCGCGCGCGGTGCGAACGGCGACGTCGTGCTGGTGGACCATTGCGGCCGGGCGATCGAGCGGCGCGCGCCCGACGGCGCGCTGCTGCGGCGCTGGGCGATCGCCGACGCCGCGCGCGACGGCGGGCGCGTGGTGTGCGACCGCGCGGACAACGTGTACGTGCTGTTCGACCGCACGGGCGACGGCTCTGGTCCCGTGCGAACGGTCGTGCGCAAGTACGACCCCGACGGTGCCGTGCTCGCCGAGTCCGCGCCGCTCGATGCCGCCACGGGCCTCGCGTGCACCGGCGGGCGGCTGTACGTGGCCGAGGCGCCCGGCGGCCGGGTGCGGCGGCTGGGGCTCGACCTTGTCGAGCAGGGCAGCTTCACGCTGCGCGCCGGGCTCGCGAACGACCTGCAGTCGGACCGCGACGGCAACCTGCTGTTCACCGACCGCACCAGCACGTCGGTGCGGCGGCTGTCGCCCGAGGGCCAGCTGCTCGAAGTGGTGAGCGACGAGCGCCCCGACTGGCCCGCGGCCGACGCCGGGTGGGCGCCGTGGGGCGTTTCCGAAGCCCCGGACGGGCTGTTCATCGTGAGCGAGAACAGCGCCGGACGGGTGCTGCTGTTCGGCGAGCCGGTGGTGCGTGAACGCCGTCGCGTACGTGGAAGCGTTCCGGCGGACGCGCTTTAGGCCGGCCCGCCCGGTGCGGGCGGCCGGGCCGCTCGCACGCGGTTCGCGGCGCTCGCGCGGTTCACGGCGTTTCAGGTAGTTTCCCCGTCGCTCAATTCGCCAGCGCGGCCCGCCGACACCAGCGGCGGACCTTTTCGGGCGCCACGCGCCCCTTTCCGACGACGACGGGGACTTCGCATGCTGATGCTGACCGAACAGCACCACCAGGTGCGCGACATGGTGCGCCGCTTCGCCGAGGACGTCGTCGCGCCGCGCGCGCGCGAACTCGACGAGACCGAGAGCTTCCCGCACGAGGCGGTGAAGCAGATGGCCGAGCTCGGGCTGCTCGGCCTGCCGTACCCCGAGGAGTACGGCGGCGCCGGCATGGACACGCTGTCGTACGCGATCGCGGTCGAGGAAGTCGCGCGCGTGTGCGCGTCCACCGCCATCACGCTCGCGGCGCACGTCTCGCTGGGCTGCGGCCCGGTCGCCGGCGTCGGCACGCACGAGCAGAAGCTGCGCTTCCTCAAGCCCATGGCGAGCGGCGAGGTGCTGGGCGCGTTCGGGCTCACCGAGCCCAACGCCGGCTCGGACGCCGCCGGCACGCAGACCAGGGCCGTGAAGGCCGACGGCGGCTGGCGCGTGAACGGTTCGAAGATCTACATCACCAACGCGAGCTTCTCGAAGTACATCACGCTCACGGCGGTGACCGACGCCAGCAAGGGCGCGAACGGCATTTCGGCGTTCATCATGGACACGGCGACGCCGGGCTTCCGCGTGGGCAAGAAGGAAAAGAAGATGGGCCTGCGCGGCTCGGACACCGTCGAAGTGGTGTTCGAGGACTGCCTGATTCCCGACGACCAGATGCTCGGCGACCAGACCGGCGGCTTCAAGGCGTTCATGAAGACGCTGCAGGGCGGCCGCATCTCGATCGGCGCGCTCGCGCTGGGCTGCGCGCAGGGCGCGTACGAGCACGCGCTGTCGTACGCCAAGGTGCGCCACCAGTTCGGCCAGCCGATCGCGAGCTTCCAGGCCGTGCAGTTCATGCTCGCCGACATGGCCATGAAGATCGAAGCCGCGCGCCATCTCGTGTACCACGCCGCGCAGCTCAAGGACGCCGGCAAGTCGTTCGTGAAGGAAGCGTCCATGGCCAAGCTCTACGCCAGCGAGATCGGCAACTGGGTGACCGACAAGTCCATCCAGATCCACGGCGGCATGGGCTACTGCCGCGACCTGCCCGTCGAGCGCATGCACCGCGACGTGAAGCTCATGGAGATCGGCGAGGGCACCAGCGAGATCCAGCGCATGGTGATCGCGCGCGAGATCCTGAGCGGACGCTGACCCGATGAGCACCGCGCCGGCTTCGGAGATGCGCTGGGCCTGCGCGGTGTCGGATCACGCCGACGCCGCACAGGCGGCCGCCGAAGCCGCGGAAGTCGTCCGCGCCCAGCTCGGGCCCGTGCCGGTGGACCTGTGCCTGGCGTTCTTCACCACGCCGCACGTCGAGCACGCCGAGGCGATCGCGGTCGAACTGCGGCGCGCGCTGCAGCCCGGCACGCTCGCGGGCGTGAGCGCACGCGGCGTGGTGGCGCGCGAGCGCGAAGTCGAGCACGGCATCGGGCTGTCGGTGCTCGCGGGCCGGCTGCCGGGCGTGGGCGTGTCGCCGTTCGTGATGATGCAGGACGTCTGGCGCGAACCCGTGGACGACGCCGCCGCGTTCGACCTCGTGGCGCCGGGCGCACGCGGCGCCGAACTCGTGCTGCTGTGCGGCGACCCGTTCTCGCTCGACGTCGAGCGCGCGCTCGGGCTGTTCCACCGGCACGCGCCGGGCGTGCGCGTGGTGGGCGGCATGGCGAGTGCGGGGATGCGGCCGCGTTCGAACGTGGTGTTCCTGAACGAGTGGATCTCGGCCGAAGGCGGCTTCGCGATCGCGCTGCACGGTGCGATCCGCGCCGACGTGGTGGTGTCGCAGGGCTGCGCGCCGGTCGGGCCGCCGCTCGACGTGACGCACGTCGAGGGCAACGTGATCCTGACGCTCGACGGCCAGCCCGCGCTCGAGCGCGCCGAAGCGGTGCTGCGCTCGGTGCCCGAGGACGAACGCCACCGGCTGGACCAGGGCCTGTTCGTCGGCCGTGCCGCACGCGGCGACGCGAGCGGCCGCGGCGACTGGTTGATCCGCAACCTGCTCGGCGCGGACCGCGAGCGTGGCGCGATCGCGGTGGCCGACCACCTGCGGCTGCGCGAGAAGATCCGGCTGCACGTGCGCGATGCGCAGGCGGCCACCGAGGATCTCGACATGCTGCTCGCGCCGCAGGAGTTCGACTCCGCGGCGAGCGCGGCGCTGCTGTTCGCGTGCAACGGGCGCGGCACGAACCTGTTCGGTGCGCCGCACCACGACATCCTCGCGCTGCAGCGCGCGTTGCGCGGCGCGGGCACGCGCGAGTCCGTGCCGGCGAGCGGCATGTTCTGCGCGGGCGAGATCGGCCCGGTGGGCGAGCGCAGCTTCATGCACGGGCACACCGCGAGCATCGCGATCCTGCGTCCGCGCCGCTGACGAGGCCGGCGCGGCGCATGTCTCGCGCGCGCGGCTCGCGGACGGCGAAACCCTTGGGCCCGGGCGTACGTGCCGCTATGCTGCACGCCCCCCCGATCGTCCCGCGTACCGTTCCGCCCCTCGCACGGACCCGACCATGAACGCATCGCCGCAGGACCGGGAGAACGCGTCGCCCGCGCCGGCATCGCCGGCGCGAGCCGTCACGGCGTTCACATGGTTCGCGGCGTACCTCCTGCTCGGGTTCGCCGTCTACCGGCTGCAGCAGGGCGTCGGGCCCGCGCTCTGGTACCCGCCCGCGGCACTGGGCACCGCCGCGCTGCTCACGTTCGGCTGGCGAGCCTTGCCGGTCCTCTGGGTGGCGGACCTGCTCGTCACGCTGGTGGTCGTGCGCACGCCGTTGCTCGCGCCGCTGCTCGCCGCGAGCGGCACCACGATCGAATGCGCCGTCGCGTACCTGCTGCTGCGGCGCGCCGGCGTCACGTCCGCCATGGTGCGCTCGCGCGACGTGCCGTTCGCCATGCTGTCCGCGGGTTGCGTGGCGCCGGTCGTGGGTGCCAGCGCGGCGATCGCCACGGCGCTCGCGCTCGGCCTGCCGCTCGCGGGCGCCGATCCCGTGGCGTTCTGGTTCGCGTGGTGGCTGTCGGACGCGACCTCGATGATCGTGGTGCTGCCGGCCCTGCTGCTCTGGATGGCGCCGCGCGGCGAGCGTGAACGGGAGCATGCGCCGGGGCGCGGGGCCGAACGCGCCGGGCTCGTGATCGCCGTGCTGGCGCTGGTCGGGCTCGCGATCGTCGCACCGGCGCTCGGCAGCGTGCGCCTGCGGCTGCCGTGGCTGGGGCTCGGTGTGGCGATCGTGCTGTGGGCGGCGGCCCGCTTCAGCCGCCGCACCACCGCCACCGTGGCCACCTCGCTCGCGGTGCTCGCGCTGCTGGTCGTGCGCGGCGAGTTCCTGCGCGCCGAACTCGGCGAGCGCGAACTCGTGGCCATGCTGCACGCCGTGCAGCTCGACATCACGCTGCTCACGCTGGGCGGGCTGGCGCTCAACAGCCTCATGAAGCGCGAGCGCGGCGCACGCCGCGCGCTCGAGGAGCTGACGGCGGAACTACGCCACAGCGCGCGCCTGCGCAGCATCGCCTCGCGCGCCGGCCGCGTGGGCACGTTCGAAGTGCGTGCCGACGGCTCCGCGACGTGGTCGGACGAGCTCTACGAACTGCTCGGCTACGCGCCGGGCGCGTTCCCGCCGAACATCTCGCCGCGGCCCTACGTGCACGAGCCCGAGACCGACGAGATGCTCGACCGGCGCTGGCGCGAGCACATGGTGAGCGGCGAGCGGCTGGAGATCGAAGTGGCGTTCAAGTCGGCCGACGGCCGCCGGGTCTGGTGCGAGATCCGCGCCGAACCCGTGGTGCTCGACGGACGCCTCGTGTTCACGGGCACGGTCGCGGACATCACCGAGCGCCGCGCGCTCGAACAGCGCTTCCTGCAGTCGCAGAAGATGGAAGTCGTCGGCCGCCTCGCCGGCGGCGTGGCGCACGACTTCAACAACGTGCTGACCGCGATCCTCGGCTTCACCGAACTCGCCACCATGCACGTGGGCGAAGGCTCGCCCGCGCGCGAAAACCTCGGGCAGATCCGCCAGGCCGCGCTGCGCGCCGCGTCGCTCACGCAGCGGCTGCTGGCGTTCAGCCGCATGCAGCCGCAACAGGTGCAGGCGGTCGAGGTGGACACGCTCGTGCGGCGGCTCGAGCCCATGCTGCAGCGGCTGCTCGGCGAACTCGTGGTCATGCGCACGGTGCTCGACGCGCGCGGTGTTGCGGTCATGGCGGACGCCACGCAGCTCGAGCAGGTGCTCATGAACCTCGTGGTCAACGCGCGCGACGCCATGCCGCTCGGCGGCCGGCTCGAGATCACCACGCACCGCGTCGCGCGCGCGAACGGCGTGGGCGAGGTGCTGCGCCTGTGCGTGAACGACAACGGCACCGGCATGGACGCCGAGACGCGCGAGCGCATCTTCGAACCGTTCTTCACCACGAAGGCGCCCGGGCAGGGCACCGGCCTGGGGCTGTCCACGGTGCTCGGCATCGTGCGGCAGGCCGGCGGCGTGATCACGGTCGAGAGCGCGCAGGGGCGCGGGACGAGCTTCCGGGTGGACCTGCCGGTGCACGCGGCGCCCGCCGCGGTCGCACCCGAAGAAGCCGCGCCGGCGGACCCGGGCGGCAACGAAGCACTGCTCGTCGTCGAGGACGACGCACTCGTGCGCGACTACGTGCTCGCGTGCCTCGAGCAGGCGGGCTACCGCGTGCAGAGCGCCGAGAGCGGCATGCGCGCGCTCGAACTGCTCGCGACGCTCGACGAGCAGCCCGCGCTGCTCGTGACCGACGTGACCATGCCGGGCATGAGCGGCATCGAACTGGCGCGGCGCCTGCGCGAGCGCCATCCGGGCCTGCCGGTGTTGTTCATGACGGGCTACGTGCGCACGTTCGATCCCGACGGCGAGGCCGCCGATTTCGCGGGGCAGGCGCTGGCCAAGCCGTTCACGCGCACCGAGCTCCTGCAGCGCGTGCGGGACGCCCTGGACCCGGTCGGCGTGCGCTGAGCGGCCCCGTCGGGGCGCGAAAATTTCCCGAACGGACACTGGCCGCGGGTGCCTTCGCGGCCGATAACGCGGGTGTCCTCCCGCCATCGGGGCGGGGGGGCCGGAGAGCCCGTGTGAGCCGTTATCCCCCGCTGGTTCACGTCAGCGAGAACGCGGAACAGGTCCAGTTCGACATGCCGGGACCACGCCGTCCGTTGATGGCGCTGGCCCTGGTGGCGTGGTTCGTGGGCTGGGCCTACGGCGTGGTGTTCATGAAGCAGCAGTTCTTCTCGGGCGCGCCGTTCGGGCTCGATCGCGTGTTCCTCCTGGTGTGGTCGGGCTTCTGGCTGGCCGCCGGCGGGTGGGGTGCGACGTGGCTCGCCTGGCTCGTCGCCGGACGCGAGCGCGTGACGATGGACGAGCGTGCGTTGCACCTGCGCAAGAGCGTGTTCGGGGTGGGGTTCACCCAGACCTATCCCTTGTCTTCTATTACTCAACTCAGGACTTTCGGTCGCGAGGTACCACCTTTGTTGGCGGCAGGACTGAACTTTACGGGCCGAGGCGCCAGCGGCGTGCGATTCTGTTCACGGAACCGTACCGTGCGGTTCGCGCGTGCTTTGGATGAACTCACAGCTCGGTCCGTCGTCGAAACCCTGCGCGCGCGATACCCGTTCGACGACGCCGTTGCCGCGTCGGCCCAGCCGGCGGCTTAGGAGGATTTGCGTCATGGTTCAGCGCGAAAATGTCGGTGGAGTGTGGCAGGTTCGCTTGCCTGTTCGGGGAACGGGCCGTCTCGTCGCGGCGGCGTTGCTCTCGGTGTGGCTGTGCGCGTGGGCCGCGGGTGAAGTGTTCGTGCTCGGCACGCTCGCCGCGGGTTTCCGTGACCTCGTCGCGCCGGGTTGGCACCTCGACTGGCTGCCGGCGATGAAGCAGGCCGCGAACGTCGCGCCTCGCTTCGCCATGCTGTTCATGGGGCTGTGGGTCGTGCTGTGGACGATCGGTGGCGCGCTCGGCATGCGCGAACTCGCGCGTGCGCTTTTCGGCGAGGACATCGTGCGCTGGAACGCCGAAGGCCTCGACGTCACGCATCGTGCGGGTCCGTTCACGCAGTCGAAGCACGTCGCCTACGAGGACATCCGTGACTTCCTCGTCGGACCGCGTGGCGCGCTCGTCGCCGAGACGTCGCACGGCCGCGTGACGCTCGCCGTCGCCGGTTCGGCGGAAGACCGTCACGACCTGCACGTGGCGCTCAACGAAGCGTGGAACCTCTCGGGCGGCCTCGCGCGCCAGCGTGACGTCGAAGCCGAAACCGCGCCGATGGGCTGGCGTGTCGAGAAGGACGAGAACGGCACCGCGATGCTGGTGAGCGATTCCAGCCAGCGCCGTGCGGTGGCGGTGGCGCTCGTGGCGATCGCGACCATGCCGGCGATCGCGATGGTGACGCTGATGCGCGACCCGGTGAGCGTGTCGTGGGCCGCGGTGGCCGGCTTCGCCGTGCTGACGCTGTCGGCGCTGCTGGGTGCGGGCTGGATCGCGACGAGCCGCGTGGAACTGCGTCCGCGTGAGCAGGGCCTGACGTGGCGTGCGACCGGTCTCGGCCGCGAGTGGGTGCAGGACTACCATCCGGCGTCGCTGCACGTCGAGCGCACCACGGATGCCGATGGTGACGAGCGTTTCCGCCTGCTGGTCGAGTCGCGTGGACTGACCCGCGAGCTGGGCGCCGCCGTCCAGTCGCCCGCGAGCGCGTTGCACCTGGGCCGCTGGCTCGCGCGTCACATGTCGGCGCAGATCCAGGGTCTCGAGATCGAACTCCAGTCGCAGCGCCAGGCGTCGTGAGGCCGGGCGCCTGCCGCCGAGGCGGAGGCGCGATGTCCGCCCGGGAACGGAGACACCGAAGGCGCCGCGACGGGATCGTCGTGGCGCCCTCGGGAGCTCCTGCTTTCGGGTGCCGGTCAGTGCGGGGTGAGCGACGCAGGTGAGCTGCCGTCGCGCACGGTCTCGTGTGGGACCGTGGCGTCGGGGGCATGCGGCGTTTCCTCCGCGAGCCAGTCGTAACAGGCGGCGATCGAGACGAACGGTTCCGATCCGCCGAGGCAGACGAAGTCGTCGGCCTCGCGGGCGATCCGCTCGAGCGCTGCTTCCGAAGCACAGGGGACAGCCACGCTCACGCGGGCGGCACCCATGCGTTTCGCCGTGCGTATCGCGGCGAGCATGGAGAAGCCCGTGGCCATGCCTTCGTCCGTCAGGACCACATGGCGGCGCGGGGCCATGTCCCGAAGCGACATCACGGTGCGCAGCGACGCCGCGACACGGTGGAGTTCGCGCCATGCACGAGTCCGGGCCTGTTCGAGATCCGCGAGCGTCAGTCTCAGCGCGCGGACGGCCGCGGGGTCGAGCACGGCGCTGCCGCGTTCGTCGAGCGCGCCGAAGGATGCCAGTGGTGCCGCCGGCACGTGCAGCCGGCGGACGTGCGCAACCGTGAGCGGGACCTGCTGTTCGTGCGCGATCAGGCGTGCGATCTCGAGGCCGCCCATGGGGATGCCGCTCACCACGAAGGGCGGGGAGTACTCGCTCGACAGCCGGGCCGCCAGCAGCCGCGCCGCATGCATGCGGTCGCGAAAGCGCATGGCGATCTCTCCGTGAAATCGGGTCGGACGCGACCTCGCGTGTGTGGTCCGCTCCGCGTCCGCGCCGGCTGCGTGCCGACGCCGGGCGCAGCATCGCGCCGCCCGGCCGCCGGAGCGCAACCGCCGTCATCCGCGCGGGAGACGTGTGGCCCGACACCCGTGCCCGGAGCCGGGCGGAAGGCCGGTCCGGTCCGTCCCGGACCCGCTCGATCGGCGCCCTGGACGGGGCCCCGGACGGCCTGCCGTCACCGCGATCTTTCGTGTAGCATGCCGCGGTTTCCCGCAGCCCCTTTCGTCACGCACTCGCGGGCCAACGCCCGCTTTTCGAAGAGGTTTCGCCATGTCCGGTGTCTACATCGTGGGCGCGGCGCGCACGCCCATCGGCAAGTTCCTCGGCTCGCTCGGTTCGCTCAAGGCTTCGGATCTCGGAGCGGTCGCCATCAAGGAAGCGCTCGTCCGTGCCGGCATCACCGGCAACGACGTGGACGAAGTGATCATGGGTCACGTGGTGCAGGCCGGACAGGGCCAGGCGCCCGCGCGGCAGGCGATGATCAAGGCCGGCGTGAATCCCGCCGTCGGTGCGCTGACGATCAACAAGGTGTGCGGCTCGGGCCTGAAGGCCGTGATGCTCGCCGCGCAGGCGATCAAGGCCGGCGACGGCGACTGCATCGTGGCCGGCGGCCAGGAGAGCATGAGCACGGCGCCGCACTACATGTTCGGCGGCCGGCTCGGCACGCGGCTCGGCGACGTGACGCTGCGCGACGGCGTCGTGTACGACGGCCTGTGGTGCTCGTTCAACGACTGCCACATGATCGAACTCGCGCAGTACACGGCCGAGAAGGCCGGCATCAAGCGCGACCGCATCGACGAGTTCTCCGTGAACTCGCAGAAGAAGGCCGCGGCGGCGCAGGCGGCGGGTGCGTTCGACAAGGAAATGGCGAACGTCACCATTCCGCAGCGCAAGGGCGACCCGGTCGTGGTGAGCAAGGACGAGTCGGTGCGCGGCGACACGACGATCGAAGGTCTCGCCAAGCTCGGCCCGGTGACGAAGGCGAAGGACGGCGTGATCACCGCCGGCAACGCGCCCGGCCTGAACGACGGCGGCGCGGCGCTCGTGCTGATGAGCGAGGCGCGCCTGAAGGCCACCGGCGCCAAGCCGCTGGCCCGCGTCACCGGCTACGCCACCGGAGGCGGCGAACCCAAGGACCTGTTCTTCGCGCCCATCGTCGCGGTGCAGTCGCTCATGAAGAAGCTGAACGTGGACATCGGCCACTTCGACCTGATCGAGGCGAACGAGGCGTTCGCGGCGCAGGCGCTGGCCGACGGCGATGGCCTCGGCTGGGACTGGGACCGCGTCAACGTGAACGGCGGCGCGGTGGCGCTCGGCCACCCGATCGGCGCCAGCGGCGCGCGCATCCTGACCACGCTGCTCTACGCGCTCGAAGCGCGCGGCAAGAAGACCGGCCTCGCCACGCTGTGCCTGGGCGGCGGCAACGCCGTCGCGCTCTCCGTGGAGCGTGTGTGATGAGCGCGGCGAACGTAAAGAAGGTCGCCGTCGTGGGCGGCGGCACCATGGGCAACGGCATCGCGCAGGTGTTCGCGACCAGCGGCTACGACGTGCGGCTCATCGACGTGAAGCCGGAGTTCGTCGAGCGCGGCATCGCCACGATCACGAAGAACCTCGACCGCGTGGCGAAGAAGCAGGAGTGGCCCGCCGACAAGGCGCCCGGCATCCTCGCGCGCATCTCGGGCGGCACGAACCTCGAGGACGCGAAGGACTGCCAGCTGGTGGTCGAGGCGGTGACCGAGAACTTCGCGGTCAAGAAGCAGATCTTCACCACGCTCGACGCCGTGACGGCGCCCGAGTGCATCCTCGCGAGCAACACGTCGAGCATCTCGATCACCGAGATCGCCGCGGTCACGAAGCGCGCCGACAAGGTGATCGGCATGCACTTCATGAACCCGGTGCCGGTGATGCAGCTGGTCGAGATCATCCGCGGCATCGCCACGTCGGACGCCACGTACGCGCTGACCGAGGAGCTGTCCAAGCTGCTCGGCAAGACGCCGGTCGAGGTGAACGACTACCCGGGCTTCATCTCGAACCGCATCCTCATGCCCATGATCAACGAAGCCGTGTACACGCTGATGGAAGGCGTGGCCACGCGCGAGGGCATCGACACGGTCATGAAGCTGGGCATGAACCACCCGATGGGCCCGCTCGCACTCGCGGACCTGATCGGGCTCGACACCTGCCTGTCCATCATGGAAGTGCTCCACGACGGACTCGGCGACTCGAAGTACCGTCCGTGCCCGCTGCTGCGCAAGATGGTCGCCGCGGGCTGGCTCGGCCGGAAGAGCGGCCGCGGCTTCTACGAATACCCGAAGGCCTGAGAAGGGCGCGCGCATGTCCGACACCCTGACCGAGGCCGCGGGGCCTTCGTTCGAGCTCTCCGAAGAAGCGCAGTCCGTCCGTGAGATGGTGCGCGACTTCGCCGAGAGCGAGATCCGCCCGATCGCGGCGCAGATCGACGAAAGCCACGAGTTCCCGGCCGAGAACGTGAAGAAGATGGCCGAGCTGGGCCTGCTCGGCATGTTCGTGCCCGAGGAGTACGGCGGCGCGGGCATGACGTACCTGGCCTACGTGGTGGCGATCGAGGAGCTCTCGCGCGTGTGCGCGAGCCACGGCGTGATCGCGTCCGTGAACAACTCGCTCGTCTGCTACCCGCTCATGACGTACGCGAGCCCCGAGCAGAAGAAGAAGTGGCTCGAGCCGCTCGCCAAGGGCGAGAAGCTCGGCGCGTACTGCCTGACCGAACCGAACGCCGGCAGCAACGCGGCGAACCAGCAGACCACGGCCGTGCTCGACGGCGACCACTGGGTGCTGAACGGTTCGAAGATCTTCATCACGAACGCCGGTCCGGCCGACGTGCTGATCACGTACGCGACGACCGACAAGGCGCTCGGGCCCAAGGGCATCTCGGCGTTCATCGTGGACGCCGACACGCCCGGCGTGCGCAAGGGCAAGAAGGAACACAAGCTGGGCATCCACGCCTCGGACACGCGCGAGATCTACTACGAGAACGCGCGCATTCCGAAGGAGAACCTGTTCGGCGAGTACAACAAGGGCTACACGGTCGCGCTCGCCACGCTGGGCGGCGGCCGCATCGGCATCGCGGCGCAGGCGCTGGGCATCGCGCAGGCGTCGGTCGAAGCGGCGGTGAAGTACGCCAACGAGCGCGAGCAGTTCGACAAGAAGATCGGCGAGTTCGACGCGATCCGGCACATGCTGGCCGACAGCGTGGTCGAGCTCGAGGTGGCGCGGCTGCTGGTGTACCAGGCGGCGTGGCTGCGCGACCAGGGCCGCGCGCACACGAAGGAAGCCTCGCTCGCCAAGTGGCACGCGTCGGAAGCGGCCACGAAGTGCGCGAACTGGGCGATCCAGGTGCACGGCGGCTACGGCTACATGAGCGAGTACCACGTCGAGCGCTACTGGCGCGACGCGAAGATCTGCGAGATCTACGAAGGCACGACCGAAGTCCAGAAGATGGTGGTGGCTGCGCAGGTGCTCAAGGAGCACGCGGTCTAGCCTGCACGGTTCATGAACCGTGAGCCGAGAGTGCGAGATGTGCGACAGTCGCAAGGGAAGCGGGCGGACGCGACGGAAGCGTGTCGATGACACGCTGAGGAAGCGGCCGGCCGATTCCCGCAGCGAATGACGCACAGATCGCGCTCGCAGGCCACGGGCTCATGAACCGTGCAGGCTTGGGCTGACAACCGTTTCCGGAGGGTTCCACGAATGAAGCGTCCCGTCCGTCCCGTCGCGCTGGTTATCCTCACGCTGTGCGCGCTCTATCCCGGCCTCACGTCGGTGTTCCAGGGCTTCTATCCCTGGGTGACCGGGCAGGAGTTCGCGCTCGTCGGCCAGGTCGGCGGCTTCGCGACGATGGCGGCCAAGATCGGCATGCCGGTCTGGCTGCCCAACCTCTTCAAGGGCTTCGTCGGCCTCGCGTTCCTGGGCGCCGTGCCCGGGCTGTGGGCCGGTGACGGCCGCGCCACTCCGCTCGCGTTCCTCGGCGCCGTGGGCGCGCTGCTGCTCGGCCCCGGGCCCGCCGTCATGGGCGTCGTGGCGCTGATCTGCCTGACCGTGTTCCGCGAGACGGCCGCGCACCAGCCGGCCTGACGCGTTTCGAAAGCAGGAAGTCATGAATCTCGACCTGACCGAAGAACAGGCGCAGATCCGCGACACGGTTCGCGAGCTGTGCCAGAACGAGTTCGCGCCGCACGCGGAGAAGTGGGACCGCGAGGACGACGTGCCGCGCTGGGCGGTGGACAAGCTCGCCGAGCTCGGCCTTCTGGGGCTCGCCGTACCGGAAGAGTACGGCGGCCTGGGCGCCGGCATGGCCACCACCGTGCTCGTGATCGAGGAGATCGCGCGCGTGTCGGCGGCGCTGGCGATCCTGTTCGCCGTGCACAACTCGGTGGGCGCGTACCCGATCTACGAGTTCGGCACCGAAGAGCAGCGCAAGCGCTGGCTGCCGCGGCTGACGAGCACGGACATGGGCGCGTTCTCGCTGAGCGAGCCCGGCTGCGGCTCGGACGCCGCCGCGCTCACCGCCACCGCGGTGAAGGACGGCGACCACTACGTGCTCAACGGCTCGAAGAACTGGGTCACGAACGGGCACCACGCGTGGACGTTCCTCGTGTTCGCGCGCACCGGCGGACCGGGCGGCAAGGGCATCAGCGCGTTCATCGTGGAACGCGACACGCCCGGGCTCACGGTGGGCAAGTGCGAGGACAAGATGGGGCTGCGCGGCTCGCACACCGTGACGCTGTCCATGGACGACATGCGCGTGAGCGAAGCGTGCCGGCTCGGTCCCGAGAACGACGGCCTCAAGATCGCGTTGTCGGCGCTGGACAAGGGCCGCATCGGCGTGGCGGCGCAGGCACTGGGCGTGATGCGCGCGGCGTTCGGTGAAGCCGCGAAGTACGCGCAACAGCGCAGCGCGTTCGGCGGGCCGATCTCCAAGATCCAGGCCGTGCAGTTCAAGCTGGCCGAAATGGAGCGCCGGGTGCAGGGCGCGACGCTGCTGATCCGCCGCGCCGCGTGGCTCAAGGACTCCGGCCAGCCGTGCACGCGCGCCGCGTCGGCCGCCAAGCTGTACGCGAGCGAAGCCGCCACGTGGGTGACGCACCAGGCCATCCAGGTGCACGGCGGCTACGGCTACGTGAAGGAGTACCCGGTCGAGCGCTACTACCGCGACGTGCGCGTCATGGAGATCTACGAGGGCACCTCGGAGATCCAGCGGCTCGTCCTCGCACGCTCGGCGCTGAAGGACAGCGTGGCGGTTTAGGCGTTCGACGCTCGGACAAGCGCCGAACGGTCCGCCTCCTGTCCATGTTCGCGCTCAATCTGTTGATCATGCCGGCGTGCTCGACGTGGCTAGTAGAGTTCCGCGCGCCACTTCAGGCGCTTGGCGTATCGCAGCACTTGCATCCGGAGTATCATGCGGCAGTCAGATCCGCCGCACCCAAGTGCGCGTGGCGCGATTCCCCGTACCCCGCTCGCCCGAGTCAGCGCTGATCGGCCCGCCAGATCCAGAAATGAACGGCCTCGTCTGTCCACGGGAGATGTCGCCCGATGACAGGAAGCCGTCCATGCCGCGAGCGCAGTCTTCAGCTGTTTCAATCAAGACTGGCCGTTTTCGACGTCTCTGATTATCCGTCATTTCTCGAGTCTCCCAAGGGACGCGAAGGCGATTCGCTCTCCAGTGACCACGACGCCTGGCCCGACGGACACGATGGCTAAAGGTGGCGCGCGTGCGGTTGAGGAACGGCCCCCAGTACCAGTCTGTGCGCCGTGGCTGCGCCCCGGTGCGCCTCCTGAGATCGCCTTGCTCGAGGACGACGATGTCGCCCCGCTCGTGCGGACGTCCACCTGAATGACTCATGGCTCGGGGCGCGAATGCTGTGTCGCCGCGCATCAAAAGCTCTTTGCGATCTACAGCAACTGCGAGGCAGCCGACAGCTTGACCTGTTCGTTGAGATCGCAGTCCCGTGGACTGAACCACGACATATTCTCGGTGCAGCGGAACTGCCCTTGATGAGCGTACGCGCATCTGTTGCCATCGACGAGCTTCGTGCCTCCTGCCTCCTTCTTGGCCCACGTGGCGTCACAGGCGGCACGCATTCAGAGGCTATTGGATTTGGTGCTGACATCGCCGCGCGCCTCCAATCTCCTCGCTCGACTCATTCGCCACTACATGCTTCTGCTGCCCGGAGCATGCGCCGGTTGCCGCGAGCACGTGTCATTCTGGTCTCGATACCCGCGCAATGCTGGGCGCATGGAGGGGATGGTTGCGAGCAGTCACGCGTTTGCGCGCTGCGTGCCGCCGATGATGGAGGACGACCGCGTTTGGGACCGCGCGAGCGGCGGTCGAACAAGTGTATTTCCCGCTGCCCAGCAACGCAGATCCGCTGAGCCCCGTCGTAGTTCAGTCGGCCGGGCAAGAGCCACTCGAGACCTCCTATTACGGGCGCGCTTGTTGGCGCAACATCCACGGTCCTGCGACAAGATGCCTGCTGAGCTTGACTTCTCGACCGAGGATCGTGATCTTCGGCGGATCACATCCTCAACCGGCAGCACGTTCTGACGACTCACGCATTGCGGACGCGCGAGTTGACGTCAGCCACGCCTTGCTGGATGGCCTGCTGGCTTCGCGCCACCAGCACCTGGCGCCAGGTCCAGAGTCCTGCGGCGAACCCCGCGTATGCGTGGATGCCGGACGTATACGGCACGCCGTGCCTCTCCGATCGGGAGGTCCTCCGTGGACGCCGGTCGGCTGAACTCGCGAAGGATTTCATTGAGCGCCGTTCTCCAAAGACGGCGACGACGCCTTGCGATCGAGGACGCCAAGCAAGTGTTGGCCGACCTGCCCGTATCGGCCGTCCCGAGCGTCGTCCGCCAAGTGCTTGATGGCTTCGAGATCTCCCGATCGAGGTGGATGGCACTCCCGAGGACGAGGTGTGCTGACCTTCGAAAGCTCGGAGCAATCTCGACGAGTGGCGCGCGCGAGCTGATGAATGCCGAACGACAGTTGCCGAGCTCACCGACCCCGTCATAGAGCCGTGACGTCGAAGTGGATGGGCGAACTGAGGCGCGCGACAGGTCTAGCACAGCTACAGCGCTACTACGTCGCTCAGCACGCAGGCCTTTTCAGCGCAGATCATTCCTGCCTCTGTTCGCGTGGAAGGGGCCGCGGCTCGCCAGAGGATGTTGAAGCGCATAGGGCATGTGAAGGCCGAGCGCTTTTCGTCGCATGGAAGCCTTGCGACGTGGACTCGCCGACGACCACCCCAGCGCAGGCAACTCTGCGCCATCGGCTCCCGTGGCTCAATCGACCGCGTCGGAGCGCTGGCTGGATGGTCGATGGCTGAGCAGATTCCGACGACTTCAGGCGCTGTGACGTCGCCTCAACTCATCGCCCGTGGCGTTCTCCGCGGCCCGGACAGTTCCGTCGTAGTGGAGATCTCTCTCTCGTCAAACTCGAACGCCCTCGTGGAGGATTCGCGACTGCGCTGTGACCGTGAGCGATAGGCACAAGCACTACACGGCATTTGTAGCATCGGTTACCGCAACTCTTGCGATGCCATTGTCGCCGACCAGGTCCGTGGACACCCGCTTCTGCGTTTTCGACTCCCTTGCTTCAAAGTCGAGGCTACCCCGTGCTCCGCGCTACGAGCTCTTCAGGATTCTCGAACCTGACGTCACGTGCGTGGCGACGCGAATCGGCGACAATGACCGCAACCGTATCCGCAGCGAGCGGGTGCCACCAGCGCGGTGGTTGCCTTGATCCTCGTCGCGCTACCACGTCTCTATGAGACTGTGTCCGCCACTTCGATGTAGCAATCGTCGATGAGCCCCTTGGACATCGCTGGCTCTTCGCGCGGGATCATCGTCGCGCGCTGACAGCGCCGACGGTCGTGGGGGAATCCTGCCGAACTCGCCAAGATCGCGCCGCGACTTCATGTACCGGTCTGGAGCGAATCAAGCCTATTCGACGGCGTCTGCCGGCGTCCCCACGAGCTGCGTGCCAGAGATCACCAGCAGACCTCCCATCCGCGCAGCAGTGAGCCCTGGCGGACCGTCAATGCGACGTGCACGGCGGGGTCCGGCGGCTCAGGCCGTGTTCGCACGTACTGCAATCCGCCACTTTGGAGTGATCGGCTTGCTGGAGATGCAAGCAACGCATCTCCGCTGCTTCGGCTTGGCCCCGAGGTCTTCGGCGTCGGCAATCCTTTCAGGGCGACGAACGAGACGTCAGCTCCTCGAACACGCGCGCGCGATCTGTTTCGCGTCGACGACTTCGGGGCCGTGTCTTCGTCGGCCAGCGCATAAATGGGGCACAGTCCCGGCCTTCCGACCGAGTTCGATAGCTGGTTTGAGCGTATGTCCGTCTTGCGGACTCTCCTCGAGCACGAATCGACCTTGTGGTTGAGGTTGCGGTCTACGGCGAGCATTGGCATGGCCCGGAACGCGGCCGATTCAGGCGCAGTCCTGCCTTCGTTCGAGTCGGGCCTTCTAGATCGAGCGCGCGGAAGAAGTCAGGCATGTGAAGAACTGGGGATTGCGGGTGATGCAGATGAAGATGCCGAGCACGGGTCGCGTCGTCACTTCCAGCGCGGCGCAGCGCTCCAAAGGCGACCGCCGTCTTCAATCGTGGCTCACTGATGAGGGAAGCCGATCCGCCTCTCAGAATCCGCGAGTTCCGGATCGTCGCGGAGCCCGCCATCGCGATCATTGCGGCCGGCGACCGCAGGGCAATCTTCGGCTCTATCCAGCTCGGTCGGGCGCGTCGGCAACCTCCGGCGATCATGCGGTGCGGCAGAACGCATGCCAGTCGCGATGAGGGGAGGCGGAAGCTCGTGGACGAAGTTGTTGGTGGATTGTCACCGCGTCATCGCACACTGCTTCGAGCTTGCAGATCCTGTGGCGAGAAGTGGGCAGGACTTCCGTTGCATGAAGATGTCGACATCATGAGAAGCGGCGCGTGCGATGGGGTGTCGCGCTTCACGGAACGGCAGTGGAACGGGCGTGGAACGGAGAGCATGCCATCCGGTCGTCTCGTGATCCCGCATCGGCGCTAACGCGCGTGGCGGTTCGCGCGCGGCGAATCGGCGCTCGGTCTTCACGGGGCGCCGTTTCGCGCCGTGATGCGCGCGCATCGGTTAAAATGCGCCCCTATGAAGACCATCTCCCAGCGCATCGCCGAAGAACTCCGTCCGCACCCAGGTGGACGCCGCCGTCCAGTTGCTCGACGAGGGCTCGACCGTTCCGTTCATCGCCCGCTACCGCAAGGAAGTCACGGGCGGGCTCGACGACACGCAGTTGCGCAACGTTCGAGCGTCTCGGCTACCTGCGCGAACTCGAAGAGCGCCGCAGCGCGATCCTCGCGAGCATCACCGAGCAGGGCAAGCTCACCCCGCCGCTCGAGGAGTCCATCCGCGCGGCGGACACCAAGACCGCGCTCGAAGACCTCTACCTGCCGTACAAGCCCAAGCGCCGCACGCGCGCCAGATCGCGCGCGAGGCGGGCATCGAGCCGCTCGCGCTGTCGCTGCTGGGCGCGCCCGACACCACGCCCGAAGAAGCCGCGGCCGCGCGTTCGAACCCGGACGCCGGCTTCGCCGACGTGAAGGCCGTGCTCGACGGCGCGCGCCAGATCCTCGATCGAGAAGTTCTCGGAGGACGCGCCGCTGCTGGGCCTGCGCGAGCGCACGTGGAAGCAGGGCGCGCTCCGCTCGAGCGTGTCGCCAAGGACCTCAAGCCCGAGCAGCAGGCCGAGGCCGCGCGCTTCAAGGACTACTTCGCGTACGACGAGCCGATTCACCGGATTCCGTGCCGAGCCACCGCGCGCGCGCTGCTGCGCGGACGCGCGCTCGGCTTCCTCGACATCGTCGCTCGATCGAGCCGGCGCCGAGGGGCGCGCCGGGGGGGGGCGGGGATCGTCGCGCAGCGCTTCGGCATCTCGAACAAGAACCGCGCGGCCGACAAGTGGCTCGCCGACACCCGTTGGCCGCCGCGCGCGTATGCTGCACCTCGAAGGACCTCGTCGGCCAGCTGCGCAGCGCCGCGGAAGAAGAAGCCATTCGCGTGTTCGGGCTCAACCTGCGCGACCTGCTGCTCGCCGCGCCCGCGGCCCGCGCGCGACCATGGGGCTCGATCCGGGCCTGCGCACGGGCGTGAAGGTCGCGGTGGTGGACGCGACGGGCAAGGTCGTGCTCGACACCGCGAACGATCTACCCGCACGCGCCGCGCAACGACTGGGAGCGCTCGATCGCCACGCTCGCCGGGCTGTCGCTCAAGCACGGCGTGTCGCTCGTGAGCATCGGCAACGGCACCGCGTCGCGCGAGACCGACCAGCTGGCGGGCGATCTCATGCGCGCGCACCCGGACCTGAAGCTCTCCAAGGTGACCGTGTCCGAGGCCGGCGCGTCCGTGTACTCGGCGAGCGAGTTCGCTGCACGCGAGTTTCCGGATCTCGACGTGAGCCTGCGCGGCGCGGTGTCCATTGCGCGGCGTCTGCAGGATCCGCTCGCGGAGCTGGTGAAGATCGATCCCAAGTCGATCGGCGTCGGCCAGTACCAGCACGACGTGAACCAGTCGCACCTCGCCAAGGCGCTCGACGCGACGGTCGAGGACTGCGTGAACGCGGTCGGCGTGGAGCTGAACACGGCGTCGGCGCCGCTGCTGTCGCGCGTGTCGGGGCTCAACACGTCGCTCGCCGCGCGCATCGTGGAGTACCGCGACGCGAACGGCCCGTTCCCCGACCGCCGCGCGCTGCTCAAGGTGCCGCGGCTGGGTGAGAAGGCGTTCGAGCAGGCGGCGGGCTTCCTGCGCATTCGCGGCGGCAGCAATCCGCTCGACGCCTCGTCGGTGCACCCCGAGGCGTATCCGGTCGTCGAGAAGCTGCTCGCCAAGACCGGCCGCAAGATCGAGTCGGTGATCGGCGACGGCGATTTCCTGCGCAAGGTGAGCGCCCGGGAACTCGTGGACGAGCGCTTCGGCCTGCCCACCGTGAAGGACATTCTCGCCGAGCTCGAGAAGCCGGGCCGCGACCCGCGCCCGGTGTTCCAGGCCGCCGAGTTCCGCGACGACGTGCGCGAGCTGACCGACCTCAAGCCCGGCATGACGCTCGAAGGCGTGGTCACGAACGTCACCAACTTCGGCGCGTTCGTGGACGTGGGCGTGCACCAGGACGGACTCGTGCACATCTCGCGCATGGCGAAGCGGTTCGTGAAGGACCCGCGCGACGTGGTGAAGGCCGGCGACGTGGTGAAGGCCAAGGTGCTCGGCGTGGACCTGCAGCGCAAGCGCGTGGCGCTGACGCTGCGGCTGGATGATCCGATCGAAGAGGAGGCGCCTGCCGGCAGGCGTTGAGGGTCCGGTGCGCCGGGCTCCGGCCGGGTGCGATCGCCGCATGAAACAGCAGGCGCCGCCGCGCTCGACCCACGAGCCCGGCGGCGATTCGCATTGCAGATTGCGAACGTTCGCGCCTCGTCGTGCGGCATGCGTCAATCCCTGCGGTCCGCGGCCCCCGAGGGGGCATGGACGCGGGCGTGAAACTTCGTCCGTCGCAGGCCGATGCCGTAGTATCGCGATGTCCCGCCGTACCCCTCACGACCCTCCGAGACCCGCCCCATACTCATGAGCGCTCCCGTCAGCGGCACCGCCGTACGCACGCAGTCGCCCAGTCACCGGAAGTTCGAGCGCGCCATCGTGGTGGGTGCGTCGTCGGGCATGGGCGCCGAACTCGCGAAGCAGCTGGCCGCCGAGGGCGCGCACGTCGCGCTGGTCGGGCGGCGCGCGGCCGAGCTCGAAGGCGTCGCGGCCGCGATCCGCGCCAAGGGCGGGCGTGCCGTGGTCGCCGTGCACGACGTCACGAAGTACGACGAAGTGCCCGCCACGTACGAGCGGCTCGTGAACGAGCTGGGCGGGCTCGACTTCCTCGCCTACGTCTCCGGGGCGCAGTACAACCCCGAGGAGAGCGTCTACGACTTCGCGCAGGACCGCGAGATGATCGAGGTCAACGTGATCGGCGCGATCGCGTGGACCCAGCTGGCCGCGGCGGCGTTCGAAGCGCAGCGCGGCGGCACGATCGTCGGCGTCTCGAGCATCGCGGGCGAGCGCGGGCGGCGCACCATGCCGGGCTACACCACGAGCAAGGCCGCCATGAGCACGTGGATGGAAGCGCTGCGCAACCGCATCGCGCGCTACGGCGTGAACGTGGTCACGATCAAGCCGGGCTTCGTGGACACCGCGAAGACCGCGCACCTCGACAAGAAGCCCATGGTGATCTCGCCCGCGAAGGCTGCCGAGCTCATGCTGAAGGCCGCGCACCGCGGCGGTTCGCCGTCGGTGTTCGTGCCCGGGCAGTGGCAGCTGGTCGCCCTGATCATCCGGCACATTCCGTCGTTCGTCTTCAGAAAGCTGAACCTGTAGCCATGAGCGCCCTCCCCAAACTCCGCACGTCCGCGCCCTGGCGCGTGCTCGACGGCTTCGGCATCTCGGCGCGCTCCGCGGCGCGCTGGGTGCAGCCCACCAGCGTCGAAGAGCTGGCGTCCGTGCTGCGCCGCGCCGCCGAAGAAGACCTCAAGATCACGTTCCGCGGCAACGGCCGCAGCTACGGCGACGCGGCGCTCAACGCCGGGCAGCTCGTGGTGGACAATCGCGGCATGACGCGCGTGCTCGCGTTCGATCGCGAGCGCGGCGTGCTCGAGCTGGAACCGGGCGCGACGATCGAGACCATGTGGCGCACCGGCCTGCCGGCCGGGTACTGGCCGCACGTGGTGCCGGGGACCATGTTCCCGACCATGGGCGGCTGCATCGCCATGAACATCCACGGCAAGAACTGCTTCAAGGCGGGCCCGTTCGGCAACCACGTGACCGAACTCGACCTGCTCACGGCGTCCGGCGAGCTCAAGACGCTCTCGCGCGAGAGCGAGCCCGAACTGTTCCGCGCGACGATCGCGGGCCTCGGCCTGCTCGGCGCGGTGACGCGCGTGAAGGTGAACATGAAGAAGGTGGAGTCGGGCCGGCTCAAGGTGTGGCCGATCCGCACCCCGAACCTGCGCGCCATGTTCGACTGCTTCGTCGAGCGCATGGGCGACTCCGACTACCTCGTGGGCTGGCTCGACTGCTTCGCGGGCGGCAAGTCGCTCGGACGCGGGCTCGTGCACCAGGCGAAGTACCTGAGCGCCGAGGAAGACCCGGCCGGCCGCTCGCTGCTCGATCCCGAGAAGCAGGTGCTGCCGCCCAAGATCTTCGGCATGCCGCGCTCCGAGCTGTGGCGGGTCATGAAGCTCATGACGAACGACCCGGGCATGAAGTTCGTGAACGCGGTCAAGTACCTCATGCCCGAGACGCTCGACCCGAGCGGCACGTTCACGAACACGCACGTCGCGTTCGCGTTCCTGCTCGACTACGTGCCCAACTGGCGCAACGCCTACGGTGATTCGGGCTTCATCCAGTACCAGATGTTCGTGCCCGATTCGACCGCGCGCGACGCCATGACCGAGGCGCTCGAGCTGTGCCGCAAGCGCGGCGTGGTGTCGTACCTCGGCGTGTTCAAGCGCCACAAGCCCGACGAGTTCCTGCTCTCGCACGGACTCGACGGCTGGTCGCTCGCCATGGACTTCGCGGTCACGCCCGGCAACGCCGACCGGCTGTTCGCCACGACGCGCGAGCTCACGAAGATCGTGCTCGACGCCGGCGGCGTGTTCTATCCCGCGAAGGACGCGGTGGTGGACGCGGACGCGTTCGCGCGCGCCTACGGCGACCGGCTGACGCGCTTCGTCGAGATCAAGCGCCGCCTCGACCCGCAGGGCCTGTTCCAGAACGACCAGGCGCGCCGGCTGGGGCTGGTTCCCGCGCGCTGACGCGCGACGGGAGCGGACGGATCCGACGCCGGTGGCGCTGATCAGCCTGTCGGAAGTGTCGCTGGCGTTCGCCGGCCCGCCGCTGCTCGATCGTGCTTCGCTGCAGATCGAACCGGGCGAGCGTATCGGCCTGCTCGGCCGCAACGGCGCCGGCAAGTCGTCGCTGCTGCGCGTGCTCGACGGCTCGCTCGCGCCCGACTCGGGCGAAGTCGTGCGCCAGTCCGGCGTGCGCGTGGCGGGGCTGCAGCAGGACGTGCCCGCCGACGTGCACGGGCCGGTGCGCGACTGGCTGCACCACGTGCTCGGCGTGGCGGCGCACGATCATTCGTGGACCGTCGAACGCGCCATCGAGCGCGCGGCCGACGACCTGCTGCTCGATCTCGACGCCGCGTTCGAAACGCTGTCGGCGGGCTCGAAGCGCCGCGTGCTGCTGGCCGCCGCGCTGGTGCACGAGCCCGACGTGCTGCTGCTCGACGAGCCCACGAACCATCTCGACGTGGACACGATCGAGCGGCTCGAAGCCGCGCTCGAACGCCGCCGCGGCACGCTGGTGTTCGTGACGCACGACCGTGCGTTCCTGCGCCGCATGGCCACACGCATCGTGGAGCTGGACCGCGGGCGCATCCGCAGCTACGCCCTCGGCTACGACGCGTACGTCGAGACGCGCGAGGCCGAACGGCTGGTCGAGGCCGACCAGGCCGCCGCGTTCGACAAGAAGCTCGCGCAGGAGGAAGCGTGGCTGCGCCAGGGCATCAAGGCGCGCCGCACCCGCAACGAAGGCCGCGTGCGCCGGCTCGAGTCGCTGCGGAACGAGCGCCGCGCGCGCCGCGAGGAAGCCGGCGGCGTGCGTGCCGGGCTCATCGAGGGCGAGCAGTCCGGCCGCCGCGTGCTGCGCGCCGAGGGCGTGTCGTTCGCGTACGGCGACGGCGCGCCGGTCGTGCGCGACCTGTCGCTCACGATCCAGCGCGGCGACCGCATCGGCCTGCTCGGCCCGAACGGCAGCGGCAAGACCACGCTCATCAAGGTGCTGCTCGGCGAACTCGCGCCCACGTCCGGCGCCGTCACGCCCGGCACGAAGCTCGAGATCGCCTACTTCCGCCAGATGCACGACGAACTCGACGAGCGGCTCACGGTGCGCGACAACGTGTCCGAAGGCCGCGAGATGATCGTGTTCGGCGACGCGCAGAAGCACGTGGTCGGCTACCTGCAGGACTTCCTCTTCACGGGCGAGCAGATCCAGGGCCCGATCACCAAGCTTTCGGGCGGCGAGAAGCGCCGCCTGCAGCTGGCCAAGCTGCTCGCGCGCCCGTGCAACGTGCTCGTGCTCGACGAGCCGACCAACGACCTCGACCTCGAAACGCTCGAACTGCTCGAGAACCTGCTCGCCGAGTTCTCCGGCACGCTGCTCGTGGTGTCGCACGACCGCGCGTTCCTCGACGACGTGGTCACCAGCACGATCGTCGCCGAGGGCCACGGAGCATGGCGCGAGTACGTGGGCGGCTGGAGCGACTGGGCGAGGCAGAGAGCGGCGACGCCGGCGGCGGCGACGCCGCCGAAGGCGCCCAAGGCCGCGAAGCCGGCTCCGAGCGCGCCGGCGGCGCGCAAGGCGTCATTCAAGGACAAGCGCGACTACGCCGAGCTGCCTGCGCGCATCGAAGCCCTCGAAACCGAGAAGGCACAGCTCTTCGAGCTGCTCTCGAGCGGCACGTTCTACACCGGGCGCGCCGCCGAAGTCGCGCCCACGCAAGCGCGCCTCGCCGCCATCGAGACCGAACTGGCGACCGCCTACGAGCGTTGGCTGGAACTGGAAGAGCTGCTGGGCGGGGAGTAGCGGCCGCGAAGTGCGACTGTCAGGCCCACGTTCAGGAACTGGCAGCGCTGCCAGTTGCGTGACAGTGGCGTGACGAGCGCGAGAAGCTTCAGCGTTCGGCGCCGGCACCTCGCCTGCGACTCGAGCGTGGCTGCTTCGCTTCCCGCTCCAACCAGTTCACCGCCGCGCGCACCACGTCGTCGCGGGCCGGGTCGTCGAAGTCGGTGACGCCGCGCACGAGTACGTCGGGTTCGACCGCGTCGCGATACTCGCGGCCGGTGCGATCGCGGAAGAAGCCGGTGGCCAGGTTCAGTGCGACGTCGTCCGTGACCTGCAGCCAGTCGTTGCCGGTCGTGTAGCCCGAGGCCGTGGGTTCGCCGAACAGCCGCGTATGCGGCCGGCCACGGAACGCCAGCGCGGTGATGCTTCCCGAGCTGATCGTGACGGGACCGACGAGCACGGCGACGGGCAGCCGGCGCCGGTCGCATGCACCGGCGCCGCGGGTCAGTGCGTCGCCGTCGAGCCTCACCGCACCGGAATCGAGCGCGAAGGTGCGCGTGAGAATGCCGGCGCCGTTCACGGATGTGGCGACCAGGCCGTCACCGAGCAGCGGCGCGAGTCCGCCGAGCATGGCGGCAAGCTGGCCACCGGCGTTGAGCCGGAGGTCCACGATCACACCGCGCACATCGTCGCCCGCGCAGGCGCCGGACTCGATCGCGCGCGTCACGGCGTGCATCGCGTCGCCCCATTCGCTCACGGCGCCCACCCGCAGGTAGCGCCAACGGCCGCCGCCGAGTGTGGCGTTCGCGGCGAGCGCGCGTTCTTCGCTGCTGCGCCGCACCCAGGGGCCGAGGCGCGCGAGCGTGGAGTCGTCGAGCTGCCGCCACCACGCGTAGCCGCGACCCCGCACGACCAGCCGGCTGTGCGGGTCGCCGAGAGACTCGAACACGCCGACGAACGTCTGCGCGCTGTCCGCGAGCGTGCGTGCGGCGGCGAGACGCGTGCGCCATGCGCGCTCGATCGCGGCCCAGTCGGCGTGCCCGGCATGCACCGAACGCGCGCGCACGAGCGCGAACAGGGAGTCGGCGGGAAACGGCGCGGCGGCCGCCGGAGCGGCGAGCGCGAACGAACACGCGAACGCGAGCGCGAGGGGGACGGATCGCATGGCGCGCATGGTGCCCCAAGGCAGGACCCGGGACCACGCCGAACTCGCGGTCCCGGGTGCGATTCGCCGCGCTGCGTTACCTCGCGATCGCGAACCGCTGCGTGATCGTGCGCCCCGCCACCTGCAGGCGCGCGAAGTACAGGCCCGCGCCCAGCAACGCCGTGCGGCCATTCGTCCATGCGAGCGAGTGACGGCCCGCGGCGAACTCGCCGTCCGCCAGCGACAGCACCTGGCGGCCCTGCACGTCGAGCACCGTGAGCTTCACGTGGCCCGCGGCGGGCAGCGCGAACGCGAACGTCGCGGTGCCGCGAGTGGGATTGGGGAACACGGGCGACAGTGCGTACGCGGTGACGGGGCCGTCGTTCACGCCCGTCGCGGCGAGGATCGCGAACGCGGCGGCGCTCGTGTCGGCGGCGCTGTTGCCGGCGCCGTCGTGCGCCACGGCGCGCAGCCACGCCGTGGACGTGTAGGGCGAAGTCACGTTCCACGAGTAGCTGCCGGTGTTGGGAACGTCGGTGACCACGGTCTCGTACGGGCCGTCGCGACCGGCACGCGACAGGTACAGGTCCACGCTCGTCACGCCGACGTTGTCGGTGGCGTTCCACGTCAGGTCCGACAGCCCGCCGGCCAGCAGCACTTCGCCGCCGTTCGGCGACGTGACCGCGACCGCCGGCGGCAGCGCGTCGATCGCCGAGATCTCGCCGAAGGCGAAGTCGCCGAACGCCGTCAGCCCGGTCAGCTGCGTGCTCGTCGCGGCGAGCGTTCCGGTCGACGCGTTGCTCCAGCCGGCCGCGTAGCGGCGCGCGACGAACTGCAGCGGGTCGGCGGCCGGATCGAGATCATCCGCCGAGTATTGGAACACGGCGTCGTACGACGTGAACGCGGTCGCCGCGGTGCGCGACAGCGTCCACCAGCGGTTCAGCGACTGGTTCGGGTCGAGATCGATGGATGCGAGCTCGGGATGGTCACCCGTGGTCGAGCCGGCGGTGACGTCGAACGCGGTCGCGGCACCGTTCATCGTGACCGTGACCGGCGCGTACACCGTGAAGTCGCCGATGTCGAAGGTGCGGGTCGAAGTACCGGCCGCGAAGTTGCGCCGCAGGTTGCCCACGACCCAGCCCGTGCCCGCGCCAGCACCGGTCACGCTGCCCGCGGCGGCGATGTTCAGCGCGTTGGCGTTGGTGATCACGCGGCCCTGCGTGAACGCGAACGGGCCCCCGAACGTGAAGTTGCGCCGCAGCACGATGCCCGACGGGTTGTTCACGGCGAGGCCGAGGTTGGCGAGGCTCGAGAACGTGCCCGCGACGTCCACGTACTGCAGCGTGGTGCCGCCGAGGATCGTGACGGGCGTGCCCGAGGCGGGGTTCATGTTCAGCGTGGCCCCGGACTTCACCACGATGTCGCCGCGGATGTTGCCGCCGCCCGTGGTGTTCCAGTTGAGCGTGCCCTTGGACACGATCAGCGAGTCGAGACTGAACGCGCTCGGCCCCGAGGCGCTCAGCGTGCCCGTGTAGTTGTACTCGAAGTCGGCGTAGGTGCGGCCCGAGATGGACAGCACGAGGTTGCCGTCTACGCGGTAGCGGCTGCCGGCCTGGAAGATCACGTACGAGCTGGGCACCGAAAGCCCGAACGGGTTCGTGCCGGCCGACTGCGCGAGCAGCGAGCCTTCCTGGAACACCACCGAGTTCGCGTTCGCGCCGCTGCCGGGCGCGGAGAACACGCTGCCGCTGAAGCCCGCGCCGATCAGCAGCTGCGAGCCGCCCACGAACACGAGCGCGCCGCCGTCCACGGCGTTCAGCCGGTGCGCGGCGTTGCTCATGTGGATCGTGCCGCCGACCAGCCCCGTGGCGCCCGTGGTGAGCGCCAGCGTGAGCGCGCCCGAGCCGTTCAGCGTGAGCGTGCAGCCGGCCGGTACGTCGAGGTCCTGCCCGGCGCGGCCGGACAGCGTGAGCGACGCGCCCAGCGTGGTCGGCTGCAGCGTCACGGCGGCACCGCCCGACAGCGCGAGCCGGCCAATCGTCTGCGTGGGCACGCTCGTCACCACCGCGGTGCCGCCCACGAACTGCAGCAGGTCGTCGCTCGAAGGCACGCTGCGCGTGGGAGCCCAGTTGGACGCCACGGTGAAGTCGCCCGTCGCGCCGCCCACCCACGTGTAGACGTGCTGCGTGAACGTGGCCGTCACGTTGCGCGCCTGCGACAGGGTGATGCCGACGGGGTTCGCGGACGAGTTCACGTCGCCGCTCCACGCGTCGAACGCCCAGCCGGGCGGCGCGCTGGCGGTGAGCGTCACCGACGAGCCCGCCGGGTGCAGCGCGACGTTCGGGTTCTTGCTCACGCTGCCGGTGCCGACGATCGTGATGTTCAACGGGTACGCGGCCGCGGTGAACGTGGCCGCGATCGTCTGGTTCGCGTGGACCGCGGCGAACGTGTAGTTCGTCACCGCGCCCACGGAGACGCCGTTCACGAGCACGTCGGCGACCATGTAGCCGTTCGCGGGCGTGATCGTGTACGCGGGCGTCGCACCGTCGCCGACGCCGGTGGCGCCGCCGGGCGAGATCGCGCCGTTCGCGCCCGCCGAGGCGGTCACGGTCCAGCCCGTGAACGACACGTTCGTGTGGCTCGAGTCCGAACCCACGTTGCCGCCGCTGTCCAGCGCACGCACGCGCAGGCGCGCCGTGGTGGTGGGCAGGCCGGTCACGGTCCACGCGTACGAGCCGGTGTTCGGCACGCCGGTCGCGATCGTGTTCGGGAACGTGGCGCCGCCGTCGGTGGACCACGCGATCGAGACCGCGTTCACGCCGATGTCGTCGGTCGCGTTCCACTGGATCGTCTGCAGGGAGCCGATCGCCCACGACTGCCCGCCGCCGGGGGCGGTGACCTGCACGAGCGGCGCCTGCGTGTCGGCGGCGCCGGTCACGGTGAACGTCTGCGCGTTCGACAATCCGCCGCCCGGCGACGGCGTGGACACGGTCACGGCGTGCGAGCCCGCGGCCGCCACGTCGGCGGCGAGGATCGCGGCCGTGAGCTGCGTCGCGCTCACCCACGTGGTGGCGCGGTCGGCGCCGTCCCAGCGCACGGTGGCGCAGCGCGCGAAGTTCGTGCCGTTCACGGTCAGCGTGAAGCCGCCGCTGCCCGCGACGCGGCCGTAGGGCGACAGGCCGGTCGTGAGCGGCGCCGCGTGCGAGCTGGTCACCTGGAACGCCAGCCCCGCCGCAGTCTGCGCGTTCGTGAGCGCGACCTGCACCGTGGACGCGGACTGGCGCGTCTGCGTGGTGCCGCCGCTGCCGGTCGCGGCGTCCACGTTCGTGCCGGTGGCGGGTGGTGTGACGACCACGTCGTAGGTGCCCGATTCCAGCCAGCCGAACGCGAACGCGCCGGTGACGCCGGTCGTGGTCGTCTGCACGGTGGTCGCGCCCTGCTTCAGCGCCACCGTGACGCCCGCGAGCGCCGAGCGGTCGCCGGTGGTGGTGGCCGAACCGTCGCAGTCGTCGCTCACCGTGCCCGTGATCTGGCCGTACGTGAACGTCACCTTCTGGATCCACGTGCCGAACGTGTTCGTGCCCTTGGTGTACTGGCCGGCGTACCACGCCACCGTGCCGCCGGGGCCGGACAGCGTCGCGTCGATGTCGATGCCGGTGTAGTCGCCCCAGCGCGACTGCGCCGTCGAGGACGCGCCCGTGCGCACGAGGGCGCTCGACTGCAGCGTCGCGTCGCCGCGGCGCTTGCCGGTGACGTAGCTGGACGGGTACTCGGTCGAGCTCGAGCGGTCGAAGCCCACGAACACCGTGCCCACCGAGTCGGCGATCGCGGCGGGGAAGTACATGTAGGTGCCGCTCGCGGCGAGCGTTTCGTCGGTCAGCACCGCGAGGTCGCTCAGGCGCAGCTGGAACAGCCGGATCGCGGACACGAGCCCGCCCAGGCTCACCGATTCGTGCCACGCCACGGTGAGCACGCCGTTGCGCACCGAGAAGTCGGTCGGCCGGCAGTCGTTGGTCGGCACGGTCGTCGCGGTGCCCTTCTGCACGGCGTTCGCGGGCATCGCGTACGAACGCACGGGTACGAGCACGGGCACCGACATGCTCGGCGACGATGGCGGCCCGAAGATCGTGGTGGACGTGACCGTGGTGCCGGCCGCGACGGGGACGCAGAACAGGTGGATGTCGTTGTCGCCCGCGGTCAGGTTGCGCGCGGCCTTCGTGACGAACAGGTCGCGGTAGTCGCCACCCGTCGGCGGCGCCCAGTTCACGAAGTCCACGTACGTGAGCGCCTGCCCCGAGTACGCCGCGGCACGGTCGAGCACGCGCACCTTCTGGTACTGGTAGAGGTCGCCGGCCAGCGTGTACATCTGGCCCGTCATCGCGATCTTGTCGTCCGACAGCCCGACGGACTGGTAGTCGGCCCACAGCGTCGTCGGCGTCGTGCCTTCCTTGGTCATGTCGAACTTGTAGCGCCACCACGAGCCGCGCGCGTCGTTCGTCTGGCTGATCGCGAGGTAGAAGTTCGAGTACGTGGTGCCCTTGGTGAAGCACAGCGCCACGAACCGGCCGCGCAGCGCGTCGTAGAAGCACTGCGCGTCCGAAATGCCGCCCTCGCCGAAGGTCACGTTGAAGAACGTGGCGCCGCTGGTTTCCACGCGGTTCGTGCCGTCCTTGTTCGTGACGGTCACGGTGGAATTGCCCGCGGTGAAGATGTTGAGCGGGCCCGCGGCGACGGTCGGTTCGCTCGGGATGTAGCCGCTCTGGGTGATGCCTTCGAAGCCGTTGTTCACGACCGGAGCGAGCGGCCCCAGCTCGGGCCGCGCGAGCGACGTGCCGAACGGACCGGGGTTGCGGTCGATCGTGACGTGACCCATCTCTTCGGGGCTCCGGCCGACCGGGTGCTCCTTGTACTTCTCGTACTCGCGCTCGGATTCCTCGCTGCCGCCCTTGGGGCGGGGGATCTCGACCACGAGGCCGTCGGAGGGCTCACGATGGCGGAGCGACTCGAAGCGGAACGACTCCGGCGTCACCGTGAACCCGCGCAGGGGCTTCACGTTCGCGACGCGGCGGATGTCGGTGGTGCGGACGGTCGCGGGCGCGGCGGCGAACGCCGTGGCGGTCACGGCAGGCAACAGCGCGGCGCAGAGCAGGGCGGTCAGGTGTCGGTTCAAGGTGCTCGTCTCGGGCGTGGGGTCGCAGGAAGTGGCGTCGGCCGGCCATGGCGCACCACCGGTCGAGGGGGAAAGGGGCAAGTACCGTTCCCGCGCCAAGTGCCGGTGGCTGCGCGGGAGATGGTACCAAGCCCGCTGGGGCGCACGCAGTACCGCATGATCTCCCGCGTGCGGAATGCAATGCCGGGCGTTCGGCGGGGCGCGACGGCCAGCCGGTGTGGGGCGGGCGCGCCCGGCCGTCCCGCGGCTTGCATCGCCGCACGATTTCGCTACGTTGTCGCCCTTCCCAGAGCCACCCGACGCACCGATGGCGGCCGGCCGCGCGACGCGCGGAGGCCGTAGGGCGCCCCGCGGTCCGGCGTGCGCCCGCTCCGCGGCCCTTCGGCTCGCGCACGCATCCGGAGCAGCACGTGATCGTGGTCACCGGCGCAGCCGGTTTCATCGGCAGCGCGCTCGTCTGGCGGCTCAACACCCGCGGCGTGCGCGACATCCTGTGCGTGGACACGCCGCTCACCGCCGAGGGCAACGCCAACCTCGCGCCGCTCGCGTACCGCGCGTACGTGGATCACCAGGACTTCCGCGCACGTTGGATGGGCGGCGAGTGGCAGGGCGAGATCGAAGCCGTCTACCACCTCGGCGCGTGCAGCAGCACGACCGAGACGAACTGGGACTACCTTCGCGCGAACAACATCGAGTACTCGCAGGACCTGTGCTCGCTCGCGCTCGAGCAGGGCGCGCGGTTCGTGCACGCGTCGAGCGCCGCCACCTACGGCGACGGCTCGCACGGCTACTCCGACGACCACGCGAGCACGCCCGCGCTCGAGCCGCTGAACCTGTACGGCCGTTCGAAGCAGGAGTTCGATCTCTGGGCGCTGGACAACGGCGTCATGGACCGCATCGCGGCCGTGAAGTACTTCAACGTGTACGGCCCGAACGAGTGGGACAAGGGCGACATGCGCTCGATGGTCTGCAAGGGCTACGAGCAGATCGCGGCGAACGGCGTGGTGCGGCTGTTCCGGAGCGATCGCCCCGAATACGCCGACGGCGGCCAGATGCGCGACTTCGTGTACGTGAAGGACGCGGTGGACATGACGCTGTGGCTCGGCTCGCACGCGCACGCGAACGGCATCTTCAACGTCGGCACCGGCGAGGCGTCGTCGTGGAACCGGCTCATCGGCGCGATCTTCGCCGCCATGGACCGCGAGCCGAACATCGAGTACGTGGACATGCCCGAACAGCTGAAGGGCAAGTACCAGTATTTCACCCAGGCCGAAATGACCAAGCTCCGCGCGGCGGGCTGCGACGTGGCGATCACGCCGCTCGAGGACGCCGTGCGTGACTACGTTCGTAATTACTTGATCACCGGGAAGCGTCTCGGCGCCTGATCGGCGCCCGGCGCGTGACACGTTCGAGGAGAGCAAGACACATGGCCAAGCGTCCCAAGGTCGGAAAGCCGGGCAGCGGTCCGGTCTCGCAGTTCATGGAAGAGCACTACCGCCACTTCAACGCCGCGGCGCTGATGGACGCGACCAAGGGCTACGCGCGGCACCTGGCCGAGGGCGGCAAGATGGTCGTGACGCTCGCCGGCGCCATGTCCACCGCCGAGCTGGGCCGTTCGCTCGCCGAGATGATCCGCCAGGACAAGGTGCACGCGATCGTGTGCACGGGCGCGAACCTCGAAGAGGACATCTTCAACCTGGTCGCGCACGACTACTACGAGCGCGTGCCGCACTACCGCGACCTCACGCCGAAGGACGAGCAGGCGCTGCTCGAGCGCCACATGAACCGCGTGACCGACACGTGCATTCCCGAGATGGAGGCCATGCGCCGGATCGAGGCCGCCGTGCTCGAGGAGTGGGTGAAGGCCGACAAGAAGGGCGAACGGCTGTTCCCGCACGAGTTCATGTACCGCATCCTGCGCGGCGGGAAGCTCAAGAAGAGCTACCAGATCGACCCGAAGAACTCGTGGATGTTGGCCGCGTGCGAGAAGAACCTGCCGATGATCGTGCCCGGCTGGGAAGATGCGACGCTCGGCAACATGTACGCCGGCCACGTGATCACGGGCGACGTGAAGAACGTGCACACCGTGCGCACCGGCATCGAGTACATGATGGAGCTGGCCGAGTGGTACACGAAGAACGCGAAGCCGCTGCACAAGGGCAAACGTGACGGCATCGGCTCGATCGGCTTCTTCCAGATCGGCGGCGGCATCGCGGGCGACTTCCCGATCTGCGTGGTGCCGATGCTGCACCAGGACCTGCAGCGCACGAACGTGCCGCTGTGGGGTTACTTCTGCCAGATCAGCGATTCGACCACGAGCTACGGCAGCTACTCCGGCGCCGTGCCCAACGAGAAGATCACCTGGGGCAAGCTCGGCATCAAGACGCCCAAGTACATCATCGAGTCCGACGCCACCATCGTGGCGCCGCTCGTGTTCGGATGGCTGCTGGGGTGGTAGCAAGCCGCCCGCAGGGCGGAACCGGTTCCCGCGCGGCGGCGAGGCGTTCGCTTCGCCGCCGCGCTGCTTCCTCACCGCAAGGTCCGCGGAGGTGCGCCCGGCCATGACCCGCTCCCTCGCGCTCGTCACGCTCGTCGTGCCCGATTACGACGAGGCGATCGCGTTCTGCGTCGGCGTGCTCGGGTTCGAACTGGTCGAGGACACGCCCGATCCCGAGCGCGACAAGCGCTGGGTGGTGGTCGCGCCGGCCGGCGGCACGGGCGCGCGGCTGCTGCTCGCGCGCGCCGCGACGCCCGGGCAGCGCGCGCGCATCGGCGACCAGACCGGCGGGCGCGTGTTCCTGTTCCTGCACACCGACGACTTCGCCCGCGATCACGCGGCGCTGCGCTCGAAGGCCGTGACGTTCGTGCGCGAGCCCGAGCGCCACGCGTACGGCACGGTGGCGGTGTTCCGCGACCCGTGGGGAAACCTGTGGGACCTGGTGGAACCGGCGGGCGCGGGGCGCACGTAGACGGGCCGGTGGAACGGAACACGCGCCGCCGCCGGTGCGGCGGTGGCGGCGCGCGATCCGAGACGGCCCGCAACGCCGCGGGCCCGCGAAATCCGCGGGCCCGGCGCGGGTCGGGTTCTTACCGTGCCGCGTGCGTGGTGCGCAGCGTGTCAGTGCTTCTTCGTCGCCCCGCACAGCTCCACGAGCACGCCGCCGAAGCTCTTCGGGTGCAGGAACGCGACCTGCGTGCCGTGCGCGCCGGGACGCGGCGCCTCGTCGATGAGCCGCGCGCCGCTCGCCTTCGCGGTCGCCAGCTGGCCGGTGATGTCGGCCACCTCGAGCGACACGTGGTGCAGCCCGGGGCCGCGCGTCTCGAGGAACTTCGCGACCGTGTGCTCGGGCTTCAGCGGCTGCAGCAGCTCGAACGTCACCGGGCCGGCGTGCAGGAACAGCACGCGCAGGCCGCCGTCGTCGAGGATCTCCTCGCCGCCGATCACGGCGCCCAGCGCGGCGACGTACGTGGCCGCGAGCGCGTCGGCGTCGGGCGTGGCGATGGCGATGTGGCTCAGTCCCGTCACTGGCGTCGAGGACACGTTCATTCTCCCGGGCGATGCACGCCGAACACGCCGCGCATCACGTCGCAGACTTCGCCCAACGTCGCGCGCGCGGTGAGCGCGACGAGGATCGGCGGGACCAGGTTGCCGGTGCCGCGCGCCTCGCGTTCGAGCGCGTCGAGCGCGGCCCTGCACGTGCCCGCGTCGCGTGACGCGCGCCAGTCCGAAAGGAACGCCGCACGCTCTTCCTCGACGCGCGGGTCCTGCTGGAACGGCGCCGCGGCCGGCTTCTCGTCGGCCACGAACTTGTTCACGCCGACCACGGTGCGCTCGCCGGACTCCACGTCGCGCTGCCACTGGTACGCGGCCAGGTGGATCTGCTCCTGCACCCAGCCGTTCTCGATCGCGGCCCGCATGCCGCCCATCTTGTCCACGTGCGCGATCAGCGCGCGGGCGCGCGTCTCGAGCTCGTCGGTCAGCGCTTCGACGAAGTACGAGCCGGCGAGCGGGTCCACGGCGTCGGTCGCGCCGCTCTCGAACGCGAGCACCTGCTGGGTGCGCAGCGCGAGCAACGCCGATTCCCTCGACGGCAGGCTCAGCGCCTCGTCGAAGCTGTTCGTGTGCAGCGACTGCGTACCGCCGAGCACCGCGGCCAGCCCCTGCACGGTGACGCGCACGACGTTGTTCAGCGGCTGCTGCGCGGTGAGCATGCTGCCGGCGGTCTGCGTGTGGAAGCGCAGCTTGCGCGCCTCGGGATCGGTGATCCCGAAACGTTCGTGCAGCAGGTTCGCCCACATGCGGCGCGCGGCGCGGAACTTGGCGACTTCCTCGAACAGGTGGTTGTGCGCGTTGAAGAAGAACGAAATGCGCTTCGCGATCTTGGTCACGTCGAGCCCGCGCTCGCGCGCGGCGGCCAGGTAGGTGAGGCCGTCGGCCAGCGTGAACGCCAGCTCCTGCACCGCGGTGCTGCCGGCTTCGCGCATGTGGTAGCCGCTCACCGAGATGCTGTTCCACTGCGGCACCTGCTGCGCGGTGAACTCGAACACGTCGGTGATCAGCCGCAGCGACGGTGCCGGCGGGTAGATGTACGTGCCGCGCGCGATGTACTCCTTGAGCACGTCGTTCTGCACCGTGCCGTTGAGCTTCGCGCGATCCGTGCCCCGCGCGTCGGCCACGGCCACGTAGAACGCGAGCAGCAGCGGCGCCGTGGAGTTGATCGTCATGCTCGTGCTGACCTGGTCGAGCGGGATCTGGTCGAGCAGCTGCTCCATGTCGGCCAGGCACGAGATCGCCACGCCGACCTTGCCGACTTCGCCGCGCGCGAGCGCGTGATCGCTGTCGTAGCCCATCTGCGTGGGCAGGTCGAACGCCACCGACAGGCCGGTCTGGCCCTGCCCGAGCAGGAACCGGAAGCGCTCGTTGGTCTGCGCCGCGCTGCCGAAGCCGGCGTACTGGCGCATGGTCCAGAACCGCGACCGGTACATGCCGGGATGCACGCCGCGCGTGTAGGGCGCTTCGCCGGGCAGCGGCGCGCGCGCGTCGAGATCGGCCGGGAGATCGGCGGGCCCGTACACCGCGCGCACCGGCAGGTCGCTCGGGGTGCGGCGCGGCTTCACGTCGGGTTGCGGCGTCGTGGCGGCGGTGCCGCGCGGTGAACGCTTCTTCGGCGACGGGCTCATGCGCCCTCCGGCGCGGGACCGATCTTGATGAGCGGCGTGCCGGCGCTGACCGCGGCCTTCTCGGCCACGCAGATTTCGCGCACGACGCCGGCCGACTGCGCGGCCAGTTCGTTCTGCATCTTCATGGCTTCGAGCACGAGCACCGACTGGCCCGGCTGCACCGTGTCGCCGACCTTCACGCGAATGGCCACGACGGCGCCCGGCATGGGCGCGGTGATGGTCTCGCCGCGGCTCTTCGCGGCGCCGCCCGTGACCTGCTGCAGCATCTTCTCGAGCGGGTCGCGCACTTCCACCGCGATCGCGGTGCCCGCCCAGAACACCTCGAGTTCGCCCTGCTCGGGCGTCACCGCCACTTCGTACGAGCGGCCGTTCACGAGCAGCGAGTACACCTCGCCGTCGGGCAGCCGTACGACGTCGGCGTGGAACTCCTTGCCGCCCGTCTCGAGCATCAGCTTGCCGTCCTCGGTGCGGAAGTTCACTTCGGCGTCGCGGCCGGCCATCGTCACCCAGACCTTCATCGTCCGCTCCTTCCGCGCCCGGCCCACTTCCACGTCGAGCGCGTCTCGGCCTCGCCGCCCGCGGGCACGACGGTCACGCGCTGGCGTTCGGCGTGCGCATGCAGCGCGGCGGCCATCACCGCGACGTCCATGGCCTCTTCGGTCGGCGCGAGCGACTTCGGCCCGAAATGCTCCTCGAGGAACCGCGTCGACAGGTTGCCCGCCGCGAACTCGGGGTGCGCGCACAGCCACTGGTGGAACGCGACGTTGTGGTGCAGGCCGTCGAGCACCATTTCGCCGAGCGCGCGCAGCATGCGGCGGCGCGCCTGGTCGCGATCGGAGCCCCACACGACCAGCTTGCTGAGCAGCGAGTCGTAGAACACCGGCACGTCGTAGCCGCGGTACACGCCCGCGTCGTTGCGCACGCCGGGGCCGTGCGCGAACAGCAGCCGCTGCACGCGGCCCGCGCTCGGCATGAAGTTGCGCGTCGGGTCCTCGGCGATGATGCGTGCCTCCATGGCCCAGCCGCGCGGCTCGGGCGGGGTATCGCCGAACGACATCTCGTGGCCTTCGGCGATGCGGACCTGTTCCGACACCAGGTCGAGCCCCGTGACCATCTCGGTCACCGGGTGCTCCACCTGCAGGCGGGTGTTCACCTCGAGGAAGTAGAAGCGCTTCTGCTCGTCGAGGATGAACTCGACCGTGCCGGCCGACAGGTAGCCGACTTCCTTCGCCACGCGGCACGCGGCCTCGCCGAAGGCCTTGCGCGTCGCGGGGTCGAACGCCGGCGACGGGGTCTCCTCGAGCAGCTTCTGGTGACGGCGCTGCACGCTGCACTCGCGCTCGCCGAGGAACGCGACGCGCCCGGTGTGGTCGGCGAGGATCTGCGCCTCCACGTGGCGCGGACGCTCGATGTAGCGCTCGACGAACACGCGGTCGTCGCCGAACGCCGCACCGGCCTCGCCGCGCGTCATGTCCCACGCGCCTTCGAGCTCGGCGTCGCTGCGCACCACGCGCATGCCCTTGCCGCCGCCGCCGGCCGCGGCCTTGAGCATGAGCGGGTAGCCGATGGTCTTCGCGAACCCCTTCACCTCGTCGAGCGAGGTCACCGGCCCGGGTGAGCCGGGAATGATCGGCACGCCCGCGCGCACCGCGGCTTCGCGCGCCATGAGCTTGTCGCCGAGCGCGGCGATCGTGTCGGGCGACGGCCCGATGAACACGATGCCCGCCTCCGCGCAGCGCCGCGCGAACGTCTCGTTCTCGGCGAAGAACCCGTAGCCCGGGTGGATCGCATCGGCCTTCACGCGCTTGGCGGTCTCGAGCACGCGGTCCATGTGCAGGTAGCTCTCGCGCGACGGGCCCGGCCCCACGAGGTAGGCCTCGTCGGCCATGAGCACGTGCAGCGCGGTGCGGTCGGGCTCGCTGAAGATCGCGATGGCGGTGCGGCCTTCCTCGCGCAGCGTGCGGATGATGCGCACGGCGATCTCGCCGCGGTTGGCGATCAGGACGCGTTGCAGTCGGCGGGGCATCAGCCCTCCAGGACCACGCACGCCACGGCGAGTCCGCCGTCGTGCGAGAGCGACAGGTGCGAGGCGGACGCGCCGATCGCGGCGAAGCGTTCGGCGGCGACACCGGTGAAGCGCAGCGTCGGCACTCGGCCGCCCGGCTGCACGACTTCGATCTGGGTCCAGCCCACGCCGCCCGCCATGCCGGTGCCGAGCGCCTTGGACGCCGCTTCCTTGGCGGCGAAGCGCGCCGCGAGGTGCGGCATCGGGTCGGCGTGGGTGCGTGCGTACGCCAGCTCGTCGGGCGTGAACAGGCGCTTTTCCATGCGCGCACCGAACCGCTCGAGCGACTCCGCGAGGCGCTGGACCTTGCAGATGTCCACGCCGATGCCGCGCACGCTCATGAGCCGTCTCCGACAGGGTGGGGAGTGGTGGACGATGGGGACCGGGGCGGACTCTAAGCGGGTGCCGAAAGAGGGTCAAAGCCCGGCATGGGAGCGATTTGCCCGGGCCCGCGAGGTGCCCGGGCGGCGGCCGGCCGGGGCCGCGTGTCGCGCCCGCGGCGGCGAAGCGGCACACTGCCCGGACCCGCAGGGCCCCTCGCCGGACCCCGGGCGCGATTTCCCCGGGAACCTTGCGCAGTCTCGTGCGTCCCTGTGCACGAAAGGTGGGAGCGGACACTGGCCGAGTTCGACGAGAAGGCGCTCATCGCCCGGCTCCGGGCGCGCGACACGCAGGCGCTCGGAGAGGTCTTCGCCCGCTACGGCGACGCGATGACCACCCTGGCGGCGAGCATGCTCCGCAATCGCACCGAAGCGGACGACGTGGTCGAGGACGCGCTGCTGCGCATCCACGACGCGGGACCCGGCTTCCGGGGCGAGCGCGGAACGAGGACCTGGTGCCTCCGGATCGTCGCGAACCTCTGCCGGGACCGGCTGCGGCGCCGCAAGTTCACGGGCGACCTGCCGGACGAACCCGACGCGTTCGAACGCGCGGGCCTGAGGTTCGATCCCGTGCCGGAGTGGGACGGAGCGATGGACCAGCGGGTGATGGCCGCGGCGCTCGAACGGGCGATCGAGGCGCTGCCGCCCGACCAACGTGAAGTGGTGGTGCTGCGGCACCGGCTGGACCTCTCGCACGGCGAGATGGCGGAACTGCTGAGCGTGCCCGAGGGCACGGTGAAGTCGAGACTGGCGCGGGGCCTCGCGGTCCTGCGGGACGCGATGAAGGAGCTGGGCACATGAACGCGAACGGACACGACGAACGGATCGAGCGGCTGCTGGCGGCCTCGCGCACGAGCGCGAACCCGGCGGTGCTCGCACGCGCGCAGGCCCGGCTCGCGGCCCGCGCCGCGACGGCCGAGCCGGCGTGGCTGCTTCCTCGGCCGGCCGGTCGCGCTCGCCACCGCGTGCGGCCTGCTCGTGGTCAGCCTCGCGGTCTCGGTCGTGGTGCTCCAGTCCGAGCGCGGCATGCGCACGGCCACGGCCACGAATCCGAACACGAGCACGTCGCTCGTCGCGGCGCTGCTCGACGACGACGGCACCTACGGACTCCCGAGCGCGACGACCGACGCCGGCGTCGCGAGCGACAGCAACGGAGTGACGCCATGAGCCGCAAGGCGATCGTGATTTCGCTCGTCGCCATGTTCCTGTCGGGCGCCGCGCTCGGGCTGATGGGCGGCATCCTGTTCTCGCACCACCTGCACGCCCGTGCGATGGGCCTGCCGCCCGGTGCGCACGGCGGCATGATGGGCGACTTCGGGCCGCCCGGCGGCCCGCTCGGGCCCGAGGCCTCCGCGCGGCATGCGCGGACGCGACCCGATCGAGAGCGTGCTGCCGCGGCTGACGCGCATGCTGGACCTGACGCCCGAGCAGGTGGCGCGGATCGAGCCCAAGGTACGCGCGACGCGCGAACAGTTCGGCGCCGTGCGCGAGAGCCTGCACGCCCGCATCGAATCCGAGCTGACTCCCGAACAGATCGAGCGCTGGCGCGAAATGCGCCGGCACATGCCGAACCCTGGCGAACCCCGCGGTCCCTGGAACCGCACGCACCGGGCGGAACCCGGAATCGAAGGAGAACCGAAATGACGAAGCGTTCCATGACGAGCCTGGCGGCGATCGCCACACTCCTGGCGGCCGGTGTCGCGGTGGCGTCGGACACGCCGGCGCCGAAGCCGGCGGCGGGACAGGACCGTGAAGTGCATCGCGTGGTCGTGACGACCGACGGCGCCGAAGGCGGGGACTTCGACGAGTTCGCGTGGCTCGAAGGCGACGACGACGTGTTCTTCGACGGCGCGGGCGAAGAAGGCGGCGCGCCGGGCCAGCCCGGCGAACGCAAGGTGATCGTGCGCCGCATCGGCGGCGGCCCCGGCATGGGCGGGCATGGTGCCGGCCACGGCGCCGGCATGGGCCAGTGCGACGACGCCGACTGCGACGGCCAGTGCGGCATGCACGGCGGCCATGGGCATGGGCCCCGGCGGTCACGGTGGTCCGGGCATGGGCATGGGCCCCGGTCGCGGCATGGCATGGGACGTGGCATGGGCATGGACGTGGCATGGGCATGCGCGGTGGTCCGGGCATGGGACGTGGCGCCGGCCACATGGCGATGATGTTCGGCATGCTCGACCTGTCGGACGCGCAGAAGGCGAAGATGCGCGACATCCACGAGCGCCAGATGCGTTCGAACATCCAGGCGCGCGCCGACCTGCAGCTCGCGCGCATGGACATGGCCAAGCTGATGCGCGCCGAGAACCCCGACCAGGCGGCGATCAACGCGCAGGTGGACAAGATGGCGAAGATGCGCGCCGACGTTCAGAAGTCGCGCATCGCCACCATGCTCGAGGCGCGTGCGCAGCTCACGCCCGAGCAGCGCAAGAAGCTCGATGCGATGCGTGCGAACGGCCCGATGGGCATGCACGGCGGTCCCGGCATGGGCGGCCCCGGCATGCACATGATGCACGGCCAGCCGGGCGCCCAGGGCGGCAACGCTCCGGCGCCGACCAAGCCGAAGGCGAAGTAGTCCGCAGGTTCACGGCAGCCACGAGGCGGCGCGGGGTGCGAACCCCGCGCCGCCTTCGTGCATGCCGATGCCGCGCGGCCGCTACATGCCGAACTCGATGCCGACGCGCAGCGAGCGGCGCGGTGCCCGCAGGCGCGGATCGTTCACCGGCACCCATTCGCGCACGCCGTCGCCGTTCGCGTCGTTCCAGTAGGCGCCGCCGCCATGGCCGGTTTCGGTACGGTACGCCGAGTACTCGTCGTACAGCGTGTTGATGCGCGAGTTCGGGAACCCCGACAGCGTCGCGTTCAGCTCGTGGACGTTGTCGAACAGGTTCTTCACCGCGAGCATCATGCGTCCGCCGCGCAGCAGGCGGGGCTTGAAGCGCAGCGCCACGTCGGTGTTCTCGGTCCACGGCATGCGGTTCGCGTTCACCAGCCCCTGGTCCGAGTAGGCCGGCGGCCACTCCGACTGGTCGGTGGACTCGCGGTACAGCGGCGTCCACGGGCGCCCGGTGGCGATGCGCGTGGCCCACGACAGGTCGTACTGGCGAATCGTGTGCACCGCGGCGCCGAACGTGAAGACGTGCGCGAGGTCCCAGTCGAGCGGGCGCTCGCCCGTGGGCATGGGCCGCGGCCCGAGCGTGTTGCCGTACGCGAGCCCCTCGAGGTTCGACTGCGTGCCGAACGCGTTGAGGAACGTGTACGCGAGCTGGATCGTCTGGCGCCCCGGCAGCACGCGCTGCAGCGAGAACTCCAGCCCCTGCGCGTGCGCGTCGTCCACCGACGCGTACTGCAGCTGGTAGAGGAACGGCCGGTACTGGTGGTTCGCCGTACCCGGCTCGGCGTACACGTTGCGCGCGAACGCCGAGATCTGCAGCGACCACGACGGATCGAGCACGTGCTTGATCGCCGCCTGCCACGAGATCACTTCGGACGGAACCAGGTCCGGGTTGCCGAGCGGGCGACGGTCGTAGTTGTCGGTGCGGTTCTCGTACAGCAGTTCGCGCGGCGGGTCCTGGAACGTGCGCGAGTACGACAGCGAGAACGCGTCGCGATCGCTCATCGGGTAGGCGATGCCGAAGCGCGGCGAGACGGACCAGCGGCTGGCGGCGCCTTTCGCCTGCGGGCCGGGATCGAACCACTGCGCGCGCAGGCCGCCGTTCCAGACGAGCCCCGAAAACTCCCAGCGGTGCTGCACCCACGCGGCCGCGCCCGGCGCCCACGCCTGCCACTTGCGCTCGGTGTCCACGCCCGCCACGACCGGCGCGGCGTCGTCCACTTCGTGCAGGCTCATGGCCTCGTACCACCCGGCGGCGCCGGCGCGCGCGAAGTGGTGCACGCCGAAGCGGCGGCTCGCGTCGCCGCGCACCGACCAGCGGTCGGTCTTCGCCCGGCGGAAGTACGGCTCGTCTCCCCAGATCGCGAGGAACGGGCTTTCTCCCGGCGTGTCGTACTGACCGAACATGACCCGGTTCACGTCCGTGATGTAGTCGGGCGAGCGCCGCAGCCCGACCGACGTGAGCACGCGCGAACGCAGGTAGCCGAGCGTGAGGCGCAGCGGCAGCGACGTGCTGCCGTTGCTCGCGGTGGCGACCGCCGCGAGCCGGTCCTCCTCGGTCATGCACTTGTGGTCGGCGGCGCGGTAGCGCGCCCAGTAGCCGGTGCCGAGGCCGTCGGTGACGGACTCGGCGCCGGGACCGCCACCGCTGCCGTTCGGCGCCGGGACATCCACGTATTCGAAGTAGGTCCAGCCGTCGAACGACCACATCGGGTCGTACGGCTGGCGAATCACGCGCTGCGACAGCACCTCGAGCGACGCGCGCTGCGGAGACGCGATCGGGGCCAGCTTCGCCCACGCGAGCAGGTGGTTGTCCTGGCGCCAGCCGAACGAGCCGCCGAGCAGCTTGTCGCGGCCGCGCGAACGCAGCGACGGCAGGCCGAGATCGTCGAGCCGGGCCTCGCCCGCGGCCACGAGCCCGAGCCCGGCGACGCCGACGGGCGTCGAGAACCGCACGTGACCCGCGTCGAAGCCCGAACCGTAGCGGCCGTCGCTCACCCAGCGCACCATGTACTGCGGCCGCTCGAACGGCACTTCGGTCTGCAGGTCGAGCTCGCCCGACAGCGAGCCCTGGTGATCGGCGTCGAGCCCGCCCGCGAGCAGTTCGGCCGAGCGCAGCGCGAGCAGCGGCACCTCCATGGCGACGTGCCGCCCGGGTTCGTTCAGCGACACGCCCGCGAGCGTGGTGGCCAGTTCGCCCGCGCGGCCGCCACGCACGTGCAGGTCTTCGCCGGTCACGACCACGCCGGCCTGCAGCCCGATCGCGTCCACGAGCCGGTCCACGGGCAGCCGCCGCAGTTCTCGCGCGTCACCGCGTGCACGACCTCGACGGACTTGCGGTCGGCGCGGCGTCCGCCCACGACCGTGACGGGATCGAACTCGCGCACGACGCGCTGCGGGCGTGACGCGGCCGCCTGCGTGTCGGGCGGTGCCGGCGCGGCACCGGCGGACGTGGCGGCGAGCAGCGCCGCGAGCGAACTGGCGAACAGCGTGGCGATCATGAAGAGGCGGCTCCCTCGATTCGTGCGCCCGGTCGCGAGCCCGCAGTGTCCGCGCGCCCCGGGCGCGCGGTCAAGAGCGAATCAGCTGATCCCGAACGCCTTCAGCGTCTGGAACACGACCAGCGAGAGCAGGTAGGCGCCGCCGGTCATGACCGCGAACTGCAGCGCGGGCCACTTCCAGCTGCCGGTCTCGCGCCGCATCACGGCGAGCGTGGACGTGCACTGCAGCGCGAGCACGTAGAACACGAGCAGGCTCAGGCTGGTGGCCAGGGTGAAGAGTGGCGTGTCGTCGGCCCGGCGCGCCCGCTTGAGGTGATCGGACAGCGACGACGTGTCGTCCTCGGAAATGGCGTCGCCGGCGCCGTACACGATGATGAGCGTGGACACGATCACCTCGCGTGCCGCGAGCGAGCTCACCAGCCCGAGGCCGATCTGCCAGTTGAAGCCGAGCGGCGCGATGGCGGGCTCGATCAGGTGGCCGAAGCGTCCTGCGAACGAGCGCTCGAGCTGCTCGCGGTCGTTCAGGTGCCGCGCGGCTTCGCGCGCCGCGGCCGCCGCGTCGGGCTGGCCGTGCGCGGCGAGCGTGTCGGCGCTGGCGTGCAGCGCCACGACCTGCGGGCTCGGCGCCGAGTGCGGGTACTCGGCCAGCGCCCAGAGCACGAGCGAGAACATGAGGATGAGCGAGCCCGCCGACTGCACGAACGTGCGCATGCGGTCGAACGCGGTCCACAGCGCGGTGCGCAGGCTCGGGCGGCGGTAGCGCGGCAGCTCGATCACGAGCGGCTGCGGCCCGCCCGGAAGCGCCGAACGCTTGAGCAGCATGGCGCCGATCAGCGCCGACACCGCGCCGAGCCCGTACGCGCCGGCCATGGCGGCCGCGGCCTTCCACGGCTGGCCCGGGAACAGCAGCCCGCCGATCACGAGCGTGTAGACCGGGATGCGCGCCGAGCAGCTCATGAGCGGCGCGATGAACATGGTCGCGAAGCGGTCGCGCTGGTCCTCGATCGTGCGCGCCGAGAGGATCGCGGGCACCGCGCACGCGTGCGCCGACAGCAGCGGCACGAACGCCTTGGCCGGCAGGCCCACGCGGCGCATGAGCCGGTCCACCACGAACGTCGCGCGCGCGAGGTAGCCGGTGTCCTCGAGCAGCGCGAGCGCGAAGAACAGCAGGCCGATCTGCGGCAGGAACACGAGCACGCCGCCGAAACCGCCGATCAGGCCGCGCACGACGAGCGAGCGCAGGTCGTCGCGCAGCAGCCCGGACAGCCACGGGATCTTCACCGCTTCGGACGCGGCGAGCATGGCGGCGTCGGTGAGTTCGCCGAGCCGCCCGAACATCCAGTCGATGATGCTCATGGGCAGGTCGGCGCCCCAGAACACGAGCACGAGCAGCCCGAACAGCGTGAGGATCACGGCGACCGGTCCCACCCGCGGATCGGTGAGCACCTCGTCGAGCCGGTCGCTGTGCACGGAGTCGGTCGCGCGCCGCGTGTTCTGCACGCGCGACGTGAGCCGCTCCGCCCAGTCGAAGTGCGCGCTGAACGAGCAGGCCGCGCACGAATCGCACGCCATGGCCGGCTTGGCCACGCGCAGCACCTGGCGCTTGACCAGCGAGCCGACCGCCTCGCGCAGCGTGTCGAGTCCTTCGCCCGTGCGCGCCGACACCGGCACCACGGGACACTGCAGTTCGGTCGCGAGCCGCGGCACGTCGATGCGGATGCCGTCGCGGCGTGCCAGGTCCATCATGTTCAGCGCGACCACGATCGGGATGTCGAGTTCGAGCACCTGGCTCACGAGCCCGAGCGAGCGCTCGAGGTTCGTGGCGTCGAGCAGCACGACCGCGCCCTGCGGCTTGCCGCCGCGGTCCCACGCGCCGGTCAGCGCGTCACGCGCGAGGCGTTCTTCGGCCGACGCCGAGTCGAGCGCGTACAGGCCCGGCAGGTCGAGGATCTCGACCGTGCGATGCCCGGCCGACGCGAGGCCGCTGCGATGTTCGACCGTGGTGCCCGGGTAGTTCGCGGTCTTCGCGCGCATGCCCGTGAGCTGGTTGAACAGCGTCGTCTTGCCCGCGTTCGGGTTGCCCACGAGCGCGACCACGGGTGCGCCCGTCGCCGCCGCGCCCACGCCTACCGGATGGCAGTCGTCACTCATGCTGCGAATGCCCCGCGGGCGGGACCGCTCCCGGGTGCACCGCGCCGCACACGTCCACGAACACGTGGCGTGCGAGCGAAGCCGACAGGCCGATGCGCGTGCCGAACGCGCGCACGATGAGCGGGTCGCCCGTGCGCACGATCTCGATGCGCCGGCCGATGCACACTCCGAGCGCCTTGAGGCGCAGCACTTCGCTGTCGCGCGCGGTGAGGAACGCGACGATGCCGCAGGTCGAAACCGGCAGGCCGTCGAGCCGGGCCATGCCCGGATCGGTGGTGAGGGAGTGGCTCATGCTGGGGTGCTCTTCTACGGGCCGGGTGGGACGGGATGGACGCAGGCCGACCGCAAATAGACCACACCGGGGTGGGGGGAGTCACGCCGGGGCCGGCGGCGGGGGTGCAGGTGGTTCCCGGACCGCCTCGGCCGGGTGGCGGCGGCGCGGTCCGGGGCGAAGTTTCCTGTTGACGGGATTCGCGCGTGCCTGTGGCGCGGAGCGCGGATGTCGTCTCGGGTTCGCGCGATCGTCGCGACGTTCGCGCGTGGCGCGTCTTCGCAGGTCCTGGCTCGCGCGTTGTCGTCGCGGGCTGCGTTGGCGCGCGTGCGCGCAGCGGCGGCGCTCGAAAATGCGCGTGCGACAATGCGCGCACACCCGCCCCCGGAGCGGAGTGCCGTGATGTCGCACTGCTCGTTCTCGCACCTCACCCCGGTCGCCGCGCGTCGCCGTCTCGAAGCGGTGGATCTCGAAGAGAAATCGAAGCTCGCCGAAGGACTCGCCCTGATCGCGCTCGTGGACCGGCGCCGCGACTTCCTCGAAGCCGGCTACTCGTCCATGCACGCGTACTGCACGGGCCAGCTGCACATGAGCGACGAGCAGGCCTATCGCCGGATCTCGGTGGCACGGCTCGGGGCGCGTGTGCCGCTGGTGTTCGCGTTCATCGCCGATGGGCGCCTCACGGTCACGAACGCCTGCGAGCTCGCCAGCGTGCTGACGCCGGAGAATGCTCCCGAGCTGCTTGCGGCGGCCACGTTCAAGTCGAAGCTCGAGGTGCGACGGATCGTGCTCGAGCGGACGAGACCGGCGCCGAAGCCGGCCCCGCCAGTCGAATCGGTTGATGTACTTGCGCCAGCGCAAGTGAATCCGCAGGCGGAGACTGCCGCCGAGCCCGCGCAATCGGTCGAATCACTTGCGCCAGCGCAAGCGATTCGGCAGGAGCGCCGCGGTCGGGTCACGCCACAGCTCGACGGCAGCTTCGAGGTGCGGCTCGCGCTGACCCCGGAGGAGCACACGTGGCTGCGTCAGGCGCAGGACCTGCTCGCGCACGTGGTGCGCGACGGCGACCCGGCGGTCGTGATCGCGCATGCGCTCGAAGCACTCGTCGAGAAGCTCGAGAAGAAGCGCTACGGCGCGAAGCCCGGCAGCGCCGAAGGCGCGGTCACTCCGCGCGGCCGTCACATCCCGCTGGCCATGCGCCGGCACGTCGCCGACCGCGACGGCCGCTGCTGCACGTTCGTGAGCGCCGATGGTCACCGCTGCGGCGAGACGCGCGGCCTGCAGTTCGACCACATCGTACCGCTCGCGCTCGGCGGCACGACCTGCGCCGGCAACCTGCGCATGCTCTGTGCGGCCCACAACCATCACGAGGCCGAACGCCTGCTGGGCAAGGATCACGTGGCCGCGCTGCGGGAACGCCGCGAGCGCGCCATCGCTCTGGCCGAGGAGGCGAAGCGCCGCGAGCGGGAGCGCCAGGCGGACCGCACGGAACAGGAGCCCGCGCCGCCCACGCCATTCGAGGACACCCTCGCTGCGCTGGTGGCGCTGGGCTTCAAGGCCTCCGACGCCCGAGAAGCCGCGGAGCGCACCGAGTTGGAGCACGAAGAGCCCATCGGTGAACGCGTGAAGCGAGCGATCCAACTGCTCTCCGGCCCGATCCTGAAGCGCAGCGAACGCTGGGCACGCGCGACCACGTAAGCAGGTCGCTCGGTACGGAAACTCGCGCGTGTCGAGCCGGAGTCCATCCCTTGTGAACGCTCACACGAGGCGGGCGTTCAGAGTGGGTCAGCGCGCGATCGTCAGGCGCTTCGAGACCTGCCGCTGTCCCGAGCGAAGCCTCAGGTAGTACTCGCCGGGTGGAAGTCGTGATGTGTCGAAGTTCAGGAAGTGCGTTCCTTGTGCGAAGTCCCGATGGGCGAGGTTCTCGACTTCGCGTCCCTGCACGTCGAACGCCGTGATCTGTACGCGAGCGGGCGCGCCGAGCGTGAACCGAATCGTCGCGCGGCCCCGGACCGGATTCGGCGCACTGGTCAAACCGAGCGGCGTGGCTGGTTCCGGGTTCGCGACACCGAGCGACCCGCTCAGGATGTTGAAGCCGAAATCCGACAGATCGAAGCTGGAGTGATTCGAGTAGTCGCGCGCCGTGACCATGAGGCACGCGTTGTTCAGGGCGACAGCCGGACCGGTGACGGTCCAGTCGAACTGGCCGGAGTTCGGGTACCCGAGCGCCAGCGTCTCGAAAGTCCCGAATGGGCCCAGCCTCGAGAGGGAGACGTCCACGGTCTGCACGGCGAGGTCGTCCGTGGCGCTCCATTGGATCGGCCACGTGGTGCCGACCGGAAGGCTTTCTTCACCGTTCGGGAACAGGACGCTCACCTCCGGCGGGGATTCGTCGAGCGGACGCAGCAGCTTGGGACCGTAGTGGGCCCCCACGACGAGCAGGTCGCCGACGCTCACGAGACCGGGCGAGCCGTCGGTTGCGGCGTCGGGATAGAAGCTCGCGAATGCGGACGTCTGACCAGTCGAATCCACGCGGCCGAGTTCACCGTTGGCGAAGATCACGTCGCCCCGGTGCGCCACCACGTCCCAGACATTCATGGGACCGGCGAGTGCAGGCCATCCCGCGACCCGGGTGCCGTCGTGCTCGAATGCCGCGAGCCCGCCCGTCGTCGTGGCGCCGAGCGTGGTGAAGGTGCCGCCCGCGACGAGGCGTGAGCCCCAGGTGCAAAGCGTCTGGACCGGCAGGTTCGGCTCCGGATTCCACGCGGTCGCAGCCCCCGTGATCGTGTCCAGTTCGGCAAGATAGGAACGCGACTGTCCGCCGATGATCGTGAAATCCCCGGCCGCGAAGACTCGCCCGGCGACCGGCAGGATGCAGCGCACATCCCAGTTCGCGTGCGCGTTCCAGGCGGTCGCCAATCCGGTCACCCGATCGAGAGCGGCGATGCGGCTGCGGGGTGCGGCGCCGATGGTGGTGAAACTGCCACCTGCGTAGACCACGCCATGCCCCGCCGCGAGGGTCCGGACCGGGCCGTTCGGAATGGGATTCCACCCGGAGGGCACGCCCGTCGCGCCGCTCACCGCACCGAGAAACGGTCGTGGGATTCCCCCCAGCGTCGCGAACACGCCTCCCACGTAGAGCGTTCCGCCGTCCATCGCGAGAGCGGTGACCGTCGAGTCCGCGTCACACGTCCACGGACGCAACTCGCCCGTATCCATGTCGAGCGCGGCAAGATTGCGCCGGGCCACGCCCCCGAGGCCCTGGAACGCCCCGGCGACGAGCATTCGCCCCTCCGCACTCGTCGCGAGCGAGATCGCCCCGTCGGCAATCCCGAAGGGGAGCGGGCTCAATAACGCCGAGACCGGACCGGCGCTCGACAGAAGGTAGTGAAAGGACGCCCCATCGCGATCGTACAGGAGCTGGCAAACGAGCAGGTCCGTGTCGCTCGGAACGAGACTCGCGGTCGGCGGTTGCCAGTTGGTCGCCAGGCCGGTCGCGGAATCCAACGCCGCGATACCCGCCCGTGGTTGCCCCCCGATCTGCGAGAAGCTGCCGCTCACGTAGATCGTGGATCCGCGCACGATCATGTTCGAGAGGGATGACGCGGCGACCGAAACCGTCGGGTTCCAGGCGCTCACCGCACCCGAGGCCACGTCGATCGCGGCAAGGCCCGAGTGTGACGCGCCGCCCACCAACGAGAAGCCGCCCAGTGCGTAGAGCGTGTTGCCGTGTACGGCCAGTCGAGTGACCATCCCATTCGTGTTGGCGTTCCACGAGAGGTACTGGCCGGTCGTCGCGGAAACCGCCGCCAGATTGAGCCGTGCGCCGGAGAAGCCACCGCCGATGAAGACGGTATTGCCGTGGGTCGCGATCGTGTACACGGTGCCGTTCGGGTTCGGCGCCCAACCGGTGACGGTCCCGGTCTTGAGATCGAGCGATGCCACACCCTTTCGGCTGGTTGCGGCGATATTCAGGAGCTCACCGCCGATGTAGAGCGTGTCCCCGGATCGCGCCATCGCGAAGAGCCTCCCGGTCACCCCGCTCATGGATTCGCGCGGGTCCAGCGAGCCATCCGCGAGCACGTGCGCGAAGTTGCTGCGTGGAACGCCGCCGATCGATGTGAAGTCCCCGCCGAGGAACCATCCTCCGGAGCCATCCGGAAGCGCGCAGAGCACCTGGCCGTTCACGCGGGGGAACCGACGGTCGCGCTCACCCGTGACGACGTCGAAGACCGCACAGCCGCCGGTCGGCGGGAATGCATGGGTGAAGCGCCCGCCGAAATGGAGGGTCGTTCCGTTCACGGCATTCGCGAACACGGGGCCGTTGGTGCGCCACGTGTGCGGGTACGCCGTCTGGGCCGAGGCGAGTCTGCACATGGGGCCGAGCAGCGTCATGAGGCAGGTGACGAGCCCGAGCAGGTGATTTCGCGTGAGAGGCGTCGAGGTGTTCATGGCTGGCTCTCCGGAGCGGACGAATCCGGGAATGGCCCGTGTGGAGTGATCTCGAAGGAGCAGGAACACCTGAAATCCTAGCACTCGCAGCGAAAGTGCCGCCCCTGCCTTCGCCCCCCTCACCTCAACAACACCAGCCTCCGCGTCGCGGCGTTCGTGCCGCCCAGCCGGACGCGCAGGAAGTACGCGCCGGCCTGCAGGCCCGACGGGCGCCACTCCAGCGCGTGCGTTCCGGCGGCGAGCGCGCCGAAGTCGCGCGACGCGACGCGGCGGCCCGCCACGTCGAACAGTGCCGCTTCGAACGACGTGCGCGTCGCGAGCTGCAGGTCGAAACCGAGCCGGTCGCCTGCGCGCAGCGGGTTCGGCACGCGCAGCGCGCGGATCGAGTTGCCCGCGGCGGGCGGAGCGTCGTCGGTGCCCGCGACCCACGGGCCCGGGCCGAGCAGGCGCAGCTGGTCGAACGTGAGGTCGTGGTACAGCACCCAGCGGTCGCCGTTCGGCGCGAACGCCAGCCGCACCAGCGCGCCTGCTTCGGCCGATTCCTCGAGCCCGGTCACCGACCACGCGGTGCCGAGGCGCTCGGCGAACTTGAGCACGCCGTCGCCCGAGAACGCCAGGCGCGGTCCGCCGTTGAACCACGCGAGCGACAGTGCGCGGACCATGAGTGGGAACGGCTCGATCGCCTCGGCGAGCGGCCACGACACGTCGTCCACGTTGCGGTACCAGAGCAGGTGCCCGCCCGGTGCCAGGCGCTCCGTGTACACGATCGCCGGCCGGCGGCCGGCCGGTGCGGCCAACGCCACGTGATCGAACGGTCCCGGGAACGAGCGTTCCTTCCAGCCGAGGCCCGCCGGCTCGAACACGCGGATCGCCTCGTTCGCGGCGCCCGGCGCGCCGTCCACGCACGCGACCCACGGACGGCCGTTCGCGTCGAGCGTGAGTGCGATGCTGCGCGGCGACGTGGCGGGGATCGCCGTGCCGTACACCGTCCACACGCCCGCGAGCCCGCGCTTGATCACCAGTCCCGCCGCGCCGCCGTCGAACGCCGCGAAGAACGCGCCGTCCGGTGCGGCCACGATCGGCGCGTCGGAGCGGATGCGCCGCGGCTGGTCGAGCGTCCACGCGTGCCACGCGCCGGCGGCGTCCTGCCAGTGCTCGACGAGGTCGTTCACGTACGGCCGCGTGAACAGCAGGTGCGGCCGCCCGCCCGCGTCGAGCGCGAGCCGCGGGTTCGTGCCCGACATGCCGGCGGCCGGGTACACGGGATCGGGCACTTCGGCCTGCGTGAACGCGCCGGCCGCCATCGAGGCGATCATGCGGCGGCCGTTGCGGTCGCACCAGCCTGCGACCGGCGTGCCCCACGGCGACATCGCGAGATCGCCCTCGACCCAGCAGTTCGCGTTCGAGAGCACGTACGCCGTGCCGCGCGCCGCGGGCGGCAGCGCCGTGCGGATGTGCGCGCCGTGCGTGGCGCGGCGCACCACGCCGTCGGCGCCGCGCGACACGATTTCGATGCGCACGTGGCGCGACACGACGGGCGGCATGGTCAGCGTGTCGGCGCCGCCGGTGCGGCCGCGGCGCTCGAACACGAGCGAGCCGCTCACTTCCGCGCCGGTGTCCGCCGCGCACGAGTACAGCCGGATGTCCACGCTCGCGCCGTCGTTCGTCCAGCGCACCACGCGCTGCTCGCCCGGCGCCCACATTTCTCCGCCCACGGGCGACGTGAGCGCGAGCGTCGGGCGCGGCGCGCTCGACAGCCGCACGAGCCGCGCCTCGCCGCCGCGCAGCGTGATCGGGAAGCTCGTGCCCGTGGCGAGCGGCGTCCAGCTCATGCCGCCTTCGTAGCCCACGACGCTGGGCGCCAGCGCGATCGCCCACGGCGACCGCAGCCGCACGACCGACGACCTGGTGACGAGCGACCTGTTGAGCACCAGCAGGAAGCGATCGCTCGAGCCGTCGTTCGGCGCGAACACGCCCACCGCGAGCGTGCTGCCGTCGAGTCCGCTGCCGCTGTCGAAGCCGGTCACCGGGCACACGCTCGTCACGGCGGGCAGCGTCGAAGTGACGTAGTCCTCGGGCCGGTACGGATCGCCGAACGCGGGCTGCCAGGTCTGGTGGAAGAGCCCGAGGTGCGTGGCGTTCAGGACGACCGGGCCGACCACGCGCTCGAGCCAGCGGTTGATGGGCTGCAGCATCACGTACTTGCAGGTGGGCAGGAACTCCTCGCGCACGATCGCTTCCGGGTCCGACACGTGCCCGGTGAGCGCATAGCCGTAGCCGTCGTCGAACTGGTACGTGAACCACACCACGCCCTTCGCGCCCGCGGCCACGGGCGCCGACGCGAGGAAGCGGAACTGGTTCTCGTCGGGCCGGCTGAAGCCCGTGCCCGCGGCCGCCTCGGAAGCGGTCGTGATCACCCACCACGGGCGCGCGCCCATCACGTCGCGCATCACCCGCATCCAGTAGAAGTAGTTGCTCAGCCCCGGCGACGTGGTCGAGCCCGTGAACGGGAACAGCGTGATCGAAGCCACGTCCGGGCGGCGCAGCGGATCGGGATCGGACAGGTACTTGCGCAGGTAGGTTTCGTAGCAGGCGTAGCCGCCACCGCAGCCGTTGAAGAAGTTGATCCACGCGAAGCGCGAGCGGCCGTCGGCGCGCGCGAGGTTGTCGCGGTGGATCGCGCTCGTCCAGTTCTTGAGGAACTCGCTCACGCGTGCGGCGCCCGTCGTGTCGTACGGCGGTTCGTCCCACAGGCACCAGCCGTCGAGCGCGTCCTTCGCCGCGCCGCCGAGCGACGCGCTCTTCACCGGACCGAACACGTACGGCGTGAGCGTCGAGTCGAACGCCGGCACGTTCGCGGGCGAAGTCGCGGCGGTGCCGTAGAAGTCGTTGTGCGTGAGCGCGACCGACAGGCCCGCCGCGGCCGCCGCGGTGAGTGCGGCCGTGTCGGGCGGCGTCATCACGCGCCAGCCGCTGAAGTGGTGGTGCATGCCGGTCATGAGGTTGAAGTGACCCGCGCGCGCGGTGGCGAGGCCCTGGCGCGTGATCACGGGGCGCGTCGCGTCCACCGTGGGGTCCATCCACATGCCCACCACGAAGCGCTCCTGCTGCCACGCCGCCCACGCGGGCGACACCGCGGGCACCGAACCGAGGCACGCCGCGACGCACGTGAGCAGGAGGATCGCTCGCGAGAAGACGTGCGCGGGCCGGGCTCGGCGGGGGAGGTCGAGCAAGGTGGGCATCGAGGTTGTCGCGGGAATCCGTTCCGGCGGCCGGGGAGTGAAACGGGTCCGTGGTCCGAGTGGTGTGAGCGCGAGATGCGTGACGGAGAGGCGACCGGAAGCTCGTACGAGCTCCCGTGGCCCGGGAGGCGGGCCGCAAGGAGGGGCACGAGCTGCAAGGACTTTAGGCTTTCGTCAGGCGCGCGGGCAAGGCCCGGCTGCTTGACCCCGGCCCCGGCCGGTCCGTACAGTTCCGCCCTCTCGAACCCTTCTTGAGGTACCGCGGCGTCGCTCCCGGTGGACCCGCCGCTCCGAATGCCCTTTTCATTCCAGCTCGAAGTCCAGGACAGCGGAACCGCCGCGCGCGCGGGGCGCTTCACCACGGCCCACGGCGACGTGCTCACCCCGGCTTTCATGCCCGTGGGGACGGTCGGTTCGGTCAAGACCCTGACCCCCGACGACCTCCGGGGGGCGGGCTGCGACATCCTGCTCGGGAATACCTACCACCTGTACCTGCGGCCGGGCGTCGAAACCGTCCGCACCATGGGTGGACTCCACTCGTTCATGGGCTGGGACGGCTCGATCCTCACGGATTCGGGCGGCTTCCAGGTCATGAGCCTGACGGAGCTGAACAAGATCTCCGAAGAGGGCGTCGAGTTCCGTTCGCACCTCGACGGCTCGAAGCACCTGCTGACCCCCGAGAAGGCCATGCAGATCCAGGACGGGCTCGGGACCGACATCGCGATGAGCTTCGACCAGCTCGTCGAACTGCCGGCCTCGCCCGAGACCATTCGTACCGCCGTGGACCGCACGCTGCGCTGGGCGAAGCGCGGGCTCGACGAGCGCGCACGCCTGCGCGACGCGGGGCGCGGCGCGATGGCGTTGTTCGGCATCAACCAGGGCGGCACCGACGCCGCCGAGCGCGCGCGCTGCTTCGCGACGCTCGGGCAGATGCCGTTCGACGGCTTCGCGCTGGGCGGGCTGTGGGTGGGCGAAGGACGCAAGCTGGGGCTCGAAATGGTCGAGCGCGATTGCGGCGATTTTCCCGCCGACAAGCCGCGCTACCTGATGGGCGTGGGACATCCCGTGGACACGGTCGAGGCGATCGCGCGCGGGGTGGACATGATGGACTGCGTCATGCCGACGCGGAACGCGCGGCGCGGCACGGTGTTCATTTCGAGCGGCCGGCTCGTGGTGCGCAACGCGGCGTACGCGACCGACGCACGTCCGCTCGATCCCGAGTGCGACTGCTACACCTGCCGCAAGTTCACGCGCGCGTACCTGCGCCACCTGTTCGTGGCGAACGAACTGCTCGCCATGCGGCTCGCGTCGATCCACGCGATCCACCACATGGTCGCGCTCGTGCGGCGGGCACGGAAGGCGATCCAGGAAGGGCGCTACGCGGAGTTCCGCGCGGCGTTCCTCGAGAAGTTCCACAGCGGCGAGACGCTCGTCCGGGCGTCGTCGTAGCCGCATTCCCCGAGCAAGGAGACTCCTCCGATGTTCTTCGTGTCCGACGCGTGGGCCCAGGGTGCCGACGGCGCCGCGGCCGGTGGGCCGCTGGCGCAGTTCTTCGGTGGTCCGTCCTCGACCATCGTCATGTTCGCGCTCATGTTCGGCATCATGTACTTCCTGCTGATCCGTCCCCAGAACGAGGAGAAGAAGAAGCTCGAGAAGGCGATCGACGGTCTGCAGAAGGGCGACAAGGTCCTCACCACGAGCGGCATCGTCGCGACCGTCGTGACGATCGACAAGGAGCGCGCCGTGCTGAAGATCAACGACGACGTGAAGGTCGAGTTCGTGCGCGCCGCGATCGCGCAGGTGCTCGCCGACAAGAAGTGACCCATGGCCGTCCGTCCGGTACGCATCTACGGTGACCCGGTGCTGCGCCAGAAGTCGGCGCCGGTGACCGCCTTCGACGACTCGCTGCGCGCGCTCGTGTCCGACATGTTCGACACGATGGCGGCGTACAACGGCGTGGGCCTGGCCGCGAACCAGGTCGGCGTCGCGCAGCGCGTGTTCGTGGTGGACGTGCCGCGCGAGGACGGCACGCACGACCGCTTCGCCGTGATCAATCCCGTGCTCGAGCGGCGCCAGGGCCACGAGAAGGGCGAAGAGGGCTGCCTGTCCATGCCCGGCATCGTCGAGGACGTGGTGCGCTCGGAGTCGCTCGTGCTGAAGGGCTTCGACGAGTTCGGCGTGCCGTTCGAGCGCGAAGTCGAGGGCTACCTCGCGCGCGCGATCCAGCACGAGGCCGATCACGTGGACGGCGTGCTGTTCACGGACCGGTTGTCCATCGTGAAGCGCCAGCTGCTGCGCAAGAAGCTCGACGAGCTGATCCGCGGCGAAGTTCCCGAGGGTTACCACCCGGGCAAGGGCGAGGGAGCGTCTTCCTGAAGCCTCGTGTCGTGTTCATGGGCACGCCGGAGTTCTCCGTGCCCGCGCTGCATGCCGTGGCCGAGCGCTGCGACGTGACGCTCGTCGTCACCCAGCCGGACCGCCCGGCGGGCCGCGGCCGCCACGTGGCGCAGTCCGCGGTGGCCGAGGCCGCCGCGGCGCTCGGGCTGCCGGTGCTCAAGCCCGCCGACATGAAGGCGCCCGAAGTGCGCGAGCGGCTCGCCGCCGAACGCGCGGACGCGTTCGCGGTGGTGGCGTTCGGCGCCATCCTCACCGACGACGTGCTCGCGCTGCCGCGCGCCGGCTGCCTCAACCTGCACGGTTCGGTGCTGCCGGACTACCGCGGCGCCTCGCCCGTGCAGCGCGCGCTCTGGGACGGCCGCGCCGAGACCGGCGTGTGCACGATCTTCATGGATTCGGGCATCGACACGGGCGACGTGGTGCTGGTCGCGCGCGAAGCGATCCGCGACGACGACGACGCGGCCACGCTGGCCGCGCGGCTCGCCGCGCTCGGCGGCCCGCTGCTCGCGGAGTCGTGCGTGCTCGCGCACGAGGGCCGCGCGCCGCGCGCGCCGCAGGATCGCACGCAGGGTTCGTATGCGAAGAAGTTGAAGAAGTCCGACGGCGCCGTGGATTGGGCGCTTTCGGCGCGCGAGGTGTGGCATCACGCCCGCGCGGTGACGCCGTGGCCCGGAGCCACGGCCGGTCATGCCGGCAAGCGGTTGATCGTGCTCACGTCGAGCCCGGTGGCGGGCGCGGGCACTCCGGGTGAGGTACTGGAAGTGGATGCCGGGGGAGTGAGCGTCGCCTGTGGCGACGGCGCGCTCCGCCTGGTGCAGGTGAAGCCCGAGGGTCGAGCCGCGCAGGCGGCAGCCGAGTGGGCCCGTGGCGCGCGGCTCGCGCCGGGAGATCGGCTGCAAGCCGGGAAGGAGTTCCTGAAGTGAACGAATATCGTGGTTCCTCGAGGCCGCCGCGCAATCCGCGCGGAGGCCAGTCGCCCCGCCCGTACTCGGGCGGACCGCGCCGTGAAGGCGGCGGTGGTGGCACCGGCGGCGGCTATTCGCGCGGCCCGCGTCCGGAGGGCGGCTTCAACCGCGGCCCGCGCCCGGATGGCCCGCGCTCGTTCGACCGTGGCCCGCGCCGCGAAGGTGGCGCCGGCGGTCCCGGCGGCGGCTTCTCGCGTGGCCCGCGCCCGGAAGGCGGCTTCTCGCGCGGACCGCGCGCCGAAGGCGGCTACAACCGCGGTCCGCGTACCGAGGGCGGCTACAACCGTGGCCCGCGCACCGAGGGCGGGTTCAGCCGCGGCCCGCGTCCCGACGGCCCGCGTTCCTACGATCGCGGCCCGCGCCGCGACGACGCCGGCGCGCCGCGCCGCTCGTTCGATCGTGGCCCGCGCAGCGAGGGCGGCTACGACCGCGGCCCGCGTCCCGACGGACCGCGTTCCTACGATCGCGGTCCGCGGCGCGAAGGCGGCTTCTCGCGCGGCCCGCGTCCCGAGGGCGGCTTCAACCGTGGTCCGCGTCCCGACGGCCCGCGTTCGTACGACCGTGGCCCGCGCCGCGACGACGCCGGCGCACCGCGCCGCTCGTTCGACCGTGGTCCGCGTCCCGACGGTCCGCGTTCGTTCGACCGCGGCCCGCGCCGCGACGACCGTGCGCCCGAGGGCATGCCCACGCGCATGGTGCGCTGGCGCCGTGACGGCAAGCCGTCGCCCGCCACGCCGCCGGCGTGGAAGAAGGACTCGCGTCCGCTCAACGTGCGCGACGACCGCCCGGCTCCGTTCGACGAGTCGCAGGGTGGCGCCGGCCTGCCGAGCGATCCGCGCGAGGCGTCGCTGCGCATCCTGCACGCGGTGGACACGCGCAGCGCGTTCAGCGACCGGCTGCTCGACGGCGCGCACCAGCGCCCCGGCGCCGACGCACGCGACCGCGCGCTGCTGCACGAACTGGTGAAGGGCACGCTGCGCTGGCGTGCGCGGCTCGACTGGGCGCTCGACGGCCGCGTGCACATCGGGCTCGACGCCGTGCAGCCGTGGATCCGCAACATCCTGCGCATCGGCGCCTACCAGATCCTCATGCTCGACCGGATTCCCGCGCACGCCGCGGTGGACGAGTCGGTGAAGCTCGCCCACAAGTACGGCCACGCCGGATCGGCCGGGCTCGTGAACAGCGTGCTGCGCCGCCTGCTCGACGAGAAGGACGCGATCGAGTGGCCGGCGGGCGACGACGTGGACTCGCTCGCGGTGTGGGGTTCGCACCCGAAGTGGATCGTCGAGCGCTGGCTGGCGCGCTTCGGCGTCGAGGACACGCGCGCGCTGCTCATGGCGAACAATCGTCCCGTGGCGACCGGGCTGCGCGTGAACGCGCTGCGCGGCACGCGTGACGAACTGCGCACGCGGCTGCAGTCCGAGGGCGTCGAATCGCGCGAAGGCGAACTGTCGCCCGACCTGCTGTGGGTCGAGGGGCACCATTCGCCGGGCGCGCTGCTGGCGTTCCGCGACGGCTGGTGCACGGCGCAGGACGAGAGCGAGTCGCTGGTCGGCCGCGTGGTCGCGCCCGAGCAGCACGATCGCGTGCTCGACCTGTGCGCCGCGCCCGGCGGCAAGAGCACGCACATCGCCGAGCTCATGAAGGACGAGGGCGAAGTCTGGGCGCTCGAACGCGACAAGCACCGCGTCGCGTCGCTCGAAGCCACCGTGCGCCGTCTCGGCGCCGACGCCGTGCACTGCGTGCACGGGGACGGCACCACGTACGAGTTCCCGATGCCGTTCGACCGGGTGCTCGTGGACGCGCCGTGCTCCGGGCTCGGCGTGCTCGGGCGCCGCGCCGACGCGCGCTGGCGCAAGGGCCCCGAGGTGCTCGCGGAGATGCCGCCCGTGCAGCTCGAACTGCTCGACGCCGCGTCGTACCGCGTGCGGCCGGGCGGCGTGCTCGTCTACAGTGTGTGCACGTTCGAACCCGAAGAGACCGACCACGTCGTCGAACGCTTCCTCGCACTGCATCCGGACTTCGCGCTCGAGAGCGTGAAGGGCCTGGTCCACGACGCGGTCGTCACCCCCGAAGGCACCATGCGCGTGCTGCCGCAGCGGCACGGTTGCGACGGCGCCTTCGCCGCGAGGATGCGCAAGAAGTGACCGACACACCGGAAGGCGCGCCGCCCTCGGGCGGCGCGCCCGCCGCACCACCCGAACGCGAGCGGCGCAGGCGCAGCGGCCTGCGCGATTCGCTCACCATGGCCGCGCTGGCGGTGGCCGCGTTCGCCGTGGGGTTCGTGCTGTTCAACGGCTGGGTCATGCCGCAGCTCATCCACGGCACGGGCGAAGTGCAGGTGCCCGACCTGGCGAACCTGACGTTCGAACAGGCCGAGGCCGCGCTGGAACCCACCGGGCTCGTGCTGTCGCGCGCGGGCGAGCGCTTTGACCCGAGCGTGCCGCGCGGTTTCGTGCTCACGCAGGATCCGCCCGCGGGCACGCCGGTGCGCGGACGCCAGCGCGTGCTCGTGACCGTGAGCCTGGGCGAGGAGTTCAGCTCGGTGCCCGAACTGTCGGGCGAGTCGCGCCGCAGCGCGACCGTGCTGCTCGAGCGTGCGGGCCTGCGCGTGGGCGGCATCACCCGGGCGCCCAACGACGAAGTCGGCGCCGACCTCGTGGCGGGTTCCGACCCGCCGGCCGAGAGCGTGCTGCCGCGCAACACCGCCGTGGCGCTGCTCGTGTCCACCGGCGCGGGCCCCGAGGTGTACGTGATGCCCGACTACACCGGCCGCGAGATCGGCGGCGTACGCCGCCAGCTCGAGGCGATGGGATTTCGCGTCATGGTGCCGCCGGCCGCGCCGAGCGTGGGGCCGATCGTGGCGCAGGCGCCGCCCGCCGGTTCGCGCGTCACGCGCGACGCGCAGATCACGCTGCAGGCGACCAGCCGCGTGATTCGGTAGACTGCGCGCCATGAACGTCCCGCACGCCGTCATCGCGCCCAGCCTGCTGTCCGCCGACTTCTCGAAGCTCGCGGACGAACTCGCCATCGTGGATCCGTCGCTCGACTGGCTGCACTGCGACGTGATGGACAACCACTTCGTGCCGAACCTCACGTTCGGGCCGATGGTCGTGGCCGCCGCGCGCAAGCTGACGCGCGCCACGCTCGACGTGCACCTCATGATGGAACGCCCGTGGGCCATGGTGGACGAGTTCCGCAAGGCCGGCGCCGACGTGATCACCGTGCACCTCGAGGCCTGTCCGCAGACGCGCGAAGTGCTGCGGCAGATCCGCGAGTCCGGCGCGAAGGCGGGCCTGTCGCTCAAGCCCGGCACGCCGTGGGCCGCGATCGCGCCCTACCTGAGCGATCTCGACCTGCTGCTCGTCATGACGGTCGAGCCCGGCTTCGGCGGACAGGCGTTCATGCCCGAGATGATGGAGAAGGTCGAGGCGGCGCGACGCGAGCGCGCGGCCCGGGGGCTGGAGTTCGTGATCGAGGTGGACGGCGGCATCAACGCCGACACGATCCGCACCGCCCGTGCGGCCGGGGCCGACGTGTTCGTGGCCGGCCACGCCGTGTTCCGGGCGCCGTCGCCCGTCGCGGCGCTGCAGGCGCTGCGCGAGGCCGTCACGCACTGACCGGCAGTTGCGCCGTCGCGCGATCGTGCTCTCAAGTTCGCGCGCGCCGCGACGAGACTCCCACCTGCCTGTACCCCTCGGACGGGTCCCCTCGAACTTCCAGCGCTGCCGCGGATGTGCGGCTGCCTGTCGTTCGCCAGCCCTCCCCCGGGACTGGTGTCTCCCGGAGCAGGCATGGCCTTCGAACCGCCCATCGTGTCGGCCGCGATGCGCTCGATCCCGATCGAGCGGATCCCGCACGCGCTCGCGCTCGTGGATCCCGACTGGGACTGGGTGCACTTCGACGTGTGCGACGGCGCGTTCGTGCCGCGCTTCACGTGCGGGCCCGAACTCGTGCGGTTCGCGCGCACGTACAGCGCGGCCTGGTTCGAGGTGCACCTGCTGGCCGCGCGGCCGGACCGGCTGGTCGAGCCGTTCATCGCCGCCGGGGCGCGGCAGGTCGTGTTCCATCCCCAGACCGTCGCACGGCCGGGCGACCTCGTGCGGCGCATTCACGAGCTCGGTGCCCGTGCCGGCGTGGTGTTCGAGGACGACGTGCCGCTGGAGCGCGCGCGGCCGTGGCTGGCGCTCGCGGACGTGGTGCTGGTGAAGACCACCGACCTCGCGCACGAGGCCGCGTTCCTGCCCGAGGCGCTCGACCGGGTCCGGCTGCTGGCCGCCGAGCGCGAGCGCGCGGGCCTGCCGTACCTGATCGAGGCCGACGGCCGGCTCGCTCTGGACAACCTCGCGGCGGTGCAGGCCGCGGGTGCGGACGTGTTCGTGCTCGGCGAGACGGTCTTCGGCACCGCCGATCCCGCGAGCACGCTCGCCACCGCGCGGGCCGCCCTGCGTGGCCAGTCGCTGGCCGAATCGCCGGACGGCGTCACGCGACTCGGCGCTCCGGCGCCGGCACCGCGCCCGATCACGTTCTTGAACCGTCGTACGCGCGGCCGGTAGCCTCTCCTCGTGGTCCCGGCTGGTCGGGACCGCATTCCCGGAGGGCCGTTGGCCGATCGCGAAGACGAGCAGGCGCCGCCCGAGCGGGGCCCCGCGCCGCTCGAGTCCACCGCGCTGCTGCTCGCACGCGTGCGCGACGGCGACGGCACGGCGCGCGAGCGGCTCGTCGAACGGTTCCTGCCGCTGCTGCGCCGCTGGGCGAGCGGGCGTCTGCCCGCCCACGCGCGCGGGCTCGCCGACACCGACGACCTCGTGCAGGTCACGCTGGTGCGGGCGCTCGACAAGGTGGACACGTTCGAAGCACGCCGTGAAGGCGCGTTCCTCGCGTACCTGCGGCAGGTGCTGCTGAACTCGCTTCGCGACGAGATCCGCCGCGCGAAGCGCCGTCCGAACGAGCCCATGGGCGAGCGCGACTTCGCGAGCGAGGGGCCCTCGGCGCTCGAACAGGTGGTGGGGCGCGACACCATGGAGAGCTACGAGGCGGCGCTCGAGCGGCTGACGAGCGCGCAACGGGAAGCCGTGATCATGCGGCTCGAGTTCGGCTACGGCTACGCGCGCATCGCCGAGGCCATGGGGCGCGACAACCCCAACGCCGCGCGCATGCTGGTGGCCCGGGCGCTCGTGCAGCTGGCGGCCGAAATGGAGCCGCACCGCGACGCCTGATTTCCGCGTGCGGTTCGCCGGGGCGCCGGCGTTCTCGGAATGAAGGCCCCACGCCGGGGCCGGTGCACGGAGGGTGAGGGGAGCGACATGACGACGCGTGACGAAGAGGCGCTGACCGCGCCGGCCGCCCGCATCGCGGACGGCGAGGCGGTGGACTGGGCGCGCGAGCGCGACGGCTCGCCCGGGCTGGGCGCCGAACTCCAGGGGCTCGAACGCGTCGCGCGCATCGCCGGCGCGTGGCGCGAACTGGGCGTGACACCCGAGGACGACGCGCCCGAGGAGCCGGTGCTGTTCCGCTGGGGCGATCTCGAAGCGCGCGAAAAGCTGGGCGAAGGCGCGTTCGGCGAAGTGTTCCGCGCGTGGGAGCCGCGGCTGCAGCGCGAGGTCGCGCTCAAGCTGCGCCGCGACGCGGGCGAGCAGGAGTCGGCGCGGGCCGAACTGGCCGAAGCGCGCCAGCTCGCGCGCGTGCGCCATCCGCACGTGGTGCAGGTGCTGGGCGTGGACGTGCGCGACGGGCGCGCCGGGCTGTGGACCGAGCTCGTGCGCGGCCGCACGCTCGAAGCCGAGCTCGCGCGGCGCGGCCCCATGGGGCCCGACGAGGCGGCGCTGATCGGGCTCGAGCTGTGCCGCGCACTGGCCGCGGTGCACGCGGCGGGACTGGCGCACGGCGATCTCAAGGCGAGCAACGTGATGCGCGAGGACGGCGGGCGCATCGTGCTCATGGACTTCGGCTCGGTGAGCGAAGTGTCCGACCGCGCGCCGGGCGCCGCTGCGGGCGGCGGTTCGCGCACGGCCACGGCGCTGTCGGCCGCTCCCGAAGTGCTGGCGGGCGAGCGCGCGACGCCCGCGTCGGACCTGTACGCGCTCGGCGTGCTGCTCTACCGGCTCGTGACCGGCGCGTACCCCGTGCAGGCCGCGACACTCGACGAACTGCGCGACAAGCTCGCGCGCGGCGATCGCACCCCGCTGCGCGCGGCGCGGCCCGAACTACCGACGGCGTTCGTCGCCGCGGTCGAGCGCGCGCTGGAGAGTTCGCCGATCGAACGCTGGCAGGACGCGGCGGCGTTCGAACGCGCGCTCGTCGGTGCGCTGGAACTGGCGTCGTCGTTCGCACCCGCGGACCCGCTGGCCGAACGTGCCGAACGCCGCGCCGCGGCCGCGCCGCGCCGGCGCGCGGTGTCGCCGGTCATGATCGGCGCGCTGGCGTTCGCGATCGCGGCACTGCTGTGGTCGCGCGGCGCGTTCGGGCCGGGCTTCTCGCCTCAGGCACTCGCGCCGGCGGGGCCGCCGGCGGGCAAAGCGCCGACGGCCGAGGTCGTGCCGCCGGCCGGAGCACCCGCGTCCGCCGCGACGCCCGCACCGTCGGAGCCCGCCGCCACGGCCGCCCCGAACGGCGTGCCGTTCGCCGAGGCCACGCTGTGGCGTTCGCGCGGCGGCGAGCGTGCGGCGCTGGTGACCGGCGCCAGCGTGTCGCCGGGCGATCACCTGTTTCTCGAGTTCGAGGGCGCCGAGCCGCTGCACGTGTACGTGCTGGATGAAGACGAGCAGGGCGAGACGTTCACGCTGTTCCCGGTCGCGGGCTCGGACCTGGCGAACCCGCTGCCGACCTCGGCGCGGCACCGCCTGCCCGGGCAGCGCGACGGCGCGCCGTTCGACTGGGTGGTGACCAGCGCCGGCGGCCGCGAGCACGTGCTGATCGTGGCGTCGCGCAAGCCCATCGCCGCGCTCGACCAGCTGGTGGCGAGCGTGGCCGCCGCCGCGCCCGGGCGCGACGTGCGCTACGCCGTGGTGCCCGAGGAGGCGCTCGCGACGTTGCGCGGCATCGGCGGCATGGCCGCAGCGCCCGCCGGGGCGCGCGAGTCGAAGCTCGAGCGCATCGCCCGCGGCCTGCGCGCCGCCGACCACGCCGGCGTCTGGGTGCGCCAGCTGACGCTCGAGAGCCGCTAGGAACGCGGCCGCACACCACTTGCGCGGGGCGGGCCGGGAGCCCGCCCCGTGTGCTATTTTCCCCGCCTCTTTTCGCCCACGGGGACCCGCATGTTCGAAGCACTCACCGAACGATTCCACGGCATCGTGCGCCAGCTCTCGGGCCAGGCGCGCATCACGCCCGACAACATCCGCGATTCGCTGCGCGACGTCCGCCGTGCGCTGCTCGAGGCCGACGTGCCCGTGCAGGTCGCCAAGGACTTCGTCGCGAAGATCGAAGCGCGCGCCGTGGGCGAGGAAGTGCTCAAGAGTCTCAAGCCCGGCCAGCAGGTGGTCGGTATCGTCCACGAAGAGCTGATCGCGCTGCTCGGCAACTCGCAGGTGACGCTCGCGGGCTCGCCGCACGTGCCCACCGTGGTCGTGCTCGCCGGGCTGCAGGGCTCGGGCAAGACGACGTTCGCGGGCAAGCTCGCCAAGTGGCTGGCCGCGCGCGGCAAGCGCACGCTGCTCGCCTCGGCCGACGTCTACCGCCCGGCCGCGATCGACCAGCTCGAACGCGTCGCGGGGCAGGCCGGCGCGGGCTTCTACCGGGCGCCCGAGGGCACGCCGCCGCGCGAGATCGGCGCGCAGGCGCTGGACGACGCCCGCAAGCGCGGCTTCGATTTCTTCATCCTCGACACCGCCGGCCGGCTGCACATCGACGACGAACTCATGACCGAGCTGGGCGACCTCAAGCGCGTCGTGCGCGCGCACCAGGTCGTGCTCGTCGTGGACGGAATGATCGGGCAGGAGTCCATCCGGGTCGGCCAGACGTTCGCCGAGCGCGTGGGCGTGGACGCGCTGGTGCTGACCAAGATGGACGGCGACGCGCGCGGCGGTGCGGCGATCAGCCTGCGCAGCGTGACGGGCAAGCCGATCTGGTTCCTCGGCACGGGCGAAAAGTTGGACGGGCTCGAGGTGTTCAGCGCCGAGCGGCTCGCCGGCCGCATCCTGGGCATGGGCGACGTGGTCGGGCTGGTCGAGCGCGCGCAGGCGGCGGTCACGCAGGACGACGCCGAGAAGCTCGCCGAGCGCATGCGCAAGAACGACTTCACGCTCGAGGACTTCCTCGAACAGCTCAAGTCCGTGCGCAAGATGGGCCCGATCGAGGACCTGCTCAAGATGATGCCCGGCGTCCCCAAGGACGCGATCGAGAAGCTCGGGCCGCAGAAGGACGTGTTCAAGCGCCACGAGGCGATCATGCTGAGCATGACCGTGAAGGAGCGCCGCAACCCGCGCGTGCTGGACGGCAGCCGCCGCAAGCGCATCGCGGCCGGCAGCGGGACCTCCGTGCAGGAGGTGAACCGCCTGCTCAAGGACTTCGAGCAGGCGAAGGTCATGATGAAGGCGCTCAAGAAGGGCCCGAAGGGGCTCGCAGGTCTGCGGGGGCGGATGCGGTAGGCCGGTTCGGGCGCCGCCCGGCCGGTCCGGGACGCCCGGGGGCCGGGGAGGCGTGGCGGGCCGGCCCGGGTTGCCTTTCCGGGCCGTTCCGGGCATGATGCCCGCCCTTTGCTGCCCCCTCGTGGGCGCGCTTCCGGTGTGCTGCGCGCCAGGCGATCACTTGGGGCCCGCGAGACCTACTTACAGTTGGGATCCACAGCGCCGCCCGTCCGGGCGGTCGCGCAATCGTTTCAGGAGGCAGTGAGCATGGCGGTCGTCATTCGCATGATGCGCGCCGGCGCGAAGAAGCGCCCCTTCTACCGTGTCGTCGTCGCGGACTCTCGCCGTCAGCGCGATGGCCGGTTCGTCGAGATCCTGGGCTTCTACGATCCGATGACCAAGCCCTACACGCTGAAGATCGACGAGGCCAAGGCCAAGGAGTGGGTGGAGAAGGGCGCGCAGCCGTCCGAGCAGGCCGCGTCGCTGCTCCGCACGCTGGGCATCGTCGCCGCCCGTCCGAGCAAGGCCCCGAAGAAGGCCGAAGCCGCTCCGGCCGGCAAGAAGAAGGCGGCCGTCGCGCGCAAGAAGCCGCGCAAGACGTCGGACCGCAAGGAGAAGAACAAGGCGGCTCGCGTGAAGAAGAAGGCGAACCCCAAGAAGCCGCAGCCCAAGAAGAAGTAGTCCCGAAGTCGCGGTCCCTCGGCCGCAGCGAACGCACACCTTCGAATCGCACAGCATCGGCCCCGCGCCCGCAAGGGTGGCGGGGCTTTCGCTTGCCCGGTGCGGGCCGGTGATGGTTTCATTTTCGGACCGCGCCGGAAGTTGGGCCGCGTGGACTTTCCCCCGAATGCCCCGGTCACATCAGCCTGCTCCACTTTTTCGGAGGGGATTCCCTTGCACGCCCCGCGTCTGGCCGGCCTCGCCGGCTGTGCCGCTGTCTTGTTCGCATGGGTGCTCGTTCCGCCGGCGACCGCCGCCACGTACGCCGTGGGACCCGGTGGCGACTTCGCGACCCTGACCTCCGCGCTCGCGACCAGCTTCAGCGAAGCCACGGTGCTCGAACTGACGCCCGGCTACACGAGCGCGGGCGAGACGTTCCCGATCGCGCTCTTCGGTGCGCAGCCTGTGACGGTTCGTCCACGTGCCGACGCCAGCGGACTGGTGATTTCCGCGCCGACGACGCCGGTACAGCTCGGCTTCGGTGCGTCGTTCGTCTTCGACGGCCGCCCGGGAGGCGTGGGCACTTCTCGCCAGCTCACGATCCGGTGCACGGCGACGATCGGTTCCACGGTCGCGTTCGTCGAGGCGTCGCACGACACGCTGCGCTTCGTGAACGTGGAGTCGGCGAACACTTCCGCCACCTCGGGCGCGATCCTGTTCGCCCCGAACCAGCTGGGCTGTGCGTTCGACGCCGTCCAGTCGTGCCGCATCGGTGGGGGCGGACTCGTGCCCACGCACCTCATCTACCTGAATGCGGGCAACGTTTCGAGCCAGATACAGGACCTGGCGATCGAGGACTGCGAGTTGCTCGACTGGTTCGCCGACGTCACCACCACCGCCGCCGTGCTCGTGCAGTCGGGCAACTCGAAGCTCTCGTTCCGGCGAAACAGCTTCTACCAGACGGCGACGCGCACGTTCTCGGCCAGCGGGCGCACGCAGTACGCGATGCTCGTGAACGGCACGCCTGCCGACCTCTCGATCGAGGACAACTGGTTCGGCGGATCGGCGCCCGCGTGCGGTGGCGCGCCGTGGACCCTGCGCGGCGCCGGGGCCCTCACGATGCTGGTCGCGGGAACGGACAACGCCGCGCCGGCGACGGTGCGCGGCAACGTGATCCGCAATCTCGACGTGGTCGGCGCCGGCACCCTGCGGCTCGTCTCCATGTCGGGCCGCACGCGTTTCCTCGACAATCTCGTCGGTGGCGATGTGCCCTCGCAGAAGATCGTGCTGCAGTCGCCGACCTCGCAGACGTCGCTCGTCTCCATCGGTTCGGCCGACCAGAGCGAGGTGCGAGGCAACCGAATCGCGGGCGTCACGCTTTCGGCCACGATCGGAGGATTGCGTTGCCTGAGCGTGTCCACTTCGCTGCCCGCGGTCACGGTCGTCGGCAACGTGATCGGCGGTTCGAGCGGTGGCGCGATCGTGAGCAGCGGCAGTGGCGCCTGCACCGGGCTTCTGCTGGGCGGCGCGGCGACGAGCACCTGCCGCGCGGACAGCAACGAAGTGTCGTTCCTCTCGCGCACGTCCGCGAGTTCCGGATTCCCGTTGTTCGGCATCAGCGTGACGAACCTGTCGGTGACGATGGCGCGAAACGTCGTGCACGATCTCGCGGACGCGGCGTCCACCACGCTGCCGGCGGGGTCCATCACGCTGAGCGGGCTCGACGTGAGCCAGACGGCGCCCGGGCTCGTCCGTGTCGAGCGCTCGGTCGTGCACTCGCTGGCCGCCGGGACTGCGGGCCCAACTCGCGTGTACGGCATCCGGGTCGGGGCCGCGGACGCCTCGACGGTGGGGCTCGACGCGAACTTCGTGCATTCGCTCACGTCGGCGAGCACCGACACGACGTCGCGTCTCATCGGCGTGGGCGCCCTGCTCTTCGGGGGCACGGGCGCGGCCACGGTGACGAACCAGATGGTGCGCGCCGGGATCGGCCCGTCCGGGCAGGACGCCGTGCTGGCCGCCCGCTGCATCGGCGCGTATTCCGAGGGCCCGGTCCAGTGGATCGGCAATTCGATCTTCGTCGGCGGAGTGACGGGCGACCCGAGCACGTCGTCGAGCATCGCCCTGGAGATCTCGTCCCTGGTTCCCGGGCCGAAGCTGCGCAACAACGTCCTCGTGAACGCGCGCGGTGGCTTCGCACCGGGAGGGCGGCACGCCGCACTCCAGCTGGGGTCGTTCCCGCTGAGCGGGTTCACGAGCGATCGCAACCTGTTCTGGGCACCGGTCGGCGCCGGCTCCGGGGTGCTCGTGCAGGCGGGCTCGCTGGTGTACGGCTCGCTCCCCGCATGGCAGGTGCAGGGCCACGACCATTCGAGCCTCGTGGGCGACCCGCAGTTCGTCGCCCCGTACGGCACGTCGTCGAGCGTGGACCTGCACGTCGTGACGGCCGGCCTGCTGGCGCCTCCCGGGGCGGATGCCGGCGTGGTGTGGTTGGGCTGGAACGCCGATTTCGACGGTGAGACGCGGGATGCGGTCGCGCCCGACATCGGCGCCGACGAGTTCGACTGGCGGGACCTGACCGGTGTCGAAAGCGCGCCGCCCGTGCTCGCGCTCGCACCCGCACGTCCGAACCCCTCGCACGGTGCGACCACGTTCGAGTTCGCACTGCCGCGTGCGGACCGCGTGACGCTCATGGTGTTCGACGCCGCGGGCCGACGCGTGTGCACGCTGGCCGACGGCGCGCGCGCCGCGGGCCTGCACGCCGTGCGCTGGAACGCCGACGACGACGCGGGGCGCGCGTTGGCCCCGGGCGCGTACGTGGTGCGGCTCGCCACCGCGAGCGGCCTGCGGGCCACGCGCCGCGTGGTGCTGCTGCGCTGACCGCCCGCGACGGGGTGGGCGCCGCGCGCTTGCGCACGGCGTCCGCCCCGCCGCATCATGCCGCGCCATGAAACGACTCCCGCTCGCGATCGTGCTGCTCGCCGCCCTGCACCTGTTCGCGCTCTCGTGCGCGAAGAAGGACGCGCTGCCGCCCGCGCACCTCGATCCGCTCGCGCGTTCGCAGGCGCTCATCGACTCGGGCAACGCGTCGTTCAAGCGCGCCGACTACGAGACCGCGGCCAAGCGCTACGCCAGCGCCACGCTGGTCAAGCCCGACGACCCGGCGGCGTTCTACGGCCTCGGCATGGCGCTGTCCAAGCTGGGCCGCGACGAGGACGCGCGCACGGCGTACGCGAAGGCGCGCGCGCTCGCGGGCTCGGCCGGCGACTCGGTGTTCTCGACGCCGCACTGACCCGGCGCCGCACGCTCCCGGCGCGTCAGGCCTCGGCGACCGCCGCGCGCTCGGGCACGAACCGCGTGACGAGCGCGGTCACCAGCAGGAACGCCACCAGTCCGCACACCCCGAGCACGGCCTCGGTGTACAGCATGCCCGCGGGCCCGAAGCGATGGTGCGCCCAGCCGTCGATGGACGTCATGTACATGATGGGCGTGTTCGAGAGCGCGGCGTAGGCGTTGTACTTGGTCGCCGCCGCACCGCGGCCGATCGCCTCGAGCACGAACGCGGTGAAGCCCGCGTAGGTGAGGCCGGTGACGAACGCGTAGACCAGCGACCACACCACGTACTGCGACTGCACGTGCGGCAGCGCCCCCATGGCGACCGCGGTCGCGGCCTGCAGCAGGCCGTACACGATGTACGCGCGCTTGCGGTCCATGCGGTCCGACACGAACCCGCCCGCCATGCAGCCGAGCGCCGAGAGCAGCCCGTTGCCCAGCCCGGTGGCGAACACGACCGCGTCGGGCGAGGCCTGCCAGTCGCTCGCGACCACCGAGAACAGGTTGCTCGCCGCACCCGAGCCGATCGGCAGGAAGCACAGGATCAGCGCGAGCAGTCCCGAGCGGCCGCTCACCACGCTCCACACGTCGGCGATCACGTGGCGCACCTGCGGCAGCACGCCGCCGCGCGGGCCGTGGCGCTCGGGCTCGACCGCGAAGAACAGTCCCAGCGCGCACGCCGCGCACAGCGCCCCGAGCGCCACGCCCGGCAGCCACTGCAGCGTGGTGTGCTGGGCGATCCACAGCCCGAGCCCGCCGCCCAGGCCGTTGCCGCCGAGCGCGCCGGCCTGGAACCAGCCGCCGGCGCGGCCCTTCTGCGACTCGGCGGTGCCGTGCGCCATGAGCGACTCGACCGACATGCCGAGGAACGTGACCGCGAAGTTGGACGCCAGCACGACCGCGGTGAGCAGCCCCATCGCGGCGGCGGTGTGCGGCACCATGCCGGTGGCGGCCATGCCGAGCGCGGTGACCGCGCCCGCCGCGAGGTACCAGCCGCGCCGCGTGAACGTGAGGTCGGAGATCGGCGCCCACAGGAACTTCCACGTATGCGGCAGGTAGCTGGTGGCGATCAGCGCGGCCACGGCCTCGACCGACATCCCGGCCTGCTTGAGCTGCCAGCCGATCGTGACCGACAGGTAGCCGCCCATGACGCCGAACGGCAGCGCGAGCACGAGGAACGTGGCGGGGTGCGACCAGCGGCGCTGGCCCGGAGCGGGGATGGACTGGGTCATGGTGCGCAAGTTAGACGACCGCGCGGCTCCGGGCACGGGGGATTCCTCGTGCGGCGGCGGGAAAACGCAACGGCGCGAGGGAAGTGATCCCTCGCGCCGTTCCGGGTGCGTCGTGAAGCGTCAGCGCGTGCCGGCCACCATGGCGACCGCCGTGTTCGCCGCGCCCTTCGGTGCGGCCTGCTTCGCTTCCTTCGCCCCACCCGACGGGCAGTGCGCGCCACCATCGGTCGGGCAGCCCGCGCCGCCGGCGCCGGCCGAGTACGGGCAGGCGCCCGAGTTCATGTCGGCCTGCGCGGCGTTCGCGCCGCTGCCCGAGGGGCATTCGGCGCAGGGCGGGCAGGAGCCGCCGGCGCAGTCCGCGCCACCGGCGTGCGTGGCGTTCACGGACGCCGCGCGAGCCGCGGTCTTGCCGTTCGCGTGCACGGAGCCGCCGACCAGGACGCCGGCGAAGGCGGCCACGGCGGCGAGCGCGAGTACGAGGACGAACTGCTTCATCGGAGCCTCCTCGGGAAACAGGTGGGATACCGGGACATGCTGCGCGCTGCTTCGGATGCCGCCGGGCCGGGGCGCGATTCGCGCCCATTTGCCCCGGTTCGCTTGCGCCCCCCGGCGCTTTCGGGAATGCTCCCGGCGCTCGTTGCGACTCCCGCGTGCGCATCCCCGCGCCGCGTACCCGAACCCGGCGGATTTTCCATGCTCGACCTCAAGTTCCTCCGCAGCCACCGCGACAAGGTGGAAGCCGGCATCGCCCTGAAGGGCATGACGGTGGACCTCGCCCGCTTCTACGAAATCGAAGAAAAGCGTCTCGCGCTCCTGCACGAAACCGAGCAGCTCAAGGCCCGCCGCAACGCGGCGAGCGAGGAGATCGCGAAGCTCAAGAAGACCGGCCAGGACGCGTCGGCGCAGATCGCCGACATGCGCGCGGTCGGCGACCAGATCAAGGCGCACGACGAGACCCTGCGCACGTTCGAGGAGGAGAGCCTGTCGCTGGCGGCATGGTTCCCGAACCTGCCGCACGCGAGCGTGCCGCCCGGCAGCAGCGCCGAGCAGAACCAGGTTGTGCGCCACTGGGGTGAGAAGCCCAGGTTCGACTTCGAACCCAAGCCGCACTGGGACCTGGCCACGAACCTCGGGCTGCTCGACTTCGAGCGCGCGAGCAAGATTTCGGGGTCGGGCTTCCTGCTGTTCACCGGCCTCGGCGCGCGGCTCGAACGCGCGCTCATCAACTTCATGCTCGACTTCCACACCACGAAGCACGGTTACCGCGAGATGTCCGTGCCGCACGTGATCCGCCGCGCCGCGCTGTTCGGCACGGGGCAGCTGCCGAAGCTGGAAGGCGACATGTATCACATCGGTGAGGACGACCTGTTCCTCAACCCGACGGCCGAGGTGCCGGTCACGAACATCTGGCGCGAGGAGATCCTCGAGCCCGGCATGCTGCCGGTGTACGCGACCGCGTACTGCGCGTCGTACCGCCGCGAGGCGGGCGCCGCCGGCCGCGACACCCGCGGCATGGTGCGCGTGCACCAGTTCGACAAGGTCGAACTGGTCAAGGTGGTCGCGCCCGAGACGAGCTACGACGAGCACGAGAAGCTCGCGCGCGACGTGGCCGACATCTTCGAGGCGCTCGAACTGCCGTACCGCGTGCTGCTGCTGTGCTCGGGCGACATGAGCTTCGCCGCGGCCAAGTGCTACGACTTCGAGGTGTGGTCGCCCGGGCAGGGCTCGTGGCTCGAGTGCTCGTCGTGCTCGAACTTCGAGGACTTCCAGGCGCGCCGCATGGGGATGCGGTTCCGCCGCGAGGCCGGCGCCAAGGTCGAGTTCCCGCACACCCTGAACGCTTCGGGCGTGGCGCTGCCGCGCACGTTCGCGACGCTGCTCGAGAACCACCAGCGCGCGGACGGCTCGGTCGCGATTCCCGCGGCACTGCAGCCCTACCTCGGCGGCATGACGGAGCTGCGTCCCGCCTGAGCGGGACGCACCCCGGGGCGCCCGACGCATGCCCGGCTCGATCGGACCCGTCCGGCTCGACGTCAAGGCGCTCTTCAAGACGGGACTGTTCGTCGGCGGCGGCCTGCTGGTGGCCGCCGTCTTCCTGTTCACGCACCAGATGGTGCGGCGGCTGTCCGAGGAAGTCTCGACCACGTCGGGCGTGCTCGCGCGCTTCTGCGCCGAAGCGTCGCTGCCCGCGACCCGCAATCCCGAACTGCGGCGGCTGCTCGGCGACGTGCTGAAGACGGTGGACTTCCCGATCGTGATCTCCGACACGACCGGCCTGCCGCGCGCGTGGCAGAACCTCGACGTGTCGCACAAGCTCGTGTCGGAGGAATCGCTCGACTCGCTCGCCGCGAACTGGCCCGTGTCGCCCACGACGCAGGCGCGCGTGGACGAAGTGCGCGCGCGCATCGTGGAGCTCGACCGCCGGCACCGGCCGATCATCATGTGGCAGACCCGCCCGGACTCCGTGAAGCTCGGGCTCGTGCACTACGGCGAGCCGGTGGTGCTGAACCGCCTGCGCTGGATGCCGTTCCTCGCGATCGGCGGCACCGGCGTGCTGCTGCTGCTCGCGTTCGTGGGCCTCGCCGGCGTGCGCGCCGCCGAGCGGCGCACGATATGGGTCGGCATGGCCAAGGAGACCGCGCACCAGCTCGGCACGCCGATCTCGAGCCTCATGGGCTGGGTCGAACTGCTGCGCGCGAACGTCGAGACCGCACCGCCGGGCGGCGACGTGACGATCCCGCAGGGCGAGCTGAGCGAGACGCTCGACGACATGGAGCGCGACATCGACCGGCTCAACAAGGTCGCGCAGCGCTTCAGCCACATCGGCTCGGCGCCGCAGCTCGTGCTGCAGGACGTGACGCCGGTCGTGCGCGAGGCCGTGCAGTACATGCGGCGGCGCGTGACGCGGCGCGACGGCGGGATCGAGCTGCGCGAACGCTACGAGGAAGTGCCGCCGGTGAACCTGAACCGCGAGCTGATCGAGTGGGCGGTCGAGAACCTGCTCACGAACGCGGTGTCGGCGCTCGACAAGTCGCCGGGCGTGATCGAGGTGACGGTCGAGCGCCGCGCCGAGACCGAAGAGGTCGAGATCGTGGTGGCGGACAACGGCCGCGGCATGACGCGCGAGCAGCAGCGCCGCGCGTTCGAGCCCGGCTTCACCACCAAGCGCCGCGGCTGGGGGCTGGGACTCGCGCTCGCGCGCCGCGTGGTCGAGGACTACCACGCCGGCCGCATCGGTATCCGTCACAGTGCGCCGGGACAGGGCACGATCATGGTGATCCGGTTCCCCACGTGAGCCGCGCGAAACTCCGGCGCGCGTGCGTGGTGGTGGTCGCGGCCCTCGGGCTGGCGCGGTCCGCGCCCGTGCTGGCCGCGCCGCCGGGGAGGCGCAGCTCGCGGCGATCGAGCGGCAGGCGAAGGACCTCGTGGCCGCCCGGCGCTACGCGGCGGCCGACTCGCTGCTCGGCGACTGGTGCGCGCGAACGCTGCCCGATTCCGCGCGGCATCCCGGGCCCGCCGCGCGGCTGCTGCACGCGCGCCTCGAACGCCGCGTGGACGGCTACTTCGACGGCGCGAAGATGCCGGCCGACTGGAAGCTCGACGACGCGCTGCTGCAGTTCGAGACCGCGCGCCGCCTGCTGCTTCGCGCGTACGGCGCCGGTTCGCCCCGGCTGCGGGCGTTGTCGCTCAGCCAGGCTTCGCTCGCGCGCGACTCCGAACGCTACGCGTACGCGGACTCGCTGGGTCGCGAGCTGATCGCGCTCACGCGGCGCACGCCGGACGCGACTCGCGACGAACTCGTGGACGCCTACCTGTCGCTGGGCGCCACGCGCTCGCGTTCGGGCGAGTACCGCCCGAGCAGCGCGGTGATCGACACCGCGATCGAGCTGCTCGAAGCGTCGGCGCATCCCGACACGGCCTCGCTCGCGATCGCGTTCAACGGCCGCGCGAGCAACGCGCTCATGCTGCGCGAGGACGACGCCGCCGAGCGCGACCTGCTGCGCGCGCACGACCTGCTCGCGCGCTCGGGCGCGAAACCTGCCGCACTGGCGCAGCCGTACGGCAATCTCGCGCTCATCGCGTACCGGCGCGGCGACGCCGAGCGCGCCATCGCCATGTACGAGCAGGCCGACTCGCTGTACCTGGCCGCGAACCCGCCGCAGTGGCGCGGCGCGGGCTGGATGCGCTCGGGCCGTGCGAGCAGCGAACAGATGGCCGGGCGCTGGGCCGAAGCGCTGCGCCACCAGCGCGAAGCCGTCGAGATCCTCGAGCGCGAGTGGGGCAAGGACCACCGGCTCGTGGCGCGGCAATACCTGCAGCTCAACACGCACCAGAAGGACGTGGGCGACTACGAGGGCGCGCTGCGCTCGCTCGAACACGGCCTCGAGATCCTCGACCGGCGTGGCGGCGCGACGCCGTCGTTCGTGATCCAGTACGACGACGAACGTGCGGACCTGCTGCTCGCGCGCGGCCGGCCGGCCGCGGCCGAGTCGCTGCTCCTGCGCTCGATCGCGCGCACGGATTCGTTGTTCGGCCGCGACGCCGCGTGGCGCCCGGGGCTCGGCTGGTCGCTCGCGAAGGCACGGCTCGCGCTCCGCGACAGCGCCGGCGCGCGCGCGGCGCTCGACGAGCGGCTCGCGCTCGAACGCGCGCGCACGGGCCCGCGCTCGTCCCGCACGCTCGAACTCGAGGCCGAGTTCGCCGACTGGCCCGACGCGACCGGCGCACCGTCGCTCGAGCGCTCGCGTGCGGTGCTCGCGGGCTACGAGGCGCTTGGGCCGGCCGGCGAGGTGCACCTGCCGTCGGCGCAGGCGCGGGTCGCCGCCGCGCTCGACGTGCGCGGCCGCGCCGCCGAGGGCTTCGCGCTGGCGCTGGCGGCCGAGCGCGGCTACCGCGCGAACTTCGAGCTCTCGGCGCGCAGCTACACGTCGCACGAGGCGATCGCGTTCGAGCGCTCGCGGTCGCGTCCGCTGGCGGTCGCGTGGCACGGCTTGCGGCAGTCGCCGCCGGCCACGCAGGAAGCGCGTGCCCGGGCGGTGTGGGACGAAGTGCTGCGCTCGCGCGCGCAGGTGTTCGACGAGCTGGCCTCGCGCCGGCGCGTGCTCGCGCTGGCCGACGAACGTGCGCGCCTCGCGCTCGCGGCGCTGCAGCGCGCCTCCACCGAACTCGGCCGGCTGGCACTGGCCGCGGCGAACGACACCACCCGTGCGGGGCGCGACCGCCTGCTCGACGCCCGCGAGCGCCAGGCGGACGCGGAGCGCGCGCTCGCGCGCGTGAGCGAAGCGTTCCGCCGCGACGAGACCGGCGCGCATGCCGGTCTCGCCGAAGTCGAGCAGGCACTGGGCGAGGGGCGCGCGCTGGTGGCGTTCGTGCGCTTCGGCGCGACGCACGAGGGCGGTGTGGCGGAGTACGCCGCGTTCGTGCGCGCGTCCGCGGGCGGCGTGCGCGCGTACGCACTGGGCGATGCCGCCGCGGTGGACTCGCTGCTGGCGCGCTGGCGCGCCGACCTGACGCCGTCCGCGGCGCGGCGCGCGCCGAACGCCTGGCGCGCGAGCGGGGCCGCGCTGCGGCGCAAGGTGTGGGACCCGTTCGCCGCGTCGCTCGCCGGTACGCGCGAAGTCTGGCTCGTGCCGGACGGGGCGCTGTCCGAACTGCCGTGGCTCGCGCTGCCCACGGTGGCGGGCGCCACGCTGCTCGACGCGCCGTTCGCGCTGCGGCGCGTGGCCAGCGAGCGCGACCTGTTGTCGGGCGAGTCGGCGGGCGTGGGCCAAGGATTGCTGGCCGTGGGCGGCGTGGCGTTCGGCGAGGCGAGCCCCGACAGCGCGGTGGGGCGCGAGCGCGTCGAGTGCGCGGCGCTGCGCGGACCGTTCGCGCCGCTGCCCGGCACGCTCGCCGAGATCGCCGAAGTGGTGGCGCACTGGAGTGCGGTGACGCCGGCCGAAACCGCACTCGTGCTTTCGGGCGCGCGCGCCTCGGAGCGCGAGTTCCGCGCCGCCGCGCCGGGGCGCCGCGTGCTGCACGTGGCGACGCACGCGTTCCGGCTCGCCGACGGCTGCGACGGCGCCGCCGCGGCGACCGGGTCGCGCGGCATCGGCGGGCTCGCGACCAGTGGCAGCGCCGCGTCGCCCGCCGCGCCTGCCGCTCGCCGGCCGGCGCTGGGCGCCGACGCGCTGCTCGGCTCGGGACTGCTGTTCGCGGGCGCGGATCACGCCGCCGCGCGGCCGCCCGCGGACGACGGCGTGCTCAGCGCCGAGGACATCGCCGCGCTCGACCTGCGTGGCGTGGAGCTGGCCGTGCTGTCGGCCTGCGACACCGGCATCGGCGAGGCGCTCGCGGGCGAGGGCACGCTGGCGCTGGAGCGCGCGTTCCGCGTGGCGGGCGCACGCGCCACGTTGGCGACGCTGTGGCCGGTGGACGACGCCGCGACGCGCGACTGGATGAGCCGCTTCTACGCCGCGGGCGGCAGGTTCGAGCGCGGCCGGCACGGTCCGGCCGCGGCGGCGGCCGCGCGCCGTGCGGGCGACTCCGGGACGCGCGCACCCGTTCTGGTGGGCGGCGTTCGTCACCGCGGGCGGCGGCGCGGGCGCCGGGACGCGCTGACGCACGAACGCCGCGGCTCCGGGCTGCGGAACCGCGGCGTTCGCAGTGGCGCGGCGTCAGTTCGAGACGCCCAGCGAGATCGAGCCGTCGCGCGTGAGCAGCGTGAGCGGCGTGGTGCCGCCGTTGAGCTCGCCGCGCAGCGAGTGACGCGAGAGCCGCCCGAGACGTCCACCGGCAGGTCCACGTGCAGCGAGCCGTCGCCGGTGTTCGCGTCGATGCGCGCCTTCAGGTCGCGGGGAATGAGCAGCGCGAGCGAACCGTCGCCCGAGCGCAGCTCCCAGGGCTGGGCGAGCTTCGAGCCCGCGAGCGCCGTGGCCTTGACGCCGCCGTCGCCGGTACGCAGCGCGAGCCGGTCGAAGCGGCCGGTGGCGCGGACGCTGCCGTCGCCCGAACTGGCCTCGAGCGAGCCGTCGAAGTCGTCGGCCGAGATGCCGCCGTCGCCCGTGTGCAGGCGGGCCTTGCCCCGGAATCCCGTCACGGTGATGTGACCGTCGCCGGTGCGGGCGGTGAGTTCGCCCGCGCCGGGATCCACTTCGATCGAGCCGTCGGACGAGTTCAGGTCGAGGTTGCAGTGCTCGGGCACGGTCACCTCGACGCGGAACTCCTCGGAGATGCCGCCGAACACCACGACGTTGCCGCGCTCGCGGGCGGTGATGCGGATGTCGTCGCCTTCCTGCCGCAGCTCGATGAGCGGTTCGCGCGGCTCCGAATGCCAGCCCCAGACGCGGACCTTGTACTCGATGCGGGTGCGCACCACGCCGTCGCCGCCGCGGAGCACGTGCACGCGGGCGTCGTTGGTGTGGACGTGGACCGTGGGCGGGGCGGCGACGGTCCAGGTCTTCTCCCAGATCCGGGCCGAGGCGGGTGCGTGGGACAGGGCCGACAGCGCCAGGGTGGCGGCCAGCAGGGTCTTCAGGCGCATGGGATTCCTCCGTAGTCGGGGGCGATGGTGCCGCCTCTACGCGCCCCCGTCCAACGGAGTTGCAGCCGTCGCCCTCAGACCCGGAAGCGCGTGACCACCTGCAGGAGGCCGTCGCCCGTGCCGGCCATGTCGCGGGCCGAGTCCTCGAGCTGTTCGGCCTGCTGCGACATCGCCCGGACCACGCCGTCCATGTGCTCGACCACGCCGCGCACTTCGCGCAGCTGGTCCGCCTGCTCGCGACTCGTGCGGGCGATGCCGCGCGTGAGCGTGCTCGCCTGCTTCACCGTGGTGACGATCGCGTCGAGCGTCTCGCCCGAGCGGCGCACCAGCGTGGCGCTCGTCTCGACGCGTTCGCCCGTCTCCTGGATGAGCGCGCGGATCTCGTGCGCCGACTCGGCGCTGCGCACCGCGAGGCCGCGCACTTCCTGCGCCACCACCGCGAACCCGCGCCCGTGCTGTCCGGCGCGGGCCGCCTCGACCGAGGCGTTGAGCGCGAGCAGGTTGGTGCGGAACGCGATCTCGTCCATCACGCCGACGATCTCGGCGATGCGCCGCGACTGCTGCTCGACCTGCTGCATGGCCGCGACCGCGTCGCGCACCACGCCGCCGCCGCGCTCGGCCGCATCGTGCGCCTCGGCGGCCGCACGGCTCGCCGCGGCGGCGTCGTCGGCGTTGCGGTCGGTGGCGTCGCCGAGCGCGCGCAGCTGCCTGTTCGCCGCCTCGACTTCGTCCGACTGCGCGTGCGCGTGCGCGCGGATCGCCTCGCTCGCGGTCGAGTGCCGGTGCGCCGCGGCGACCACCGCCTCGCCCGACGCGTGGGCCTCGTGCAGCGCCGCGCGCGTGTTGTGCACCGCCTCGTCGAGCGCCGTCGCCAGCCGCGCGAGTTCGTCCTCGCCTTCGGTCTGCATGGACGCCGTCAGGTCTCCGGCTGCCACCTTCTCGAGCACCGCGACGCCGCGGCCGAGCGGGGCCGTGACCCGCCGCGCGGCGACGCGCACCGCGAACGCGATCGGCACGAGCGCGAGCAGCACGCCGGCGAACGCGAACGCGCTGGTCCGGTTCGCATGCGCGAACACCGTGGACCGGGGCACGCTGACGACCAGCGCCCACACGTCGCCGCCGCGTCCGGCGCGGAACGGCACGAACGTGCGCACGACGTCGGTCTTCAGGTGGGCGTCGCGCTCGGTCGTGCGATACGTCTCGCCGCGCCGGAGCGGCTCCCACGCCTTGTCGAGCGAGCCGAGTTCGGACGCCGGCACGCCCAGCCGCGCCGGATCGGGATGACCCGCCCACGCGCCGCCCGCGCTCACGAGCGCGACGTACCCGGACTGCATCGGGTGGTGGCGTTCGAGCAGCGCCTGCACGTCGCCGAGTGCGAGGTCGGCGCCCGAGACCGCGATGAACCGGCCGCGGTCCCAGAACGGCACGCATACGCTGGTCATGAGCACGGAGTCGGCGTCCACGAGGTCCTTGTAGGGCTCCATGAGCATCTCGCGGTGCTGCTTCTGCGGCAGCCAGTAGAAATCGCCCGATTCGTACCCGTCGGGGGTCGGCTGCACGCGGATACGTCCTTCACGCCGCACGAACCACGGCATGAAGCGGCCCGCGTCGTCCACGTCGGCGTCGCCGCGATGCGCCGCGTCGGCCCCGTCGTAGGCGTTCGCGTCGAACTCCACCCACACGCCGAGCGTGCCCGGGGTCCCGGCGACCGCACGCGCGAGCAGCGACTCGGCCGCCACGCGGGACGCCAGCCCGGTCCGGCGCTGGACCACGATCGCGTCGGCGATCGTGCGCGCGGACTGGAACGGCAGCTCGAAGGACGGCTGGATCTCCGCGGAAATCCGGTGCGCGGTGATCTCGAGCGTTTCGTACGCCTGGTCGCGGGCCTCGCCGTGCAGGTGTGCGGCGAGCACCACCGCGAGCGTGCCCAGCACGACGCAGGCGACGGTGACGAGCACGGCCGTGAGCCGGAACGAGACGCTGCGGCGGAACGAGCGGGAGAAGTTCAGGGGATGCCAGGCGTCGGTCGGGTGCATGGGTGGGTCCGGAACGGGTGTGGGAGCAGAGGGGGGCCCCCGAGTATCGGTTGGTCGTGCGCCACCTGAATCCGGCCGGCGGGGAAAGCGCCCTTGGCACCGGCGCAAGTGACGGGGAGCGCGTGGAGCGGCCGGCCGGGCCCGCGCCGCGGCGCTCCGTTGGCCGGACCGCGGGGGCCCGCCTATATTGGCGGCCCGCCCCCGATCGGGCCGGGGCCCCGCCCACGTGCCGCAGACGCCAAGGAGCACGACCATCGAAACGCAGCGCCGGATCCTCTGGGCCGACGACGAAATCGACCTGCTCAAGCCGCACATCAAGTTCCTCGAGCAGAAGGGCTACGCCGTGCGCGCCGTGGCGAACGGCGAGGACGCGCTCGCGGCGCTCGAACAGGAGCACTTCGACGTCCTGCTCATCGACGAGATGATGCCGGGCCTCGGCGGGCTCGAGACGCTGGCGCAGCTCAAGGCGCGCGACCTGAGCCTGCCGGTCGTGCTGATCACCAAGAGCGAGGAAGAGACGCTCATGGAGGAGGCGATCGGCAAGCGCATCACGGACTACCTCATCAAGCCCGTGAACCCGTCGCAGGTGTTCCTCGCGTGCAAGCGCGTGTTCGACTCGCAGAAGCTGCAGGACTCGCAGCGCGCCCGCGACTACGTGGGCGAGATGCAGCGCTGGCAGATGCTCGACACGCGGCGGCTCGACTGGAACGAGTGGGTGCAGCTCGCGGTGGACGTCGCGCGCTGGGACGTAGGGCTCGACGGCGCGCCCGAGGCCGGGCTGCAGCAGGCGCACGGCGACTACCGCAAGAGCCTGAACGCCGACTTCTCGCGGCTGATCGAGGAGCGCTACCCGGGCTGGGTGCAGCGCGCCGCCAAGGGGCTGACCGACGGCCGCCCGAACCTGTCGAGCGACGTGGTGCGCACCGCGGTGGTGCCGCACCTCAAGGCGGGCACGCGCGTCGTGTTCATCGTGATCGACTGCATGCGGCTCGACCAGTGGTTCACGCTCGAGCCGCTGCTCGAGGAGTGGTTCGACGTCCAGCGCGACTACTACCTGTCCATCCTGCCCACGGCCACGCCGTACTCGCGCAATTCGATCTTCGCGGGCCTGCTGCCCGCCGAACTGCACAAGAAGCACCCCGACCTGTGGCAGGAAAACACCGGCGACGAGCGCACGCGCAACCGCTTCGAGCGCCAGCTGCTCGACTTCCAGCTCGAGCGCCTCGGCGCCATGCCCGCGACGCCGCCGAAGTACCTCAAGATCTACGAGATCGAGGAGGCGCAGAACACGCGCCGCCAGATCCACTCGTTCGCCGGCGTGCCGCTCGTGTCCATGGTGTTCAACTTCCTCGACATCCTCGCGCACGGCCGCAGCGAGTCCGAGATCCTGCAGGAACTGGCGCCCGACGAGGCGGCGTTCCGCGCGGTGATGAAGGCGTGGTTCACGCACTCGCCGCTGTACGAGATCTTCCAGGCGCTCGCGACGCAGGACTGCACGGTCGTGGTGACGACCGACCACGGTTCGGTGCTCGGCAAGCGCGCGGCGCTCGTGTACGGCAACCGCGACACGTCCACCAACCTGCGCTACAAGTACGGCATCAACCTGAACACCGACTCCAAGCAGGCGATCATCGTGCGCAAGCCGATGGAGTACCTGCTGCCGGACGACGGCGTGAACAAGAACTACGTGCTCGCGCGCGAGGACTACTACTTCGTCTACCCGACCAAGTTCCACGAGTACGAGCGGCAGTACCGCGGCTCGTTCCAGCACGGCGGCGTGTCGGTCGAGGAGATGATCCTCCCGCTCATGACGCTGCGGCCGCGGTCGCCGCGCACAGGTTCGTGAGCGTGCCGGACCTGCGGACGTCGGACTCGGTCGAAGCGACCGAGCGGCTCGGCGCGGCGCTGGCGCCGGTGCTGCGCGCGGGCGACGTGCTCGTGCTCGCCGGCGATCTGGGCGCGGGCAAGACGCGCTTCGTGGCCGGGCTCGCGCACGGCCTGCAGCCGGGCACGCGCGTGCGCAGCCCGTCGTTCACGCTCGTCAACGAATACCGGGGCGCCGGAGGCGCCGCAGGCGCCGCGCTGACGCTCTACCACCTCGACCTGTACCGGCTGCGCACCGGCGAGGTGGACGGGCTCGGACTCGAGGAGTACGCCGAGACCGGCGCGCTCGCCGTGGAGTGGGGCGACCGCCTGCCCGCCGCGTGGCGCGAGGAGGCGCTCACGCTGGCGTTCGACGTGCGCGCCGACGAGACCCGCACGATCTCGGCGAGCGCCGAACGCGGGCGCGGGCTCGCGCTGCTCGAAGCGTGGCGCGCGCTGCCGGAGGCGCCGTGAACGGACTGGCGATCGAGGCGGCGACCGACCACGTCGAGGTGGCGGTGGTGGATGCCGAGCGCGTGCTCGCGCACGTGATCGAGGACGTGGGCCACGGCCACACGCGGCGGCTCACGCCGCTCGTGCAGCAGGCGCTCGCCGCGGCCGGGCTGGAGCCGCGCGCGCTCGCGTGGGTGGCGGCCGACCTCGGCCCGGGCTCGTTCACCGGCGTGCGCGTCGGGTTGGCCACCGCGCGCGCCTACGCGTTCGCCGGCGGCGCCGAGCTGCGCGGCGCGTCGGGGCTGGCGACGCTCGCGCACGCCGCACCGGCGCGGCGCGCGCTGCTCGTGCCGCTCGTGGGCGCGGGCCGGCGCGACGTGTATGCGGGCTTCTTCCGCGCCGACACGCGCGGCAACGTGCGGCAGGTGGCGGCGCCGCGGGTGATTCCCGCGGACGCGCTCGCCGGCGTCGTGGCCGAGCACGCCGAACTCCTGCCCGGCTGGGCCGTGCGCTTCGTCGGGCCCGCGGCCGGGCGCGAGCGCGAGCGGCTCGAGGCGGCGTTCCCGACCTCGACCGCGCTCGAGTTCCGCCACGACGGGCTGTCCGCGCTCGACCTCGCGCGCGCCGTGCGGCTGGGACTGGGCGCCGGCGCCGGGCTGCCCGAGCCGGGGCACGAGGCCGACCCGGTCTACGTGCGCAGCGCGCAGGCGGAGGAGCGCGTGCGCCACGCCGCGCTCGGAGCGATCCCGCTGGTCGTGCGCGACATGACGGCGGCCGACGTCGCCGCGGTGGCCGCGGCCGAGGCGCGCACGTTCTCGGACGCGTGGAGCGAGCGGTACTTCCACAGCCTGTTCGAGTACGAGGGCATCTGGCTGAAGGTCGCCGAGCGCGGCGGGGAGTTCGCGGGCTACGGCGTCGCCACGGTGCACGAGGGCTCCTGCGATCTCGAGAACATCGCCGTGCTGCCGGCCCACCGGCGCTGCGGTGTGGCGCGGGCGCTGCTGGCCGACCTGTACGCGCGCTGCCGCACGGCCGGGGCCGCGCAGGTGCTGCTGGAAGTGCGCGCCTCGAACGACGCCGCCCAGGCGCTGTACCGTGCCCACGGCTTCCGGCTGGCGGGGGTCCGGCGCGGGTATTATCGTGCCCCCGACGAAGACGCACTGCTCATGGCCTACCGGCTGCCCGTCGCGCCCCCCGGCGCGGACGCGGGCCCGGGTACGCCTGCTTCCTGACGAACCCGGGGACCCGGCCGACATGTCCTGGCTCAAGCGCGAACGTACCGGCATCAAGACGCAGGCGAAGTCCGACCGCCCCGAGGTGCCCGAGGGGCTGTGGACCAAGTGCGACGGCTGCGGTGAGGCGTTGTTCCAGACCGTGCTCGAACAGCACCTCTGGACCTGTCCGCACTGCAACCACCACTTTCGCGTGCCGGCCCGCCAGTACGTGGGGTATCTCACCGACGAGGGCAGTTTCGTCGAGCGCCACGCCGACCTCGTCGCGGGCGACCCGCTCGAGTTCCGCGACGCCAAGATGCGCTACCCCGACCGCCTCAAGGCCGCCCAGAACGACACGGGCGAGAAGGACGCGGCGATCTCGGGCACGGCGACGATCGGCGGGGTGCCCGTGAGCTGCACGCTCATGAACTTCTTCTTCATGGGCGGTTCGATGGGTTCGGTGGTGGGCGAGAAGGTCGCGCGGGCGATCGAGGACGGCATGGCGATGCGCCGCGCCGTCGTGGTCGTGTCCGCGACCGGTGGCGCCCGCATGCAGGAGGGCATCCTCTCGCTCATGCAGATGGCGAAGACCTCGGTGCTGCTCGCGCGGTTGCGCGAGGCCCGGCTGCCGTTCGTGTCGGTGCTCACCGACCCGTCCACCGCCGGCGTGCTCGCCTCGTACGCGTCGCTCGGCGACGTGATCGTGGCCGAGCCGCGGGCGCTGGTCGGCTTCGCCGGTGCGCGCGTGATCCGCCAGACGATCGGCGAGGACCTGCCGCCGGGCTTCCAGCGCGCCGAGTTCGTGCGCGACAAGGGCTTCGTGGACCGCATCGCGCACCGCAAGGTGATGCGCGACGAGGTCGGCGGCCTGCTGCGTTACTTCTGGCACTCGACGAACGGCTTCGCCCCCGAGGGCGGCTCGTCGCCCCACGGATACGACCCGAACGCTCCCCGTTCGGCCCTGTAGGTCTCAGCGGAACGACGTGACCACACTCCAACGCCAGCTCGAGGCGCTTTACGGGCTCGAGCGCCGGCGCGACAAGCTCGGACTCGACGGGACGCGTGCGCTGCTCGCGGCGCTCGGCGAGCCGCAGCGCGCGTTCCGCTCGGTGCACGTGGCCGGCACGAACGGCAAGGGCTCGGTGTGCGCGCTGGTCGAACGCGTGCTGCGTGCCGCGCACGTACGCACGGGGCTGTTCACGTCGCCGCACCTCGTGGACTTCCGCGAGCGGATCCGCGTGAACGGCCGCTGCGCCGGTGAAGCCGAACTTGCGGCGCGGCTGCAGCGCATCGAAGCGCTGCCGGGCGGCGAAGAGCGCACGTTCTTCGAGGTCGCGACCGCGCTCGGGTTCGCGACGTTCGCCGACGCGGCGATCGAGACCGCGGTGGTCGAGGTCGGCCTCGGCGGGCGGCTCGACACCACGAACGTGCTCGCGCCCGACGTGTGCGCGATCACGTCCATCGGGCTCGACCACGCCGAGATTCTCGGAGACACGCACGAGAAGATCGCCCGCGAGAAGGCCGGCATCCTCAAGCCGGGCGTGCCGGCGGTCTCGGGTGTCGAGCACGACGCCGCGGCGACCGCGATCGCGCACACCGCGCGCGAGGTGGGCGCGCCGCTGCACCAGGCGCGCGACCTCGTCGAGGTGACGCAGGCGCTCTACGGCCCGTGGGGCACGCGGCTGACGGTCGAGTGCGAACCGTGGGGCCGGTTCCAGCTGCAGATGCCGCTGCGCGGCAGCCACCAGCGCGAGAACGCGCGCGTCGCGCTCGCGGTGCTCGCGCTGCTCTCGAAGCGCGGACCGCACATTCCGCTGCCGGCGGTGCGCACCGGGTTCGCCGAGACGCGCTGGGCGGGACGGCTCGAGCCTTCGCCGGTCGTGCGCCGCCTGTGGTGGGACGGCGCGCACAACCTCGACGGCGTGCGCCGGCTCTGCCAGGCGTGGCGCGAGGAGATGGCCATGGCCGCGCCGGTGGCGATCGTGTTCGCCGCCGCACGCGACAAGGACGCGCGCGCGATGCTGCAGCGCCTGCACGCGTTCGCGCCCGAAGCGCAGCTGGTGCTCACGCGCATGCGCAGTGAGCGGGCGCTGAGCCCCGAACAGCTCGCCGAGGCCGCGACCGCGCTCGGCATTCCGCACGCGACCGCGCCCGGGGTGCGCGAGGCGCTGGCGCCGTGGCTCGACCATGGTCCCGACGGCCGCGGCCACGCGTCCGGCCGCGTGCTGCTGTGCGGTTCGCTGTTCGCCGTGGGCGAGGCCATGGAGGCGTACGGCGGCGCGCCCGGGGAGCAGGTGTGAGGCGCGCGCTCGCGGCGCTGGCCGCGCTCGCGCTGGTCGTGGCCGCGGGGCTCGCGCGTGCGCCGCGCGGTGCCGAGGCGGCGGCGCAGGAACCGCCGTTCCGGATCACCGCGGACAACATGACCGGCGGGCGCGGGCCCGACGGCGACGTGCTCGACCTGAACGGCAACATCCGCGTCGTGCGCGGCCGCACCGTGCTGACCGCCGACCACGGCCGCTACACGACCGGCAACGGCATGATCGACCTGACGGGGCGGGTGCGGCTCGTGGACACCAGCACCACGGTCACGTGCGAGCACGCCGCGTTCTCCGAGAACGACGACCGGCTCAACCTCGACGGCAACGTGGTCGTGACCGACCGCCAGGCGGTGCTGCGCGCGCCGTACGGCTGGTACGACCGCCGCACCGGCTACGCGTGGATGGGCGGCGGCGTGCAGGGCCGCGAGAAGCAGCAGCGCCTGAGCGCCGACGAAGCCACGTACGAGCGCGACTCGATGATCGTGCGCGCGCGCGGGCAGGTGCAGGGCTTCGACGAGGAGAACCGCGTCGAGCTGGCGGCGCAGGCGATCGACTTCTTCCGTCGCCAGAAGCTCGCGATCGCCACCGGCGCGCCGGTCATGCGTTCGCGCGACGACGACGGCCGGCTCACGGTGCTGCGCGCGCGCGAGCTGCGCGTGAACTCCGAAACGAAGATCGCCGAGGCGACCGACTCGGTGGTCGTCGAGCGCGACACGCTGCGCGCGCGCGCCGACCGCGCGATCTTCGACGACCGCACCGGGCGCGGCTACCTGCTCGGCTCGCCGCGGGCGTGGGACAACGAGACCGTGGTGACGGGCGACACGCTCGAGACGCTGGCGGAGAACCGCCGCCTGCGCATGGTGATCGTGCGCGGGCACGCGACGATGGACTACGCCGGCCTGCGCGAGCAGAACCTGGGCGAGAGCAGCCGCCTGACCGGGCAGCGCGTGGACGTGTACGTGGCCGAGAACCGCATCGACAGCCTCATGGCGGTCGGGCAGGCGGTGAACGCGTACGGCTCGCCGACGCGGCCGGGCAAGACGCGCGAGCGCAACGAGGCCAAGGGCGACACGATCACCGTGTTCTTCAAGGACAAGAAGGTGGACCGCGCGCGCGTCACCGGTTCGGCGCTCGGCGAGTACCGCGCCGCGGTGGATTCCACCGACACGCTCGCGATCGCGAACGAGGTCGTGCGCTACGACGGCCGGCGGATCGAGTTCCTCGTGCCGAAGAACCGCATCGTGCTCGACGGGCAGGCGCACCTCGTGTACCGCGACATCGAGCTGAACGCGAAGCAGGTCGAGTTCGACAGCGAGAAGCAGACGCTGGTCGCGCGCGGCCAGCCGCAGATCCTCGAGAAGGGCGACAAGCTCGACGGCCACCTCATGACGTACGACCTCGGCACCCGCACCGGCACCGTGTACGAGGCGCGCACGGCGTACGAGCGCGGCCTGTACCGCGGCGACCGGATCCGCAAGGCGGGCGACGACCAGCTCGACGTGCTGCACGGCTCGTACAGCACGTGCGATCTCGAGCAGCCGCACTATCACTTCTCGTCGCGCTGGATGAAGATCTACCTGAAGGACAAGCTGGTCGCGAAGCCGGTCGTGTTCTACCTGCGCAACATTCCCGTGCTCGCGCTGCCGTTCTACGTGTTCCCGATCAAGCCGGGGCGACACTCGGGATTCCTGTTCCCGCAGTTCGAGTTCGGCTTCAGCAACCGCAGCGGGCAGTTCCTGCGCAACGCCGGCTACTACTGGGCGCCGAACGACTACATGGACCTGACGCTCGCCGGCGACTACTACCAGGCGCAGCCGTCGTACGTGCTGCGCGGCGAAGGCAACTACAAGCTCATGTACGCGTTCGACGGCCACTTCGAAGGCCGGTTCGAGCGCAACGAAGCCACCCACCGCGACGACTACGTGCTCGACGCGTGGCACACGCAGGACGTCTCGCCGAACACGCGCGTGATCGCACGCGGCAACTTCGTGTCGAGCCGCGACTACAAGGGCGACGCCGCCACCGGCTCGACGCTCGAGCAGCGGCTGAACCGCTTCCTCACGTCCACGTTCTCGGTGTCGCACGCCGCCGACTGGGCGAGCATCTCCGCCGTCGTGGACCGGCGGCAGGACCTCGATGCCGACGAGGACCTGAAGGACGACGGCTTCGGCGGCGACGTGCCCGTGTTCAAGCCCGGCACCTACGCGTCGCTCCCGAACCTCGTGACGAACGCGCCGTCGCTGAGCATCGGGTTTCCCACGCGCACGCTCGGCAGCTGGGGGCTGTTCAAGGACACCAAGGCCGAGACGCTGCTCGCGAGCACCTACCTGAGCGCGAGCACGCGGTTCCTGTCGTACTCGACCCGGCGTGCGTACGTGAGCCGCTACCTGTACGGCACGAACGCGGCCGGCAATCCCGACTCCACCACCGAACTCGCGCAGAGCACCACCACGCGCCGCGGGCTCGCGGCGAACTTCGGGCTCGCGGACTCGCGGCGGCTGTTCGGCTGGCTCAACACCACGCCCGGCATCAGCGTGAACGCCGTGGTGTTCGACCGCGACCAGCTCGGGAACGAGATCGTGCCGGCCGCCACGTGGGCGTCGTCCATGAGCCTGAGCAGCACGTTCTACGGCACGTTCCGTCCGCCGCTGAAGCACGTGGCCGGCATCCGTCACGTGGTGTTCCCGAGCGTGGGCATCAGCTACAGCCCCGACGTGGGCGGGCTGCTCTACACCGACACCGCCGGCGTGAAGCGCAGCCGCTTCGAGAGCTTCGGCGGCATCGGCATCTCGGGACTCAAGTCGGCGAACATGAGCTTCCAGCTCGACCAGCGCTTCCAGCTCAAGCTCGTGGACGGCGAAAAGGTCACGCGGCTCGACAACCTCGTCACGTGGAACACCGTCGGCTCGTTCGACTTCCTGTGGAAGGAGCACGGTGCGAAGCACGGGCTGTCGCCGCTGCTCACGTCGGTGTCGTTCCAGCCGCCCGGGCTCGCGAACGTGTCGCTGAACGGACAGGTGGATCCGTACGAGGGCCGGCCGCTGCGCTACCTGAGCTGGAACACCGGCGTGAACTTCGGCAGCAGCGGCGCCAAGAAGACGCCGCCGTCGCTCGCGGTGGAGTCCGCGCGGCGCAACGACGGCGACGCCGAGGAGGCGTTCCGCGAATCGTGGCGCGCGGGGCTGTCGTACTCGTACTCCGGCGGCTACGCGCTGCCCTGGTGGACGTCGCAGAAGAGCGCCAACGCCACCGTGTCGTACACGATGACGCCGAACTGGTCGGTGTCGTGGGCGAGCGCCTACGACGTCACGCGCGGCAAGGTGCTCACGCAGAGCTGGAACCTGACGCGGCGGATCCACTGCTGGGACGCGGTGTTCACGCGCACGTTCCGCGGCAGCGAGACCGAGTACTACTTCCGCCTCGGTGTGCGCGACCAGCGCGAGATCTACTTCGAGCGCGGCACGCGCGCACAGAGCTTCGGTGGCATCCAGTAACGCGGGGCCGCACGCCGTGCGCGTGCGCGTCGGTTGCGACGGCTGCGCCGCGCGCGCGTGGATCGCGGCGGCGGAACCGTGGTGCGAAGGCTGCCAGCTGGCGCGCGAGGCCGGCGCGCCCGCGTGCGGCACCTGCGGCGCACCGCTGGCGCGTTCGACGCCGCGCTTCGTGGAGCTGTTCGGCGAACTGCAGCGGCTCGACGCCGTGCTGCACGCGTGGGACGGCGAGCCGGAAGTGCTGGCGCGGCTGCTGCCGGCGCGCCCGCGCGTGGTGGGCGACCGCACGCCGCCCGAAGCGCGCGCCGGCGACGCGCCGGCACTCGCCGCGCTGCTCGCGCACGTGCGCGCCGGGCGCTGGCGCGACGCGCTCGCGACCGACGCCGCCGACGGCGCGCGCGGGCACGCGGCGCGTGCGATCGCGCTCGAGCGCACGGGCGACGCCGCGCGCGCGCTGGCCGAGTGGAGCGCGGCGCTCGCGCAGGACGACACGCCGCAGTCGCGGCTCTCGCGCGGCGCGCTGCACGCGGCCGCGGGCGACTGGAAGGCGGCCGAGGCCGACTTCGCGCGCGCCGGCGACACGCCGGCCGCGGGCTGGAACCGTGCCGCGGCGATCGTGCACCGCGCCGTGGCGAAGACGCCCGGACTGCCCGACCCGAACGCCGTGGCGCGGGCGCGCGCCGAGGCCGGCGAGCCCGTGGCGGAGGGAGCGAACCCACCGTGGGGCGGCTGGTGTGGGACCTGCTCTCGGAGCGCACGCTCGCGCGCCGCGAAGCGGGCGAGGCCGGCGACTTCGAACTGAAGATCCTGCGCGACGCCGAGGACCTGTTCGAGCACGCGACGTGGTGGGACCGCGCCATGGTGCTGACCACCTACTCGCGCCTCGAACTGCACGGCGACGTCGCACGCGTCGCGCTCCCGCTCGCGCGGTCGGGCGCCGAGGCGTTGCTCACGCAGCCGGCGTTGCGCGGCGACACGCTGGCCCCGCTCGCCCGCGCCGTGGGCGAGGCGTACGATGCGGCCGCCGCGCGTACGCCGCGGCCCGCCTGGCGCGCGCTCTACCCGTGGATGCGCGACGAGCGGCTGCAGCGTCATCGCGTGCCCTGTGCGGCATGCCGGCAGGGCGCGGTGGGGGTGGAGGAGTACGAGGTGGTGCAGGAGGGCGCCGCGGTGGCGGGCGAATCCTTCCGGGACCGGGACGACTCTACCGGGTGACCACCCGGATTCCCCCGCCGTCCGATCGGAAAGCTCCCATGTCGTCGTTCGTCTCGCTCCAGTCCATCCGCAAGGAAACCGCCGCCGCGCCCGTGGTGGTGGACACCGTCCGCCTGCGCGTGTCGGGCATGCACTGCGCCTCGTGCGTCGGCCGCGTCGAAGCCGCGCTCACCTCGCAGCCCGGGGTCGAGTCGGCGGCCGTCAACCTCGCCACGCAGCGCGCCGAAGTCCGGCTCACGCGCACGCTCGAACCCGCCGCCCTGCTCGCCGTGGTGCGCGCCGCCGGCTACGACGCGCACGTGGTCGAATCGCCGGTCGCGACCGACGACGAACAGCGCGAGCGCGCCGCCGAACTCGCCGCGGTGCGCCGCCGCTTCGTGCTCGCCGCGGTGTTCGCGCTGCCGATCATGGCGATCGCGCACGCCGGCATGCTGCCGGGCGTGCCCGAGGTGCCGAACGGCAACCTGTGGCAGCTGCTGTTCGCGATCCCCGTGCAGTTCGTGTCGGGCTGGCCGTTCGTGCGCGGCATGGCCAAGGGGCTCGCGCGCCGGGCGCCCGACATGGACACGCTCGTCGGGCTCGGCACGCTGACCGCGTTCACGTATTCGCTGGTCGCCACGTTCTGGCCCGCGGCCGTCGGCGAACTGCACGCGGCGCACGGCGCGTCGGCGCACGTCTACTTCGACACCTCGGCCACGATCGTCGCGCTCATCCTGCTCGGCCGCCTGCTCGAGGCGCGCGCCAAGGCCGGCGCGTCGCAGGCCATGCGCGCGCTGCTCGACCTGCGGCCGCGCACGGCGAGGCGCCTGCGCGACACCGCGGACGCGACGGGCGAGGACGTGCCGCTCGACGCCGTGCGCCCGGGCGACCTGCTGCTCGTGCGCCCCGGCGAACGCGTGCCGGTGGACGGCACCGTCGAGGACGGCCGCTCGAGCGTGGACCAGAGCATGCTGACCGGCGAACCCGTGCCGGTCGAAGTCGCCGCCGGGGCGCGCGTGACCGGCGCCACGCTCAACCAGACCGGGTCGTTCCGCATGCGCGCCGAGCGCGTCGGCGCGGACTCGATGCTCATGCAGATCGTCGCCATGGTCGAGCGTGCGCAGACCAGCAAGGCGGCCGTGCAGTCGCTGGCCGACCGCATCGCGGCGGTATTCGTGCCCGCGGTGCTCGCGGTCGCGCTGCTGGCGTTCGTCGCGTGGTGGGCGTCGGGCGCGGGGCTGCAGGCGGCGCTGCTGCGGCTGGTCGCGGTGCTCATCGTGGCGTGCCCGTGCGCGCTGGGCCTGGCGACGCCGACCGCGCTCATCGTGGCGACCGGGCGCGGCGCCGAACTCGGGATCCTCGTGCGCGACGCCCGCGCCCTCGAATCGGCGGCGGCGGTGGACACGATCGTGTTCGACAAGACCGGCACGCTCACGCGCGGTGCGCCGCAGCTGACCGACGTCGTGACCGCACCCGGCGTGGACGAAGCGCGCCTGCTGCGCGCCGCCGCGACCGCGGAGTCGCGCAGCGAACACCCGCTCGCCACCGCGATCGTGCGCGGCGCCCGCGCGCGCGGCATCGAGCCGCTCGACCCCGAGGACTTCGGCGCCACGCCCGGCAAGGGCGTGTACGCCATGGCCGGCGGCATCGCCCGCGTGGCCGGTTCGGGCGCGATGCTCGAGGAGTTCGGCGCGTCCGACGCGGCGCTGGCCGCGGAGCGCGAACGGCTCGAGGCGCAGGCGCGCACCGTGATCGCGGTCGCCGAGAACGGCGAGCTGCTCGGCCTGCTCGCGCTCGCCGACACGCCGCGGCCCGAGGCCGCCGCGACCGTCGCGGCGCTGGCGCGCGACGGCCACGAGGTCTGGCTGCTCACCGGCGACCACCGCCGTACCGCGCACGCGGTCGCCGCGGCGGCCGGCATCGCGCCCGAGCGCGTGCTCGCCGAAGTGCTGCCGGCCGACAAGCGCGCGAAGATCGCCGAGTTGCAGGCGCGCGGCCGCAAGGTCGCCATGGTGGGCGACGGCATGAACGACGCGCCGGCGCTGGCGCAGGCCGACGCGGGCCTCGCGCTCGCGAGCGGCACCGACGTGGCCATGGAGGCGAGCGCGTTCACGCTGGTGCGCGGCGAGCTCGGCGCGGCGCGCGACGCGCTGCGGCTGTCGCGGCGCACGCTGCAGGTGATCCGCCAGAACCTGTTCTGGGCGTTCGCCTACAACGTCGTGCTGATCCCGGTCGCGGCCGGGGCGCTGGCGCCGCTGCTCGCGCACGACGGCGCGGGCGGGATCCTGTGGGGCTGGCGCGGTACGCTGCACCCGATGCTCGCGTCGCTCGCCATGGCACTGTCGAGCGTTTCGGTCGTCAGCTCGTCGCTGCGGCTGAGGCGCTTCCGCTGAACCTTCACGCCGGAGGAACTCCCATGCGTCGTCCGTACTTCGCCACCCTCGCACTGGCCGCGCTGCTGCCGCTGGCCGGTTGCGCCAGCTCGACCGGCCCGAAGGAAGTCCGCGTCACGGTCACCGAGAAGGGCTTCGAGCCCGCCCGCATCCAGGTCGCGCAGGGCAGCACCACCACGATGATCATCACGCGCAAGACCAACGCCACCTGCGCCACCGAGGCGATCTTCGTCGAGAGCGGCCGGCGCTACGACCTGCCGCTGAACGAAGAGGTGCGCGTGCTGCTGCCGACCGAGACGGCGACCACGCTGCACTACACCTGCGGCATGGACATGGTGCGCGGCGAAGTGCTGGTCAAGTAACGCCGTTAGAACGGCGGTACGCCCGCGTAGGTGGGGTGTCCGGGAGCCCGGACCGCCCCGTCTCCACGGCAGGCCGGCCGGCTCCGCCCATTCGAGGGAGTCGCCCTTGCGCCTCGCGCCCTGCCGCTTCCGCCCGTTCGTCGCCGTCCTCGCACTCGTGCTCGCGCTGGTTCCGCTGCCCGGCTCCTACGCCCGCGCCGAGGAATCTCCCGGGCGGCCGTGGGGTGCGCCGGAGTTCACCGACCCCTGCGAGGCCGAGGGGCGGCTCGATCGCGCGCTCGCCGACGATCCCGACCTGGCGGCGCGGCGCGAACTGTTCGAGGCGCTGGTGCGTGAAGCGCAGCGCAAGGGCATCGTGCCCATGCGCCCCATGGTCGCCGGGCCGTCGTTCACGATCCCGATCGTCGTGCACATCGTGCACATGGGCGGGCCCGAGAACATCTCCGACCTGCAGGTGCAGTCGCAGATCTGGGCGCTCAACCGCGACTTCGCGAACTCGCCCGGCGGGCCGTCGCCCGCGGTGAACACCGGGATCCAGTTCTGCCTCGCGACCCAGCTGCCGCCGGCGAGCCCGGTGGTGTGGTCCTCGACGCCGGGCATCACGCGCACGATGTCGCCCGAGACGAACCACACGTACGGCGTGCCGGCGAGCGAAGTCGCGCTCAAGGCGATCGACTACCTGCCGTCGAACCAGTACCTGAACGTCTGGGTCGTCAACAACATCGCGGGTGGTGGCGGTGGCGTGGCGGGCTACGCGACGTTCCCCGGCACGGTGCCCGCGGCGCTCGACGGCATCGTGATCCGGTACACGTGCTTCGGCGCGAACGGCACGCCCTACGGCGGGCCGTACCCGGCGCTGCTGCCGACGAACAACCTCGGCAAGATCATGACGCACGAGGTGGGGCACTGGCTGAACCTGCTGCACACGTTCCACGGCGGCTGTGCGGTGCCCGGTGACCAGGTCTCGGACACGCCGCCCGAGGCCGTCTGCCGCACCGGCTGCCCGACGACGGCGCTCACGTCGTGCACGGCCGTGAACGACCCGATCGAGAACTTCATGGACTACACGAACGACGTCTGCCGGTTCGCGTTCACCGCGGGCCAGACGACGCGCATGCAGACGGCGATCTCGTACTGGCGCTCGACGCTCGTGGGTTCGCAGAACCTGATCGACGTGGGCTGCCCGAGCGGGCTGAACGCACTCATCTCGGCGTCGCGCGGGCAGATCTGCGCCCCCGACGCGATCACGTTCACCACGCCGGCCTCCGGCGCGGGCTACACGTACGCGTGGTCGTTCCCCGGCGGCTCGCCCGCCAGCGCCACCACGCAGACGGCGGTCACCACGTACGCCACGCCCGGCGTGTACCCGGTCACGCTCACCGTGACCGACGGCGGTCCCAACTCGAGCACCAACTCGACGACCATCTACGCGCGCGCCTGCACGCCGGTCACCGGCGCGTGTGCGAACTGGGTGCTGCCCGCGAACGCGGCGTTCGACTGGACCTCGGGCACGCCGGTGCCGGTGAGCGGCCGCTCCGTGAGCGGCGCCGAGGCCGCGAGCGCGACCTCGACCGCGGCGGGCGCGCTGCGCTTCTACGCCGACGGCACCCGCGCCATGACCTCGACGAACGTCGTCATGCCGAACGGCAACGGCCTGCTCGCGGGCGGCAGTTCGCACAACGGCGTGCTGATCGTGCCGCGCCCGGGCAACTCGAACCAGTACTTCCTGTTCACGGTCCGCATGTGGGAGGACGGCGCGACGGCGAACCCGATGAACTACAGCGTCGTGGACATGACGCTCAACGCCGGGCTCGGCGACATCGTGTCGGGGCAGAAGAACCTGCTCGTCACGCTGCCGGGCTCGCCGAACGAGATGGTCGAGGGCATGGCGGCGATCCCGCACTGCAACGGCGTGGACTGGTGGGTGATCACGAACGGCGCGAACACCGGCTCGGGCAAGCTCTACGTGACGCTCGTGACGAGCGCCGGGCCCGTGTCGAGCAACTCGTACGCGATCGGCCTGCCGGTGCCGGGCACCGGGCTCGGCTCGGTCGTGCCGTCGTTCGACGGCAACCGCATCGCGGTCGTCGCGTCGGCGGCGGGCGTGTGGCCGAACAACGGCATGATCGCCGTGTACAACTTCAACCGTGCGACCGGCGTGCCCAGCACGCTGCTCGCGCCGACGAACACGTGGGGCGGCTACTCCGACGCGGCGTTCAGCCCGAACGGCAAGCTGCTGTACTTCACGAGCTACCTGGGCAGCGTCTCGAAGCTCAAGCAGCTCGAGATCGCGACCGCGCAGGTGCGCGACCTGATCGCGGGCCCGTGGCTGGCGGTGAAGCCGGGGCCCGACGGCCTGCTTTACGTGGCGCCGAACAGCGCGACGCGCCTGCACTGCATCAACTACCCCGACCAGTTCAACACCTCGAACCTCAACGAGTGCGGGCTCAACCTGAACGCGATCCCGCTGCCCGCCGGTTCGTCCACGGGGCCGTTCGGCGACCTGCCGAACATGCCGCTGCAGTGTTCGACCGTGCTGCCGGCGGACTTCTCGTACACGATCACCAGCTGCCTCACGGTGAACTTCTCGTCGCCGAACTGCACCGGGCCGTGGACGTGGAACTTCGGCGACGCGACTTCGGGCAGCGGCGCGACGGTGTCGCACACGTACGCCGCCCCGGGCACGTACACGATCACGCTCACGGTGCCCGGCGCTTCGCCGACGACCAAGTCGGTGACGATCACGCTCGGCCTGCAGCCCGTCTCGATCGCCGGCCCGAACACGCGCTGCACGGCGGGCCAGCTGAACTACTCGGTCGTCGGGCCCTCGGGCTACACGTACACGTGGGCCATCTCCGGCGGTTCGCCGGCGACCGCGAGCGGCAACAACGTGGACATCACGTTCGGCGTGGGCGGCGGCACGATCACGCTGACGGTGACCGACCCGGTCACGGGCTGCACCGCGAACGTGATCAAGAACGTCGGGCCGTGCCCGTCGTGCGTGACCCCGCCCGCGAACATGACGGCGTGGTACCCGCTCGACGAACCGGCCGGCACGGTGGCGAACGAGATCGTGTTCGGCTCGAACGGCGCCGACGTGAGCGGCCCGGTGCACGCGACCGGCAAGGTCGTGCGCGCGCGCACCATGAGCGGCGCGGGCCAGTACGTGCAGGCGGCCGACGCGGCGAACCTGAACTTCGGCGCGGGCGACTTCACGATCGACGCGTGGGTGCGCACGACCACGACGACCGGCATCGTGCCGATCGTGGACAAGCGCCTCACCGATCCCGAGACCGGCTACGCGCTCTACCTCAAGAACGGCCGGATCGCGATGCGCGTGGGCGACGGCGTGCTCGCCGACGGCACCGAGTACTGGTCGGGCACCACGCCGCTCGTGGCGGACGGCCAGTGGCACCACGTCGCGGGCGTGCTCAAGCGCTCGGCTCCCGCGAACGGCTCACGGCTGTACGTGGACGGCGTGCCGGTCGCGAGTTTCCCGGCGTACGGCGGGCTCAGCCTGACGAACAACAAGCCGCTCTACATCGGCGCGCAGGCCGGCTACTTCGGGCCGGTCGGCTACCTCGCCGGCGCGGTGGACGAGGTCGAGCTGTTCCAGCGCGCGCTCACGACCGCGGAGCTCAACGGCCTGTACATGGCCGACGCGCTCGGCAAGTGCAAGGAGTTCACGTGGGTGCCGACGAGCGCGGCGATCTGCCGCGACCAGTCCGAGCTCACGCTCACCATGCGGGTGTGCAACTACACCGGCACGGCGCAGAGCTACAACATCAGCTTCGCCGGGCTGCCGATCGGCGGCACCTGCACCGCGAACGGCCCGACCAGCTTCACGCTGCTCGTGTCGAACCCGGTCACGGTGCCCTCGGGCGGCTGCGTGAACGTGCCGTACAAGGTCGGCCGGCCGGTGGGCATGCCGCTGTACTCGACGGCGTGCTACACGGTGACCGCCACGAACACGGCCACCGCGACCGCGATCGTGAACAGCGCCTCGATCTACGCGGCGCGGCAGTGGTGCAACGTGGTGATCGGCGGCCCCGTGGGCATCGGCGGGTCGACGACCGCCGCGCGCGTGACGTTCCAGGTCTCGAACACGGGCGAACTGCCCGCGGGCACGCCGTACTCGGTGCGGCTCGCACCGCGCGAGGGCGCCGATCCGGCCGAGGAGCCGCTCGTCGCGCTCAACGGCCTGCCGCCGGGCGAGCCGGTGAACGGCAGCTTCAACCTGGCGCCGGGCGAGCATACCGAACTGCAGGTGGACGCCAGCTTCCTCGAGCCGCGCGCGTTCCGCGACTACGACGTGATCCTGTCGCTCGACGACGACGGTGACGGCCTGCTCGAGGACGTCGCGACCGGCGGCGTGAGCTACGGGCGCGACGCGTCCACGGTGGACGTGCCGGTGACCGAGGAGGCGCCCACGGCACTGCAGCTCGCCGTGACGCCCAACCCCGTGCGCGGCGGTGCGACGCTGCACTACGCGCTGCCCGAGCGCGGCGTGGTCGAGCTGACCGTGTTCGACGTCGCCGGCCGTCAGGCGGTCGCGATCCGCCCGTTCGTCGCCGGCGCCGGGCGCGGCGCGCTGTCGCTCGACTGCCGTTCGCTCGCGCGTGGCGTGTACTTCGTGCGCATGCGCGTGAACGGGCGCGTGATCGGCCAGCGGTTCATGCTGCTCGAGTGAGCCGACGCCACCGGCGGGAGCCGGCGGCGGGAACCAGAAGGCGCGGCGCCCCGGTGCGGGCGCCGCGCCTCGTGGTTCCGGGCGTGCGTCTCAGGCGAGGCCCCAGTCGTCGAGTTCGTCCTCGTCGAGGCCCATGTAGTGCCCGACCTCGTGCTGCACCGTGATCCGCACCTCGCGCGCGAGTTCCTCGCGGTCGGCGCAGGCGCGGAGCAGGTTGCGACGGAACAGGCAGATCGCACCGGGAGCGCTCGGCGTCGTGGTGGACGACTCGGTGAAGATGTGGCGGCCGGCGAACAGCCCGAGCAGGTCGGGCGTGAACGGCGGGTCCTCGGCCGTGAGCATCTCGCGCGAGGGCAGCGGCTGCACCAGCACCGGCAGCTCGTCGAGCTTCGCGCGGATGGGCTTGGGCAGCTCGCGCAGGCTGCGCCGGACCAGCGCGTCGAACTCGGCGTCGCTCACCTCGAGCGGCAGCGGGCAGGACTCGGGGTCGATGGCGGCGGCCTCGGCCGCGGCCTTCGCCGCCTCTTCGAAGTCGCCGAGGTGCTCGAGCGTGCGCGACGCGAGGTCCCACGCCGGGGCCATGTCCGGGTGCACGGTGATCGCCTGCCGGGCGTCGGCGAGCGCTTCCTCGAACCGGATCAGGTCGTAGCGGGCCGCCGCACGCAGGTAGAAGAACATGGCGGGATCGGCCGCGCGCTCGGCGCCGCGCAGCGCGTCCAGCGCCGCCGCCGGCTCACCCTCGGCCAGGTAAAGCGAAGCGTTCTCGATCGCCAGGTCGGGCTGGCCGGGACGCTTGCGCATCATGCCTTCGAGGGCCGCGCGGGCCTCCTCGAGCTCGCCTTCGTCCAGCAGGTCGCGGATGCGTTCCACCTGCATCCACTCGGTTTCCGTCAATGCCTCGTAGGGTTTCATCGGGGCGGCAGACTAGCCTGCCGGGGCCGCGCGGGCCAAACGCGGCACCCCCGAAAGTCGCGCTCTCCCGGCCGCGCCGAACGGCCGATGATCGCCGGACGAGGTGCGGGAATGCCGGCCGACGGCCCGGCGCAGTCCCGGCGAAAGCGGGCCGCCACAAGGACATGTCTTGACCGTCCCGTGGCACGGTCCCTAGACTCCCCGCCCAAGATTGTCCGCACCGTGGGCTGTCCATCCGGAACACTCTTCTCACGAGGCTCCAACACATGACGTCTTTCGTCTCTCGTCTCGGCGCTGCGGTCATGGCGCTGGTGGTGGTCGCGCTGCTGCTCGGCGCCGCCAAGCCGGCGAACACCGTGGTGGCGCCCGACAAGCTGGTCATCCTCTCCACGGTCGACGTGAAGGGCAAGACCAGCCCCTGTGGTTGACACACGCCCAAAGGGGGCCTCGCCCGGCGGGCGAGCTTTGCGGACAGTGTGAAGGCGCAGTACGGGCAGGTGCTGCTGGTGGACAACGGCGGCTTCTTCCCCGAGCAGGATGATTACGAGGACGCGGCGTGGTTCCTCATGGACGCCATGAAGCTCCTCGGCACCGACGCCGTCGGTGTCAGTGAAAAGGAACTGCGGTACGGCCGGTCGTTCCTGCTGGCCCAGTACAAGCGCACGCAGCTGCCGCTGACCTGCGCGAACCTCTGGGACAAGCAGACCAAGAAGCCGCTGGTCGCGCCGTACGTGATCGTCAAGAAGGGTACCGTCACCGTGGGCCTCTTCGGGCTCACGAGCGACAAGGTGGATACGGGCATTTCGCGGGACTCGGTGACCGTCGAGGATCCGGTGGCGGCGGCGAACCGCACGGTGGCGGAACTGCGCAAGAAGGGCGCGACCGTGATCGTGCTGCTGTCGCAGCTGGGCAAGGTGGAATCCGAGGATCTCGTGACCGCGGTGGACGGCATCGACGCCGTGATCGTGGGACGCAACACGCCGCTGCTGCAGAAGGGCCGGACGATCAAGACGACGGTCGCCTGCTACGGCGGTGAGCAGGGCCAGTACATCGGGCGCACGCTGATCCAGCTGGACGAACGCAAGAAGATGGTCTCGGGCGACAACGAGACCTTCATCCTCGGTCCGGAAGTCGGCGAGAAGCCCGAGATCCTCACGCTCGTGAAGAGCTTCGAGGACAGCTTCAACGACAAGCTGCGCAAGAAGGAGAAGGAACGCGCCGCCCAGGCCGAGCTCAACCGGGCCAACGGCGGAACGGGGACCACGGAACAGGCCGTGGACCACTACCTCGGCGGCGAGCTTTGCCAGCGCTGCCACAAGGCTGAGTACGAACAGTGGACGACCACGCTTCACGCACAGGCCTGGAAGACGCTCGTCGACGCCAAGAAGGACGCCAACGCGGACTGTATCCCGTGCCACGTGCTCGGGTACAAGAAGCCGGGTGGCTTCCAGACGGGCGACGATGCGGCGCGTCTTTCGAACGTGCAGTGCGAGAACTGCCACGGCATGGGCACGCAGCACGAGTCGTACCCGGCTCAGGCGCGCCGCATCACCGAGGCGACCTGTCGTGGCTGTCACACGTCGTCGACCAGCCCGAACTTCGACTTCGCGCTGTACTCGCCGCACATCCTGCACAAGCCGCAGGGCACGCTGAAGCCGCTCCCGCCGAACCCCGCGAAGCAGAAGATGCTGCAGGGCGGCGCCGCGCACTGACGTATCCCGCAGTTCCCACGACAGGCCCGTGGCTCGCCGTTCGAGCCGCGGGCCTGTCGTCGTTCGCCGCAGGAGAGGACCCGCTCGGATGACCCACCACCACCTGCTTCGCCCGCTCCGCATGGCCGCCACCTTCGCGATCGCACTGGCGGCGCTCGGCGCCGCGCCGACGCCCGTGCGCGATCCCGACCACCTGTTCGTGCTCTCGACGACCGACGTGAAGGGCAAGACCAGTCCGTGCGGCTGCCATACACCCAAGGGTGGTCTCGCGCGCCGTGCGGCGTTCGCCGACAGCGTCCGAGCCGAGCACGGCCAGGTGGTGCTCGTGGATGCGGGCGGCTTCTACCCGGAGACCGAATCGCAGCGCGAGACCGGCGCGTTCCTCATGGAATCCATGAAGCGGCTCGGCACCGCCGCCGCCAACGTCGGCGATCCCGAGCTGCGCTACGGCTACGCGAGCCTGGTGGCGGAGGCGAAGGGCGCCGGGCTGCCGCTCGTGAGCGCCAACCTGTGGAACACGCGCACGAACCGTCCGGCGTTCCTGCCGTGGACGATCGTGCCGGCCGGGCGCGTGAAGGTGGGCGTGTTCGGGCTGGCGAGCGCGCAGAGCGACCTGGGCCCGGCCAAGGACTCGCTGCGCGTCGAGGACCCGGAATCCGCCGCCGTGCGCGCCGTGGCGGAACTCAGGAAGAAGGGCGCGACCGTGATCGTGCTGCTCTCGCAGCTCGGCAAGGTCGAGAGCGAGGACCTCGTGACCGCGGTCGAGGGCATCGACGTGGTGGTGACGGGCCGCAACGTGCCCATGATCCAGCGCGGCCGGCTGATCAAGAACACCGTCGCCGTCTACGGCGGCGAGCAGGGCTGGTACGTCGGTGTCTCGAAGCTGGCGCTCGACGCCGGTGGCCGCATGGTCACGGGCGAGAACGACATGGTCATGCTGGGGCCCGAGGTCGAGGGTGAACCCGGCATGCTCGGCCGGGTGAAGGCGTTCGAGGACGCCCTGAACGACCGGCTCCGCCGGCTCGAGAAGGAGCGCGCCGCGGCCGCGTCCGTGGGCGACGCCGACGCCGACGGCGACATGGTCGAGCACTTCGTGGGCGCCGACGTGTGCGCGCGCTGCCATCGCGCCGAGTACGAGCAGTGGCGCACCACGCCGCACGGCCGCGCGTGGCAGACGCTGGTGGACGAACGCAAGGACGCCACGCCGGAGTGCGTGCGCTGCCACGTGGTCGGCTACGGCAAGCCGGGCGGCTTCCAGACCGGCGCCGACGCGCCGCGGCTCGCGAACGTGCAGTGCGAGAACTGCCACGGCATGGGCACGCAGCACGAAGCCTACGCCGCGAACCACGCGGTGGTGCCCGAGGCCACGTGCCGCGGCTGCCACGACGGCACCACGAGCCCGGTGTTCGATTTCGCGAAGTACCGGCCGCACATCCTGCACGTGCCGCCGGCGGTCATGCCCGAACTGCCGCCGAACCCGGCGAAGGCCCTGATGCGCGCGAAGGGCGCCCACTAGCGCGCGGCGGTGCGAAAAGGAAGTGCGCGGCGTTCGCGTCGCGTGCGGCGGAGCCGGCTCGTTCTCGCTCGGACGGCCGGCTTTCGCTTGTGTGCCCGAACGCTTGACGCTGCTTCGAACGCCCGCCTAACCTGCCGGCTCGGCCCAGAGCAAGCGGCCCCGCACGAGCGTTTCCTCGCGGGGCGCGCCGGCCGCTCCGAACGATCATTCCACGTGGATCCTCCAGAGGAGCGGCTCGGCATGAGCACTCTCGACGGCGTGCAGTATTTCTCGTCCATCCTCGACACGGTCGGCAATACGCCGCTCGTGCACCTGAAGCAGGTCGGCAAGGGCCTGCCGTGCCCGGTGCTCGCCAAGGTCGAGTTCTTCAACCCGGGCGGCAGCGTCAAGGACCGCATCGGCCTCGCGATGGTCGAGGACATGGAGCGCAAGGGGCGGCTCAAGCCGGGCGGCACGATCGTCGAGTGCACGTCGGGCAACACCGGCCTGGGCCTCGCCATGGTCGCGGTGGCCAAGGGCTACCGCGCCGCGCTCTGCATGCCCGACAAGGTCTCGAGCGAGAAGGTGAACCTGCTCAAGGCGTTCGGCGCCGAGGTCTTCCTGAGCCCCACCGCGGTCGAGCCGACGCACCCGGACTCGTACTACTCCGTCGCCAAGCGCATCGCGGCCGAGCGCCCGGGCGCCGTGCTCATGGACCAGTACAACAACCCGGCGAACCCGGCCGCGCACTACGCCACCACGGGTCCGGAACTCTGGAAGCAGACGGCCGGCAAGATCACCCACTTCGTGGCCGGCATGGGTACGGGCGGCACGATCACGGGCATCGGGCGCTACCTGAAGGAGCAGAACCCGAAGGTGCAGATCATCGGCGCCGACCCCGTGGGCTCGATCCTCAAGCACTACAAGGAGACGGGCCAGATGTCCGAGGCGCACACCTACAAGATCGAGGGCGTGGGCGAGGACTTCATCCCGACCGCGCTCGACTTCTCGGTCGTGGACCGCGTGATCCAGTGCAACGACCACGACGGGCTCAACATGGCGCGCCGGCTCGCGCGCGAGGACGCCGTGTTCGTGGGCGGCTCGGCCGGCATGGCCACGTGGTGCGCGCTGCAGGCGGCCAAGGACGCCGGCCCCGACGCGCTGGTCGTGGTGCTGCTGCCGGACACCGGCGAGCGCTACCTCACCAAGGTGCACAACGACGAGTGGATGCGCGACAACCACCTGCTCGACCCGGCCGCGACGCGCGCCGGCGAGCTGCTCGGCGGCAAGCCGCGCCTGCGCCAGCTGATCTCGGTGGCCGCGGGCGACCCGCTCAAGAAGGCGCTCGCGCTGATCGAGCAGCACGACGTCTCGCAGCTGCCGGTGTTCCAGGGCAGCGAGGTCGTGGGCACGCTGGACGAAGGCGAAGTGCTGCGCACCGCGCTCTCCGATCCCAAGGCGCTCGACAAGCCCGTGGACGCCATCATGACGCCGGCGCTGCCGGTCGTGGGCGCGGACGAACCGGCCGACGCGGTCGCCAGGCTGCTCGCCATGCGCAATGCGGCCGTGCTGGTGAAGGACAACGGTGCGATCACCGGCATCCTGACGCGCTTCGACATGCTGCAGTTCATCGCGGGAGGCAACGCGTGAGCCACTCCGCCATCGGCCCGAACTCGGGCTTCGGCACCAAGGCCGTGCACGCGGGGCAGGAACCCGACCTCGCGACCGGCGCGGTCATGACCCCGATCTACCAGACGTCCACCTACGCCCAGGAAGCGCTCGGGAACCACAAGGGCTTCGAGTACGCGCGCACGCACAACCTCACGCGCTTCGCGCTCGAGCGGAACCTCGCGGCGCTCGAGGGCGGCAAGCACGGGTTCTCGTTCGGCTCCGGCCTCGCGGCCACGAACGCGCTCCTGCAGGTGCTGTCGGCCGGCGACCACGTCGTGTGCGGCAACAACACCTACGGCGGGACCTACCGGCTGTTCGAGAAGGTCTGGAAGCGCCACGGGCTGGCGTTCACGTTCGTGGACTGCACCGACGCCGACGGGGTGGAAGCCGCCTTCACACCGCGCACGCGGCTGGTGTGGCTCGAGACCCCGACCAATCCGCTCATGCAGCTCGCCGACATTCGCGACCTCGCCGAGCGGGCCCACCGGAAGAACATCATCGTGGTCGTGGACAACACGTTCATGACCCCGTACTTCCAGCAGCCGCTGTCGCTGGGCGCCGACATCGTGATGCACTCGGTCACCAAGTACCTGAACGGCCACAGCGACATGGTCGGCGGCGCGCTGGTCACGTCGGACGACGGGCTCGCCGAGCAGATCCGGTTCCTGCAGAACGCCGCCGGCGCGGTGCCCGGCCCCATGGACTGCTTCCTCTGCCTGCGCGGCACCAAGACGCTCGCGGTGCGCATGAAGCAGCACGAGGAGAACGCCCGCGAGCTGGCGGCGATCCTCGAGAAGCACCCACGGGTCTCGAAGGTCTTCTACCCGGGACTCGCTTCGCATCCCCAGCACGAGTTGGCCAAGCGCCAGGCGAGCGGGTTCGGCGGCATGATCTCGTTCATCCCCGGCGACGGTTCGCTGGCGGCCGGCGAACAGGTGTTCAACCGCTTCCAGCTCTTCACCCGGGCCGAGAGCCTGGGTGGCGTGGAGAGCCTGGTGTGCCATCCGGCGTCCATGACGCATGCCTCGGTACCGCGTGAATCACGGCTCGCGATGGGCTTCGCGGACGGCCTGTTGCGCCTGTCCGTGGGCATCGAGGACGTGGCCGATCTTCGCTCGGACCTCGAACGAGCGCTCCAAAGTGTTTGAAGTCAAAAGGTTGTGCAGGGCTCGTGACTGCATTTTCATGAAGAATCCATTTGACAAGGGGGGGGAGCGCCCATAGCCTGCGTGCGGCTTTGGGTCGCGTGCCGTCTGCCAGGTCCTGGCGCGCAGGGATCCACCCAAGGACTCCTACGAGCGCAGGGATGCATCTTGGACTTGCCACACACCGCTCGCCATCCCAGTGGTGTTGTTCCCGAACAAGCCCCTACTTTCAGTCTGTGAACTTCAAGAATGTACGGCCGTCGCCGGTCCACCCGGCGCGGTGAGAGGGGAAGGAGGTGACGAGAAAACATGCGTAAGATCTTCGCTCTTTCGATCCTGGCGCTGATGCTCGCGCTCGCCGCTATTGGCTGCGCGCAGAAGGCTGCCGAGGAGACGCCTGCCGCGACGGAGACCCCGGCCGCGACGGATACTGCTGCGACGACCGAGGCCGCCCCGGCGGACACGGCTGCTGCGATGGACACGACGGCTGCTCACTGACGCTGGTGAGTTCGTCTTCAGTTGGGGGAGGTGCGAAAGCGCCTCCCCCTTCTGCTTTCCCGCCCGTGAGACGCACCCGCGCAACCCGGAGGGGGGCCGCCGCGTAGCAGCGGCAACCCAGTTCCGGAGGACCACCCGTGAGACGCCACGCCATCCTCGCCCTCGCCCTCGCTCTCGCCCTTGCGACGGTTCCACCGTCCGCCCGGGCCGCCACGCCGCACGCCGAGCGCAGTGACCAGGTCCTGAGCCCGGCCGGTGTGACCGCCCTCGATCTCGACAACGCCCGGGGCCTGGTGAAGGTACGGCCGAGCACGGACGGCAAGCTGCACGTCACGGCGATCAAGATCTGCCGGCTGCAGCGCGCCGAGGACGCCCGCCGCTACCTGCGCGAGACGACCGTCGAATCGCGCGCCGAGCAGGGCCGCTGGGTCGTCCGCGTGACCTACCCGCGGCGCATCGATTCACGCATCGACTTCTGGCAGATCTTCCGCGAGCACAGCGGCGGCCTGGAGTTCCCCGTGCTCGAGGTCCAGTTGCTGGTCGAGGCCCCGGCGGGCTGGAACACGCGCGCCGAATCGGTGAGCGGCGACCTCGACGTGGCGCTCATGCGCGGCAAGATCGAACTGCGCTCCAGCTCCGGCGACATCGCGCTCGCCGACGCCACCGGCGCCGCGGACCTCCAGACGCGCAGCGGTGACGTGGACGCCGCCGGCGTGGGCACGGTGCGCCTGCGTTCGGCCAGTGGCGACATCACGGTGGCGGGCGCCGGCGCGCTCGACGCCGAGAGCACGAGCGGCGACATCGAAGTCGAAGGTGCGCGGGATTCCCTGCGGCTCGCCAGCCGCAGCGGCGACGTGCGCGTGGACGCCGCGCCCCTGGGCGTCAGCTGCACGACCACCAGCGGTTCCATTCGCGTCGGTGCGGCGGCCGGCCTGGTCCGGCTCCACACCCTGAGCGGCGACCTCGGCGTGACGCTCGCGCCCGGCGTGCGCCGCTGCGACGCCGCGACGGGCAGCGGTTCGCTCGACGCCGATCTCGACCCCGGCCTCTCGGCCACGATCCGCATGCAGACCACGAGCGGCGACATCGAGTGCGCCGCGGCCGTACGTACGCAGTCGCAGGATCGTCGGCATCTCACCGCCGTGTTCGGTCGCGGGGGCGCCCCCGTCACCTTGCAGACGGTCTCCGGAGACCTCAACCTGACGAGCGGAGGACACTGACCATGATGAAGCTCCGAGACCTGATCCGCGGCGCCGTACTGCTGGCCGCCAGTCTCGCCCTTGCCGTGGGGGCGGCGCTCGCGCAGGGCACGATGACGTTCCGGCCGATCCCGGCCGACAGCGTGACGCAGCTCGATGGTTCGGCCGCCGACGCCCGCCGCGCCGCGCGTGCGGCCGCCGCCGACGCGCGCCGCGAGATTCGCGAGAAGGTGCGTGAGGACGTCCGCCGGGCCGTGGACGGCCACGACCTGCCGGTCAAGATCCAGATCGGCAACGACAGCATCGTGGTCGAAGGCGACGCCCCGGACGCGCCGGATGCGCCCGAGCCGCCGGACACGCCCTCGGCGACCGAGAAGACGGGCGAGATCATCCGCTTCGGCAGCCCGATCCACGTGCGGCCCGGCCAGACCGTGACGGGCGACGTGGTCAGCATCGGCGGACCCGTGCACGTGCAGGGCGTGGTGCAGGGCAGCGTGACGGCCATGGGTGGCGACGTGTCGCTCGACTCCGGCAGCCGGGTCGAAGGCGACGTGGTCTGCATGGGCGGCACGCTGCGCCAGGAGCCCGGTTCGTCCATCTCCGGCCAGTTGGTGACGGCGCCCCGCGTGCCCGGCGCGCGGTTCTTCCTGCCGGTGCTCACGGCGGTCGGCGTGGGCTTCAAGATCATCGCCCACCTGCTGTGGATGCTGTTCGTGATGGGCGTGGCGTTCCTGGTCGTGAAGCTGGCGCCCCAGCGCACACAGGCCGCGATCGACGACATTCGCAGCGACGCCGGCACGACGTTCGTGTGGGGCCTGCTCGTGTGGGGATCGTTCGTACCCGCCTGCCTCGTGGTTTCCATCGCCGCCGCGCTGCTGTGCATCACGATCATCGGCATTCCGCTGGCGATCGCGGCGCTGTTCGGGCTCGGGGTGTTCTTCGCGCTCGCCATGCTGTGGGGCACGGTCGCCGGCTTCGCGCTGCTCGGCGGGCATGTGTTCGAGCGCTTCCGCGGTTCGAAGCCGACGCTGGTGCAGGCGGCGCTCTGGGGCGTGGGCCTCGTCGTGGGCCTGCGGATCGTCTCGGACATCCTGCACATCGTGCCGGTGTTCGGGTTCCTCGGCGGCTTCGTGAACGGAATCCGGTTCGCGATCTGGGGCGTGCTCATGACGCTCGGCGCCGGTGCGCTCGTGCGCTCGGAGTACCGCCGCCGCACGGTGCAGCGCTGGTGGCAGTCGTCGCAGTTCAATCGCAATCGCCCCATGGGCGACGACTTCCCGCCGCCGCCCGCGCCCGGCTACGCCGCGCCCGCGGCCGCGCCGGTGCCGCCGCCTCCGCCGCCCGCGGCCGCGCCGGTCGCCCCGGTCGCGCCCCCGCCGTCGCCGGCCTCGGCCTTCCAGCCGCCGCCGCCGGATCCGGCGCCGCCCGCGGCACCGCCCCCGCCGCCGTCGGATCCCATCGCCTGATCGCCTTCGCGGCCCGGAACTCCACGTTCCGGGCCGCATCGCATTTGCGCGACGCGCGGACGCTGCGGCAATGTGCCGCGCGTCTTCGTCCGTGCACGCCGCATGCGACCCGCGAGGAGCCCCGTGTTCGATTCGCTGATCCAGACGGCCGGCAGTTCGCTGCCCGCACTCTGCCTGCTGCTGTTCCTCGACGGCGCGACGACCGGCGCCGGCACCACGCCGATCCTGCTGCTCAGCGCGCGCCACCACGAACCGTGGCAGGTGGCGCTGGCCGGCGGGGCCGCGAGCGCGGCCGGCAGCGCCGTCCAGCTGCTCGTGTTCCGCTGGATGCTGGGCCACCAGCGGCCGTGGATGACGCGCTTCCTGCCCTCGCGCGCGAAGATCGAGGCCACGCTCGCGCAGTACCCCTCGGCGTCGTTCCTCGCCATCGCGATCGCACGCGCCACTCCCATGCCGGACGCGCCGCTCAAGCTGGTGGCTGCGGTGATCGGCTACCCGATCTGGCGCTACCTGCTCGCGGTGATGCTCGGGGCGCTGCCGTACTACTGGGCGCTCGCGTTCGTGGGCAAGGAGTTCCCGCTGCCGCCGTGGGTGATCGGTGCGATCGTCGGCGTCATCGTGCTCGGGTTCCTGGTGGACCTCGTGCGGCGGAGGAAGGCGTGACGCGCCCGCCGCGCCGCGTCCCGGCGGCGCTCGCGGTCGGCGTGGACACGGGCGGTACGTTCACCGACGTGGTGGTCTGGCGTGACGGCCGGCGCACGGCGTTCAAGGTGCCCTCCACGCCCGCCGAGCCTTCGCACGCCGTGCTCGAGGGACTGCGCCGCGCACAGGCCGGCCCGCGCACGCGCGTGCGCGCGGGTTCCACGATCGCCACGAACGCGCTGCTCGAGCGCAAGGGCGCGCGGGTGACGTTCGTGACGACGCGCGGCTTCGAGGACGTGCTCGAGATCGCGCGGCAGGACCGTCCCGAGCTGTACGCGCTCACGCCGCGCCGGGCCGCGCCGCTCGTGCCGCGCGAGCGCCGCCTGGGCGTGGACGAACGGCTCGACGAGCGCGGCCGCACGGTGCGCGCGCTCGGCGCGGCGCAGGTGCGCGCGCTGCTCGCGCGGGTGCGGGAGACGAAGCCCGAGGCCGTGGCGGTGGGCCTGCTGCACGCCTACGCGAACGGCGCGCACGAACGCCGGCTCGCACGCGCGCTGGCCGCGCTGGACGTGCCGGTGAGCGCGTCGTCGGCGCTCGTGCCCGAGATTCGCGAGTACGAGCGATTCGCGACCACGGTCGCGAACGCCTACCTGGCGCCGCGCGTCGCGCGCTACCTGGGTGCGCTCGCCGGGTCGGGACTCGGGCGCATCGAGGTGGTCCTGTCGCACGGCGGCACGGCACCGGCCGCACGCGCGGCGCGCGAGAGCGTGCGCCAGCTGCTGTCGGGACCGGCCGCGGGGCTGCGCGCCGCGCTCGACGCCGCGCGCGCGAGCGGGCACGCCGCCGCGCTCACGCTCGACGTGGGCGGGACCTCGACCGATGTCGCGCTGCTCGGCGCGGGCGAGACCGGGCACGACGGCCTGCCGCGCCGGCGTGCGCGCGAGGTGGGCGGCGTGCCGGTGCTGCTGCCGACGCTCGACGTGCACACGATCGGCGCCGGGGGCGGTTCGATCGCGCACGTGGACGCGGGCGGGCTGCTGCGCGTGGGGCCCGAGAGCGCGGGCGCCGACCCGGGCCCCGCATGCTACGGACGCGGCGGGCCCGCGACCGTCACCGACGCGCTGGTCGTGCTGGGCCTGCTGCCGTTCGACACGCTCGCGGGCGGCGCGCTGAGGCTGGACCGCGCCGCCTCGGCCGCGGCGCTCGGCGCGCTCGCGAAGCCGCTCGGGCTGCGCGACGCGCACGCGGCCGCCGCGGGCGTGCTCGCGATCGCGAACGCGCACATGGAGGCGGCGCTGCGCCGCGTGTCGGTCGAGCAGGGCGTGGACCCGCGCGACGCCGCGCTCGTCGCGTACGGCGGCGCGGGCGGGCTGCACGCCTGCGCGCTCGCCGAAGCGATCGGCGCCCGCGCCGTGGTCTGGCCGCGGCACGCCGGCGTGCTGTGCGCGCTGGGCGCGCTCACCGGCGGTTCGCGCCGCGAACGCAGCCGCAGCGTGCTGCTCGACGCGGCGAACGCCGCCGCGCTCGAGCGTGAGTTCGTGCGGCTCGAGCGTGCGGTGCGCGGCGAGTTCGCGGCCGCCGAGCGCGCCGCCGTGACGCTCACGCGCCACGCCGAGGTGCGCTATCGCGGCCAGGCGCACGAGATCGAGCTGCCGGTGACGCGGCTGCCGGGCATCGCCGCGGCCTTCCATGCCGCGCACGCGCGCCGCTTCGGTTTCGCCGACGCCGCCCGGGAAGTGCAGGTGGTGTCGGTGCAGGTGCGCGGCGCACGGCCGTCCGAGCGCATGCCCGAACGCCGCACGGCACCCGCGCGCCGCACGCCGCCGCGGCGCGTGCGTGTGCGGCTGGGCGCGCGCACCGCGACGGCGCTCGTCTTCGAGCGCGACGCGCTCGCGCGCGGCGCGATCGTGCGCGGCCCCGCGGTGGTGAGCGACGACGGCGCGACCCTGTGGGTGGCGCCGCGCTGGCAGGCGCGCGTGGCGCCCGACGGCGCGCTCGCGCTGGCGCGCACGCCCGGGAGGCGCGCATGAGCGCGCGCGCCCGCAGGCGCGACGGCGTCGCTCTGGCGCTGCACCAGGGCCTGCTCACCTCGTGCGCCGAGGAGATGGGCGCGGCGCTCATGCGCGCGGCGCATTCGCCGAACATCACCGAGCGGCTCGATCACTCGTGCGCGATCTTCGACGCCGACGCGCGGCTCGTCGCGCAGGCGGCGCACATTCCCGTGCACCTCGGCAGCATGCCGCGTGCGGTCGAAGTGGCGCGCACGCTGGGCCCGTTCGCGCCGGGCGACGTGGTGCTGCTGAACGACCCGTTCGCGGGCGGCACGCACCTGCCGGACCTCACGCTGGTGAGCGGCGTGGTGCTGGGGGCGCGGCCCGGGCGCGCGGGCGCGCGTGCCGGAGCCGGCCGCGCATGGCCCGACTTCTACGTCGCGAGCCGCGCGCACCACGCCGACGTCGGCGGCGCCGCGCCGGGTTCGCTGCCGATCGCGCGCGAGGTGTACGAAGAGGGCTTCCGGATCCCGCCCGTGTTCCTGCGGCGCGCGGGCGTGATGCAGGACGCGGTGCTCGCGCTGCTGCTCGCGAACGTGCGTACGGCGGACGAGCGCCGCGCCGACCTCGCGGCGCAGCTCGGCGCGCAGGACACGGGCGAGCGCCGCCTGCGCGAACTGGCGGCGCGCGGCGAGCGCGCCGCGTTCCTGGCCGCGACGCGCGCGCTGCTCGACGCGACCGAGGCGCGCGCCCGCGCCGCGTTCGCGAAGCTGCCCCGCGGCACGTGGCGGTTCGCCGACGCGCTCGACGACGACGGACTGTCCGACGCGCCGGTGCCGATCCGCGTGGCGCTCACGCTCGACGGCCGCGGGGCCGTGCTCGACTTCTCGGGTTCGGCGCCGCAGGCGGCCGGCCCGGTCAACGCCGTGCTCGCGGTGACCAAGGCCGCGTCGCTGTACGCGCTGCGCTGCGTGCTCGGCGACGACGTCGCGGTCAACGACGGGCTGCTGCGCACGGTGCGCGTGGTCGCGCCCGAAGGTGGCGTCACGAACCCGCTGCCGCCCGCCGCGGTCGGCGCCGGCAACGTCGAAACCAGCCAGCGCATCGTGGACGTGGTGTTCGGCGCGCTCGCGCAGGCGCTGCCCGGCGTGGTGCCGGCGGCGAGCGCGGGCACCATGAACAACCTGCTGCTCGGCGGCCGCGATCCGCGCACGGGCCGCGCGTTCGCGTACTACGAGACGATCGGCGGCGGACACGGCGCCGGGCCGCACGCCGACGGCGCGAGCGCGATGCAGTCGCACATGACGAACACGCGCAACACGTCCGCCGAGGCGCTCGAGCACGCCTGCCCGGTGCGGGTGCGCGAGTACGCGGTGCGCCGTGGTTCCGGTGGTGCCGGGGCGCGGCGCGGTGGCGACGGCATCGTGCGCGCGCTCGAACTGCTCGCGCCCGCGCGCGTCACCGTGATCGCCGAGCGGCGCGTGCGTGCGCCTTACGGGCTCGCGGGCGGCGCTCCGGGAAAGCGCGGCGAGACCGTCGTGCGCGAACGAACCACCGCCTCTCCCCGGCGCATGCGCGGCAAGTTCACGGTGGACCTCGCGAAGGGCGCTGTGCTAACCGTGGCCAGTCCCGGCGGAGGTGGTTGGGGAACCCCGCGCCGTTCGCGGCGCTCGCCGCGCCGCGGCTGATCGAACTGCTGCCCGCACGCAACGCACGGAGGTGTGCATGTCGCGCCTGCTTCGCTTCGTTCCGTTCCTGTTCCTGCTCGCCGGAGCGGTGCTGCTCCTGCCGTCTCGCGGCCAGTCGCTGCCGCTGTACGCCGCGCGCACCGGTCTGCAGTGCCAGACCTGCCACTTCGACCCGAACGGCGGCGGTGGCCGCAACGAGTTCGGCTTCAACTTCGCCAAGAACCGGCACGCGATCGAGCCGGAGGCCGACGGAGAGTTCAAGGACCTCGCGCTGCGCAACCGCGTGGCCGACGACTTCCCGCTCTACTTCGGTCTCAACCAGCGCTTCATGCTGCTGACCGATCACCAGGAAGTGGGCTCGTGGCCGGACGCTTCGGGCTTCTTCAACATGGAGAGCGGGCTGCATCTCACGTTCCAGCCCACCGCGCGCCTGACGATGTCGTACTCGAACCTCACCGGCCCGAACGGCGTGGCGTCCACGCGCGACGCGTGGGGCATGATCGGGTTCGGCCCGCACTACCTGCGCGCCGGCCAGTTCCGCGTGCCGTTCGGCCTGCGCATGGACGACCACACGGTCGCCACGCGCAACTCGTTCCTCGACTACCAGAGCGGCCAGCGCTTCCTGCCGTACGACCCGCACCAGTCCGATCGCGGCGTCGAGTTCGGCGCCGCGCACGGCAACTTCTTCGGCCGCACGTCGTGGACCAACGGCACGAGCGCGCTCGGCGGCAACCCGCCCACGGCCGGCCGGCACCCTCAGGCGATCGCCGCCAAGTTCGGCTACGCGATGCCGCAGTGGCAGGGCGGGGCGTCGTTCTACGACGAATGGCACCCGAGCGGCGGGCAGGGCGTGCGTTCGACGCGCTGGGGCTATTACGGGCTCACGCACTACAAGCAGTTCGCGTTCCTCGGCGAAGTCGCGGCCGGCACGGACCGCAACGAGAACTCGGGCGACCCGATCGTGAAGAACCTGCTCGCGTACTGGGCCGAAGCGGACTGGTCGCCGCGCCGCGAGTACAACCTGCGCGTGCGCTACGACCACGTGGCGCTCAACCGTTCGAGCGACGACGCGATCCGCGACGCGAACTCGTACAACCGCTGGGCGCTCGAGGGCGAGTACCAGCCGCTGCCGTTCGCCGAGATCCGCTGGACGCTGCGGCTGATCGACCCGGTGCTGGCGAAGGACGAGTCCGATACCGAGATCCCGAACGAGAAGCAGGCCTACGTGCAGTTCCACTTCACGTACTGACGGCTCGCACGAACGTCGCGGCCCCGGAGGCTTTCGCTTCCGGGGCCGCGGCATCCCCACCGTGCCCTGCGCCGTCAGTGCAGCCGGAACTCGTACGGGCGCGCCACCCACACCGCCACCGCGTGGCCGTTCGTGGTGGCCGGCGTGAACACGCTCGCGCGCGCGGCTGCGAGCGCCGCCGCGTCCAGCATGGGCACGGAGAACTTCGGGTCCACCACGGCGTCCTTCACGCGGCCGTCCCGTCCCACGAGCATGCGCACCACGACGCGGCCCTCGATGCCGGCCTCGCGCGCGAGGTCGGGGTAGAGCACGTCCGGGCTCGACACCAGCGCGGGGAACACGTCCACCATGGCCGGTGCGCCCCACACCGGATCGGGATCCGTGGCGGGCGCGATGCCGCCGTCGCCGGGCTCGCCGCCCGTCGCGGGCGCGTCGCCCGGTTCGGCCGTGCCGTCGCCGCCGGTCGCGGGAGGCTGCGACGTCACCGGTTCCGGCGCGATCGCGTCCGGCACCGGCTCGGGCACCGCGTGTTCGAGCGGCGAGGTGACCGGCGCCGCCGGCGTCACCGTGGGCGCCGCCGCGGGCCGCTCGAGCGCCGGCGGCGCCTCGATCACGTACACGGTCGGCGTCTCGGCCGGGGCGTCGGCCGCGTGCGGCATGCGCGGGATCGCGATCGCCAGCGCGACGAACACGGCCACGAGCGCCGCGGTCGCGACCGCCGACGCGCGCGCCATGCGGCGATCCTGGTCGGCGAGCAGTTCGGGGGCTCCGTAGGGCATGAACTCGTGAAGCGCCATGAGTGGCCTCCTGACACGGTGGCCGCCCGATCCGCGAAGCCGGGTCGGCGCGAGGAGTCCTCGCGCCTTTCCTACGCGGATGTTCCGCCCGGCATTCCCGCCTGCGCAAGCACCAAGTCGCGGGCGCCGCGGAAATCTACGCGCGCTCGCCCCGGCGCAGCGCGGCCAGCCGCTCGGCCACCCGCGCGCGCACGAGTGGCGTGGCGTCGGCCGCCGACAGCGTCACGGCCGCCTCGCTCACCTGCGCGAGGAACGCGTCGTTCTGCAGCCCCACGAGCATGGTCGGGCGCTCGGCGCAGCGTGTGCGCAACGCCGCGATCTCGGCATCGGCGAGCGGCTTGCGCGAGCAGACCGCGATCACCTGCGCGCTCGGGGACGCGCCGCCCTGCGGCACGCCCGCGGCGACGAGATCGGCGGCCAGCGTGCCGCCGTGCGCGAACTCGGGCTCGTGCACCGCCCAGTCGCCGGTGCGTGCGACGGCCGGAAGCGTGCCCTCGACCCGCAGCCCCGCGTCCACGAGCGCCGTGAGCCGCGCGACGAAGTCCGGCGGCGTGAGCGCGTCGAGCGGCGTGGCGAGTTCCGCGTCCGTGGGTTCGGGCCGCGACGTGTCGAAGTGCATGAGCCGCGGGCGCGAGGCGTCGAACGGCATGCGGTCGATCTTCTCGGCGACGAGCAGGTCGGCCAGCTGCAGCCGCGCGCGCCGCACCTCTTCGTTCCAGTGCGCGTACAGCAGCAGGTCGCAGCCGGCCGACAGCGCCGCGGCGCCGGCTTCGGCGGGCGTGCGGCCCGCGGCCGCGCCCTCCATCTCGAGTGCGTCGGTCACGCACACGCCGCGGAAGCCGAGCTGGTCGCGCAGCAGCCGCGTGGCGATCGTGCGCGAGTAGGTGCCGGGCTGCTCGCTGTCGAGCTTGCGGTACAGCACGTGCGCGGTCATCACGGAGTCGGCGTCGAGGTTCGCGGCGAACGGCGCCATCTCGCGGCGCTCGAGCAAGCCCGAACCCAGGTCGCACACCGGCAGCGTGACGTGCGAGTCGGTGCGCGTGTCGCCGTGCCCGGGAAAGTGCTTGAGGCACGACGCCAGCCCGTGCGCGCGGAAGCCGCGCAGCACGGCGGCGACGGCGTCGGTGACCTGCTCGGGCTTGGTGCCGTAGGCACGCGGCCCGATGACCGGATTGTCGGGCTCGCTGTGCACGTCGGCGACGGGGGCGAAGTTCCAGTCGAAGCCCAGCGCGCGCAGGCGGCGTGCGGTGACGCCCGCGAGGTACTCGAAGTCCGCGGCCGTCGCACTGCGCGCGAGCAGCCCGGCGTTCGGCGGCACCACGAGGTGGCCGGCGAGCTGCGACACCCAGCCGCCCTCTTCGTCGAGCACGAAGAACAGCCGGCGCGGCCGCGCGAGCGCGCGCAGGTGGGCGAGCTTCGTGCGCAGGGCGGCGAGATCGCGGAAATCGCGGCGGAACACGATCACGCCCGCCGGCGGGTAGGCCGCGAAGTCGCGCTCCCACGCCGGCGTCAGGCCGTCCGGCGGGAGTCCGATCACCATGCGTCGGGAGATGCCACGTTGAGCGTCCATGGAGCGGCGCAGCGTGGGGGAGTGTCGCGGACCTGTCAACAGCGCCCGCGGTTCGCACCGCGTGCGTGCGTCCGTCGCCCGTTCGGGGGCGATCGTGCAAAACGCTCGTTGGGCCGGGCGCGGCCCCGGGCTACACTGCCGTGAATGTTCCCCGTGCCCGCGGCGCTCCGCCGCACCAGAGGAGAGTCCGTCCGCATGCGCTTCCTTCGTCCGGCCGTCGTCGTACTCGCGCTCGCCTGTGCCGTCACGGCGCACGCGGCGAAGGCACCCGCGCGCGCGGCGAAGCCGTCCGCGCCCCCCGCCGGGGAACTCACGATCGTGTACGGCGACGACCACGCGTTCGGCGTCGTGGCGCCGGCCGGCTGGGTCGTGGACGACTCGAGCGGCCTGGGCTCGCGCATCCGCGTGGTGCTCTACCCGAAGGGGCAGAAGTGGGACACCGCCCCCACGGTGATCTACGCGAACCCGCTGCACCAGAAGGCGAAGGACCCGAAGTCGCTGCCGCAGATGATCGATCGCGACGTCGCCGCGTTCCGCAAGGCCAACCCGCGCGGCAAGGTGAACGCCACGCCGGTGATCCCGACGCGCGTGGGCAAGGTCGCGCAGGTGCGCGAGTTCTCGCCGACGGGCGGCGACCCGGTCGAGGCCGTGGCCTACGTGCCCGAGGACGATCTCGTCATGCTGCTCGTGCTCACGTCGCGCGAGCCGGCGGGCTACCGCGCCATGCTGCCCGCGTTCCGCGAGTTCGTGAAGAACTACCAGTTCGTCGGCGGCAACCTCCAGACCCCGACCGCACGCTGATGCCCATCCGACCGTCGCAGAAGAGCGCGCGCTTCACCGAGTCCGTCATCCGCGAGATGACGCGGCTCGCGAACGCGCATGCGGCGGTGAATCTCTCGCAGGGCTTCCCGGACTTTCCCGCGCCCGAGGCGATCAAGGCGGAGGCGGCGCGCGCGATCGCGGCCGACGTGAACCAGTACGCGATCACGTGGGGCGCGAAGCGCCTGCGCGACGCGCTGGTCGCCAAGCACGCGCGCTTCACCGGGCTCGAGTTCGATCCCGAGCGCGAAGTGGTCGTGTGCTGCGGCGCCACCGAGTGCATGGCCGCCACCATGATGGCGCTCGTGGACCCGGGCGACGAAGTGATCGTGTTCGAGCCCTACTACGAGAACTACGGCCCGGACGCGATCCTGTCGGGTGCGACCCCGCGCTTCGTGCGGCTGCGCGAGCCCGACTGGACGTTCGATCCCGCCGAACTCGCCGCGGCGTTCAACGACCGCACGCGCGCGATCGTGGTGAACACGCCGAACAACCCGACGGGCAAGGTGTTCACGCGTGCGGAGCTCGAGGCGATCGCCGCGCTGTGCCGCACGTGGGACGTGCTCTGCATCACCGACGAGATCTACGAGCACATCGTGTTCGAGGGCGAACACGTGTCCATGGCGTCGCTCGACGGCATGCGCGAACGCACGGTCACCATCTCGGGGCTGTCGAAGACCTGGAGCGTGACCGGCTGGCGCATCGGCTGGTGCCTGGCGCCGCCCGAGGCCACGAACGCGATCCGCAAAGTGCACGACTTCCTGACCGTCGGGGCGCCCGCCCCGCTGCAGGAGGCGGCCGCCGCGGCGCTGGCCATGCCGGACGAGTACTACCGCGGGCTCGCCGACGGCTACCGCGAGAAACGGGCCTATCTCGTGCCCGCCCTTGCGGAATGCGGGTTCGGGACTTTCGCCCCGAAGGGTGCGTACTACTGCATGACGGACATCTCGGCGTTCGGCTTTCCCGACGACGTGACCTTCGCCCGGTTCCTGATCACGGAGATCGGCGTCGCCGCGGTGCCCGGTTCGAGTTTCTATGCAAATCCCGAGGCGGGTCAGCAGCGTCTGAGGTTTCACTTCGCCCGCCGCCGGGAGACCCTGGAAGCCGCCGTCGAACGGCTCCGGAAACTGAAGGCCCGCGTGAGCGCGGGACGTCGCTGAACTCGGGGGAAACCCAACACATGACTCCGAAGCGCAAGTCCTCCCTCGGTCCCCTCGTGGTGGCCATGTCGCTGTCCCTGCTGCTCGGCTTCGGCCTCGCGCGCGCGCTGCGCGCGGGTGACGACCTGCGCAGCAATCTCGACCTGTTCAGCAACGTGCTGTACCTCGTGCAGCAGAACTACGTCGAGTCGCCGGACAACGAGAAGCTCATCAAGGGCGCCATCGACGGCATGCTCAAGACGCTCGACCCGCACTCGGTGTTCCTGCCCGAGAAGCGCGCGCAGCAGATGGACGAGCAGTTCCACGGCGAGTACTCGGGCATCGGCGTGCAGTTCGAGATCCAGGAGAACAAGATCGTCGTGATCTCGCCGCTCGAGGGCACGCCCGCGTACCGGCTCGGCATCCGCGCCGGCGACAAGATCGTGGAGATCGACGACAAGCCGCTCAAGAAGGGCATCAACAACGACGACGTGTTCAAGATGCTGCGCGGCCCGACGGGCTCGACCGTGTCGGTCACGATCGAGCGCGAGGACGAGCCCGAGCACATGCACTTCTCGATCGAGCGCGCCAAGATCCCGATCGAGAGCATCCCGTACGCCTACATGATCCGTCCCGGCGTCGGCTACGTGCGCATCATCCGGTTCGCGCAGACGACCGGCGACGAATTCGAGGCGGCCGTCACCAAGCTGCGCGGCCAGGGCATGAAGAGCCTGCTGATCGACCTGCGCTCGAACTCGGGCGGCCTGCTGTCGCAGGCGAAGGACGTGCTCGACCAGATCATCCCGGACAACCGCCGGCTCGTGTACACGCGCGGCCGCATCCCGTCGTCGAACGCCGACTACTACGCCACGAACCGCCCCGGCAAGTGGACCGACGGCCCGATCGTGGTGCTCGTGGACCACGGCAGCGCGTCGGCGAGCGAGATCGTGTCGGGCGCCGTGCAGGATCTCGACCGCGGCATCGTCGCGGGCATCAACACGTTCGGCAAGGGTCTCGTGCAGAACCAGATGAACCTGACGCAGGGCAAGCTGCTGCTCACGATCGCGCGCTACTACACGCCGAGCGGCCGCAGCATCCAGCGCGACTACTCGAAGTTCGGCGACCAGTCGGAGTACCAGGAGGACGCGTACCGCGAGGACGTGCCCTCGGACTCGGCGCTGCAGGCGCGGCCGAAGTTCAAGACGTCCACCGGCCGCATCGTGTACGGCGGCGGCGGCATCTACCCCGACGTGATCATCAAGGACCCGCCGAACCTCACGCGCCCCGAGGTCGAGCTGATCACCAAGCGCGTCGGCTTCGAGTTCGCCACGCACTGGGTCACGAAGCATCCGAACACGCAGTGGAAGCCGGAGTCGTTCGACTCGCGCTTCACGCTGGGCGAGGACGACTGGAAGCGCCTGCGCGAGATCGCGACGAACAAGAAGATCGTCATGAACGACTCCACGTGGACCGCGGAGAAGCCGTTCCTCATGCGGCAGGTGCGCGCCGAACTCGCGAGCGCCACGCTCGGCTCGCTCGAGCGCTACCGCATCGCCATCGAGGACGATGCACAGCTCAACGCGGCGCTCGACCTGTTCCCGCGCGCGCAGCAGCTGCTCGCGGTCTCGGCGTCCCGCCGCTCCGAGCCCGGTCCGGTGGACGGCCCGGCGCCCACGGACCCGCGCAAGGCGGCGACCGCCGGCGGCAAGGAACGCGGCGACAAGTAGCGCGCTGTTCGAAACGAAGAGCCCCGCCGGTGCGCACCGGCGGGGCTCTTCGCGTCGCGGGTCCGGACCCCGCTCAGGGGCAGACGAGCGTCGGGCTCACGCTGGAGCCGCCTTCGCCCAGGGCCCAGCGCCACAGCGACAGGTCGTTCGCGCTCAGTACGCCGTCGCCGTTGTAGTCGCTGCGCCCGGGGCAGAGCCCGGAGCCGTAGTCGGCCAGCCACAGCGACACGTCGTTCGCGCCGATGCCGCCCGTGCCGTCGAGGTCGAACACCACCACGCGCGGCCGCCCGATCAGCACGCCGTCGGCGTAGACGTTCGAAAGCAGCGGCCCCGGCGTGCCCACCGGGCCGGCGCCGCGGCCGACCAGCGTGAAGCGCACCGTGCCGTCGGCCCCGGTGGTCTTGCGCACGCAGCGATGCGGGCACGACAGCACGGCCTGCGGATCGAGCTGCTGCGCGGACAGGCGCACGTCCGCGATCGCCGCGACGTCCACGAGCACGAGCGAACCGGCGACGGGCGCGCCCACCGCGTCGCGCACGGTGATCGTGAAGGAGCCCAGCGCGTCGTCGGGTGCGACGCCGTTCCAGCCGACGATGCGAACGACCGAGGGCACGCTGCAGTTCGTGGGAGCGGGCACCGCGGCGCGCGCGGGCGGCGCCGTGGCGAGGAAGGCACACAGCACGAGCAGGGTACGCATGAGACGAGGCCTCCTTCTGGAGTGCCTGGTCTCCGAGGGTGGGATGGTGAAGCGCGCGGCGTCAGTGCCGTGGTTTCGTCCCGGCCAGACCGACTTGATTCAGGATCCACGCTTGGTCGAAGGCGATCTCGCGCAGCGCGTCGTAGCGCCCGCTGGCTCCGCCGTGACCTGCGCCCATGTTGCACTTGAACAGCAGCGGCCGTGCATCGGTCTTCTTCGTCCGGAGCTTGGCCACGTACTTCGCCGGTTCCCAGTAGCCGACCTGGGAATCGTTCAGGCTGGTCTTCACGAGGATCGCCGGGTAGGCCTTCTCCTCGAGGTTGTCGTAGGGCGAGTACGCGCGCAGCCACGCGTACTGCTCGGCGATCTTCGGGTTGCCCCATTCCTCGAACTCGCCCACGGTCAGCGGCAGCGATTCGTCGAGCATGGTGTGGATGCAGTCCACGAACGGCACCTGCGAGAGCACGCCGCGGAACAGGTCGGGACGCAGGTTCGTGACCGCGCCCATGAGCAGGCCGCCGGCCGAGCCGCCCTGCGCGACGAGCCGGTCGGCGCTCGTCCAGCGCCCCGCGCACAGGTGCTCGGCGCAGGCGATGAAGTCCGTGAACGTGTTCATCTTCTTCGCCATGCGGCCGTCGTCGTGCCACGCCTTGCCGAGGTCACCACCGCCGCGGATGTGCGCGAGCGCGTACACCATGCCGCGGTCCACGAGGCTGAAGCGGTTCGGGTTGAACAGCACGTTCGACGGCATGCCGTAGGACCCGTACGCGTACAGCAGGCACGGCGCGCTGCCGTCGCGCGGCGTGTCGCGGCGGTACAGCAGCGTGAGCGGCACGCGCACGCCGTCCGGCGCGACCGCCTCGATGCGCTCGATCGCGTACGACTCCGGGCGCCAGCCGCCCAGCACCTCGGTGCGCTTGCGCAGCGTGCGCTCGAGCGTGGCGAAGTCGAGGTCGTAGACCGACGGCGGCGTGACGAACGACTGGTAGCCGAAACGGAAGTGCGTGGCGGCGAACTCCTCGTTCGCGCCGGGCCCGACCGACCACGCGGCTTCGTCGAACGCGACGCGGCGCGTCGTGCCGGCCGCCGGGTCGTGCACGACCAGCCAGGGCAGCGCGCGCTCGCGTTCGGTCCACACGACGTGCGTGGCGAAGCAGTCGTGCCCGGTGAGCATGACGCCGTCGCGGTGCGCGACGACTTCACGCCAGTGCTCGGGCGTGGGCGTGGCGACCGGCGCCGTCACGAGCCGGAAGTTGCGGCCCGTGTCGTTGACGCGGATCCAGAACTCGCCGCCGCGGTGCTCGACGTAGTACTCGCGGTCCTGCACCCGCGGGGCGAGCAGCGTCCACGTGCCGCGCGGGTCGCCGGCGCGCAGCACGCACACTTCGCTGGTCGTGTGGCTGCCGCGCGTCTGCACCAGCCATTCGCCGCTGCGCGTGAGCGCGACGTGGAGGTCGAAGCGCTCGTCGGGTTCCTCGTGCACCAGCTCGTGCGTGCCGCTCGCGAGCGCCACGCGGTACAGCCGGTGCGCGCGCTTCGAGACCGGGTCTTCCTGCACGTACAGCAGCGTGCCGCCGTCGGCGCTCCACGCCACGCTGGTCACGCGCTCGGCCTGCACGTCGAGGTGGTCGCCCGTGGCCAGGTCCTTCACGCGCAGCGCGTACTGCCGATAGCCGCTCGAGTCGGTCGTGTACGCGAGCCGCGAGCCGTCGGGGCTCACCTCGTACGCGCCGATCGCCATGAACGAGTGCCCCTCGGCGAGCGCGTTGACGTCGAGCAGCACCTGCTCGGGCGCCTCCATGCCGCCTTCGCGACGGCAGTGGAACGCGTACTGGCGGCCTTCCTCGGTGCGTGTGTAGTAGAGCCAGCGTCCGCGGCGGTAGGGCACCGACAGGTCGGTCTGCTGGATGCGCGCGAGCATCTCGGCGTAGAGCGTCTCCTGCAGCTCCTCGGTGCCGGCCATGCAGGCGTCGGCCCAGGCGTTCTCGGCTTCGAGGTAGGCGGTCACGCGCGGGTCGGACTTGTCGCGCAGCCAGCCGTAGTCGTCCACCCGCGTCTCACCGTGGAGCGTGGTGACGACGGGCTGGCGATCGGCGACGGGTGGCTGGGGGGTGGTGGAGCGGATGTCGGATGGCGTCATGTGGTCTTCGAGCGGGAGCGGGTGGACGGCGGGCGCAGGAGCACACGGGCGGCGCCGGCAGCCGGACGCACGCCCCTGTCATCGGACGCGGGAGTGATTTCGTTCAGCGGGAATTCGGGGAATTCGCGCTCGTGATCCGCACGGAGACCGGGTCGCCCTCGCCGATCCCGAGACGCTCGGCGATGTCGCCGCCGACCTGGGCGATCTCGAGCCGGCCGCTCGAGCCGATGATGGCGACGATCGTGCCGACCGGCGCGTCGCCGTACGAACGCGCGAGCGAGCCCACGCGTCGGCCGAGCAGCCGCACGTCGAAGCTCTCGTCGGGCGCGTCGGCGCCGAACGCCTCGGCGAGCGCGGCCGAGGTCAGGTTCGTGAGCGCGTTGCCGAAGCGGTCGATGAACACCACGCGGCCCTCGAGCGCGTCGTCGCGGCGCTCGGGGTGCGCCTGCGGCAGCCGCACCGGGTCGGTCACGCGCGGGCCGAACGCCTCGAGCGGCACCCCGCGGGTGAGGTGGCCGGCGACGGGCGCGAAGATGTCGCGGCCGTGGAACGTGCGGCTGACCGGGCGCCGGAACCAGCGTTCCTCGACCAGTTCGTGCGCGATCGCGTCGGGAGCCGACAGCGCCCACTCGAGCAGGCCGTTGTCGGGGCCCACGAAGAACTGCCCGCGCGCGTGCACCGCGAGTGCGCGGCGGTGCGTGCCCACCCCGGGATCCACGACCGCGAGGTGCACCGTATCGGGCGGGAAATCGTGGGCCGCGGCTTCGAGCACGAACGCCGCGCGCGCGAGGTGCCCCGGCGGGATCGTGTGGTTGAGGTCCACGACGTGGGCGTCCGGCGCGACCGTCTGGATGACGCCATGGACGACTCCCACGAACCAGTCCTGCGTGCCGAAGTCCGAAAGGAACGTCACGATGGGGCGTGGCATGGAGCACACTCCGGATGAGGGCGGGTGCGATCGGGAACCGCCGGGAGGCCGTTCGCACACTAGCCGGTGGGCATCCCGAAGTCACGGCCGGGACCCGCGTGCGAGCTGCGAGCGTGCCCGCGATTCTGCTCTTGCGGTGCGCCCCCGGCCTCCCGATACTGCCGCGCCGCATCGCGAAGTCCCTTCACCGGTCATCGGGGAAAACCTCCGCCATGCTCAACGCCCTCGAAGCGCTCCGCACCCTGCGCGACGGCAATCGCCGGTTCGTCGCCGACCGCAGCCACACCTCCGCGCTCGTGGATCACCAGCGCCGGCTCGCCACCGTCGAGCGCCAGGAACCGTTCGCGATCATCCTCGGCTGTTCGGACTCGCGCGTGCCGGCCGAGCTCGTGTTCGACCAGGGCTTCGGCGACCTGTTCGTGATCCGCGTGGCCGGCAACATCGTCGCGCCCTCACTCGTCGGCAGCGTGGAGTTTGCGGCGGCGCGCTTCGGCACCCGGCTGGTCGTGGTCATGGGGCACACGAACTGCGGCGCCATCGTCGCCACGCTCGAGGAGCTCACCGGCCGCGGCACGACCCAGTCGCGCAACCTGCAGTCCATCGTGCACCGCGTGCGGCCGGCGGTTCAGAACCTGCTCGCCGGCCACCCGCACCTGTCCGACGACGAGATCGTGGACCAGGCCGTGAAGGCCAACGTCCGTGCCTCCGCCGACCACCTGCGGCACGGCTCCGAACTGCTCGAGAAGCTGATTCACGGCGACGGCCTGCTGGTCGTGGGCGCGGAGTACTCGCTCGAGACGGGTGTGGTGGAGTTCTTCGACGGCGTGCCCGATGGCGCGCTCGACTGACGCCGCCCGCCGGATGGCGAACGGTCCGAACTGACCGTTGACATGGGGGGCGACGAGGGCGTTACTCGCGGTGCTGTCCCAGACGATCGCCCCCACGGCGAACTTCCAGGCAGGAGCCCCGGCATGAGTTCCGACCGTGCGATCCCCGGTGCGACGGCACCGGTCAGCCGCGACGAGCCGTCGCGCACCGACGATGCGGTGCGTCGCGAGCTCGCGGCCACCCGCGAGCGGCTCTCGAGCGCGCTGCAGGGCACGCAGGCCGGCGTCTGGGAGTGGAACGTCGCGACCGGCGAGACGCTGTTCGACGAGCGCTGGGCCGGCATCGTCGGCTACCGCCTCGCGGACCTGCAGCCCGTCAGCATCCAGACCTGGATGCAGCTCGCGCACCCCGACGACCTCGCCGGTTCCGACGTCGCGCTGAAGCGGGTGTTCGCCCGTGAGCTCGACTTCTACGACGTCGAGGCGCGCATGCGGCACCGCGACGGTCACTGGGTGTGGGTGCACGACCGCGGCAAGGTGGTCGAATGGTCGGCCGACGGCCAGCCGCGGCGCATGATCGGCACGCACACCGACATCACCGCTCGCAAGGTCGCCGAAGAACAGCTGCGCGAGAGCGAGGCGCGCTACCAGGCGATCTTCGAGAAGAGCCGGGCCGTCAAGCTGCTCGTGGACCCGGAAACCGGGGCGCTCGTGGACGTGAACCCGGCGGCCTGCCGGTTCTACGGGCACGCGCGCGAGCAGATGCGGCGCATGCACATCTTCGACCTCAACACGCTCACGCACGACGAGGTGCAGGGCGAGATGCACCGGGCGATGGTCGAGGAGAAGGGCTACTTCAACTTCCGGCACCGGCTGGCGAACGGCGACGTGCGCGACGTCGAGGTGTACTCGAGCCCGGTGCACATCAACGGCCGCGAACTCCTCAACTCGATCGTGCACGACGTCACCGACCGGCGCATCGCCGAAGAGGCGCGCGCGGCGCTGGAGCGGCAGCTGCACCAGTCCGAGAAGGCGGCGAGCCTCGCGCGCATGGCGGGGGCCGTGGCGCACCGGTTCAACAACCGGCTGCAGGCGGTACTGGGCAATCTCGAACTGGCGCGCGCGGGCGAGGGCGAGCGAGGCGGCCCGAACGAGCGCATCGACGACGCGCTGCAGGCCACGCACGACGCCGCGCAGCTGTGCGACCTCATGCTGACCTACCTCGGCCAGAAGCCGAGCCGCCAGCAGAACGTGAACCTGGCCGAGTTCTGCCGCGAACGCTTCGGCGCACTGCGCGCCTCGCTGCGGGCCGGCGTCACGCTGGAGTTCGCCGGGCCGGCGCACTCGCCCGTCGTGCGCGTGGACCCCTCGCAGCTGCGCGAAGTGCTCGACCACCTCGTCGCGAACGCGGCCGAATCGCGCGAGACCGGTGCGGTTCGCGTCCGCATCGAGGTGGGCCGCTTCGCGGGCACCGAAGCCGCACCCGCGATTCGCTTCCCGCACGACTGGCGCCCGAGCGAACCCGCCTACGGCTGCATGTCGGTCGTGGACGACGGACCCGGTGTGCCCGAGGGCGACGTCGAGAAGCTGTTCGACCCCTTCTTCACCACCAAGTTCACCGGGCGCGGCATGGGCCTGCCCGTGGTGCTGGGACACACCCGCATGAACGGCGGCGCGATCATCGTCGAAACGGGCGCGCACGGCTGCGCCATGCGTGTCTGCCTGCCCGCCGTCGAGTAGCCTGCCGGACGACCCCGGCCGCCCCCTGCACTCCCGACGAGAGGACCCCTCGTGCGCCCCGACGGTTTCCCGCAGCTCACGCCCTATTGCTTCGTGAACGACGCCGCCGCGTTCGTGCGCTTCCTGGTGGACGCGCTCGGCGGCGCCGAACTGCAGCGCTCGCTGCGTCCCGACGGTGCGATCGCGAACGCCATGGTCGCGTTCGACGGCATCACCGTCATGACGAGCGAGGCGAGCGCGGAGTTCCCCGCCATGCCCGGCTCGTACTACCTCTGGGTGGCCGACGTGGACGCCGCGATCGCGCGCTGCGTGGAGAAGGGCGCCACGGTGGTCATGCCCGCGGGCGACATGCCCTACGGCGAACGCCAGGGCGGCGTGCGCGACCCGTTCGGCAACCTGTGGTGGATCTCGAAGCGCACCGTGGCCGGGCCGTACGCGCACGACCCGTCGGCCGATTCGCGCGTCGCGCGGACGTCGCGCGTGGTGGCAGCCACGCCCGCGCAGGTGTGGGACGCGATCCGCGATCCCGCGAAGCTCGCGCGCTGGTGGGGGCCCGAGGGCTTCACGAACGAGTTCGAGTCGCACGACTTCCGCGTGGGTGGCGACTGGAAGTTCGTCATGCGCGGTCCGCAGGGCGCGGCGTACCCGAACCACCAGCGCTTCGTCGCGCTCGACGCGCCGCGCCGGTTCGTGACGAACCACGTGAACATGCCGCACTACGTGCTCACCGTGACGCTCACGAGCGAAGGCGCGGGCACGCGCGTGGACTGGCGGCAGGAGTTCGAGTCCGACGACCTGTTCCGCCGCGTCGCCGAGTTCGTGCGTCCCGCGAACGAGCAGAACCTGGACCGGCTGGAGGCGGTGCTGCGCGAAGGGTGAGGCGCGTTCAGCCCACCATCGGCCGCAGCAGCGCCCACGCACCGTCCACGGTCAGGCGCTCGAGGCAGCGCAGGTCGTCGCACACGTCGCGGTGACAGGGGCTGCATTCGACCCGCGCCCAGTGCGCGCGATGGCCGTCGCGTTCGGGGTAGGGGAAGAACATGGCCGGGCGGTTGCGGCTCATGAGCCCCAGCGTGCGTGCGCCGCTCGCCACGGCGGTGTGCAGCGGTCCGGTGTCGCCGCTCACGAACGCGGCGCACAGCGACTGCAGCGCCACGAACCGCGCGAGCGGCCAGCGCTCCACCGCGTGCGCGCGGCCCGCGGGCAGCGCGGCCACGCAGCGGCGCGCGACGTCTTCTTCGCCCGGGCCGGCCGTGAACAGCGCCACCGCGTCGGGCTTCGCCGCGAGCAGCCGGCCGGCCAGCTCGACGAACCGCTCGGGCGCCCAGCGCCGCGTGGGCCAGCGCGCGCCGGCGTGGAAGCCCACGAGCGTGGCGCCGATCGGCACGCCCAGCGCGCGCAGTGCGTCGCGCGCTTCGCCGACCGCCGCGAGCGGCACGTGCAGCCGCGGCGACACGTTCGTCGTGGGCGCCGGCCAGCCGAGCGCGGCCACGCTGGCGACGTGGAACAGCGTGGCCGACAGCGTGCGCGGCCGCGCGTGGTGCGTGTAGAGCGCGGATCGCCAGCCCTTGTTCGGGTAGCCCACGCGCACGCGCGCGCCGCTCGCGAACGTCCACACCGCCGTGCGCGGGTTGCAGAAGCAGTCGAACACCACGTCGGGCCGCCACGCGCGCACGGCGCCGATCAGCGACAGCGTCTCGCCGGCCGACGGCTTGCCGCTCACCGCGAACACGCGCCGGATGCGCGGGTCTCCGGCGAGCAGCGAGCTCAGGCCACGTTCGACCACGTAGCCGACTTCGGCCTGCGGGCACGCGGCGCGCGCGGCCTCGAGCGCCGGCAGCGTCAGGCACACGTCGCCCAGGAAGCGCGGGCGCACGAACAGGATTCGGCGGACGTCGGTCGGTTTCATGGGCCTCGAGAAGCGCGGAACGAGTAGGATGCCGCGCACCGTAGCCCAGCCGCCGCGCGCTTCGCCAACCGCACCGTTCGAGAGGCCCGTCGTGAGCAGCAAGCCGAACGTTCCGCACCACGCCATCGAGACGACCGCCGTCCACGGACCGCACGTGGACCGCACCGGCGCCGTGAGCACGCCGATCGTGCACAGCGCCACGTTCACGTTCGACACGCTGGCGCTCATGCAGGCCGAGCAGCGCGCCGACACCGCGGGCGCGTTCTACCAGCGCAAGGGCCACCCGACGATCTTCGCGGCCGAGGAGCGCCTCGCGCAGCTCGACGGCGCCGAGGCCGCGCTGCTGTTCCCCTCGGGCATGGCGGCCATCTCGACCACGTTTCTCGCGCTGCTCAAGTCGGGCGATCACGTCGTGTGCGTGGACCCGTGTTACGGCACCACGCAGGCGCTGCTCGCGTGGGGCGCGGACCGCATGGGCTGGGCGTACACGCTGGTGGACGCGCGCCAGCCCGAGACCTGGGAGGCGGCGTTCCGCCCGAACACGCGCCTGCTGCACCTGGAATCGCCCATCAATCCCACGCTCGCGGTGCTCGACGTGGCCGCGGCCGCCGCCATGGGCAAGCGCCACGGCTGCGTGGTGACCATGGACAACACGATCGCCTCGCCGCTGGGCCAGCGTCCGCTCGAACTGGGCTGCGACCTGTGCCTGTACAGCGCGACCAAGTCGCTCGGCGGGCACAGCGACATCCTCGCGGGCGCCGTGATGGGTGCGTGGAAGCACATCACGCCGATCGCGCTCGCGCGACTGATCTTCGGACCCATCGCCGAGCCGCAGATGGCGTGGCTGCTGGAGCGCAGCCTCAAGACCATGCCGCTGCGCGTGCGCGCCGCCAACGCGAACGCGCTCGAACTGGCGACGCGCCTGACGAAGCACCCGAAGGTGGTGCAGGTGTTCTATCCCGGACTGCCGTCCCACCCGACGCACGCGCTCGCGGTGAAGCAGATGCGCGAGGGCTTCGGCCCGCTGCTGTCGTTCGAGGTCGAGGGCGGCGCCGACGCGGCACTGGCCGTGGTCGAGCGGCTGCGCGTGATCAAGCACGGCGCCAGCCTGGGCGGGGTGGAGTCGCTGGCCTCGCTGGCGGCGTGGACCAGCCACCAGATCCTGGGCCCCGAGGGCCGCGCCCGGGCCGGGATCCCCGAGGGCCTGATCCGCGTGTCCGCGGGCGTCGAGCACGTGGACGACCTGTGGGCGGACCTGCTGCAGGCGATCGGGTAGGGGGCCGGACCCCCGTCCGTCACGCCCGCGTCAGGACTGTGCCGGGCATTGCCGGGCGGACGCGCCCGCGTGCTATCCTTGCGCCCGCTTTGGCGCCCCACCGTTACCCTGACCGGAGGAATCCGCTCGTGAAGCGTCTGTCCGCCTTCGTGCTGCTCGCGCTGCTCGTGTGCGTCGTCTCGACCGCCTTCGCCGACAAGAAGCCCGCCGCGGCGGCCGCTTCGGCTCCGGCTGCGGCTCCCGCGGCCGTGGACAGTGTCGGCCTGCTCGAGCGCGCGGTGGCCAAGGACTCGACCAAGTTCGAGACGCTGTACCGGCTCGGCGTCATGTACCTCGATCGCGAACGCATGCAGGACGCGCTCAAGGTGCTCAGCAAGGCCAACATGGTGCGCCCCGGCCAGACCAAGGTGCTCGTCAACCTGGGCGTCGCCGCCGACGCGATCGGCCACATGGACGAAGCGCAGGAGTTCTACGGGCAGGCGCTGAAGGTCGCGCCGAGCGATTCGGTCGCGCTCTGCCGCATGGCGAGCAGCAAGTACGCGCAGGGCAAGTACGACGACGCCATGAAGCTGCTGCGCGAGATCGTCGCCAAACAGCCGCGTTCGCACTGCGCCTACTTCACCATGGGCGTGGCCATGGCCGACGCGGGCATCTACCGCGACGCGATCCGGATGTGGCGCAAGGTCATCGAACTCGCGCCCGATTCGCCCGAGGCGCTGAGCGCCAAGGAATCCATCGACGTGCTGGAGAGGTTCCTCGCGGGCAAGTGACGCGCCCCGAGTCGGCGAAAGCACTTCGGCCGCGGCGCGCCGTCCGGTGCGCCGCGGCTTCGTTTCACGGAAGGCCATGATCTACCTCGACCACAACGCCTCTACGCCCGTGCGTCCCGAAGTCGCGGACGCCATGGACCACGCGCTGCGCACGCTGTCGGCGAATCCGTCGAGCGCGCACCGCGAGGGCCAGCGCGTGCGCGCGGCGATCGAGCGCGCCCGCGCGCAGGTCGCGCGGTTCGTGAACGCGAAGGAAGGCGAAGTCGTGTTCGTCTCGGGCGGCACCGAGGGCGACCATCTCGCGCTCGTGGGCACCGCGCTCGCGCAGCGCCACGTGGGCACGCACGTCGCGTACGCCGCGCTCGAACACCACGCGGTGCACGGCGCCGCGGCGCTGCTGCACGAACTGGGCTGGACGCACTCCGAGCTGCCGTGCGACGCCGACGGCCGCACGCGCGTGGACGCCGTGGACGCGCTGCCCGCGGGCACCACCGTGCTGTCGGTGATGCTGGCGAACAACGAGACCGGCGTGCTGCAGCCCGTGGCCGAACTGGCCGCGCGTGCGAAGGCGCGCGGCATCCGCGTGCACTGCGACGCCGTGCAGGGCGCCGGCAAGGTGCCGGTGGACGTGGCGGCGCTGGGCGTGGACCACCTCGTGCTGTCGGCGCACAAGTTCGGCGGCCCCAAGGGCGCCGCGGCGCTGGTCGCGCGTTCGGGCGCGCCGCTCTCGGCGCTCGCGCGCGGCAGCGGTCACGAGCGTGGCCGTCGCGGCGGCACCGAGAACGTGGCGGGCATCGTCGGGCTGGGTTTGGCGTGCGAGTTGGCGGGCGCCGAACTCGAGTTGCAGGCGGTGCGCGTGGGCGCGCTGCGCGAGCGTTTCGAGCGCGGGCTCGCGGCCGCGCTGCCCGACGTGGTGATCCACGGCGTGCGCGCGGCGCGGCTGCCGAACACGACCAACGCGTCGTTCCCCGGAGCGCGCGCCGACCACCTGCTCCTGGCGCTCGACGCGCGCGGCGTGATGGCGTCCGCGGGCGCGGCGTGCGCGAGCGGCAAGGTGGAGCCCTCGCCGGTGCTGAAGGCCATGGGCGTGCCCGCCGAACTGGCCGTGTGCGCGCTGCGCTTTTCGCTGGGCGCCACGACGACCGAGGCGGAGGTGGACGAGGCGCTGGCGGCGATCGCCGCGGCGGTCGCGGCCGCGCGCGCGAGCGCACGCGGCGCGGGGGCGCGCGCGTGAAGGCGCTCAAGGTGCTCGCCGCGATGAGCGGCGGCGTGGATTCGGCCGTGGCCGCGGCGCTCATGGCCGAGCAGGGCCACGACGTGACCGGCGTGACGCTGCGGCTCGCGTGCTACGGCCAGCGCGCCGACAACCCGCGCGCGTGCTGCACGGTCGAAGCCATGCACGACGCGAAGCGCGTCGCGATGGCCATGGGCTTCCCGCACCACACGCTCGACGCCGAGGACGTGTTCAAGCATCGCGTGCTCATGCCGTTCGCCGAGGGCTACGCGACCGGACGCACGCCGTACCCGTGCGCGCTGTGCAACCAGCACCTCAAGTTCGGCGACCTCGTCGCGCGCATGGAGCTGACGGGCGCCGACGTGCTGAGCACCGGGCACTACGCCGACGTGCGCATGCACGACGACGGTTCCGCCGGGCTCTACCGCGGCCGCGACGCCGACAAGGACCAGACCTATGCGCTCGCGCTGGTGCCGTACGCGGCGCTCGCGCGCACGCGGCTGCCGCTGGGCGCGTTCACCAAGTCCGAAGTGCGCGCGCATGCGCAGCGGCTGGGACTCGCGGTGTGGGACAAGGTCGAGAGCCAGGACCTGTGCTTCGTGCCCGACGGCGACTACGCGGGCTACCTGACGCGCGAGCTGGGCCAGACGCGCGGCACCGCGCCGGGCGCGTTCGTGGACGCGCACGGCACCGTGCTCGGCACGCACCGCGGCCTCATCCACTACACGGTCGGCCAGCGCAAGGGGCTGGGACTGGCGAGCAGCGAGCCGTGGTACGTGCTCGCCATCGACGCCGAGGCGAACACGGTCACCCTGGGCCGCCGCCACGAACTCGAGTCCACGGGCCTCGTGACGGGCGCGGTGAACTGGCTGTGTCCCACGCCGCCCGCCGACGGCACGCGCGTGCTCGCGCGCATCCGCTACAACCACGCGGGCGCCATGGCCACCCTGCGCCACGCCGAGCGCGGCGCCGTGGTGGCGACGTTCGACGCCGCCGCCCCGCAGTCGGCGGTGACGCCGGGCCAGCTGGCGGTGTTCTACGACGGCGAGCGGTGCCTGGGCGGCGCGGAGATTGTTTCCGCCGTCGCGGGAGTGGGAGCGCACTCGTGAGCACGCCGTTCGAGACGCGCACGATCACGCACTGCATGGCGTGCGGCGCCGAGAAGCTGCAGCGCCTGCCCATGCGCTACACGTGGCGCGGGCACGACTTCCCGGCGGGCGAGTGCGCGTGGTGCGGCATGCGTTCGCTCACCGTGCAGCCCGAAGGCGCGACGCTCGCCAGCATGTACTCCGCCGAATACTTCGAAGTGGACTTCCGCTGCGGCCGCGCCGACGCGAACAGCTTCGACGAAGCCGCGTGGCGCGCCGAGAACGCCGGGCTGCTCGAGCAGTTCGAGAAGTACCGCGGCGGCGGCCGGCTGCTCGAGGTGGGCTGCGCGTCGGGCTGGCTGCTCAAGCACGCGGCCGAGCGCGGCTGGCAGGTGACGGGCGTCGAGTATTCCGCCGAAGCCGCGGCGCACGCGCGTGCGCTCGGCGTGAACGTGCACGTGGGCGGGCTCGAGGACGCGAAGCTGGCGCCGCGCGCGTTCGACCTGGTCTACATGGGCGACGTGCTCGAGCACGTGCCCGACTGCCTCGACACCACGCAGCGCGTCGAGACGCTGCTCGCGCCGGGCGGCCACTTCTTCGTGCGCGGCCCGATCACCACCAACACGCTCGCGCGCCAGCTGGCACTGCAGGTGTACGGCCTGCTCGGGCGCGACATCGTGCTGGCCGAGCCGCCCTACCACCTGTGGGAGTTCACGCCCACGTCGCTGCGCCGGCTCATGAAGAAGGCCGGGCTCGAGGTGGTGGAGATGCGCGAGAGCAAGATCCCGCCGGGGAGCGCCCGCGGCCGCAAGCGCGGCCTGCAGCGCTCGCTCATGGCGGCGGTGGACGCGCTCAACGTGCCCATCACCAACGCCTTGAACCTCTGGGGCGATCGCGTGGTGATGGTGGCGCGCAAGCCCCGGGACTGACCGCGGTCCGCGGGCTTCCCTCTCGGGCCGCCCCGGGTGCGGCCGCGAGACCAAGTTCGGCGTTGACGCGCCCGCGCGCCGGACGGACCTTTCCGGGTACCGAAGCCCCGACCGGGCAGGCGTTCCGACCCCGAACCTGAGGTTCACATGAAGCTCCGCATGCCGATCGGCCGCGCGCTGCGTGAGGGCGCCATGCTGGCCGCCGTGCTCGCGCTGGCGAGCCCCGTCGCGCCGGCCGCGACCCCTTCCGAAGCCTCGTCCTTCCGTGCCGCGTCCCCGGCGAGCGCGACCGCACTGCCGCACGAACTGAGCGTGAGCGTGGCCGGCGTGACGCTGGGCGGCAGCTTCGCACCCGCGCTGTGCCCGAACGTGCCCACCGTGCTCGCGTTCCGCGGACTCGTCTACAACTCGTGCGAGCGCTACCTCGGCTACCGCTTCATCCCGGAGTCCGCCACCCCGACCACCGACCTGCTGATCGTGGACCTGGCAGTGCCGTGCCCGGACAGCACGCGGGGCTGCCTCGCCGCGATCGGGCACTTCGCCGATTCGCTCGTGCTGCCCGGCCGTGCGCCCGGGGCGCGGCGGCTCGACGTCGTGGTCGTGTACCACTCGTGCGCGGATTCGCTGCCGCGCCCGGGCGGCGACGCCAGCTTCGGCTATTCCGTGCAGGACAGCTGCTTCGGCCCGCCGATCCCGCCGGTGACGCCGCTGCCGCACGGCGTGCAGGTCGCGATCGGTTCGCCCGCGCCGTGCGACACGTGCCCGCCGGTGGCGTGCCCGAACGTGCCGGTGAAGGTTCGGTTGTTCGCCCTCGAAGAGAACACCTGCGTGCACTACCTGGGTTCGCGCGTGTTGCCGCTGGCGGGCGCGCCCGATCGCGACGTGGTGCTCGTGCGCTTCGCCACCGCGTGTCGCGATTCGCACACGGCCTGCCTGCAGGTCGCGCACGCCGTGCAGGATTCGTTCTTCCTGCCGGCGCAGGGGCCGGGGCTGCACCGGCTCGAAGTGCTCGTGGCGGATTCGACGTGCCGGGATTCCGTGCGCGTCTACCCCGGGCGGGTGTTCACGTACGATGTGCTCGATTCGTGCGGCGGCCCGCCGCCACCGCCGCCGCCTCCGGCCGTGTGCGTGTGGCCGTTCCTCGCCGACCCGGTGCCGATCACCGCGGACGCCCGGATCTGCGCGGTGAGCATTCCCGCCGGCGGCGTGGGCTCGTTCCCGCTCGCGGTGCGTTCCGACGGCTTGCGGCTCGCCGGCCTCGAGGGCCGCGTGTTCGCGCCGCAGGGCCCGGCGCGGCTGGACCACCTCGAACTGATCGGCCCCGCGGCCGGCATGCACCTGCAGACCTCGCGCCCCGAGGACGGCAGCATCCGGTTCGTGATGTGGGCCGAGCACGGTGCACCGGTCCCGGCGAACGACTGGGTGCCGGTGCTGCGCGTGTTCGTTCGCGCGGACTCCGTGCGCGCGGACTCCGCCCAAACGGGCACGCGCTACGCCTTCGTGGCCAACGCCGTGACCGCCGCGTCGGACTCGCTCGGTCACGCGGTGCCGCTGTGCAGCATCGCGACGATCCAGCAGTTCGCGCCGGTCGGCACGCGCATCTGCATCGGTTCGGCGCCGTCGTCCTGCGACGCGAACCGCGACGGTGCGGTGAACGTGGCCGACCTGGTGCGCATGGTGCGCTGCTGGTACCGGCCCGCGGAATGTCCCGACACGTCGGCCGCGCGGCCCGACTGCAACACCGACGGCACGTTCTCGCCGGCCGACCTGTTCTGCTGCGCGCGCCACATGCTGGGCGGTCCGCGCGACAGCACCGCGCACACGCCGTCGGCGCTGAGCTTCGCGTTCGGCACGCCGGTGTTCGCGAATGGCCGGCTCGACCTGCCGCTCACCGTGCGCGGCGGTGGTGACCTGGGTGGAGCGCTGCTGCGCCTCACCTGCCCGTCGGATCGCTACGAGTGGGACGACGGCATCACGCTCGCCGGCCCCGCTTCGTGGACGGATACGGGCACGGACGACAACTGGCTCGTGTTCCAGGACTCCGACGGCGGCGACCGACTGCTCGGCCTGCTGCGGCTCGGTGACGTGGCGAGCGACCAGGTCACCACCACGCTGCACCTTCGCCTGCGCGAAGGTCAGCAGCCCGGCGGCGCGGTCACGATCTCCGAGAGCGACCTGTCCGGTCCCGACGGCAGGCCGCTCGTGCTCGACCTCGCCAACGTGCAGGCCGAACTGCCCACGGCGGGCGGCGGCACGGTCACGCGGCTCGAGCTGTCGGCCGCGCGCCCGAACCCGACCGGCGGCAAGGTCGCGTTCGCGCTGGCACTGCCGCAGGCGGCGACCGACGTGGACCTGGCCGTGTACGACCTCGCCGGACGGCGCGTCGCCACGTTGTGGCGAGGTGCGCTCGGCGCGGGTGCGCGTACCTTCACGTGGGACGGCGGCGCGGCGCGTGACGGCGTGTACTTCGCGCGCCTCGTGGTGGACGGCGAAGTGCGGTCGTCACGCGTGGTGGTTCGCCATCTGCGGTAGGGGTGTCACGCACGGACGAACGAAGCGGGGCGGCCCGGTGGCCGCCCCGCGTCGCATGCGCGCCCGCGCCGTTCAGCGCCGGCGCTTCGCCCGCTTCGGCACCGCCTTCGTGGCGGGCTCGATCCGCACGCGCGCCGAATCCAGCGACACCGCGCCGCCCGCGCGGTAGGTCCACGTCCACCACGAGCCCGTGCGCGACATGCCGGTGACCGGCAGGTTCGAGCGCGCGCGGTGCGTACCGGGCACGTGCACCACGAGCTCCCAGCGCTGCTCGCCCGCGTCCGCCTGCATGGGCGCCACGCGCGCATCGAGTCGCGGCAGGTGCGCGGTGCGGCCGGCCGCGTCGCGCGACGGGCCCGCGCCCGAATCCGCCCAGTCGCCCACGTACGCCACCCGCAGCACCGCGAGCGTGCCCGCGAACGCCCGGCGTGGCTCGACCAGCAGCGTGTCGTGCTGCAGCCCCCAGTTCGTGGGCACGGTGCCCTCGGCGTCGCGCAGTTCGACCGCGCTCACGAGCGGCACCTGCAACCTGCGCGCGAGCAGTCCCGTAGACGGCGACACCGCGAGCCATTCGATGTACTGCGCGTTCCAGCCGCGTGCCGCCGGATCGAGTTCCAGTTCCAGCGAGCACGAGCCCGGTGGGGCCGCGAACGACGTCGCAGTGGCGATCGCCAGCAGCAGGAAGATCGTGACAAGCGAGCGGAGGTGGGTGAGCATGCGCGCCAGCGTAGGCGGCCCCACGCCGCCGCACAACGCCCGCGTGCGCGGTCCATCCCGCGCTCCGTCCCCCCGAAGCGCAAGGAGTGCCTCATGACGAAGCGTCGTCTGTTGGGAACGATGTTCGTGCTCACCGCCCTGGCCTGCTCGGCTCTCGCCTGGGCCGCCGCTCCCAAGGGCAAGCCCGCCGCCGCCGCCGACAAGGGCAAGGTCGAGCGCGGCGCGTACCTGGTCCGCGCCATGGGCTGCGGCGACTGCCACACGCCCGGGACCCTGTTCGGCTCGCCGGACTTCGACCGCCTGCTTTCGGGCAGCGAACTCGGCTGGAAAGGTCCGTGGGGAATCTCGTTCGCCCGCAACCTCACGCCCGACCCCGAGACCGGCATCGGCTACTACAGCGAGGACGAGATCGTCGCCGCGCTGCGCACCGGCATGAAGCCGGACGGCTCGCCCATGCTGCCGCCCATGCCCTGGCAGAACCTGTCGGGCCTGACCGACGCCGACATGCACGCGGTCGCCGCCTACCTGCTGAGCCTGAAGCCCGTGAAGCACGCCGTGCCCGCGGCGGTGCCGCCCGGCAAGCCGTACGAGGGCTCCGTGGTCGAGTTCCCGGCGCCGCCGGCGTGGGACGCGCCGCGCGCCCCGGCCGGACAGCACTGAGCCGTCCGCATCCCGCGCGCCGCCGCGGCTCTTGCAGCCGCGGCGGCGCTTCTCTTACGGTCGGCGGTCCATGTCCACCGACCGCTCGCACGCACCCGCCGTCGAAGCCCGGGCCCTGAGGCGCGTCTTCTCCGCGTCGCGCGGCGCGCCCGAAGTCGTCGCACTGTCCGGCGTGGACCTGCGCATCGAGCGCGGCGAGGTGTTCGGGCTGCTCGGGCCCAACGGTGCGGGCAAGACCACCTGCATCAAGATCCTGAACACGCTGCTGTTTCCCACGTCGGGCGAGGCGCGCGTCGCCGGCTTCGACGTGGTGCGCGAGGCGCAGGAGGTGCGCCGGCGCATCGGGCTGGTGTCGGGCGGCGAGTCGTCGGGCTACGGGATCCTCACCGTGCGCGAGAGCCTGTGGATGTTCTCGCAGTTCTACGGCGTGCCCGGCGCCGAGGCGCGGGCGCGGATCGCGAAGCTGATCGAGATCACCGACCTCGGTGCGCTCGCCGACACGCGCATCAACCGGCTCTCGACCGGGCAGCGGCAGCGCATGAACTTCGGGCGCGGGTTCGTGTCGGATCCCGAGATCCTGTTCCTCGACGAGCCCACGCTCGGCATGGACGTGAACGCCGCGCGCATGCTGCGCGAGTTCGTGCTCGCGTGGGTGCGCGAGCGCGAGGGACGCACGGTGCTGCTCACCACGCACTACATGATCGAGGCCGACCAGATGTGCGACCGCATCGCGATCGTGGATCGCGGCCGCGTGCTGGCGTGCGACACGCCGGCCACGCTGCGGCGCTCGGTGCAGGGCGGCCAGCACGTCGAACTCGAGGTGCGCGACGGCGGGCTCGACCGCGCCGCGCTCGAGGCCGCGATCGGCGTGCCGGTGGCGTGGGGCGCGGCGCATCCCGAGCGCGGCACGCGTGCGCTCAAGTTCCGCCTGCCCGAGGGCGCGGTGCTCGGCGAGGCCCTGCGCGCGCTCGAGGAGCGCGGCGTGCGCGTGCACGGCATCTCGACGCGCGAGACCAGCCTCGAGGACGCGTTCCTGCACATCGTGGGGCACGCGCTCGACGAGGGTGAGGGCGCGTGAACCGCTGGCGCGAGGACGCGGTGCTGTTCGTGCGCGCCGCGCGGGCGCGCGCGTGGGTGCGCGTGATCGGCGTGCTGCGCGAGCCGCACGGCATGCTCATGGACGCGGTGTTCCCGAACCTCGGCATGTGCGCGTACGTGCTGCTGTACCGCGCGCTCGGCGCGCCGGCGGAGTTCGAGGCGCTCGCGGTGGTGGGCGGCATCCTCATGACCTACTGGCTCAACGTGCTGTGGGGCATGGGCGCGCAGTTCTTCTGGGAGAAGCAGTCCGGGCAGCTGCCGCTGTACTTCGCCGCGCCGTGTTCGCGCATGGCGATCCTGGTGGGCATGGCGACCGGCGGGCTCGCGTCCACGGTGCTGCGTTCGCTCGTCGGCGTGGCGCTGGCGGTGTTCGTGTTCCACGTGAAGTTCGCGCCGTTCTCGCCGGTCGTGTTCGCGGCCGTGTTCCTCGCCACCATGGCGGCGCTCTACGCGCTCGGCATGATCATGGCCAGCCTGTTCCTGCTCTACGGGCGCGAGGCGTGGCACACGTGCAACGCGCTCATGGAGCCCACGTCGTTCGCCGCCGGGCTGTACTTCCCGGTGCGCACGCTGGGCGCGTTCGGCGCGCTCGCGGCGTCGCTCGTGCCGCTGGGGCTGGGCGTGGACGCGGTGCGGCAGGTGCTGCTCGGGCCGGTCGCGCAGCCGCTGCTGCCGGTGCGCACGGAGTTCGTGCTGCTGTGCGCGTACGCCGCGGTCGCGCTCGTGGTGGCGCGTTACGCCCTGCGTCATCTCGAGAACTTGTCGAAGCGCGAGGGAAGGCTCACGCAGCGATGGCAGTGACCACGTTCGTGGCGCGGCTGCGCACCGCCGCCTGGCTCGGCTGGCAGGTCGAGTCGAACTGGGCCGACCCGGTGCTGTTCTTCGTGTACATGATCGCGCGCCCGCTCGCCGTGGCGCTGACGCTCGCGGCCATGTACTGGGCCACGCAGGGCCGCGCCAGCGCCGGCGCCGCGTTCGCCGGCTTCTACGTGGCGAACGCGCTGCACGCCTACGTGAACACGATCGCGGTGGGCATGGGCTGGGCCATGTTCGAGGAGCGCGAGGAGTTCGAGACGCTCAAGTACGTCTACATCTCGCCCATGGGACTGTTCACCTACCTCGCGGGCCGCGCGGTCGTGCGGTTCGTGCTCGGCACGCTGTCGGCGGCGTTCCTGCTGCTCGTGGGCTGGTTCGCGCTCGGCGTGCGCTGGGACTGGGCGCACGTGCAGTGGCTGCCGCTCGCCGCGTCGCAGGTGCTGGGGCTGGCCGCGGCGCTGGCCGGCGGCTTCCTGCTGTCGGGGCTCGCCATGGTGCTCATGCGCGCGTCCATGACCGTGCTCGACGGCGCATGGCTCACCATGTTCCTGCTGAGCGGGGTGCTGTTCCCGCCCGAGCTGCTGCCCCTGTGGCTGCGGCCGCTCGCGTTCCTGCTGCCGTTCACGTGGTGGTACGAGGCGGTGCGCCGGTTCCTGCTCGACACCACGTCGAGCACCACGCTCGCGGCGCTCTCGGGCGCCCAGCTGCTCGCGGGTCAGGCGCTCGTGACGCTGGTCTTCGCGGGCGTCGCGTGGCGCACGTTCCGCGCGATGGAAGACCGTGCGCGCCGGCTCGGCCGACTCGACCAGACCACGATGTTCTGAGGCCCGCGCGCGGGGCCACCCCTCCGGCCGGCCGTTTTCGCGCTCAAGCCCGTCCTCCCACGGTCCGATACCGGGGCGCCCACCCGCGACCCCTCGGTCCCATGCTTCCCACAGGAGGATGTCTTGAACTTCGGCCCGCTCTTCGCGGCCGCGCTGCTCGCGGCTGTCTCGCACCCTGATGTACCCGCCTCGCGTCCGCACCCGACGGCCGCCCACAACGCCGTCTCGGTGACGAACGCCCCGGCGTCGCCCGCTTCGCCGGTCGCCGTGCCCGCCGTGGGCGAAGTCGCTCCCGACTTCACCTACCAGTCGCACGACTACCTCTGGCAGAACCTGCACAACATGCTCGAGCAGGGCCACGTGCTGCTCGTGTTCGGCGCCACCGAGGCCGAGCTGCGCCTCCTCGAGGCCGAGCGCGAACAGCTCCTGCGCCAGGGCGTCATCCCGGTCGCGGTGATCGAGCGCCGCGAGAACGACGTCTGGAACCTGCTCCGCCGCGCCGACCTCGGCTACAGCCTGCTCTCCGATCCGCACGGCGCGATCGCCGAGCAGTACGGCGTGTACCTGCCGCAGACGCGCAGCGCCCACACGGCCTGGTTCCTCGTGGACCAGTCCGGCCGCGTGCGTGAGACCGGCACGGGCACGCTGCCGCGCGAGTGGTCGGGCCGCACCGCCATGGCGCTCGGCCACGGCGACGTGCGCACGGCTTCGACGAACTGAAGCACGCGCCACGCGAACGGGCGGCTGCCGGAACCGGCGGCCGCCCGTTTCGCGTGGGGGCGCGTCGTTCAGGCCGCCGCGGCGCCGGGCGTCCGCAGCCAGCGCTCGAGCGTCTGGATCAGCGTCTCGCGGCGCACGGGCTTGCTCACGAAGTCGTCCATGCCCGACGCCAGGCAGCGTTCACGGTCGCCTTCCATGGCGTTCGCGGTCAGCGCCACGATCGGGATGTGACCGGCTCCCGCTTCGCGTTCGCGGATCGCGCGCGTCGCCTCGAAGCCGTCCATCTCCGGCATCTGGCAGTCCATGAGCACCAGGTCGAACGGTTCGGTCGAGTACTTCTCGAACGCGATGCGGCCGTTCTCGGCCACGGTCACCACGCAGCCGATCTTCTCGAGCATGCGCACGGCGACCTTCTGGTTCGTCGGGATGTCCTCGGCGAGCAGGATGCGCGTGCCGGCGAAGGGCAGCGGCCCCGCGAGCATGTCGAGCACGTCGGCCACGCTCGGCGTGCCGGGCGCTTCGGGGACCCCGCCGGAAGACGCGGGCGCGAGCGCGGCGTGCGCGGACTCTCGCGTCACGAACTCGCCCGCGGCTCCGGCCGCGAGCCGCTGCAGCACCTGCGACAGCGGCCCGAGCCGCCACGGGCGGCCGATCCAGCCGCTCGCGCCGGCGGCCTGCAGCCGCGCGAAGTCGCGGTTGTGCGTGCGCTGCCCGACCAGCAGCAGCGCGCTGTCCTCGCCGAGGCCTTCGCCACGCAACGCACGGCTCAGCGATTCGCCCTCGGCTCCTTCGGCACCCTCGAGCGTCTCGTCGGCGATCACGATGCGCACCGGGTCGCCGCTCGTGGCCGCCGCGGCGATGCGGCGTGAAGCGGCCGCGCGCGAATCCACGAGGTCCACGCGCGCACCCCAGTACTCGAGCCACGGCAACAGCGCCTCGCGCTCGCCCGGCAGTGAGCTGGCCAGCAGCACGCGGGCGCCGGCGAGCGCCGCCGGTGGCGGAACACGTGCGGGTGCGCTCGGGTCGAGCGGCAGGCGCACCTGCATGGTGAACGTGGAGCCCTCGCCCTCGACCGAGCGCAGCAGGATGTCGCCCGACATGAGTTCGACGAGCCGCTTGCAGATCGCGAGGCCGAGCCCCGTGCCGCCGTAGCGCCGCGACATGGACGCGTCGGCCTGCATGAAGGGCTGGAAGAGCCGCGCGGCCTTGTCGGGCGGGATGCCGATTCCGGAGTCCTGCACCGCCACCTGCAGTTCGGCCACGCCTCCGGGTGCCGTCGCGCCGCTCACGGTGATGCGCACGCCGCCCTTCTCGGTGAACTTGATCGCGTTGCCGACCAGGTTGAGCAGCACCTGCCGGATCCGGTTCGCGTCCCCGACGACGCGCGACGGCACGGCGGGAGGGAAGAGCACCTGCAGCGACAGGCCCTTGTTCGCGGCGTTCGCGGACAGCAGCTCGCACACGTCCTCGATCGCCGTACCGAGATCGAACGGTGCCTTCTCGAGCGTGAAGCGGCCGGCCTCGATCTTCGAAAGGTCGAGGATGTCGTTGATGATCGTGAGCAGCGCTTCACCCGACGTGACGATGGTCTCGGCGTACTCGCGCTGCACCGGGGGCAGCCCGCCGTCGAGCAGCAGCGACGCCATGCCGAGTACGCCGTTGAGCGGCGTGCGGATCTCGTGGCTCATCGTGGCGAGGAACTCGCTCTTCGCGCGGTTCGCGGCGTCGGCCTCGTCGCGCGCGCGGCGCAGCTCGAGCTCGGCGCGGCGGCGATCGGTCGCGTCCTCGACCACGTACGCGAAACGCTGCGGCTCGCCGTCGCGGCGTGCGAGCGGGCAGACCGTGGCGGCCAGGATCCGCAGGTCGCCCTGCCGGACCTGGCGGTATTCGAACGAGAGCGCGGCGCCGTGCGCGGCGGCCAGCCGCAGCTGCTGCACCCACGTTTCGAGCGGTTCGGGCGCCATGCCCAGCGCGGAAGCGAGCCGGCCGCGCGTGCCGTCGTGGTCCACGCCCCAGAACTGCTCGGTGTTCGGGTTGTCGAACAGGTGGCGGACGTCGTCGTCCTGGAGTTCGACCATGCCGCGCATCATGTTCGCGCTGTCGTAGAACGTGCGCAGGGTGACTTCGCTCTCGAGCAGCCGCTTCTGCGAACGGTGCAGCGAATCGAGCATGTGGTTCACTTCGCCCGCGAGCGCCGAGAGCTCGTCGGCGCCGTCCACCTGCACGTGCGGGGGCGCTCCCTCGAAGCTTCCGATCGCGCCGACCTGGCGGGCGAGCGAGTTCACGCGCCGCAGCACGAGGAAGTGCAGCAGCAGCAACGTGGCGAGCGCGAGGAACACGAACGCCACGATCATGGCGATCACCTGGCGCCGCGTGCTCTTGACGCCCTGCTCCCAGAGCGTGCGCGTCTGTGTCACGGTCAGCAGCAACGCCGGATGACCGTACAGGTCGTCCAGCCGGGTGTGCGCCGCGACATGCTCGCCGCCGTGCGTGTGGACCGTGATCGTGCCGGCCGAATCGAGGTGCGCGAACGCTTCGTCCGGTTCGGCCTCGGGCGGACGTGGACGGTCGAGCCGCGTCGCACCCACGTACAGGTGGGTGCGGGCGGCGAGCTTGCGGATCTCGCGCTCGTCGAGCCAGCGGCCGAACAGGATGCGGCCCGCGCTCGGGCCCTCGTACTGCGACGTGAGGATCGGCTGCACCGCGACCAGCATGGGGTGTTCGTCGAGCAGGACGATGCCCGCGACGTGGTGGTGCAGCGAATCGGGCACGAGCGGGCCGGACGTGGCGCGGAACAGTGCTTCGAGCTGCTCGGGCACAGGGTGCGCGGCCTTCTGCGTGCTGTCGAGTCCCATGGACAGCACGAGCTCGCCTCGCGCATTGGCGATCACCATGGCGTCCAGCCGCAGGCTGGCCAGCGCCTCGGCGGACACGTTGCTGGCGATGAACGCCGGGTTCGGGTGCTGCGCGAACGCGTACGTGTCGTCCCAGTTCGACCAGTCGCTGAGCTTGGACTCGAGGTCCTCGCGCTGCTGGTCGAACGCGCTCACCACGCGCTGCACGTCGAGTGTCGCGTCCTCGCGCTCGAGCCGGGCCGAATCGGCGAGCGTGATGCGCGACAGCACGAGCCCGAGCACGCACGCGAGTGCGATGAACAGGCTGCCGAGCGCGATCAGGATGTTCCGGCCGAGCTTCATGGGACTCCGTGAGGGATACCGGGTACGGGGCGCACCCAGTATCGGTCGCTCGGCGCGAGTCGTGAGTCTCACGGCCGGTCGCCGGCGGCCGGCGGACGGGCGCGCGGCGCGCTCGCGGCGCGGTTTCGCCCGTCCGGCTTCCCGCCCGGGAGCCCGACTTGCGGAACACGCCGCGAAACGGTAACTTGCCCGCCCGCTGGTCTTCGGGGGCAACCCGCCGAAGGTCATTCGAGCATCCCGCGCAGGTGCGGTGGGCCAGTTGTCCGGGCCCGAAGGCGTGGCTTACAGTGCGTCGCCGGAACTTGCGGAGGGATGGCCGAGTGGCTTAAGGCGGCGGTCTTGAAAACCGCTGAGCGCAAGCTCCGTGGGTTCGAATCCTACTCCCTCCGCCAGTCTCATCTTGGAGTGGTGGCCGAGTGGCCGAAGGCAGCCGCCTGCTAAGCGGTTAGTCGGGTAAAACCGGCTCGGAGGTTCGAATCCTCTCCACTCCGCCAGTGACGGACCGGGTATCCGGCCCGAAAAGAACGCTTCATCAGGCTTGAAGCGGGCCCATAGCTCAATTGGATAGAGCGTCTGACTACGGATCAGAAGGTTGGGGGTTCAAATCCTCCTGGGCCCGCCATTCAAGCTCCGCCGCGAGTGACCCGGCGGATGAAGCCACCGCGCTCCCCGCGTGAGGACGTCGCCATGCGCCGAACCATCGTTTCCGCGCTCCTGATCGCCGCCGTTTCGCTGTCCGCCCTCGCCGCCTTCGCCGCCGACCGCGCCCGCAAGCTGGACGTGTTCTGGCAGTCGCCCGAACTCGCGACACTCGACCTGCGCGGCATCGCGTTCCTGCCGGTCGCCACGTACGACGGCAATCTCGAGGCGCGCCGCCTGACCGAAGACGCGGTGGGCCGGGCGTTCCGCGGCAGCGGCCACCGCTGGCTGTCCACGCTGGTCACCCGCGAGATGCTGCGCAAGGCCGGTGGCGATTCGCTGCTCAAGGCGGTCAACGACCAGCTGCTCGCCAACGCGCGGCTCGACTCGCTGCAGGCGCCCTACTACAGCCGGCTCACGCGCTCGCGCGCGCTGCTCACCGTGCGCGTGGAACAGTTCGAGAAGCGCGAGATGGAGTTCAACCAGAGCGGCAAGCCGACCACGACGGTGCAGCTGCGCGCCGCACTCGTGGATTCGACCGGGCGGCTGCTGTGGACCGCGAGCGGCGCCGAGAACGCCGAAGGCCCGTACCACGACGCGAACACCGGCGCGATCGGCGTCAACGCGAGCGGGCTCAACAACACGCCCCTCACGAACCAGGCCGGGGCGCCCGGGTACCCGGAGACGCTCGGCAAGCTGCTCGCGCGCTGGAACGAGGCGTTCCCGCGCCGCGCCGCGGCCGACTCGACCGCGCGCTGACGTGTTCGTCCTCGACGACGAAGCCGGCATGCGCGCCGCGCTGCGCGAGGCGCACGCGTCGCTCGAGCGCGACGAGGTGCCGGTCGGCTGCGTGATCGTGCGCGACGGCATGGTGATCGGGCGCGGGCACAACCAGGTCGAAGGCCTGCAGGACGCGACCGCGCATGCCGAAGTGGTCGCGATCGGTGCCGCGTCGAACGCGCTCGGCTCGTGGCGGCTGTCGGAGTGCACGCTGTACGTGACGCTCGAGCCCTGTGCCATGTGCGCCGGCGCGATCGTGCTGGCGAGGCTCGGCCGCGTGGTCTACGGCGCCGCCGATCCCAAGGCCGGCGCGTGCGGCTCGGTGCTCAACGTGATCCACGAGAAGCGGCTCAACCACCGGGCCGAACTGACCGGCGGCGTGCTGGCCGACGAGTGCGGCGAACTGCTGCGCGAGTTCTTCCGTTCGCGCCGCAAGAAGGCGCTGCGGCTGGCCGAGGCGCCGCCGATGGACGACCCCGAGGACGGCGAAGAGCCGCTTTGAGCGCCGCGCCCGGACGCCGCCCGACGGCGTTCGTCGCCGCCGTGGTGCCGCGCGGGGCGCACCTGCTAGCATTCCACCCGACCGGACGCACCCGCAGGAGACTCCGCCCCATGCCGCGCGTCATGCTTCCCGCACTCGTCCCCGCCGCACTGCTCGGCGGTGCGCTGGCGACTTCGTCCGCCACTCACGCCGCGACCTACGAAGGCCGCAGCGTGGACGACCGCTGGTACGAAGGCCGTGCCGTGAGCACCACCTACGGCGCGTACCGCTGCCAGATCAAGTTCCACGGCGACCGCGTGTACTTCCGGCCCGAGGGCACCAGCGTGCAGGTCGTCGCGTTCCTCGACGAAGAGGCGATCACCGATCCGCACGACATCCTCGCGCGCGACCCGAAGCGCGGCGTCAACTGGACGCTCGAGGTGGTGGACCTGAAGCGTTGACGCCGGCCCGGCCGCTGCCCGTCCGTTCGCGCCTCGTGCCCGGCACGCTCGTGCTCGCGTGCCTGCTCGCCGCCGCCGCGCCCGCGAGCGCGGCGCGCCACCGTGTCGCCGAGCTGCCGCCCGTGATGCTGTGGGCGTGGGAACAGCCCACCGACCTGCGCGACGCCGACCCGGCGCGCGTCGGTGTGGCGTGGCTGGGCGCCACGATCGCGCTGACGGGGACTCGCGTGGCCGAGTACCCGCGCCGCCAGCCGCTCCGCGTCGCGCCCGGAATGGCGCAGGTCGCGGTGCTGCGCGTGGAGGTGCCGCGCGGCGCGCGCGCCGCGCTGACGCCCGTGCAGGAGCGCCGCATCGTGCGCCGCGCGCAGGCGCTGGCCGCCACGCCCGGCGTGCTCGGCGTGCAGGTGGACTTCGACGCGCCGCGCTCCGCACGGCCGTTCTACCGCCGGCTGCTGGCGCGGCTGCGCGCCGAGCTGCCCGATTCGAGCTCGCTGTCCATGACCGCGCTCGCGTCGTGGGCGCTGGGCGACGCCTGGCTCGACGGGCTGCCGGTCGAAGCCGCGGTGCCGATGGCGTTCCGCATGGGCGCCGACGCGGCGCGCGTGCGCCGTGAACTCGGGCGTGGCGATTTCACGGCCGGGCTCGCGCGTGGCAATCTCGGCGTGGATCTCGACGAGCCGTGGCCGGCCGCGTGGCGCGGCCGCAGGCTCTGGTTGTTCACCCGTGGAGCGTGGACGCCCGCGCGCAGGGAACGCGCGTGGGCGCGGATGGAGAAGGACTCGACATGAAGTCGCGTGTGCTGGCCGTTTCGATCGCGGCGCTGCTCTGCGGAGCGGGCGCCGTTCTTGCCTGTGGTCCCGACCTGCCGTGGGCCGCGTTCACGCATCGCGCGCACCCCGACGCGCCGCTCGCGGGCTACGCCTCGGGCCAGCTCGGGCTCGTGCAGCCGACGTGGGCGCGCAGCTACCTCGTGGTCGCGTACCGCTGGTTCTCGGGCACGCCGCTGGTGGCGGCCGAGCAGGCGGCCGCCGTGCGCACGTGGACCGAGCGCGCGCGGCCGTGGTGGAGCGAGGAGAAGAAGGCGGGGCTGCCGGACTGGATGGCCGCGCGCGAGAAGGTCGCCGGCATGCCGACCGCGCCGAAGGAGCTGCGCGAGGCGATGACGGCCGGCGCCTGGGAATACACGTTCGGCGCGGGGCCCGACGCGTTCCGGCTGGCCACGCGCACGCTGGAGGAACGCGTCGCCTCCGAGGGCGCGCGCAGCGCCGCGGTGCGCGCGTGGGCGGCGGCGCAGGACACGGTGTTCGCGATCTCGGCGGGCGGGGACTACCGGCTCGCCGAGACCGCGCAGGCGCGCACGGACACGGACCGGCTCTACCAGTTCGCCGCGGTCGCGTTCCACGCCGGGCGCTGGGCCGACGCCGAGGCGCGCTTCCGCGTGCTCTCGCTGGCGCCGTGGTCGCGCCACAAGGCGCTCGCGCGCTACCTCGCGGTGCGCTGCGTGGTGCGCGCGGCGCAGTCCGACGACGAGGACGGCGCGCTGGACCGCGACGCGTTCGCCCGCGCCGAGGGCGAGCTGCGCGACATGCTCGACGATCCGTCGTCCGCCGAACTGCACCCGGCCCTGCGCCGCCTGCTCGGCTTCGTCGCGTTCCGGCTGCGCCCGGTGCCGCGCTTCGGTGAGCTGTCGCGCAACCTGCGCACGGTGGACGCCACGTTCGGCCAGGACCTGTGGGACTTCTCGCTCATGCTCGACGTGGTCGCGGGCGCGGACGACGCGCCGCAGGCGATCGGCGCGTCGCGCGACGCGCTGGTCGTGGCGGCGAACGGCGACGAGCTGGCCGACTGGGTGCTCACGATCCAGAAGGGCGCCGCGGCCGGCAACCGCGCCTACCTGCGCTGGAAGGCGCAGCGTTCGCTGCCGTGGCTGGTCGCGGCGCTCGCCGCCGCGCAGCCGGACTCGCGCGAGACGCCCGAGCTGCTCGAGGCGGCGGCCACCGTGCCGCCCATGTCGCCGGCGTTCGTCACGGTGTCGTCGCACCGCGCGCGGCTGCTGGCTCCGCGCGGCGAAGCGCCCGCCGCTCGGCGCGTACTCGACGCCGCGCTCGCGCGGCCCGCACTGCCGGTCGGCAGCCGCAACGCGCTGCTCGCGCAGCGCGCGTCGCTCGCGACCACGTTCGACCAGCTGCTCGCCGACCTGCCTCGCGCGCCCGTGGACGTGATCTACGGCACCGACGTGCTGGTCGAGCCGACGCCCGCGACGCCCGCGGACTGGGAACCGGACTCCTCCTACAAGGTGCAGCGCGAGCGCGTGATGGCGCTGCGCCGCCGCGCCGAGTGCTTCGACGAGGACGGCGCCATGGCGTTCAACGCCGGGCTGCCGCTCGCGTACTGGCAGCGCGCGCTCGGCGAGCCAGCGTTGCCCGCGCGCCTGCGCCGCGAAGTGGCGCTGGCCGGCTGGACGCGCGCCGTGCTGCTCGCGGACTCGGCCGCCGCCGCGGGCTTCGCGCTGCAGGCGCGCACGCTCGAACCCTCGCTCGCCGCCGACCTGGCGGCGTGGGAGAAGGCGCCGCGCCGCGCCGAGCGCGAGTTCGCCGCCGCGCTGCTGGTGGCGCGCCGCGCCGGCATGCAGCCGTTCGTCAACGACGGGCTCGACCGGCTGACGCCGTTCGACCAGCTCGACGACTACCGCGAGAACTGGTGGTCGTCGCGCAGCACGGCGCGCGGCGCCGAGAGCGAGTGGTTCACGGTCGGCGAGGCGGCGACCGGCGCGGCCACGCGCAGCGCACTCGAGGCGGCCCGGCTCGTGCCCGCGTTCCTCGCGCCGGCCGAGCGCGCGGCGCTGCGCGACGAGCTCGCGCGGCTGTCCCGCGCCGAGGGCGCGCCCAACTGGCTCGGGCCGCGCATCCTCGCGTTCGCGAAGGCGAAGCCGCGCGATCCGCGCGTGCCCGAAGCGTTGCACCGGCTGGTGCGTGCCGTGCGGCTCGGCGCGTCCGACGCGCGCAGTGCGGCGTACGCGAAGGAGGCGTTCACGCTGCTGCACCGGCGCTACCCGGGCAGCCCGTGGGCGAAGCGCACGAAGAGCTGGGGCACGTGAGCGCCTGAAGCACGACGCGAACGGGCCGGCGCCGCGAGGCACCGGCCCGTCCGCGTTTCACGCGTACCGCTCAGCGCTTCGCCGAACCCCACGCCGCCTTGATCGCCGCGACCTGCGACGGCGTCGCCGCGGGCGCGTCGAACAGCAGCTTCTCGGGGTTCCAGCGCGGCTTCACGCGCCACGGTCCGCCGTCCTGCGGGCAGTGCGTGTCGCAGTTGCCGCACTCGTTGCACGAGCCGCCGTCCACGACCCACTGGGTCTCGCGCTGGAAGTCGCCCGCGGCCATCGCGGTGGGCGGCATGTCGAGCGCGTGGAACGCGCCGTTCGGGCAGACGAGCAGGCAGTTGTTGCACGAGTCGCAGTCGAACACCGGCAGCGGCTCGCGCACGCGGGGCGCGGGCGCCGCGGTCGCGTGGTAGCGCGGGTCGCTCGCCACCGTGGCGGCGTAGCGCGCGAGGTTGGCCGCGGCGGCCTCGGTGACCGACGCCGACGGCATGACGCCCGCGCGGGCGCGCACGTACTCGCCCAGCGTGGTCGCACCGACGCGCTCCATGTCGGACTCGAGCGCCTTGAGGTAGCGCGGCAGCCGCCGGTAGCCGGTCGGCTGCAGCAGGTCGGTGCAGGTCGTGACCGGCGCGAAGCCGTGCGCCACCGCGTCGGGGAAGTTCTCGGCGGTGATGCCGGCGCTGAACGACACCGCGTAGCGGCCGCCCGTCGCCTGCACGAAGCGGTCGGCGAGCGTGGTCGCGAGCACGTGCAGCGGCGGGCCGCTCAGGTAGACGTGTTCACCCTCGAGCCGCCCGCGCGTGTTCTTCACCACGAGCGTGTTCGTGAACTTGACCCCGAGCGACAGGCTGTTGCGCGCCGCCAGTCCCGACAGCCAGTCGAGCATGCGCAGCGCGTCGTCCCACTGCAGGTCCTTGTCGAACGCCGTGCGGTCGAGCTGCACGTGTTCCCAGCCCAGGGCGCCGCGCACGAGCTGTTCGACGCGGTCGTAGCCGAGCAGCGTGGGGTTGAGCTTGACCACGACGTGCAGGCCGTGGCGGGTGAGCAGGTGCTCCACGATGCGCTCGATCTCGTCGGGCGGGCAGCCGTGGAAGCTGGACAGCGTCACCGTGTCGAACACGCGCGTGGGCACCGGCACGTCGGCGATCGCGCGCAGCGACGACGGCAGCGAATCGCGCAGCGACGCGAGCAGCGCGCGCGTGTCCATCATGGTGTCGAGGAACCGCGCCACGCTCGCCGAACGGATGCCGTTCAGGTCGTAGCCGACCGAACCGTCGAAGATCGTGTGCGCGCCGGTCTCGCCCGGGATGCCGCGTGCGCGCAGGATGTGGATCAGGTACCACGCGGTCGCGTACTCGCGCGCGGATTCCTCGAGCGTGAGCTCCTGCGACCATTCCACGTTGTAGCCCTCGGCCGGCGCGTCGATGCACGGCCGCGGGATCTCGAGGTGGTCGAGCACCTGCACGGTCTTCAGTTCGAGCACTCGCGAGCCGGCGAGCCACGCCGCGACCAGGTTCTGGGCGAGCTGCGTGTGCGGGCCGGCCGCGGGACCGAGCGGGGTGGAGGCGCGGCCGCCGGGCAGCACGACCGACAGGTCGAGCCCCTCGCGCGGCTTCCAGAACGAGCGCTTCGGCAGGTGGAAGATGCTGCGGTCGTGCTCGTACTCGGCGAGCGCACGGGCCAGCAGGTGCGCGAACGGCTTGGGGGTCAGCGCGGCCACGGGTCGCTCTCCATGCGGCGCCACAACGCGGGTGCCGCTTCGCGCGCCTCGGCGCGCAGTGTCTCGAGATCGGCGCCCACGAGGCGCCCTTCGTCCACCACCGTGCGGCCGGCGATCGTCACGCGCCACGCGCGTTCCGGGCCACCGCCGGGGGCGGGTTGCCATTCCACGGTGTCGTCGTCCAGTTCCGCGACGCCGAAGCGTTCGGCCACCAGTGCGCGCCCGGCGTCGAGCCGTGCGCGCAGCGCGGCCTCGCCCGCGGTGTCGCCTTCCTCGGCCGCGATGCGCAGCAGTTGTGCGAGCTCGTCCCGCATGTCGGCGGGAAAGCCGTCGGTGCCGAGCGCCACGCGCGGGCTCGCGCCCAGGTGGCGCGAGTACCCCACGCGGTTGTTCGCGTTCGAGCGCGGGTTGTGCTGGAACCACAGCCCGTGCGCGTGCGCGTCGCGCACCTGCTCGGCCGACAGGCACACGCCGTGCGCGAGCAGCGAGCCCGCGGGCAGCGCGCCCAGATCGCGCAGGCGCTCGTACGGGCCTGCGAATCCGCGCGCATGCGCGTCCGCCACGTCGGCGCCGTCTTCGGCCACGTGCACGTGCATCACGGTGCCCAGCGCGCGGCACAGTGCGCCGGCTTCGCGCACGGTGTCGTCGGACACGGTGAAGCTGGCGTGCAGCCCGACCACGCCGCGCACGTTCGCGCGGCGGTTGCCGCGCACGAAGCGCTCGCACTCGGTCAGCCCGCGCCGCGCTTCGTCGCGGCCGAAGTTGCGCTCGGTCGCGCCGTACGTGAGCACGGCACGGATGCCGAACTCCTCGCACGCGTCGGCGAGCACGTCGAGCGAGCCCGCGATGAAGTGCGGCGACTCGTGATGGTCCACGAGCGCCGTGCAGCCCGCGAGCAGCGCCTCGGCCACGTACAGCCGCGTGCCCGCACGCAGCGTGCGTTCGTCCAGCGCGCGGTCGAGCCGCCACCACACCGCTTCGAGGATCTCGACGAAGTTCACGGGGGGCCGCGAAGGCACGGGCATGCCGTACGGCGCGAGCGCGCTGTACAGGTGCGTGTGCGCGTTCACCAGCCCCGGCGTGACGCAAGTCATCGCCACGTCTCCCGCGGCGCCTTCGTGCGGATCTTGCCGACGCTGTACGCCTTGGCCGCCGGCGAGTCCTTCATCGGCAGCACGGTGCGGCGGAGCCCATCGAACGCCTCGAGCGCGCCCGCCACGGCCGCGGCCGTGGGCACGAGCCCCAGTTCGCCGACGCCCTTGGCGCCGAACGGCCCCTCGGGTTCGGCGGCCTCGATCAGCTTCACCGACACCTCGGGCATGTCCTTCGCCCGCAGCGCGCCGATCTGGTAGAGGCTCGTCACGATCGGCATGCCGTCCACGCACGGGAGCTCTTCGGTGAGCGCGTAGCCCAGTCCCATGTGCAGCGCGCCTTCGATCTGCGCGGCGCACAGCGCCGGGTTCACGGCGCGGCCCACGTCGTGCGCGGCCACCAGCTTCTCGACTCGGCCGTTCTCGTCGAGCAGCGCCATCTGGGTGGCGTAGCCGTAGCTCGTGTGCGTCTTGACCTTGCCGGGCGCGCCGAGCGGCGTGGTGTCTTCCACCACCACGTCGGCCGCGTACACCTGGCCCGCGAGCGAGGCGAGCGTGCCGCCCGCGTCGAGCGCCGCGCGCAGCTTGCGCGCCGCCGACGTGATCGCGTTGCCCGCGAACAGCGTGGCGCGCGAACCCGTGGTCTGGCCGCAGCCCAGCGCGAACGTGGCGTCCACCTTGGGACGGAACACGCTGCTCGGCAGGCCGGTCACCTCGGCCGCGAACTGCGTGAGGATGGTCAGCAGGCCCTGGCCCATTTCGGTGAACGCGTTGTAGAGCGACACCGTGCCGTCGGCCTCGACCACGAGCCGGCCCTTGCCCCATTCCACGAAGCCGTTGCCGAGCCCGCTGTTCTTGAGCCCGCACGCGATGCCGGCCTTGCGGCCCGCCGCGGCCCACGCGTACCACTCGTCCTTCACCGCGAGCAGCGACTCCTTGATGCCGCACGACTTCTCGACCGGCTGCCCGGTGGTGAGCACGTCGCCGATGTCCACGGCGTTGCGCCAGCGGATCTCCCAGCGGTCGAGCCCGCACCGGGCCGCCAGCTGGTCGAGCGCGCCTTCGAGCGCGAACGCCGACTGCACCACGCCGAAGCCGCGCATGGCGCCGCAGGGCGGGTTGTTCGTGTACGCGGCGCGCGCTTCGACGTCCACGTGGCCGACCTTGTACGGCCCGCACATGTGGCCGGCCGCGCGCTCCAAGACCTTCATGCCGACCGACGCGTACGCGCCCGAGTCGCCCACGAGCCGTGCGCGCACGGCGGTGAGCCGGCCTTCGGCGTCGCAGCCCACTTCGAGTTCGGTGGTGATCGGATGGCGCTTCGGATGCAGGCGGATGCTCTCCTTGCGCGAGAGCGTGATCTTGACCGGCTTCTTCGTGACCCACGCGAGCAGCGCCGTCTGGCCCTGCACCGACATGTCTTCCTTGCCGCCGAACGCGCCGCCGTTGGGCACGAGCTCGCAGAAGATCTGCTCCTCGAGAATGCCGAGCAGCGCCGCGCACTGGCGGCGGTCGTCGTAGATGCCCTGTCCCTGCGTGTACAGGTGCAGCGTGCCGTCGGCCTTCGGCACGACGAACGTGCTCTCGGGCTCCAGGAACAGGTGCTCGATGCGCTGCGTCTTCCACGTGCCGCGCACCACGTGCGCGGAGCGGGCCAGCGCGTCGGCCGCGTCGCCGCGGCGGATGACCGACAGCGACAGCAGGTTGTCGTGCGTCGGGTTCACCTGCGGCGCGCCCGGCGCGAACGCCGCTTCGGGATCGAGCACCGCGGGCAGCACGTCGTACGTGACCTCGACCAGCGCCGCGGCCGCGCGTGCGACCACTTCGCTGGTGGCGGCCACCGCCGCCAGCACGTCGCCCACGCAGCGCACGTCTTCGCCCTCGGCGACGAACGTCGGCCAGTCGCGGTAGATCAGCCCGTGCCAGCGTTCGCCCGGCACGTCGGCCGCGGTCACCACGGCGATGACGCCGTCCAGCGCGCGCGCGGCGGCCGTGTCGATCTTCACGACACGGGCGCGGGCGTGCGGCGAGAACGTGAGCGCACCGAACAGCATGCCTTCGGCGCGCATGTCGTCCACGAACGGCCGTTCGCCCAGCGCCAGTTCGCGCGAGCGGTACTTCTCGATGGACGTACCCACGCCGCCCTCGGCGACGGGCGCCGGCATCGCCAGCTCGCCGCGCTTCACGCGCGCGGCCAGCTCGATCGCGTCGAGGATGCGCACGTAGCCCGTGCAGCGGCAGAGGTGCTCGTCCAGCGACTTCGCGATCTCGGCGCGGGTGGGCGAGGGGTTCGCCGCGAGCAACGTGTGCGCGCGGAGCACGATGCCCGGCGTGCAGAAGCCGCACTGCAGGCCGTGCGTGGCCGCGAACGCGCCCGCGAACAGGTCGCGCGCCTCGCCCGGCAGGCCTTCCAGCGTCACGACCTCGAGTCCTTCGGCTGCGTCGGCCGCGATCGTGCAGGTCGCGCGCGCTTCTCCGTTCACCAGCGCCACGCAGGCGCCGCACTGGCCCTGCGGCTGGCAGCCCCGCTTGGGGCTGGTCACCGCGCAGGGGCCGCGCAGCAGGTCCAACAACGTCT
>JAXLXR010000008.1:0-195956 GCA_046327815.1 Candidatus Eiseniibacteriota bacterium | reverse complement strand
GATGCGGCCGAAGCGCGGGTGCTCCACGTAGCGCTCGGCCGTGAGCTGTGGCTGGTGCAGGTAGCCGCGCGTCACGCTCGGCCCGGCGATGCACAGCTCGCCCGGCGTGCCCGGCGGCAGTTCGCGCATTTCGGGGTCCAGCACGTACGCGGTGTTGCCCTCGACCGGCCAACCGATCCGCACGGGTTCGCCCGCGCGCACGGGTGTGCGCACGACCGTGACCGAGCACTCGGTGGGACCGTAGCCGTTCTCGAGCCGCCGGCCCGGGGCCCAGCGCGCGGCGACGTCGAGCGGAAGCTCCTCGCCACCGACGTAGATGAGTTTGAGCTCCGGCAGCGCGCGTTGCGGGTCGTCGCACGCGGCCATGCGCAGCAGGGTGGGAGGCGGGCAGAACACGGTGATGCGCTCGCGCGCGAGCCAGTCCACCAGGTCGGGGCCGAGCCGGACCGCCTCGTCGTCCATCAGCACGAGCGTGGCGCCGGTCCCGAACGCGAGCCAGATCTCCTCGACCGACGAGTCGTACGAGCACATCGAGCTCTGGGCGCAGCGATCGCCGGGCCCCAGCCCGAAGTAGTCGACGTCCGAGCGCACGAGCGTGCAGATGTTGCGGTGCTCGACCATGACGCCCTTGGGCCGGCCCGACGTGCCCGAGGTGTAGATCACGTACGCCAGGTGCTCGGGACGCACCTCGAAGCGCGCGCGCACGGGTGCGGCGGGGGCCGGTCCGTCCGGCGTGACCAGGCGGTCCCGGGGCACCCCGAGGGCGGCGAGGCGGGCGTGGTCGCCCTCGTGCGCCACCACCGCCACCGCACGCGAGTCCTCGAGCAGGTAGCGGGCGCGATCCTCGGGAAGGTCGGGCGCGAAGCAGGTGTAGGCGGCCCCGGCGCGCATGATGCCGAGCATGGCCACGTAGATCGCGGCCGAATCGCGGGGCAGCGCGATCGCCACCACGCACTCCTCCGAGACGAACGGCACGAGGCGGGCGGCGAGCGCCTCGGCCCGGTGCTGCACCTCGGCGTAGGTCAGCGATTCACGGGCCCGGCCGTGCGCCGGCGGAACCTCGATCGCGACGGCGTGGGGCAGGAGACGGGCACTGCGCTCGAAGACCACGTGCAGCAACGCCGGCGCGCCATGCGCGACCGGGCCGAGGATCTCCGTAGCGGCCGGACTTCCTTGTCGAGTTTCGGAGAGAGGCACGAGTGCATGTTGCGCGAGGATCGCCGCGCGCACAACCCCGGATCACGAGCATCGGACGAGCGTGCGAGCGATCGAACAATCGCTCGAACGCTTCCTCGCGACGCCGACTGGTACTCGCGAACCGCGACGAGGTGGCTCCCCCCGCGACACCACACCCGCGCGTGTTTCATTTTTTCGTGCGCGTTGTTTCGTTGCGGAGGTCTCGGCCTCGTTGCAACCTGAACACCGTGGTCGGTGCGCGTGCGACGACAAGTGGATCGCTTCACGCATCGCCCACACCCGGATCGCCGCCGGCGGCGTCGTGTGCTCGCACGAGGTGACCTCGCGCGGGCGTTCACGTCTCACGAAGACGCGAAGTCCTCCGCCTGTCGGCGATTTCCCGGGCTCCGGATGAAACCGTTTACGCCTTCGCTCACTCGCCGGGCCACCGGCTCTCGTTCCCCCGAATCGAAGGATGCAGGCGATGAAGCACTTGCTTCGCATGTTCGTCCTCGCCGCGCTCGCGACCACCTGTGTCGCCAGCGCACGCGCGCAGATCAGCACCGGCATGTCGGCCTCCGGCGTGCTGGGGCCCTCCGACCTCGTCACCAAGCCGACGGGCGCCACCACGTCCAGCCGGCTCAACGGCCCCAACGGGGTCGCGCTCGATCCCACGACGGGCAAGCTGTTCGTGGCCGACCGGGCGAATCACCGCGTGCTGCGCTGGAACAGCACCGACGCGCTGGTCAACGGTGCCGCGGCCGAAGCCGTGCTCGGGCAGGCGGATTTCACCACCGCCACCAGCGGGCTCGCCGCGAACAAGTTCAACAACCCGATCGGCGTCTTCGTGGACGCGGCCGGCCGGCTCTGGGTGGGTGACTTCACGAACAACCGCGTGCTGCGCTTCGACAACGCGGCGGCCAAGGCATCCGGGGCGAGCGCGGACGGCGTCCTGGGACAGCCGGACTTCGTCACAGGCACGAGCGGCAACACCCAGCTCAAGGCGAGCGGGCCGTGCGGGCTGTACGTGGACGCGGCCGGACGGCTGTTCGTGAGCAATTTCAACAATCACCGCGTGCTGCGCTGGGACGATGCGGCGAACAAGCCCAACGGCGCCGCCGCCGACGGCGTGCTCGGGCAGCCCGATTTCACCACCGCGACCAGCGGGCTCACCCAGGCCAAGATGAACAACCCGAACTCGGTGTGGGGTGACGCGGCCGGGCGGCTGTGGGTGAGCGACTACACGAACCGCCGGGTCCTGCGCATTCGACGGCGCCGCCGCGAAGCCGAACGGCGCACCCGCCGACGGCGTGCTGGGGCAGCCCGACTTCGTGACGAACTCGGCGGGCGTGACCCAGAGCAAGTTCTCGACGACGCGCTTCGTCTGCACCGACGCCAACGGGCGGCTGTTCGTGGTCGAGGAAGCCAACAACCGCATCATGGTCTTCGAGAACGCCGCTGCGCTGGCCAACGGAGCGCCGGCGAACTACGTGATCGGGCAGTCGAACTTCACCACCGGCTCGGCGGTGCTGCCGCCGACCGCCGCGTCGCTCTCGACCCCGCGCGCGCTCGTCATGGACGAACCGAACGGCCGCATGTGGGTCGCCGACTGGGCGAACAATCGCGTCCTGCGCTACCAGATCGCGGCGGGTGTCGGGACCACGCTGACGCTCGCGGGCCCGAACGGCGGGGAGAACTGGACCTACGGGACGGTGCACGGCATCGCGTGGAGCAGCGCGAACGTCGCGAACGTGAACCTCGACTATTCCACCGACGACGGTGCGACCTGGACCAGCATCGCCACGAACGTGCCCGCGAACCAGTTCTCGTACGCGTGGACCGTTCCGGCCACGCCGACCACGACCGCGCGGGTGCGCGTGACCGACTCGTCCAACCCGGCGTTGAGCGACCAGAGCGACGCCGCGTTCACGATCTCGGCCCCGGTGCCCACGGTGCAGCTGGTGTCGCCGAACGGGCTGCAGCAGTGGCCCGCCGGCGCGACCCGCAACATCCTCTTCCAGGCGGCGAACTTCGCGAACGCTCGGCTGGAGGTGTCGAGCGACGCCGGTGCCACGTGGTCCGAAATCGTGGCGTCCACGAACGCCGCGGCCGGCTCGTACGCGTGGACGGTGCCCGCAACCCTCGGGACGGACTACCGGATCCGCGTCTCGAACACCGCCGATCCGCTGGTGGCCGACGTGAGCGACCAGTCCTTCGCCGTGTCCGAACCGCTCGTCGAACTCCGTTCGACGCGCTCTTCTTCAGCGACAGCCCGACCGCGTCCTACTACGACGCCAGCTTCACCGCGTCCACCGCACCCTCGGTGCTCGAGAAGGCGAATACGGACAAGGCCCCCGTTTCGCCGCGCTATTCGCTCGTCGGCAATTACTCCCTGCGCATGGCGTGGACTTCGGCCGCCGGCGGCGGCCGGGCAACTGGCGAACGCGGGTGTGGGCTGGCCGGGACAGGACGTGACGACCCGCGACAACCTGCTCTTCCACGTGTTCAGCGAGTCGGCGTTGCCGCAGGCCGCGCTGCCGTGCATCTACCTCGAGGATCTCGGCAATCGCAAGACCACCAAGCTGCCGCTCGCGAACTGGCTGACCGGCGTGAGCGCGGGAGCGTGGCAGCGCGTGGCGATTCCCGTGCAGGCATTCCGTGATGCCCCCGGCACCGCCGACCTCACCGCGATCAAGACGGTGTTCCTCGCACAGCAGAACGCGGACGGCGTCGCGCGGGTGCTGGCTACCTGGACGACTTCCGGATGACGGGCGGTGTGCCGGCGACCGGCGACTCCGCCAAGCTGATCGTGGTGATCGGCTCCTCGACGTCCGCCGGCACGGGTGCGAGCACGGCCGACAGCGCGTGGGTGTCCCGCTATCGCCGTTACGTGAAGTCGTTCGACCCGAAGGCGATCGTGGTCAACCTCGCCGTGGGAGGCTACACGACGTACCACGTCATGCCGACCGGGTACACGCCGCCGGCGAACCGCCCTTCACCGATGCCGCGGAACAACATCACCTTCGGGCTCACGTACAAGCCGTGGGCGATCATCGTGAACCTGCCGAGCAACGACGTCTCCAGCGGCTACTCGATCGAGGAGCAGATCGCCAACTACGACACGCTGCGTGCACGCGCCGCGGCCGCGGGCGTGCCGATCTGGATCACCACGTCGCAGCCGCGCAACTTCGCCACGCAGGTGCAGCGGGACCAGCTCCGCATCATGGCGGACTCCACCATGTCGGTACGCGCCGAACGCGATCGACCTGTACTCGTCCCTCGCGGCCGCCGACGGCACCATCCTTCCTCAGTACGGCTTCGGCGACGGCATCCACCTGAACGACGCCGGCCACCGGCTGGTGTTCGAGAAGGTGGTGGGGGCGCAGGTCTGGCAGCAGGTCGTCCCGAGCGTGCAGGTCACCCGCCCGAACGGGGGTGAGACGCTCTACCTCGGCATGCCCGACACGCTGCGCTGGAGCGTGACGAACCCCTCGCACGTGACCGGCTTCGACCTCGCCGTTTCGCTGACCGGTGTCGCGGGGCCGTACCTGCCGATCGCATCGGTCGGTGCCGCCACGCGGCAGTTCGCGTGGAATCCCGCGGCCGCGGCCTCTTCGGCCGACTGCTTCCTCCGGGTCACCGCGACGGGAACGCCCGGCGCACTCGCCGGCGACGAGAGCGACGCCGCGTTCAACCTCGTGGACCTCGCGACTCCGACCCAGATGAACCTGTTCACCGCCACGGCGCTCGAAGCGGGCATCGAGGTGCGCTGGCAGTTCGGCGAGGGATCCGACGTGCTCTCCGCACGCCTGTTGCGCGGCGAGACGCAGGCGGGTCCGTGGACGGAAGTGGCCGGCACCGTGCACGTGGCGGACGGCACCACGGTCCTGCTCGACGACGGGGCGCCCGCGGGGCGGACGTCGTACTACCGCATCGTCGCCCGGACGACGGAAGGGCGTGAGCTGACGTTCGGCCCGGTGGCTGCATCGGCACTCGAGCCGGTGCTCGCGTACGCGCTCGGTCGTGCCACGCCGAATCCGGCCAGCGGCCCGGTGAAGATCGAGTTCTCGCTGCCGGTCCGCGCGCAGGTCGAAATCGGCGTGCTCGACGTGCAGGGCCGGCTGGTCGAGCAGCTGGCCACGGCCACGTACGCTCCGGGACGTCACACGCTGACGTGGGCGCGTGCGGGACAGTGCGCGCCCGGCATGTACTTCGTGCGCTACCGGTCCGGAGGCCACGAACTCACGAAGCGCATCACGATCGTGAAGTGAGCGAGCCGAACTCGCTCGAATGAAGCGGGGGCCGGCCCGGTGGGCCGGCCCCTTCGCACGCTCTTCGGCGGACTCCGGGGGTCAATCCCGCGGCGTGCGCCCGGCACCGGGGGCTCAGCCGACCGCGACTCTTCGGTCCGCCGCCCCCGCGTGCGCGGGCAAATCGATCCGGAACTCGGCACCGGATCCGGGTGCGCTCTCGACCTCGATGTAGCCACCGAACTGCTTGACCACACCCCACACGCTCGCGAGCCCGAGTCCCGTGCCCTGGCCCGGCGGCTTGGTGGTGAAGTAAGGCTCGAACAGCCGCGCGCGGGTTTCGGGCGCCATGCCCTCGCCGTCGTCGCGAACCGACAGGCGCACGAAGCGGCCCACCTGGGCTCCCGGGTGCGAGCGCACGAACTCGGGATCGATCTGCACGGGCCGAGTGGTCAGGGTGAGCGTACCCCGCCCGTGCATCGCGTCGCGGGCATTGAGCGCCAGGTTGAAGATCACGCGTTCGAGTTGCGCCGAATCCGCTCGCACCCAGGCGCTGCGGCGGTCCAACTCGAGCTGCAGCCGGATCCGCGGACCGAGCATGCGCGACAGCAGCGGCTGCATGCCGTGAATGGTCTCGACGAGATCCGCCACGGCGAGCGGACGGCGCTGCCGGCGCGAGAAGTCCATGAGCTCGCGTGCGAGCTTCGCGGCGCCCACCGCGGCCGTGTGCACGTGGTCGGCGTGATCGCGCATCGGGTCCCCGCCCGGAAGGCTGTGCAGCATGAGATCGGCGTAACCCACGATCACGGTGAGGAAGTGGTTGAAGTCGTGGGCCACGCTGCCAGCGAGCTCGCCGAACGAATCGGATTGGAGTTCGCCTCGCAGGTGCTGCTCGGCGAGCACCTGTTCGCTCTGGTCCACCAGTACCGTGAGCGCTCCCGTCACGACACCCGCGTGCTCGCCCGCCGAGGTGCGCGCCGCGCGAATCGGAACGGCGCGCGCCGCGATCCACACGAGCTCCCCGTCGGGGCGCTCCACGCGCAGGCGCCGCAGGTCGGCTCGTGCCCCCGTGCGCAGGGCCACCTGCGCGGGCTCGTCGGCCACGCACAACGGCGCACCCTCCACGGTGACCGGCGCAAGCCCCGAGAAGAGCGAAGGCCGCGCGCTCGCGGTCAGGAGGGAGAAGCCGAGCAGGCGTTCGGTGGCCGGATTGCAGGCGAGGACGGAGCCGTCCGGAGCATGCAGTACGACGGCTTCATCCATGAGCTCCAGGAGTTCGGCGACGAAGTGCGGTTCGGGGGGAGGACCGCTGTCGTTCATGCCACACCTCTCGACCGTGTCAGGTCGAGTTCGACGCGTATCTTGTCGAGGTGGTCGAGCAGCGCGTCCGAGACACGCCCGTCGTGGGACGCGCGCACGAGATGGGTGCGGTCACCCGCCATCAGTCGCGCCGGCCCGTCGTGCGGCGCAAGCTCCAGCCGGCCGTCGAGACGGCGGGCGACGAGCAGGAGTGAGCGCTGGGCGGTCGAGGACAGCGCCCCGAGCGAGTCCACGTACAACGTGCCGATGCGCGCCCCCGCGCCGTCGGCGCGCGCGCTCACGAGAAGCCAGGACTGCAGCAGCACCTCCAACTGGGCCTCGTCGCGGGCGCCGTCGAGGAACACGAACGCCTCACGCGCGATCGGGCTGCAGCGGTGGAAGGCCTGCGCGACGGCCAGGCGCTGCTCCGCGCCACCGCCGGTCACGAGCAGGTTCGCGCGTCCATGGCGATGCAACCGAAGGAGGGAAGCGGGGAGCCCGACGGCTGCTCCCCGCGAGGTTCCGCGATTCACCGACCGACCGCGCGGGCCGATGCGAAGCCCGCAGAGTGCAACTTGCTCCCACGTTCCCCCGAACGTACGGCCGAGCTGCTCCACGCGAAACCGTTCCTCTTCACACTCGAAGCACCCGCTCCCGCGTAACCCCGACCGGCGGCGAACCGCTGCGCCAGCGCGAGGGTGAATCGCTGCACGGGATCGAGCGAGCCACCCACATCCGTCGTCGCCGGCTGCACGATGCTGGTCGTACGCCCGTAGCCCGTCGGGGTGTCACTGGTCGCCTGGGCATGCGCTGCCCCGGGGGCGCTGGCGAGGATGCAGACGGCAGCGAGGATGAGCGCGAGGCACGAAACCGCGTGAGCGACCTTCATGGGCAAGCCTCCGAGGAATGTGGTGGGATGAGTCCCGCGACGGGACCCGGCCATTCCTCTAGGCGAGACGCGTGCCAGCGTGAGGCGCCGCGATCAACAACCGCACCATGCTATGGTTCAACGCGTTACGCCGCCACACTGAAGCTGCCTTCGAACGTCGCAGCGGCACAGGATTCGCAAGTTTTTGCGAACCTCCGGCGACGGTCGCCGGCAAAGCGCTGGCCCATCAAGTCGTCCGCGCCACTCGCAGAACTCAGCGAGCTCGCCGATTCTTGCGAACGCCGGTGCCGATCTTCCGCATGCGGTAGCGCAGGGTCTGCTCGGTGAGCCCCAGCTCGCGTGCGGCACGGCTCTGGTTCCCACCCGAACGTTCCAGTGCATCCTGGATGTGCTGGCGCTCCACTTCGGCCAGGGCATCGCTCAGTTTCCGGCCGCGCAGCGGACGCGGCCGCACCGTCCGGCCCGAAAGATCACGCGGCAGCGGGTTCGGCAGCAGCACCCGGCCCGGCGTCATGGCCATGACGCGCTCGACGTAGTTCTGCAGTTCACGCACGTTGCCTGGCCAGTCGCTCTGCATGAGCGCCGCGAGGAACTCCGGGGACAGCGCCGGTGCCTCGCGTTCCTGCTGCCTCGCGAAGTGGACCACGAAATGGTGCGCGAGCGCCGGGACGTCGGCCTTGCGTTCGCGCAACGGCGGCACCTCGATCGGCAACACGTTGAGCCGATAATAGAGGTCCTCGCGGAACGTCCCGGACTCGATCTTCTGGCGGAGGTCCTGGTTCGTGGCCGCGATGATGCGCACGTCCACGGCGATCGGAGCGCCACCGCCGATCGGCGTCACCTCCCGGCTCGAGAGCGCGGAGAGCAGGGCCACCTGCTGCGCGAGCGGCATGTCCCCGATCTCGTCGAGGAACAGCGTGCCCCCGTTCGCCTGCACGAACCGGCCGTCGCGTCCACGGACACCCGTCGCCACGTTGGGCAGGATGCCGAAGAGCTCGCTCTCGAGGAGCGTCTCGGGGATCGCCCCGCAGTTGACCGAGACGAACGGCCCCAGCCGCCGGCGCCCCGCGTAGTGGATCACGCGCGCGACCATCTCCTTGCCGGTGCCGTTCTCGCCGGTGATCAGCACCGTCGTGTTGGTCTGCGCCGCCCGCTCGGCGACCGCCATGACCTTCTGCATGGGGGAGGACACGCCGACGAAGTTCTGCGGCTGGAAGCGCGTGCTGACCACCTGCCGCAACGACCGGTTCTCGAGCTCGAGGCGCTCGTGCGAGCGGCGCTGTTCTTCCTCGCCGCGATTCTTCGCGATCGCGATCGCCACGAGATGCGCGAAGCCCTCGAGCAGCGCGCGGTCGGCATCGCTGAACGCCTCGCTGCGCCGCGAGTCGTCGAGGTACACGGCGCCCACGACCTGCCCCGCGCCGTAGAGCGGCACGCACACGATCGAGCGCAGGCGCAGGTCCACCATGCTCGCGGACAACCCGCCGGGATCCGATGCGGCGTCGGGAATGAGCAGGCTGCCGCCGGTCGCGGCCACGCGCGCGACGACTTCCCGCGAGTACGTCATCGCCTGGTCCCGCGTCGCCGCGTCCACGGCGCCCAGCTCGACCACCGGCATGAGCGCGCCGGTGCGCTCGTCCACGAGCAGCAGGACGCCGCGTTCGGCGTCGAGTTGTTCGACCGCGAGCGCCATGGCGCGGCGCGTCAGCTCCCCGAGTTCCGAAAGCGAATCGAGCAGGCGGCTCACCGCGCGCAACAGGTCACGGCTGCGCGTGCGTGTCGGCGACAACCGTGCGGCACGCAGCCACTCGAAGGCGAGAGCGAGCGCACGCTCGCGGCCGCGATGGTCGCCCAGCCGCTCGAAGGTCGCCGCCGCCTGCTCCAACCACTCGTCCACCGGCGCGGTGAGGCCGGCGGCGATCGCGACGCGCGCGCAGTCGAGGGCCGCGAGTGCCTGGTCGGCGGGGCAGGGCAGCGCCGCGAACGCCGCGAGCGTCCGGCGCACGGCTTCGACGCCGTCCTCGGTGCGGCCTTGCGCGAGCAGCAGTTCCGCCTGCAGGTGGCGAAGGTGCGCGGCCACCCACGGCGCGCGTGCGGTCTCGAGCCAGCGCTCCACCCGGGCCGCCGCGTCGCGGGCCACGTCGAGTTCGCGCCGGCGCAACGCCGCGCGCCCCGAACAGATGAGCAGCATCTGGCGCCCGGCCGACTCGTGATCCCCGATCTGCTCGAGCGCGCTGCGCCACACGCCGTCCGCCTCGTTCCAGGCACCGGCGATCGAGCGAATGCGTCCGTAGCACCAGCGCGTCCACTCGCCTTCGAAGGCATTGCCCACCCGCAGCGCGGCGCCCGTCGCGCGCCGCGCGGCGCGCTCGGCCGCCCCCGCACGCCCGCCGACGGATTCGGCGATCGCCAGTGCACGCCAGCCGAACGCCTCGAGCCGGGGCAGGTGGGCGCGCAGGAGCCGCACGCCACGTCGCGCCCGCCGACGAGCGCGCGCGACGCGCCCCGTCAGCGCGTCGAGCAGCGCCAGGTTCGCGGTGGCCACCGCTGCCCCGCGGGGCCGGCCGTCCTGCAGGGCGAGTCGCGCGCCTTCGTCGAAACTGGCCTCCGCTTCCTTCCAACGCCCGACCTCGACCGAGTGCACGCCGAGCGCGAGCAGGATCTCTTCCGTGGCGAGGCGCAGCCGATCGCGTCGCGCGCGCTCGAGCGCCGCCACGAGCAGCGCTTCCGCACCGTCTCGATCCTGCCGGGCCTGTGCGGACTGCGCGCGCAACAGCACCGCGCGCACCGCGCCCGAGGCGCGCCCGGCGCGATCGAAGCTCGTCATCGCCGTGTACGCGTGCGCGTCCGCGCCCGCGTGGTCGCCGCGCGCGAGGCGGCACGAGCCGAGCGTCATCTCGGCGTAACCGATCGCCTCGTCGTCCGCCGCGTCTTCGGCCAGTCGCAGCGCCTCGTGCGTGCTCGCCTCGGCCTCGTCGAGGCGACCGAGCGCGTGGAAGTGGGCCCCCCGGTTCACGAGCAGCAGCGCGCGTTCTCGCGCCGGTGGATCTTCGACGAGCGCGCGTTCCACCGCGCGCTCGACGTCGGCCGGCCGGTCCGAGCGCAGCAGCGCACTGGTGAGCAGCCGCCAGCGCACCGGCCGCGCGGCCGCGTCGGCGGTGGAGTCGAGCGAGCGCTCGAGATGACCCGCGGCCTCGCGATGCCGGCCGCGATCGAGCAGCGCCCGCCCGGCGCGCTCGTGCCATGCCGCCGCGGACGCGGGATCGACCTGTTCCGCGAGGGTGGCGCCGCGCACCGCGAGCACCTCGTCTTCACGCACCGCCAGCGCCGCTTCGAGCGCGGTGAGCGCGTCACGCAGGCGGCCTGCTCCCTCGAGGTGCCGCGCGCGGGCTTCCGCGGTGTCGCCGGCGATGCCGAGCGCTTCGGAGTGCAGCCTGCGGCAGCGCTCGGCCGGGAGTCCGGCGAGCAACCCGCGCGCGAGTGCGGGGGGCTGCAGCCCGAACCCGCCGGACGCGTCCGCGACCGCCAGGCCCGAAGCGACGAGCGCTTCGAGCGCCGCCGCATCCACGCGCGGGTCGAGCAGTGCGAGTTCCTCGAGTCTCGCGGGGCGGTCGAGCGTCGCGAGCGCCTCGGCGGCGGCACGTGCGCCCGCCGGGAGCGCCCCGAGCCGATCGAGCAGGGACGCCTCGAAGTTCGCGGGCAGGCCGAGCCGATCGAAGGCTCCCGGGTCCATGCGCATGCCGGCTTCGGCATCACGAATCGCACCTGCTTCCGCCGCCGCACGCAACGTCTCGACCAGGAGCCCCGGCAGGCCGCTGGTACGCCGGTGCAGGAACTCGCAGAGCCCTTCGGGCGGCGTGGCCTGCAGGCGCGCGGCGACCAGCCGCTCGACGCCCTCGTGATCGAGCGGCCCGAGCGCGACCGCGCTCGCGTGCCCGGCCGCGAGCAGCGTGCGCTCGTCTTCGCGCAGCCCCGCGGCGGTTCCGCGCCCCGCGCACACCCATCGTGCGGACTCGGCGCGCGTGTCGAGCGCGATCGCGCGCAGCAGTGCGCGCGACGTGCCGTCCATGCGTTCACAGTCGTCGAAGAGCGCCACGACGGGACGCCCCGCCGACGCCAACGCCGCCAGCCACGTCGCCGCGGACTCGGCGATGCGCTCGGCTCCGAACTCGAGGGCATCACGATCCGCCGCGAGCGCGGCGGCGAGCGCCGCGCCGCCCTGCGCCTCGGCGGCCGTGACGGCCTCCTCGACGGCCAGCCGGCGAAGCAGGGCCAGCATCGGCGCGCCGACCGCCTCGGCGCTGCGGCACGCGAGCCGGACGACCGTGCAGCCTGCCAGCGTCGCGCGAACTTCGAGCTCGCGCAGCAACGCCGTCTTGCCCGCGCCGGGTTCGCCGGTCACGAACGTGATCCGCGCACCGGTGGCCGCAGGTCGCAACCAGCGCTCGAAGCGTCCGAGTTCACGCTCGCGCCCCACCAGCGACTCGGCGGCGAGCCGCTCGGCGAGCGTGCGGCTCGCCGCCGGGTGGATGCGCGCGAGATCACGCCGAACTTCGTGCGCGTCGGCCGGGCGCTCGGCGGCGACGGGCGAGAGCAGTCGCAGCACCAGCTGCACGAGCGGCCCGGGGAGTCCTGCTTCCTCAAGTGCGGCGGCCGGCGGCGAAGCGTGCTGCTGGCGGCGCATGACGTTCGCGGCGGCGACCGGATCGCGCGCGAGTCGGCGCGCACCCAGCGTGTACAGCATGGCGCCTGGCAGGCCGTAGAGATCGGACGCAACGCTCGGCGCTTCGCCGCGCACCACCTCGGGAGCAGCGAAGCCGGGGGTTCCACGGTGCCCTTCACGATCGCGACCCAGCAGCGCCGCGAGCCTGAAATCCACGAGCCGCACGCCGGAGGGAAGCCGCGAGCCCTCGCGCGGCGGCAACAACAGGAGGTTCGACGGCTTCAGGTCACCGTGCACGACGCCGGCGGCGTGCAGCGCTTCGAGTCCGGACGCCACCTGCGAACCCACGAAGCACAGCGCTTCGACGTCCCATTCGCGTTCCGCATGATCGGCCGCGACGCCGGGGACGTACTCCATGCTCAACCACGGCGTGCCGTCCGGCGCGAATCCCATGTCGCGCACCGCCACCACGGCGGGATGCCGAACCCGGGCGAGGAGTTCGAACTCGCGCCGCAGCGAGTCGGGCGCCATGCGCACGGCCGCGGGATCGAGCTGCTTGAGCACGCACTCGGAGCCGTCGGCAAGATCGCGCGCGAGCCACACGGCACCCATGCCGCCGCGGCCCAACAGGCGCATCCGCTCGAAGCGTCCCGCAAACCGTTCCATGTCGCGCTCGCCGCATGCCCTCGCGGGCGCGGGTCGGCCGACACGCGCGTGTTTCCAGCGAGGGACTGGGCAACGGACGATAGCGCTTTCGTCCGTCGCGAGAAAACGGTTTCAGCAGCAGGCCACATCGCGCCGCGAACAACGCCGGGCGACCGCCTGATTCCGGCAGCACTCGACGGAGCCGGGGCCATGAACTCCCGTGAGCGCCTGAGCGGACCGGATGCGACGACCATCCTCGTGCCGGGCCGTCACCCCGAGCGCGGGGCGGCCGGTCGTTCCACCGGGCCTGAGCGCGAGCGACCGGGAAACCCCGGCGCGAAAACGAAACCGGCCTCGCTCGATTCCTTCGAGCGAGGCCGGTTCGTATTCCAGCAGACGGCTGGAGACTAGCGGTACAGCGACTTCACGCGGCCCCACGTGCTGTTCGTGGTGGGCACGGGAGCGAGCGGTCCGATGACGACGGCGCCGAACGGGGCGGTGTCGGTGACCCACACGTTCGGGCCCTTCATCTGGAAGCCCCACTGCACGTGACGGCCGGGATCGTTCTGCGTCGCGAGCGTCAGGTTGAAGTTGCCCGACACCGGCAGCACGACCGACGTCTCGACGACCGACGAGAAGTCGGGCGCGAAGTCACGGATGAACGCGCGCGCGACGTGCGCCGACGTGAGCGTGTTCGAGACCACCGTGCCCGAGAAGTTGAGCGTCACGCCCGGGAGCGAGCCCGCGGGTTCGACGTAGCAGTTCGCTTCCATGAGCTTGTTGCCCGGGTGGCCAGGGCCGCCGCCACCGATGTACCAGTACGGATCGGGATCGCCGATCGTGTTCGGGCTCAGGCGCAGGTTGCTGCCGACCCACGCGGCGTTGAGGTCCGCGAAGCCCCAGCCGGAGCTGAACTGGTAGCCGTTGCCGAGATCGAACACGTTCATGAAGCCGAGGTAGTTGTCGCCGTTGTTGACCGTGACGTTGACGTCGGCGGTGGCGACGCTGGCGATGAGCGAACCCGCGACCATCAGGCCGAGAGCGAAGCTCTTGAGTAGCCCATTCTTCATGGCGAATCCTCCTGTTCCGGGGTGAGTCGGGGCGGCGCCCCGCTTCCAAGACGGACGAGCGGCTGAAACAGTTCGGAGCCGATGAAACACTTCCAACCAAGGGTGTGCTGCCTGACCTGCGTCGAGCCTAGACTATGTTCGATTGCCGTACAAAGTGAAAACTTGCAGGCCCACGACTTTTTTTTCGCCGGGCCGGCGCCCGATCAGCGGAGCAGGACCGCCTTCCGGAGCTGACCCGCTCCGCGTGGGGCGGCCGAGTCCAGCCGGTACCAGTAGACGCCGGGGGCGAGGACACGGCCGGTATCGTCCCGGCCGTCCCAGCGCACGGCGTTGAGCCCGATCCGGCCGAGGCCGTCGAACCCGCGGACCCGGCGACCGGCGGCGTCCAGCACCTGAAGCCGGTAGGGGGCCGCCTCCGCCAGCGTGAAGCGCAGCTCCGTGCTCGAACGGAACGGGTTCGGCGAACTGGGCAGCAGCTGCACCCGGACGGGGGATCCCGGTGCGCCGTCCGCGGACGCGACATGCGCGGACTCCCAGTACACGTCGTCCACCGCGAACGTGCACGAGGCGCCGTTGGTCTCGAGAATCACGAACTCGTAGCTCAGCATGCGCAGGTCGATCTCGGTGCCCCGCAGTTCGGACAACGGCACCGAGGCCTGGCCCCACTGGCCGTTGCGCACCAGCCCGTACTTCGTGGTGTTGGCGGGGAAGTCCACGTAGTTCTGGTTCCCCCACGAATCGATCACGCCGATCTTGAACGACACGTTCGCGGGGATCTTGATCCGGAACTTCACCCAGCCGTCGCCCAGGTCGAACAGGTTGACCGGCTGCCGCGACATGATGCCCGCTCCGAACCAGCCCTTCGCATTCGTCTGCCACGCCAGCACGTTCGTGCCCTCGAACGGCGCGACGCTCGCGTTCACGAGCGTGTTCTCCCAGACGTACACGTCGCTCGTGACGCCGGTCTGCACCCCGCCGGACACCGGCGTCGCGTCCGTGAAGAGCCCGAAGCGCCCCTGCTGGAACTCGGGCGGGCCCAGGTGCACCTCGCCCTTGCCGTTCCACTGGTAGACCCGGACGTAGTCCACGTACATCGTGGCGGGCAAGGGCATCGAGATCGGCAGCCCGCTCGCGGGATCGCCGAGCCGCCAGCAGTCGGTGTACGCGCCGCCGATCGCCATGTTCGCGATCAGGTAGAACGGCTGGCGGAATTCTTCCGCATCGGCTCCGAACGTGAAGGGCGCGGCGTACAGGTCGTGCTCGACGCCGTCGTCCACGACGGTGAAGCGCATGGACGTGTCGTCCCAGTAGAGCCGGTAGATGAGGAAGCGGTTCGCGAGCGACGGGGAGTAGCGGTAGTAGGGGCGGTCGTAGACGTCGGTCGGGTCGTTCGCGAGGCTCGCCGTTCCGGAGGTGCCCGCCCAGATGGCGTTCGCGCCGACCATCTGGTTCACGGTCGCGTTGTTCAGCCCGTTGCCGCCGTTGTGCGTGTCGTGGAGATCGCGGAAGGCCTTGCCGGCGCCCATCTCCATCAGGTCCACCTCGCCGCAGGTCGGCCACCCGGCGTTGGCGGTGCCCAGCATCCAGAACGCCGGCCAGCCGCCGTTGTTGAGGTCGGGCACCATCAGCCGCGTCTCGATCATGCCGTAGCGCACGGTCATGAACGACTTGGTCACGACCTTGCCCGAGGTGAAGTTCGTCGGGTTGCCCCACTGGTCCACGAGCCCCGGCCCGCTCTCGGCCTTCGCGACGATGCGCAGCGCGTGGTTGCCGGGCTCGCCCGGAATCGTGGCGATGTCCACGTTCTCGTTGCGGTAGTACTCGAGCTCGCCGTTGCCCCAGCCCCAGCTGCCGTTGCCGGTGACCTTGAGCCAGTGATCGAGCGTGTCGAACTCGTCCTGCCAGATCAGCGATCCGACCTGGGCGCGAACGGAAACGCTCGCGAGCATCAGCAGCAGCGTGGCGAGCGTGAAGGTGAGCTTGCGCATGGAGCAGGTTCCTGTGCGGGTGTGCATGCGTGCGACCGGGACGCGCACCATGATGCACTTTGTTCGCACCGCGTACAATGTCGGATCCGCGTCCGTTCGTCCCGCCGGGTCGCGGAGCATGCCGGTTCCGACCGGCGACGCCGGGCACGCCCCACAATATTCTGGCCCTTCGTACGTCTACCGGGGAGAAGGCAGCGAACCGGGAAGCGGGAGTGCATGAGCCACGAACGGGATCGTGACATTGGGGAAGTCGTCCGCAGCGAAAGGCCGCGGCTGTCGGAGTTCATCCGGCGCCGGGTGCCGGATGCGGCCGACGCCGAGGACATCGTGCAGGAGGTCTTCCACGAACTCGTGGAGGCGAACCGCCTGCTCGTGCCCATCGAGCACGTCACGGGCTGGCTCTACCGCGTGGCGCGCAACCGGATCATCGACCTGTTCCGCCGCCGCCGGCCGACGGCGGCCACGGCCGGTGGAGCGGGTGGGGAGGGATCCGGCGATGCCTCGCTCGACGACCTGCTGCCATCGCCCGATGCGGGCCCCGAAGCACTGCACGCCCGGGCGTTGCTGATCGAGGAACTCGCGGAAGCGGTCGCCGACCTGCCGCCGGACCAGCGCGACGTGTTCGTCGCGCACGAAATCGAAGGCCGCAGTTTCCGCGAGCTGTCGGAGGCGACGGGGGTGAGCGTGAACACCCTGCTGTCGCGCAAGCACTACGCCGTGCGCCGGCTTCGGGCCCGGCTCCAGGATGCGTACGACGCCTACCGTGAAGAAGGAGGTTTGTGATGTCGCGTGGAATGAAGATGCTGTGGATCGCGCCGTTGGCGATCGTGGGGTTCGCCGCATTCGTCGTGCTCGGCAGCTGGGTGACGATGACGTTGTGGAACTGGCTCACGCCGTCGCTGTTCGGGTGGAAAGAACTCGACCTCAAGCATGCGCTCGGCCTGCTCGTGCTCTGCCGGCTGCTGTTCGGCGGCTTCGGCATGTCGCGAAGCGGCCCGCCGGCGTTCATGCGGCGGCGCATGTTCGAACGCTGGGAGCGCATGAGCGACGAGGAACGCGCGCGCATCCGCGAACGCATGCGGGGCGGCGACGCACCCACGGCATAGCCCTGGCGCGCCCGACGATCGCCAGTTCGCTGGCTCCCGTCGCGAAAGTCCGGGGCGAATGCGCAGGAGGCCGGACCGCATTTCCGTTGCCGCGGCAGGGGGGCAACCGCGATGATTCCCCGGTCGCGTCATGTTCACGAATGGTCCGCCGCCGACTTCTCGCCCCGGGAGCCGACGCATGAGCCTCCGAACGCGCTTCTCCGCTGGACTCGCCGCCCTCGCACTGCTCGCGCTCGCCGGAACGACCTTCGCCGGCGATGCCGGTCGGTGGCGGAAGCTGGAGCTTCCCGGTTCGCGCTGGTTTCACGCCGCCGCCTACGACGCCGGATCCCAGCGCATCGTCTACTTCGGGGGCGAAGCTCCCGGCGGTTACCTGAGCGACCTCTGGGAACTCTCGCTGGTGCCCGCGCCGCACTGGCAGCGGCTCGAGGCGTCGAACACGGGACCGGGCGAGCGCTACGGCTTCTCGTTCGCCTACGACACCGCGCGTGATCGGCTGCTGCTCTTCGGTGGGCAACTCGCGCCGGGTTACACGTCCGAGGTCTGGGCGCTCTCGCTTTCGAATCCGCCGGCCTGGTCGCTCGTCGCCGCCGCGGGCGGCCCAAGTGGACGGCACCAGGCCGCGCTCATCTACGACCCTGTGCGCGACCGGCTCGTCGTACACGGCGGCCGCAACGGCTCGGGCTACCTCGCCGACATGTGGGCGCTGTCGTTGGGAGGGACGCCCACGTGGACCGCGCTCACTCCGTCCGGCTCCGCACCGGTGGCGCGCGCCGGGCATGCCGCCGCCTACGACCCGGTGCGCGACCGGCTCGTGTGCTTCGGCGGCCGCAATGCGTCCGGCTCGCTCGGCGACTTCTTCGCGCTCTCGCTCGCGGGCAGCCCGGCGTGGAGCACGTTGCCGACGTCGGGCTCCCCGCCCGCCCCGAGCGCGTACGCGAGCGCCACCTACGATCCCGTGGACGATCGTCTCGTCGTGTTCGGCGGCTCGAACGCGACCGCCCTGACGGATGCGCACGCATTCGACTTCGGCACCTCCAGTTGGAGCGATCTCACGCCGTTCGGCGCGCCCTTCGCGGGACGCATCGGCCACACGGCGACGTACGATCCCGTGCATCACGCCCTGGTCGTGTTCGCGGGCGGCGATCTCGGGGCCCTGCAGTGGTACCGCGACGCGTGGTCGCTCTCGCTCGACGCCGCGCCGGTGTGGACGGCGCTGCCGTCGCTCGGGGATGCACCGCCCGCACGCACCGGGCACTCGGCCATCGCGGACCCGGTGCGCGGGCGCATGATCGTGTTCGGTGGACAGGTGGATTTCACGTACGCGAACGACCTGTGGGAACTGCCGCTCGAGGGCGAGCCGGTCTGGAGCCGCATCTGGACGCAGGGCCCTTCGCCGTCGCCACGCTTCGGGCATACCGCGCTCTACGACGAAGCGAACGACCGCATGATCGTCTACGGCGGCCGCGACGAGTCCGGTCCGCTCGACGACGTGTGGGCGCTGCCGCTCGCGGGCTTCCCGATGTGGGAGCAGCTTTCACCGGCGGGTACGGGACCGGCCGCACGATACGAACATGGCGCCGCCTACGACCCGGTACGCCAACGCATGGTGGTCACGGGCGGGCGCAATGCCGGCAGTTACTTCGGGGACGCGTGGGAGCTGTCGCTCGACGCGACCCCGACGTGGCGCGATCTCGCTCCCGGTGCGCCGGAATGCCTGACGCCGCATGCGTTCCACACGCTCGTGAACGACCGCGCGCGCGACCAGTTCGTGGACTACGGCGGCGACAACTACGGCATGCCGGCCTGCCGCCAGGTGTGGGCGCTGCACGACGTGGGTCAATCATGGTGGAGCGAGATCCCCGCGACGGGCCCGGCATGGCGCTACGAGCACACCGCGGTGATCGACCCGAGCTGGGACCGAATGGTGGTCTTCGGGGGCCGCTACACCAGCTACGGACCGGGCGATCCGTCACGCCAGTTCGGCGATCTGTGGGAGCTGTTGCCTGGAACGCCGCAGTGGAACCCGCTGTCGCCCGCCCCGTACCTGCCGTCCACGCCCGCGCCCGACTCGCTCTCCGGGCACACCGCCGTGTACGACGCCGCGCACCACCGCATGATCCTCTTCGGTGGCCAGCGCGGATTGTCGTTCGCGGACCTCGTCTCCGAGTGCTGGTCTCTCGAGTGGCTCGCGGGCCCGGTCGGCGTCACGCCGGGCCCGGCCGCGCGCACCACCCTCGCACTGACGGCGGGCCCGAGCCCTCTGCGCGGCGAAGGCCGGGTGCGGCTCACGCTTCCCGCCGCGGGGCACGTCAGCGTCAGCGTTTTCGACGTGGCCGGGCGGCAGGTCGCGCGTCTCGCCGACGAAACACGCGCCGCGGGCTCGCACGAGTGGCGCTGGCGCGGGGAAGGGCGCCCGGGCGGGTTGTACTTCGTCCGCGCCCGCACTTCGTCGGGTACGGCGACCGCGCGCTTCGTGCTGGCACGTTGAGCCCCATGCGTACGCGGGATTGATCTTCGCGGGAGATCGGGCCGAGTTGCCAAACGAGTGCGACATCCACGCCAGGAGCCTCGGCGGAAGCGCCGCCGGGCCCGGCGTCCCCACGGGAGTCGCACATGGAACGCCAGCTCTTCTTCCGTACGCTCCGCCTCGTGGCGGTGCTCGCTCTCGCACTCGCCGCGGCACCGGCGGTGCACGCACAACACCTCGGCACGCCCACCCTCCGCGTGGACACGTACAAGATCACGCCGTACTACGACGCCGAGTACGACACGAGCATCACGGCGTCACTCTGGCCCGCCGTGCACGACCATCAGCAGCGCACGCAGGCGCAGAAGGACGCGAACGGCCGCATCGCGCTGCACTCCGTGTACGACGCGAGCAGCTTCGACGACGACATCGCCGCCGCGTGGGCGGACGACACGGGCCTCCTCGGCGCGTCCTCGCGGCGCGACGACACGTACGCGTGGGACGAACTCTGCGGCGTGCTCACGAACGGACTCTGGGCCCAGAGCTTCACCAAGGACGCGGCCGACGCTTCGCTCACGCTGTACCTGAGCGGCGCGCAGGCCTACGCGCTGGCGTGGTTCGGGCAGGCGCGTGCCGAGTTCACGTTCGAGGCGCGCGCCACTCGCAACGGTTCGACGTTCTTCTCGCATCGCGAGGTCGGTGCGGTGCGCGGCAGCTTCGGGTTCCCGACGGTGTTCGACCAGGTGGTCGAGGGGCAGATGACGGTCACCTCGTCGAACCCGAACGGCAATGGCACCGACCAGCTGCTCAACTTCGCGTCGATCGCGCTTCCCGTGGACCTCTCGAGCGTGCCGCTGGGCGGCGAGTTCACCCTGCGCTGCAATCTCGTCACCGAAGCCTCGATCGGGATCAGCGAGGTCGCCAAGGCACACGTCACGTTCGGCGACGAAGCGACCGCGACGGGCGGAATGCAGCTCGCCACGTTCGGCCTCACGCCGACCAACAACCCCGTGCTGCCGCCGCAGCCGGTGGGCGTCGAGCGCTCGCCGGCCGGTGCGCGCACGCTCGCGCTCTCCGCGCCCCGCCCGAACCCGTCGCCGGCCGGTGCGAGCTTCGAACTCGAACTCGGCCGCGGCGCGGATGTGGCGGTGGACGTCTTCGACCTGTCGGGCCGCCGCGTCGCGGCGCTGACGCACGGCGCGCTGCCGCCGGGGCGGCACGCGCTCGGCTGGAACGGGCGCGACGCGTCGGGCGCTCCGGCCGCGCCCGGCCTGTACACCGTGCGAGCCGTCGCAGGTGGGGAGGTGGTCGCGAGGCGCGTGGTGAAGCTGGCCGCCGGCCGGTAACCGGGCACCCGTGGCCGGGGGCCGCGCCCCGGCCACGGGTGGAGCGCAGTTTCCCCTGTGGGCACACGCTTCCGGATGCTGGAATCTTCGCTCGCGTTCGGGCGCCGCATGCCCGGCCGAGCTCGACATCCTCCGGAGGCCGCCGTGCGCACCTTGAGCCCAGCATCCCTGTTGCTCTGCACCGTCGCTTTGGTCGCCTGCACCCTCGCCGCCGTGGCGCCGGTGCGCGCGACCGATCTCCAGGTTTCGTTCGCCAGCTTGCCGTCCACGCAGGGCTGGGCGTTCTTCTCCGGCGGCTCGCCGCTCGCGACCGAAGCCGGCACGTGGTCGGTCGCCGGCGGCGTGCTGACGCTGAACACGATGGCGTTCGGCACGGTCTCGCCGGGCACGAGTTCGCTCTACCAGCAGACCGGCGTCGTCAACAACGTCGAGCCCGCCGTGCTTCGCTTTCGCGCGCGGCTCCTGCAGCACGAGGGCGACTTCACGAACGCGTTCGTCGGCGGCGGACTCGCGTTCGGCTTCGCTCAGGGCGCGACGCTCTACCAGTTCGGCATCACGCCCACGCAGATCCGCAACGCCCCGGGCACCGTGCTGTCCGCGGCCTACGAGAACACCCAGTTCCACGACTACCGGCTCGAGTACACGCCGCCCTCCAGCGTGCGCTACTACGTGGACGGCACGCTCATCTCGACGAACAACGCAGGCCTGGGCTCGGCCACCAATCGCGTCTACTTCGGCGACGGCACCGGAGCGGCGAACTCGAAGGCCGAGATCACCGAGGTGCGGTTCCTGGGGCCGCGGTCGCGCGGACGCGACCACGTGGGGAAGGATCAAGTCGCTCTGGCGTTGAGCCGCGCTCCTGTGGGCGGCGCTCGCGCTCGCCGCGACACTCGCGCCGGTTCCGGCGCGCGCGGCGTCACCGCGTGTCTCGCCCGTCCAGCCTCTCGCGTTCGCCGAAACGTTCACGCTCGACTCCCGCGTGCTCGGCGAGGCGCGCCGCATCAACGTCTACCGCGCGCCGTCGTGGCAGGACTCCGCGAGTTCGCCGCGCCCGGTGCTCTACATGCCCGACGGTGGGCTGGGCGAAGACTTCCTGCACGTCGCCGGCCTGCTGCAGGTGGGCATCGGCAACGGCACGCTGCGGCCGCTGCTGCTCGTCGGCATCGAGAACACCCAGCGCCGACGCGACCTCACCGGCCCGAGCGACGACCCGCGCGACCTCGCGATCGCGCCCAGGGTCGGCGGTTCCGCCGCGTTCCGCGCGTTCCTGCGCGACGAGCTGTTTCCGGCGATCGCCGCGCGCTGGCCGGTCACGCGCGAGCGCGCGATCGTCGGTGAATCGCTCGCGGGGCTGTTCGTGGTCGAGACCCTGTTCGAAGAGCCCACGCTCTTCGATACCTATCTCGCGTTCGACCCGAGCCTGTGGTGGCGTCACGCCGAGTTCGTCGGCCGCACGCCGCCACGCCTCGACGCCCGCAAGCGGCTCGCGCTCGCGCACAGTTCGGAGCCGGAACTCGCACGGCTCACGCGTGCGCTCGCCGATTCGCTCGCGCGGCGCGCCCCCGCGAACCTGACGCTCGACTGCGAAGCGTATCCCGGCGAAACGCACGCCACGATCTACCATCCGGCGGCGATCGCGGCGTTCCGCCGCGCTTTCGCCGCCGACACCGCGAGCCACTGACCACACGTCGTCTCGTCCGCACACGGAGGACTCCGCCATGAGCTCGGCCGTCCCGCAGGTTCCCGCCGGCAGCGGCGCACACCCGATCGCCCTCGTCGTCCTGTCCTCGCGCGACCTCGGCGCGTCGTGTGCGTTCTACACGCAGGTGTTCGGCTGGCCGCTCATGAAGCTCTCGAGCGACCTCGCGGTGCACATGCCGTCGTCGGGCCCGGCCGTCTCGCTGCGTGCCGGCCTGCCCGACGGTTTCCCGGCCGCCGTTCCGTTCCTCGCCGTGCCCGACGTGAAGGCCGCGCTCGCACGCGTGACCGAGGCGGGCGCCCGCGTGGAGAAGGCGCCCTGGGCGCTTCCGGGAGCGGGCACGCTGGCGCGCTTCACCGACCCGGGCGGCACGCTCTACGGGCTGACCGACGCCGCGGCACCGGGCCCGCGTGCGCGCGTGCCGGTTCCGTTCGGCGATGCCCCGAAGCCGCCGCAGGGGAGTCTGTGCAGCCTCGAGATGTACGCGCCCGACGGCACGACGGCCGGGCGCTGGTTCGGCGAACAGTTCGGCTGGGGAGCGGCCGAAACCATGCCGCGGTTCGTGATGTTCGATCCCGGCGCCGGGATCTCGGGCGTGTTCCAGTCGCACACGCCGGCGCAGCCGGCCGTCGCCTACCTGTATGCCGGCGACGTCGCGGCCACGCTCACCGCCGTCGAACAGGCGGGCGGCTCGCGCCTCGGCGAACCCATGGCGGCCCCGGGCATGGCGACGTTCGGGTACTTCCGTGACGCGTCGGGCACCGTGATGGGGCTGATCGGCGGCTGAAGCCGGCTCAGGAGAATCCCAGCCACCACATGAGCACGATGTTCGCCGCGAGCAGCGCCACGGCGGTCGGCGCCTGCGTGCGGATGACCGCGTTGAACGGCGCGTCGCGGTCGGGCAACTCGAGCAGCTGTGCCGGCACCACGTTGAAGTTCGCGGCCATCGGCGTGAGCAGCGTGCCGCAGAAGCCCGACAACATGCCGATCGCGCAGATCGCCGCCGGGTCGCCGTGCAGTCGCTGCACGAGCACCGGCAGCCCGACTGCCGCCGTCATCACCGGGAATGCCGCGAACGCGTTGCCCATGAGCACGGTGAAGAGCGCCATGCCCACGCAGTAGGCCGCGACCGCCGGCAACCGCGCATCGAGCGCCAGGTGCTCGCGGAAGATCCGGCCGACTTCGTCACCCACGCCGGCCCCGAGCAGCACCACGCCGAGCGACGCGAGCATCTGCGGGAGGATCGCCGCCCAGCCCACCGTGCCCACGAGCCGCGCGCCTTCACGCAGCGCGACGAGTCGCACCGGGCGGCCGTCGGGCGCCACGAAGCGCGGGCGCAACCAGAGGTGGGCCAGTCCCAGCGCCACCAGCACGCCGAGCACCAGCGACACGAGCGTCGCCTGCTTCGGATCGAGCAGGCTCGCTCCCCACCCGGTCTGCTTGGCGCACCACGTGCCGACGAGAGCGCACGCCGGGATCGCCAGGGCCACCACGAACAACCGGTCACCGTTCCGGTCCACGCCGGCACGGCGTTCCTCGGCCGGGGACGTGTCGGCGCCGCCGCGCCCGAGCCCGAACGTCGCGACCAGTGCGAGCGCGACCACGAGCAGTCCCATGAACCGGTCGCTCAACACGTCACCCAGGAGGAAGCTGACCGCGAGTAGACCCCAGAAGGACGCGGCCCAGACGCGCCTTGGGTTCTTACCGTCGCGAGCGGCGAAGCCGGCGACCGCGGCGAAGAAGACACCGCCCAGCACGTACACCTGCGCCAGCCCGATCACGCGCGTGGCCCTTCGCGGCGTGCACCGAGTTCGCGATCGAGCCGCCGGCCGAACCGCGCGATGCGCACCAGGTGCACCGCCAGCGCAGCGAGCGCCGTGGGAATCGCCCAGCGCGAAAGCGCGAACGGTTCGACGACCGTGCCGGCCTGTTCGAGGAATCCCTTGATGAGCAGGATCGAGGCGATCGCGACGAAGATGTCCTCACCGAAGAAGAGCGCGATGTTGTCCGCCGCAGCGCAGTGCGCGCGGATGCGGTGACGCACGGCGTCGGGCAGGGCTCCGTGGCGCACCTCCGCCGCACCCTCGGCCATCGGTGCGAGGAGCGGACGCACCATCTGCGCGTGCCCGCCGAGCGAAGTCAGCCCGACCGCGGCCGCCGCCTGGCGCATGACGAAGTACAGGGCGAGCAGCCGGCCCGGGGTCGCGGCGCGTACGTTCGCGATCCACGTGCGCGCGCGTTCCTGCAGCCCCATGCGCTCGAGCAGCCCGATCGCGGCGAGCACCAGCCACACGACGCTCACGTAGCGGTTCGTCCGGAAGGCCTTGCCGAACGCGGCGAGCGTGCCGTCCAGCGCGTGGGCGAGCGTGGCGGCATCCGCCTGCGGGCTCCACGCCGCGGCGACACCCGTCACCAGCGCCGCGGCGACCACGATCAGCAACGGGTTCGCACGCAGCACGAACCCGAGTACGAGGACGACGATTCCGAGCAGCGACATGAAGCTTGCCCCCGAGTGTCTCGCGAGGAAATGGGAGCGGGCAGCATAACCGCCCGCGGGCCCGCGGCTGAACGTGTTCCTCACATGCCCCGGCCACATTGGCAGAGCCCGGGACAGGTTGGCAGTGCGCGTCGCGCGAACACGCGTCGAGCGCGCGTGACGACGCGCGAACCCGAAGCCACGCACGGCTTCCGTCACCCGCCGGCGAACGCATTTCGCGGCCTGCGATATGCACGCCCGCAGGGAGGGACCCGCGCCACCCGGCGAGGTCCGCAGGAACCACCACACTCGATTCCGTCACCCCGGGAAGGGGCAGCCGATATGAACGAGCAGAAGAAGACGCGCGTGATCATCATGGGAGCCGCCGGTCGCGACTTCCACAACTTCAACGTGTACTGGAAGCATCTCGCCGACCACGAGGTCGTGGCGTTCACGGCGAACCAGATTCCGGATATTGCCGGACGCGTCTATCCGCCGTCGCTCGCCGGCCCGAACTACCCCAACGGGATCCCGATCCATCCCGAGGAAGACCTCGAGCAGCTGATCCGCGACCTGCACGTGGACCAGGTGTCGTTCGCGTACTCCGACGTGTCGTACGAGTTCCTCATGCACGAGTGCGCCCGCGTGCAGGCCGCCGGCGCCGAGTTCCGCCTGCTGGGTCCGGACGAGACCATGCTGGCCAGCACGAAGCCGGTGATCTCGGTCTGTGCCGTGCGTACCGGCTGCGGCAAGAGCCAGACGTCGCGCCGGGTGACCGAGATCCTGCGTGAGATGGGCCTGCGCGTGGCGGTGGTGCGCCACCCGATGCCCTACGGCGATCTCGAGAAGCAGCGCTGCCAGCGCTTCGCCACGCTCGCCGACATGGACCTGCACAAGTGCACGATCGAAGAGCGCGAAGAATACGAACCGCACATCGCGGCCGGCAGCCTCGTGTTCGCCGGCGTGGACTACGAGCAGATCCTGCGCGCGGCCGAGTCCGAGGCCGACGTGGTCCTGTGGGACGGTGGCAACAACGACATCTCGTTCTACCGCCCCGACCTGAACATCGTCATCGCCGATCCGCATCGCCCCGGCCACGAGCTGCGCTACTACCCGGGCGAAACCAACGTGCGGATGGCGGACCTCGTCATCATCAACAAGGTGGACACGGCCGACGCGCAGAACGTCGCGATCGTCGAGGCGAACGTCCGCTCGGTGAACCCGCGCACCGTGGTGTTGCGCGGCAACTCCCCGGTCAGCGTGACCGACCCCGAACTGGTGCGCGGCAAGCGCGTGCTGGTCGTGGAAGACGGCCCCACGCTCACGCACGGTGAAATGCGCTACGGCGCCGGCTACGTCGCGGCGCAGCGGCTGGGGGCGGCTGCGATCGTGGATCCGCGGCCGTACGCGAAGGGCTCGATCCGCGGCGTGTTCGAGAAGTACACCCACGTCACCGAGATCCTGCCGGCCATGGGCTACGGCGACACGCAGATGGCCGACCTCTCGGCGACCATCGACGCGGTGCCGTGCGACTCCGTGCTGGTGGCCACGCCCATCGACCTCGGCAAGCTCATCCGCATGAGCAAGCCCGCGACGCGCGTGCGCTACGAGCTCGACGAACAGGACCGCACGGTGCTCCCGCGCATGATCCGCGAAGCGATCGAGCGCCGCACCGCCCGGAAGAACGACCCCACCCCGAAGGAGGCGCTCGCGCATGCCGGCCACTGATCCGCACGCCCCGCACGCCACCGGTCCCGAGACCGCCCGGCACCTCGACCTGACCGACCGCCGCAGTGCGCACAACTACGCGCCGCTGCCGGTGGTCGTCGCCCGCGCGACCGGCGCGTGGGTCGAGGACGTCGAAGGCAAGCGCTACCTCGACATGCTGAGCGCGTACTCGGCGCTCAACTTCGGGCACGGTCACCCGGAGATCGTCGAGACGTTCGTCGAACAGGCGCGGCGGCTGTCGCTCACCTCGCGCGCGTTCCACAACGACCAGTTCGCGCCGTTCTGCGAAGCCATCACGCGGTTCTGCGGCATGGACCGCGTGCTCCCCATGAACACCGGCGCCGAGGCGGTCGAGACCGCGATCAAGACCGCGCGCAAGTGGGGCTACAAGGTCAAGGGCGTCGCCGACGGCCAGGCCGAGATCATCGTCTGCGACGGCAACTTCCACGGCCGCACGGTGACGATCGTCAGCTTCTCCGACGACGCACAGTACCGCGACGGCTTCGGACCGTTCACGCCGGGCTTCAAGATCGTGCCGTACGGCGACGTCGCGGCATTCGAAGCCGCGATCACGCCCAACACCGTCGGCTTCCTCGTGGAACCGATCCAGGGCGAGGGCGGCATCGTGGTGCCGCCGGCCGGCTACCTGAAGGCCTGCCGCGACCTGTGCACGAAGCACCGTGTGCTGTTCATGGCCGACGAGATCCAGACCGGCCTCGGCCGCACGGGCCGCAAGTTCGCCGTGGACCACGAAGGCGTGAAGCCGGACGTGCTCATCCTCGGCAAGGCGCTCGGCGGCGGCATGATGCCCGTGTCGGCCGTACTGGCGTCCGACGAGGTGATGGGCGTGTTCCGTCCGGGCGACCACGGCTCCACGTTCGGCGGCAACCCGCTGGCGTGCGCGGTGGCGACCAAGGCGCTCGAGCTTCTCGAGCGCGACCACCTGCCCGAACGCGCCGCCGAGGTGGGCGGGCGCTTCCTCGAGAAGCTGAAGGGACTGGTGGGCGGTCACGTGCGCGAAGTCCGCGGGCGCGGCCTGCTCATCGGCATCGCGCTCACGCCCGAGGCCGGCCCGGCCAAGGCGTGGTGCAAGCAGCTGCTGTACGAAGGCATGCTCTGCAAGGACACCGTCGAGAGCGTGATGCGCATCGCGCCGCCTCTCGTGATCGAGGAGAAGGACCTGGACTGGGCGTTCGAGCGCATCGCACGGACGCTGCGAGGAGAGCGGCCATGACCACCAAGACCCGCACCCATCACTACCTGTCGGTGTGCGATTTCTCGGCCGAGGACACGTGGGAACTCCTGCGTACCGCGGCCGAGTTCAAGCGCGCGCCCATCTATCGCCCGCGCCACGGCCCGCTCGCGCAGCAGACGCTGGCCATGATCTTCGAGAAGCCGTCGCTGCGGACCCGCGTGTCGTTCGAGACGGGCATGACGCAGCTCGGCGGGCACGCGATCTACCTGGGACCGGGCGACATCAAGCTGGGCGTGCGCGAAACCACCGAGGACATCGCGCTCACGCTGTCGCGCATGGCCGACATGATCATGGCGCGCGTCTTCAAGCACGAGACCGTGGTCGAGCTGGCGAAGTACGCGACCGTACCCGTGATCAACGCGCTGTCCGATCTCGAGCATCCCTGCCAGGCGCTCGGCGACATGCAGACGATCGTCGAACGCGAGGGCAAGCTCGAAGGCCTGAAGGTGGCCTTCGTGGGTGACGGCAACAACGTGGCCAACTCGCTGCTGTTGGCGGGCGGGCTCATGGGCATGCATGTCACCGTGATCTCGCCTCCGGGCTTCGAGCCGGCGGGCGAGGTGCTCGAACGCGCGAACCGCCTCGGCAAGGACAGCGGCGGCTCGGCGAAGTCCACGACCGACGTGGATGCGATCAAGGGCATGGACGTGGTGTACACCGACGTCTGGGCGAGCATGGGGCAGGAGTCGGAGGCCGAAGCGCGCAAGTCGGCGTTCCGGCCCTACCAGGTGAACGAGGCGCTGATGAAGAAGGCGCGTCCGAACGCCACGCTGCTGCACTGCCTGCCCGCGCACTACGGCGAGGAGATCGACTACCACACGTCGCGCCGCAAGGGCTCGGCGATCTTCGACCAGGCCGAGAACCGGCTGCATGCCGAGAAGGCGCTCATGGTGAGGCTGGCGCACAAGGACTGACGCGCGAACCGCGCCGACGCACGAAGAGGGCGGTCACCGGATCGGTGGCCGCCCTCGTTCGCGTGCCGGCCCGCTCACGGCTTCTTCGTGGCCTGCCACGCCGCGGCCTGCCACACGCCGCGACGCTTCACGAAGAAGCCCGTGTTCAGGTACTGGCCGACGCTGGTCGAGTCGTGCGCCACCGTGGTCGCGACCAGGCGGAAGGCGACCACCGCGGCATCGCCGTACTGGCGGATCCGCACGTCTTCGGCGGTGTAGCGCGTGACCGGATCGTCGGGCTTCGGTGCCGGTTCGCCGTGCACGTCCTTCAGGATGTCGGCCTTGCCGACGCGGCGCCCGCCCGAACCCGTGTAGATCAGGTCGTCCGCCCAAAAGCGCTCGTGCATCGCGGCGTCGTTGCGCCCGGCGCCGTCGAGGAACTGCACCAGCAGTGCGTGCAGCGCCGCCGAATCGGGAGCCGCGGCGGGCGTGGTCGTGGCGAGCGAAAGGGCGAAGAGCGAACGCGCGACAACCATCCACATGGAGACCTCCGGGTGGGACTGGAGCCGTGAGGCCGGGCCGGGCTCCGGGTGGGAGGCCGCCGGGCGAACGGGCGGCATGTTCGCGGCCGACGGCGTTCGCTGGCAAGCGCCGGCCGCGCACGTGCATTGGGACCGCGAATACGTGCTTCCGCATGCCCGCCGGATTCCCTAGGCTGGCCGGGCGCTCATGAACCATTTCGCCCTCTTCGGTCTCGGCCTGCTGCTCGGCCTGCGCCACGCGGCGGACCCCGATCACGTCGTCGCGGTCACCGCGATCGCCGCGCGCACGCGCCGCATCCTGCCGGCCATGTGGCTCGGCGTGGTGTGGGGGCTCGGGCACACGCTGACGGTGTTCGTGGTCGGCAGTGCGATCATTCTCTTCAACTGGGTCGTGCCGCCGCGGCTCGGGCTGGCCATGGAGTTCGCCGTCGCGCTGGCGCTGGTCGTCGTCGGGCTGCTCAATCTCGGCCGTTCCGCGGCGCACTCGCACGAACTCGACGCGCCGGGACGCCTGCCGGTGGGCCGCGCCTTCACCGTCGGGATCGTGCACGGTCTCGCCGGCAGCGCGGCGGTGGCGCTGCTGGTCCTGGCGACGGTGCGCGAGCCGCGCTGGGCGATCGGCTACCTGCTGCTGTTCGGGCTCGGCACGCTCGGCGGCATGACGCTCGTCACCACCGGGTTCGCACTCCCCGTGACGACCGCGGCGCGGCGGTGGCGTGGCGCCTCACGCGCGATCCGGCTCGCGACCGGGCTCCTGTCGCTGGCCTTCGGCCTCTGGCTCGCGTGGCAGGTCGGCTGGCACGACGGGCTGTTCCTGGCCACGCCCCGCTGGAGCCCGCACTAACGCCCGGTCAGTTTCTCCAGTCGCTCGGGGTAGCGCGCGCCCTGCACTTCGATCCGCGCCAGTGCCGCGGCGATCCCGGCGAGATCGGCGGCGGACAGTTCCAGCGTCGCGGCCCCGAGGTTCTCGTCCAGGCGCTCGAGCCGACGCGTACCCGGGATCGGCACGATCCACGGCTTCTGCGCGAGCAGCCAGGCGAGCGCGACCTGCGCCGGCGTCGCACCGAGCCGGCCCGCGATCGCCGCGATCGCGGCGACCAGCGACTGGTTCGCGGCCAGCGCCTCGGGCGTGAAGCGCGGCAGCGTGCTGCGGAAGTCCGCGGAGTCGAAGCGCGTGCCCGCGTCGAACGCACCGGTGAGGAAGCCGCGGCCCAGCGGGGAATAGGGCACGAAGCCGACGCCGAGTTCCTCGAGCACGGGCAGCACCTGCGCTTCGGGTCCGCGCGTCCACAACGAGTACTCGCTCTGCACGGCCGTCACCGGCTGCACCGCATGTGCACGGCGGATCGTGGCGACGCCCGCTTCCGAAAGCCCGAAGTGCCGCACCTTGCCCGCGGCGATCAGCTCCCGCACCGCGCCCGCCACGTCCTCGATCGGCACCTCAGGGTCCACGCGATGCTGGTAGAACAGGTCGAGCGTCTCGACGCGCAGGCGCTTCAACGACGCCTCGGCCACCCGCCGCACGTGCTCGGGGCGGCTGTTCAACCCGACCGTGCCCTTCATGCCGCGCGGGTCCTTGCCGGGGTCGAGATCGAAGCCGAACTTGGTCGCGATCGTGACCCGGCCCCGGAACGGCTCGAGCGCTTCCCCGAGCAGTTCCTCGTTCACGTACGGCCCGTACACTTCGGCCGTATCGAAGAACGTCACGCCGCGCTCGACCGCCGCGCGCAGGAAACGCACCGCCTCATCGCGCTCGGTGGGAGCGCCGTACGAGAAGCTCAGTCCCATGCAGCCGAGACCGAGCGCGGACACTTCGAGCCCGCTGCGGCCGAGCGCGCGCGTCTTCATCCGTTCACCCCTTCATGGTCGCGACGTCGATCACGAAGCGGTACTTCACGTCGCTCTTCAGCATGCGCTCGTAGGCCTCGTTGATGTACGCGGCCGGGATCACCTCGACGTCCGACACGATCCCGTGTTCCGCGCAGAAGTCGAGCATCTCCTGCGTCTCGCGAATGCCGCCGATCAGCGAACCGGTGAGCTTCTTGCGGCCGAAGATCAGGCTCGACGCCTTCACGGCATGTGGATCCTGCGGCGCCCCGACGAGCGACATCGTGCCGTTGCGCTTGAGCGCGTCGAGGAACGGCCGCAGCGTGTGCGGCGCCGACACGGTGTCGAGAATGAAGTCGAACGTGCCCACCAGCGCTTGCATGGACGTGGCGTCGGACCAGTCCACGACGTGCGCGGCCCCCAGCCGCCGCGCGTCCTGCGCCTTGGCCGGGGTGCGCGAGAACACCGTCACGGTGGCGCCCAGCGCCTTCGCCAGCTTCACGCCCATGTGACCGAGCCCGCCGAGCCCGACCACGCCGACCGTGTGGCCAGGTCCGATGTTCGCTTGCCGGAGCGGCGACCACGTGGTGATGCCGGCGCAGAGCAGGGGCGCCGTCGCGGCGAGGTCGAGCTTCGGCGACACGCTCAGCACGAACGCCTCGTCCACCACGATGCTCGTGGAGTAGCCCCCGTAGGTGACGCCACCGAGATGCGGCTCGTCGCTGTTGTAGGTGAAGGTCGCGGAGGCCTCGCAGAACTGCTCGAGCCCTTCCTTGCAGGCGTCGCACGTGCGGCACGAGTCCACCATGCAGCCCACGGCGGCCAGGTCGCCCGCGCGGAACTTCTTCACCGCGGCGCCGACCCTCGTCACGCGACCGACGATCTCGTGACCGGGCACGCAGGGGTACACGGTCGGGCCGGACTCGTTCCATTCATTGCGCGCCTGGTGCAGGTCGGAGTGGCAGATGCCGCAATACAACACCTCGATCTGGACGTCGGTGGGCAAGGGCTCGCGGCGGCGGATCGTGACGGGGCCGAGCGGCGACGTGGCGGCGGGTGCCGCCCAGGCCGGGACCGGTACGGACGGCCGCGCGGGGGCGGCGGGGTCATTCGCGCACATGAGTGAGTCCTCCTTGGTGCGGCAGTATGCACGGGCGGTCGAGGGCTTCGGTCAACGGTTCGCAACGTCGCAACTGGTCCTTGGGGCTACCGTTCGCCCGCGAGGGCCTTGCACTAGACTCGCGCGCGAATTGGCCGTCGCGTGCCCGGATCGCTCGCGGCGGGACTCGCGCCATCCAGGAGGGCCGCTCGTGACCGCCTTCTCCGCGGAACGCCGCCGCATGCTGCTCACCGTGCTCGGGCTCGCGCCCGCCGCGGCGACCTTGTCGGCGGAGGGATGCGCGCCCGCGCCGCCGCGCGGCGAAGCGCCCCTGCGCGTACCGCTCGCGTCGCTGCCCGAAGGCCGGCGCGTGCGCGTGATGATGGGAGACCGGCCCGTCGAACTCGTGCGCGCGGGCGACGGCGTGACCGCGCGCTCGCTCTGGTGCACGCACATGGGCTGCGAGGTCGGCTGGAGCGCGGACCGCTCGCGCTACCTGTGCCCGTGCCACGGCGGTGAGTTCGACGAGCGCGGCGTGCCCCTGAACGGCCCGCCCAAGGCGCCGTTGCGGGTGCTGACGGTAGCGGTCGTGGGCGACGTCGCGGTCGTACGGCCGCCCGAGGGGGCGCGGTGAACCCGCTGCGGCAAGGCGACGAGAAGCCCATCCTGATCGTGACGGGCGCCTCCGGGTTCATGGGGCGTCACCTGCTCGACGCGCTCAAGAACGACTTCCGCATCATCGGCATCGCCCGGCGCTCGCAGGCGCGATCCGGCGCGCCGGTGCACCCGAACATCCGCTGGTACCAGGCCGACATCGGCGACGAGCGCATGCTGCGGCAGGTGTTCGACGACATCGCCGTGAACGGCGGCGCCGACGTCTGCATTCACCTCGCCGCCCACTACGACTTCTCGGGCGACGACCATCCCGAGTACGAGCGCACGAACATCCACGGCACGCGCCACGTGCTCGACGCCTGCCGGCGGCTCGGCACGATCCGCTGGTTCGTGTTCTCGAGCTCGGTCGCCGCCTGCCGCTTCCCGACGCCGGGGCGCGCGCTCGACGAGACCAGCCCGCCCGACGGCGAGCACATCTACGCCCGCACGAAGCGCGAGGGCGAGCGCATGCTCGCCGAGTACGACGACGCGTTCCGTTCCGTGATCGTGCGTTTCGCCGCCGCGTTCTCGGACTGGTGCGAGTACGCACCCATGTTCCGGTTCTTCCAGACGTGGCTCGGCTCCGCGTGGAACCGTCACATGCTCGGCGGTCGCGGCCGCTCGGCGATTCCGTATGTGCACGTGCACGAAATCCCGCCGTTCTTCCGTGCGCTGCTGCACCGCATCCACGAGCTGCCGCGCCGGCAGGTGCTCATCTGCGGCGCCGACCGCGCCATCTCGCACGTCGAACTGTTCGAGTGCCTCACCGAGCACTTCTACGGCGTGAAGCGCAAGCCCGTGTTCATGCCGCGCGCGCTCTGCGGCCCGGGCATGCAGGTCATGGACCTGGTCGGTTCGGTGCTCGGCGAACGCCCGTTCGAGCGCCCGTGGATGGCGTCCTACATCGACGAGGTGCTCGCGATCGACTCCACGCACACGCGGCGCCTGCTGCACTGGGGCACGCGGCCGCGGCTCGAGATCCTGCGCCGCATGCCGTTCCTGATCGAAAACCTCAAGCTCGATCCGGGCGAGTGGCTGCGCCGCAACCGCGCGGCCATGAAGCAGGTGCGCATGCGCGTGAACCTGCGCATCCACCGGCTGCTCGAGGCGCACGAGCAGGAGATCGCCGAGCGTTACCACGAGCGGCTCTGCGCGCCCGAGAACGCCACCCGGTTCCCGAACTACCGGAGGCTGTCCGAGGAAGAGAGCGCGTGGAACCACCGCATGGTGCTGCGCAACCTGATGAACGCGATCCGCACGCGCGAACGCGCCGTGTTCATGGCCTACTGCCGCGACATCGCCGAGGCCCGCTTCGAACAGGGGTTCTCGGCCGAAGAGGTGTGCGCGGCGCTCGAGACGCTGAACGAGATCTGCAGCCGGGCGATCCTCGAAGACCCGGAGTCCGAGGGCCTGCAGGACCGCATCTACGAACACCTCACGATGACCATGCGGATCGGCGAGGACCAGGTGCAGGAGGTGTTCGAGGACCTCGACACCGCCCGGCTGCACCGCGTCGAAGACGAGGCCGCGGCCGCCGGCTGGCCGCCGGAGGCCTGAGCGGTTCGCGTCAGCGCCCGCGTGCGCGGGCGGCGAGCAGCGCGACCGCGACCGCCATGGCGGCGTCACCGGCCAGCGAGACGGGCACGATCCACGGCCGCGGTCCGTTCGCGAGTTCGAGCGCGAGGAACAGCACCGCCGTCGTCTTCGCCATCAGCAGGATCGAGACCCCGCGGTAGCGCCGCCACTCGATCGCGTAGGCGATCGCCACGACCACGTGGAAGACCCCGACCTGGCGGGCGAAGAACATGGGGGAGGCGGTGCCGAAGCCGGTGAACCGCAGGCCCCATTCGGGTGCGACGACCGCGGCCAGCCCGAGCGCGGCGCTGTGCAGCACGACCAGCGCCACGAGCGGCCCGAGCAGGCGGTTCGCGTTCACGGCACGCGTTCCCACCAGAGGTCGGGTTCGCGGGGCTGCGGTCGCGGCCGCGCGGGGAAGCCGGCGTCCTCGAGCTCGGCGACCACGGCGGCGACGACTTCGTCCACCGCCGCCGCCACGGGGGCGCTCAAGCCCGTGCGCATCTCCGTGTCCACCGGCACGACGCCCACGAGCAGCACTTCGCGCGGAGCACGGCCGGCGAACTCGAGCGTGAGCAACGTTTCCTTGAGTCCGGGATCGTGCGGGCTCACGCGGGGGGGCGGGGGATTGCGCAGGATCTCGTCGCGCCGGTAACGCTTGACCGTGCCCGGCGGCGACGTGGATCCGACCGTGTCCACGAACACGAGCCGCTCGACGCCGGTGATGTGCGGCGTCAGGTCCCAGCCCGGCGTGCCGAGGTCCTGCACCGACACTTCGGGCGCGAACTCGTACCGGGCCTGCAGCACGCGCATCACGTAGGGCCCGATCGCATCGTCGCCCATGAGCACGTTGCCGAGCCCGACCACGACGACGCGGGGCGGGGGCGCGTCGCCGCCCGCCCCGATGTCGCCGGACCACGTCATGGTCAACAACCGCCTTCGCGCGTGCGCACCGTGGCGATCGGCTGGCCCTCGATGTCCTGCGTGTGGATCGCGCAGGCGAGGCAGGGATCGAACGAGTGCACGGTGCGAAGCACCTCGAGCGGGCGCTCGGGATCGGCGACCGGGTTGCCCATCAGCGACGCCTCGTACGGCCCGGGGCGGCCCTTCTCGTCGCGCGGCCCGGCGTTCCACGTGGTCGGCACGACCGCCTGGTAGTTCGCGATCTTGCCGCCCTTGATGACGGTCCAGTGCGACAGCGTCCCGCGCGGCGCCTCGTGGAAGCCGTAGCCGCGGATCTCGCCGGACGGGAACGTGGGCGCGTTGAACGTGGCCACGTCGCCCTTGCCGATGTTCTCGACGAGCAGGTTCCAGTGCTTGTCGGCGATGTCGCAGAGCATCGCGGCACGCACCGCGCGGCTGAGGTGACGGCCGAGCGTGCCGTGCAGCACTTCGGGACCCAGCTTCGCCTTGGCCACGGCGCCGGCCGTGCCGAGCGCCTTGTCCGCCCACTTCTTCGTGAGCGCGTGGCCCTGTGCGTAGCCCACGAGCACCTGCGCGAGCGGGCCGACCTGCATGACCTTGTCCTGGAACCGCGGCGACTTCACCCACGAGTACTTGCCGTCGGGCTTGAAGTCCGTGTAGTGCGGCTTCGTCTCGCCGTCGTACGGATGCAGCTGCTTGCTGCCTTCGTACCACGAGTGCGCCGTGCCTTCCGTGACGCTGTCGCGGAAGTACGGATCGTTGAAGCCGGTGATCGCCTTCACGCCGGCGAGGTTGCCGTCGAAGATGGTGCCGCCGGGCAGGTCGAACTCCGTGCCCTTCGTGTCGAGCGGCAGGTCGGGCACCGCGAGGTAGTTCTTCACCCCGGCGCCGTACGGCAGCCAGTCGGCGTACAGCGCACCGATCGCACAGACGTCGGGCAGGTACACCTGCTCGATGAACGCCTTCATCTCGTCGAGCAGGCTCTTGATCTGGTAGAGCTTCGGCATGTTGAGCGCCGACTGGTTGTCGAGGTTGATCGGGTTCGACACGCCGCCGACGGCGAGGTTCTGGATGTTCGGGGTCTTGCCGCCGAGGATCGCCACGACCTGGTTCGCGCGCCGCTGGTAGTCGAGCGCCTGCAGGTAGTGGGAGACCGCGAGCAGGTTCACCTCCGGCGGCAGCTTCATCGCCGGGTGTCCCCAGTAACCGTTCGTGAAGATGCCGAGCTGGCCGCCGGCCACGAACGAGTTCAGCTTCTCCTTGACCGCCGCCAACTCGACGCGGCCGTTGCGCGGCCACGGCGACAGGCTCTCGGCGAGCGCCGAGGTCTTCGCCGGATCGGCCTTGAGCGCCGACACGACGTCCACCCAGTCGAGCGCCGACAGGTGGTAGAAGTGCACGATGTGGTCGTGCAGCGCGTGCGCGATCACGATCAGGTTGCGGATGTACTGCGCGTTCTTCGGCACCTCGAGCTGCAGCGCGTTCTCGACCGCGCGCACCGACGCCATGGCGTGCACGGTGGTGCACACGCCGCAGAAGCGCTGCGTGAAGATCCACGCGTCGCGCGGATCACGGCCCAGCAGGATCAGCTCGATGCCGCGCCACATCTGCCCGGACGCCCAGGCGTTCTTCACATGGCCGCCGTCCACGGACACGTCCACGCGGAGGTGGCCTTCGATCCGGGTGACGGGATCAATCGTGATGGTCTGGCTCATGCGTGGCTCCTCGAGGACGCCGCGGGGACGCCGCTCAGTATCGGGAAGCGCTTGACGGCCGCGATGTAGAGCGCGACCTCGAGCGCGATGATGCCGAAGGTGATCAGCAGTTCGGGAACGGCGGGGAAGTACGACCACTGCGCCCCGGGCTGGAACGCCACGAGGTAGGTGTCCACGCGGAACAACGCGCCGCCCGCCACCAGCAGGAGCGCGGAGCGCACCTGCCACACGACGTTCCGCCGCATCGCGTCGGTCGAGAGCATGAGCGCACCGGCGAGCATCACGACGACTTCGGCCACGAAGAACAGCCCGCGGCCCGACAGCGCCAGCGGCAGCCGGCCGGCGATCGCCATGTCCCCGACGCGGAACACGACCCAGAACAGCGACACGTTGCGCGCCACGCGCCCGATCGCCGCGACCATGTCGTCGTCGTGGTGCACGCCGAACGCGTGCGCCGAGAAGGCGGACTCGATGACGACGATCGCGTACCCGAGCATCAGGCAGTTGACGAGGAACAGGAACGGCAGCCACGGCGTGAACCACAGCGGGTGCATGCGCGGCCCCGGCAGCAGCATCATGGTGCCCAGCGACGACTGGTGCATGGTGGGCAGCAGCATGCCGAGCGCGAGGATCCACACCGCACCGCTCTCGAGCACCCGGAGCGTGCGCTGCGAGAACGACGCCAGGCCCGCGTTCGGACTCTTCGCCCACTTCTCGAGGAACGCGGGCGCGAGTTCGGCGACGAGCACGAAGTTGTACAGCATGACGCAGATCGCGACTTCGAGCTGCGGCGAGTGGGACCAGCGCCAGAAGAAGACCGGCACCTTCCACAGGTCCCAGAACCGTCCGAGGTCGCAGGCCACCGCGATGACCGCGAGGCCGTACCCGAGCAGGCTCGTGAGCACCGCGGGCCGCACGAGCGGGTGGTAGCGGCCCTTGTTCAGGATGTACACGAGCAGCGCCACCGCGTAGCCGCCGCAACCGAGCGCGGTGCCGACCACGACGTCGATCGCGATCCACACGCCCCACGGGTAGCCGTTGTTGAGCGCCGCCACGCTGCCGATCCCGTTCACGAAGCGCCACGCGAGCGTGAGCACCCCGACCAGCACCACGGCCAGCAGGCCGCGGTAGGCGGGAGTCATGAGCGGGCCGCCGACTTCGCGATGTTCCAACGCGTGCGTCGTCACGAGCGGCCTCCCTTCGCGGCCACTTCACCCTCGGCCGACTTCCTGTTCTTCATCACCATCGCCGCCAGCGCACCGTAGAGCGCGAGCGGCGCGATGAAGCCGCGATAGATGCCCTCCTGCACCGTGTACGCGACGTCGGGAGAGGGACGATCGCCGAACTCCGGCAGCCCGAGCTTGGTGAACGGCACGTGCGACAGGTAGAGCACCTGCGTGCCGCCCAGCTCCTTCTCGCCGTAGACGCGGTCCTGGTAGTACTTGTGCGGGTGCTCGGCGATGCGCCGGTGCGCCTCGGCGAGCAGCTCCTCGCGCTTGCCGTAGATCACCGCGCCGCGCGGGCAGACTTCGCAGCAGGCCGGACCCTCGCCGCGCGCGTAGCGCGTGAAGCCCTCGGCGCCGGCGACCGCCGGCCCCTTGACGCGATGCCGGCAGAGCTCGCACTTCACGATCTTCGGCAGCGCCTTGTCGAACTCGAACTTCGGCACGTTGAACGGGCACGCCATCTGGCAGTAGCGGCAACCGACGCACCACTGCGGGTCGTACTCGACCACGCCGGTGCGTTCGTTCTTGTGCAGCGAGTGCAGCATGCACGCGCTTGCGCAGCCGGGATCGATGCAATGCATGCACTGCGACTTCACGAACGACTGCTGCTCGCCATCCTGGCAGAACTTGATGATGTTCTTGGTGCGGCCGTTGAGGTCCACGGGGGCGAGGTGCAGCCCGCCCTCGATGCCGCTGCGGTCGGGCTCGAGGTCGTTCGCTTCGCGACAGGCCGAAACGCACGCCTTGCAGCCGATGCAGCGCGTCGTGTCGTAGAGCATGCCGATCGCCTCGGCGGGCGCGCGCTTCGGTTCGCGTGCGACCGCCGGTACCGCGGACGCCACGGTCGTCGCCGCCGCCGCCGCGAGCACCTTGAGGACGGACCGTCGGGTGACGTTCATGGTCAGTCCTCCTTGCGCTTCTCGCCGGTCTTGTCGCCGAGCTTGCCCGAGGCGGCCCAGCCCGCGCCCAGCAGGGCGCCGGCCACCGCACCGGCGAGGCCGGTGGCGACGGGGCTCACCTTGCCCTGCTTCGCACCGACGGCGGGGTAGGTGTCCGGCGGCGTCGGACGCTCGATCGGCACGGTCTCGTGCAGCGGGATTCGGAAGCCGACCGCCTTCTCGGTGCAGCCGAAGCACGGATGCCCGACGCCGATCGGCCATGCGTCCACGTCGCCGAAGCGCATGGTGGAACAGCTCGCCTTGGTCGCCGGGCCCTTGCAGCCCAGCTTGTACAGGCAGTAGCCGAGCCGGTGGCCCTCGTCACCGAACTGCTGCGCGAAGCGGCCGGCATCGAAGTGCGGTCGGCGCGGGCAGTCCTCGTGAATGGTGCGCGCGTACGCGAACAGCGGCCGGCCCTTGTCGTCGAGCGCCGGCAGGGTGCCGAACGTCACGAACTGCAGCACCGTGCCCAGGAAGATGTAGGGGTTCGCCGGGCAGCCGGGGAGCGTGACGACCTTCTTGTCGGTCAGCACCATGGGCGCGCCGGTGGCGCCGGTCGGGTTCGGGTCCGCCGAAGGCACGCCGCCCCACGACGCACAGGAGCCGAGCGCGATGATCGCCGCCGCGTTCTCGGACACCTTCTTGGCCAGCTCGAGCGCGGTCTTGTTGCCGATCTTGCAGTAGATCCCGCCGTCCTTCGTGGGGATCGCGCCCTCGATCACGAGCACGTACTTGCCCGCATTCGCCTTCATGGCGGACTCGAGCGCGGCCTCGGCCTGGTGGCCTGCGGCGGCGAACAGCGTCTCGTGGTAGTCCAACGAAACGAGATCGAGGATCAGGTCCTCGATCTCGGGATGATGAGTGCGCAGGAGCGATTCCGTGCAGCCCGTGCACTCCTGGAAGTGCAGCCAGATCACGGACGGCTTGAGGCCCTTGCTCGCGGCTTCGACGAGCTTCGGCACCATGGTGCCGGAGATGCCGACCGCGGCGGCGGCCATCGTGACGATCTTCAGGAAGTCGCGGCGTTGCAGCTGTCGCGCTGGCGGCTCGACGCCACGGAGCGACGTGAAGTCGGTGGTCATGGTGCTGCCTCCATGAACCCGCGACCGTTCCCAACAAGCGAACGCGGTTCGTACGGCGTACGGCTCGCACGCGTGCCTACGGCGAAGTCCTCACGTGGCTTCGCGCGTGTGGACCACGCGCACCTTCGTTTGACGACGTCCTCACCGTAGACAAGGAAATGTGTTTGGCGATATGGGCCAAAAGGCGACGTGAGGGAGCACCGCGTCCCGGTCTTGCCGGGTTCGGCCGCTTCCATCAGGCGGGCCCCCGTTCTCCGATCGGGCGTGTTGCGGTTCCGGAGAACGCCAGCCGGGCGTGTGCCCGGCGGGCTCACCAGCCCGGATCGAGCGCGATCTCGCTCGGGTCCGCGAAGCCCGTGCGCCGGTCGAGCAACGTGCCGTCGCTCGCGTAGCGCACCACCGCGCGCGAGCCGCGCGCCACGACCCAGACGTCGCCCGAGAGCGGATCCACCGCGACCGCGCGCGGCTCTCCGAGGCCGGTGATCGTGCGCACGAGCGCGAGCGTGGTGAGGTCGTACGCCACCACGCGATTGCCCGCGGCGTCGGCCACCCACGCCAGCCCGCGCGGACGGTCGAGCGCGATGCCGATCGGTCCGGCGAGCGAAGCGCTGGTCGAATCCACGAGCGCGCCGTTCTCGGCGATGCGCCAGAGCTTCGCTCCGGCGAGACTGGTGACGTACGCGAGGCGCGTGAGCGAATCCACCGCCACGCGCGAAGGATTCGCCGAGAGGAACGCCGTCGCCAGCGGCACGCCCGCGGGCGAGTAGCGCCGCACGCGCGCGCCACCGCCCTCGCACACCCACAGCGCGCGGTCGCCCGCACCCACGGCCACGCCGATCGGTTCGTCGAGCAGCTGGATCGTGCCCGGCGAGGCCGACGCCCCGGTGAGATCGCGATGATGCATCGTCCCGGCGAGATCGCAGATCCACACCGTGTGGTTGCTCTTGTCCACGGCGAGCGAATACGGGCTCGGGATGCCCGGCAGGTCGAGCGTGAACGGGGTGGCGGGATCGAACCAGCCGACGCGGCCGTCGGTCCACGACGACACCCATACGCGGCCGGCCTCGGAATCCACCGCCAGGCTCTGCACTTCGCCGAAGTTCGTCCAGCGCGAGATCTCGTCGCGGCCATCCGGCGACAGTCGAATGGCCGCGCCCGAGCCGGGATCGGTCACGTACACGCGCAACGGACCGGGCGTGGCGTCGTCCTCGGCCGGGCTCTGCGACAGCACGCCCGCGACGACGTAGTAGAGACGGTAGCGATAGCGCCTGCCGTTCAGCACGCCGGCATCCACGTAGCCGGGCCGGTTCGGTGGACTGACGTCGCCGAGCGGGCGATAGAGCGAATCCCCGGGCGCCAGCCGCATGAGCTGGAAGCCGTCGATCGCGAGATCCGGGCGGGCGGTCCACTGCACCGTGATCACGCTGAAGCCCGCGACGGCGTCGAAGCCGGACGGACGCCCGCCGGTCTCGGGGTTGACGGGATCGAGCGGATTCAGCCGCTCGCGCCGGCTGCAGCCGGCGGCGCACAGCGCGAGCAGCGCGCCGAGGGTCAGAAGCGCAGTGCGAGCGCGCATCGCTCCGGCGTGATCACGAGCGTGGTGTGCGGTGACCCGGTGGCCGGCCGCGGCCGATGCACGAAGCGCAACCAGACCGCCGTCGCGACGAGCACTTCGCCGGCGATCAACGAACCGCTCGCGAGCCGGTCGGCGCGAATGGTGTCGTTCCAGCGCGCACCGATGCGGGCGGGGTCGGTCTCGACGAGGTACTCGTCGTAGCGCCGGTCCGCGGCATCGCGCAGCGGGAAGGAGCCCGCGATGAGCCCGGCTCCGGTGGCGGCGGTGAGCCACGCCCAGGCGTGCGAACGGCGTTCGGGCTGGGGCCGTGGCACCACCTCGAAAGGCGAGGCCGCCTGCGCATGCGCACAGGCGGCCCACAGCGGCGCGGCGTTCGCGGTGCCAGCGATCAGCATGGCGGCCGCGAGTCGGCGCAAGATGCGGCCTCGATCAGGCGGGAAGCTTCGCGACGAACTTGGACAGCCGCGACTTGTGACGGCTGGCGGTCTCGCGCTTGATGATGCCTTTCGAAGCGGTGCGGTCGAGCACCGCGATCGTGGCCTTGAGCGCGGCCTCGCCGACGGTCTTGGTGGTCGCCGAGCGGACGGCCTTGATGGCGGTGCGCATGCGGCTGGTCGCGGCGATGTTGCGCAGGCGGCGCTTCTCGTTCGTCACCACGCGCTTGGCCGCTGACTTGTGATGCGGCATGGAATCCTCCGGAAGATATGGACTGGCTTGGAAAAAGCCGGGGGAAAGTACCGTCCGCCCGGGCGGAGTGTCAAGCATCACGGCCGTCCGGCATCCCGTTCCAGGTCCGCCGTGCCGGCCGTGGGAGCCGCCGCCCCGAAAAGCACCCGGGACTCGATTTCCCCCGTTGTGCGCGTGTTCGGCAGGGGAGTAGTCTGCGTCCCTCGAGTACCCCCACTCGTGTCTCCGGAGGCTTCCGTGGGCACAATTGCCGAGAAAATCGCGAATCTACCTGCGGCGCCGGGGGTTTACCTCTTCAAGGACGCCCGCGGCGAAGTGCTGTACGTGGGCAAGGCCATCCAGCTGTCGCAGCGGGTTCGCAGCTACCTCGCGCACGACCCGCAGCGCCCCCGGATGGACGACATGATCGCGCGCGCCGCCGACGTGGACGTGATCGTCACGGACACCGAGGCCGAAGCGCTGCTGCTCGAGTCCACGCTCATCCGCCAGCACAAGCCGCACTACAACGTGCTGCTCAAGGACGACAAGAGCTTCCCGTTCGTGAAGCTCTCCATGGCGGACGACTTCCCGCGCGTCTCGGTCACGCGCCGCGTGCGCGACGACGGCGGCCGCTACCTCGGGCCCTTCACCGACGTGAAGAACCTGCGCCGCACGCTGCGCGAACTGCGCCGGGTGTTCCCGCTGCGCACCTGCCGGAACTTCGAGGACTACGCCCGCCGCGACCGGCCGTGCCTGTACTTCCACATCAAGCGTTGCGCGGGCCCGTGCTACAGCCGCGCGCGCGTGGACCGCACCGCGTACCGCGCGATGGCCGACGAACTCGTGCTGCTGCTCACCGGTCGCAACGAAGAGCTGCTCGCGCGGCTGCGCGCCGAGATGGACCAGGCCGCGCACGGCAGGCGCTACGAGCTGGCGGCGCAGCGCCGCGACCAGATCCGGCTCATCGAGCACGCGCAGGTGCCGCAGAAGATGGTCACGAACGACCCGCGCGACACCGACGTGCTCGGCGTGGCGCGGCAGGGCGCACGCGCCGTGATCGCCACGCTCATCGTGCGCGGCGGCCGCGTGATCGGGAAGGAGACGCGGCTGATCGAGCAGGCCGAAGGGCTCGACGACGGCGCGCTGGCGGGCATCTGGATCTCGCAGCATGCGCTCTCGCGCACCGACCTGCCGCGGCGCGTGCTGGTCGGCATGCTGCCCGAGTCGCACGCGGCGCTCGAAGCGGCGTTGTCGTCGCGCGCCGGTCACGCGGTGGAACTCGTCGCGCCCGCGCGCGGACGTGGCCGCCGCCTGGTCGAGGTGGCCGACCGCAACGCCGGCGTGGCGCTCGAGGACGTGCTGGCGCGCGCGGCGGGCAAGCGCGCGAAGTTCTCGGCCGCGACGCTGTCGCTGCAGAAGGAACTCGGTCTGCCGGTCGCACCGCACCGCATGGTGTGCTTCGACATCTCGAACTTCGGTCCCGACCAGGCGGTGGCCGCCGTCGTCGCGTCCGAGGACGGCCGGCCGCGCAAGTCGCTCTATCGCCGCATGCGCATGCGCAACCCGGGACCCGACGACTTCGCGATGATCGGCGAAGCGGTCGAGCGCTACTGGACGCGCGTCGAGTCCGGCGAACTGCTGCGCCCCGACCTGGTCGTGATCGACGGCGGCGCCGGCCAGCTCGGCTCCGCGCGCGCGGCGATCGAGAAGGTGGCCGCGGGCCCGGTCGCCATGATCGGGCTGGCGAAGCGCGAGGAACTGGTGGTGCGCGAAGGGCTGCCCGACCTGCGCCTGCCGCGCCGGTCGCCGGGGCTGCGCGCGCTGCAGCGCTTGCGCGACGAGGCGCACCGCTTCGGGCTCGAGTACCACCGCAAGCTGCGTTCGCGTGCACGCATCGGCAGCGCGCTCGACGCGGTGCCGGGCGTGGGGCCGACCCGGCGCGCGGCACTGCTCAAGGAGTTCGGGTCCGTGGACGCGCTGCGTGCGGCGAGCGCGGACGAGATCGCCGCGCGCGCCCGCGTGCCGCGCGCGCTCGCGCAGCGCGTGGCCGAGCACCTCGCGAACCGGGAGGGTGCGGCATGAGCGCGACCGTGACGCCCCGGCCGCCCGCCGCTCGTTCGCCGCTGCTGCCGGCCGTGGACGCGTGGCTCGACGAGCTGCGCCGCGTGCGGCGCGTGAGCGAGCGCACCGTGGACGCCTACCGTCGCGACGCGCTCGACTACCACGCGTTCGCGGTCGCGCACGGCCTGCGCGACTGGAAGGAAGCCGGGACCACGTTCGTGGACGGTTACTTCGCGGCGCTGCTCAAGCGCGGGCGCGCGGGCTCCACCGCGGCGCGAAGGCGCTCGAGCCTGCGCAGCTTCCACGCGTTCCTCGCGCGCATGGGCGCGCACACCGAAGACCCGATCGCGCTGCTCGCCGCGCCGCGGCGCGAGCGCAAGCTGCCGCACGCGCTCAGCGTGGGCGAGATCGAGTCGCTGCTCGCCGCGCCGGAAGGGCAGGGCGCGCTCGCGCTGCGCGACCGCGCGATGCTCGAGCTCGCGTACGCCGCCGGGCTGCGCGTGTCCGAACTCGTCGGCGCCGAGCGCGCGCAGCTCGACCTCTCGAGCCGGACGCTGACCGTGACCGGCAAGGGCGACAAGCAGCGCCTCGTGCCGTTCGGGCGCGCCGCCGAGCGCGCGGTGCGCGAGTGGCTCGAGCGCGGGCGGCCGCCGCTCGCGGGACGTGCGCGCCACGACCGCGTGTTCTGCAACGCGCGCGGCGGCCCGCTCTCGCGCATGGGCTGGTGGAAGATCCTGCGCGGGCACGCGAGCCGCGCCGGGATCGCCACCCGCGTGCACCCGCACGCGCTCCGTCATTCGTTCGCCACGCACCTGCTCGAAGGCGGCGCCGACCTGCGCGTCGTGCAGGAACTCCTCGGGCACGCGAGCATCACCACCACCGCCATCTACACGCACCTCGATCGGGGCTATCTTCGCGAGGTGCACCGCCAATTCCATCCGCGGGCGTGAACCGCCCGCGGCAACACGACCGGGGTCGTGGAGGAAGGATGAATCGAGTTCGAGTCTTCGTGCTGTCGCTGATCCTCATGTCGTCGTTCGCAGGCCTCGCCGGGGCCGCGTCCATCGTGCTGCCGCGCGCCGGGCAGGTCGGCATCGGCGTGGCGGGCCAGTACGGCATGCTCACCAAGTCCGGCAAGCTGGGCGGCGAGTTCGGCAACGGTCCGGGCATGACCGTGAAGCTGCGCTACCGCATGCGCTACGAGCGCGGCATCGGGCTGACGTTCGACACCCAGTCGCTCGACGCACGTACGCCGGGCCGCGCGGAAGGCGCGTTCCTCGCGATCCAGGACCTCGATTCGACGCTGGTCCGCGACCATGTCGTCATGAACTCGGCCGGCTTCGAGTTCTACCAGTACTTCGCCACGCGCACGAAGAACGTGAAGCACGTTTCGGCGGGTGCCGGGCTGACGCAGGTGTCCGCACGGCTCTCGGACGGTGAAGTGCAGTACCCGCTCGGCGGCGACGGCTTCTACCTGTCGGCCAGCGCCGGACTCGAGAAGTTCGTCTACCGGAGCTGGGCCGTGGACCTGACCACGCGCTACCAGGCCATCTTCCACGACGCGAAGATCAACCACGGCATCCAGCTGTCGTTGGGCATGATCTTCTACGCGGCCTACTGACCATGAAGACCACCCTCGGCATCGCGTTCCACGGCGCCGCCCGCACCGTCACCGGTTCACGGCACCTGCTCACGTTCGGCTCGCGCAAGCTGCTCTTCGACTGCGGGCTCTACCAGGGCCGTCGGGACGAGGCCGAGCGCATCAACCGCACGTTCCGCTTCGATCCGGCGGAACTCGACACGGTCGTGATCTCGCATGCCCACGTGGACCACATCGGCAACCTGCCCACGCTCGTGGCGCGCGGCTACGCCGGGCCCATCCACATGACGCCGGCGACCGCCGAACTCGCGGCCGTACTGCTCGCGGACAGCGCCTTCCTCATGCAGAAGGACCTCGAACACGTGAACAAGCGCCGGGGAGGCCGGCCCGAGCGCAAGCCGCTGTTCACCATGGCCGACGTCGAGGAGACGCTCACGCGCATCGTGAAGCACGACTACCACGAGACGTGGGAACCGCTGCCGGGCGTCACCGCGCGCTACGACGACGCCGGGCACATCCTCGGTTCCGCGATCACCACCTTCGAGTTCCGCGACGGCGAACGCATGCGGCGCGTGTGCATGGGCGGCGACCTCGGCCGGCCCGCGCGCCCGATCCTGCGCGACCCCGAGAGTCCCGCGGGTCCGGAAGTGCTCGTGCTCGAGTCCACGTACGGCAACCGCCTGCACCAGGACGACGACTCCACGATCGAGGGCCTGGTCGAGATCGTGAACCGCACGGTGAAGCGCGGCGGGCGCGTGGTCGTGCCGGCGTTCGCGGTCGGACGCACGCAGGAACTGGTGGCGCTGCTGCACCCGCTCATCGAAGCCGGCCGCGTGCCGGACGTGCCGATCTTCGTGGACAGCCCGATGGCGCGCAGTGCGACGGCGATCTTCGTGCATCACCCCGAGTGCTTCGACGAAGAGACGTTCACCGCGTTCCGCGAAAAGGACGGCGCGCCGTTCGGCTTCCGCCGCCTGCGCTACATCGGTTCGCCCGACGAATCCCGTGCGCTCAACGACCGCACCGAACCCTGCATCATCATCTCGGCGTCGGGCATGTGCGAAGGCGGCCGCGTGCTGCACCACCTGCAGCATGCGCTCGGGAACTCGAAGAACACCGTGCTCTTCGTCGGGTACCAGGGCGAGGGCACGCTCGGCCGCCGGCTGCGCGACGGCGCCGAGACCGTGAACGTGTACGGGGAGCCGTGCATCGTGCGCGCCGAGATCACCGCGCTCGACGGATTCAGCGCGCATGCCGACCAGCGCGAACTGCTTGACTGGGTCGGCTCGCTGTCGCCGTCGCCGCGCACGATCTTCCTCGTGCACGGCGATCTCGAACCGGCCGAGACGCTCGCCGCGCTGCTGCGCGAGAAGACCGGCGCCACCGTGCACATTCCCGAGTTGGGACAGGAGTTCGACCTGTGGGGATGAACTACGAGGTGGGGCAACGGCTCCACCATCCCATGTTCGGCGAAGGCCTGATCGTCGAGGTCCACACCGACCGTGGCCGCGAAGTGCTCGAGGTCGTGTTCGACGGCCAGCTTCGCCGGCTGTCGGCGCTGCGGGACTGGACGATCGTGGACGGCGCGTCGTCGTTCGAACCGGCGGCGGAGGACGCCACCGACGAGGACGGCGATGCCCCGGTGCCCGCACGGGCCGCTCCACAGGGCCGCCGCACGTGGCACCCGCAAGGGGAGGAACTGCTCGAGCGCTGGCTCGCGCACCAGTCCGAACCGCAGGCGCACTTCGACGTGCGCGCCGAGGCCGAAGCGTGGGCGGGCTGGACCAGCGCCGACCGGCTGCTGTCGCTCGACTCGCTGCGCGGCGTCGAGCGGTTCCCGCACCAGGTCACGGCGTGCCTGCGCGTGCTGAGCGACTTCGGCGGCCGCGGCATCCTCGCGGACGAAGTCGGTCTCGGGAAGACGGTCGAGGCCGGCATCGTGCTCAAGGAGTACCTGCTGCGCGGCGCGGTGCGTACCGCGCTCGTGCTCGTGCCCGCGTCGCTCTGCGAACAGTGGCGCGCCGAACTGTGGGAAAAGTTCGAGCTCGACTTCGTGGTCTCTCGCGGTCCGTCGGGCCAGTGGGGGCGGCACCCGCTCGTCATCTCGTCGCTCGAGACGGCGCGCCACGAACGCCACCGCCGTCGCGTGCGCGGCGCGAACTACGACATGGTCGTGGTGGACGAGGCGCACCGGCTGCGCAACCACCTCACGCTCGGCTGGAAGTTCATCAACGATCTCAACCCGCGCTACCTGCTGCTCGCCACCGCGACGCCGGTGCAGAACGACCTGCGCGAGCTCTACAACCTCGTCACGCTCGTGCGGCCCGGCACCGTCGGCACGTTCTCGCAGTTCCGCCGTGACTTCCTCTCGGGACACGACAAGCGCACGCCGCGCAACACGCCCAAGCTGCGCCGCCTGCTGCAGAGCGTCATGATCCGCACGCGCCGCGGCGACACCAAGCTCACGTTCGCGCCGCGCCGCGTCGAGACGCAGTGGGTGCCGCAGAGCGCCGCCGAGCGCGCGCTCTACAAGCAGGTGAGCGAGTTCGTCGCGGACGCCGTGCACGGGGACGCCGGCCAGCCCGGCAAGCCGCACTACTTCACGCTGATGGTGCTGCAGAAGGAGATGGGCTCGTCGTGGGCCGCCGCCTGCGGCACGCTCACCAAGCTCGCCGCACACCCCGACGGGCTCGACCCGAAGCGCACGCGCATGTTCGCCGAGCGCGCCGGGCAGCTCTCGGCCGATCCCAGCAAGATCCGCACGCTGCTCAAGGTGATCGCCGGCCTGAACGGCTCCAAGGCGATCGTCTTCACGCAGTTCCGCGCGACGCAGGAGGCGATCCTCACGGCGCTCCGCGAAGCCGGCGTGACGTTCGCCGAGTTCCACGGCGAGATGGGCTGGCGTGAAAAGGAAGAAGCGCTCGACCGGTTCCGCCAGCACGACCAGGTGCTCGTGAGCACCGAGGCCGGCGGCGAGGGGCGCAACCTGCAGTTCGCGAGCGTGGTGATCAACTACGACCTGCCGTGGAACCCCATGCGGCTCGAGCAGCGCATCGGCCGCGTGCACCGGCTCGGGCAGGAGCATCCGGTGCGCGTGGTGAACCTGGTCGCGCGCGGCACGATCGAGGCGTACGTGCTCGAGATCCTCGAGCGCAAGATCCGCATGTTCGAGCTGGTGGTCGGCGAGATGGAGGAGATCCTCGGCGCCTGGCAGGTACAGGGCTCGTTCGAGGACGAGGTGTTCCGGCGCTGGACCGAATCGCGCAACCCGCGCGTGCGCAAGAAGCGCTTCGTCGAACTCGCCCAGCACCTCATGACGGCGCGCAAGCTCTACCAGCAGCAGCGCGACAACCAGAGCTGGCTGTTCCGCGGCGCACACGACGAGCACGAAGAGGAGACGCCCTCGTGACCGCGGTCCGGAAGAAGGCGGCCGCGAAGACCGCGGCGCGCGGTGCGGGCAAGCGCGGCCGCAAGGGCGCGGAGCCCGAGACGCGCGTGCCGCTCGGCGAGACCGCGACCGAGCAGCCGGAGTGGCGCGCCTTCGTCGGCCGCTGGCTCGAGATGAGCGGCTGCCGCGTCGAATCCGCGCCGCACGGCGACTGGGAAGTCGAGCTCGCGCCGGAACTGCAGAAGCGCTGGCGCCGCCAGCGCGTGCGGCTCGTGTTCGATCCCGCGCGCAGCACCGTGCCGCGCGGCGCGTGGTTCACCGCCCCGGGCAGCACCGCCGGCCGCCGCATCCTCGAGGCCGCGATGGGCCGCCCGATGTTCACGCGCCGCACCGCGCTCGCGCAGGTGCCCGGCGCACCGGCCGAGGGCATCGCCAGCGTGTGCAAGGCGCGCGGGCTCACGTGGGGACCGGCGCGGCTGGGGCCGGTGCGCTACGAGCGCCGCGTGGCGTTCCACGCGGTGATCACGCGCTGGGGCGGGCTGCCGTGGCAGGAACAATGGGTCGTGCTCGTGGGCGCGGGCGGCGAGGTGCTCGAACGCGACCAGGCGCCGCAGGTGCCGGACGTGCGGCCGCGCGAGGGGCTCTACCAGATGGGCGAGGAGCTCGAACCCGAGTTGCGCGAACGCTGGCTGCTCGCCGCGCGCGCCACGCTCGAGGAACTCGCCTCCGAGCGCGAGCGGGAGTGGGAGGTCAGCGTCGGGCGCCTGCGCGACGCCGAGCTCGAGCGCCTCGGGGCGTTCTTCTCCGCGCGGATCGAAGAAGAAGAGGAGCGGGACCGGCGCCGCACGAGCCGCGACGAACACGAGCTCGAGCACGGCGACGCGACCCAGCTGAAACTGGAGTGGGAGCGCCGCGCGGCCGAGGTGCGCCAGCGCTGGGAGATGCGGACCGAGGTCCGCCTGTGGGGCATCGAGGAATGGTCGTGGCCGGTGGCCGACCTCGAGCAGGAACTGAAATCCGGCGCCATGCACGTGAAGCTGCACTCGTTCGTGGACGTGGCGCGGGGTCGCCCGTCGCTGCCGAAGTGCCCGACCTGCGGGACCGAAGCCGAGCTGCTCGTCCGCGCCCGCGGGCACGTGGCCTGCGCGAATTGCGCGGGCTGAGCGGGGCGGGCAGGCGGTCGGGACGGGGGGAGCGACCGGCCTGCCTTGACGGTCCGAGCCGCCCGCCGCTAGTGTTTTCCGTCGCTTCGCCCCGGTATGGGGCGGGTTTTCCGCTTTCGAATGGTCGTCGAACCGGAGGTCTCACTTGTCGCAGGAGTACACGAAGGGGCACGCCTCGGAGCTGACCTCCGAGCAGGTCGTGGACACGATGACGTCGTTCTGGGATCGCTTCGGCCGCGTGGTGCTGGGCGTGGTCGTCGCGGCCGTCGCCATCGGCGCCATCGCCTACTTCACGATCCAGAACAACGAGCGCCGCAACAACGCCGCCGCGGAAAAACTGGCGGAAGCGAACGCCCTCTTCTGGAACGGCGACTACGAGCGCAGCAAGACGACCGCCGAGGAAGTGATCAAGCAGTACGGCACCACCGCGAACGGCAACGACGCCCGCCGCGTGGCCGGTGACGCCGCCTACTGGAAGGGTCAGTGGAAGGACGCGATCGCCCAGTACAAGGCGTACCTCGGCAAGCAGTCCACGGGCATCGTGGCGCAGAGCGTGCGCCGCTCGCTCGCCTACGCGTACGAGAGCGACAAGCAGTACGCCGAAGCGGTCAAGCTGTACGACCAGCTCGTGGGTGTGTTCGAGCGCGAGTCCAGCGGCGAGATGCTCGCGGCGTCGGCGCGCTGTCTCGAAGCGCAGAACAACAAGGCCGAAGCGGCCAAGCGCCTGCAGCGTCTCGTGGACGAGTTCGGCGACTCCAGCTACGCGAACCGTGCACGCGTGAAGCTGGCCGAGCTGACGGCCGCCGCGAACTGATCCCCTCGGGAAAGGCAGACCCGGCGTGAGCTCCGTCTCGCCCGGCGTGGACCTCGTCTTCGTCTGGCACCATCACCAGCCGGACTACCGGCGGCCGGCGGACGGCAAGGCATTGCTGCCCTGGGTGCGGCTCCACGCGACGAAGGACTACCTCGACATGGCGCTGCATCTCGAGCGCCACCCCGGGGTGAAGGCCACGTTCAACTTCGCGCCCTCGCTGCTCGACCAGCTCGAGCACGCGCGCACGGGCGGCGCCGACGCGCTGTTCGAACTGCTCGCGAAACCGCCGGCCGCGCTGTCGGCGGAGGAGCGCGCCGAGCTGCAGGCACGCTCGCGCATGGCGCCACGCTGGGCGCGCGAACGCTGGCCGCAGTACCAGCAGCTGTGCGAGAAGCTGCGCGCACCGGCCGTGGCCGGCGATGCCGAACTCCTGCGGCTGAACGTCTTCCTGCTCCTCGCGTGGCTCGACCCGCTGCTCATGGACGAGCCCGTCGCCGCCGCAGCGGAGCGCGCGGCGCTGGCCGGGACCGCGGGACTCGACGAACGCGAAGCGCTGTTGCGCCTGCATGCCGAAATCCTCGACCGCGTGATGCCCGCCTACCTCGCGCTGGCCGCGCGAGGCCAGATCGAACTCACGTGCTCGCCGGCGTACCACCCGATCCTGCCGCTGCTCGTGGACGTGAAGACCGCGCGCCGGGCCCGGCCCGACCAGCCGTCGCCCACGGAGGACTTCGCGGCGCCCGAGGACGCGGCGTGGCACATCGCGCGCGGGCTCGAACTCGCCGAGGCGGCGTTCGGGGCGCGTCCGGTGGGCATGTGGCCGTCGGAGGGCAGCGTGAGCCCTGAAGCCGCCGAGCTGCTGGCGGCGGCCGGAGTGCGCTGGGTGGCGACCGATGAAATGGTGCTCTGGCGTTCGCTGGGAGAGGGGCAGCTCTCTCGCGCGAAGCTCTACCAGCCCTGGGTCCACCCGACCTCGCACGGCGACCTCGCGCTGTTCTTCCGCGATCACGAGCTGTCGGACCGGATCGGTTTCGTCTACAGCACGTGGGGCGCGGCGGAAGCCGCGGCCGACTTCGTGCAGCGTCTCAGGAAGATCGGCGAAGCACATGATTCCTCGGGACTTGCCGGGCGCCCGGTGGTCAGCGTGATCCTCGACGGCGAGAACTGCTGGGAACACTATGCCGACGACGGCATGCCGTTCCTGACGGCACTCTACGAGGCGCTCGAGGCCGCGCCGGACATCCGCACGGTGACGCCCTCCGAGGTGCTCGCCGCACAGGTACGGCCGCCCGCGCTGCCGATGCTGCACTCGGGCTCCTGGATCGACGCCGACTTCCACATCTGGGCCGGGCACGCCGAGAAGAACCGCGCGTGGGACCTGCTCGCGCGCACGCGCGCGGCTCTCGTGGCCAGCGGCGCGACGCGCGACAGCCATCCGCAGGCGTGGCTGTCACTCGCCGCCGCGGAGGGCTCGGACTGGTTCTGGTGGTTCGGCGAGGATCACTACACGGCGGACAAGGCGCTCTTCGACAGCCTGTTCCGCGCGCACCTCCAGGGTGTGCACGAAAAGGCCGGGCTGCCGGTGCCCGGCTGGCTCGCACTGCCCGTCAGCGGCCGGGCGAAATCCAGCGGCGACCTGCACACGCCGCCGACGGCGCTGGTGCACGCCACCGTGGACGGCCGGCTCACGCGCTACTACGAGTGGCACGGCGCGGGACTGTGGAAGTTCGGCACCGGCGGCGGTTCCATGCACCGCGTGACCGCGCCCGTGGCGAGTGCGATGCACTACGGCTTCGACGAGGAGTGCTTCTACCTGCGGCTCGACTTCGCCGAGGACCGGCTTCCGGGCGAGGACGCGTCGCTCGTGCTCGAGGTGCTGGCGCCGGTGACCATGCGCCTGCGCGTGGACGGCCTGGCCGCGGGCGCGGCCGCGTTCGGACGCGAGGACGGCGAGCCGCTCCCGGGCGCCATCGCGGCGCTCGACGACGTGCTCGAGATCGGCCTGCCGCTCTCGGCCTTCCGCGGCGCGCCGGGGCAGGTGCTCGAACTGATGCTGCACGTCGAGCGCGGCAAGCAGCGGCTCGAGAGCCTGCCGTCGGGTGAACCGCTGCGGATCGTGTTGCCCGGCCCCGAATGGGACGCGGCGCACTGGAGCGCGTAGGCGCCTAGCGCACCCAGACGGTCTTCAGGTTCACGAACTCGCGGATGCCGGCCTGCGCCAGTTCGCGGCCGTGGCCCGAGCGCCGGATGCCGCCGAACGGCAGCCGCGGGTCGGACTTCACGAGCCCGTTCACGAACACCGCGCCGGCGCGCAGCTCACGCGCGAACGCTTCGCCGCGCGTCGAATCGCGCGTCCACACGCTCGCGCCCAGCCCGAAGCGCGAGTGGTTGGCGAGTGCGATCGCTTCGCGTGCGTCGCGCGCCCGCGTGACCGCGGCGAGCGGCCCGAACGTCTCCTCGTCGAACGCCGGCATGCCCGGCGCCACGTGCGTGAGCACCGTGGGCGCGTAGCTCCAGCCGGCGCCTTCCACGCGGGCGCCACCCGTGGCGAGCACCGCTCCGGCGGCGAGCGACCGCCGCACCTGCGCGTCCAGGTCGTCCACGAACTCGGGCCGGGCGAGCGGCCCGACCTGCGTGGACCGCTCCAGCGGGTCGCCCACGACGAGCGCGCGCATGCGCTCGGTGAACGCGCGCTCGAACGCTTCGGCAATCGGCGCTTCGACGATGAATCGCTTGGCGGCGATGCAGCTCTGGCCGTTGTTCTGCACGCGCGCGGTCACGGCGGTGGCCACGGCAAGTTCCAGGTCGGCGTCGGCCAGCACCACGAACGGATCCGAGCCGCCCAGTTCGAGCACGACCTTCTTGAGCGAGGCGCCGGCGCGTGCGGCGACGTCCACGCCGGCCGCCTCGCTGCCGGTCAGCGTCACGGCCGCGACCGCATCGTGCGCGATCAGCGCCGCGACCTGCGCGCCGGGCACCAGCAGCGTGACGAACACGCCCTCGGGCGCGCCGGCCTCGCGCAGCACCGACTCGATCGCCAGCGCCACGCCCGGCACGTTCGACGCGTGCTTCAACGCCACGCAGTTGCCCGCCATCAGCGCGGGAGCCGCGGCACGGAACACCTGCCAGTACGGGAAGTTCCACGGCATGACCGCGAGCAGCGTGCCGAGCGGCTCGCAGCGCGCGTAGCTGCGCGTGGCGTCGGTGTCGGCGGGCTCGTCGGCGAGCAGCCGCTCGGCGTGCTCGGCGTACCAGTCGCACACCCACGCGCACTTCTCGACCTCGGCTTCGGCCTGCGCGATCGGCTTGCCCATCTCCAGAACGGCGAGGCGCGCGAGCGACGCGCCGCGCTCGCGCAGCAGTCGTGCGGCGTTCCGCAGCACGAGCGCGCGCTCGGCGTACGTTCGGGCGGCCCACGCGGGCCACGCGGCCGCGCAGCGATCGAGGCAGGCGTGCGCGTCGGCGGGAGAGTGCGCGGCGTATTCCGCGACCAGCGCGCCGGTGTAGGGATTGATCGAGCGCATGGCGGCACGATGCCGCAGGTGCGGCTAGAGCGCCAGCCCGAGCTGGTCGCCGAAGAACGGCGCCTCGGGCGGGGGCACCGGCTCGATCGGCGCGGGCGCGTCGGCACGGCGCGCGATCGCCGCACGCAGGCGCGCGACTTCGGCCAGCACCGGCGCACCGAGCCGCTTCGGCAGGTACGCACGCGTGCCGTACAGCGCCTCGAGCCGGGCGCGCTCCTCGGGCCACGCCGCGGCCAGCGTGTCGAGGAAATGCTCGCGGGTGCCCGGCTGCAGGTGCAGCATGCCGGCCCACACGCTCGTGGCGCCGGCCTCGCGAGCGGCGCGCACCACGCGCTCGAGCGACTCGCGGCGGTCCGACAGTCCGGGCAGCAGCGGCGCGAGCGCCACGCGCACCCGGATGCCGGCATCCGCCAACCGGCGAACAGCGCGCAGGCGCGCCTCGGGCGGCGCCGTGCCGGGCTCGGTCACGCGCCAGAGCTCGGGCTCGAGCGCCGGGATCGAAACGTCCACGGCGACGCGGGCGCGGCTCGACGCCAGCTGCAGCAGGTCGAGGTCGCGCACGACGAGCGGGCCGCGCGTGATGATCCCGAACGGGTTGTGCCGCTCGGCGAGCACTTCGAGGCAGGCACGCGTCAGCCGGCGCGAGCCTTCGATCGGCTGGTACGGATCCGTGGCCGCGCCGAGCACGACCGAGGCTCGCGTCCAGGACGGCCGGGCGAGCTCGCGCCGGAGGACCTCGGCGATGTTCGGCTTGACCCGGATGCGCAGGCCGTAGCGCTCGCCGGAGGGACGGTCGGCACGGCGCTCGAAGGCGCGCACGTAGCAGAACGTGCAGCGGTGCGCGCAGCCCATGTAGGGATTGAGCGTCCATTCGAAGGGCATGCCTTCGACGTGATTGAGCGCGGAGCGGCAGGGCTGGTCGAAGTACTCGGGGCGCATGGCGCGAAAGGATGCCGGAGCGGGCCATGGCTGCACAAGCGTGCAGTGTCGGCGGCACCCGCGCCCCGCGCGGCGATTCCTGCGCGTGTCGCATAATATGTATTATGTCAACCGGCATTCGTGGACCGATCCGGGGCTTCTCCGTCGGCCTCCCGGCGGACCGCACCCCCGCACTCATGAGCACGGCCCGGTGCGCGCTTTCGCACCGGGCCGTCCCCGACTGCTCGAGCCTGCGCCGGTCTCAGCCCGCGACCACCACGTTGAGCAGCTTGTCCTTCACGTGGATCACCTTCCGGATCGCGCCGGACTCGACGTACTTCTTCACGCGCTCGTCCGCGAACGCGACCTGCTGCACCTCGTCCTGCGACGCCCCACGCTTCAGGTCGAGCGTCGCCCGCAGCTTGCCGTTCACCTGGATCGCCACGGTGACCGTGTCGTCCACGAGCATCGCCGGGTCGTGCACCGGCCAGGGTTCGTGCGCCAGCGTGCCCGTGTGCCCCAGCCGCGACCACAGTTCCTCGGCCAGGTGCGGCGCGAACGGCGCCAGCACCAGCACGAACGGCTCCAGCACTTCGCGCGAACGCGTCGGCAGCGGATTGATCTCGTTCACGAACACCATCATCTGCGAGATCGCCGTGTTGAACTTCAGTTCCTCGACGTCCTGGCCGACCTTGGCGATCGTCTTGTGCAGCACGCGCACGGCATCGATCGGCGCGGGCTCGGCCGTGAACGCGTTCGAGCCGTCCTCGTTCACGTACAGGCGCCACACGCGGTCGAGGAACCGCTGGATGCCCTCGACGCCCTTCGAGCTCCACGGCTTCATGGCCTCGAGCGGCCCGAGGAACATCTCGAAGATGCGCAGCGAGTCGGCGCCGTAGGCCTCGATCATCTCGATCGGGTCCACGACGTTGCCCCAGCGCTTCGACATCTTGCGGCTGTCCTCGCCCAGGATGATGCCCTGGTGCACGAGCTTGATGAACGGCTCCGGCGTGCTCACGACGCCGATGTCGAACAGCACCTTGTGCCAGAAGCGCGCGTACAGCAGGTGCAGCACCGCGTGCTCGGCGCCGCCGACGTACAGGTCCACGGGCATCCAGTACTTCTCGAGCGCCGGGTCCACGAGCCGGTCGGGGTTCTTCGGATCGATGAAGCGCAGGTAGTACCAGCACGAGCCGGCCCACTGCGGCATCGTGTTCGTCTCGCGGCGTGCGGGCGCCCCGGTCACGGGATCGGTCGCCCGGAGCCACTCCTCGGCGTTCGCGAGCGGGCTCTCTCCCGTACCCGACGGCTTGTACTCCTGGAGGTCGGGCAACGTCAGCGGCAGCTGGTGCTCGGGCAGCGGCCGGTGCTGGCCGTCGGCCCACACGATCGGGAACGGCTCGCCCCAGTAGCGCTGGCGCGAGAACGCCCAGTCGCGCAGCTTGTAGTTCACGGCCTTCTGGCCGGCGCCGCGCTCCGCCAGCCACGCCGTGATCTTCGGGATCGCGTCCACGGGCTTGAGCCCGTCGATCGAGAACCCGCCGCCGGGCGCGCTCGAGTTCACGATCGTGCCCTCTTCGGTCGCGACGAACGCCGCGTCCTGCACTTTCCCGCCCGAGACCACTTCGACGATCGGCAGGCCGAACTTCTTTGCGAACTCCCAGTCGCGCTCGTCGTGACCGGGCACGGCCATGATCGCGCCGGTGCCGTAGCCCATCATGACGTAGTCGGCGATCCAGATCGGCAGCTTCGCCCCGTTCACGGGGTTGATCGCGTGGCCGCCCGTGAAGACGCCGGTCTTCTCCTTGTCCTTCTGGCGGTCGAGGTCGCTCTTGCGCTTCGTCTCGTCCACGTACGCATCCACGTCCGCCTTGCGGTCGGGCGCGGTGAGCACGCCGACCAGCGGGTGCTCGGGCGCGAGCACCATGTAGGTGGCGCCGAACAGCGTGTCGGGGCGCGTCGTGAAGATGCGCAGGTTGCCGTGCACGCCGTCGAGCGCGAAGTCCACCTCGGCGCCGGTCGAGCGGCCGATCCACTCCTTCTGCATGGTGAGCGTGCCGTTCGGCCAGTCCACCTGCTCGAGATCGTCGAGCAGCCGGTCGGCGTACTCGGTGATCTTCAGCACCCACTGGCGCATCGGCTTGCGGATCACCTCGAACCCGCCGACCTCGGACTTGCCGTCCACGACCTCTTCGTTGGCCAGCACCGTGCCCAGCTCGGGGCACCAGTTCACCGGCACCTCGGCCACGTACGCCAGCCCGCGCTCGTACAGCTTGAGGAAGATCCACTGGGTCCAGCGGTAGTAGGCCGGATCGGTGGTGTCCACTTCGCGATCCCAGTCGTACGACAGTCCCGCGCGCTGCATCTGGCGGCGGAAGTTGTCCACGTTCTGCTTCGTCGTGATCGCCGGGTGCACTCCCGTCTTGACCGCGTACTGTTCGGCGGGCAGGCCGAACGCGTCCCAGCCGGTGCAGTGCAGGACGTTGAAGCCCTTCATGCGCTTGTAGCGGCTCAGGATGTCGGTCGCCGTGTAGCCCTCGATGTGGCCCACGTGCAGTCCCGCGCCCGAGGGGTACGGGAACATGTCGAGGCAGTAGAACTTCGGCTTCGAGGTGTCGGTGCCCGCGGCGAAGGTCTTGTGCTCCAACCAGTACTTCTGCCAGCGGGCTTCGGCTTCGGCGAACGGGTAGCGCTTGCTCATGGCGTCTTCCGGGTGAAGGTGGAGCGCGCAAGATAGCGAACGGCCGCGCGGGCGTCACGCCGCGCGGCCGTTCGCGTCCGGGATCGAAGCATCAGGCCGTCAGGCGCCGGCGACCTCGCGGGTCGCCATCTCGAGCGCGAGCCGCACGTCCGTGCGCCCGCCCTTCCACGCCGCCTCGGCCCGATAGACCGCGTCGAGCGCGCGGGCCAGTCCGCGCGGGTCCTTGCGGCGGCCGAGCACCTGCGACGCCTCGCGGAATCGCGCCCAGCCGCCGAGCGCGCCGCCGACGAGGTTCGCGAGCGAGAACAGGATACCGCCCTCGCTCTCCCCCTCGGCCAGGATGCGGCCCAGCCGCTTCGCCGCGAGCGCGACGTCGCCCTTCGCGACCGCGACGAGGTACTCGTCGAGTTCGGCGCCGACCACCGGGCGCGACACTTCGGCGACGTCGGCCTTCGTGACCTTGCCCGCCTTCGCGCACCACGCGCACAGCTTGCCGAGTTCGTTGAAGAAGGTCGGCGTCTCGCCTTCGCACGCGTGCACCAGCGCTTCGAGCGCCCCGGTCTCGGCGGCGAGCCCTTCGCGCTCGAGCCGGCGGCGGCCCCAGGCGAGCAGCTCCGCCGACGACGGCGGCTCGGCCTGCCAGCGCACCGCCGCCGCCGCGCGTGCGGGCGCCAGCTTCGCGCGCTCCTTGTCGGCGGCGGACTCCACCAGCACGAGGCACGACTCGCCCGCCGGGCGCGACATGCCCTCGGCCAGCGCCGCGACGCGCTTCTCGCTGCGCAGCAGGTCCTCGACGTCGAACACGATCGTCAGCTCGCGCGGCGCGAACATGGACACGTTGTGGAACGCGGCGAGGATCTCGTCCACGCCGTTCTCGCGCACCCACAGCACGCGCGCCACGGCCGCCTCGGGCACGGCCATGGCCCAGGCGCGGCGCCACTCCGACAAGAACGCGGCCTTCAGCGATTCGTCGTCGCCCTCGATCCACAGCGTGCTCGGGAACTTCCCGGCGTACGCCGCGTCGAGCAGCGCGAAGCCGCCGGACGGCGCCACGGCCTTCGCGGCCGGCGCGCGCTTCGCGGGAGCCTTCGCCGTCACGTCACCAGCCTTCGACGCTGCGGCTGAGGATTTCGTCGGCGATCTTCTCGACGGCTTCTTTTCGGGCATCGAGCGGGTCTCGCGCCTTCTGGCCGGGCACGTCCACCGTGTAGTAGTTGACCGTGCGGACGATCTCGTCGGTCCACAGCTCGCGGTTCTTCACGAGGTCCTTGAACGTCACCTGCACGCCGATCGTGATGCGGTACTCCTGCGAACGCGACGCCTCGGTGAACCCGAACACCGCGTTCTTGTACTGCGTCACCCGGCCGCGCACGACGCAGTTCGCGGACTTCTCGTCCACCACCTTGAGGTGGTTGTCGCGCACGAACCGTTCCGACACCGTCGAGGTGATCTCCTGCTCGAGCGTGTACTCGGTGGTGCCGTTCTCGAACGTCGGGACCGCCACGGTCTTCAGGTGGCTCGGCAGCAGCGCCGGGCTGGTCGTGTAACCGCACGAGGCAAGCGAAAGCCCCGCGCTCAGCAGCGCGGCCCACGAGGCCGCGCGGAGTGCGCGGGGCTTGCGATCAGGCAGCGGACGAATGGTTCTGGGCCTCGTCGTCCTTCGCGTGGATTCCGAAGAGCTTCATGCGGTAGCGGAGCTTGTCGCGCTTGAGGTTCAGCACCTCCGCCGTGCGGCTCTGGTTCCACTTCGTAGCATACGAGGCACGCATGATCAAGGAACGCTCGAGTTCCTCGACCAGCGCTTCGAACGGGATCCCGGTCGGCGGGATCGGCGCGTTCAGCGTCTCGTCCACCCGCTGGCCCAGCGTCGCCTCGGACGCCGCCCGGGCGCGCGGCGCGAGCTTGAGGTGCGCGGAATCGAGCACCTCGGCGTTCTCGAGCAGGATCGTGCGCTCGAACAGGTTCTTCAGCTCGCGGATGTTGCCCGGCCACGCGTACTCGTTCAGCAGCCGCTGTGCCCCGGGTGCGATCTCGCGGAACGGCTTCTTGAACTGCTTCGAGAAGCGCTCCATGAACAGCCGCGCGAGCGGCACGATGTCCTCCCGCCGTTCGCGCAGCGGCGGCACGAACAGCGGCACGACCTTGAGGCGGTAGTAGAGATCCTCGCGGAACTGGCCTTCGCGGACCATGCGCTCGAGGTCCTGGTTCGTCGCCGAAATGATGCGCAGGTTGACCGCGATGTCCTTGGTGCCGCCGACGCGCTTGAACGTGCGGCGCTCGAGCACGCGCAGCAGCTTCACCTGCAGCATGGGCGCCATCTCCCCGATCTCGTCGAGGAACAGCGTGCCGCCGTTCGCCAGCTCCATGAGCCCGAGCTTCTGCGCGCGCGCGTCGGTGAAGGCGCCCTTTTCGTGGCCGAACAGCTCGCTCTCGAGCAGCTCGCCCGGGATCGCGGCGCAGTTGATCTCGACGAACGGCTGGGAATGCCGCGCGCTCATCCGGTGGATCAGGTTCGCGAAGTACTCCTTGCCCGTGCCGCTCTCGCCCTCGATGAGCACGCTGGTGGTGTCGCCGCGCGCCACCTGCTCGGCGATCGCATAGGCCTCCTGCATCGCCGGGCTCGCCGAATGCAGGTAGTCCTCGTCCGTGAACGCCTGGTTGCGCAGGCGCCGCAGTTCGAGCCAGATCTTCTGCGACTCGAGCGCGCGCGCCGCGATCGCGAGCAGTTCCTCGGACTGGAACGGCTTCTTCACGAACCAGAACGCGCCGGCGCTCATCGCCTCGACCGCGGTCTCGAGCTCGCCGAACGCCGTCATGAGCACGACCGACACTTCGGGCTGCAGGCGCTTCACTTCGCGCAGCAGGTCGAGGCCGGTGCCGTCGGGCAGCTTCAGGTCGAAGAACGCCATGTCGGGCATGTCGCGTTCGATCGCCGCCCGGGCCTCGCGCACGGAACCCGCGCTGGTCACGGTGTAGCCGTCGTTCTCGAGGGCCTGGCAGACGAAGTGCCGGATGGAGTCCTGATCGTCCACGACCAGGATGTTGGCCTTGCTCATGACTTGCCTCCATGGGATTCCAGCGGAAGCTCCACGCGGAACGTGGCGCCCCGGCCGGGCTCGCTCTGCACGGTGAGCAGGCCACCGTGCCGCTTGACGATGTCGTGGGTGATGTAGAGCCCGAGCCCCGTTCCGCCGGGCTTGGTCGTGAAGAAGGGTTCGAACAGCGTCTTGCAGGTGGCCTCGTCGATGCCCGGGCCTTCGTCGGTCACGCTCGCGATCACCGACGTGGGAACCGCACGGCGGCGGCCGCGCGCGGGGGCCGCGTGCGTCTCGGCGCGCACGGTGATCGCGGCGCCCGGCGCCGAAGCTTCGGCGGCGTTCTTGACGAGGTTGATGAACACCTGCTGCATCTGGTCGGCATCGTGCGGCACGGCCGGCAACGACGCCGCAAGTTCCCAGCGCACCTGCACGCCGCGCGTCTCGAGCAGGCCCGTCAGCGACTGCTCCGCGCGCCGCAGCGTGTCCTCGAGCGGCCGCGGCTGCAGGTCGAGCCGCCGCGGGTGCGTGACGTCGAAGAGCTCCTGCACGATGCGGTCGAGCCGCTTGATCTCGGACAGCACGAACTCGACGTTCTTGCGCTGCTTGTCGTCGTCCTGCACCACGCGGGCGAGGTGCTGCACGCCCATGGTGATGCCGGTGAGCGGATTGCGGATCTCGTGCGCGACGCTCGACGTGAAGCGCCCGAGCGCGGCGAGCCGGTCCATCTGGCGCGCGTGTTCCTCGGCGCGCTTGAGCGGCGTGAGATCGAGGAACGCGGCGATCGAGCCGTACACGGTGCCGTGGTCGTCGCGCAGCGCCGACGTGGTCAGCCGCACCGGCAGCGCCGCGCCGTCGCGCGTCACGAGCGTGGTCTCCTGCCGCTGTACGTCGAGTCCGCGCGCCAGCGTGCCCTGCAGCAGCGCTTCGCCCTCGGCCCCGAACACCTCGCCCATGGGCCGCCCGAGCGCTTCGACTTCCTTCCAGCCCAGCAGGTCCTCGGCGGCGCGGTTGAAGCTCAGCACTTCGCCGTGCAACCCGATCGCCACCAGCGCGCTCGCCATGGAGTCCAGCACGTGCTGCTGGAACCGCTGGCTCTTGCGCAGGTCCTGGAACAGCCGGGCGTTCTCGACCATCGGCGCCACCGAGAGCGCGATGGATTCGACCAGCGTGACGTCGGCCGCCGTCAGCGGCGGCGCGTGCACGCCGCGCGCGGCGCCGATGATGCCGAGGCTGGGCATGCGCTCGCACGACAGGCAGCGGCGCTGGCGGTCTTCACGCTCGTGCAGCCAGCGGGCGGCCGCGGGCCCGGCCGGCGGCGCCATCATGGACGCATCGCCCAGCAGGCACTGGTCGCAGTGCGCGTGGGCGCTGTCGGACTGGCTGCGCTGCAGCGGTACGGTGGCCATCGAGCCGAGCCGTCCGAACACCTCGTGCAGCGGGTGCGACTCGGGCAGGAACGCCGGCGGATGGCGGCGGCAGTCGAGGTGCAGCAGCGTCCGGTTCAGCCAGATCGCGCGCGCGAGCGAACCGCGATCGCCGACGAGCGGCACTTCGAGCGCGACCGTGGCGTCCGGCCCGCTCCCCCCCGTCGTCCACGCGCCGGTCAGCACGCCGCGCTCGTGGTCGATGAGCAGCAGGCAGACCTGGTCGAAGCCGAACGCGCGCTGCAGGTAGCGCGTCACCGTGCGCGTCGTCTCGGCGGTGTCCTGGGTCGTGGTCAGGCTGCCGGCGACTTCGCGCAGCGAGACGAGCTGGACGTTGGTCTCGATCAGCCGGCGATGGCTGCGCTCGAGTTCCTCGACCATCTCGCCCAGCGTGTGCGCGAGCACGTCCGCATCGGCCAGCCCGACCGTCGCCGCATGCGCGGAACGGTCCGAGAGTCCCCGGACTTCGTCCACCCGGCGCAGCAGTGCGCGCAGGGTTTCGTTTTGCGCTTCAGCCATGAACCCACGTCAGCGCCGTCGGAAGGGGACCTCCGGCGCGGTCTCACGAGTGAGACCTGCGGGCGCGCCGCCCCTGGGCGGGGTGGGACGGCGCGCCTCGAGCTTCCTGCGGCGGGTCGAGCCCGCCGCGACTCAGGCGTTCCCGACGAAGTCGAGAACGGTCTGGGCCACGTAGCGAATCTGCTCCTCCGACAGCTCCGGATAGATCGGCAGCGCGATCGTCTCGGCGGCCGCGGCCTCCGACACCGGCATCGAGCCTTCCTTGTAACCGAGATGCGCGAAGCACTTCTGCACGTGCAGCGGCACCGGGTAGTACACCTCGCAGCCGATGTTCTTCTCACCGAGGTACTTCTTGAGCTCGTCACGCTTCGGCACGCGGATCACGTACTGGTTGTAGATGTGGCGCGTGCGCGGATCGTGGTACGGGCGGCCGACGCGCGAACCCTCGAACAGCTGGTTGTAGAGCGCCGCGTTCTTCGCGCGGCCCTCGCTCCAGCGGTCGAGGTGGCGCAGCTTCACGCGCAGGATCGCGGCCTGCAGCGCGTCGAGGCGCGAGTTCGTGCCGACCAGCGAGTGGTAGTACTTCGGCTTCGCGCCGTGGTTGCAGAGCAGCCGCGCCTTCTCGGCGAGTTCGGCGTTCTGCGTCACGATCATGCCGCCGTCGCCGGCGCCGCCCAGGTTCTTCGACGGGAAGAACGAGAACGTGCCGAAGTCGCACATCGAGCCCGAGCGCTTGCCTTCCCACTCCGAGCCGATGGACTGCGCGGCGTCCTCGATCAGCCACAGCTGGTGCTTGTCGCAGATCGCCTTGATCGCCGGCACGTCGCAGCACTGGCCGAACAGCGACACGGTCACGACCGCCTTCGTGCGCGGCGTGATCGCGGCCTCGAGCAGGTGCGTGTCCATGTTGTACGTCTTCGGGTCCACGTCCACGAACACCGGCGTCGCGCCGTTGTTCGCGATCGTGCCGGCCGTGGCGAAGAACGTGTACGCCGGGCAGATCACTTCGTCGCCGGGGCCGATCCCGAGCGTCCACAGCGCGAGCAGGATCGCGTCCGTGCCCGACGCGCAGGCGACGGCGTGCGAGGTCTGCGAGTAGCGCGCGACTTCCTGCTCCAGCGCGCTGACTTCGGGCCCGCCGATGAAGTGGCAGCTCTCCATGACGCCCTTGACGGCGGCGTCCACTTCCGTGCGGATGGTGTCGTACTGGGCGCGCAGGTCGAGCAGCGGCACCTTGATGGTCGTGTTCGTGGACATCGGTTCTCCCTCGGGTCGGGATCGGGGCCGGACGCGCGTCTACGCGTCCACCCAGCCCTGGTTCTCCAGCAACTGTTCGACGGGCACGGGGCGCACGGGGCGCGCCGGCTTGCCCATCACGAGCGTGCGCGGTTCGACGTCCTTCGTCACGGTGGAGCCGGCCGCGACGAGCGCGTCCTCCCCGACCGTCACGCCGGGCAGCGTCACGCTGCCCGCGCCGATGCGTCCGCCCTTCTTCACGGTGACGCCCTTGAAGTGCTTGAAGCGCTCCTGCGTGCGGCCGACGAAGTTGTCGTTCGACGTCACGACGCCGGGCGCGATGAACACGCGGTCCTCGAGCGTCGAGTACGCGCACAGGTAGCTCTCGGACTCGAGCTTGCAGTAGCGGCCGACGCTGCAGAAGTTCTCGATCGTCACGCCGCGGCCGACGATCGTGCCGCGGCCTACGGTGACGTTCTCGCGCACGGTGCACAGGTCCGCCATGAGCACCTTGCCGTCCACGACGGCGCCGCGGTACAGCACCACGCCGGTGCCGACGATGCAGACGTCGCCGACGGTCAGCGGCGGCAGTTCCTGCTCCTTGGTGGTCGCGGAGTTCGCGGCCTTCATGGGCAGCTTGCCGAGCGACGCGAAGTCGTCGATGCGCACGTCGTTGCCGACGACCGTGTCGGCGTGGATCACGACGTGATGGCCGAGCTTGCAGCCCGTGCCCAGCTTCACGTTCGGGCCGATCACGCAGCCCTCGCCCATCGTGGTGCCCGCCCCGATCTGGGCGGTCGGATGCACGACGCTGCTGCTCATGCGACCTCCTGCGGAAGCGGTTCGATGGACACCGGCGCGCCGCCGGCCTTGAGCGAGCGCTGCGCCGCGTCGAGCACCTTGACCACGCGCAGGCCGTCGATTCCGTCGGTGAGCGGCTTCTTGCGGTCGCGCACGCACTCGACGAAGTGCGAGCACTCCAGCTTGAGCGGCTCCTGCAGCGAGATCTTCGGGATCAGGATGTCGCCGTTGCGCACGGTGAGCGAGTCGCCGTACGACACGACCTCACCCGCGCGGTCCACACCCTTGTCGTAGATCTTGATCTTCTCGCTCGCGTCCATGTCGTCGAACACGACCATCTTCTTCGAGCCCACGACCGTGAACTTGCGCAGCTTGTGCGGGTCGAGCCACGACACGTGCACGTGCGCCATCTTGCCGCCGGGGAACTTGAGGTCCACGAAGACCACGTCCTCGACGCCCTTCTGCAGGAAGTCCGAACCGCGCGCGACCACGTCCGTCGGCTCCATGCCGAGCAGGTGCAGCACCACCGACAGGTCGTGCGGCGCGAAGCTCCAGAGCGCGTTCTCGTCCTTGCGCACCTTGCCGAGGTTCACGCGCTGGCAATAGATGTAGTAGACGTCGCCGAGCGAACCGTCGGTGACCATCTTCTTCATGTACTGCACGCCCGGGTGGTAGAGCAGCAGGTGCCCGACCATGAGGATCAGGTTGCGCTCCTTCGCGAGCTTGCAGAGCTCCTCGGCGTGCGCGACCTCGAGCGTCAGCGGCTTCTCGACGTACACGTCCTTGCCCGCCTCGAGCAGGGTCTTCGCGAGCGGGTAGTGCCCCGGCGCCGAGGCCGAGACGACCACGCCCTTGATCTCCGGGTCGGCCGCGACGAGCGACACGTCCGCGTAGGCCTTCGTGCCCGGGTACTGCGCGGCCGTCTTCTCGAGCCGCTTGGGGTCGGCGTCGCACACCGCGACGAGCCGGGCGCCCGGCAGGTTCGCGAAGTTGCGCACGAGGTTGGCGCCCCAGTCTCCCGTCCCGACGACGGCGATTCCGATACGATCCGACACGCGTCCTCCGTCCGTGCTGCTGCTGAGCTTCACTGCCATGAGAATCCGTGATCGTGGGGTTGGCGGCGGCAAGCTACCCTGCCCCCGAAAAGTGGTCAAAGCCGCGTTTCCTAGGCCGCCAAGGGCTCGATTCCCTCGACCCGGTTGCGGCCGTTCGCCTTGGCCAGGTAGAGCGCGCGGTCGGCCGCCTCGATCAGCGACACCACCGTTTCGCCGTCGTGCGGGAACGCCGAGATGCCGGCGCTCACCGTGATGGCCCCGGCGCCCGTGAGCGGGAACGCGTGCGACTCGACGGCCGCGCGCAGGCGCTCGGCCACCGCGGCCGCACCCGGACGCTCGGTCTGCGGCAGGATCACCGTGAACTCGTCGCCGCCGTACTTGGCCACGAGGTCCCACGAACGCACCTGCCGGGCGAACAACTGCGCCAGTTCCTTGAGCAGGAAGCTGCCGCGCAGGTGGCCATTGCGGTCGTTGTAGCCCTTCAGGTTGTCCACGTCGAGCATGAGCAGCGACAGCGGCTGGCGGAAGCGCTGCGCGCGCTTCACCTCGCGGCGCAGCGCCGTCTTGAGGTAGCGGTAGTTGTAGACCTGCGTCAGGTCGTCGGTGACCGCGAGCTTCTCGAGGTCCTCGCCCAGTCGCATGTTCTCGAGCATCGTCGCGGTCCACGCGGCGAGCAGCACCAGCGTGCGCGCGTCGCGCAGTTGGAAGCGCGTGGCGCCGCGGCGGCGGTAGAGCGCGAGGTAGCCGAGTTCGGTTTCGCGCAGGCGCAGCGGCAGGAACAGCGCCGGGCCGCACTCGACGCCGGCGCAGGGCACTTCGACGGCGGCGCGTTCGCTCTCGGACAGGTCGCCGATCGCGCGCGGCGAACCCGACGCCATGAGCGTGCGTTCGAACGGACCGGGCGTCGCCGGGCCGTCCGCCGCGATCGGCAGCGGGTCGCTGCGACGCAGCGACGTGCGTTCGACCTGGCGGCCGCTGACGAGCGCGACCACCGCGCCGTCGGCGTCCGCGATCAAGATGGCGTGGCGGAGGACCGCCGAGACCAGCTCCGCGCGCGTGCGCGGAGCGGCCCGACCGGACAGCTCGACCAGCGTGGCGAGGAGTTTTTCGCGACCATGCATAGGGTTGGGTTCCGAGTCCTTGGGGGAAAATCCCACGATGAGGTGGCAATGGCTGTGCCACTTCACCCGATCGCCCAGTACCCCTATCGGCTCGCCGCGAACCTCAACCCCAGCCAAATCGCCCGCGCCCCGAACACCAGCACCCCGGCCCCCAGCAGCAGCCAGCCGGCGAACCGCTGCACGTCGCTCAAGGGAAGCAACGCCTGCGACTTGGCCCATTCCGCGAGAGCCCACATGAGGGCCGCGGTCAACACCAGGCTGAGTCCCGCCTGCGTGCCCAGCCAGACCCGGGCCTCGCCGTCCGAACCGGCAGCGCCTGCCGGGGACTGCGGACTTTCGCCCGCCCCCTGCCGTGCATTCCGCACGGCGTGCGCCGTCCCGGCGGGATTTTGACCAAGCGCCGGCTCGCGCCGGGCCACCCACAGCCGCGTCGCCCCGAGCAGGAACGCCTTCCGAGCGACCAGCGTGAACCCCGCCCCGGCCAGGTCGGCCGCGAACTCGGGGCCGTGCCCGAACTCGAAGATCGAGGCGCTCAGGTAACGGTAGGCGCTCGGATCGGGCGACAGCCGCCCGAACAGCGGGATCATGTGCCGCACCCAGAACGCATGGAACGGCTGCAGTGGTCCGGGCGCGGGCGCCGACGCTTCGAGCACGACCAGCGTGCCGCCCGGGCGCAACGCGCGCGCGAGTTCGGCGAGCGCGGCCGGGCGCGGCCGCAGGTTGCGCACCCCGAACGCCACCGTGATCGCGTCGAGCGCGCCGTCGCGCAGCGGCAGCCGGAACGCGTCCGAGCACGCCAGTCGCGGCGCCCAGCCGGCGGTGCCGTACTGCGCCTGCGCCACCTCGAGCATCTGGAAGCTCACGTCCATGCCGAGCACGGTTCGACCGGGCCGCCGCAGCCCGGGCAGCGAAACGCCGCTGCCGGTGCACAGGTCGAGCACCACGTGCGCGTCCTCGGGCACCGCGCGCCACATGGCCTCGCGCCACGCGCCGTCCTGGCCCAGCGTCATGATGCGGTTGAGCAGGTCGTAGCGGCCGGAGACGTCGTCGAACATGGACGCCATCTCCTGCGCGGCATGCGGCTCGAATCGCGGCTGGAGGTTCTCGGACATGAAAGTGGGCCGCCGCGCGGAGGGAAATGACTGGTGCGCCCGACAGGAATCGAACCTGTAACCTTCAGCTCCGGAGGCTGACGCTCTATCCAATTGAGCTACGGGCGCACGCTTGCGGCCCGCGTTTATAGCACACGGCGCGAGCCGCCGTCACATGCCCGGCGCCGGACCCGCGGGCGCGGAGAACGGCGGCAGCGCCGCGGCGATCGCGGTACGCTCGCTCTCGAGCCAGGGCGGCAGGCAGAGCGCGCGCCCAAGCCCGTCGGGCTCGTCCGCCGCGAAGCCGGGAGCGTCGGTCGCGACCTCGAACAGCACGCCGCCGGGCTCGCGGAAGTAGAACGAGCGGAAGTAGCGCCGGTCGAGCGTCTCGCCGGGCGCCAGTCCCTCCCGCTCCACGGCCGAGCGCAGCGCCGCGTGGTGCTCCTCGTCGCGCGCCCGGAACGCCACGTGATGGATCGCGCCCGCGGCCATGCGCCCGGCCGCCGCGGCCGGCGCCGCGAGCACGTCCACGTGTGCGCCGAGCGCGGCCTCACCACTCGCGCGCACGATCGCGCCTCCGTCCTCGCTCGCCGTCATGAGGAAGCCGCGGTCGAGCAGCGCCAGGGTCGGCGTGGCCTGCGTGAGCGTGAGCGACACCGCGTGCAGCCCGAGCGGCCAAATCTCCCGCGCACGCACCGGGTGCTCGACCAGCTCGATGCGGATGCCGTCGGGATCGTCGAGCGCCAGCGCGCGGTCGCCGAAGCGCCCCGGTGCGTCGGCGAACGGCACTCCGAGCCTGCGCAGCCGGGGCCGCCAGCGCGCGAGCGAGTCCGCGGGCACCGCGAGCGCGATGGACGACGCCATGCCCGCGCCGGGCTTGCCGCCGCGGCGGATGCGCGCGCCGGCGAAATAGGTGACGAGCGTTCCCGGCGTCCCGGAGGCGTCGCCGAAGTACAGGTGGTGCGACGTCGGATCGTCGAAGTTGACCGTGCGCTTGACCAGCGTGAGGCCGAGCACGCGCACGCAGAAGTCGGCCGTGGCCTGCGCCGACGAGGCGATCGCCGTGACGTGATGGAGCCCGGCGACGGCCACGCGCTCAGCCCCGGCCGGTCACGCGCAGCACTTCGGCCACGTCCTTGTCCCCGCGCCCGGACAGGTTCACGAGCACGCGCGCGTTCGGCCCGAGCTGCTTGCCCTCGCGCAGCACCCACGCCAGTGCGTGCGACGATTCGAGCGCGGGCAGGATGCCTTCGAGCCGCGAGAGCGCCTCGAACGCCGCGAGCGCCTCGTCGTCCGTGGCGCTCGCGTACGTGGCGAGCCCGCGGTCGGCGAGCCACGCGTGCTCGGGTCCGAGCGCCGGGTAGTCGAGTCCCGCCGACACCGAATGCGTCTCGCGCACCATGCCGTGTTCGTCCTGCAGGATCAGCGTACGCGTGCCGTGCAGCACCCCGACCGAATGCTCGGGCACGCGCGCGGCGTGCTTGCCGCTCGCCAGCCCGTGACCGCCGGCCTCCACGCCCACCTTGCGCACGTCGGCATCGCCGAGGAACGCGTGGAACAGCCCGATCGCGTTGCTCCCGCCTCCCACGCAGGCCACGAGCACGTCGGGCCGCCCGCCGGCCAGCGCCTCGAACTGCGCGCGCGCCTCGATCCCGATCACGCGATGGAAGTCGCGCACCATGACCGGGAACGGGTGCGGCCCGAGCACCGAGCCGAGAATGTAGTGCGTGTCGCGCACGCGCGTGACCCAGTCGCGCAGCGCTTCGTTGACCGCGTCCTTGAGCGTGCGCGAGCCGGCGTGCACCTCGCGCACCTCGGCGCCCAGCAGCCGCATGCGCTCCACGTTCAGTTTCTGGCGGCGCGCGTCCTCGGCGCCCATGTACACGACGCACTCGAGCCCGAAGCGTGCGGCCGCCGCGGCGGTCGCCACGCCGTGCTGGCCGGCGCCCGTCTCGGCGATCACGCGCGGCTTGCCCATGCGCTTCGTGAGCAGGCACTGGCCGATCGTGTTGTTGATCTTGTGCGCACCGGTGTGCAGCAGGTCCTCGCGCTTGAGGAACACGCGGCAGCCCGCCGCCTCGGAGAAGCGCTTCGCCTCGATCACCGGCGTCGGGCGCCCGGCGAAGTCGCGCAGCGTCTGCTCGAGTTCGCGCTGGAAGTCGGCGTCGCTCCGGGCGCGGTCGTACTCGCGCTCGAGCTCTTCCAGCGCGTGGATCAGGGTTTCGGGAACGAACTTGCCGCCGTACGGGCCGAAGTGGCCCGCGGCGTCAGGACGGCTGGCGTCTGCGCTCATCACTCTCTCGCACGGCGGCGACGAATCGCCGCACGCGTTCGGGGTCCTTGATGCCGGGAGAAGTCTCGAGGCGGGACGAAGCGTCCACGCCGAAAGGTCGAAGCTCGGCGACGGCGCGGGCCACGTTGTCGGGTCCGAGTCCGCCGGCGACCATCACGTCGCGGTCCGATGCGAGCACGCGCGCCGCGTTCCACGGAAAAGTCTCGCCGGTGCCGCCGTCCATGCCCGCTTTCGCGGTGTCGAGCAGCACGAGGTGCGGCGGCGGCGGCACGTCGCCCGCAAAGGCGCCGGTCGCGTCCACACCCACGCCGAACGCGCAGGGCAGCGGGAAGTCGGCCGGCCAGTCCGCCGGGTGCACGCGGTGCAGCTGCACGCGGGCGGCGCCCACGGTGCGCGCGATCGCCAGCGCCTCGTCGGGCGTGGGCGCGACCATCACCGCCACCGCGACCGCTCCGGGCAGCGCCGCCACGATGGCACCGGCCGCCTCGGGCGAGACCACCCGCGGGCTCTCGGCACGGACCACGAAGCCGAGCCAGTCGGCGCCGCACGCCAGCGCGTGCGAGGCGTCTTCGAGGCGCGTCAGGCCGCACACCTTGACGATCGTGCGCCCGGCCGCGGTCTGCACGACGGACGTCAGCGCGCGTCGCCGCGCGCGGCGGCCCCGAGCACGGCGAGCGTGGCGGCGGGGTCCGCGGCGGTCATGAACACCTCGCCCATGAGCACCGCGTCGCAGCGCGTCTCGCGCAGCCGCGCCAGGTCCTCGGGCCGTGACAGCCCGCTCTCGGCGACCGCGACGACGTGCGACGGCAGCTTCGGCAGCAGCCGCAACGACTGCTCGAGGCTGACCTCGAACGTGTGCAGGCTGCGGTTGTTGATGCCCACGATCGTCGCACCGGCACGCAGGGCCGGGCCCAGTTCGGCCTCGTCGTGCACCTCGACCAGCGCATCCAGCCCGAGCAGCCGCGCCTCGTTGAGGTAGCGCTGCATTTCGGTCTCCGACAGCAGGGCCGCGAGCAGCAGCACGGCGTCGGCGCCGCGCGCCGCGGCGTCGAGGACCTGGTACGAGTCCACGACGAAGTCCTTCATGAGCAGCGGCAGCGCCACGTGCGGGCGCACCGCCTGCACCCACTCGGGATCGCCGAGGAAGTGATCGGGTTCGGTGACCAGCGACACGGCGGCGGCCCCGCCCGCCGCATAGAACTTCGCGGTCGCGACCGGGTCCACGTCGGCACGCAGCATGCCCTTCGACGGCGACGCGCGCTTGACCTCGCAGATCATGCGGATCGGCCCCTCGGGCCCGCCGCGCCGCAGCGCGCGTTCGAATCGCCCCGCGGGTTCGGTGCGCAGGATGCGCTCGCGCAGCACGTGCGGGGGCGTGACGGCCGCCATCTCGGCCACGCGACGGCGGCGGTCGGCGGCGATGCGCGCGAGGAAGTCCACGCCGCTCACGACATCACCGCCATGCGCGACGGCTCGCGCGCGGGCGCCTCGTCGGTGCGCAGCACGACCACACCGCAGATCATGTCGTGCAGCGTCTGGCGCCGCCCGTTCCACAACTGCAGCACGTAGCCGAAGCCGCAGAGCAGCATCGAGAGCAGCTTGGCGAACTGCCGCGCGAGCGCGCGGGCGAAACCGATCCGGCGGCCCTGCAGGTCGGTCACGCGCAGCCCGAGCACCTGCTGCCCGAGCGAGCCCTGCCCGAGCGAGGATTCGAGCGCGGCCGCATACACGATCGTCATGGCCACTCCGAGGCATTCGGCGGTCAGCACGGTGGGGTCACCCCATTCGTCGTCGTACGAAAGTGCGGGCAGCCCGAGCGCGACGCGCATCACGGCCTGCGGGAAGAACAATACGAGCGCGTCCACCCACAGCGCCACGAAGCGGCGCCAGAAACCGCCGTAGACGAATGCGGCAGGCGCGGCATGCGCCGTGGCCGCCGCGCCCACGCCGGCGTCCTCCCCCGCGTCCGTCGGCGGCAGCTCGGCCGCCGGCATGACGGCCGCGGCGATCCGCTCCGCCGTGCGCTCCGGGGCAGGCACCGCCGCGAGCGAAGCCTCGTCCCCGGGCTCCGCACCCGGCAACGACGGCGCCACGAGCGAAGCACCGCACGCCGCGCAGAAGCGGTCCGACTCCCCCGCCGTCCGGCCGCAGCGCGCGCAGTCCACGTACGGCTCCTAGCCGCGGAACGCGGCCATGTCGGCCAGCTTGCGCGACGCCTCGCCGCTGTCGATGGCCTGGCGTGCGCGGGCGACGCCCGAGGCGAGATCGTTCGCCACGCGGGCCACGACGAGTGCGGCGGCGGTGTTGAGCAGCACGATGTCGCGCGCCGGCCCCTGCTCGCCCGCGAGGATCGCGCGCGTGCGCGCGGCGTTCTCGGCGGCGCTGCCACCGGCGACTCCGGCGCGGTCGGTGTGCGCGAGCCCGAACTCGGCGGGGTCCACTTCGTACTCGCGGATCTTGCCTTCGTTCAGTTCGGCCACGTGGTTCTTGGCGAACACGGTCAGTTCGTCCATGCCGTCGCGGCCATGCACCACCATGGCGCGCTCGCTGCCCAGCGAGTGCAGCACTTCGGCGATCGGGCGCACCAGCGTGTCCGAATACACGCCCAGCAGCTGGCGAGTGGCGCCGGCCGGGTTCGTGAGCGGGCCGAGCACGTTGAACACCGTGCGCACGCCCAGTTCGCGCCGCGGCCCGACGGCGTGGCGCAGCGCGCCGTGGTAGTTCGGCGCGAACAGGAACGTGATCCCGAGCACGTCGAGCGAACGCGCGGCGTCCACCGGCGTGAGGTCGATGCCCACGCCGAGCGACTCGAGCACGTCGGCCGAACCCGTGCGGCTCGAGACCGCGCGGTTGCCGTGCTTGGCCACCGCCACGCCGCAGGCCGCGACCACGATCGCGACGGTCGTGGAGATGTTGATGGTCCCGGCGTTGTCGCCGCCCGTGCCGCACGTGTCGAGCAGCGGCGTGCGCTTGGTGTGCAGCGGCGGCACGCGCAGGCGCATGGCTTCGGCGAACCCACCGATCTCGTCCGTGGTCTCGCCCTTCATGCGCAACGCCACGGCGAGCCCGGCGATCTGCGACGGCGTGGCTTCGCCGGCGAGCACCTGCTCCATCGTGGCGCGCGCGAGCTCGCGCGAGAGATTCTCGTGGGCGACGGCACGGGCGATGGCGGACTGGATCACCGCGGGACTCTCCTCTGCTGGCGGCACAGGGTCAGGAAGTTCTCGATGAGCTTCAGGCCCTGTCGGGTCAGGACGGATTCGGGATGGAACTGTACGCCCCAGGTCTCGTGCTCGGTGTGCTTGAGGCCCATGAGTTCGCCCTCGGGGGTCCACGCGACCGGCTCGAGCACGGCCGGCAGCGAGTCCTTGTCCACGATGAGCGAGTGGTAGCGCGTCGCCTCGAACGGGTTGTCGAGCCCGGCGAACAGCCCGCGGCCCTTGTGCATGATCGGGCTGGTCTTGCCGTGCATGAGCCGCGGCGCGCGGATCACGCGGCCGCCGAACACCTCGCCGATGGCCTGGTGGCCGAGGCACACGCCGAGCACCGGCACCTTGCCCGACAGCGCGCGCAGCGCGTCCTCGGACACGCCGGCGTCCTTCGGCTCGCCCGGGCCGGGCGACACGAGCAGGCCTTCGAGCGGCAGCGCCTCGAGTTCGGCCACCGTCACCGCGTCGTTGCGGCGCACGTGCACCTCGGCGCCCAGCGTGCCCAGGTACTGCACGAGGTTGTAGGTGAACGAGTCGTAGTTGTCGATGACCGCGATCATCGCGCACCCCGCTCGGCCCGCTGCACCGCCAGCCACAGCGCGCGGCCCTTGTTCATGGTCTCGTCCCATTCGTGTTCGGGCTGCGAGTCCGCGACGATGCCCGCGCCGACGCCCCAGTACGCCTTGCCGTGCGCATACACGAGCGTACGGATCGCGATCGCGAGGTCGAGGTTGCCGTGGTAGTCGAAGTGCCCGACGGCGCCGGCGTAGATGCCGCGGCGCACCGGTTCGAGCGAATCGATGATCTCCATGGCGCGCACCTTGGGAGCGCCCGACACGGTTCCGGCGGGGAACGTCGCCCGAACCGCGTCCACCGGCGCGAGCTCGCCCTTCACGCGGCCGCGCACGTTCGACACCAGGTGCATGACCTGCGAGTAGCGCTCGACCGTGAGGTACTCGTTCGTCTCCACGGTGCCGAACTCCGCCACGCGGCCGACGTCGTTGCGGCCGAGGTCCACCAGCATGACGTGCTCGGCTCGCTCCTTCTCGTTCGCGAGCAGCTCTTCCTCGAGCGCGCGGTCTTCGTCGGCCGTGCGGCCGCGGGGCCGCGTGCCGGCGATCGGGCGCACCTCGATGGTCGTGTCCGTGCGGCGCACGAGCACCTCGGGCGAGCTGCCCACGATCGAGAACTCGCCCATGCGCAGGAAGTACATGTAGGGCGACGGGTTCGTCACGCGAAGGGCACGGTAGCCTTCGAACGGCGGCTGCGACACGTCGGCGCTCATGCGGTGGCTGAGCACGACCTGGAAGATGTCGCCCGCGCGGATGTGCTCCTTGGCGGTCTCGACGGCCGCCATGAACTGTTCCTTGCTCACGCTCGAACGCGGTTCGCTCGCCTCGCCCCACGCCGGCGGCTCGATCCACGCGAACGGCTTGCGCAGGCGCTCGACCTCGGCGTTCAACCGCGCCACGGCGGCGTCGTACGCGGCGTTCGGGTCGTCGCCCCCGCGCGCGTGCGTCACCACCTTCATGGTGTGCGTCAGGTTGTCGAACACGCTCACGACGTCGCCGAACAGGAACAGCGCGTCCGGCACGTCGAGTTCGGCCTTCGCCTGCGTGGGCAGCTTCTCGAACCAGCGCACCGCGTCGTACGCGAGGTAGCCCACCGCGCCGCCGCAGAAGCGCGGCAGCCCGGGCAGCGCGACCGCCTGGTGCTCGGCGAGCAGCGCCGCGAGCTCCTCGAGCGGGTGCTTCGTGCCCTTGGTGACCTTGCCGTCGCGGTGGATCTCGCAGCTCTCGCCGCGCGCCACGAACACGAGCGACGGCCGGCTGCCGAGCAGCGAGTAGCGTCCCCACTTCTCGCCGCCCTCGACGCTTTCGAGCAGGAAGCCGTACGGACCGTCGTCGATCTTGCGGAACGCCGACACCGGCGTGTCGTGATCGGCGAACACTTCGCGATACACCGGCACCAGCTTGCCGGTCCGGGCGAGTGCGTGGAACTCCGAGCGCGTGGGAACGATCACGAGTGGCCCTTGCCGGACGGCGAGCCGAGCAGCTCGCGCGCCTGCTTGCGGGTGGTGTCCGTCACCCGCTCGCCCGCGAGCATGCGTGAGAGCTCCTCGACCCGGTCGGCGGTGGAGAGCACCGCGACCCGTGCCGTGGTGCGGCTGCCGGCCACCTGCTTGGATACCGACAGGTGGTGGCGCCCCAACGCCGCGATCATGGGCAAGTGGGTGACACAAATGACCTGGCGGTGCTCGGCCAGGCTCCGGAGGCGTTCCCCCACAGCCTGCGCAACGGCACCGCCGATGCCGGAATCTACTTCGTCGAACACGAGAAGGTCAACGCGGTCACGGGTTTGCAGCGCGCACTTGAGTGCGAGCATGACGCGCGACAGCTCGCCGCCCGAGGCGATCTTCTGCAGCGGCCGCGCGGGTTCGCCGGGATTGGCGGTGAACAGCAGCTCGACCTCGTCGAGCCCGGCCGGTCCGGGCGCCCCGCCCGCCACGGGCCCGACCTCGAACGCGATCCGCGCGTGCGGGAACCCGAGCGGCTTGAGCTCGCGGCTCAGCTTCTGGGTCCACTCGGTCGCCGCGGCCTTGCGCGCCGCGGTCAGCGCCCGCCCGGACTTGAGGCACGCCTTCTCCGCCGCGTCGCGCCGGGACCGTGCCCGCTCGAGCGCGCCTTCGCCGTCCTCGCCGTCGGCGAGTTCGGCGCGCAGCTCCTCGCGCCACGCCAGCAGTTCGGCCACCGGGCGGCGATACTTGCGCGTGAGCCGCGCGTACCGCTCGCGCCGCGCCTCGATCTCCTCGAGCGCAGCCGGGTCGGCCTCGAGCCGGTCGAGGTAGTCGGCCAGCGTGCGCGCGGCTTCGGCCGCCGCGATCGCGGCTTCCTGCAGCACGCCCACCGTCTCCTCGAGCGTGGCGTCGAGCTGTGCCGCCTGCTCCAGCGCGTGCCGTGCGGCGCCGAGCGACTCGTTCGCGGCGCCGTCGCCTTCGGACAGGCGCTCGAGCGCGCCGGAAGCGAGCGCCCGCAGGCGATCGGCATGCGCGAGCCGCGACGCCTCGGCCTTGAGCTGCTCTTCTTCGCCCTCGGCCAGCTTCGCCTCGTCGAGTTCGGCCGCGGCGGTGGCGAGGTAGTCGCGGCGTTCGGCGAACGTGGCGAGCGATTCGCGCAGGCGTTCGAGATCGCCGTCGGCCTCGCGCAGCGCCGCGAGCGTTTCGGCGTACGCCGCGCGCTGCTCCTCGAGCCCGCCCAGCCGGTCGAGCGTCGCGAGCGCCGCGCCTTCACGCAGCAGGCTCTGGTGCTCGTGCTGGCCGTGCAGGTCGAGCAGCCACTCGCCCAGCCGCCGCAGCGACGCCAGCGTGACGCCGGACTGGTTCACGGTCGCGCGGCTGCGGCCTTCGGCGCTGACTTCGCGGCGCACGATCAGGGTTTCGCCGTCGAACTCCGTGCCCCACTCGCCGAGCAGCGCAGCCACGCGCTTCGCGGTGTCGCCCGCCAGGCGGAACTCGCCCTCGACGACCGCCGCCTTCGCGCCCTCGCGCACCACGTCGGCATCGGCGCGCGCGCCCACGAGCAGGCCGAGCGAGGACACGACCAGCGACTTGCCCGCGCCGGTCTCACCGGTCACCGCGTGCAGGCCGTCGCCCAGTGCGAGCTCGACGCGCTCGGCGAGTGCGAGGTCACGAATGAGGAGTCGTTCCAGCATGGGCGTTCCCGCTTCCCTTCGGGGGCGCGATCCGGAGGCGTACTTCGTCTCGTCGTCTCGTCGCCGGCCGGGGCTCCCCGGCTGCGGCGAAGTGCGCGGCAGTCTACTCGATGCCGCGTGCGCCGGCAGCAGTCGCCTGCGGGCTCAGCGCAGGACCACGAGCCGGCGGGTGGCGCGCCGGCCGCCCGCCTCGGCCGCGGCCAGGTAGAGCCCCGGCGCGAGCGTGCCCGTATCGAGCGCCAGCGCCTGCGTGCCCGGGCCGGCCGTACCGCTCCAGAGCACGCGCACCAGCCGTCCGCCCACGTCGTAGAGCGCCACGCGTCCGGGCCCGGCGCCGGGCCACGTCACGCCGAGCGCGACCACGCCGCGCGCGGGATGGCGCGAACACGTGATGCCCGGCCGCGCGATCGGCCCGCCGGGCGGCACCGCCGTGATGTCGTGGCGCTGCACGTCGAGCGTGATGCCGGTGCGGAACACCTTCACGCCCGGCAGGGTGAGCCGTCCCGTCGGGTCGGTCGTCGCCTCGCCGGTCTGCGCGATCCGCGCCCCGGAGATGTCGTACACGCTGAACGTGACGGGCTCCCACGGCAACGGCCGGAACCGGCGGGCGCGGCGGATCGTCACGTCGAGCACGGTCGAGTCCGGCGGCTGGCGCAGCCCCGCCTGCGTCGTGAGCGGGCGCAGCGAGATCGAACGCACCCAGTGGTCGGTCGAGTCCACGCCCGAGGGATCCCATTCGAGGTGGCCGTTCAGCTGGCCGAGCGGCGCGCCGTCGTCGGAGCGGCCATTGCCCATGTCGTCGTCGAACGTGCAGTGCGAGGCCGCCGGGAAGCTCTGGTCCAGCTGGTAGCGGTACAGCACGCGCGGGTCCTCGATCGGCGCCCACGTCGGGATGAACGACTCGTTGTGGTGGCGCATCTCCCAGAAGAACGCTCCGCCGCGCCCGGCTTCCTGCATCGCCTCCCAGAACGGCACGTTTTCCGCCCAGCTCATGGTGTTGTCGAGCTTGCCGGCGAACAGCCACATGGGCGCGATCTCGCGCGTCGAGTCGTGCTCGGCGATCCAGCCCGCGTTCAGGCGTTCGAGCGCGTGCCCGCCTTCGGCGGCCGGCAGGTTCGCCGCGAGCGTGCCCCACATGGCGTCGGCGAGCTTGCGCATGCTGCCGTTGGGATTCCACCAGCACGTCGTGTCGGGATCCGAGGCGAACGTGAAGTCGGACTTGCCCACGACCGACATGGTGGCCGCGAAGCGGTCGCCGAGGTGCGTCGCCATGAGCACCGCGCCCGCGCCGCCCATCGAGTAACCGAACGCGTACACGCGCGTCGTGTCGATCGGGAACGTGCGCAGCGTCCAGTCGAGCGTGAAGCGCACGCGCCGCAGCGTGTAGTCCACCAGCGTGCCGGTGGTGAGCGGCGGTGTCGCGGTGCTCGTCACGTCGTAGCCGTCGCCCCAGCCGTACCAGTACGAGCACTGCCCGTTCGGCAGCCAGTCGTCGAGCCCGAGCACCCACTCGCCCGGGTAGCCCGAACCGTAGATGCCGTCGAGCAGGCTGCCGCCGCGGTAGTGCAGCGGCAGGAGCAGGTTCGACTGCCAGTGCGGGATCGGCCGCACGATCGCGCAGTCCCACGCCATGCCCGGGCGGTTCGTCATCGCGCTCATGAGCGGCGTGTCCGCGTGACTGGTGAACAGCGTGTAGAGCGCGAACGCGTGGGCGTTGTAGACCATGTCGCGCTGGAACACCGGCCGCGGCCGCTCGAGCAGTTCGGTCACGGCGGCCGCGAGCGCGTTCTGCCCCGGCACGATCGTGGTGTTCTCGCCGAAGACCGAGTTCTGCGCCGTGATCGCGTAGTACGACGTGCGGTTCGTGCCCGGCGTGACCACGAACAGCCCGGCCGCCGGATCGAGCGGCGCCGCGAGCGAGTCCACGCAGTAGCCGTAGGGCGTGTTCGACGACTGCGACAGGTGCCGGTCGTACGCGCTCGAGTCCCCCACCTCGCCGAGGAACGTGGCCCCGGCGAGATCGGCGCCGCCCGCGATCGGCGATGCCGCGCGCCACACGCGGTACTTCCAGCCGCGTCCGGGCGGCACCTGCCAGCTGAGGAACGTCTGGCCGTCGTGGTGCACCGCCGCCAGCGCGTGCACGGACGTCGCCGACGGCCCGCCGGCACCCAGCGACGCCATGGCGATGTCGGTGCCGCGCGTGGCTGCGCTGCGTGCGTCGGTCCAGAACAGCAGCACGTTGCCGCCGCCGGCGGCGGACAAGCGCACGTCGCGCTGTTCCGCCGCGGCGTCGCAGACGGGCGTACCCGCGGCGTCCCAGCCGGGAGCGATCGCGCCGTCGGCGCCGAAGCGCGTCGCGTACACGTCGGCGCCGCTCACCGCCAGCTGGCGCGCGTCCAGCCAGCTCGCGCACCATCCGCCGGCGCCGTCGGCCACCAGTGCGGGCGCGACCTGCGCCGAGGTCGCGGGCGCCAGCGCGATCCCGGCCGCGGGCCACGGCGCGACCGGCGCGCCGTCACCGCCCAGGTGCTGCGCCCGCACGGCCGCCACGCCGCTGCGCGCGTCCTGCCACACCACCTGCATGCCGCCCGAACCGTCGGCGAGCGCGCCGAAGCGCGCCTGGTCGCCGGAACCGGCGGCGAGCGCGAGCCCGTTGGCGGGCCAACCCACGGCGAGGCTGCCGTCCGCCGCCACGCGCGACGCGAACAGCTGCGTGACCGCCGTGCGCCGGTCGCACCAGAGCACGAATGCGCCGCCCGCACCGTCGCTGACCAGCTTCGGCGCGTACTGGTTGCCCGTGGCGGTGACCAGCGCCCCACCGCCCACGGCCCAGCCGGACGCGGGCGTGCCGTCGGCGGCGAGCCGCTGCAGCCACACGTCGCCGCTGCCCCCGCGCGTGTCCTGCCACGCCACGAACACGCCGCCCGCGCCGTCGGGCAGCAGGCTCGCGGCGCCGGAGTCGGGCAGCGTGCTCGACAGCGTGCGGCCGTCGGCCGGCCACGCGGGATCGAGCGTGCCGTTCGCGAGCAGGTGCTGCACCGCGAGCTTGCGCGGCGACACGCCGAGGTCGGTCCAGGCGACGAACGCGCCGCCCGCGCCGTCGGTCGCGATCGCCGGATGCAGCTGGTCGCTCGCGGCCGAGAACACCAGCCTGCCGTTCGCCGGCCAGCCCGCGGCGCGCGTGCCCTGCGGCGTGAAGCGCACCGCGTAGATGTCGAAACCCGCGCCGGAGCTGCAGCGGTTGTCGGCCCATGCCGCGAACGCACCGGCGGTGTCGGCCATGAGCGCGATTTCGGTCTTGGTGCAGGTCACGAGCGTCATGGCGACGCCGTTGTCCGGCCAGCCGGTCGCGCGCTGCAGGCTCGACGTGACGCGCTGCAGGTAGATGTCGGTGTTGTAGCCCAGCCGCTGGTCGAGCCACGCGACGTACGCGCCACCAGTGCCGTCCGGCGCGCTGACCGGCGAGTGCTGGTTCTGCGCCAGTGCGCACACCGGGATGCCGTCTGCGGCCCCGGCGCCGGATGCACCCACGACCGCGGTCGCGACGGCGAACGCGAAGGCCAGGGCGAGAGTTCGGGCGCGGCTCGAGGGCATGGGCGAGGGTGCGGGTGAGCGAGTCGTCACGGAACGGTACGAAAGAAAACGATACCCGTCGCCGGCCGCCCCGGGCGAGCGGAAACTGGTGCGCGCCGCCACGGCACCGGCGCGCGGGTTCAGCTCGAGCCGCCGCGCCTTCCTACCCACGCACCGCCCAGCACCAGCGCGCCGAAAGCGACCAGCACGAGCAGCGTGGTGGCGCCACCGGGGGGCGGTGGGCGCCGCAGCACGAAAGGCTCGACGCAACGCCACGCCATCCACACGGCGGCCAATGCCAGCTGCCAGCGGCGCGTCGCCCAGGCGACCGCGGCGGCTCCCGCGGCCGCGAACACGATGGCGACCGCCAGCCACGGCGCCGGCAGCGTCACGAAGCAGCCCACGCACTGCGCCACCAACCCGAGCACCGTGAACGCGAGGGCGACACGCGGTACGGCGGGCGGCGCGACGGCGCCGGCCGGTTCGCTCACAGGCTGCGCCGCTCGCTCCCCTGCCAGCCCAGCTTCGACTGCAGGACCTTGAGGAACGGGCGCTCCGGGTTCTCGAACACGCGCACGGTCTTCTTCGCCAGCACGAACTCGACCTCGTCGTCCTTCGCCAGCTCGCTGGGCTCCTGGCCGTCCAGCACGAGCAGCGCGGGGCCGGGGCTGATCACGCGCGCGGTCACGGGCGTGCCGGCGCCGAGCACCAGCGACCGGCTGCCGAGCGCGTGCGCGCACGCGGGCGTCACGATCATGGCGTGCAGGTGCGGCGCGATCATCGGGCCGCCCGCCGAAAGCGTGTACGCGGTGGAACCGCTCGAGCTGGAGGCGATCAGGCCGTCCGCCACCAGGTGCCCGAGGTCGGTGCCGAGCGCGCTCACGCGCAGGTGGATCGCGGCCCAGCTCGTGGCACTGCGCACGACGGCGTCGTTGAGCGCGAAGCCCACCGCGCGGTCGCGCCCACCGCGCGCGCGACGGATGCGCGTCTCGATGCCCGAGCGCGTGCCCACGGGCCAGCGGCCGGCGAGCGCCGCGTCCACGGCCGCGTCGAGTTCGGCTTCCTCGGCCGCGGCGAGGAACCCGAGCCCGCCGAGGTTGACGGGCAGCAGCACGCCGCGCCGTCCCACGATCGCGCGGCCCGCGGTGAGCACGGTGCCGTCACCGCCGAGCGAGATCATCACGTCGCACCACGCGCCGAGCTTCGCGAACGCTTCGCCCGCGCGGTTCATGGTCGCGGCCAGGTCGCGGTCGAGCCGCACCTCGCAGCCGCGCCGTCCGAGCCGCGTGACCAGCCGCGCCGCGGCGTTCCTCACCGCGTTGCGGCGTGTGTGCCCGACGATCGCGATGCGCCGGGCGCGACGGGCGGCCGGGCTCATGACCAGTGCGGCTGGTGGGTGCGCGTCCACTCGAGCACGTTGCGGAAGATGCCGTCCGCATCGAGCCCGCACTGCGCGAGCAGTTCGTCGCGCTTGCCGTGCAGCACGAACTCCGTGGGCAGCGCGATGCGGTGCACGGGCACGTGGTTCAGCCCCAGCCGGTCGAGCGATTCGCTCACCGCGCTGCCGAACCCGCCCATGGGCACGTTCTCCTCGATCGTCACGATGCGGCCGACGCTGCGCGCGAGCCCTTCGAGCATCTTCTCGTCGAGCGGCGCGGCGAACCGCGCGTTCACGACCGTCGCCGATACGCCTTCGGCGGCCAGCTTCTCCGCCGCGGCGAGCGCCGGGTCCACCATTGTGCCCAACGCGAAGATCGCCACGTCGCCACCGGCGCGCAGCTGCTCGGCCACGCCGATCTCGAGCAGGCGCGGTTCGCGGTCGGAGAGCTGCTCCTCGGGAATCGGCGAACGCGGGTAGCGCACCGCGATCGGGCGCTTGCCCGCCCAGTGCGCGGCCGTCCACATCATGTCGCGCAGCTCTTCCCCGTTGCGCGGCTGCATCACCACCGTGCCCGGGATCATGCGCAGGTAGCCCACGTCGAAACAGCCGTGCTGCGGCGCGCCGTCGTCGCCGACGAGCCCCGCGCGGTCCAGGCACAGCATGATCTTCAGGTCCTGCACCGCCGCGTCGTGGATGATCTGGTCGAACCCGCGCTGCAGGAACGTCGAATAGATGGTCGTCAGCGGCAGCAGCCCTTCGGCGGCCAGCCCGCACGAGAACGTGACCGCGTGCTCCTCGGCCATGCCCACGTCGAAGAAGCGCTCGGGGAACTGCTTCGCGAACTTCGTCAGCCCGGTGTTGTCGGTCATGGCCGCGGTCACCGCCACGGCGTGCGGCATGCGCTCGGCGATGAAGGTGGCCATGTCGCCGAACACGTGCGAGTAGGTCTTGCGCGAGCCCTTGCTCGGCACGCCCGACTCGGGATCGAACACACCGACTCCGTGGAAGCCGGTGCGGTCGCCTTCGGCCGGCAGGTAGCCCTTGCCCTTGCGCGTCACGACGTGCAGGAGCACGGGCCCCTCGAAGCGCTTGAGGTCCGACAGCGTCTCGACGAGCACGTCGTAATCGTGGCCGTCGATCGGGCCGAAATACTTGAGCCCCAGCTCCTCGAACAGGATCGTGGGCGCCACCATGTTGTGGAGGCCTTCCTTGATCCGGCTGGCGCCCTGCTGCGCGCGCAGGCTCTTCGGCAGCTTGCCGAGCATCTCCCACACGTCGTGCTCGAAGCGGCGGTAGATACGGCTCGTGGTGAGCTTGGTCAGGTAGCGGTGGATCGCGCCGATGTTCGGCGAAATGCTCATCTCGTTGTCGTTCAGGATCAGGATGAGCCGCTTCTTGAGTTCGCCGGCGTTGTTGAGTCCTTCGAACGCCATGCCGCCCGTGAACGCGCCGTCACCGATGACCGCGATCACGTGGTGCTTCTCGCCGCGCAGGTCGCGCGCCGCGGCGAAGCCGAGCGCCGCCGCGATGGACGTGCTGCCGTGGCTCGTGCCGAAGTGGTCGTGCGGGCTCTCGGCGCGCCGCGGGTAACCCGCGATGCCGTCCAGCTGGCGCAGCGTGTGGAAGCGGTCGAGCCGGCCGGTGAGCAGCTTGTGCGGGTACGACTGGTGCCCCACGTCCCAGATGATCTTGTCCACCGGCGAGTCGAACACCTTGTGCAGCGCGAGCGAGAGCTCGACGACGCCCAGGTTCGGCGCAAGGTGACCGGCGTTGCGCGCCACGGTCTGGATGATCACGTGGCGGATCTCCGCCGCGAGCGCGTCCACCTGGTCGCGCGGCAGGGCCTTGAGATCGTCCGGGGACTGGATGCGTTCGAGGATGCTCATAGCGGATGGACCCGATTCCAGAGGAGGGCGACGCCGGTGCCGAGCAGCCCGCCGACGAGGACTTCGAACGGCGTGTGGCCGAGCAGCTCCATGAGCTTCTGCGTGTCGTCGTGCGGGGAGCGGAAGTGCGTCTCGATCAGGCGGTTCAGCACCATCGCCTGCTTGCCCGCGGCACGCCGCAGGCCGGCCGCATCGTACATGACGATCAGGCTGAAATAGAGCGTCACGCCGAAGAGTGCCGACGTGAATCCCTCCTGCAGGCCGATCGCCATGCTGAGCGCGGCGACCGATGCGGAGTGCGAACTGGGCATGCCGCCCGTCTCGACGAAGCGGCGCAGGTTGAGCCGTCCGGTGCGGGCCCACGTCGAAAAACCCTTGAAGCCCTGCACGGCGAGTCCCGTGAGCGCGGCGATCCAGAACGGTTCCGTACGTCCCTCCCGGCCATCCGTGGTGAGGAGCCCGCCGAATGGACACCGGCGAGCACGAGCGGGCGCGATGGTGGCGACGTCGGAAAGTGTTGTCAACGTGCGACGCCCTGAAAAATCCCTTTGACTCTCCTGACAAGTACAGGACACTGCGAACAGGTTCTCGCCCCGCCCCCGGTCGCCCCACCGGCCGGTCCACAATTCCCCTCCGATCGGGAGACCCTGTCCATGTTCCGATCCCCCCACGCTCGAGTGTTCGCGAGGGCAATCGCGCTCGCGCTCACGCTCACGGCACTCTCCGCCCCCGCCTTCGCGCATCGTGCACCGGTGCGCAGCAACGAAGCCAACGCGATCCGCGCGCTCGGCACCCCGGACCGCGAGTTCGAGTCGTACTCGGCCGTCACCTGGACGGACGGCGTGCAGCGTCAGTACGGACTGGACTCCGGCGTCCTGCGCCGCCTGTGGCTGCGTGATCCCAAGCTCCAGCCCGCGAGCGCCGATTCGCCGCGCTCGATCGCCGAAGGCTTCGTGTCGGCGCACGCCACCGAGCTCGGCCTCGACGGTGCGCCCGCGCAGGTGCTCGCGCTGGCCTACGAGAAGGCAAGCCCTTCGGGCACGCACTTCCGCTGGAACCAGGTGGTCTCCGGCGTGCCGGTGTACCGCTCCGAGATCGTCGTGAAGGTGAACCGCAAGGGCCAGGTGTCGTCGGTGCAGAACAACCTGCGACCCAACGTGAAGCTCGACGTGACGCCCGCGCTCGACAAGGACGCGGCGCTGAACGTGGCGAAGAACGTCGTCAAGCCCACGGGCAAGGCGCTCGCCGACGCGCAGGCGCAGCTCGTCGTCGTGGATTCGCGCACGGGTGCGCGGCTCGCGTGGATCGTGGACATGCCGGTCGAGGAGCCCATGGGCGACTGGCGCGTCTTCGTGGACGCGAAGTCGGGCGCCGTGCTCGGCGCCGAGGACCGCATGACGAACGTGGACGGCTCCGGCCGCGTGTTCGATCCGGATCCGCGCTCGAAGATGGGCGACAGCACCTACGTGGACAACGCCGACGCCGACAGCGCGGTGCCGTTCCCGGGCTCGTACGACATCCGCGTGCTGCCCCAGATCACGCTGGGCGCCGGCGTCTACTCGCTGAGCGGCCCGTACGTGCAGCTGATCGACGACGAGTCGCCGACGCAGGCGCCCGTCACCGCGACGCATCCGGACAGCTTCCGCTTCCAGCGCAGCGCGCAGGGCTTCGAGGACGTGATGTGCTACTACCACCTCGACCACAGCCAGCGCTACATCCAGAGCCTCGGCTTCACGAACGTCAACAACCGCGTGCAGCCCGTGGACTCGCACGGCCTCTCGGGTGCGGACAACTCGCACTACGTGCCCTCGACGGGCCACCTCGCGTTCGGCGAGGGCGGCATCGACGACGACGAAGACGCCGACGTGATCTGGCACGAGTACGGCCACTCGATCCAGGACAACATCGTGCCCGGCTGGGGCGGCAGCCAGGAAGGCGCGATGGGCGAAGGCTTCGGCGACTACTGGGCCGTCTCCTACTCGCTCTCGCTGTTCCCCGGCTTCCAGCCGAACCACGTGTTCACGTGGGACGGCAACGGCGAAACCTGGACCGGCCGCAAGGCGATCGACACGTCCATGCACTACCCGGCGAACTGCTGTGGCGAAGTGCACGCGTCGGGCACGCTGTGGTGCTCGGGACTCGTGGACTGCTGGTGGAACATCGGCCGCGCCGCGATGGACGCGATCGTGCTGGACCACCACTTCGCGCTCGGAACGAGCGCCACGATGGCGGACGCCGCGAACCAGCTGATCCAGTCCGACATCGACCTGTTCGGCGGCGCGCACGTGAGTGCGCTGGTCGCCCGCCTCGGTTTCTGGGGCTTCGTGGACCCGGCGTCGTTCATTCCCACGATCACGCACACGCCGCTCGCGGGCTCGGAGAACGTCACCGGCCCGTACGCGGTGGTCGCGAACGTCACCTCGACCCAGCCGCTCGCGGCCGGTGAGCCCAAGCTGTTCTACGGCTACGGCGCGATCACCGACTCGGTCTCCATGACCCCGACCGGCAACCCGAACGAGTACTCGGCGAACATTCCCGGCCCCGGCGCCGCGGCGACGGTGCACTACTACCTGCGTGCCCGCGACACGAACGGCGGCACGGCCTTCAAGCCCACGACCGCGCCGGCCTCGCCCTACACGTTCGCGGTCGGCCCGGACCTCACGGCGCCGGTCGTCACGCACACGCCGCCCACCGTCGTGGCCCAGCAGTCGTGGCCGATCACGGTGACGGCGAACGTGACGGACAACCTCGGCGTGGACCACAACTCGGTTACCGTGGTCTGGACCAAGAACGGCACGCCGATGTCGGACTTCAAGCTCGCGCGCATCGGCACGAGCTCGAACTACGCCGACGTCTTCAACACCCCGAACGGTTCGGTCGTTCCCGGCGACGTGATCGCGTACCACATCACCGCGACGGACGTCGCGATCTCGCCGAACACCGGCCGCAGCCCCGCCGTCGGCGAGCACAGCTTCACGATCAGCTCGGCGCTCGGCCTCGTGCTCGTGCTGGACGACGACGAACTCGCCAAGCGCGTCCCGGAGACCAAGGTCGTCAACGACTCCAAGGACCCGGCGAAGGCCACGACGGTCACCTCGAAGGGTGACGTCGGTGCACTGTCGGCCAACCAGATCGCGACCTGGCTGAACGCCTACGGCTACGTCGCGACGGTCGAAGCGGCCGGCGTCTCGAACCCGGCGACCTGGCCGAACTACAGCTTCATCGTCTCGTCGAGCGGCGGCAGCACGTCGCCGGTCGCGAACGCGACCTATCGCGCCGACCTCGAAGCCTACGTGGCGGCCGGTCACAAGCTGCTCGTCGAAGGCGGCGAAGTCGGTTACGACGCCATCTCGAGCCCCGGTTACGCGACCTTCGCCGCGAACGTGCTGCACGGCACCACGTGGCAGTCGGACAACGCCGGAGCCCTGACGCAGATCGCTTCGCAGGCGTCGCATCCGCTCGCGAACATCCCGAACGTGCTGCCGGCCAGCATCCCGATCACCTACGTGAGCCCGAACTACGGCACGGAGGACGCCTACGTCCCGGTGTCCCCCGCCTACGCCGTCTACGGCACGGCGAGCTACCCGACGAGCGTCGGCATCAGCGTGTTCGACAACAACGTCGCCCCGCAGTCGGCGCAGATCGTCGTGTTCGCGTTCGACATCAAGGACGTGACGGACAGCACGTACGCGAAGAAGCTGCTCGAGAACGCGGCGCACTTCCTGACCGCGCCCGAGCCGTCCCCGAACAGCACGATCACCGGCCGCGTCGCGGTCGGCACGGCATGGGGCGGTGCCGGGATCGCGGTGACGCTCACCCCGGGCGGCGCGACCGTGAACACGGATTCGCACGGCGAGTTCACGTTCCCGAACCTCTACGCGGGCACGTACTCGGTCAGTGCGTCGCTGGCGGGCTACACCGGCACGCCGCGTCTCGTGACGGTCGCCCAGAGCGCCACGAGCAACGTCGTGCTGCACCTGAGCGTCGCGGCGAACGCGAACAACTGCAACAACCCGGCGCTCGCGATCCCGGACAACAACCTGACCGGCATCACGAACTCCATGACGATCGCGCCGAACTTCCCGATCGCCAGCGTCCAGGTGGGCGTCAACATCACGCACACGTGGCGTGGTGACCTCTCGGTGGACGTCATCCACGGCGCCACCACGGTGCGCCTGCACAACCACACGGGCAGCAGCGCGGACAACATCATCGGGACCTACCCGACGACGCTGACGCCCGCGGCCTCGCTGTCCGCGTTCAACGGCCAGTCCTCGGCCGGTACGTGGTCGCTCACGGTGATCGACAACGCCTCGAGCGACACCGGCACGCTGAACCAGTGGTGCCTGACGCTGGCCGGTGCGTCCGACACGTCGGCCACCGTCGGCGTGGATCCGCGTGACCTGCCGATCGCGTTCGAGTTCGCGCCCGTGTGGCCGAACCCGGTGCGCGGCGGCAACGCCACGCTCAGCTTCGCCCTGCCGCAGGCGGCGCACGCGCGCGTCGCGCTGTACGACGTCTCCGGCCGTCTCGTGCGTACCGTGGCCGACCGCGACTACGCGGCCGGTCGCTACGTGCTCGCGTTCGACGGCCACGGCGACGACGGCCGGGCGATCGCGCCGGGCGTGTACATGGCCCGGTTCCAGAGCGAAGGCCGCACGGTGTCGCGGCGCTTCGTGATCCTCCCGTAGTTCCGCCGCACGCGAAACGGGGCGCCCGGATGCATCGGGCGCCCCGTTCGTCTTCGCGGCGCGGCCGCCGCCCGGCGTCAGCGGTCGCGCCGCGCCGTCGCCTCGATGAGCGCTTCGAGCGTGCCGGGCTTCTCGCAGGTGCGCGCGATCGCGGTTTCGACCGCCCGCATGAGCCGGCCCGCCTCGGCGCGGGCGCGTTTCTCGCCCACCGCCGCCGGCCACGTCGCCTTGCCGCGCGCCTCGTCGGTGCCCGCACGCTTGCCGAGCGCCGCGAGCGACGAACCGGCGTTCAGCAGGTCGTCGTGGATCTGGAACGCGAAGCCCAGCATGACGCCCACGTCGTGCAGCTTGTCCACGGTGCGCGCGGGCGCGTCGCCGGCGAGCGCGCCCAGCGCCAGCGACGCCCCCATGAGCGCGCCCGTCTTGCGCGTGTGGATCCCGCGCACGAGCCCCGGCGTGGGCTTGCGCCCCTCGGCCGCGATGTCGAGCGCCTGCCCGCCGACCAGTTGTTCCGCGCCGGCGGCGGCGCCCAGGCGCCGCACCGCGTCCACCACGCGTGCGTCGGGCACGCCCTGCTCGCGCAGCCGCGTCAGCTCCTCGAACGCGAATGCGATCAGCGCGTCGCCGGCCAGCACGCCGAGCGCCTCGCCGAACTTCTTGTGGGTCGTGAGCCGGCCGCGGCGGTAGTCGTCGTCGTCCATCGCCGGGAGGTCGTCGTGCACCAGCGAGAACGCGTGCACGCACTCCACCGCCACGGCGGCGGGCAGCGCGCGGCGCCAGTCGCCGCCCACGGCTTCGCACGACGTGAGCACGAGCAGCGGACGCAGGCGCTTGCCCGGCGACAGCGCGGCGTAGCGCAGCGCCTGCCCCAACCGGCCGGGACCGCCGGCGCGTTCGCGCACGGCGCGCGCAAGGAAGCGTTCGAACGTGGCCAGCCGGGCCGACAGCTCGCGGCTGCCCGCCGAAAGCGCGGTCGTGGTCCGGGTGCGCGCCATGATCAGAACAGCGTGCCGCTCGGCGGACCGCCGGCGGCCCGCTCGTCGTCCTCGAAGGGCTCGGTCGTGGGCGTGCCGTCCTCGTCCTCGGCCTCGACCAGCCGCTCGATGCGCTTCTCCGCCTCGTCGAGCGTGTGCGTGAGCCTGCGCGACAGCTTCACGCCTTCCTCGTAGCGCGCGATCGAGTCTTCCAGCGAGAGCTGCCCGCCTTCGAGTTCCTCGACGATCGTCTCGAGGCGCTTCATCGCGTCCTCGAAGCTCAGCTGCGGAGCGCCGTCAGCGCCCGCCTTCTTCCCCGCCATCCGGGCCTCCCTTGCGAAGCGTTTCGATCACCGCGCCGGCCTCGCCGCGCGCGAACTCGATGGTCACACGATCGCCCGCCGCCAGCACGTCCATGCCGCGGACCAGCCGTCCGTCGGCGGCACGCACCAGCGTGTAGCCGCGCTCGAGCACGGCACGCGGCGACAGCGCGCGCAGCCGGTCCTCGAGCCCGAGCATCCGCCGGCGCTGCTCGAGCGCCGTGGCCGTCGCGGCCTCCTGCAGCCGCGCCGTCAGCCGTGCCGCGTCGTCGCGGCGTTCGTGCACGACACGCGGGAACTCGCGCAGGCCGTACGCGCGCAGCAGCGCGTCGGCGCGCGAGCGTGCGTCGCGCACGTGCGCGCGCAGCGCGGTCGTGAGCTTCTCCCGCGCGTCGTCGATGCGCTGCTGCAGCGCCGTGAACACGTCGCGCACGCGGCGGAAGCCGTACTGGCCGAGCAGCGAGTCGAGCGCCTGCTGGCGCCGCCGCACGGTCTCGGTCACCGCGCGGGTCGCGCGCGAGCGCAGCACCTCGACTCGGTGCGCCAGCTCGTGCGCGTCGCGCACCGCGAGTTCGGCGGCGTTGCTCGGCGTGGCGGCGCGCACGTCGGCGGCGAAGTCGGCGAGCGTGAAGTCCACCTCGTGCCCGACCGCCGAGATCACCGGCAGCTTCGACGCCGCGATCGCACGCACGACGGGCTCTTCTTTGAACGCCCAGAGGTCTTCCAGCGAACCGCCACCACGCCCCACGATCAGCAGGTCCACGCCGCCGCCCGCGCGGGCGTGGCGGTTGAAGCGCTCGATCGCCGCCGCGATCTCGGCCGCGGCGCCCGGTCCCTGCACCTTCACCGGCGCGAGCACGATGCCGATGCCCGGCCAGCGCCCGCGCAGCACCTTCACCACGTCGCGCACGGCGGCGCCGAGCGGCGACGTCACGACGCCGATGCGCCGCGGGTAACGCGGCAGCGGCTGCTTGCGCGCCGGATCGAACAGCCCTTCGGCCTGCAGCCGCGCCTTGAGCTGCTCGAACTGCTGCTGCAGCGCGCCGATGCCGGCCGGGCGCATGGTGCGCACCACGAACTGGCAGCGGCCGTTGCCGCCGTAGAAATCCACATCGCCGAACGCCTCGACCTCGAGGCCGTCCTTGGGCGCGAACGTCAGCTTCCCGGCCGGGCCCCGCCACATGACCGCGGACACCATGGCCGGCGTGCCGTCCTTGAGCGTGAAGTAGAGATGGCCGCTGTCGTAACGCTTGAACCCGGTGATCTCACCGCGCACCCACAGACCCGGGAACGCCTCGTTCAGGGTCTGCTTGAGCTGCGCGGCGAGCTCGCCCACCGACAGGATGTGATCGTCCTGCTGGGGGTTCAGCGCCACGAAGCGGCCTCCCTTGCCCGGACCGGAGCGATCAGGCGCGCACCACCGCGCACTGCCGCTCGGCCGCGATCACCGTGTTGAGCACGACCATGGCCACCGTCATCGGGCCGACGCCACCGGGCACCGGCGTGATCGCCGACGCCACGTGCTGCACCGACTCGAACTCGACGTCACCCGTCAGCTTGCTCTTGCCGCCGGGCATGTCCATGCGATGGATGCCCACGTCCACGACCACGGCGCCGGGCTTCACCCAGTCCGCCGTCACCATGTGGCGCTTGCCCACCGCGGCGACGAGGACGTCGGCCTGGCGCGCCATCTCGCGCAGGCCGGGGCCCGACGCGCTGTGCCCGATCGTGACCGTCATGTCGCAGCCCTTGCTCGAAAGCAACGTCGCGGCCGGACGGCCCACGATGTGGCTGCGGCCGAGCACGACGGCGTGCCGGCCCTTCATCGGGATCTCGTAGTACTGCAGCAGCCGCACGACGCCGTACGGCGTGGCGGGAATGAAGCCCGGCAGGCCCACGGCGAGCCGGCCCGCGTTCTCGGGATGGAAGCCGTCCACGTCCTTGTGCGGCGGGATCGCCTCGAGCGCCGCGTCGCCGTTCGCCGGCGCCGCGAGCGGCAGCTGCACGAGGATGCCGTGGATCGAGTCGTCCGCGCCCAGCGCCTTCACCTTGCGCACGACTTCTTCGGTCGTCGTACCGGCAGGCAGCTGCACGCGCTCGACCGCGATGCCGGCGTCGGAGCACGCTTCGAACTTCTTCTTCAGGTAGACCTTCGACGCCGGGTCGTCGCCCACGCTCACGAGCGCGAGCTTCGGCTTGTGGCCCTGGTCGAGCAGCACCTGCGTGCGCATCTTGGCTTCGATCCGCACGCTCTCGGCCGGCTCGGCGCCCGTGAGCAGGCGGCACGCCGCGCTGCTCGCCACCGCTGCGCCCTTTTCGTACGGGATCTGCAGGCGCGTGATGCGCGTGGCCTTGCCCGTCGCGTCGTCCACCGACACGAGCACGGCGTTCAGCTTGAGGTCGCCGTCCGACGGCGTGAGCCGCTCGGGCATGGACGTGAGGAAGCGCTTGAGCGCGGCTTCGCGGTCCATGCCGATCACGGAATCGAACCCGCCCGTCATGCCGGCGTCGGTCAGGTACGCGGTGCCCTTGGGCAGCAGGCGGTCGTCGGCGGTCTGCACGTGCGTGTGCGTGCCCACGACCACGCTCGCGCGGCCGTCGAGGTGCCAGCCGAGCGCGACCTTCTCCGCCGTGATCTCGGCGTGGAAATCCACGAACACGACCTTCGCCTTGTCGCCGATCGCGGCGAGCGCGGCGTCGGCGCCGCGGAACGGGCAGTCGGCTTCCTTCATGAACACACGGCCGATCAGGTTCACCACCGCGACGGGCGTGCCGTTCGACGCCTTCACCACGCGCCAGCCCTGTCCCGGCGTGCCGGGCGGCAGGTTGAACGGGCGCACGAGCCGCGGCTCGTCGGCGATGTAGTCGAGCGCGTCCTTCTTGTCCCAGAGGTGGTTGCCACCCGTGAGCACATCGCAGCCCGCGTCGAACAGGTCGCGTGCGACTTCGCGCGTGACGCCGAAGCCCGCGGCGGAGTTCTCGCAGTTGCAGATGACCAGGTGCACGTCGTGACGGCGGCGGAGTTCGGCGATCGTGCCGCGGACCACGTCGCGGCCCGGGGCGCCGATCACGTCGGCGATGAAGAGCAGGTTCGTCATGTCAGCCTCTATTTGGCGTAATCCACCGCCCGCGTTTCGCGGATCACGGTGACTCGGATCTGTCCGGGGTACTGCAGTTCGCGTTCGATGCGGCGCGCGACTTCGGAGGCGAGCCCCTGCGCCCGCGCGTCGTCCACCTTCTGGTGCTCCACCATGATGCGTACTTCGCGTCCCGCCTGGATGGCGTACGAGCGTTCGACGCCGGGGAACGCGTTCGCGATCTTCTCGAGCGCCTCGAGGCGCTTGATGTAGATCTCGAGCGACTCGCGGCGCGCGCCGGGGCGTGCACCGCTGATCGCGTCGGCCGCGGCCACGAGCACCGGCCACAGGCTGCCGCCGGCGTAGTCGTCGTGGTGGTAGCCGATCGCCTCGAGCACCGGCTGCGGCTCGCCGTAGCGCGCGGCCAGCTCCATGCCGAGCGCCGGGTGCGTGCCTTCCTGGTCGTGGTCGATGGCCTTGCCGATGTCGTGCATGAGGCCACCGCGCTTGGCGAGCTTCTGGTCCATGCCGATCTCGGCCGCCATCATGCCGGCGAGGTGCGCGGTCTCGATCGAGTGGCGCAGGATGTTCTGGCCGTAGCTCGTGCGGTAGTGCAGGCGTCCGAGGTACTTCATGAGCTCGGGGTGCACGCCCACGATGCCGACTTCGAGGCACGCCATCTCGCCCAGTTCGGCGATCTTCGCCTCGACCTCCTCACGCACCTTCGTGACGACTTCCTCGATGCGGGCCGGGTGAATTCGGCCGTCGGCCACGAGCCGTTCGAGCGCGCGGCGCGCGATCTCGCGGCGCACGGGATCGAACGCCGACAGGATCACCGCCTCGGGCGTGTCGTCGATGATCACGTCCACGCCGGTGATGATCTCGAACGAGCGGATGTTGCGGCCCTCGCGCCCGATGATGCGGCCCTTCATGTCGTCGCTCGGCAGCTGCACGACCGACACCGACACTTCGGACACGTGATCGCCCGCGTAACGCTGCAGCGCCAGCGTGATGATCTTGCGCGCGTCACGCTCGGCGTTGCGCTGCGCCGTGTCGCGGATCTCGGTGGCGCGCCGTGCGGCGTCGGACTTCGCGTCCGCCTCGATCGTCGCGATCAGCTGCGCGCGCGCTTCCTCGGGCGTCAGGTTCGCGATGCGCGCGAGCTTCGCGGTCTGCTCGGCCTGCGCCTTGTCGAGTTCGACCTTGCGCTGCTCGGCGGCCGCCTCGCGCGCGGCGATGTCGGTCTCGGACTTCTTGAGGTCGCGTTCCTTCTTGTCGATCAGCTCGACCCGGCGGTTGAAGCCCGCCTCCTTCTGCTGGAACGTGCGCTCGGATTCGAGCAGCAGCGCGCGCGCCTGGGCGATCTCGCGCTCGACGTCTTCCTTGAGCTTGAGCGCCTCTTCGCGGCCGGCGAGCACGGCATTGCGCTTGACGGAGTCGGCCTCGCGCGTCGCCTCCTCGATCACGGCCTGCGCGCGCTGCTCGGCGGAGCGCAGCCGCGCCCGGCCCAGCTGGCTGCGGATGAACCAGCCCAGCGCAAACGCCACGACGGCACCGAGCCCGATGCCGCCGAAAAGCATCCCGTTATTCATGCAGGACCTCCCCGTGCCGGGCGCCGAGGCGTCCGGCCGAGGCAGGAAAAAGGGTCCCCGCCTGTGCCGTGTGCACCGTGTTCTTTGAGCCCTGGAAATCCAGGTGGGCGCCGCTCCAGCCGGGTCGGCCTTCCCCGCGCGCCTCGCGGCGGTGGGGCATGGCGTCGCCGGTCATCACGACACCCAGGCTACGAGTGTTGGTTCAAGAACAAGGAGGCATCACGAGCAAGGCAGGGAGAATCCTTGGCTACCGGCGCACGCATCCTGCGGGGCGGAGCGAAACCCTACGATCGCTCGTCCAGTATCTGGTCGAGCCGATCGAGCACCGCACTGAGCCGCGCCGTGCGGTCGCTGAGGGTTTCACCGTCGCGCTCACGGGAAGCGCGTTCCTTGAAGAGCTCATCGGCGATGTTGAGCGAGGCGAGGATGGCCACCTTGGACAGCGACGCGACGGGGAGCTTGTCGGTGATCTCCCGCATCTTGCGATCCACGTAACCCGCCACCGTCAGGATGTACTCCTGATCGGCCTCGCCACGAATGGCGAGTTGCTGGCCGAGGATCTGGACGTGAACGACGCTCTTGTCGTTCCGGCCGTTCGTCGTGGCGGTGTCCGCAGTGGTGGCATCCATCGGGTCACTCTCTCCCGCCGCTTTTCCCTGCGTCTCTTGTGAGTGTGACGTGACCGGTTGCGAGCCGCGCCCCGAAAAGCGTACGCGGCCGCACACCGGGCGCTACGCGTCGATGCGATCCAGCTTCTTGAGGAGCGCCTCGATCCGGCTGGCGACGTCCTTGCGCTCGGCGGTCCATTCGCGCTGTTCCTTCTTGAGCGCGGCGAGTTCGGACACGACGACGGACGGATCGGCGCCCTGGAGCTTGGCTCCCATCTCCTCGAGACGGGTGGCAAGCTCCGACTTCTCGCCTTCGACCTGCTGCAGCGTGGCCGAAAGCTTGTCCTGCCCGGACTGGAGCGTCGCCTTGTCGGCTTCGGCCTGCGCGAGCAGGGCCGCGGCTTCGGCGCCGGCCTTCTCCAGTGCGGACTTCTCGGCCTGCAGCTGCTGCAGGCCGTCCTCCAGCGACGACTTCTGCTCCTCGAGCTGCTTCATGCTGCTCTCGAGCGTCGCCTTCTCGGTCTCGAGCTTGGTCTGCGCCTGCTCGTACGTGGCGAGCTTGAAGCGCAGGTCCTGCACGAGCTGGGCGGCCTTCTCGACCCGCGCCGCAAGGCGGTCGAGGTCGGTCGTCACGACGGCGGTGTCCATCATCTCTAGCGTTCCCTCAGCTGACCGCCGCAGTCCCTGGCGACGGCCGCCACCATGCGAGCCTGGATCTCCTGGACCTCGGACTCGGCGAGCGTGCGCTCCGCGTGCTGGAACTCCAGCGCGTAAGCGAGACTCTTCATGCCCTCCGGCGTTCCGGGGCCCTCGTACACGTCGAACAGCTCGATGCTGCGCAGCGTCTCGCCGGCCGAACCGGTGAGGCACTGCTCCACCCGGGCGTGCGAAGCCGACCGCGGACAGAAGAACGCAAGATCGCGACGGACGCTCGGGAAGCGACCCGGGACCTTCGCGCGGGGCGTGGCCGAAGCGGTTTCGACGAGGGGCTCCAGCAACGCCACGAAGACGTGCACCGGGACCTCGATCTCCCACTGCTTCAACAGCGCCTGGCCCAGCGTTCCGGCCCATGCAATGCGTGAAGCCGCGACCGCAACTTCCGCACTGGCACCGGGTTTCCAACCAGCGGCAGCATAGGGACGCCACTCGGGCGAGTCAACGCGCATTTCGCCCAACCACGCTTCCCAGAGCCCCTTGGCATCGTGGAAATCCATCCCGCCGCGGATGTCGTAGGCGTGCGCCGGGGCGCTCGGTGAGGCGTCGTGCGCGTGCTTCCAGCGCTGCCCGGTCACCAGCGCCGCCAGCATCAGGCGCTCCTCGGGCAGCCGGCCGCCGCGGTCCAGCACGCCCGCGCCCACTTCGAACAGCCGCACGGCCGGCGCGCCCTGCCGCAGGTTGTGCGCGCACGCGCGCAGCAGCCCCGGCAGCAGGTTCGGGCGCAGCACCTCGCCCTCGCGGCTCATGGGGTTCACCAGCCGCACGAGCGCCGGTTCGTCGCCGAGCAGCTGCGCGGTGGCGAGCGCCTCGGTTTCCGACACGAGCGATCCCGACCACGCCTCGTGCACGCCGCGCGCGAGCATGGCTTCGCGCGCGCGCTTCACGATGCGCTCGCGCGGCGCACGCGTCGCGTAGGCGCCGCCCGTGTGCAGCGGCGCCTCGGGAATCCGGTCGTAGCCGTTCGAACGCGCGACCTCTTCGACGAGGTCGTCCTCCAGCCCGCAGTCGAGCCGCCAGCTCGGCACCGTCACCTGCAGCGCGGTGCCGTCGCGTCCCACCCCGAACTCGAGCGCGCGCAGCAGTTCCTCGCAGCGCTCGATCGCGAACGGCAGGCCCACGAGCCGCGTGGCGCGCGAGGGCCGGAACTTCAGCAGCCGCGGTGCCGGCTCCGAGTGAATGCGCTTCGACACGCCGAGCTTGGCGTTCGGGCACAGCTCGAGCAGCAGCGCCAGGAACCGCGCCGCGGCGGCCGAGCCGATCGCCGGATCCACGCCGCGCTCGTAGCGCTTGCTCGCGTCGGTCGCCAGCGCGAGCGCCTTGGAGGCGCGGCGCACGCGCGCCGGCTGGAACCACGCGCACTCGAGCAGCACGTCGGTGGTGCTCGCCGACACTTCGCTGTCCTGCCCGCCCATCACGCCGGCGATCGCGACCGTGCGCGCCGCATCGGCGATCACGAGCGTCTCGGCGTTCAGTTCGCGCTCCTTGCCGTCGAGCGTCGTGAACTTCTCGCCCGCCTGCGCGCGGCGCACGCGAATCGCCGGGCCCGCGAGCTTCGCGAGATCGAACGCGTGCAGCGGCTGCCCGAACTCGAACAGCACGAGGTTCGTGAGGTCCACGAGATTGTTGATCGAACGCTGGCCCATGGCCTCGAGCCGGCGGACGAGCCACTGCGGCGACGCCCCCACCGTCACGCCGTGCACGACCTGCGCGAGGTAGCTCGGGCAGCCGTCGGCGTCCTCGATCGCGAGGTCGAACGTGTCGGCGGTCTGCGTGCGCGCCGCGAGCAGCGCCTGCGCGGCTGCGGTCCAGCGCCCGCCGAGCGCCGCCTTCACCTCGCGCGCCAGACCCAGCACGCCCATGCCGTCAGGACGATTGAACGGCACCTCGACTTCGAGGATCGCGTCGGGCTCGGGGAAGTACGTGTCCACGGGCTTGCCCACTTCGAGCGGCTGGCCCGCGAAGAACTCCGTCAACTCGAGGATGCCGCTGTGGTCCTCGGAGAGCATGAGCTCGCGCGCGGAACAGAGCATGCCTTCGCTCTCCTCGCCGCGGATCTTCGCGCGCTTGATCTCCATGCCGTTCGGCATCACGGTGCCGAGCGTCGCGAGCGGCACGGTCATGCCCGCCGCCACGTTCGGCGCCCCGCACACGATGCGCAGCGGCTCGGCGCCGCCGGCGTCCACGCGGCAGAGCTTCAGCTTGTCGGCGTTCGGGTGCTTGTTCGCCTCGAGCACGCGCGCGACCACGATGCCCGGGTACGCACGGCCGTGCAGCTCGACGCCTTCGACGTAGAAGCCGCGCGTGGTGAGCGCTTCGGCGACCTGCTGCGGCGTCGCGTCGTACTCGACCCACTGGCGCAGCCAGGAAATCGGGAGCTTCATGGTGACGTCCTTGGAGTTCTAGAACTGCTCGAGGAAGCGCAGGTCGTTCTCGAGGAACAGCCGGATCTCGGGAATCCCGTAGCGGCCCATGGCGATGCGCTCGAGGCCCATGCCGAAGGCGAAGCCGGTGTAGATCTCGGGATCGATCCCGACCGCGCGGAAGACGTTCGGGTGCACCATGCCGGCGCCGAGCACCTCGACCCACTTCGTGCCCTTGCACACCGGGCAGCGCTTGCCGCCGTCGGCGGTCGCCACGTGACCGGTGCCCGTGCAGGTGACGCACTGCACGTCCATCTGCACGCCGGGCTCCACGAACGGGAAGTAGATCGGGATGATGCGCGTGGGCAGGTCGGCGCGATAGATCGCACGCGCGAACGTGTTGAGCGTGGCCTTGAGGTCGGCCATGGACACGTTGCGGTCCACGAACAGTCCGTCGATCTGGTGGAACTGGTCCATGTGGCTCGCGTCCACCGCCTCGGCACGGTACACGCGCCCGGGGAACACCAGCCGCAGCGGCGGCTTGCGCTCTTCCATGGCGCGCACCCAGCCCGGCGACGTGTGCGTGCGCAGCACCACGTCGGGACCGGCGAAGTACGTGTCGTGCGCGTCGCGCGCCGGATGGTCGGGGCCGAAGTTGAGCTTGCCGAAGTTGTACTCGTCGAGCTCGACCTCGGGGCTGGTGTAGACCGAGAAGCCGAGCCCGTGGAACAGGTCGAGCAGGTCGTCGCGCACCTGGCTGAGCACGTGCGGGCGCCCCACGAACGGGCGGCGGCCCGGCAACGTCACGTCGAGCGCGCCGGCGGACTCGCGCGCGGCCGCGATCGCGTCGCGACGCGCGTCGTGCACTTCGGTCAGCCAGCGCTTGACCAGGTTGAGCGCCTTGCCGCGCACCTTGCGCTCGTCCACCGAGAGCTTCGGCATCTCGGCGAGCGCCGTCGTGAGCACGCCGCGCTCACGACCGAGCAGCGCCGTGTGGCACTCGCGCAGCGCGGCGGCGTCCTTCGCCCCCGCGAGCACTTCCGCACCACGGCGATAAAGCGCCACGAGCGCGGGGTCGAGCTGTTCGAGCTCGGCCAACCGCGCTGCGTGGTCCGGCGTGAGCGCGGCCGGATCGGCCGCGCCCCAACTGCTGTCGAGTGCCGCGAGCAGTGCGTCCGACATCGGACTCACGCCGTCGCGGCCTTCGCCACCTCCGCGAGCTTCGCGAACGCAGCCGCGTCGCGAACCGCGAGGTCGGCGAGCAGCTTGCGGTTCATCTCGATGTTGGCCTTCTTGAGGCCGGCGATGAGCGTGCTGTACGACAGGCCGTTCAGGCGCGCGGCCGCGTTGATGCGCGTGATCCACAGGCGGCGGAAGTCGCGCTTCTTCAGGCGACGGTGCTCGAACGCGAACTGGCCGGCGCGCTGCGCGGTCTGCAGCGCGGTCTTGTAGAGCTTGCGGCGGCCCGAAAAGTTGCCCTTGGTGGACTTGAGGATCTTCTTGCGCCGGGCGCGGCCGGGTACGACGGTCTTTGAACGAGGCATGTTCTGGCTCCTTCTACCCCGCGCGCCGCGCCGTCGGGCGCCGCGTCACGGGTCGAGTCATCGGGGGTGGAAGTCGGTCAGCGCTGGCCCAGCATGCGGAGCACGCGCGCCTGATCGGCGCCGGCCACGACGACGGACGAACCCTTCTGGCGCTTCGGGCCGCGGGAATCGGCGACCATGCCGTGACGCAGGTGGGCCTGACGACGCTTGGCCTTGCCCGTTCCGGAGATCTTGAAGCGCTTGCGCGCGGCGCGATTGGTCTTCTGCTTCGGCATGTTCGTGTCTCCCTCAGTTCGTCGGAGGCGCCTGCTCCGAGGGCTTCGCCTCGGGAGTCGCCTTCTTCGGTTCGATCTTGCCCGCCTTGGGCGACATCACCATCGTCAACGTCCGGCCTTCCTGGCGCGCCGGCGTTTCGACCTGCGCGATGTCGGTGAGGTCGGCGAGGATCGCCTGGATGATCTTGTGACCCAGCTCCTGGTGCGCCATCTCGCGGCCGCGGAAGGTGACGGTGAACTTCACCTTGTTGCGTTCCTCGAGGAACTCCCGCGCATGACGCAGCTTGAAGTTGTAGTCATGGTCCTCGATCTTCGGACGCATCTTGACTTCCTTCAGCTGCATCTGGTGCTGGTTTTTCTTGGCCTTGCGCGCGCGCAGGTTCTGTTCGTACTTGAACTTCCCGTAGTCCATGATGCGGCACACGGGCGGGCGCGAGGTGGCTGCGACCTCCACCAGGTCCAGTCCCTTCGACTGGGCCATCGCGAGCGCTTCGCGGGTCGGCAGGATGCCGATCTGCGAACCGTCGTCCCCGATCACTCGGACCTGCGGGACGCGAATGCGCTCGTTGACGCGCGCTTCCTGCTGCTTGCCGGGAATGGTAATGGCGACTCCCTCCGTCGGCGGTGGTGACGACCCGCTCGGAAACCAAAGAAAAAGGCGCCGGGCGGGAATGCACAGAATCCCCGCCCGGCGCGCACGAAATGGCGATACCGGCAAATGCGTGGATCACCGCCGATGCGAGTGATCCCGAACCCGTTGCGTGACCGAAATCGTCCGCGAGGGTGAGAAGCGCGGGGCTTCTGCTTGCTGGAACGGGCGGGAATCTACCCGAGCCCCCTCGGTCGGCGCAAGTCGGTCCGCCGGGCGGACCTCAGGGCACCCGTACGAACCGGACCGTGCGTCCCTCCCGGCCGCTCGCGAGCCGGGCGAAGTAGACGCCCGCCGGGGCCCCGGCCCCACGCCAGGTCGCCTGCCGGGCGGCCGCGTCGCCGGGCCCCTCGAACAGCACCGCGACCCTGCGCCCGCGGACGTCGAACACCTCGAGCCGGGCCGGCCGCCCCGCCGGGACGGCGAACGCGAACGTGGCGTCGCCGCGCACCGGGTTCGCCGGGACCGCCAGCGCCAGGTCGTGTGCCGGGCCCGCGGGCGGCGCATCGAGCGGGCTCGCGCCCACGAACATCTCCACGGTCACGTCCCCGGCCGCACGCGCATGAAAGTCGGCCGCGGCCGCCATGCAGCCCAGTACGCACACCGCCTGCGTGGTCTGCACCGGCGTCGCCAGCGTCAGCCGACGCGCCAGCGTGTAGCTCTCGCCCTGCACGACGATCGGCGAGCCGGTGGTGGTTCCCGACAGCCAGACGGCGTCGTCCACGCGCGCCGAATCCACGCCGCCGTTCGGCACGTACGCCAGGCTGTCGAGGAAGCGCGCCGACGCCGTGCCGTTCAAGGGCGCGAGCGTGCCCGGCAGGCCGCCGAGGCGCGAGGCGTCGGCGAGCCCGGTGCTGCGCTGCACGCACCACCACGGCGTACCCGCCGCACCGCGCACGTACACGCTCAGTTCGATCTGGTTGGCGAGCAGGTGGAACGCGCCGGTGCGCAGCGACTCGTCGATCGCGGCGGCCAGCTGGGCCGCGAACGTGCCCGAGTCCGCCTGGAACGCGAGGTACGCACTGGTCAACCCGGACAGCTGGAGCGTGTCGTGCGCGGCCATGCCCGCCAGCGTCGAACCCTCTTCGTTCCACGCCGCCCATTGCACCGTGTCGTACGAGAACGCGTAGTACTGGTACTTCTGCAGGGGCCGGATGCGGAAGACCACGTCGGCAGGCGCGGTCGCCGCCGCGGCGGGCGGCATGAGGGATGACGGCGGCAGGCTCGCGAACACGAGCACGGCACCGGCGACCAGGAGCGAACGAACGCGCATGACACACCTCCGAAGGTAGGGACGGCCCTCCTGCCCTGTTTGTGCATCCTCGGCGTCTCCCGCGCAGTGCGGGTTCGCGTCTGTCGTTGAGAACTCCGTCGCGGCCCGCATATCCTGTTCGCATGCGACGCCCCCCCTCGGTCACGCTCGGCGGGCTGCTGCCGGCGCTTGCCGCAACCTGTTGCCTGTCCGTGCTCGCCGCCGCTCCGGCCGCGGCCGCCGTGGACCTGCGCGCGCGCACCGCGGCACTGTTCGCGCGCCACGACGCCGCCACCCGCTCCGACACGCCCGACTACCCGGGGCTGCTCGCGGACCTGCAGGCCACCGCCCGCGCGCTCGATCGCGCCCGGCTCGACACGCTGGCGACGTCGGCGCACGAACGCTCGGCGCGCGTGCTCGCGCGGCTCGCGCGGCACGCCGAGGCCGAGCGCGAAGCGCAGCTGGCGATCGCCGCGGCCGCGCGTGCACGCGACCCGCATTCGCTCGGCCGCTCGCGCCTCACGCTCGCCGACCTGCGGCTCACGACCGATCCCGAGGGCACGATCCGGCTGGTGCAGGACGGGCTGCCCGCGTGGCGGGCACTGGGCGACGACGCCCTGCTCGGCGACGCGTTCGGCACGCTCGCGCGTGCGTACGGCGACCTCGGCCGCTTCGGCGACGCGCTTCCCGCCACGCGCGCTTCGCTCGCCTACTTCGCCGCCGCGGGCCGCGGGCACGAGCTCGCGCTCGGCTGGAGCCAGGCGAGCCAGGCGTTGCGCTTCCTCGGGCGGCACGCCGAAGCGCGTGCCGTGGTGGACAGCGCGCTGCAGTACGCGCGAACGCACGGCGAGGAAGGTCTCGTGCTCTCGCGCGCGCTGACCGAGAAGGCGTCGCTCCACCGCACGGCGCGCGAGTTCCCCGAGGCGCTCGCCGCGATCCGCGAAGCCATCGACGTGGACCATCGCCGCGGCGACCGCTCGCACGAGCGCAGCTCGCGGCTCTTCCGCGCGCGGCTCTACCAGACCATGGGGCGCAACGCCGAGTGCGCCGCCGATCTCGACACCATGCTCGCGAGCCCGGACGTGCAGCGTTCGTTCTCGCAGCTCACCCGCACGGCGGCGCTCTGGGCGCGCGCCATGTCGGCGACCGGGCGCGCGGCCGAAGCCGACACGGCGCTGGCGCGCATCATCTCGCGCTACGAACGCTTCCGCGCCGGGCTGGCCGACGAGGACGACCGCGCCGGCGCGCACGAGCACGCCGCCGAGGTCTACATGGCGCGCACGCGCGTGCTGCTGGCGCTCAAGCGGCCCGAAGCGGCGTGGGACGCGTGCGAACGCGGCCGCGGCGCGCTGCTCGAAGGCCGGCTGCGCGCCGCGCCCGTGCCGTCGCTCGACGCGCTGCGCGCGCGGCTGGGCGCCACTCACGCCGCGCTGCTCGAGTTCGACACCCCCGACCCGACGGTGGGCAACGTGCTGCTCGTCACCGCCGACGGTGTGCGCGGTTTCGCGCTGACCGAGTTCCTCGCCATGGCGGACGTGAACGCCGTGCTCGACGCGCTCGGCGACGCCCGCGCGTCCGCGTGGCCCGACAGCGGCGCGGCCCGGCTCGGCCGCGCGCTGCTCGGCGCCGTGGCGCCGCACCTGCCGCGCGACCTCGTGCGCCTGTACGTCGTGCCGCCCTCGCGGCTCGAACTCCTGCCGTTCGAGGCGCTGACCGTGCCAGGTCGCGGTGTGGCGCTCGGCGAACTCGCGGCGGTCTCGTACGTGCCGTCGGCGGGCACGCTGCTCGCGCTGGCGGCACGCGCCGAACCCGACCGTGCGGGCGCGATCACCGTGCTCGCCGACCCGGTCGTGGACGGCGGGCAGCGTGCGCTCGCCTCGCTGCAGCCCGCGGTGCGCGGCGAAGTGCTGCGGCCGCTGCCCGGCGCGCGCGCCGAGGCGGCGTCGTTCGCACGCTCGGGCGCGCGCGTGCTGCTCGGCCGCGACGCCACGATCGCGGGACTGCGCGCCCGCTCGTCCGGCGCGCTGCTGCACCTCGCCACGCACGCGATCGCGGCGCCGGGCGGCGGCGCGCTCGTGCTGGCCGGGCGCCAACCGCTGCTCACCGCGGCGCTGGTCGAGAGCCTCGGCATCGCCGCCGACCTCGTCACGCTGTCGGCCTGCGGCACGCTCGGCAACGAGAGGCGCGCCGGCGAAGGCACGCTCGGGCTGGTGCGCGCGTTCCACGCCGCAGGATCGCGCACCGTGGTCGGCACGCGCTGGGACGTCGGCGACGCCGCCGCCGCACGATTCATGGCGGTGTTCTACGCGGCGCTGCGCCGCGGCGCCGCCCGCGACGCCGCACTCGCCGAGGGCCGCGCCACGCTGCGCGCCGAGGGCTTCCCGCCCCGGGACTGCTGGGCATTCCTGCTGTCGGGCGTGGGCGACCGCCCCGTGGCGCCGCTGGCGCCCGCACACGTCCGCGGGACATCGGGCGCGTTCGCCAAATGAACGCACCGGAGCACGGCGTCGCAGACGAGCCGGGTGGGCTTTCGCTCGAGCAGTTGCGCGCGCGCTTCACGTCGCTCACCCGGCGCCGGGTGCACCCCGACGCCGTCGAGGACCTCGTGCAGGAGGCGCTGCGCATCGTGATCGAACGCCGGATGCTCGACCCGCAGGCGGAAGCCGGAGCATCGCCGCGCCTGGCGGCGTGCTTCCAGACGCTCCGCAACGTGATCGGCAACCACTACCAGCGCGAACGCGTGCGCGGCCGGCGGCTCGCGAGCGCCGACGCCGGCGAGGCCGTGAGCGACGGAGCTCCCACCCCGCTCGAAGCGCTGGAGTCGGAGCAGGCCGTGCGGACGATCGAGACCGCGCTCGACCGCATGACGGCGACCGATCCCGGCTGCGCGCGCTACCTGAACGCGCTCGCGGCCGGCGCGTCGCCGCGCGAAGTCGCCGCGCGCGAGACGCTCGAGGAGACCGTCTTCTACCGCCGCGTGTACCGCTGCCGCCAGAAGCTGCGCGCCGTGCTCGCCACCGCGGGGTACTTCGCATGAACGCACCCGGGCCGCTCGACGATCGCAGCGAGGAACTGCTCGCCCGCTACCGCGCCGGCGCCATGACCGCCGCCGAGCGCGCCGCGTTCGAGCGCGAGGCGCTCGCCGACGACGCGCTGTCCGAAGCGCTCTACTCCGAACTCGCACTCGACGGCTTCCGGCGCGGCGGGCGGCCGAAGGCGCGCGTCGTGCCGCTGTTCGTGCGCGTCGTGCTGCCGATCGCCGCCTGCGTGGCGCTCGTGTCCGTGTGGGCGTTGTCGCGGCGCGGCGAGCCCGTCGTGCCGCCCGCCGGCGACACCGTGCGCGGCGCGGGTGAGCTGCGTGCGCTCGCGCCGCTCGGCACGCTCGCGGCCGCGCCCGAGTCGCTCGTGTGGAGCACCGCCGCCGGCGCCGACGCCTATCGCGTCGAGCTGTTCGCGCCTTCGGGCCGGACGCTCGGCTCGACCGTGACGCGCGACACCGCCGTGGCGATCGCGACGCTGGTGCGCACGGCGCCCGATTCGGCGTACTGGCGCGTGGTGCCGCTGGGTCCCGACGGGCTCGACCTGCCGGCGAAGGCCCGCGGCACCTACCGCGTGCGCCCGCGCTGAGCGCCCCGAGTCCTTTCGGCGCTCCGCGGCTCCCACGCCCGCGAGGACGGACCGGTGGACAAGCCCGTACCTCCTTTCCTAGTGTCCCCGCGTCTCCGGCCATGGTGGCCGGGTTTTCCTTCCGGAGGGATTCCCCGATGAAGTTCGGCAAGATCGCGCTGGTGCTCGCCGCCGGCCTGCTCGTCGCTTCGACCGCGTTCGCCGAGGGTGGCAAGGGCGAAGGCCTGTACGGCTTCCAGATCACCAACGGCATGGCCGACCAGTACCGCGACGACGGCGATGGCTACATCACCGCCGCGGGCCAGGCTCCCGAAGTCGGGATCGGCTTCCAGTACTGGCGACTCATGACGAGCGACTACGCCTTCACGATGAACGTCGTGTACGGCTTCGGGAGCGAGACCGACCAGAGCTCGGCCGCCGGTGACGACCACAAGTACACGCAGAAGTCGTGGTCCGTGCGAATCGGTGGCGATCGCGCCGTCAAGGTCGGCGATCGCGCGTTCCTCTACTTCGGCCCCGGCATCCAGTACTGGACGGGTAAGTCGAAGTTCGAAGGCTGGGACGCGACCGCGACCGAGACCGAGCCCGTCAAGCGCTTCGGCCTCTCCGGCCGCATCGGTGGCGTCATGATGCTGAGCCAGCGTGCGGGCTTCAACTGCCAGGTCGGCCGTTTCGTGGGCCGCGCGTCGGCCGAGGTGGACGGCGCCAAGGCGGCGTGGTTCACGTCCGGCTTCGAAGGCTCGGGCGGCCTCGTCTTCAAGTTCTAGTCCTGCCCGCATCACGAAAGCGCCCGGCATGCGAATGCCGGGCGCTTTCGCTTGGCGTTCGCCGCGTCCGCGAGACTATGCTGCGGCACGCTCGCGCGACCGGCGCGCGCACAGGAAAGGTGTTCCCATGCGTCGTTGGTCGCTGCTCCCGCTCTTGCTGCTCACCCTGCAGATCCCAGCCGCCCCGGCACACGCGCAGCCCGCTCCAGCCGCGGTCCGCGACACGGTCGGGTTCTTACCGCACTGGCTCGACGGCGCCGCCGAAGCCGGGGTCGGCTGGCTCGCCGGCCCCTCGGTCGTGCACCGGCGCTACACCGCCGGGCTCGACGCGGCGCTCGAGCTGCAGGCGAAGCTGGCACCCGCCCTGCGCCTGGGCGTGCGCGGCGAGTACCACGACCTGCCGTCCCGGAACAGCGGCTTCATGGTCACCTCGGGCGGGCTCTACAACAACTGGGACTCGTGGGGCGACGGGCGCGCGTGGATGTTCATGGGCGAAGGCTCGGTGCGCACGTGGCGTGCGCTGTGGCTGGACGCGGCGGCCGGCATCGGGCACTTCAGCTCGGGCTACGGTGACGCCGTGTTCGTGGACGGCGTGACCGGCGAGGACTTCACCCCTCCCGGCACGACCGGCTGGGGCGCCGCGTTCGGCGCGGGTGCGCGCTACGAGTTCCAGCCCAACAAGCGCGACCGGCTGTTCGCCGTCGCCACCTGGCGGCGCCTCGAACGCGACGACGTGGTGCTGCAGTTCGGCGCGCTGCGCATGGGCTACCGATTCCGCTGACCGCGCGGCCGCTCGCACACGCGAAAGCCCCGCCGGTCGTGCGACCGGCGGGGCTTCGTGTTTCGGCACTCGTGCGCTATGACCGCGCGCGCGTGCGGATCTCTTCGGTGATGCGGGCCACGAACTGTTCGCGCGGCATTGCGCCGAGGTCGCCCTGGCCCTTGCGGCGCGGGGCGCACGTGCCGGCTTCGGCGTCGCGCGGGCCCACGACCACGAGGTACGGGATCTTCGCCAGCTCGCCGTCGCGGATCTTGGCGCCGAGCTTCTCGTCGCGCACGTCCACTTCGACGCGGATCCCCGCGGCCTTGAACAGCTCCGCCGTCTGCTGCGCGTACTCGAGCGCCTTGGCGTTGACCGGCACGACCATGACCTGCGTCGGCGCGACCCAGACCGGGAACTCGGCGCCCGTGTGTTCGATGAAGATGCCCACGAACCGCTCGAGCGAACCGTACAGCGCGCGGTGCAGCATGATCACTTCGTGGTCCTGGCCGTCCGGCCCCGTGTAGTACACGCCGAAGCGCTTGGGCAGGTTGAGGTCCACCTGGATCGTCGGGCACTGCCACTCGCGGCCGAGCGCGTCCTTGAGCTTCACGTCGATCTTCGGCGCGTAGAACGCACCGCCACCCTCGTCCACCTCGTACGGGAGCCCGGCGTGGTCGAGCGCTTGGCGCAGCGCGTTCGTCGCGAACTCCCACTCGGAGTCCGAGCCGATGTACTTGTCGAGCGGACGCGTCGCGAGGTAGCAGCGGTACTCGTACCCGCAGGTCGAGAGCAGCTTGTGCATGAGCTTGAGCACGCCCTCGATCTCGGACTGCAGCTGGTCCGGCGTGCAGAAGATGTGCGAGTCGTCCTGCGTGAAGCCGCGCACGCGCTCCATGCCGTGCAGCACGCCCGAGCGCTCGTACCGGTAGACCGTGCCGAGCTCGGCGAAGCGCAGCGGCAGCTCGCGGTACGAGTGCTTGCGGCTCTGGTAGATCATGATGTGGTTCGGGCAGTTCATCGGCTTGGCGCGGTACGCCTGCTCGTCGATCTGCATCGGCGAGTACATGATGTCCGCGTAGTTCTCGAGGTGCCCGGAGATCGTGTAGAGCTTCTCGCTCGCGATGTGCGGCGTGTAGACGAACTGGTAACCGGCCTTGAAGTGCTCGTCCTTCCAGAACGTCTCCAGCACGTGCCGCACCATGCCGAGCTTCGGGTGCCAGTGCACCAGCCCCGCGCCCACTTCCTCGTGGATCGAGAACAGGTCGAGCTCGCGGCCGAGCCGGCGGTGGTCGCGCTTGAGCGATTCCTCGATGCGCTTGAGGTGCTCGTCGAGCTCCGCCGGCGTGGCGAACGCCGTTCCGTAGATGCGCTGCAGCATCTCGTTCTTCTCGGAGCCCAGCCAGTACGCGCCGGCCACGTGCGTGAGCTTGAACGCCTTCACGTGGCTCGTGCTCGGCACGTGCGGTCCGCGGCACAGGTCGAGGAACTGGCCGTTGCGGTAGGTCGTGACCTTGGCGCCCTCGGGGATCACGGACAGGAAGTGCAGCTTGTACTTCTCGTCCTTCCAGATCTTCGCCGCCTCTTCACGCGTCGCCTCGGCGAACTCGAACTTCTGGTCGAGCGCCACGATCTCGCGCATGCGCGCTTCGATCTTCTCGAGGTCCTCGGGGGTGAACGGCGTCGGCTTGGCGAAGTCGTAGTAGAACCCGCCGTCCACGGGCGGGCCGCCGGCCACCTTCACTTCCGGGAACAGCTCCGACACCGCCGTCGCCAGGATGTGCGCGGCCGAATGGCGGAGCTTGTAGAGCTCCTCGCCGCCGGGGTACTGCGACAGGTCGGGACCCGTGCTGGCGGGCTGGGACATGGCGAGACCTTTCGAATGGAGGGTGCTTCCGGACAGCGAAAAAGGGGCGGCGCGCCGGCCAACCGGCGTGCGCGCCCCTTCGAAAGATGGTGGGCGTTACTGGACTTGAACCAGTGACCCCTTGCTTGTCGAGCAAGTGCTCTACCAACTGAGCTAAACGCCCTGCGAGGGCGCGCAGTAAACCGTAAGCCGCGCGGGTCGTCAAGCGAGCGGGCCGGTGCGCGAGCATCGTCGTGCACCTCTCCCGCCGAAGAAGCGTCAGGCGCGCCGACACCACGCGGCGTGCACGTGCGGATTCGTGCGCATTCGCCGCTCGAAGCGCCTCGCGAGGCTTGAACCCGGGCCGCGCGCCTCCCTAGACTTTTGGCCCTCCGCCCGCCCCTCGCGTGCGGTTCTCCCGTGCTTCTCGTTCCTCGTCATGCTTCGTGGAGACCCGAGATGTCCCTTCGCATCCCGCGCTTCCTGGCCGCAGTCGCATTCACCCTGCTGGTCGCCGCACCCGTCGCTCACGCCCAGGTCGTCTTCGAGGACCAGTTCGACGGCACGGCCGTGGACTACTCCAAGTGGACGGGCGGGCCCGGCAACGGCCTCCTCGACGAATCGGGCGGCACGCTCAAGATGTACGGGGCGGGCTGCGGCGTGTTTCCCGCGCTCTTCTCCAAGGGCGTGACGTTCCCGATCAACGCCCAGCCGTTCCGCTTCACCATGCGGCATCGCTACCTCGGCACGGGCCCCTCGGGCAACGGCATGAACTGGTTCAACTCGGCCGGTGGTTACGTGCTCGAGATGTGGCAGGACTCGATCCACCCGCAGTACGTCTCGCTCTACCAGAACAGCGCGTGGACCGGCATCTACACCACCGGAGGCACCGACCTCGCGTGGCACGACTACGTGATCGACTACTGCGGCGGCACGTTCACGGTGACGATCGACGGCCAGCTGCGCCACTCGGTCGCGGGCTGCAACGTGGCCTCGTTGCTCGCGATCGGGCACCCGCCGGGCTTCTCGTCCTGCACGTGGACCACGCAGGAGTACGACTACATCCGCATCGAGAAGCTCAACTCCTGCGGCACGCCCAACCTGAACTGCACGACGCCCGCCGCACCCACCACGTGGGGCCGACTGAAGGCGATGTACCGCTGACCTGCCCGCCCACGCACGAAGGCCGCCCCGGCGATGCGCCGCGGGCGGCCTTCGTGCGTCGGCTGGAGCGGCGAACCTAGAGCTTCCGCCCCACCACTTCGGCGATCGTGCGGATCTGCCCGACCAGCTCGTCGAACTGGTTCGGGTACAGCGATTGCGCGCCGTCGGACAGCGCGTGATCCGGGTCGTGGTGCACCTCGATGATCAGGCCGTCGGCGCCGGCCGCGATGCCGGCGCGCGCCATGGGCGCGATCTTGTTCCGGATCCCCACGCCGTGCGACGGGTCCACGATCACCGGCAGGTGCGAGAGCTCCTTCACCACCGGCACGGCGTTCAGGTCGAGCGTGTTGCGCGTGTAGGTCTCGAACGTGCGGATGCCGCGCTCGCACAGCATGACCTGGCGGTTGCCCTGCGCCATGACGTGCTCGGCCGACAACAGCCATTCCTCGATCGTGCTCGACAGCCCGCGCTTGATCATGACCGGCTTGTCGGTGTGGCCGACTTCGCGCAGCAGCGCGTAGTTCTGCATGTTGCGCGCGCCGATCTGCAGGATGTCGGAGTAGCGCGCGAGCAGCGCCACCTGCTGCGAGTCCATGACTTCGGACACCACCGCGAGCCCGAACGCGTCCGCGGCGCGGCGCAGCAGCTTCAGGCCTTCCTCGCCGAGCCCCTGGAACGCGTAGGGCGACGTGCGCGGCTTGAACGCGCCGCCGCGCAGCACGGTCGCGCCAGCTTTGGCCACGGCCTCGGCGATCGTGAACACCTGCGCCTCGCCCTCGACCGAGCACGGCCCCGCCATGAGCGCGATCTGCTCGCTGCCGATCGCGCAGCGCCCCACCTGGATCACGGTGTCGTGTGGATGGAACAGGCGGCTGGCCAGCTTGAACGGCTTGGCCAGCTTCTGCGTGGCCTCGACCCCGGGCCACTTCGCCACGTCGTCGAGCTTCACCGCGCCGGGATCGCCGATCGCCGCGATGCGCGTGACGCCCGCGTGCTCGGTCCGGTGCACGGCCAGGCCCGCCATGCGCAGGCGCGTCATGACGTCGGCGGCGACGGCTTCGGGCGTTCCGGCTTTCAGCAGGACGAGCATCGGGACGACAGGCCTCGGGACAGTGACGAAAACAGCCCACGCCGCTCTGGCATGGGCTGGGAGTTCGTCGTCGGGGCGGTCAGTTCAGTGGGCCCAGCACGAACTCCCGGCTTCGCCAGGCGAAGCCGAAGCCGCGATAGGACCAGTACCAGAAGTGACGCACGCGCATGGACGAGTTCCTCGGCAAGCGATGTTCCGTGGTGCGGAGCGCGGCGAGCCTAGCAAAGCGCTTCGCCGCGGGTCAACGCGCGAGCACGAACGAACGCGAGAACGTGCGCCCGGCCGCCTCGAGTCGTGCGAAGTACAACCCCGGCGACGGCGCGGCGCCCGTGGCGTCGCGTCCGTCCCAGGCCACGGCCCCGGCACCGGCCGGGCGGGCGAACGGCCCCAGCGTGCGCAGCAAGCGTCCGCTCACGTCGAAGACCTGCAGCCGCACCTCGCCCGCGCGCTCGAGCGCGAAGCGGAACTCCGCCGGGCCGCGCGCGGGATTCGGGAATGCGCCCGCGAACCGCGTGCCCGTGCCGGGCCCACCCTCGGGCACGCCGCTCGCCTGCGCGGGCGTCAGCAGGAACGCGCGCGGCACGCCCGCGAGCATGCCTTCGCCCACGATCGCGCCCGCCTCGTCGATGTCCCACGCGCGCTCGAGCACCCAGTCCGAGCCCGCGGGAATCATGAGGTTCAGGTCGTACAGGTGGTCGTTCTTCCACAGGAACGCGACCGTCGTGCCGTCCTCGCGGGTGGTCGCCCCCACCACTTCGTCGTAGTCGTTGAGCGCGAACGCCGCGCTGTAGATGCCGCCCGCGGTGCCCACGCTCTTCATGACGCCGTTCGCCCAGAAGAACCCGCGGCTGTCGGGCAGCGTGAACGAGATCTGGGTCCAGCCGCAGACGTGCGTGTTCTCGTTCACGTCGTAGGCGTGGCTGGTCTGCCCGCCGAGCGTGCCGAGGTCGTACAGCTCGCTGCCCGGCTTGCCGAGGAACGCGTGGAAGCGGTCGTCCGACTCGGGCGACGCCCAGCCCACGATGTCGTTCCAGCTGTTGATCGCGTACGCCCGTGCCTGCGAGCCGCCCAGCGTGCCCAGGTCGTGCAGCGTGCCGTCCCACCAGAACGCGCGTTCGAGCACCCCGACCGTGAACGCCGAGCCCACGATGATGCCCGCGTCGTTCACGTCCTGCGCGTCGCCCACGTTGCCGCCGAACGTGCCGAGGTCGGTCATCACGCCGTCCTGCCAGCGGAACGCGCGCTGCACGCTCACGCCGAACGGGTAGGCCCAGCCCACCACCACGCCCGACGCGTTCACCGCGCGGGCCAGTGACTGCGTGCCGCCGAGCGTGCCCAGGTCGGAGACCACGCCGTGGTCGTTGAGCATCGCGTGCACGAAGTTCGCGCCCGTGATGAACGAATAGCCGACCGCGCGGCCGTTCCCGCTCAACGCCGCCGCGCCGCTGCCGCGCACCCCGCCCAGCGTGCCGAGGTCGTGGACTTCGTACATCTGCGCGCGCACGGCGGGTGCCCACGTCGCGCAGGCGACGAGCAGGGTGCAGCCGAGCGCGAGCGGGAACTTCGGCGGCAATCGCATCGGGGGGTCGGGGCTCCGGTGGAACGCGGCGGCCGGGGCGGTGCGGCCCCCAAAGCGTAGCGGGCGCCTGCCGGCGCCCGCCATGGGAATCTCCTCGCCCGCCGCTCGTCCGCGCGTCAGCGGTCGCGGCCGCGCAGCGCGCGCTGGCGCAGCCACGCGTCGGCCAGCGTGATCGCCAGCATGGCTTCGGCCACGGGCACCACGCGCGGGCAGATGCACGGATCGTGGCGGCCTTCGATCGCCACGGTCTCGGTGCCGCCCCCCGCCTTCGCCATGAGCTGCGGCTTGCCGATGCTCGTGGCGGGGCGCACGGCCACGCGCACGACGACGTCGTTGCCGTTCGAGATGCCGCCGGCGATGCCGCCCGAGAAATTGCTGAGCCAGCCCTGCCCGTCGAACACGTCGTTCGTCTCGGAGCCGTGTCGCGCGCACATGCCGAACCCGCCGCCGATCTCGACGCCCTTGGTGGCGGGAATGCTCAGCATGGCCGCACCGAGCATCGCGTCGAGCTTGCTCATGGTCGGGTCGCCCCAGCCCGCGGGCACGCCGCGCGCGACCAGTTCGACCACACCGCCGACCGAGTCCTTGTCGTCGCGCGCGCGCTCGATCAACGCGATCATGCGCGCGGCCGCCTCGGCGTCGGGACAGCGAATGGCGTTGCGCTCGGTCTCGTCCCAGTCGCGGCGCCCGGCTTCCACGTCGGCCACGCGCACCGTGCCGCCCACCACGCTCACGCCGATCGTGGCCAACCACTGCTTTGCCAGCGCACCGGCGGCCACGCGGCCGACGGTCTCGCGCCCCGACGAACGCCCGCCGCCACGGTGGTCGCGCACCCCGTACTTCTGCGCGTACGCGTAGTCCGCGTGCCCCGGGCGATACACGTCCTTGAGCGCCGAGTAGTCCTTCGAACGCTGGTCGGTGTTGCGCACGAGCATGAGGATCGGCGTGCCCAGCGTGACGCCCTCGAACACGCCCGACACGATCTCGACGCGGTCGGCCTCCTGCCGCTGCGTGGTGATCGCGCTCTGCCCGGGCCGGCGCCGGTCGAGTTCGCGCTGGATGCCCTCGGCGTCCACCGCGACGCCCGGCGGCATGCCGTCCACCAGCACGCCCACGCCGCCGCCGTGCGACTCGCCGAACGTGGTGATCGTGAACAGCGTCCCGAAACGCGAGCTCATGTCAGCGCCGCTTCGCGCGACGCGCGGACGTGGCCGGCTTCGCCGCCTTCGGGGCCTTCGGCGCCGCGGCGTGCAGGCGCGCGCGGAACGCGACGTGGTCGTTCACCAGCTTCTCGAAGTGCCGCAGGTAGGTCGGCCGGATCGCGGCGCGCGCGCCCGCGATCCAGGGCTTGCAGCGCTCCCACGTGACCACGTCCTCGCCGGTGTGGTCGAAGAACAGCTCCGCGTGCAGCACGCCGCGGTTGACCATGGTGCCGACCATCTCCCAGTACGAGATCGTCATGCGGAACCAGCGGTCCTCGTCGGTGTGCGAGAGGTACTTCGTGCCGATCTCGTCCCACGACTTCGCCTTGAACTTCGTGAGGAACCACGCCCGCGCCTTGCGCAGCTCGGGGTCGCGGCGGATCTCGAAGAGGCGGAGCAGCAGTTCGGCGTCGGCGTGCGAGGGCTTGCGGGGCATGCGTTCCTCCGGACGATGGGCGGCGCGGACGAAGCGCGAAGGTCGCAAAGCCTGCGCCCCGGCGTCAACCGTCCGGCCGGCGTCGGCGCGCGTCAGCGCCGCTCGAACAGCACCACCGTGCGTTCGGCCTTCTTCCAGTCGCGCACGATCGCGTCGAACTCGCCCGCGCGTTCGGCCGGCAGCGCGAGCGGTTCGAGCGTCAGCGTGCGCTCGGCGTGCAGCACGCCGCCCGTGACGGCCACGGCATGCGTCACCCCGCCGCAGGCGCTCGCCCGTGCCGGCACCGCGGCGGGTGCGCTCTTCGGCGTGCAGCCCGCCGGCAGCTCGAGCGTGAACGACTCCTCGCGGCGCAGCCGCGGCAGCCGCACCGCCCGCGCCGGCTGGCGTGCGGGCGCGGGCAGCGCGGCGCCGAGCGGCGCGAACGCCGTGCGCACGACCAGCGTGCCGTCGTCGAGCCGCTGCGCGAACCCCGCGACGCGCGCGTGCGCGCGCACGCGCACGACGTTCGCCAGCGAATCGTCCGTGCACACGATCGAATCCAGCGTCGCGGCGCCGGTCGCGCCCAGCTGGTGCTCGAGCCACTCGCGCAACGCGCGCGGATCGGCCGGCAGCGCGGCGCGACGCAGCGCCGCGCCTTCGGCGCCGCGGAACTCGAGCCGCCAGTCGGCCGCGAGCACGCCGTCCGCCGAGAGCACCGCCCGCACCTCCTGCCGCACCACATCGTGCCCGGGTGCCGCCTCGGGAAGCGCCACGAGCCCCTCGCCCGTGCGCGCGACGATCAGCGCCGGTGCGCCCTGCAGTGCCGCCGGCAGTTCGCCGAACGGCGTCGCCGAATCGGTCGCGTCGAACGCCACGAGCGTCCCGAGCGTCGGGTGCGCGAACGCCGCGGGCAGCCCGGCGGCGGCCGGCGCACGGAACGCCACGATGCAGTGATCGAAGCGTCCCGGCCGAACGGCGGCGGTGTCGGCACGCGCGGCGCCGTCGGAGTGCACCGTGAGCAGCACGCCGTCCACGCCCAGGGTGCGGGCCAGCGCGAGCGCGAGGTTCGCCTTGTCCTTGCAGTCCCCCGAGCCCGCGGCCAGCACGTTCGCGGCCGCGTGCGGCCGGAAGCCGTACCCGCGTGCGAGCGACAGGTCGCGCGACACGTACGGCATGCGTGCCACGGCCCGCGCGATCGCGCGCAGCGATTCGAGCGCGTTGCCGCTCGGGCTGGCGAGCGCACCGGCACGCGCCGCCAGCGCGGGCGTGCTCGCGGCCTGCGGGTCCGCGAGCGCGAACAGCCAGCGCGAGACCGCGGGCCAGCTGTCGAGCACCGCACCCGCGGGGGTCGCGGCGCCGTCGGCCGCGGCCAGCGTCACGCGCACGCCGGGATCGTCGTCGTCGGTGAGCAGCGCGAACCCCACGCCGGGTTGCGCCGCAAGCTCACGCGCCCGCCAGCGCCACGTCCGGCCGTCGCGGGCGGCTTCGACCGGCGCGCGGCCGAACGTGCGGCCCACCGCCTCGAAGCCTTCGGGCGGCGTGAGCGAAAAGCGCGCGTCGAGCACGGGGACCGCGCGTGCGAACGACGCGCGCCACTGCGCGAGCAGTGCGGGCTCTTCGTACTCGATCTCCCACCAGAACGTGGACCCCGCCGGCGCGTCGGCCGGCGACACTCGCACGAGTTGCGCATCGGCGTAGAGCGCGTAGTCCGCGAACAGCGACTGCGTCACCACGCGCTCCTTGCCCAGCGCGTCGGTGCGACCGTCGGCGCCCGTCACCCAGCCGCTCGCACGCGTGACCCGGGCGCCTTCGCGCGGCAGCACGACCGAGGCCACGGCTTCGCGCGCGCCGAGCCGGTCGTGCACGCGGACCGCACCACGCAGCAGGTGCGTGACGCGCCCGCCCGCCGACACGCGGACGTCCTCGGCATCGAGCAGCACCACGGCCGGCTCGGCCGCCGCCCACGCGGGCACGGCGAGCGGCACGTCCCGGGCCCAGTCCGGCGGCGAGGCCGCCGCCACGGGCCCGGCGCTCACGAGCAGCGCGAGCACGCCGCCCCACGCGGCGCGGCGGATCATCGTCGCACCAGCGTGACGGACATGCGGTCGAGTTCGGCGATCCGGTCGAAGAGCTGCTTCAGTCCCGGGTACTCGTCGCGCGTCACGCGCCGCACGCCGTCCACTCCCACCGCCAGCTGCCGCACCACGACCAGGGTGCGGCCGTCGTCCACCAGCGTCGCGGCCTGCGAGTACTCGGCGAGTCCCGGCGCCACCAGCGGGCGGCGCGACTGCAGCGATTCCACCTTCCAGCCGTCGGGCAGCCGGATGCGCACGCTGTCGGTCTCGGTCCACGCGTAGGGGAACTCGATCGAGCCACGGCGCTCCGCGGCGGTGTAGCGCGGCGCCCGGCGCGACTGGAACACAAGGGGCTGGAGCACCAGCCGGTCGCCGGCGAGCGTAGCCACCGCGGGCCAGTCGGCCTGCGCGCCGAGCGCGTAGCGGCTCGCGCCGTGCTCGCCCGGCTCGAGCGTCCAGTGCTGCAGGCTCAGGTCGTCGAACCGCCCCTGCACTTCGCGCCGCAGCAGCGTGTCGAGCGTAGCGCCGGTGACTCCCATGTAGCGCCGGTGCATGCCGTCGGCCACGTGCCCGGTGCCCGAGACGTGCACCTCCCCGCGCAGGCCGCCGTCCTCGTCGAGCGCGAGCGACGCGACACGGTCGAAGCGCGAGCGGTCGGCGCCCGCGACCGGCAGCTGCACGAACCCGAACGAGTCGCGATCGCACACGAACCCGATCTGGCCCTCCTCGCGCGACCGCATCATGTCGCCGTCGAGGAACTGGGCCGCGCCGTCCAGCACGTACCACGATCCTTCTGTCCGCAACGCGACCCGACGCTCCGGCAGGGCGCCGATGTCCTGCATGGCCGGGTCGAAGTAGAAGTCCTCGCCGTCCCCCGCCAGCACCTCGCGCGCCTGCATCCCGGCGCCGCGCGCCAGCGTCGCCAGCGCCAGCTGGGCCGCGTACCCGGAGCCGCCGTTCTGCTTGAGCGCCGCGCGCCCCTGGTCCACGTCCTTGAGACCCGCCGCGCGGAACGAGTCGGGCTCGCTGTACTCGACCACCGTGAAGTGTTCGCGCATCCAGCGTCCGAGCCGCGCCGCCCGCTCGAAGTCGTCGGCCGCGCCGTCGCAGATCGCGGCGGCCAGCTTCTTCGCGTCGCCGTCGGGCGACGTCGCGGCCTCGAACAGGTTCGCCTGCATCTCGGCGACCCGCTTCCAGTAGCGTTCGCCGGAGTCCGTCCCGCCCGGCGTGTAGTAGAGCATCACCCAGCCGCTCTCCTGGAAGCGCGGCGGCATGTCGGGCTCCTCGTACGCGGCCGGCTGGTTCACCGCCTCGAAGCGATGCCAGCCGTTGTCGGGCTCGGCCAGTCCCGCGCCGGGCGAATGGAACGAGATCATGCGTGGCCGCGGCCGGTACTCGAACGGGATGTCGTTCAGGTCGAGCGGCCGGAAGTAGTAGCCGACGCGCTGCGCCGGCCAGTCGAGCCGGAACGTCAGGATCGCGCGGTTCGACCAGTGTTCGGTCAGCTCGACCCGATAGCGGTACTCGAGGATCGCGCCCGGCGACACCGACGGCAAGGAGAACGTGACGCGGCGCATGACCTCCTTGCCCCGCTTCGCGAGCGGCTGGTCGTGCCACGCGCCGTCCGCGAGCGCGTGCGTGCTGCCGTCGGGCAACACCGTGCGCGCGGCGAGGAAGGCGAGCTGGCCGTACTTCTGCGGGTAGTCCACGTGGAACGTGGCGCACTCCTGCGCTCCGGCCGCGTCGAAGACCTTGAGCCGCACGTGCACGTCGCGCGCGGTCGCCTGCCGGCCGTCCTCGATGAACTCCTCGAACAGCAGGTACTCGGCGTGCGCACCCGGCTCGACCTTCGAGGCCGGCTGCGCCAGTTCGGCGGCGGCCGGAGGCGACCACTCGCGGATCGGGTCCAGTTTGCGGCCCGCCTGCGCGGGCGAAGCGAGCGCTGCCGCCAGGCACAGCGGCAGCGCCATGCGGCGCGTTGAGCGACGGACGTCCATGCCGGCCTCCAGGTGCGTGTGCGTGCGGGCGCCGCGTGAACCGCGCCCTTCGCCCTGCAAAGCGAAAAGTCGGGCGCGACCCGGAAGGGCCGCGCCCGACGTGCTTCGCTCACCCGGGGACGGGTGCTACTCCGGCTTCCACTCCGGCAGGCGGCCCGGCGTCCACGGCGCGCCCGCCGCTTCGGCCTTCGCCTCGAGCGCCTGCAGGTCGCGCTGCACGCCGCGCAGCTGCTCGAGCGCCGTGGCGAAGTCCGCCGCGGCGATGTCGTAGTTGCGCCGGTGCGTCGTGGTCGGTGCGCCGGTCGCGTTCCAGTGCCCGCTCACGACCTGGTTCACGCGCTCGACCAGCGACGGCGGCGTCGCCTCCTCGGCGCGGCGCAGCACGCGATCGCCGTAGAACGTGGTGTTGAGCGCGTCGAGCCGCGCGCGGATCGCACGCAGCTGCGCGCGCAGGTCCTCGGTCGGCCGCGTGACCTCGTCGAGCGCCGCCGCGAGCAGCGGCAGGCGCGACTGCATCTCGCCCAGCACGCGCGAACCACCCAGCACCGCGCGCTGCAGGCGTGCGGTCTTCTGCGAGAACGCGAGCAGCTCGTCGCGGTTCGCCGCGGGCAGCGAAGGCTGCAGCAGCGGTTCGCACACGAACTGCTGCGGCTGGCCGAGCGGCGTGAGTTCGCCGCGCACGCGCTTCGCCAGCGACACCGTGTACGTGCCCGGCACCGCGAGCGGTCCGTTCGGCGTGTCGTCCCAGTCACCGCGCGTCCGCGTGCCGATCACCGCCGGCTCCGACGACGACCAGCGGAAGTCCCACGCGACCCGGTGGAAACCGGCGTCGGCCGAGCCCTTCAGCCGGCGCACCACGTTGCCCGCGCCGTCGGTCACGGTGAGCACGATCTCGGGCGCCTCCTCGCCGGCCTCGGTGCGCAGGCTGTCCCAACTCGGGTAGAACGAATCCTGCCCGGCCTTCTTCTGCGCCTTCTCGCGCTCGTGCCGCTGTTCGCGCAGCGTCTGGTACTCGTCGCGCAGCCAGTACGTGAACACCGCGCCGTACGGCGGGTTCTCGGCGGTGTAGAAGTTCGTGCCCTGTTCGGCGGGGCCCGCACCGCCCATCGGCGACGCGGGCACGTACATGCCCGCCTTGCGCACCGGCAGCAGCGCCGCCTCCTCGTTCAGGCGCGGCTCCTTCATCGAGCGCAACGGCGAGTAGTCGTCGAGGATCCAGAACCCGCGGCTGAACGTCGCCAGCACGAGGTCGCCCTCGCGCTTCTGGATCGCGATGTCGCGCACGCTCTGCACGGGCAGGTTGCCCGTCAGCTTGATCCACTTGCGGCCGCCGTCCTGCGAGAAGAACGCGCCGAACTCCGTGCCCACGAACAGCAGGTTCGGGTCCACGTGGTCTTCCGCGAACGCGTACACCGAACCGTTCACCGGCAGGTCGGCCGTGATGTTCGTCCACGTGCGGCCCATGTCGGTGCTCTTGAGCACGTAGGGTTTGAGGTCGCCCATGCGATGCCGGTCGTACGTGGCGTACACGGTGCCGAGCGCGTGCTGCGACGCCACGACGCGCGTGACGTACGCGTAGTCGCCGACGCCGGCCGGCGTCTCCACGCGGCGCCAGTTCGCGCCGCCGTCCTCGCTCACGTGGATCAGCCCGTCGTCGGTGCCGGCGTACAGCAGGCCTTCCTTGAGCGGCGACTCGAACAGCGCCACGACATTGCCGTACACCGTGGTCGAGGCGTTCTTCGCCACCGCGTCGATGCTCCACACGCGGCCCATCACCGGCAGCTTGTTGCGCTCGACGCCGCGCGAGAGGTCGCCGCTCACCGGCTTCCACGTGTCGCCGCGGTCGTCGCTGCGGTAGATGCGCTGCGACGCGAAGTACAGCCGCGTCGGCGAGAACGGCGAAATGATCAGCGGGCTGTCCCAGTTCCAGCGGCTGCCGGCCTCGCCCGGCGCGGGCTGCGGCTGGATGTCCACCTGCTCGCCCGTGGCGCGGTCGTAGCGGGCCAGGCCGCCGTGCTGCGACTCCGAGTACACGATGTTCGGGTTCGTCGGCTCGACGCGGGGCTGGAAGCCGTCACCGCCCACGGTGATGAACCAGTCCGAGTTGCGGATGCCGTGCACGTTGTTCGTGCGCGACGGCCCGCCCTGCGTGTTGTTGTCCTGCGTGCCGCCGTACACGTAGTAGAACGGCTTCGAGTCGTCCACCTCGAGCTTGTAGAACTGCGTGATGGGCAGGTTGCCGAAGTACTTCCACGTCGCGCAGCGGTCGAACGTCTCGTACAGGCCGCCGTCGCAGCCCACGAGCAGGTGGCGCGAGTCGTCCGGGTCCACCCACACGAGGTGGTTGTCCACGTGCTTGTTCTTCTCGCCCGCCCGGCGCCACGTGCGGCCACCGTCGTCGCTCGTCTGCAGGAACGTGTCCACGAGGTAGAGCCGCCCCGGCACGTTCGGGTCCGAGAACAGCTCGTTGTAGTACTGCGGGCTGCCCGACACGGTGTCCGAGATCTTCTCCCAGTTCGCGCCGGCGTCGTTCGAGCGGTACATGCCGCTCTTGCCGTTCGCCGCTTCGATCACGGCGACGATCGCGTTCGGCTCGGTCTTCGGAAGCGTGAGGCCGATCTTGCCCATGTCCTCGGTCGGCAGTCCGCCCGCGAGCTTCTTCCACGTCTCGCCGCCGTCGGTGCTCTTCCACACGCCGCTGCCCGGGCCGCCGTCGATCAGCGTCCACTCCTTGCGGTGGCGCTGGTACGTCGCGGCGTAGAGCACCTCGGGGTCGTGCGGGTCGAACCAGACTTCGTTGCCGCCCGTCCATTCGTCCACGTACAGCACGCGCTTCCACGTCTTGCCGCCGTCGGTGGTCTTGTACACGCCGCGGTCGCCGCCGGGCGCCCACAGCGGACCCTGCGCCGCGACGAGCACGACGTTCGACTGCTTCGGATGGATCGCGACCATGCCGATGTGCTCGGACGCCTTGAGCCCGACGTTGCTCCACGTGCGCCCGCCGTCATCGGAGCGGTACACGCCGTCGCCCCAGCCGACCGCGCGCTGCGAGTTGTTCTCGCCGCTGCCGACCCACACGGTCAGCGGCCGGCTCGGGTCCACCGCCACGCAGCCGATGGACGACGTGCCCTGCCCGTCGAAGATCGGCTTCCACGTCGTGCCGGCGTTCGTGGTCTTCCACACGCCGCCGTAGGCCGCGGCCACGTACCACGTGCTCTTGTCCTGCGGATGCACGGCCACGTCCACGATGCGTCCGGACGTGAGCGCGGGACCGATGTTGCGGAACTTCAGGCCGGAGAACGAACCGGCGTTCAGCTTCGACTCGGGCTTCTTGTCGCCGGGCTTCGCGGCGGGCCCGGCCGCCGACGCGGCACCGGCGCACAGCGCGAGACACAGGACCGTGGTCCAGAACGTTCGCATGCGGATCATCGGGGGCGGTTCTCCCGTGGAAGGGTCGTTGCGGATCGGCGCAAGGGGGCGCCGGGAAGCGCGGCGACGGAACCGCAGCGCGCGCCGTGAGTCAACCCCCGAATGCCGGAACGCCGCCGCCCCGGTGACCGGCGCGGCGGCGTTCGCGTGGCGGACGCGTGTCGCGTCAGCGCGCGGGTGCGAAGGCCGGTGCGGGTCGCGGCGCGCGGCCGAAGCCCGGCGCGTAGTCCGCGAGCAGGTACGCGAGGCTCGCGTAGCACGCGGTGTTCAGCCGCACCATGGCCGGGTCCACCTTGTCGAACGTGTCGTTCGGCGTGTGGTGCAGGTCGAAGTACGTGCTCGCGTCGGTGTCGAGATCGAACACCGGCACGCCCAGGTCGTAGAGCCGGCCCACGTCGGCGTCGCCGGTCGCCTCGTTGCCCACGTGCGGCACGCCGAGCGGCGCGAGCACCGTTCCCATCGCCCGCACCACCGGCAGCAGCGCCGGGTCCACGCGCGACGAAAACGACAGCGGGCGGAACGCCCCGAGGTCGGACTCCATGCCGGCGGTGATCGTCGCCGCCTCGGCCGCGTGCGCGCGCGCGTATTCGCGTGCGCCCGACAGGCCGAACTCCTCGTTCGCGAACAGCACCACGCGGATCGTGCGCAGCGGCCGCACGCCCGACTGCCCGATCAACCGCGCCGCGGCGGTCATGATCGCCACGCCGGTGCCGTCGTCGTGCGCGCCCTGCCCCAGGTCCCAGGAGTCGAGGTGCGCGCCCAGCACCACCACGCCGGCGCGCGGGTTGCGGCCCGGGATCTCGCCGACCACGTTCGCCGACATCGCGCTGTCGGCGAAGTACGAGTCGTCGCGCAGCCGCACGCGCACCGTGCGGCCGCTCGCCAGCTGGCGCTCGAGCAGGTCGGCGTCGGGAATCGAGAGCGCGAACGCGGGAATCTTCTTCTCGTCCTTCTCGAAGCGCATGCCGCCGGTGTGCCCGACGCGGTCGTGGTCGGTGCCGATCGAACGGATTATCACGGCGACCGCGCCGCGCTTGCCGGCCTCGCCCGCACCGCGGCCGCGCACCGGCACGGCGGCGCCGTAGCCCGAGCCCGTGGTCGAGCGCGTCATGCGGCCGCCGAAGTACACGATGCGGCCGCGCACCAGCGAATCGGGCAGCAGCGCCAGCTCGGCCATGCTCGAGACGCCGACCACGTCGGCGGCGATCCCCGAGTCGGGCGTGGCGATGCTGCCGCCCAGCGTGACGGCCACCATCGGCTGCGCGAACGGCGCCACGATCTCCACCCGCGGCGTGCCGCGCACCCAGTGCGGCACCTTGACCGGCTCGGCGTGCACGTTCGCGAAGCCGAGCGCCTTGAGCCGCGCCAGCGCCCACGCGACCGCGCGCGCGTCACCCGGCGTGCCGCAGAGCCGCGGCCCCACTTCGGTGGTGAGCGAACGCAGCAGGTCGTAGCCGGTGTCGTCGGCGAGCGCGCGTTCGCGCACCGCTCGGGCGGCGTCGAGTTGGTCGTGGGTGAACGGTTCGGCGGCGGACGAAGGTGTGGCGGCCAGGGCCGACACGAGCATGGCCGCGAGGGCGGCGCGCAGTCGGGTGATCATGACGCTCACCTTAGAGGGGCGCCGGGCGGGATTTCCAGCCATTCGTACGCGTACGGCCCGAGCGCCACCTCCCGCCCGCCGACCGCGACGCTCGCGGGAGCGGCGGCGAAGTTCGCGAGCACGACCACGCGCTGTTCGCCCAGCGTGCGCACGCACGCGAACACCGCGGCGGTCTCGCCCGGCAGCTCGAGTGCATCGCACGCGCCGCGGCCGAACACGCCGAGCCGCGCCCGCTCGCGCGCCAGCGCGCGCACCGCGTTCAGCAGCGAACCCGGGTCGGCGTCCTGCGCGGCGGCCTCGTCCCACGGCATCGGCAGCCGCAGCCCGTCGCGGTCGGGCCGCGTGGGATCGTCGCCCATGCCGAGCTCGTCGCCGTAGTACAGGAACGGCGTGCCGGGCAGCGCGAACAGCAGCGAGAACAGCAGCCGCGCGCGGCGCACGTCGCCGCCGAGCAGCGGCAGCAGCCGGCGGCGGATGCCGCGCCACAACCGGTCGTGCGGCCCGGGCGCGTAGGCGGCGAGCAGTTCGTCGCGCTCGGGCGTGGGCAGGAACGCGAGCGTCAGTTCGTCGTGGCTGCGCAGGAACAGCGCCCACTGCCCGCCGGCCGGCAGCGCCGGCGTCGCGGCGAGCAGCCGGTCGAGCGGGGTGCGGTCCGCACGCGCGAGCGCCAGCAGCAGCGCGGGCGCGAGCGCGAACTGGAATGCCATGTGGCATTCGTCGCCGTCGCCGAAGTACGCGCGCAGGTCGCGCGGCTGCATGCCCGCCTCGCCGATCAGCACGCGGTCCGCGAAGCGCGCGTCGAGGCGACGGCGCAGCTCGCGCATCACGGCGTGCGTCTCGGGCAGGTTCTCGCAGCTCGTGCCTTCGCGCTCGACCAGGTAAGGCACCGCGTCCACGCGGAAACCGTCCACGCCGCGCTCGCACCAGAACGCCATGACCTCGAACATGGCGTCCATGACCGCCGGGTGGTCCCAGTTGAGGTCGGGCTGGCGCGCGTAGAAGCGGTGCCACCACCACTGCCGCGTGCCCTCGTCCCACGCCCAGTTCGAAGTCTCGGCGCCCTCGAACATGCGGTGCACGCCTGCGTACTTCGCATCGCTGTCGCTCCACACGTACCAGTCGCGCCGCTCGCTCTCGCGCGACGCGCGCGACTCCACGAACCACGGGTGCTCGTCGGACGTGTGATTGAGCACGAGGTCGGCCACCACGCGCATGCCGCGCGCGTGCGCGGCGGCGACGAACGCGTCGAAGTCGGCGAGCGTGCCCAGGTCGGGATGGATCGCGGTGTAGTCCGCGACGTCGTAGCCGTCGTCCACGAGCGGCGACGGGTACATGGGCATGAGCCAGATCGCGGTGATCCCGAGCGACTCGAGGTACGGGAGCGCCTCGCGAAGCCCGGCGAAGTCGCCGACGCCGTCGCCGTTGCCGTCGCGGAACGACCGGACGCGCACGTGCGCGAAGACGGCGTCCGTGTACCAGTGCGCGTCGCTCATGCGTGAAGATTGCCGCGCGCGAACCCGGCGCGGCAAGGTAATGTCGCGCGGCCGCGTGCCGCCGACTTCCGCCCCGAGGATCCATGCCCTCGCTCCTGTCCCGCTACGCCCACTGGCTGCACCTGCGCTGGCCCGCCGGCGCGGTCGAGCCGCTGCCGGTCGTGGACCGCGACGGCCGCACGAACGTGCCCGGCGTGTTCGTGGCCGGCGACCTCGCGGGCGTGCCGCTGCTCAAGTTCGCGCTCGATTCGGGCACGCGCGCCATGCGCGCGATCGCGGTCGAGCTGCGCGGGCGCAAGGCTCCCGCGGGCGTGCTCGACGTGCTCGTGCTCGGCGGCGGGGTGTCCGGCATGGCGGCGGCGCTCGAAGCGACGCTGCTGAAGCTGTCCCATGAAGTGATCGAGCCCGTGGCGCCGTTCGCGACCGTGGCCGACTTCCCGCGCGGCAAGCCGATCTTCACCTATCCCGAGCGCATGACGCCCGAAGGCGCGCTGCAGGTGCGCGCGAGCGTCAAGGAGCAGCTGCTCGACGAGCTGATCGCGCAGGCCGCGCGCGCACGCCTCGTGACCACGCCGGGCCGCGCGGTGCGCATCGCACGCGAGCGAGGCGTGCTCGCCGTGCACTTCGAGGACGGTACGGTGAAGCACGCGCTCGCCGTGCTGGTGGCGATCGGGCGCAGCGGCGATCACCGCCGGCTCGCCGTGCCCGGCGCCGAGCGCGCGCACGTACGGCTGCACGACCCGGCGGCGTACGCGGGCGCAGACGTGCTCGTGGTGGGCGGCGGCGACTCGGCGCTCGAAGCCGCGGCCGCGCTCGCCGACGCCGGCGCGCTCGTGACGCTGGTGCACCGGGGCGCCGACCTCGCGCGCGCCAAACCCGCGAACGCCGAACGCGTGCAGGCGCTGGCCGCGCGCGGCGCGCTCGCGCTGCACCTGCGCACGCGCGTCACCGCGCTGACCGGCGACACGGCCGTGCTCGCGCACGACGACGGCCGCGAGTCGCGGGCCGCGGCCGCGCACGCGTTCACGTTCCTCGGCCGCGAGGCGCCGCTCGCGTTCCTGCGCCGCAGCGGCATCCGCCTGCACGGCGAACACTCGCGCGGCGGAACCGCGGCGCTGGCCGCGTTCCTCGTGGCGCTCGCGTTGATGTACGACTGGAAGTCGGCGGGGTTCCTCGACGCGCAACTGTGGTCGCACCTGCCGTGGCCCGGCGACATGCCCGCGCGGCTCGCCGCGCTGGGCGGCGGCTGGGCGCAGCAGGTCGCCGACCGCGCCACGCTCGTGGGCACGATCGCGGTGAGCATGAAGAACCGCTCGTTCTGGTACACGCTCGCCTACACCACGATCGTCGGCCTGTTCGGCTGGCAACGCGTGACCGTGACGCCCACGCCCTACGTGCGCCGCCAGACGCTCACGCTGTTCCTCGTGCAGGCGATCCCGCTGTTCGTACTGCCCGAAATCGTGCTGCCGTGGCTCGGCTACCGCGGCGCGTTCGATTCCGGCTGGGGCGCGGCGTTCGGCGACGCGCTGTTCGAGAAGTACGTGAGCGCCGCCGACTACGCCGCACACCAGTGGCCCGAGTGGGGCCACCCGCGCGCCTACTGGCGCGCGTACGGGTTCGTGCTCGCGTGGCCGCTCAACGTATACGACGTGTTCACCGAATCGCCGCGCTGGGCGTGGCTGGCCATCGCGTTCACGCAGACGTTCGTGCTCATCCCGCTCGCGGTGTGGCGCTGGGGCAAGGGCGCCTACTGCGGCTGGGTGTGTTCGTGCGGCGCGCTGGCCGAGACGCTGGGCGACGCGCAGCGCACCCGGATGCCCCACGGCCCGCTCGCAAACCGCCTGAACTTCGTGGGGCAGGTGCTTCTCGCAGCGGCATTTGCGCTGCTCGCCCTGCGCATCGTGGCGTGGGCCGCCCCCGGCAGCGGCGCGGGCGCCTGGTTCGCCCTGCTGTTCGAGGGCCGCGGCGCGAACGGTGCGCTCGTCAACCCGCTCAGCTGGAAGTGGACCGTGGACGTGCTGCTCGGCGGAGTGATCGGCGTGGGCCTGTACTTCCGCTGGTCCGGGCGGGTGTGGTGCCGGTTCGCCTGCCCGCTCGCCGCCCTCATGCACGTGTACGCGAGGTTCTCGCGGTTCGCGATCGTGGCCGACAAGAAGAAGTGCATCTCGTGCAACGTCTGCACGAGCCAGTGCCACCAGGGCATCGACGTCATGGCGTTCGCCGTGCGCGGCGAGCCCATGCGCGACCCGCAGTGCGTGCGCTGTTCCGCCTGCGTCGCCCAGTGCCCCACCGGGGTGCTGAGTTTCGGCCGGGTGGACGGCGAGGGCCGGCTCGTCTCGGTGGATTCGCTGCTCGCCTCCCGGGCCAACACGCCCAGTTGAGCCATGCCGGACGGCTCGCGCCGCGGCGAGTCGTCAGCAACAGGTCAAGACTGGAAACCCTTCCGGCCCGCAGCGCTTCCTAAGGAGTGGTCCGAACACCCACGTGTCGAGAACACTCCCCATGCTCCCCCGAACGCCGCACCGCACCACGCTCGTTTCCCTGCTCACGGCCGCCCTGCTCATCTCGTTCGCGGCGGTCGGTCGGGGCGAAGCGCCGATCCCTGCCTCGCTCGCCGAACGCGCCGGGTTGATTCCGTCCCCCACACCGGACGAAGCCGCGCCGCCCGTCGGCCCGTGGTTCTACCAGGGCCTGCCCTACGGCAGCGAAGCGCTCGTGCATCCCGTCCGGCTCGTGCTCAACGGCGGGTTCGGGATCCTGCAGTTCGACGACCACGAGAACCGGCTCGGCCGCGTGCGGTTCGGGCACGGCGCCCGGCGCGTGTGGTCGGACGTCGCGCACCCCGGGGTCGCGATCGGGGTCGCGGGCTGGGAAGACTTCGTGCGCCGCGAGATTCTCCCGGTCAGCACGACCCGCGCCGGCGCGCAGTACTGGCCCAACTACACGCTCCACCTGGTCGGCGGCGGCATGAGCCATCGCATGATGCGCGAGTGGTACGCCGCGAACGGCTCGGCCCACCCGCGCCGCGACGCCAGCCTGACGCTCGCCGCGTACCACATGCTCAACGAAGTCGTCGAAGCCGAGGGCCGCAACACGCCTTCGACCGACGCGATCGCCGACCTGTTCGTGTTCGACCCGGCCGGCGTGGCGCTGTTCGATCACGAACGCGTCGCGCGCTTCTTCGGCAAGACGCTGCAGATGCGCGACTGGTCCACGCAGCCGGCGCTCGATCCCGCCACCGGTGCGATCGAGAACCAGGGCCAGAACTTCGCGATCAAGGTGCCGCTGCCCGGCACCGAGCGCTGGAAGGCGCTGTACTACTTCGGCAACCACGGTGAACTGGGCGTGAGCTACGTGAAGCCGAACGGCTCGGCGTTCTCGATCGGCGGCGGCCTGCGCGCGAAGAGCCTCGTCGAACTCGGCCAGGGTTCACAGACCGCCGACCTGGTGCCGTCGTTCGGGTTCTTCTACGACCGCAACGGCTCGCTGCTGCTGTCGCTCACCGCGGCGAACACGTCGCGCTACCGCTGGCGGCTGAACGCCTACCCGTCGCTCGTGACGGTCGGGCACTGGACGGCGGGGTTCTTCGTGCTGGCCGGACGCGACGGCGAGACGCTCGCGGGCGTTCACGCGGTGGCCGTACCGATCGGCCTCGCGACCCGGCGTTAACCTCTGACCGTCCAGCCGCGCTTGGCGAGCAGCGGCCGTACGCGGTCGCGCACGTCGCCCGCCAGTTCGACACTCCCCTCGCGCACCGTGCCGCCCGTTCCGCACGAGCGCTTGAGCGCCCCGGCCAGTTCCTCCAGGAACGCCGCGTTCCTCGGCAGGTCGAACACCACGGTCACGGTCTTGCCTCCGCGGCCCGACTTCTCGAGCCGCAGCTTGGCGACGATCTTGTCGGGCACGGCGTCGTTCTGCGCCCCGGGGCGCGAGCACTTGCAGTCCTTGGCGGGCCAGCCGCAGTCCGGGCACATGCGCCCGGCGCCGGTCGTGTAGACGATGCGCGTGTTCATGCGCCGCAGTATGCCGCGCTTCGTGCATCAGGGCGAGGCCCGAGGTTTGCGCTTGCTTCGATCAAGCCGACGCCCTATTGAAAGGTATGGCTTTCGCGCCCGAGTTGGTCTACGTCGCGCTGCTCTTCGCGCTCTTCGTCCTGCCGAAGCTGCTCCAGCGGTTCTCCCTCCCTGCCGCCATCACGAGTTTCGCGCTCGGCGCCGCGGCCGGACTGGGAGCGGGGATGTTCGTGCACGACACCACTCTCACCCTGCTCGCCTCTTTCGGGATCACGGCGCTGTTCCTGTTCGCCGGACTCGAAGTCGACATCGACACCTTGCGCGACGACGCGGTCGTTCTCTCGCAGCATCTCGTGATTCGCGCCGCCCTGCTCGCGAGCGTGGGCTGGCTCGCGGTGCGCTTCGCCGGACTCGAAACCAGGCCCGCGATCGTGCTTGCGCTCGCCCTGCTGACTCCCTCGACGGGGTTCATCCTCGATTCGCTCGCGTCCCTCGGGCTCGGGACGGAAGAGCGCCGATGGGTCAAGTCGAAGGCCATCGCGACGGAGCTGCTCGCACTCCTGGTGATGTTCGCCACGCTTCAGTCCACAAGCGTCGGCCAACTCGCGCTCTCCACCGCCAGCCTGGCCGCGATCGTCGTCGTGCTTCCCGTCCTGTTCCGCTGGTTCGCCCGCTTCGTCGTTCCGCACGCCCCACGCTCGGAGTTCGCGTTTCTCCTGATGATGGCGGTGCTCTGTGCCTACGCCACCCGGGCGCTCGGCGTCTACTACCTCGTCGGCGCGTTCGTCGTCGGAGTGGCGGCACAGCGGTTCCGGCGCCAGATTCCCGCGTTCGCCTCCGAGCAGATGATTCACGCCGTCGAGATGTTTGCTTCGGTCTTCGTGCCGTTCTACTTCTTCGGTGCCGGGCTCCACGTTCGGCGCGAGGATCTTTCCGCCGAGGCGATCGGCTGGGGCGCCGGATTCGTGCTGACCATGCTGCCCCTGCGCCTGCTTGCCGTGACGGCACACCGACGATTCGCCCTGCGGGAGCATTTCGGCGCCGGCCTGCGGGTCGCGATCCCGATGCTGCCGACGCTCGTGTTCGGGCTTGTCCTCGCGGGAATCCTGCGCGACCGCTACGAGGTGCGACCTGCGATCGTCGGCGGGGTCACGCTCTACACCGTGATCGCGACGCTCGTTCCTTCCCTGCTGTTTCGGCGGGCGCTCGCCAGCGGCACGGAACTGCACGCGCCCGAAACCGGGTCAGCGACTCCGCTTCCCGGAGGCGGAGATCAGTAGCGAGGCGACCCCGCGTCCCAGCGCCTGGCTCTCGCGAACGCCTGGAATCGGCTGGCCGAGCGAGGCGAACGTCGAAGCGGCGCCCGAGGCCGCACCGAACGCGAGTCTCGCCAATTGCAGAGCCTTCTGGCGATCGCCTCGAGGTCCCGCGATCGAGGCGGCCAGCGCTTCGAGATAGCGTTCCAGGTGCCCTCGCAGAGGGCGCCCTTCTGGGCGATTGAACTTCAGGAGCCCACGCACCTGGTGCAGGATGCGAAGAAGCTCCGGTTCCCGCTCGAAGAATCGGAAGTGCGCCTCGATGCAGGCTTGAACGCGGAGTGAGGAGTTCCTGCCCGCCAGCGTCGCCGGCACGACCGCCTCCGAAAGGTCAGAGAACGCCTGCTGCACGACCGCTTCGATGAGCGATTCCTTGCTCGGGAAGTAGCCGTAGAGGGTTCCCTTCGCGACGCCCGCGAACTTCGTCATGTCCTCGATGCGCGACTCGTAGAGCCCGGCCTCGCCGAACCAACGCCTTCCCGCGGCGAGCAACTGGCCACGGGTCTCTCGTTTCCGGTGTTCGCGCCGCCCCAGTGGGAATGGGAACTCCGGTCCCTTGGCGCGAGCGGGCTTGGACGTGGTAGGCGGCATGGCGCCTAGGCTCGCGCCGTCATCGCTTCCAGTCAAACGGTGGACGGCCGAATATTCGGGCGCGAAAGTGCGAGCCGCTCCCACTCTTCGAAGAAGAAGCCGACCGCCTCGATTCCCGGCAGTCTCGCCATCGCTCGGCTCTCCTTCGGAGCGTCACCGACGCGAACGCCGAAACCACACCGGCTGACCGCCTCGAAGGCGTCCTCGTCCGTGTCGTCATCCCCGACGAACACGGACAGCGTGTCCTTGGGCATGCGATCGGCGAGCGCGCGTACGGCGGTCCCCTTGTCGTGACCCGTCGCCCGAAGTTCGAGGCCAACGGAGATCGGCCGGAGGTCGATGCCGGCATCGGCAGGAGGTGTCCAGGCGGCGCGAGCCGCGGACAGGGCTCGTGACGTTTCCGCGGCAGAAAGCCCGCGCGCGTGCAGCACGACCGACGTGCGCTTGGTCTCGAGGCGGTCCTGCCACGGAGACAGCGCGGGGGCCACGGCGGCGGCAGCGAGCCACGTGCGGGCCTTCTCGCCGAGGGGATGTTGGACGAGCGGTTCGCCCGGATGGAGCTCCTCCCATCCGTGCTCACCGATCAGTGGAACCTTCAGCGAGGGCAATGCGCGGGCCAACTCTTCCACCGGCCTGCCCGAGACGACCGCGACGCGAGTGTGCGTGCTTCTCGCGAGACGGTTCAGGACCTCGAGAACGCGCGGCGCAGGCACTGCTTCCGATCGCTCGATTCGGAAGGGCGCCAACGTCCCGTCGTAATCCACCATCAGCAGGCGCCTCCGCGAAAGCGTGACGAGACGCCAGAGCATCGGTGGCAGGTCGGAGTTGGAACTGGAGTGAGGCACGTGGGGCTCCGCTCTTAAAGTTGACCCGTGGGTCGAGTTTGCCTAGCGTGGGGGGCGTTCGTCAACCCCGAATATTCCCGCTCGGCCACACGGCCCCCAAGGGACCGGAGGTGTCACGTGGATTGGAGGACCCGCATGCGGAACGTGCTCCAGCGCGCGGGAACACGCGCGGCGCTGCGCGCCCAGGGGCCGCCGCGCACCGACCGGGAGACCCTCGTGCAGTGGGTACGCGCACACCTTTCGGGGCGGCGCATCGTGGTGGTCTCGAACCGCGAGCCCTGGTCCCACCATCGCGATGGTTCGGGGATCCGAGTGGTGCGAAACGCGGGCGGGCTCACCGTCGCGCTCGACGCCGTGATGCAGGCGACCGGTGGCACGTGGGTCGCGCACGGGAGCGGTGACGCGGATCGCGACGTTGTTGATGAGCGCGATTCGGTGGCGTGCCCCCCCGCGCGTCCGAGCTACCGGCTGCGGCGGCTCTGGCTCGGACGCGAGGACCACGCACGTTACTACTCCGGATTCGCCAATGGTGCGCTTTGGCCGCTCTGCCACGTGGTGTACGTGCGTCCGCGTTTTCGCCTCGACGACTTCGAACGCTACGTGGACGTGAATCGCCGTTTCGCCGACGCGGTCCTTGAGGAGATCGGTGACGAACCGGCACTCGTGCTGCTCCAGGACTACCACCTCGCGCTCGCCGCGAAGTTCCTCCGGGAGCGTCGGCCCGACCTGCAGATCGCAATGTTCTGGCACGTACCCTGGCCGAATCCCGAAGTCTTCCGGGTCCTTCCATGGAAGCGCGAGCTCCTGGAGGGCCTGCTCGCCAACGACCTTCTCGGCTTCCACATCCGCCGGCACGCGGTCCAGTTCCTCGAGGCCGTCGCCGACACGCTCGAGGCACGGGTGGACGACGAGCGCCTCGCCGTCGAGCGCGGCGGCCGCCGGACATGGGTCCGCCCTTTCCCGATCAGTATCGACGCCGAGGAGATCGCCACGATTTCGGACTCGGCGGAGTGCCGGCGCGCCGGTGAAGCGCTGCGTGAGCAACATGGGCTGAACGAATGCCGTGTGGGACTCGGCGTGGACCGCATGGACTACACGAAGGGCATTCCGGAAAGGCTTCTCGCGATCGAGTTCCTCCTCGAATCCCGTCCGGAATGGAGAGGGCGATTCGCGTTCGTGCAGATCGCGGTTCCTTCGCGTATCGAACTGAGCGAGTACCGTCGCGTCCAATCGGAAACCCGGCGGCTCGTCCGCCGTATCAATGCCCGATTCCCGCGCGCCGGCGGGCCCACCGTGCTGCTCATCGAGGCGAACCTGGACTTCGGCGAACTCGTGCCCTGGTACCGCATCGCCGACGTCTGCGCCGTGACCAGCCTGCACGACGGCATGAACCTCGTCGCCAAGGAATACGTGGCCGCCTGCACCGACGGCGACGGCGCGCTCGTGTTGTCACCGTTCACGGGCGCCGCCCGGGAGCTCGAGCGCGCCTGGATCGCCTCTCCGTACGATCGCGAGCAGCTCGCGGGCGCGCTTCACGCCGCGCTCGTCGCGGCTCCGGAGGAACGCCTCGCTCGCATGGGTGACCTGCGCGAGACCGTCCTCCGGCGAAACGTGTTCGACTGGACGCTCGACATGCTCGACACGTTCGTCGAACTCATGTTGCGAGGCGGCACCGCACCCGGAGGAGTCGCGCCATGACCCTGCTCATTCATGCTTCGGATTCGCTCGTTTTCGCAGGACCGGGATTGCCCACGTTCCAGACCGCCGCGTTGACCGGGAGAGTCGCGGAGTTTGCGGTCGCGGCCGCGATACTGGCCGGAGGTTGGGGGCTCTCGATGATCGCGGCACGAGGTCTCGCGAATCTCGTCCGCCGCGCCCTGCCCGGCTCAAGCGATCACATGCACTCCCCGGCTCGCCTGATCGAGTGGACAGTCAGGTGGTCAGGCCTGACCCTCGTCGTACTCGTCGTACTCGACCGCCTCGGGGTGCCGCTCGGCCGAGCGGTTGCCGACCGTCTCGCGACGGTACTCCCCCGCATTCTGGCCGCCGGTCTGTTGTTCATCGTCGGCACGGTGGTGGCGATGGTGGTGGGCGCTCTCGCGGGCCGCTTCTTCGAGTCCGCCGAGATGCGTTCGGCGCGCCTGCTGGGCCGGCTCGTCACGGGATTGCTGATCGGATTCGCGGCCCTGCTCGCCGTCGAGCAACTCGGATTCGCCGCCCAGTTCGTCACCGGACTGGGGCTGATCGCGGCCGCATGCGCGGGGCTCACTTTCGCCCTCGCCTTTGGGCTCGGTTCCCGCGAGGTCGCGCGCGACGTCGTGATCGAGTACCTGAGATCGCTCGGGGACGAACGCCCGGCGGCCGCGCCATCGGGAAGACGCGAGCCCGGAGCGAGGATGCCGCCCGCATGAGTCCGTTTCTCCAGTTCGCACGTGAAGCACGGCGCCTCCCATTTCCCTCGGTTGCCCGAACGGTGGGGCTCTGCGCACTGGTCGGAATCGTCGCAGGCGTCGGTGCGATCGCGTTCCAATACTGCTGCCACGCCGCGACGCGCCTGATGGTGGACGGACTGGCCGGCTATCGCGCGGTCGGCCCCGCCGGCGAAGAGCGCATCTTCGACCCTTCATTGGCCCTGCTGAGGCCCTGGCTCCTGCCGGTGGTCGGAGCCCTCGGCGGCCTGCTCACGGGACTGCTCGTCTCCTCTTTTGCTCCCGAAGCCGCGGGCCACGGCACCGACGATGCGATCGACGCGTTCCACCGGCGCAGGGGCATCATTCGCGGACGCGTTCCATTGGTGAAGACGATCGCCTCGGCGATCACGCTCGGTTCCGGCGGCTCAGGCGGACGCGAGGGCCCGATCGCGCAGATCGGCGCCGGGTTTGGTTCGTTCCTCGCGACGCGGCTCGGGCTCGAGGACCGCGAACGCCGCATCCTGCTGGTCGCCGGCGTCGGGGCCGGCGTCGGCAGCATCTTCCGCGCTCCGCTGGCCGGCGCGCTGTTCGCCGGCGAAGTGCTCTACTCCGACCCCGATTTCGAGCCCGACGCGATCATTCCCGCAGCCATTGCGTCGATCATCGCCTACTGTGTCTTCTCACTGCGCTTCGGCTTCGGGGCTCTGTTCGAGACCCCCGAGTTCCACTTCCATTCCGCGCTCGAACTGGTTCCCTACACCGGTCTCGCCCTCGTCGTCGCCCTGGGCGCCGGGCTCTTCGTGCGATTGTTCTACGGACTTCACGACGCGTTCGGGCGGCTTCGCATGCCCAAGCCACTGAAGGCCGCGATTGGCGGCGCCCTCACGGGAGCGCTGGGGTGGGCCGTATTCGCGTGGACCGGTCAACGCGGAACACTGGACGTGCTGGCGTTCGGCTACGGCACGCTGCAGGACGCGATGACCGGCTCGGTGCCGCTGCGGATTCTTCTTCTCGTCGCGTTCGGCAAGATGCTGACGACCGGCTTCTCAATCGGCTCCGGTGGCTCGGGGGGCGTCTTCGGACCGTCCATGGTGATCGGTGGCGCACTCGGAGGTGCCGTTGGACTGCTCGCGCAGGCGCTGTTGCCCGGCGTAGTCGTGCAGCCGGGCGCCTACGTGCCCCTCGGCATGGCGGGCTTCTTCGCGGCGGCGGCCAACACGCCCATTTCGACGCTCGTCATGGTGTCGGAAATGACCGGCAACTACGCGCTCATCCTGCCGTCGCTCTGGGTGTGCGTACTGGCCTACCTCGTCGGCCGCCCCTGGAGCCTCTACCGAAACCAAGTTGCGAACCGGTTGGCCTCCCCCGCCTTCCGCGGTGCAGCGATGGGCTCGGTGCTTCGGGCGATCCGTGTGGGCGAGTTCGTGCGCGATCGCCCGCTGCACGTGATCCCCGAGCAGGCCGCCTTCTCCGAAGTGCTGCACACCTGCATGACCTCCTCGCAGCACTGTTTCCCGGTGGTGGACCCGAACGGACGCATGTCGGGCATCGTGCGGCTGGGTGAGCTGCGCTCGCTGCTCGACGAGGACGGCGCCGACGCGCGGCTGATCGCCGCGGACCTCGCGCACCCTCCCCGGGGCCGCATCCGACTTTCGGACGACTTGGAGACCGCGCTGCAACTACTCATGCGGCTCGAACTCGAGGACCTGCCTGTCGTCGCCGACGAGGACGAACACCGCGCGCTCGGCATCCTGTCTCGCCGCGACATTTCCGTCGCTTACGCGCGCGGCGCACAATTCGGCCGTTCCGCCACGACGCCCCCTCGCGCCTCTTCCGGGGCCTGAGTGCTGCCAGGCTTCCCGGCCAGCGACGCGATCACGCCCGCGGCCAGCGTGGCGGCCACGAACACCAGCGCCGCGACGTTGTCCACCTTCCACGGCGTGTGCGCGAGCAGCATCTTGACGCCGGCGAACGCCAGCACCACGCCGAGCGCGGGCTTCAGCCAGCGGAAGCTGTGCACGGCCTTCGCCAGCAGGAAGTACAGCGAACGCAGGCCGAGGATCGCGAACACGTTCGACGTGAACACGATGAACGGGTCGAGCGTGACCGAGAAGATCGCGGGAATCGAGTCGATCGCGAACACGAGGTCGGCCGCCTCGACGCAAAGCACCGTGATGAAGAGCGGCGTCGCGAACCAGCGCGCGCCTTCCTTCACGAAGAAGCGGTCGCCCCGGAAGTCCTTCGTGACCGGCATGAGCCGGCGGAACAGCTTCACGAGCGGGTTCGACTCGGGGTGCACCTCTTCCACCTTGTTCGCGATCATCTTGACGCCGGCCACGATCAGCAGGCCGCCGAACAGGTAGAGCACCCACGCGGCCTTCGCGACCAGCGCCGTGCCCGCCAGGATCATCACGAAGCGCATCACGACCGCGCCGATCACGCCCCAGAGCAGCACCTTGTGCTGGTACGCCTGCGGCACGGCGAAGTACGTGAACAGCATGGCGATCACGAACACGTTGTCCGCGCTCAGCGACAGCTCGAGCAGGTAGCCGGTCAGGAACTCGATGCCGCGGTCGTGGCCGGCGAAGGTCCAGAGCCCGGCGCCGAACAGCAGCGCGAGCGAGACCCACGTGGCCGTCCACGCGAGCGCCTCGCGCATCGTGACCACGTGGCTCCGGCGATGGAACACGCCGAGGTCCAGCGCCAGCATCACGAGGAAGAACAGCCCGAATCCGATCCAGGCGATGGGGGGAACGGTCAGCACGTGGGACCTCGGCGTCGAAGGGTGAATGTTGCGGGGAGCGCGGTCGGTATCATCAGTCGAAGAGCTCCTTCAGCCAGTTCGTCTTCCTGCGGCGGTGGTGGCGGTCGTCGTCGTCATCGTCGTCGTACGGCCGCCGCCACTCGCCGCGGGTCTCGCGGCGGCGGTCGTCGGTGTCGTGATCGTGCGAGCGCCAGGCGCCCGACGCGGTGCCGAGCGAACGCTCGATCAGCTTGTCGAGCTCGCCGCGGTCGAGCCAGACGCCGCGGCAGGTCGGGCAGATCTCGATCTCGATGTCGTGTCGGTCGGTGGTGACGAGCGCGCCTTCGGCGCAGCGCGGGCACTTCATCGTCAGGGCCGGCATGTCGTGGGTCCTCTCCTCGTTCCGTGGTCTGCGGGGCTGTCGGGGTCGCGCCGCATCAGGCGGCGCGACCGGTGAAGCGGAACCTGCGGCGTTCGTCGTGACGGTGGCGGCGGCGGGCGGCGCGATCGGACAGCTGCCCGTGCAGCGCGTCCATGACCTTGCGCCACGCCGCCTCGAAGGTGTGGTCGCGGCCCTCGGCCTTCAGGTCCGGACCCGGTACCGCGAGGTGCGCGGTCGCGGTCCAGGCCGGCCCGCCCTGCCGGGCGTGCACCAGCACCACCTGGGCGTCGCTCACGAAGCCGAAGTTCGGCAGGCACTCGAGCTGGTCCTGCACGAACCGGCGGATGCGCGCATCGCTCTTCCAGCCCTTGAGACGGACATCGAGCTTCATGGTGGGATCCTCCCTTGCGGCCCGTTCTCGCGGCCCCGGCCCGGGACCCTCCCGTGCCTCACCGCGACGGGAAGAACATCGGGGAAATCAAGCCCTTCGACCATGTCGACTTTTCGAATGCATTCTTCGGTCTGACCGAATAGACTCCCCACCATGAGCACTCACCTGAACTACCACTACCTGCGCTACTTCTGGATGGTGGCGCGCGAGGGCGGCCTGCGCCGCGCCTCCGAACGCCTGCACGTGTCGCAGCCCACGATCTCGGCGCAGGTCAAGGCGCTCGAGGACCAGCTCGGCGAGAAGCTGTTCCGCCGGGAAGGCCGCGGGCTCGCCATGACCGAAGCCGGCCGCCGCGTGTTCGAATACGCGGAGCAGATCTTCTCGCTCGGCGACGAACTGGTCGCCGCCTCGGGCCGCGAGGGCTCGGTGCGCCCGCTCCGGCTGGCGCTCGGGCTCACCGACGCGCTGCCCAAGCTGGTCGCGTGGGCGCTCATGCGACCGGCGCTCACGCTCGAACAGCCCGTACGGCTCGTGGTGAGCGAAGCCAGCGCGGCCGACCTGCTGCTGCAGCTGGCCGCCCACCGGCTCGACGTGGTGCTCGCCGACGAACCCGCGCCGAGCACGCCCAACCTGCGCGCCTTCAATCACGAGCTCGGCGCGTGCGGCGTGTCATTCCTCGCCTCGCCCCGGCTGGCCGCGCGCCTCAAGGGCCGGCTGCCGCGCGTGCTGTCGGGCGCGCCGCTGCTGCTGCCCACCTACGGCACCGCGCTGCGCCGCAAGCTCGACCACTGGTTCCAGGTCGAAGGCGTGGCCCCCGACGTCCGCGCCGAGTTCGACGACGCGGCGCTCATGAAGATCGCCGCGGCCGACGGGCTCGGGATCGTGCCGCTGCCCGCCATCGCCGAGCGCGAGGCGATCCAGCGCTACGGCCTGCGCCGGGTCGGACGCACCGAGGACGTGCGCCAGCAGTTCTTCGCGATCAGCGCCGAGCGGCGCCTGACCCACCCCGCCGTCACGGCCATCACGAGCGCGGCGCGCGAGGACCTGTTCCGGTCCGGGGCGCGCCGCGCCCGCTGATCAGCGCTTCACCAGCCGGAACGCCATCTCGCGGCCGTGGCCGTGCGCGATCGCCATGGAGATCCACAGCATGGCGAGCTGCTCGAGCAGTTCGGCCTGCGCGAGCGGTCCGGCGTCCACGGGCTCGAAGCCCAGGTCGGCCGCCAGGGAGCAGGCCACCTGCTTCGCCGCGGCGTCGTCGCCGGCCACGAACATGCCGGCCGCCTCGCCGCCGAAGCGCGGGTTCGCCATGACGTTGAAGCCCGTCGTGTTGAACGCCTTCACCACGCGCGCGCCCGGCGCCGCGGCAGCCACGCGCTTCGCACCCGAATCGCCCGGCGCGAGGCTCGTACGGATCCCCGCGCCCACCGGGTTCGTGGCGTCGAGCACGACCTTGCCCGCCAGGTCACCGAGCGAGCCGACCGTGGCCTCGAGCGCCGCGAACGGCACCGTGAGCACCACCACGTCGGCGCCACGCGCCGCTTCGGCCGGCGCCGCCAGTGCCGCGCCCGGCAGCGCCGCCGCGGCCTTGGCCGCGTCGCGCACGCCGTAGACGACCGCGTGCCCGGCGCGCGTCCAGCCCTCGCCGAGTGCGCGCCCCACGTTGCCGGCTCCGATGATCGCGATCTTCATCCGGCGCACTCCTTCACTTGAGCCCGCGCCGCTCGAGCAGCGGCTCGACCGACGGCTTGCGGCCGCGGAAGCGCTCGTACAGCAGCATCGCGTCCTCGCTGCCGCCCTTTTCCAGCACCTGCGTGCGGAACGCGCGCGAGGTGGCGGGATCGAAGATGCCCTTTTCGCGGAACGCCTCGAACGCGTCGGCGTCGAGCACTTCGGCCCACACGTAGCTGTAGTAGCCCGACGAGTAGCCGCCGGCGAACACGTGCTGGAAGTACGTGCTCTTGTAGCGCGGCACGATCGTGGACGGCATGCCGTAGGCGGTCATGGCGTCGCGCTCGAACGCCGCCACGTCGAGGTTGGCCGCCACCGGCGCCGCCAGCGTGTGCCACTTCATGTCGAGCAGGCACGCCGCGAGGTACTCGGTCGTGGCGAAACCCTGGTTGAACCGGCTCGCCGCCTCGAGCTTGTCGATCAAGGCGTGCGGAATGGCCGCGCCCGTCTTCCAGTGCTTCGCGAACTCGCCGAGCACGGCGTCCTGGTGCACCCAGTTCTCCATGACCTGCGACGGCAGTTCGACGAAGTCCTGCGGCGTGCGCGCCACGCCTTCGTAGCGCACCTGCGAGAGCATCGAGTGCAGCGCGTGGCCGAACTCGTGGAACAGCGTCTCGGTCTCCTCCATGGACAGCAGCGCCGGGTCGCCGCCCGCGCCGCGCGAGAAGTTGCACACGTTCACCACGATCGGGTCCACGCGCTTGCCGCCCCGGAACGACGCGCCCCGGTACGTGCCCGACCACGCGCCGCCGCGCTTGCCGGCGCGCGGGTGGTAGTCGCAGTACCAGATCGCCAGGTGCCGGCCCTTCTCGTCCTTCACCTCGAACGCGCGCACCTCCGGGTGGTAGATGGGCAGGTCCTTGCGCTCGGTGAACGTGAGCCCGTAGAGCTTGTTCGCGGTGCGGAACACGCCTTCGCGCACGTGGTCGAGCGTGAAGTACGGCCGCAGTTCGGACTCGTCGATGGCGTAGCGCTGCTGGCGGATCTTTTCGGTGTAGTACGCCCAGTCCCACGGCTCGATCGCGAACGACTGGCCGTCGGCCCGGGCCGCCGCCTGCAGGTCGGCCGCTTCGCGCGCGGCCACCGCGAGCGAGGGCTTCCACAGCCGCTGCAGCAGGTCGTCCACCGCGGCCGGGTTCTGCGCCATGTTCTCGGCGAGCACGAAGTCGGCGTGCGTCGCGTAGCCCAGCAGTTTCGCGCGCTCGGCGCGCAGCGACACGATCTGCGCGATCACCGGCTTGTTGTCCCACGGGTCGCCGTGGTCCGCGCGGCTCGTGTAGGCGTCGAACAGCTGCTTGCGCAGCGCGCGATCGGACGCGTACTGCATGAACGGCCCGTAGCTCGGCGCCTGCAGCGTGAACAGCCACTTGCCGTCGAGCTTCGCCGCCTTGGCCGCGTCGGCCGCGCCCGCCACCACGCGCTCGGGCAGGCCCGCGAGCTGCGCGGGCGAGTCGAGCACGAGCTGGAACGCGTTCGTGTCGTGCAGCAGGTTGTCGCGGAACTTGACCGACGCTTCGGCGAGCTTCGCGTTGATCTCGCGGAGCTTCGCCTTGTCGGCGTCGCCCAGCTGCGCGCCGCCGCGCACGAAGTCGCGGTGCTTGTTCTCGAGCAGCGTGAGCTGGTCGGGTGCCAGCTTGAGCTTCGCGCGCTGCTCCCACACCGCGTGCACGCGCGCGAACAGTTTCGCGTTCATCAGGATGTCGTCGCGGTGCGACGACTGCAGCGGCGCCAGCTCCTTGCCCACCGCCTGCAGCGCGGGCGACGTCTCGGCGCTCGACAGCCCGCCGAACACCGCGCTCACGCGGCCGAGCAGTTCGCCCGCCTCGTCGAGCGCCACGATCGTGTTCGCGAACGTGGGCGGCGCCGGGTCGCCGGCGATGCGCTCGACTTCGCGCATGTGCTCGGCGAACGCGTACCGGAACGCCGGCATGTAGTGCTCGGCCTTGATCAGGTCGAACGGCGGCACCCCGAACGGCGTGGTCCAGGTGGCGACGAGCGGGTTCGAGGCGAGCGAATCGGGCATGGTGGTCTTGGCGTGGGCCGAAGGAGCGGCCAGGACGAGGGACACGAACGAGGCGATCGCGAGTGCGCGGCGCATCACGCCACCTCGCCCAGGATCGCCAGCAGGTAGTTCCAGTACTTGGCCACGCTCGCGATCTCGACCTTTTCCTGCGGCGAGTGCGCGCCGGTGATGTTGGGCCCCAGCGAGACCATGTCCATGCCCGGGTACTTGCGGCCGATCAGCCCGCATTCGAGCCCGGCGTGGATCGCGACCACCTCGGGCTTGCGCCCGAACATGTTCTCGTGCACGCGCACCGACACGGCCAGGATGCGCGACGACAGGTCGGGCTTCCAGCCCGGGTAACCATTGCTGGGCTTGACGGTTGCGCCGCCCAGTTCGAGTACCGCACGAGTGGCGTTGGCGGCCTCGACACGCTCGGACTCGACCAGGCTGCGCTGGCTCGTGTCGAGCACCCAGGCCTTGGCGGTCTGGGTCATGACGGCCACGTTGGTGGACGTCTCGACCAGCCCGGGAATGGCCGGGCTCATCTTGAGCACGCCGTGCGGCAGCCCGAGCAGCACGCGCAGGATGTTCTTCTGCAGCGAGCGCTTCCAGACCTTGCCGGGCTTGCCCTTGACCACGTCCAGCGTCACTTCGAGCCCGGGCTCGATCGCGTCGAGCTCGGCCTTCATGACTTCACGCATGCAGCCCACGATGCCGCGCGCGTCCTCGAGCCGGGCCTTGGGCAGCGCCAGCCGCGCGGTGGCCACCGCGGGAATCGAGTTGCGCTTGGCGCCGCCTTCGAGCTTCACGATGCGCGCGTCGAGCGGCACCAGCTCGGCGATGATGCGCGCGAGCAGCTTGTTGGCGTTGCCGCGCTGCGTGTGGATCTCGACGCCGGAGTGCCCGCCCTTCAGGCCCGTCACGCGCACGTCGATCGCCACCGATCCGGCCTTGGCCGGATCGGTCGCCAGCGCCCACGTACCCGAGGAGTCGGTGCCGCCGGCACAGCCCACCGTGAGGAAGCCCTCTTCCTCGGAGTCGAGGTTGATCAGGATGCGGCTCCGGAGCAGTTCGGGATCGAGTTCGGCCGCGCCGGTGAGCCCGGTCTCCTCGTCCACCGTGAACAGGAACTCGAGCGGCCCGTGTTCCAGCGAACGGTCGGCGGCGATCGCCAGGTTGGTGGCCACCGCGATGCCGTTGTCGGCGCCCAGCGTGGTGCCGTCGGCGGTCACCCAGCCGTCCACGACCTGCAGCGCGATCGGGTCGCGCGCGAAGTCGTGCTTCTTCCCTTCCACCTTCACGCACACCATGTCGAGGTGGCTCTGCAGGCAGACCATGGGCAGGTGTTCGCGTCCCGGCGAGGCCGGCTTGCGCACGACCACGTTGCCGGCCTTGTCGCGTGCGTGCTCGAGGCCCAGTTCGCCCGCGACCTTCACGACCCAGTCGCCGGCGGCGCGTTCCTTCTTGGACTCGCGGGGGATGCGGGACAGTTCGGCGAAGTACTTCCAGAGCAGCGCGGGCTCGAGCCCGGCGAGCGCATGGTCGGACATGACGTCACCTCGGGAAATGTGCGGATCGCAGGAACGAGGGGAACGGCGGACCCGCGCAGGATAGCCGAGCCGCGCCGGGCGCGGCACGCGGCCCAGCCGCGTTCGCCGCGTCATTCCCCCACGATCGTCGGGATCCTCGCCGGGCGCCCCGCCGCGGACGGCTCAGTCGTCCGTTTCGCGCCCCGCGGCCGACACCACGAACCGGCCGTTCTTGAGCCGCGCGCGGTGCAGCACGATGCCCAGATCGGCTTCGTAGCGCCGCAGCAGCCGCAGCCGGTCGCGCGGCACCAGCGTGATCGCGTCGCCCGTGCGGCCGGCGCGGCCGGTGCGGCCCGCGCGATGCAGGTACGCGCGCGGCTGCATGGGCGTGTCGAGGTTGAACACGTGCGTGACCGCCGGGAAATCGAGCCCGCGCGCCGCCAGGTCCGACGTGACCAGCACCAGCGCCTGCCCCGAACGGAAGTCGTCCATGGCGCGCTTGCGGTCGAACTTCGAGAAGTCCGCGTGCAACTCGGCGACCGGCATCTGCCAGTGGTCGAGTTCGGCCGTGGCGCGCTCGGCCAGCGGGTCGTCGGCCGAGAACACCAGCGCGCGCGGCGGTTCGATCGCCTGCAGCAGCTTGCGCAGCAGCATCACGCGATCGCGCGGGTCGCACTCGAGGTACAGGTGGCGGATGTTCGGGTTCACGGCTTCGGCCCCGGCTTCGAGCGTCTCGGCGCCGGGCGCCAGTTCGGCGAACGCGCGTGTCGCGTCGTCCTGTCGCGTCGCCGACACGGCCACGCGCGACGCGCCGGCCGGCAGCCCCGACGACACTTCGCGCACGGGCACGAGCGCCTCGCCGCTCAGCAGGCGGTCGGCCTCGTCGAGCACGAGCGTGCGCACGTCGGCCGGGCCGATGCGCCCGAGCAGTTCGCGCACGCGCCCCGGCGTGCCGATCGCGAGGTGCGGCCGCTGCTTGAGCTTGTCCACCTGCCGGTCAAGGGCGGTGCCGCCGATCAGCAGCACCGTGCGCACCGGCACGTCGGCGTGCTGCGCGAGTTCGTTGGCCACGCGCTGGATCTGGATGGCCAGTTCGGGCGTGGGCGCCAGCACGATCGCCTGCACGGCCTTCTTCGCGGTGTCCACGCGCGCGAACACCGGCAGCAGGTACGCGAACGTCTTGCCGGTGCCGGTGGGCGCCACCAGCGCCACGTTCGCGCCCTTCGCGATCGCAGGAATCGCCAGCGCCTGCGCCGCCGTGGGCGTTTCGGCGCCGAGCTTGGCGAGACCGTGCACGAGCGGCACGGGCACGCCGAGTGCGGCGAAGGTGACGGGTTCCGGCGCGGGCGGTGTGGCGTCGTTCATGCGGTCTCCAGACCGACGCGCTTCACCAGTGCGGCGTAGCGCGGGTCGGAACGAATGGCGTCGAGCCGCGGGTGCACGCGCAGCAGGACGAGTCCGGTGGCGCGCTCGGTACACGCCACCTCCAGCCAGTGGAACGTCGCGTCCGCGTCGCCCAGCCGTGCATACAAGGTGGCGATCCCCCACGCCGACACGATCCGGTGTGACCGGTCGGCGACCAGCTGCTCGGCCTGGCGCCGCCCCTCGTCGAGCCGGCCCATGCTGATCTCGAGGTGCGCGAGCCCGAACGACGGTCCGGCCACGCCGCCCGAGAGCCGGCGGCCCTCTTCGTACTCGGCGCGCGCCTCGTCGAAGCGGCCGAGCGCTTCGAGCGAGCGCGCGAGGTCGGTGTGCGCGCCGTCGAAGCGCGAGTCGATCTCGATGGCCTTGCGGTAGTACGGCACCGACTCCTCGAAGCGCCGCGCGTAGTAGTACGCGTCGCCGATCGCGGTGTGCAGCAGCATGGACAGCGGATCGAGCGACAGCGCCACGAGCATCTCCTGCAGCGCTTCGTCGTGGCGCTCGAGCGCGTAGTACAGCGCGCCCAGCGTGCGGTGCGCGTAGGCCTGCCCCGGGCTCAGCTCGAGCGCGCGCTGCAGCGCCCGGCGGCAGCCGGCGAAGTCGCCGCGCGACGCGTAGACGGTCGAGAGCGCGGTGTGCGCTTCGCCGAGCGAGGGGTCGAGCTGCAGCGCATGCTGCGCCGCGGCTTCGGCCGCCGTCATGGCTTCGGCCGGCGGCACCATGCCGCGGCTCGCGCGCGAGAGGTGGATCTCGGCGAGCCCGGCCCACGCAGCGGCGTAACCGTCGTCCAGCTCGAGCGCCTTCTGGAAGTGCTTCAGTCCCAGTTCGAGCGACGCCGTCGAACGCACGGCGTCGTGGTAGCGGCCCTTGAGGTATTCGACGTGCGCCTCGGGGTGCACGGTGCGGCGCTGCGCCAGCCGCTGCGCCTCGACCGGTGTGACCTGCACGGCGATCTCGCGCGCGACGGCTTCGGCCACGGTGGCCTGCAGCCCGAGCACGTCCTCGAGGTCGCCGTCGTAGCGCTCGGACCACAGCGTCTCCTCGGTACGCGCGGCGACCAGCTTGACGCTCACGCGCACGCGCTTGCCGGCCAGCATCGCCGCGCCTTCGAGGATCGCGTCCACGTTCAGCTCGGCGGCGATCTCGGGCAGCGCCTTGAGCGCGCCCTTGTACTTCATGGCGCTCGTGCGCGAGATCACGCGCAGCGCCTTGATGCGCGACAGGTCGAAGATGAGCGCTTCGGTCATGCCGTCGGTGAAGTAGTCCTGCGCGGGATCGCGCGACAGGTTCTCGAGCGGCAGCACGGCGAGCGCGCGGATCACGCGCGGCCCTTCGGGCGCGGCGGTCTCGGCGCCGCTGGCGATGGCCGACAGTTCGGCCAGCAGTTCGCCGGCGCCGGCGAAACGCGCGGCCGGCTCCTTTTCGAGGCAGCGCGCCACGAGCCGCTCGAGCGCCAGCGGCACGCCGCGCAGCCGCGACAGCGGCGGCGGCGGATCGCGCAGGATCGCGCTCACCAGCTCGGCTTCGCTGTTCGCCGTCAGCGGCCGGCGGCCGGTCGCCAGTTCGAACAGCACCGCGCCGAGCGCGTACAGGTCCGCGCGCGCGTCGGTCGGCAGGCCCTGCAGCTGCTCCGGGGCCATGTAGGGCAGCGTCCCCACCGCGACGCCTTCGCGGGTCACGTACGCGGCCGTCTCGGCCCGCGACTGCACCGGCGCGCCCGCGGGCGCGGCGCGCTTGGCGAGCCCGAAGTCGAGCACCTTGGTGCGCCCGTCGGCCGTCAGCATGACGTTCGCCGGCTTGAGGTCGCGATGCAGCACGCCCACGCGGTGCGCGGCCTCGAGCGCCTCGGCCAGCCCGCGCGCGATCGCGAGCAGGCGTTCGAGCGGCAGGCCGCCCGCGACCACGCTGCGGTCGAGCGTCTGGCCGGGCACCAGCTCCATGGTGAGGAAGTGGCGCCCACCCTGCTCTTCGATGGAGTACAGCGTCACGATGTTCGGGTGGTTCAGGCCGGCGACCGCACGGGCCTCGCTCGCGAGCCGCGCGATGCGCTCGGGCTCGGCGGCCAGTTCCTCGGGCAGCAGCTTGAGCGCGACGTCGCGTTCCAGCTTGAGGTCACGGGCGCGATACACCACGCCCATGCCGCCGGCTCCCAGGCGCTCGAGGATCTGGTAGTGGCCGATCGTCGTTCCGACCATGCGCGACACTCTCCCGTGCGCGCCGCTTCCGGCGGCGTCGCGCGGCCAAGCTACGGGCGCACCGCGGCAATGTCGAGCGGCCCACGCGCGCAAAGCCGCGCGGCGGGCCGGGAGCCGTCGCTCCCCGCCCGCCGCTTGTCCGCGAAGCCCGCGCTACTCCGCCGTCACCGGCTCGATCACCGTGCTGACGCGCGCGATCGAATCGGCCGGGAACCCTCCCGCGTTCGCGTGCTCGCGCACGGTGGCTTCGTCGGGCGCGAGGTACACGCAGTAGATCTTGTCCGTGGTGACGTAGCTGTGCAGCCACTGGATGCGCGTGCCCATCTGGTTCAGCACACCGCAGGACTTCTGGGAAATCGCCTGCAGTTCGGCCGCCGACAGCTTGCCGGCGCCGGGAATGGTCCGCTCGATCACGAACTTGGGCATGAGGCCTCCGAAAGTCGGGGGAACGCCGTGCGCCCGTGGAGGCGCCGAAGCCTTTACGTGCGAACCGCGGAGACCGAACACCCCGGCGCTCGCCCGCACCGCCGCTGGGCGGCCGGGCGCGCCCGGGCGTACGCTGCGCGCTCGATGCCGCCGGGCATCACGACCCTTTCGCGGAGCCGCCATGCACGTGCTCGATGCCATCGGCCACACGTCACTCGTCCAGCTGCAGCGCCTGGTCCCCGCGGGCTCGGCCGACGTGTACGTGAAGCTGGAAGGCGAGAACCCCACCGGCAGCATGAAGGACCGCATGGCCGTCGCGGTGATCGCGCGCGCCGAAGCCGACGGGCGGCTCGCCCCCGGCGGCACCGTGGTCGAGTACACCGGCGGCAGCACCGGCGCGTCGCTGGCGCTGGTGTGCGCGGCGCGCGGCTACCGGCTGCGGATCGTGACCAGCGAAGCGTTCAGCCGCGAGAAGCGCGACCAGATGTCGGCGCTGGGCGCCGAGCTGACGCTGGTGCCGAGCGAAGGCGGGCGGACCACCCGGCAGCTGATCCTCGACATGATCGAAGCCGCGCGCATGCTGGCCGCCGAGCCCGGCGCGTTCTGGGTGCGGCAGCTCGAGAACGCCGACGCCATCGCGGGCTACACCGGTCTCGGCGAGGAGATCTGGCGGCAGACGAACGGCCGCGTGGATGCGTTCGTGCACGCGGTGGGCACCGCGGCGTCGCTGCGCGGCGTGGCCGGCGTGCTGTGCACGCACCGGCCCGACGTGCGCATCGTGGCGGTGGAGCCCGCCGAGTCGGCCGTGCTGTCGGGCGGCACCGCGGGCCCGCACCAGATCGAAGGCGTGGGCATCGGATACACGCCGCCGCTCTGGGACGGCGCGCGGGTGAGCGCCGTGGAGTGCGTGGCGACCGTCGACGCCAAGGCCATGGCGCGGAAGCTGGCGCGCGAGGAGGCGATCTTCGCGGGCACGTCCACGGGCGCCAACGTGATCGCGGCGCTGCGCGAGGCGGCAAGGCTCGGCCCCGGCCGCACGGTGGTGACGCTGGCGTGCGACACGGGGCTCAAGTACGTGGCGACCGACGTCTACCGCGGCGAGTGAACGAGCCGGGGCGGCCGCACGCGGGCGACCGCCCCTCCCGCCTCACACCTTGATCGCGCGGCTCATGAGGTAGCACTGCCGCACCTGGTTGAGTTCCAGGTACTCGCCGGCCAGCGCGTCGAACTCGCGACGGTACTCGGCGAGCTTGGCCGGGTCCGCGGTGGCGCAGGCTTCGACCAGCTTGATCACCGGGCCCGCGGTGCGCTCCATGACGTAGCGCATGTGCTCGGCACTGAGCGTGTTGACCGTCATCATGTCGCGATCGAAGCGCAGGTCGCGCACCGCACCGCCCAGTTCGGTGCGCACGAACTCGGGCTCGCCCCAGCGCACGGGCGGCGACGCGCCCGGCGGCGGCGGCGGCGCGTAGCGCGCGGTGAGCGCGAACATGCGGCCGATGAAGTGATCGGGCGGCCACGTGGAGAACGCGATCGTGCCGCCGGGCTTGAGCACGCGCAGCATTTCGGACACCGCCAGCGTGGGACGCGGCGCGAACATGTGCCCGAACTGGCTGAGCACCACGTCGAACTCGCCCTTGCCGAACGGCAGCGACTCGACGTCGGCCACGTGCCACTCGACCTTGGCGTGCGAGATTTCGGCGCTGTGCCGGGCCTGCTCGATGAGCTCGGGCGTGAGATCGGCGCCCGTGGCCACCGCGCCGAGCCGCGCCGCCGTGATGGCGACCACGCCAGTGCCGCAGCCCACGTCGAGCACGCGCTGTCCCGCTCGAACGCCCGCGAAGCGCACCAGCCGCGCCGCGGCCGGCGTGGTGAAGAGCGCCAGCGGGCCGAAGTGCGACCAGCCTTCGCGCTGCGCAGCCTTGAACTTCTCGAACGGATCCGGAACGACGGCCGGCAAGTCGGGCATGGACGACATGGAACGCTCCTGGCGGCCAGCGGCCGCGGTTCGTGGGATGGAGTCACGAGCCCGTGGCGGACCGGAGCGCGGCGGCCACGCGCGATGCGCACCGCGAGACGCCCCACCGCCTCGTGCCGTGGACACTCGTGCGCCCGACGACGTGCGGTCAAGCACGAACGCACTCGCAACACGCCCGCGGTGCGCCCGCACTGACCGCATGCGCGCCGCGCGTGTACCATGCGCGCATGATTCCGCCAAAGCAGGCCGAACCCTTGCCCACGCCCGACGACCGGGCCGCGCGCGGCTGGCTGGCGCTGGCGTGGCTGCTGGCCGGCGCGGCGCTGGCGCGTTACCTGGTGATCCTGTTCGGCGAGAGCGCCTACGGGATCGCCAAGTACTACATGGCGGACGACGCGTTCTACTACTTCCAGACCGCCCGCAACTGCGCGCGCGGGCTGGGCTCGACGTTCGACGGCGTGCACGCGACCAACGGCTACCACCCGCTGTGGTTCGCGATCGCGACCGCCGTGTTCGCCGTGGTGCCCGGCGACACCGCGCCGCTCATGGCGCTGTACGCGCTGCAGGTGGGGCTGCTGGTGGGCGCTGCCGCCCTGCTGTTCGCCGCGCTGCGCGAGCACGGCCGCATCGCCGCCGCGTTCACGGTGGCGCTGCTGCTGGCCAGCTGGCACGGCCGCAAGATCCTGTTCGCGGGCATGGAGAGCAGCGTGGGCTTCGCGCTCGGCAGTGCACTGGTGCTGATGGCCGCGCGGCGGCGCGAGCGGTTCTTCGCGCCCGCCAGCGCGCGCGAAGCCGCCGGCGTGTGCGCGCTGCTGCTGGCGCTGGCGCTGGCGCGGCTCGAAGCGTCGCTGCTGGGCGCCGGCTGGGTGTGCGCCGCACTGGTGATGGACGCTCGCGCAGGCGGGTACGCGCGGCGCCGCATCGTGGCGGTAGCCGCGACGCTCGCGCTGGCGGGCGCCGCCTACGTGGCCACGAACCTGGCGGTGGTGGGCGTGCCGGTGCCCATCTCGGGACTGGTGAAGTCGGGCGGCACGCACACGTGGGACAAGACGCTCGGCATCGTGCTGGGGCACCGCGACGCGTTCATCGGCCTGGTCGCGCCGCCGGGCGGCAGCCGCCCCGCGCAGTGGATCGCCGCGGTCGAGACGTGGGCGCTGCTGGCTGCACTGGTGGCGCTGCTGGTGTGGGCGCGCCGCCGGCGCATGCCCGGGCTGGTGCTGGTGGTGCTGTTCGCGCTGGCGTTCGTGAGCGTGTCGGCGCTGGTGACCGGCGGCATCTGGGCGTGGTACCGCTGGCCGGCGCTGCTGGCCGGCGTGCTGGCCACGTTCACGCTGCTGCGACTGGCGCTCGAACACGTGCGGCCGCGCGGGCTGGCCCTTGCCGCGCTGGCGCTGGCGACCGCCGTGGCGGTGGTGCCCGACTGGTACCTGACGCTGCGCGAGCACCCGCTGGCCGACTGGAGCCCGCTGCGCGGGTTCGTGATGGACCGCACCGTCCAGTTCGTGCGCGAGGAGATTCCCGCGGGCGACCGGCTGGGCGGCGTGTCGAACGGGATCGTGGCCTACTTCAGCGGCCGGCAGATGGAGAACCTGGAAGGCCTCGCCAACGGCAAGGCGTTCTACCTCGCGCGCCGCGACAGCGCCGGCTACGCCGCTTACCTGCGCGAGCAGCGCATTCGCTGGATCGTGCTGCACGCATGGTCGCCCGACGACCGCGCCTGGCGCTTTCGCACCTACGTGCCCGCCGCGGCCGTGGACAGCGTGTTCGACCTGGACCGGTTCTACGGATTGGACCTGGCCCACACCGCGTTCGCCGGCGGCCGCCAGTACGGCGGCGCACTGTCGGAGCCGAACGTGTACTTCGTGCGCCTGAAGGACTGAACGTCCCCGCGCGCTCGCCGATCGCGCGCAGGCCCACCCGGCACGCCGCGTGCAGCAGGCCGCGGCATGACGACTCGCCCCGCGCGACGGGCCGCGCCGCGACGGCCGCGCGCTCCAGGGACGCTGGCCGACGCCGCCGCCGCGTGGCTTTCGGGTTGCGTGGCCACGCAGCGCAACGCCAAGGGCCGCGCACTGGCCGCGACCCGCGTGCGGCGCTACCTGCTGCCGCTGCTCGGGCGCCGTACACTTCGGCGACTGACCGGCGACGACGTGCGCGGTTACCGGCTCGCACTGGAGGCACGCGCCCTGGCGCCGCAGACCGTGGCGCACGTGCTGGCCGACCTTCGCGCGCTGCTGCTGTGGGCGGTGGCCGAGGGCCGTGTGGCACGCACGCCGTTTCCGCGCCGCGTGCTGCCGCGCGTGCCGGAGCGTTCGCCACGAGGGCTGTCGGCCGGCGAAGTGACGGCGCTGTGCGCCCTGCCGGATCCGTGGGGGTTCGTGGTGCGGCTGCTGGTCGCGACCGGGTTGCGCTGGGCCGAAGCGTGCCGCGTGCGCAGCGCCGACCTGTGCGAAGGCTGGCTCGTGGTGTCGCACACCAAGTCGGGCCGCGTGCGCCGCATCCCGGTGAGCGGGGCGCTCGCGCGCGAGATCGCCGCGCGGCCAGCGCCCGTGGTGCCGTTCGCCGCGGGCAGCCCGGGCTCGTTCACCCGCACCGTTCGGCGCAAGAGCGGCGTGGCGGGTTTTCATCCGCACCGCTGCCGGCACACGTTCGCCATGCGCTGGCTGGGCGCCGGCGGCAGCCTGGCGGTGCTGCAGGAACTCCTCGGCCACCGCGACCTGGGCACCACCATGCGGTACGCGCGCGTGAGCGCCGAGCTGGTCAGGCGCGAGGCCACGCGCGTGGAACGCAGGCTGCGCGCATCGCCGCGCTGAGGGCGGACGACGGACGCGGCCCGCCCTGCGCCCGGGGTGAATATGGTGGCCCCGACTGGAGTCGAACCAGTGGCACGCGGTTTAGGAAACCGCTGCTCTATCCGTCTGAGCTACGGGGCCGTGGGGCAACAAGTTAGCACGACTTGATTGCAGGCGAAAGCGATGCGGCACGCGGTCCAATAGACCGCTGCTTTCCGCAACGTTGGCAACGGCTTCAGCTCAGACTGGCCAAGCATAAGGAGTGATTGACCCGGTCGGCAGTTCGCCAAAGGCGCGAATTGAGGAGCTCTGAGTCCCCAGGCTCTTTGGTCCCGCCGTGTTTAAGGGGCATCCACGCGCCCGCTCGTGGTTCGAGGGCCGGCCCCTCAGCTCTTACCAGCGGCCCGGCTCGCGATCTCCTGGCGCCCGATCCACGGGGCGCCCGTGATCAGCCGCGCCCCACGCCCATAGGCTAAGTAAGCCCATGCCCAATCAATCAGCACGACGAGCCGGTTTCGGAATCCGATGAGATAGAGAATGTGGACGAAGATCCAGCTGAACCATGCAAGCCGCCCCGAGAGCGCGAGCCCACCAACCTGGACCACGGCCCGAGACCTGCCGATGGTCGCCATGATTCCCTTGTCGACGTAGTGGAACCTCTTGCGCGGCTCGCCACAGCTCGAGCGCTGGATGACCCGGGCGACGAAACGACCCATCTGGATCGCGACGGGAGCGATGCCGGGAAGGGGCTCGGAGGACCCTGCCGGCACGAATCGGGCGATGTCGCCGATTGCGAACGCACACGGATGACCGGGGATGGTGCAGTCGTCCTGCACGGCCACGCGCCCTGCGCGGTCGAGTGGGACGCCGAGCTTCTCGGAGAGGCTTCGCGCACGGACGCCAGCCGTCCAGAGCACCGTGGTCGATGCAATCCTTCCCTGATCGAGCGTTACCCCTGCGCAGTCGATCGCCAGCACGCGCCGCGAGAGCAAGACCTCTACGCCTAGTTCCTCGAGCTGCCGGACGGCGCTCGCCGACAGGCTCTCGCGGAAGCCCGACAGAAGCAGCCGCCCTGCGGCCTCGACGAGCACGATCCTCGGCCGCTCGCGACGAAGGGTCCGAAAATCCTTCGCCAACACGCAGCGGCCCAGCTCGGCCAGGGCCCCGGCAATCTCGATCCCCGTGGGACCGCCCCCGATCACGACGAAGGTGAGGAGGCGCCGGCGGGCCTCAGGGTCCGGCTCTCGCTCCGCAGCCTCGAAGGCGAGGAGCACCCGGTGGCGCATCGCGATCGCATCTTCTACCGTCTTCAGTCCGAGGGCGCAATTCGACCAATCGTCATGGTCGAACCAGTTCGGCTTCGCGCCTGTCGCGACGACGAGCCAGTCGTAACGAACCTCCTCTCCCCCGTCGAGGCGCGCGCTCTGCGCTCCGAGGTCGAGCGCGACCACCTCTCCCAAGACGACATTCACGCTCTCGTACCGCGCCAGAACCGACCGGATCGGCACCGCAATATCGGCCGGGGAGAGGCCGGCCATGGCGACCTGGTAGAGCAACGGCTGGAACAGGTGGTGATTGGTGCGGTCGACGAGAGTCACGCGCACGCCGGCGCGCCCGAGCGCCTTCGCGCATTCCAGGCCGCCGAAACCGCCGCCCACGATGAGTACGTGCGGGCTCTTTGCCGCGGGCCGCAGAACGGAGCGTGAAGAGTCGTCTTGACGAAGCGTGGGTCCTCCGTGCGCGGGCACTCTGGCCCCGATCAGGCGGCTGGCGCCCGTTGCCGCCGGCGCCGCACCCAGGCGATGGCCCCCATGATCGCCAGCACCATGAGGGGACCGGTGAGAATCATAAACAGGGTCTGCCGGCGGACGGTGCGCGCCTCGCGCAGCCGCGCTGCGTCGTCACGGATGGTCGCGAGGTGCCCCAGCTCATCGGCGTAGCCATACCACCATGAGTAATCCGGACTCATGTGGAACGCGCCTTTGTAGCTCTTGAGCGCCGTGAAGAAGAACATGTCGAAGTACTCGCGCTCGATGGGCGTGACGTCGTAGTAGAGGCTGGTCGGCGAGTGCGTAGCCACCCCGCCGGGAAGCTCGACCGCGCTGAAGCGCGGGCCCGGAAGCAGCCCGGCCGAGGCCTGGGCACGGCTCGGCTTGATGATCCCGTCCCTGTAGAGCCCTGCAAGGATGTCGCGGGCTTCGACGACGAGGGCGTCACCAGCCAGTTTGTGCGCATCCGCCGATCTCAGGTATCCGCGGGCTTTGTCCTCCGAGTGACAGGTCAGGCAGACCTTGATCATCTCGTTCCGCTTGACCTGGTTTTCGGGCCTGAGTGGCAGGTCGGCGAGTTGACCGGAGGCGGCTTGAGCGCCGAAGCCCCAGATGATCTTCCTCGTCATGTTGTGGCTGGTGTGCCGCGCTCCGGTGCTGTCCACGTAGATCATGTGGCAGTAGGCGCACGTCGGCGTCTCGTACGTCGCCTGAGCGAGCGGCACCTTCCAGTCCCATGCCGCGCCGCGGACCGCGTAGACCGAACCATGCTTCGAGCTCATGTAGGCTTCGTAGTTGGGGTGGTCCGGACCCATGTGGCAGGTGTAGCAGGCCTCGGGCTTGCGGGCCTCGGTCAGGTTGAACGCATGGCGGGTGTGGCAGGCGATGCACCCGTTGCGGTAGGGCAGGCTGCTCGTGTCCACGTACTTCTGCAGGGAGTCGCTCCAGTACTGCGCGTCGGTCCCGCCCGCCTGCGCGTGGCAGGCATCGCAGCCCATCTCCATGACCTTCCGTGGCATCTCCTTGTAGTGAGGAACGCCGATGTTCCGCTCCCAGTTGATTCCCAGCTTGCCCGGCCCCGGGCCATACGAGTGCCCGGCGTCCACGACGTGTTCCTGATAGATCTGTGGGTGGCACCCCGCGCACGTCGTTTCCGGCACGCGTCCCTTGCTCGCCATGATCAGGTCGTGGTCGTTCCCGTGGCAGTTCGCGCAGGTGATCTGCCGGAGCGGGTAGACCACCATCGGGTTCTGTGTGCCCGCCATGCCCATGGCGCTGCCTTCGAACTGTCGCACTATCATAGGATTGAGCTTCTCGTGGCACGGGATGCAGGTCTTCGCGTCGAGGCATCCGTGCGGAACGTCCGCACGCAGCTTCGGCTCGAGGGGCGGGACGTCCTGCAGGTAGGCGTGGATCACCCGCGCCTCGTCATCGCTCACGACCGACGGCGGGAACGGGGGCATGATGCCGCGTGGGCGCCGCAGTTGACGAAGGACCGCATCGAGAGGCAGCGCGGTGTGCGCCAGCACCGGGCCGACCCCGCCGCGGCCGCTGGCCCCGTGGCAGCCCAAGCACCCCTTGCGGATGAAGAGTTCTTGCCCGCGCTCGGTGTCGGGCATGGCGAACGCCAGAGCGGGAGCCAGCATCGCCAGCAAACAGAAGGCGCGCACCCACGTGCGGTTCATCGGTCCCTCCATATCCCGGCCCCGGCGCCACAGACGATCCGCAGACGCCAGAGCGTGGAAGGGTATTCGCTCGACTCAGCCAGGCTCACGGTCGCGCGACCCCGGCGTCAACGACCTCTTCCGCGGGGTTCGAGACCAGTGTCGTAGCCACGACCCAGAATCGGTGCCTCCGTGATCGAGGGGCACCGCAATGCGCGCATCATTCCTCGTGCTCTGCCGCCGCCTCCGGTATCCCTTCCTCGTGACCCGTTGCTGACGTCGTCGCGGCCGCGTACAGCTTCGTGGCGTAATGGAGGAACGGCACGTACTTCTCGATGTAGGCTCGGCCGGCCTCCACGTCGCCCGCAGAGTAGTTACGCGCGGCACGCGCCTCCGTGAAGCGCTGGCGCAGGCCCTTCTCAGCCGCATCCAGCACCAGGCGCACCAGCGGCTGCACGTCGCCGGTCTCCAATGCCCGGTCGGCGGCGGGAATAGCCGGTCCGAGGTCGCGCCCGGCGGGCTTGAGCCCCGTGTACGGCGCGCCCTCCCCCGCTCGATGCAGGCGCACGAGCGTCTCGAAGAAGTATCTGTCTGCGAGGTCGCGCGCCTGGGGACTCAGCTTGCGCACCTCGAGCGTTTGCCCGAACGCGGTGCGAATCTCGGGCTCGTCCTGCTTCTTGATCCAGACTAGGACCCGGTTCACGTCGCCCTTTTCGAGCCCCACCCGTGCCGCCGTCACGACCGGCCCGTCCAGCCCGTCGCAATGGGCGAGCGCGCGGCCCGGTGCGAGTGCCGCGATGCCCACAACCAGGCCGGCCGCAGCCAGCAACGCCTTCGCCGAGCTTGTGATCGCAGCCATGTTCTCCTCCTCGATCAACCTGCTGCCTTCCCGTAAGCGACTGCGCAGAAGCTCACGAGTCGTCGCGCATCATCAGGAGCAACATCTTGAAGGGTTCCCTGGCATCCACCGCGTGAGGCACGTGGCCCGGCATCCGCACGATCTCGCCTGTTCGCGCGAGCGTGGACTTGCCTCCGATCGTCAGAGACGCCGTGCCCTCCACCACGATGACGTACGCGTCGTAGGGTGTCGTGTGCTCGTTTAGTCCTTGACCTGCGTCGAAGGCGAACAGCGTCACCGACCCCGGTTTGGTCTGCACGATCGCCCGACTGACAATCGAACCGGGCGCGTAGTCGGCGAGCTGGGCAAGCACGAATGCCTCTCCGGGGGGAAGGGCTCTGGGCCGCGGGTTCTCGTGAGTCTTGGTTGTCATCGTCGATTCCTCCTCAGCCTCTTGCCGCCCCTCCCGGCCATGCGATGGTCAGCAGTACGCCGCTCTCCTCGACGGCCTCCACGTCATGCACGAGTTCCCGCTCCAGCGCCAGCAGGTGTCCAGCAGGCAGGGCAATCGTCTGTTCCTTCAGATGGAGAAGGACGCGCCCGGTCACAGTCTGCACCGAGATCCTCCCACTGGCGTGGTGTTCCCGCAGCCGTGTCCCAGGCTTCATGAGCATGAACACGACGCGGAAGTCGTCGTACTTCACCAGCGTGACGGCATTTCGGCCGCGTTGCAGCCACGGGCCCTCCGTTCGCAGCCTATCTGCCTCCGCCGCCAGGTCGAAGGTGAGGACGGGAGCCGCAAGTGGCCTCGGTAGTCGAGTCGCGGGTGCCCGTTCCTCCGGGGCGTCGGGACCTCTCGGTTGATCTGCCATCGTCTGGTTCCTCCTGAGGCGGCGTGCTGAAGCAGTGAATGCGTTCAGGTTCTCCCGGGTCTCGCGGCGACGGAGCGTCCTGGTGGATTCCCTCGAAGGAGGGTCTCGAGCGCTGACCAGACGTCCTCTGACACTTCCTGCGCTGCCTTGTTGCTCTCCAATGGCACGCCTCGGTGACCGAGCGCGAGGATCGCCCCGGTGACCAGGACCGCGCCGACCCGGGGATCCATGACACCCCGGAGTTCGCCTCGATCCTCGGCTTCCTTCAGACAGTCCGTCACGAACTTCAATGAGCGGCTCCGGAATGCGCCAACGCGGCGTGACGCGGCCAATCCGGCCACCTGCGCGAGGCGGTCGGTCAGCAGGAGCCGTGAGAGGTGCGGGTGATCGAGCAGCACCCGCACTCGGTGCCGGAAGAAGGCCCCGGTACGCTCGATGGGATCCGGGTTGCGCGGTGGGACCTCATCGAACAGAACCGTCTCGATTCGCGCGATGACCGCATCCACGATGGCGTCCATGCTGGCGAAGTGGCGAAACACGGCCGCGTCCGTGACCCCGACTTCGTCGGCCAGCGCCCGTGCGGTGAAGTCGCGTCCGCCCCGCGACGCGATGATCCGCATCGCCGCGTCCACGATCTCACCTTGGCGCACTGGGCTGGGCTTGCGCCGTAGGCCCGCCCCGGGCGACTTGGGCCGTTGGGTTCGCATGCGCGCAGATTATGTTAGTATGCACTTACAAGCAAGCCGGTCGACCCTGCGAGCCGTCCCAGGCCGGCTCGGACCCGGGCTGCATGACGACCGGGACGCGTGGCCCCCTCCCCGACCGCAGAAGGCCGAATGGAGCGAGACGACGAGATGCAGACGACAACATCTGACGATTCTCGTGACACCGAAGCGCATGAGACCATTACCGTTCGAGCCCACGCCGAGGTGGTCCGTGTCGCCACCGACCCGGGGCGGTTCTCGAGTGCCGCGTCGCGTTTCCTGCAGGTGCCCAATGGACTGGACGGCGCCGAACACGCCCGCTTCCGCGCGCTCGTCGATCGCTACTTCACGCAGGAGGCGCTGGCGCCCTTCGCTCCGCGCTGCCGGAGCGTGGCCAAGGCTCTCGTTGCGGAGGTTTCACAGGGTCGAGTGGTCGAGGCGGTCTGGGAGATCGGCGCGTCCTACGCGGTCCGGGCGCAATCCGCATGGCTCGGGTGGCCAGGCGAACTCGAACGACCGCTTCTCGACTGGCTCACGGACCGGTTCGAGGCCATACGTTCTGGCGATCCGGTACGTACCGCGGAGGTCGCCCAGCGTTTCGACGCGCTCATGGTCTCGCTCATCGAGCCACGGCGCGAATCGGATGGTTCGCGGGACATCACGGATCAACTCATCCATGACGCTTCGGCCGGTAGGCCACTCCGGGACGGGGAGATCGTCTCGATCCTACGCAACTGGACCGGCGGGGACCTCGGCTCGATCGCGCTTGCGGTCGGGGTGATCGTTCACTTCCTTGCCACGCACGAGGGGGTCGCGACGCACCTGCGTCAGCACGTGACTGACGAGACTCTCGACGTGTACCTGGAGGAGATGCTGCGCTTGGACGATCCGTTCCATGCCAGCCGGCGAGTGGCCACGTGCGAGGCGCATCTGGACGACAGGTCCATCCAGGCCGGGCAACGCGTCGTCCTCGACTGGCGAAGCGCGAATCGCGACCCGAACGTGTTCAGCCCTCCTGATGGCTTCTCGCCTGGGGTGAACGCCGCCGGGAATGTCGTCTATGGCATCGGACCGCACGTGTGTCCGGGTCGGCCACTGGCCCGCCTGGAGCTGCGGGAACTGGTGCGAGCGCTGCTCTCGACGACTTCGCGGATCGACTTGGCCGGAGAATCCGCCCGCGAGCAGCCGCCGCTGGGCGGGTTCCGGTCGGTGCCGATTCAGCTGGTCGCGCGCTGATCCGCCAGGTTGGGCTGACGCGTCAAGCGTCCTCTGGTTCTCGTGGCGCATCTGCTCGAAGTGGCTACGACGTCGGCTACGAGATAGGCGTCAAAGCCTGTCCGCTCGTGACCGCTCAAACGTGAAGCCCTCGCGCCTTCAACCGACGCGAGGGCTTCGACATGAGCGCTGTCTGCAGTGGGTGCGCGATCGCAGTGCAACCATGCATGAATGGGTACGTCTTCGATCAGGAAACCGCTTCTCTATCGGTCTGAACTAATGGGCCGTGGGGCAATAAGTTGGCACGCGTGCAGCGCATCGGAAAGCGACGGGGCACGCGGTCCATTAGACCGCTAGACCGCTCCCCGCTGCCGGGGAGCGCCTCCGCGAGATCCAGTGGCTCCTCTGCGACAAGCGTGAGGGCGCGGTAGTCTGTGGCGTCGGCGAGCCGACGAGGAGACGACACGTGCCGCTATGCTTCTTCGCCTCGGACCTGCACGGGGACGAGCGCCGTTACCGCAAGCTGATCGACGCGATCGAACGGGAGCGCCCGGCGGGCGTGTTTCTCGGGGGCGACCTGCTGCCCTCGGGGCTCTTTCACTTTACCACGCCGTCCCTGAGCCACCGCGACTTCGTCGGCGACTTCCTCGCGTCGGAGTTCCTCGCCGTGCGGGCGCGGCTCCGCACGGCAGCACCCGAGGTGTTCCTCGTACTCGGCAACGATGATGCGCGCATTGAGGAGGCGGCACTGCTCGAAGGGGCCACGCGCGGCGCCTGGCATTACGCGCACGACCGTCGCATGGCGTTCGGCGCGCACGACGTGCTGGGCTACGCGTACGTGCCGCCGACGCCCTTTGCGCTCAAGGACTGGGAGCGCTACGACGTATCGCGTTTCGTGGACCCGGGCTGCGTCTCGCCCGAGGAGGGGCGCCGCACGGTGCCGGTCTCAGAGCGCGAGGCCCGATGGTCCACGATCGCGCAGGACCTCGCAGCCTTGGCAGCGGACGCATCGCTCGACCGCACGATCGGGCTCTTCCACGCGCCGCCCTATGACACGCCGCTCGATCGTGCAGCCCTCGACGAGCGCAGGTTCGAGCACGTCCCTCTCGATGTACACGTCGGCAGCATCGCCATCCGCCGGTTCATCGAGGAGCGCTCGCCGCTGGTCACGCTCCACGGCCACGTCCACGAGTCGGCGCGCCTTACCGGCACGTGGCGCTGCCGGATCGGACGCACGCACGCGTTCACGGCCGCCCACGACGGGCCCGAACTAGCGCTCATACGCTTCGACCCCGGCGACCTCGAGGCGGCGACCCGCGAGCTCGTCTAGTCCGGCCTAGCCGGCGTTCGGCCCCGTGGCAGCACCCATGGGCAGGGGCCGCGCCGCGTCGGTCACCGCGCCCACCTTGACGGCGTAGCTCGAGCCGCGGGCGAAGTCCTCGTCCGTCACGTAGTGAACGTCGAGCAGCCCTCCGGTCCGGTAGCCCGTGCGCAGGTAGTTCATCTCCGCCAGCGCGAGGCTCCAGCCCTCCAGCCATTCCTCCAGCGCGCGCCGCTGCGCGTCCGATCCGCCAACGTGCACGAGCAGGTCGAGGTCGCTGGCCGGCCCCGACGTGGCGTTCTTGGCGCTGCCGATCACATACATGGCCTTCACGCCGAAGCGCGCGGGGTCCACGTTGGCGGCGATGCGCTCGGCGAAGCGCAGCCGCCAACGCCAGTGTTGATCGCTCGGCCCCTCGAGGCGGCCCTCGCCCTCGGCCACGGACAGCGCCGAGGTGTGCGGCGGCGCGAAGAGCGCCACGGCCTCTTCGAGGTCGGCGTTGAGCAGCACGCGCAGCACGTGCCCCTCATGTGCGCGGCCCACGTCGATGACCCGAACGACATCGGCATACGCGGCGGCCTCGGGCAACAGTGACGGCAGGATGTTCTCCGAGCGCAGCAGGAACAGTTCGTCGAACCGCACGTCAGGATCATCGGGATAGAGGGGCAGGTAGCGGATCGAGGCCTCGACCAGGTCCTGGAAGAAGTGCGTGCCGAACGAAAGGTCCGGCAGGTAGTTCCCCTTCTGCCGTGCGATCTCCACGAGCAGGGCGGCATTGTTGATGTCGGCGTAGGTGACGCTCACTCCCAATCTCACGTCACCCCGGCTGCCCCAGCGGCCGGGCCCGAGCAGTGCGAACTGGCGCTTGGGCAGCAGCCTGTTGAGCCGCCCGACGACGCGGCCGACCCCGCGCAGCGTCTCGAGGTCGCCGAGGTCGTTGTAGCGCGCCGGGTCCACGTACACGAGGTGGGTGAGGTCGGGCACGCGGCCGTTCGACACGAAGCGGTTGGCGGTGAAGAGCACGCGTTCGCGCGGCAGGTTGCGCGGGATGGGCGAGGGCTGCGAGTCGCCGAACGAACTCTGCGGTCGGCACTGCAGCAGGTAGAGGTCGCGCCCGTCCGAGGCGAACTCGATGTCCACGGGGACGCCCATCTCGCGTTCGAGGACCTCGAGGACCTCCTTGATCTGGCGCATGAAGCCCGTGTCGCTCGCGAGGCCCTCGAACGTCACCACCAGGTTCCGGCTCTCGTAGTCCACGTGCGTGCCGGCCGGCCGCCGCAGGTGGTCGTCCTCGAGGATCGAGACCATCTGCGCGGCGCGCGGCAGGTCGTGCCCGTGCTCGCGCAGCAGGTCGGCCACCGCGACGGTCTCGAACTCGCCGGTCTCGAGGTTGATGACGTCCGCCATCTTGGGGGCGTAGCGCTCGACCTCGTCGGGCGTGACGTTGACGCGCAGCCCGGGCTGGCCCGGCGCGAGCAGCACCGGGTAGTCGTCCTTGAGGCGGTCCACCGCCCGCGTGCCGAGGCCGGGCACGAGGCGCAGCAGGCCGTCCTCGCGCCGGATGCGCGCCGACCACCGGAACTCGTTGCGGCTGAACGCCACGCCCGAGAACGAGGGCAGGAACCAGCGGCCGACGCGGGTGCCGACGACCTCCTGGATCATGATCCCCATCTCCTCGTAGGCGTCGATGAGGCCGCGCTCGGCGCGGTACTCGATGGGGTCGGGACCGAACGTGGAGGCGTACACCTCGGCGATGGCGTCGAGCAGCGCGGCGAGGCGCTGCTGCTTGGTGCCCTCGTTGGCGAGGAAGAGGCTCTTGTACTTGCCCGAGAACGCCGAGCCCAGCCGGTCCTCGAGCAGGCTCGAGCTGCGCACGATGATCGGCTGGTCGGGGAAGTCGTCGAGGACCTGCGAGAGGCCCCGCACCATCTCGGGCGGGAACGCCGAGTTCTTGAACACCTGCACGATGTGCGGGTAGTCCTGCCGCACCTGCTCGATCTCGGCGTACTTGTGGTTGTAGATGTCCTCGAGGTTGTTGTACTGGATGAAGCCCACGAGGCTGTCCGAGGTCACGTACCAGGTGCGCGGCACCTTGATCTCGCGCAGCCGCGGGTTGTCCGCGCCGGCCCGGTGCAGGATGCGCGAGGCGAGGAACAGCCCGGCGCTCTTGCCGCCCAGCTTGCCGCGCGTCCGCGGCGGGCTCACCACGTGCTGCACGAGGTCGTAGAAGTCCTCGATGTCGAGGTGGTGCTTGGCGGTGTTGATGAACTCGAGCTGGTCGGTGAAGAAGTGCTCGATGAGCGCGACGCGGATGCCCTTGCGGGCGGCCAGGGACAGCTCGGTCGCGCCCGGCCCGAGGTGGTGGTAGCGGCGGATCGCCTCGGCGACCTCGTCGAGCCCGGCGTCCGGGTCGCCCAGCGTCGTGACCAGGAAGCGCGACTTGTCCTCGCGGATCCACTTCTGGACGAGGTTGATGACCTCGTCATCCCCGAGCACCCCGGCCGCGATGTGGAAGGTCTCCTCGATGCGCGCCTTCGCGGGATCGCGCCCGACGCGCGCGAGCGGGCGGTTGTCCGCCGTCGCCTCCTCGCCTTCGGGCGTCTCCTCGACGTTCATCTGGTGCAGGACCTCGAGGGCCTCGCGCACGCCCAGCCAGCCGAGGTGGTTGATCATCTTGCGCGCGATCCGCACGAGCAGCGCCTCGTCGGTGCGGCGCAGGAAGTCGAGGATCACGCGCCACGGCTCGGGGCCGCCGGAGCCGACGCGCTCGGCGGTCGCGAGCGCCTCGAACGCCTGCCGCAGCTTGGCGTGCTCGAGGAAGCGCCCGAGCCGCTCGGCGACGGAGTCGAGCAGCCGGCGCTCCTCCTTGAGGAACGGGCCCTCGTCCGACTTGCCGGTCTCCTCGGAGTACACGACCTCGACGAAGCCGCTCGCCTCCTCCTGGATGCGGACGACGGAGCGCATGCTCCACGGGGTCTCGGCGAAGCCGTCGCTGGCGTAGGTCGTGCCGCCGACCACGATCCGCGCCTTGCAGATCGCCGGGTACTGCCACGCGGGGGGCAGCGCGCGCACGACGCCGGCCAGGATCTCGGGCGTGGACGGCTCGCTCTGGTGCAGCAGCTCGTCCACCTGGTAGAGGCACTGCAGCTCCTTCGCCCGCTCCTGGAGCGCGCGGAGCATGTCGTCCATCGGCCGCTGGTTGCCGGTCATGTCGTCGGGTCTCCCGTGCCGGCGCGGATCACGCCGCGCCCGCTGTGCCCGTCCACCTCGACGCGCAGGGGCGCCTCGAGGCGGACGTGCCGCACGAACTCCGTCTCGGCCGCGGCGGGGCGCGCATCGAGCCACGCCCAGTCTACGCCCCGCGCGTCGTGCGCCCGGACGGTGAAGTAGCTGACGCCGAAGCTGGTCAGGTTGTGGAAGAAGTGCGAGCCCTGGCTGGGGTCCACCGGAGACTGCGGGAGCGCCGCCTCGACGATGGCGCGCGCGCCGGAGATCTGCGCCCAGCGCACCGGGATGCCGAGCCACGGGTCGGAGCTGCCCCAGCGCCCGAAGCCCGCCAGCACGTAGCCGCGGCCCTCGGCGACGAGCCGGTGGTTGAGCGCCTCGATCTCGGCCGCGACGCGCCGGCTCTCGGCGAAGCGGAAGCTCGACGGCCGCACGTAGACCACGTCCCGGATCCCCTCGGTGACGCCGTGCCCCATGACCGACGCCGACGCGACCACGACGCCGGGGGCCTCGAGGTCCTCGTCGGCCAGTTCCACGCCGTCGCCCGCCGCGAGCATCGGCCGCGCCTGCAGGAAGCCGACCCGCGCGGGGCGGTCGCGCGCCGGGTCGAGGGTGACCGCGAACTCGACCTCCGCGGGGCCGCCGAGCGTGCGCTCGGCGAGCGCCAGCAGGTCGCGCAGGGCGTCCGCGAGACCGAACAGGTCGTGGTGGAGCAGCGGCGCGAACGTCAGCACGCGCGCCCCGGCCGCACCGGAGCCCGGCGTCATGCGGTCCGAGGCCGCGTCGTAGGTGGAGACGAGGGGCGGCAGCACGCCGTCGGCCTCGGCCTCGGGCAGCCCGGCCTGCTCGAGGTACTCCGTCTCGGCGACGGGGTCGTAGGCGGGGGGCTTGCCCATGCGCACGGCCCAGAACTTCACCTGCGTCAGCTTGAGCATCTCGCGCGCGGAGGCGACCGGCGGGTTGGCGCGCGGGCGCGCGGGGGCGTAGCTCCACGCGAGGCCGCCGTCCACGATGGTCTTGCCGAGCCCGAGCGCCAGCGACACGACGCCCTCCTCGGGGCGCGCGCCGGAGCCGGCCCAGAAGTTCCACGAGCGCGCGACGCCCGAGACGTCGGGGTAGAAGCGCGCCCCGTGGCGCCGACCGACGACCTCCTGGATCACGACCGCCATCTTCTCCCCGGGCGCGCCGCCCGTGACGGCGAGGTAGTCGCGCGCGCCGGCGAAGAACGTCGAGGCGTACACGAACTTGATCGCCTCGGTCAGGCGCTGGAAGCGCGTGCCGGGGTCGAGCGCGTCGTTCGGGGTCATCTTGGTCGCGTACACGCCCGCGAACGGCCGCCCGAGCGCGTCCTCGAGCAGGCTCGACGAGCGCACGGCGAGCGGCTGGTGGACGCTCTCGACCAGCGCGCGCAGGTCGCCCACGATCGTCGCCGGCAGGCTCGCGCGCTGGAACGCGTGCGCGATGCGGTCGTCGCTCCAGCCCGAGCGCGCGACCTCCCACAGGCCGTTCTCGTCCATGAAGCGGTCGAAGACCCCGGTCGCGAGCACGGTGAGCCGGGGGATGCTGGCCTCGACGCCGGGGTGGGCGTCGCCCGGCCAGTCGGACTCGAGCATGCGCTTCACGGAGGCCAGGCCGAGCGCCTTGCCCCCGAGGCCGCCGGAGCCGATGACGGTGAATTCCTCGCAGGACTCGAAGAACCGCCGGTCGAAGCCCGGGAACCGCCTCGCTCCCGCTCCTTCCATCGAGCCTTCGCTCACGCTGCGTTCGGCGGGGCGGGCGCCGCGTCGCGCCCGCCCCGAAACCGGTTGCCGGCTACGGGAAGCGTCAGATCCAGCCGCGTTGCTTGCATGCCTCGACGACGCGGTTGATGGCGATGACGTAGGCTGCGTCGCGCATGTACAGCCCGCGCTTGCGCGCCAGCTCGCTGACCGCGAGGTAGGCCGCGGTCATTTTGACGTCAAGCCTGCCGAGGACCTCGTCGCGCTCCCAGTAGTAGTTCATGTTGCTCTGGACCTGCTCGAAGTAGCTGCAGGTCACGCCGCCGGCGTTCGCGAGGAAGTCCGGGATGTCGAAGATGCCGCGCTTCTTGAGGACCGCGTCGGCCTCCGGCGTCGTCGGTCCGTTCGCGCCCTCGGCGACGAGCCTCACCTTCGCGTGGATGCTATCGACGTTGTCCCCGCGGATCTGGTTCTCGAGCGCGGCCGGGATCAGGATGTCCACCTCCTGCGCCAGCCACGCCTCGCCATCCAGCACCTCGTAGCCCTTGGCCTTCGCCTTGGCTTTGTCGATCCCGCCGAAGCGGTCGGTGATGGAGAGCAGTTCGTCGAGGTCCACGCCCGAGGCCTTGCGGAACGAGTACGAGGTCTGGTCGGCCTGGTCCCACGACGACACGCAGATCACCTTGCCGCCGAGCTGCTGGTAGAGCCGGATGGCGTACTGCGCGACGTTGCCGAAGCCCTGCACGCTCGCGGTCGTACCGTCGGGCTTGAGGCCCATCTCCTTGAGCGCCTCGCGGATCGTGAACACCACGCCGAAGCCCGTGGCCTCGGTGCGCCCGAGCGAGCCGCCCATGCCGACCGGCTTGCCGGTGATGAAGCCGGGGAAGTGGCCGCGGTGGATCTGCTCGAACTCGTCGAGCATCCACAGCATGTGCTGCGGCGTCGTCATGACGTCGGGCGCGGGCACGTCGAGCAGCGGGCCGACGTCGCGCGAGATCTGGCGCACCCAGCCGCGGCACACCTGCTCCTGTTCGCGCGCGCTCAGGTTGTGTGGGTCGCACACCACGCCGCCCTTGCTGCCGCCGAGCGGGATGTCCACGACGGCGCACTTCCAGGTCATCCACATGGACAGCGCCCGCACCGTGTCCACCGTCTCCTGCGGGTGGAAGCGGATGCCGCCCTTGCCCGGGCCGCGCGCGTCGTTGTGCTGGACGCGGAATCCGCGGAACACCTTCATGGAGCCGTCGTCCATCCGGATGGGAATGCCGAAGTGGTACTCACGCAGCGGGTTCCGAAGCAGCTCGCGGGTCGCGGCGTCGAGCCCGAGATACTCCGCCACACCGTCGAACTGCGCTTGCGCCATCGCGAACGCGTTATGACCCTTGCCGGCGGGAGCCGTCTTATCCACCGTGACCGCCATGACATCCTCCGTGCCAGGAAAACGAAACAGGCCACCCGCGTGCCTTGCGGTGGCTTGGAGAACCGTGTGTGGTCGTGACAAGCATGTGCGTGAAATCCGTCCCGACGCGCCTGGCGCCGGACGACGAATCCTCCGTCTTCGAATGTGGGCCGGCATCGCGAACTGGCCGGATTCCACTCGTCGCTGATGGCCCAGACGGTAGCATCCCAGAGGGGGGCGTCAAGCGGGACTGGGCCCGATCCGAGAACGTCAGACGGGCTCGTGCCGGGTTGACCCGCGCCCAGCTCTCCCGCGATCCCGGAATGCGTGCTGGCGGCGCTACTCTCGGGGGTGACGGCCACGGCTTCGCAGGTGCAGCTCCTCGCAGCGGTCGCTCGGTGGTGGGCCCGGAGGGCGTCGTGGTGGCGAAGGCAGCACTGATCATAGGCGCGATTTCGACGACGCATCTTGGTCGCCGATTGGTCGCCTATTCAGAGTCCACTCCCGTCCCTTCGTGTTGAGCTTGACCCGCTCTCGTGGACATCTTCCGAGAGGCGGATACGATGTCCCGCATGGCCAAGACCGAGGGGCGCCGGGCACGGCGCAAGTTCACGGATGAGTTCAAGGCAGGCGTGGTACGGCTGGTCCTTGATGAAGGCAAGTCCGCGGGGGCCGTGGCCCGCGATCTGGACCTGACCGATTCGGCGGTGCGCGAGTGGGTGGCGCGGGCCCAGGCCGATCGAACCAAGGGTAAGTCCGGCGGCCTCACGACCGTCGAGCGCGAGGAGCTGGCGCGACTGCGCAAGGAAGTTCGCGAGCTCAAGCTGGAGCGTGACGTCCTAAAAAAAGCAGCGGCCTTCTTCGCCAAGGAGAGCAGCTGAGGTTCGAGTTCATCCGAGCGGAGAAGGCCACAGTCCCGATCACGAAGCTCTGCCGTTGGCTCCGGGTCTCGCGCAGCGGGTACTACGCGTGGTGCGAACGGCCGGAGTCGGAGCGCGCGAAGCAGGATCGCCAGCTGCGTGTGCGGATCCGTGCTTCATTCGACGCCAGCAAGCAGCGCTATGGCAGTCCTCGCATCTGGGAAGACCTCGCCGAGGACGACATTCACGTGAGCCGCAAGCGCGTTGTGCGTCTCATGCAGGAAGAAGGCCTGCGAGCGCGAGCGAGGAAGCGGTACAAGAAGTCGGTGGTCAGCGATCGAGACCAGCCGGTTGCCGCGAACCTGCTGAACCGCGAGTTCACGGCCGCTGCGCCGAACCAGCGTTGGGTGGGCGACACCACGGAGTTCGTGATCGGTTCGAGCGGCAAGCTGTACCTCGCGGCGATCCTCGACCTGTTCTCGCGGTTCGTCGTGGGCTGGGCGGTCAGTGCGATCAACGACCGGCACCTCGTGACGCGCGCACTCGAGATGGCGCTCAAGCGGCGCTGCCCGGCGGACGGGCTGCTGCACCACTCGGATCAGGGCTCGCCGTACTCGAGCGAGGACTACCAGGATGCGCTTCTGGCGCAAGGCATCACGTGCAGCATGAGTCGGCGCGGCAACTGCTACGACAACGCCGTGATGGAGAGCTTCTTCTCGAGCGTGAAGAGCGAGTTGAGTGAGCGCTTCGACAGCCACGGCGAGGCGAAAATGGAGTTGTTCGACTACATCGAAGTGTTCTACAACCAGCGGCGACGGCACTCGACGCTCGGGCAGATCAGCCCGGCCGCGTTCGAGAAGGCACGAGCCACTCACGCCGCGTAGTTCAACTGTCTACGAAATCGGGCCAAGCTCATACGGAACGATCGGGAGCCAACGCGCCGGCACCTTGCTGCGAAGCGAGCAGAACCGGTCCGCGAACGAATGTCACGACCTGTACGGTGCTCGCCTCCAAGGGCACGCCTTGCACGAGCGCCGTGCGCAGCCATTCGGCCCGCAACTGGGCGAGTCCTTGGTTCGAGCCCAAGCTCCGCGCGACGGAACCGCGCAGCTCACGTCGGTCCGCGCTGCCGATCAGGAACATGCCCTCCAGAACCCAGTCCCGGCGGCGAGCTCGCAGCGAGTCCTCGACAGCCGCCAAGGAGCTCGCCCCTGCGCTCTCCAATGTGTCAGGCCGCGCGGTCGCGAATGGTCCGACCGCCCCAAGGTCTGTCAGGGCTCCCGACTGGTAGGTGTCGCCAGTTGAAATGCGGAACTCCGGGGAGAACTTCAGCTCTTCAGCCAGCGCGAACTTGCCGAGGACAAGCGAACCCACGAGCGAAGAGCCGCCGATGACGCCGGTGGTGATTCTCGTGTACTTGTGGGAAGACCGCATCCCGATGATCAGGGTCCCGGAACCGGCCACCGCGAGCGTTGCGATCACGAGGTAGAGGCCCGCCGGAAGGTGAAACGGGGCGACCGGCCAGTCACCGTCTGATCGGATCCTCGCGCTCTCTCGGATCGCAGCGACCAGTTCCCGGTGCCGCACGTCCTGTTGTTGCAGGGTGGGCACTCGCTCGAGAAGCGGAGATGTGCTCGTCGAGTCTGACGAAGTGGGTCGCCAGCGCCCGCGCGCATCCGGTGTTGCGAGCATTACCGCGGCCGCCACCCACACCACGGAGAAGAGTCCCCACAAGTACGCCTCACTCAATGCCGCACTTCGCCACGCAGGTTGCTTCTCGACGAGAAACGGCGACACCATCTCTCGCGCGTTCTCGCCTATATCGGCTTCGTAGTTCGCCTCCATCGCCCGAAGCCGCGCATGAGCCCGTCGAGAGCCCACGAAGAGAATGACCGAGGAGACGACGCCCACGTATGCGATCAGCATGGCCCACAGGATTCGTGCGGTTGCCGAACTGGCGACTTGCCCCAACACGATCACGAATGCGATCAGGAGCAGTCCCTGAAGAACTGCTCCCCGAAGCGCAAACCTCGCCAACTTCTCCTCTTCACGTGAAAGGCGCCGGGCGTGCTGGTCGTAGCGATCCATCGCCTCCTCACGGAAGCGTGGCGGCCCTGACTCGCTCATGTGTGCCCTCCGGAGGCGACGCGACGGGTCGGTCACTGCTCACCGACTCGTGTGCACTCGCAATTCATGCTCGCGTCAACCGGCACCCGCAGCCCATTCTGGGTGCGTTTGCCAATCGTCTTGCGTTCATGCGGAGACTTCCGTGCGGGGGCAAGGACGGGTTCCGCGATCCTTCGGGGACGACGTGCATCGTCAGCGTGCTGACAGGTGCACGCCCGCGCATCGCCAGTGGCCCAGTGACTCGCTTCGCTGCGGCTTGCCGACGTCGGTGCGAGCGGCAATGCGAATGCGATCGAGTGGCGCGAGGGGCTGGCCGGGTAACCCGCAGTCAATACTCGGCCGCAATACCTGTCAAGATATCTTCCGATTTTGCTCGATGTGCGCGGGTGACGTCACGTGGGAGATCACCCCGGCGCGCTTCGCGGTGCGTTGCGCTGCAGGCCTCGGCCCGCCATTCTGCGCACCGGCACGTGAGGATGCGGCGGCACGACGCGCCTCCAGCGGCACGCCCCGAGTGTCACACCCCCGAGAGGTTGGCCCGATGAAGAGCGTCCGAACCCTGCTGCTTCTCCTTTTCCTGCCGACGCTCGCCGCGCTGGCCGCGCTCCCCCGCGCCGCGCACGCCGCTCAACCTTCCCTGTCTGCGCACCAGCGCCTCTCCTGGGCCGCCGGCGCCACCTTCTACGAGATCTTCGTGCGCAGCTTCGCGGACTCCGACGGCGACGGTGTCGGCGACCTGCGCGGGCTCACGGCCCGGCTCGACTACCTGAACGACGGCAATCCCTCCACCACCACCGACCTCGGCGTCGAGGCCCTCTGGCTCATGCCGATCTTCGCCTCGCCCAGCGATCACGGCTACGACACGACCGACTACTACGCCATCAACCCGCAGTACGGCACGCTGGCGGACTTCGACTCGCTCCTCGCAGCGGCGCACCGGCGCGGGATCCGCGTGATCGTGGACCTGGTGATCAACCACACCAGCAACCGGCATCCGTGGTTCGTCGAGTCGGCGTCGTCGCCGCGCTCGCCCATGCACGACTGGTACGTGTGGCGCGCGGACGATCCGGGCTGGCGGCAGCCCTGGGGCGGCGGACCCACGTGGCACGCCATGAACGGTGCGTACTACTACGGCGTCTTCTGGGGCGGCATGCCCGATCTCAACTTCAACAACTCCGAGGTGCGCCAGGCGATCAAGCAGGTCGCAGCGTACTGGCTCGCGCGCGGCGTGGACGGCTTCCGGCTCGATGCGGCGCGGCACCTGATCGAAGACGGTCCCGGCGAACAGCAGGTGAACACGCCGGGCACGCACGCGTTCTGGAAGGAGTTCGCGGCGCACGTGCGCACGGGCGCGCCCGAAGCGCTGCTGGTCGGCGAGAACTGGACGTCCACCGACCAGATCGCGCGCTTCTACGGCTCCACCGACACCGTCGCCGGAGGCGACGAACTCCCCATGAGCTTCAACTTCCCGCTCGCCGGTTCGATCCTGCAGGCGGTGCGTTCGGGCGATGCCACGCCGATCGTCTCCACGCTCGCGAGCATGGCCCGGCTCTACCCGCCGGGCGTGTGCGACGCGCCGTTCCTCTCCAACCACGACACGCCGCGCGTGGCCACCGAGCTGGGTGCCGATGGCCGGAAGCTGCGCACGGCGGCAGCGATCCTGCTCACGTTGCCGGGCTCGCCGTTCCTCTACTACGGCGAAGAAGTCGGGTTGGCGGGCGGCAAGCCCGATCCCAATATCCGCACGCCGATGCCGTGGAACGATCGCGAACCCGGAGGCGGCTTCACCACCGGCAGGGCGTGGCGCGCGTTCTCCGCGGGACGCGACCAGGCGAACGTCGAATGGCAGAACGACGATCCGCGATCGCTGCTCTCGCACTACCGCCGGCTGGTGCACCTGCGCGCGACGTCACCCGCGCTGCGCCGCGGCAGCATCGCCGTGCTCGACGCAGGCGCGGCGAACAGGCAGCTGCTCGCGTTCGTCCGCGAAGCGGAAGGCGAACGCCTGCTGGTCGTGCACAACCTCGGCGTCACCGCGGCCGACGCCGGCCCGTGGGAACTGCACGCGAGCGCGGCCAAGCTCGTGCTCGCCACCGCAGGCGGCGCGAGGCTGCGCACCAAGGGCGCCACACGCGTGACCGTGCCGGCGGGTGGATCGGCGATCTGGCGGCTGCGGTAAGAACCCGACCACGTTCGCGCCCGCGATTTTCGCGGCTCGCGCGCACGCGACGTCGTCTTGGATTCGTTCGCTCGCCACGAGTACGCTGCCGACGTGAGTGCATCCCACCCCAATCGCGGAGGCAGCATGCTCGAGACTCGCAGGCTCGGTCAGGGAGAGGTTCGCGTCGGCGCCATCGCACTCGGCGCCATGGCGTTCGCGGGCTGGTACGGCGCGAGCGACGACGACGCCGGCGTGCGCGCGATCCAGCGCGCGATCGACGAAGGCATCACGATGATCGACACGGCCGAAGCCTACGGCGACGGCCGGAGCGAGCAGCTCGTGGGGCGCGCGGTGAAGGACCGGCGCGATCGCGCGGTGGTCGCCACCAAGTCGCGCCGCGGCAGCCCCGCCTACCTGCACGAGGCGATCGACCGCAGCCTCCAGCACCTCGGGCTCGACCACGTGGACCTCTACTACCTTCATCGTGTGGACGCCGAAGTGCCGATCGAAGATTCCGTCGGCGCCATGGCGGAGATGGTGAAGGCCGGTAAGGTACGCGCCATCGGGCTGTCGGAGGCCGGGCCCGACACGATTCGCCGCGCGCACGCCACCCACCCGATCGCCGCGCTGCAGACCGAATACTCGCTCATGCAGCGCGAGCCCGAGCGCGAACTGTTCCCGCTCATTCGTTCGCTCGGCATCACGTTCGTCGCCTACTCGCCGCTTTGTCGTGGGCTGCTCACGGGCAAAATCCGCACGGCGGCCGACCTGCCCTCCGGCGACTGGCGGCACAACGTGCCGCGCTTCCAGGGCGACAATCTCATTGCGAACGTCGCGCGCCTGGGGCCGCTCGAAGCCATGGCCAAGCGCAAAGGCGTCTCGATGTCGTCGGTGGCGCTCGCGTGGCTGCTGCGCAAGGGCGACGATCTCATTCCGCTCGTCGGCATGGGCCGGCCCGAGAGCGTCGAGCGCAATCTCGAAGCCACCCGCGTGTCGCTCGATGCCGCCGACATCGCCGAACTCGACGCCGAGTTCTCGATCGGCTGCGCGGTGGGCCAGCGCTACCCCGAGGCCGGCATGGCCGCCATCGGTCGCGAGGCGCCCGCGCGAAAGCCGGGCGGCACTCCGTAGGGCACGTCGGGGCGAAGCACGCTTCGCGCTACTTCGCCCCGGCGGCTCGCGGCACCCTGCCCTCTTCGATCGCCTGCCTCAGCTCCGGCGCCTCGGCGTCGCGCGCCGCCGTCCAGCGCTGCAGCGCCGCGGCGCGCACCGGCGAAGGCGACGCCGTCGCCCACGCGCGCTCCATGTCGGCCAGCGCGTTCAGCACGCTCAACCGCCGGCGCACGTTGGACTCGCGCGGGTCGCGCAGGGCCTGCTCGGCGAGCAGCAGGTACTTCTCGGCTTCCGCAGACCGCCCGCCCGCGGCCAGGTACATGCCGTAGTAGCTCTGGAACCGCACCTGATCGACCGGTGACAGCATCCCGGCGGGCAGCCGGGCGATCGACGTGAAGCTGGAGTCGGCTTCGCGCGCTGCGCCCGCAGCGCCGAGTGACGCGGCCAGTTCGATGTCCAGCCACGCCAACGCCCCGTTGGCCTCGCCCAGGATCGGGACCAGGTACGCACGCGCCTTGCGGAACTCGCGCACGGACTGCGCGTGCCGGCCCTGCTCGCGATACAGGCGCGCCAGGCTCGAACGCACGAAGTTGGTGTTCATGGCGTCGTCGCCGAGCCGCGCCTGCACGATCGCCGTGGATTGCGTCATCAGGCTTTCGGCTTCCGCCAGTCGCCCGCGCGCCTGAACGCAGCGCGCGAGGTCGTTCATCGTCACGGCCACCTGGTCGCTGCTGTCCCCCAGCGCGGCCCGCCGGGCCACGAGCACGTCGCGGAACAGCGCCTCGGCTCCGGCCACGTCGCCCAGGGAGTACTTCATCCGGGCGTAGTTGTTCATGGTCAGCAGCGTCGCAGGATTCTGCGGGCCGAGAGCTTCGACCTTGAGCGGGATCGCCTTCCGGTAGATCGAGTCGGCCTCGTCGAACCGGCCGACTCCCGCCAACGCACTCGCCACGTTGTCCATGGCGGTGGCGAGGAACGAGATCTTGAGCGCTCCACCAGCCTGGAACACGGCGAGCGCCTGCTGGTGATAGGCCAGCGCCTCCGCGACGCGGCCCGCGGAGGCGGCGAACACGCCCAGGGCCGCGAACGCTTCGCCCACGGCGCCTTCGCCGCCGCCGCGCACGCTCCGGGCGATCTCCAGCGATCGGCGCGCGAGCGAGTCCGCGCGCGCGAACTGCCCCGTGCGCGCGTACACACCCGCCAGCGCGATCAGGCCGGCGGCCTGGTTCGGGTGCGGCTCGGTGTAGATGCGATCGCCCACCGCCAGGCCCAGGCGCGCCAGGGATTCGGCCGGCGCGAAGCGGCCACGGTCGATCTCGACCTGCGCGAGATTGAAGAGATCCGCCTGCACCTCGGGGCTCATCTCGCCACTGACCCGCCGGTGCATGGCGAGCGCGAGCCGCTGCAGCGAGTCGGCCTGCTCGAAGCGGCCGTTGAAGTGCATGAGGTTGCCCAGCGAGTTGAGCGCCACCGCCACCGAGCGGTCACCTTCGGGATGAAGCTTCTGGCTCATCGCGAGGCCGTCACGCAGCAAGGGCTCGGCGCTCTCGGGCCGCGAGGCGTCCAGCTCGATGCCCCCGAGCATCGTCAGCGCCTGCGCGATCTGCTCGTGCGGGCTCTTCTCGAGTGCGCGCCACATGTCGAGCGCCGCGCGCGCGAGCGAATCGGCTTCCGCGAGCCGGCCGCGCCGCCACTGCGTGTCGGCCAGCAGCAAGAGGTCGCTCGCCACGTCGGGGTGGCGGCCGCGGTGCAGCCTGCGGTGCGTTTCGTACGCGGCGCGCGCGTGCTCCTCGGCCGCCAGCAGGTCGCCGATCTCCAGGTACGTTCCGCCCAGCACGTGCTCGATGCCGGCCGCCACGTCGGGCTGGCCCTTGAGCTCGGTGCGCACGCGTTCGGCGGTGCGGTCGAGAATCTCGCGCAGCAGCGCCGTGTCGCGGCCGCGCGCGACCGACGGGCCCGCGCCCTGAAGCATGTCGCCGAGGAACGCCGCGACCTGCCTCGCCTTGGCCGCCTCGGTGCGCGCACGCACGAACATCGCCGTGCTCACGATCGCCGACACCACGATCGCCAGCAGCGCCAGCCCCGCCGCCGCCACGATCGGCTTGTGGCGCGCCATCAGCTTGCGCAACTGGTACGCCGTGCTCGGCGTGCGCGCGAGCACGGGCTGCGAGTTGCGGTAGCGCTCGAGGTCCTCGGCCAGCGCCGCCGCGCTCGAGTAGCGTCGCTCGGGTTCCTTGGCGAGTGCCTTGAACACGATGGCCTGCAGGTCGCCGTCCACGCGCGCCACGCCGCTCGGCGTGTCGCGCAGCGGCTTGGGTTCCTGCTCGCTGATCACGCGCATCGCCTCGAGCAGCCCCGTTCCGCTCACGCGGTACGGCCGCTCACCCGCGATCATCTCGTAGAGGATCACGCCCAGCGTGTACACGTCCGAGCGCACGTCGAGCAGGTGCTTGTCGCCGCGCACCTGCTCGGGGCTCATGTAGGGCAGCGTGCCGCGAATCGTGTCCACGTCGCTCAGGACGCTGACCTGCGACTCGTCGTCGGTGATCCGCGCGAGCCCGAAATCCAGCACCTTCACGTCGGGTAGCCCGGAGTGCGTCACACCGGACGAGCTGCCGTCGGCCGCCACCGGAATCACGATGTTCGACGGCTTGAGGTCGCGGTGAATGACCCCGCGCTGGTGCGCGTAGTGCACCGCTTCGGCGATGCGACCCGCCAGCGCCAGCCGGTGCAGCAGTTCGGCGCGGCTCGCGGGTGACGGCCGCGGCTCGAGGTAGCCGTCGAGCGTCGGGCCTTCGACCAGCTCCATGGCGAAGTACGGCCGGCCATCGGGCAGCCGGCCCGCACCGTAGATGGCGCCGATGTTCGGGTGGCGCAGCCGGCCCAGCGTCTCGGCCTCGCGCCGGAACAGCTTCACGTGCAGCGAGTCCGTGTGCGCGCTGCCGCGAATCACCTTGAGCGCGACGCGCCGGCGCGGCTCCTTCTGCTCGGCCAGGTACACCACGCCCATGCCGCCCTGCCCGAGCACGCCCAGCACCCGGTAACCGTCCACTTCGGTCGGCATCCCGGACATCTCGGGCGAGTTCGCCTCTCCGGGCGCGGCATGCAGCGTGCGGGTTTCGTCGTCCTCGGGGCTGGACGCGCGCGGCTCGTCGGACATGGTCACTCCATCGTGGGGAAAGCGAAGTCGCGTTCGGAGTCGGTGAGTGAGGCGTCCAGAAGGCAGCACTGGAAGCGGCAGACTAGTGCATGCGGAGGAAGCGACTCAATGCCTCAACTCCGTGCCGCGCGACTCGCGTGCTATCGCACCACCAGCACCCGGCGGCTCTCCCGGACTCCGCCCGTCTCGAAGCGCGCCAGGTACAGCCCCGGCGGCACGCCGGCCCCGTGCGCGTCCCACGCGATCGTGTGCCGGCCGGCGGCCAGCGGTCCGTCGAGCACGCGCGCCACGACGCGGCCCAGCACGTCGTACAGCGCCAGCGTCACGCGCTGCTCGCGTGGCAGTTCGAACGCGAATCGCAGCGGGCCGGGCGTCGGGCACGGCGCCACACCGGTGAACGCCACACGCGTGGGCGGCGCGTCGGATTCGGCACCCGCGAACGCTTCGGGAATCAGGCACGCCAACCCGCCCCGCGGCGTGGCGGCGGTCACGGCGAAGTCGCCGGCCGCGTACACCCGCTGGCCGGACACCACCAGCGATCGCACCATCTGGTCGGCGTTCGGCACCCAGCCGTTCGCCAGGCTGCTGGCCAGGTCCACGCCGGCCAGGTTCTGGCGCGGCAGAGTGCCGACCGTCGTGAACAGTCCGCCGATCCGCGCGCAGGTTCCGTCGAGGGCGATGGTGTACACCGGGCCGTCCACGTTCGGGTCCCAGGTGGTCGCGTTGCCCGAGGGAATCTCGAGCGCCGCAAGGTGTCCGCGGTTGAGTCCGCCCACGTTCGTGAAGTCGCCACCCACGTAGAGGATCGTGCCCGCGGGCACGATCGTGCGCACGATGGCGCGCGGCTTCGGGTCCCACGACGTCGGCGTGCTGCTCGCGAAGTCGAACTCGGCAAGCCCACGGCGAGTGTTGCCGCCCCCGCCACCACCGCCTCCACCGCCGCCCGAGAAACCGGTGAAATCCCCGCCCACGTAGAGCTTCCCGCTCTGCGCGGCGAGCGCGTACACGCTGCCGTTGGGATTCGGGTTCCACGACGTGGCGAGCCCGCTCACGGCGTCGAGCGCCGCGAGCGCATTGCGGGTCGCACCGCCGATGCTGGCGAAGTCGCCGCCCGCGTACACCGTGCTGCCCACGGCCTCCAGTGCGCGCACCGTGGACTGCGGCGCAGGGTTCCAGGGCTTGACGGCGCCCGTGACGGGATCGAGCGCGCCGAGCCTGCTGCGCGTCAGCCCGCCGAGCTGCTGGAAGAAGCCCGCCACGTAAATCACGCCGGAGCCGGCTTCGAGCACGGTGACGTCACCATCGGCGCCCGGATTCCACGCCGTGAGCGCGCCCGTCGCGAGATCGATCGCCGCGAGCCGCGCACGCGGCTGCGACGTGGCGACCGAGAAGGGCGGCGGTCCCACGTGCGAAAAGTTGCCGCCCATATAGAGCACGCCGTTCAGGACCGCGGTCGCGAGTACGTCGCCGTCGGTCTCGAACAGGTCCGCGCAGACGAGCGCGTGCGCATCGTCGTCGGTGATCGTGCCCGTGGCGACGCCGTCGCCGACGAATGCGCCCTGCTGCGAGCTGAGCGTGACGTCGAAGCGCTCGCTGGCCTCGGGCAGGTGGTCGCCATTCACGGTGACCGTGAACGTGCGCGAGGTCTGTCCCGTGGGAATGTTGAACGACTGGTTCGAGAGTGCCGTGTAGTCGCTGCCCGCGGTGGCGTCCACGTCGCTCGTGCTGAGCTTCATGGTGACGCTTTCGAGCGTGGCCTGGTCGAGCGACGCCGTGAACGTCAGCTGGCGCGTGCCCGCGTCGCCTTCTTCGATTGAAGCGTCGGCGATGCTCACGCGCGGCAAGCGCGTCACCGCGAACCCGACGCGCGGCTTGCCGTTGATGCGCGTGAATCGGCCGCCGAGGTAGACGCGCTCGCCGAACACGGCGATCTCGTCCACCACATAGTTGGGCGCCGGGCGGTAGTCGGCGATCGCACCCGTGGACTGCGTGGCGGCGCCGACCCAGAGTTTCGGCGTGCTGTTGAGGGTCTGCAGGAATCCACCGATGTACACACGGTCGGGCCCGGTCGCGAGCGCGTACATGCCCCCGTTGGGTGTGACCGTCCACGGCTGGAGCGTCCCGGTCACCGGATCGAGCGCCGCGGCATAGCTGCGACTGCCGCCTCCGATCGTGGTGAAGTTCCCCACGGTGTAGATGCTCGTCGGCGTGACGGCCATGTCGAAGGCGTACTGATTGGCGTTCGGAGCGAACGCCGTGACCGCGCCGGTGGTTCCGTCCACTGCGGCCAGCGAGCCGCGCGGCTGTCCCCCGACGGTCGTGAAACGGCCGCACAGGTAGACGAGCGATCCGTAGAGCCCGAGGCTCACGACGCCGTCGTCGGGATTCGGCGCCCACGAAGTGACGGCACCGGTGGTGGCGTTCATGCTGGCGGCATGGGTGCGGCGCACGGATCCGACCGTGTCGAAGAAGCCGCCGGCGAAGAGCGTGGTGCCACTCAGCGCGAGCGCCTGCACCGAGCCGTCCACGTAACCGGGATTGAACGCGGTGAGGGCGCCACTCGTCACGTCGAATGCCGCCAGGCAGTTCCTCGGCTGGCCGGCCATCGTGGCGAACTGCCCACCCACGTACAGCGTGCTCGCGCTGGACGTCATGGACCAGACGATGTTGGCAGTCGTGCTCGGGTTCCACGGCAGCAGCGCCCCGGTGGTCGCGTCGAGCGCGGCCAGGCCGTAGCGAACAGTGCCACCCGCAAGCGTCAGGGTGCCGCCGAGGTAGACGTTCGAACCCGACACGGACACCGTATAGACACCGCCGTCCGGTCCCGGGTCCCAGGCCGAGGCGAAGCCCGTCGTGGCGTCGATCGCGACGACCATCGAGTGCAGTCCGTTGACCCCGACCTCGAACAGGCCGCCGACATACACGGTGTTGCCGCTGACCGTGACGCACATCGCGGTGTTGTCGGCGCTCGGCGACCAGCTGCTCGCGAGCCCGGTCGTCGCGTCGATGTCCGCGATGCGGATGTGCTGGACGCCGCCCATCTGCGTGAAGTTGCCGACCGCGTAGACGTGGCTGCCGTTGCGCGCCATGCCGCGAATGACCCCGCTCGCGTTCGGGTTCCACGAAGCGAGCGCGCCCGTGGACGAGTCGACGGCCGCGAGGCGGTTCCGCGCGACGAACGATGCGGAAGTGAAGTCGCCGCCGAAATAGACGGTCGAGCCGTTGGTGACGATCGCGTCCACCGAGGTGCCGCCCGCGTCCAGGGAGGTGCCGGACACCTGCGCGGACCACGATTTCACGCGGCCCGTGGCGGCATCCACCGCGGCGAACCGACTCCGCGACTGGCCATCGACGATATTGAACCGTCCGCCCAGATAGACGGCTCGAGTGTCGGCGGCGATGGCGCGCACTTCGCCGTCACAGCCGGGATTCCACGCCGTCGCGAGGCCGGTCGTCGCGTCCAGCGCCGCCACGTTCGACCGGCCCTGCCCGCCGGCACTGGCGATCGACCCACCCACGTAGAGCGTGTTGCCGACGAGGGCGAGCGCCTTGACGGTGCCACCGGCCCCCGGATTCCACGACGAGAGCGAGCCGTCCGAAAGAATGCGCGCGAGATTCGCGCGAGCCTGATCGCCCACGCTCGTGAAGCTGCCACCGATGAACCAGCCACCGGCGCCGTCGGGCACCGACGCGAACACGTTGCCGTTCACGACCAGCGGGCTGCCCACGCGGTCGCCGGTCGATGCCGTGACCGGCAGGCCTCCTCCCGTGGCCGGCCCAATCCGCGAGAAGGCGCCGCCGATGTACAAGGTGTTCCCGACCTCGGCGAAGGCGTACACTGTCCCGTTGGTGCTCGGGAACTGCTCGAGGATCGCCTGCGCGTGAGCAGCGACGGGCGCGAGGAGTGCACTCAGGGCGAACATGCCCGCGGCAGCGGCACGTCCGAGATGCGCGAAGGGCAGGTCAAAACGGCGAACGGTCGGCATCGGGACGCGAGCTCCGGGGCGAGGTGCGGGTCGTTCGGGCAGACCAAGTATTCCAGACCCTCACTACGTCCGGCCACGCAGAACCGAACTCCGAGGCACTGCGAACGCACTCTCGCTGCCTCGCCCGACAGGCCTGCGTTGCGCCTAATCCCCCGAGCCCGCCGTCCCGAACCGCTTCGCGCTCCGCTCGCGCGCGCGGGCCGCCTCGATCTCGCGGTCCTTGGGCGGCGCGGTGGTCACCAGCGCGCCGAGCAGTTCCTGCGTCACGCGCGCGACTTCGTCGACGGCGCGCGCGAATGCCGCCTCGTTCGCACGTGAGGGCTTCGTGGTGCCGCTCACCTTGCGCACGTACTGCAGCGCGGCCGCTCGCACTTCGTCGGTGGAGGCCGGCGGCGCGAAGTTGTGCAGCGTCCGGATGTTCCTGCACATGGGGGGCGTTCCTTTCGACTCGTCGGGCTCACGGCCCGGGCTGCGCGTCTATTCGACCGGGCCCAGGTACCGGTCGAGCCACGCCAGCGATTCCTTGATCAGGTCCACCTTGGGCACCGTGTGGCCGCGCGGATAGGTGATCCGCCGCTTGTGCTCGAGCGGCGTGCCGAGCAGTTCGAACATGGGGCGCTGCGACGTCTCGGCCGGAAAGAAGAAGTCCAGCTCGCCGTTCAGCATCAGCGTGGGCTGTGTCACGCGGCGCGCGTAGTGCACGGGGTCGACCTCGGGCAGCGAACGCTGGAAGCAGAAGCCGGCCACGTACAGCACGTTCGCGCGAATGCGCTTCTCCACCGCGGGCAGGATCGCCCCGAGTTGCCCGCCCCAGCTGGTGCCGAAGTAGGCGATGCGGCCGGCGTCCAGTTCGGGGCGCGTCTCCACGTAGTCGATCGCACGCCCCAGGTCGCGCGCCCACATGATCACGTGATCCTTGTAGAGCGCGGTGGGCTGCGGGTAGTCCGACGACAGTTCGTCGCCGCGCTCGTAGGTGGACTTGTAGATCGGAAGCAGCAGCGCGCGGCCGCTCTTCAGGATCCACTCCACGCGCTGGATCTCGGCCAGGTTGAACGTGCGGTTGTGCAGCGCCAGCGAGCCGGGAAACAGCACCACCGTCTGGTAAGGCGGCCGGCCGCGCGACGGCAGGAACAGGTGCGCCTGCATGCGTTCGCCGCCGTAGGCCGCCGCCAGGTCCACGGTCTGCCAGCGGCCGGCCGGGACCGGCTGCTCGGCCACGAGCTTGGCGTCGAGCGGCGTGCGGTCGTAGTGGAACTGGCGCAGGAAGAACCCGAACACGTCGTCGGACACCGGCGGTTCTGCCATGAAGTCGCGGTTCGGGAACTCGAGACCGCGTTCGAGCCTCGCCTGGTTCGGGTCCGGCGCCAGTGCGCGAATGCAGCGGAAGCCGTTGCTCGGCGAGCGGTCGAACGCGGGCTGCCCGTACGCGTCCACGAATGCGTAGCCCATGTCGTTCCAGCCGCCGCCCAGGATGTAGCGCTGGTCGGTGTCCCCGATCGCGTTCACCATCCACTCGCGCACGTTGCCGGCCAGGTCGTGCACGCCGAAACGGCTCTCGCATTTCGTGCTGCCCACGGGCACGGTTCCGCGGCCCGACAGGTTCGCGAACGGCACGATGAGTGCGCTCGAAAAGGTCATCGCGACGCGGTTCCAGTGGAACAGCGTCGGCAGCGTCTTGCCCGCCCATGCCGCGTAGGCCGCCGCCTCGTACCAGCTCACACCGGTGACCGGATGGTCGTCCTCGCCCGCCGGGTAGTCGCCCATCTCCCATCGTGCGGGGCCGCGCTGGCCCACCGCGTCGGTCAGGCGCGCGATCGCCTCCGCGTGCGGCTGCGTGCGCCCGCCCTCGGTGAACGGAGCGCGCCAGAACTCCTCGCGGGTATAGCCGCCGTCGTCCACGAAGCGCTTGTACTCGCGGTTCGTGACGGGATGGCGATCCATCAGGAACGCGCCCGTGGGCTCGGTTTCAAGATGATCGAGTCCCGGCATGTACAACGGGAAGCCGCCGGCCGGCACCAGTTCCATCTCGTCGGGGATCTCACCGTGCCGGTGCAGCGTGTAGCGCCACGTCGGCGAGTCCGCTTCGGTGGCGTTCGAGAACGAGGTGGCCAGGTTGAGCACCACGTCGTGCACGGTGCGGTGGCCGGGCAGCTCCAGTTCGAGCCGGGTGACGCCGCGCGGGTACGGCACGTTCTCGAGCGGAGTCACGCCCAGCTCGATCCGCTCGCCGTCCGGATCGCCGTAGAAGCGCGCCGTCACCGTGGCGCCGGGCGGATCCGACAGGATGTGGACCGGCAGCGAGAACTCGGGGCGCAGCCGTTCGAGCATGGGCTCGCCCGGCGCAAGCTTCTCGATCTCGCGGGCCAGCACGAACGCGTTCCACGACTCGGCGCCTTCTTCCAGCATCAGGATGCGATCGCAGATGCGCGCCAGCTCGGGCAGCGCCTCGTCGCGGGGCCAGCGCTGCAGCGCGAGCAGCGCGTCGCGCAGCTCCACCGCGCTCGCGAAGCGCAGCGCCGGATCGCGCTCGAGGCAGCGGGCCACGATCTGCCCCAGCGCGCGCGGCATGGCCGCATTCACGCTCGCCGGCGGAGCCGGCCGGTCGCGCAGCATGGAGCCGAGCCGCGTGAACGTGTCGTTGCCGTGAAACGGGCGGCGGCCGGTCGCCATTTCGTACAGCACGCAGCCGAGCGCGAACAGGTCGCTGCGCTCGTCGGCCTCGCGGCCTTCAAGCTGCTCCGGCGCCATGTACTGGAACGTGCCCACCATCATGCCCGCGGCGGTGAGCGGCTGGTGCTGCGTCTCCAGCTGGCTCAGTTCGCCCGGTTCGGTGCGCGGCAGCGCGGGCGTCGCCAGGCCGAAGTCGAGCAGCTTCACGCCCGACTCCGTCAGCATGAGGTTGGCGGGCTTCAGGTCGCGGTGCACGAGGCCGGCGCGATGCGCTTCGGCCAGCGCCCCGGCCACCTGCACGGCGCTCGCGAGCAGCGTCGCGGCCGAGAGCGGACCGCGCTCGAGCCGCGCGGCCAGCGTCTCGCCTTCGATCAGCTCCATCACCAGGTAGTCGGCGCCCTCGTGACTGCCCACGTCGTGCAGCGTGCAGATGTGCGGGTGGTTGAGCTGCGACAGCGTGCGTGCCTCGCGTTCGAAGCGCGCGCGCAGGTCGTCGCTCGACGACAGCCGCGTGGACAGCACCTTGATCGCCACGTCGCGCCCCAGCCGCGAATCGCGCGCACGATACACTTCGCCCATGCCGCCGGCGCCGAGCGGGGCGGAAATCTCGTAGGGACCGAGCCGAGTACCGGGTGTGAGCGGCATCCCGGCAATCTACCGGAGCGGTCGCTCCCGGGGCAGGCCTGATTTCAGCGCTGCAGCACGATCTTCCGCACGTCCGCCCCGCTGTCGCGACGCACGCGCACGAGATACACGCCCGGCGCGGCGGTCGTGCCTGCGTCGGTGCGGCCGTCCCAGCTCACGCGGTGCTCGCCCGCCACGCCACGGCCGGACTCGAGGTCGCGCACGCGCCGGCCCGACAGGTCGTGCACGGTCACCGAGTAGCGTTCGTCCTTCGCGAGCGTGAAGCGCAACGTGGTGCTGGCGCGGAACGGGTTCGGCGCGGCGGCGCTCAACGGTCGCGGCGTGGGCGCATCGCCCGGAACGTCGAGCGCGGCGGTGTTCTTGAAGTTCCAGAAGTCGGTCCGGAACGTCTGGTTGCCGCCGCCGTTGCTGATGATCGCCATGACCACGCTCACCAGCTGGCCGTTGCCGCCCTTGCTCGTGGGAATCGGATCGAGCACGCCATTGCCGCCCGGGAACACGCTGTTGTCGTCCACGAAGCTCGACAGCGGAATGCTCACCTTCTGCCAGCCGCCGCCGGCGATGGCGCCGGGACCGGTCGGGCTCACGACGAAGCTGTACTGGAACTCCTCGTCGGTGCTGTTGTCGCCGTTGTCGTCTTCCTGCAGGTTCACTTCCAACGTGTAGCGCTGGTTCGCGTCGGGATTGATCCAGAACTCGAACGCGGTCCTGCCGCTCAGGTCCAGCGGGAACGTGCGGCCGAAGCCGCCGATGTAGCCGCTCGGCCCGCCGTAGCCCACGCTCAGCGACGCGCCGCAGCCGTCCTGCGGCGGCAGTTCGGCGCTGGCGGCGATGCTGCCACCGCCGCCACCGTTGAACACGAACCAGCCGTTGGCGAACGGGTTCGCGTGGTCCATGCCGTCGAACAGGATGCTCGACGTGTCGGTCGACTTCTGCCACACGCGCACCCAGTCGATGACGTAGTCCTGGGGGAACACCGTGCTGGCGTCAGGCGAACCGGGCAGGTTCCCGCCCACCGCGAGGTTGATCAGCATGTGGAACGGCGTGTCGAACGGCGCCGGGTAGCCGCCGGCCGACGAGACCCAGTTGCTCTTGCACGCGTACTGCACGTCGTCGAGCAGCCAGCGGATACGGTTCGGCTCCCACTCGATCGCGAACGTGTGGAAGCCGTCGTGGAACGTGCCCGAGGGCAGCGTCGTGGTCGTGCTCGAATAGACCTGGTTCGGGTTGCCCCAGTGCAGCGTGCCGAACACCTGGTTCGCCTGGTGACCGACGTACTCCATGATGTCGATCTCGCCGCTCACCGGCCAGTTCCCGTACGGGCTGTTGGTCGGCAGCATCCAGAACGCCGGCCACATGCCGCGCCCGATCGGCAGCTTGGCGCGCATCTCGATCTTGCCGTACCTGAAGTCCGCCAGGTTCGCGCTGCGCAGCCGCGCCGACGTGTAGGCCTTGCCGCCGAAGTTCTCCTTCTTGGCGGTGATCGTCAGGAACCCGCCCGCCACCGTCGCGTTCGCGGCCCGGTAGTACTGCAGCTCGTTGTTGCCCCAGCCGCACAGGTTCGGGCAACCGGTGCCCTCCTGGAACTGCCAGTGCGTGTTGTTGATCGAGTTGCCGTCGAAGTTGTCTTCCCACACCAGCGAGTACTGCGCGCGGGCGGGAACGGCACTCAGGGTGGCGAAGGCGGCGAGCACGACGAGCAGGAGCAACGAGCGCGGTGTGGTCATGGGCAAGAGCGTAACATTGCTCGCACGCCGAACAAAGATCGGCGTGCGAGCGGCCCGGGCGAAATCACGCCCCCCCCCGCACTCAGGGCAGCCGCACGATCCGGCTGGTCTTCTTCATGCCCGCGGCCGTGACCTCGTAGAAGAGCACGCCGCTCGGCGCCGGGTTGCCGGCCTGGTCGGCGCCGTCCCAGAGGAACTCGCGGTTGCCCGCGGCGAACGGCTGCTCCACCTGCCGCACCAGCCGGCCGGCGGTGTCGAAGATCCGCACGCGCACCGGGCCGTCGGCCGGCAGCGCGAACCGCAGCGCGACGGACGATCGGAACGGGTTCGGCGAGCCGGGCAGGAGCGCGAACGCGACCGGGCGCGACGACGGCGGCGCGTCGGCGAACGTGAACTCGTCGATCATGGACAGCTGCGAGTGTTCGTTGACCAGCAGCTCGTTCTCGTTGTCGTCGGGGTCGAGATTCAGGGCGACGAACGGCGTGTTCGCGGTCATGTCCACGCCGCTCCACCCCGGCTCACCGACCGAGCCCTGGAACAGCATCGCGCCCGTCTGCCCGTCGCGCAGGCGCAGGTCGTCGTCGGGTGCGACTTCGAGGAGCTCGCCCTGCCCGGCCGAGCGCAGCCGCACGGCCGCCGCCGTGAACACCGGGTCGGTGTGCGAGAACAGCACGGTGTAGAAGTTGGCGGTCCGCCCGTACTGGCGCAGCTGCGCCGGGGACCCGGAGAAGCTCGGACGGTACGAGAGGATGTGGTTCACGCCGGAACCGCCGGGATCGTTCGGCAGGTAGACGACGCCGTTCGCCGCGTTCCAGTCCGGCACCACCGTCGCGGGAGTGCCCGTCATGCCGTCCACGAGCCTCGTGTTGCCCGTCGAAACTTCGCGCAGCATGAACTCGTCCGCCGGATCGCCGTCGGTGTCGCCGAGGCCCGCGTAGAACTGCCAGCCGGGCGCCGACCACAGCTCGTGGTAGGTGCCACCCTCGCCACTCACGAGCCGCAGCGCATTCGTCGCATCGGTCACCGCGAGTTCCGAAATGCCGTTGTGGTTCGTGTCCTCCAGCGACACGTTCGGCGTGTTGCCCGACCACGGGAACAGGCCCGTGGAGGCCGTGAACAGCACATCGCCCGTCTCGGCGTCACGGATCCGGAAGTTGCCCGTCGTGACCTCGACGATTTCGCGCTCCACCGCGCTGCGCGAGGTCGCGGGAAAGATGCCCGACACGGCGCTGTTGTGCGTCCACATCGTGTTGTAGCCGCAGCAGCCTCCGCGCATCGCGGTGACGCACGGGATACCCGGACCCTGGCGATAGAAGTAGAGCTCCATCTGCCCGTCGCCGTCCGAATCGGACGGCAGCACGTCGCCGCCCGTGAAGATCGAGTACGCCGTGTTCTCGTACTCCATGTAGCCGAAGCGGGCGTCGAAGATCGCGATGTGGCCGTCGCTCGCGCTGTACATCGCGAGTTCCTGCTGCGAGTCGGCGTCGGAGTTGAACGCGCTCATCGGCTGCCACCCCGTCACGCCCCAGGCGCGCGAGAACGCGCCTCCCGAGTAGCGCACCACGTCCACGGTCGAAGCGTCACGCGTGACCTGGAGTTCCGGCGTGCCGTCGTTGTCCACGTCCAGCAGGGACGCGAACGGGTTGTTGCCCGTCCAGCCGGGTAGCGACGTGGAGGCGCGCCAGAGCACGCTGCCGTTCATGGCGCGTACGCGGATGTCCGCGGGGCCGATCTCGAGCACTTCGGTCTGGAACGGATTGCGCAGGTGCACGATCGAAAACGAGTTGGTCTGGTCCGTGTGCTGGTAAAGCTGCGCGTACGACGTGCCGTTCCACTCGTAGGCGGCGAACATCGGCGGCCCGCCGTATGCGCGGTTGAAGAACAGCTCGTTGCGGCCGTCGCCGTTGATGTCGGCGGCGGTGCAGCCCGCATCGGGAAGATTGAAACCGCTGAAGCCCTGCTGGATCCGGCCCGTGGCGCCGTCCACGACCGCGTAGCGAACCGACCGCTCGATGCAGAGGAGTTCGGGCTGCGGATCCGAGTCGGTGTTCCCGAGCGAAGCGCGGTACACCAATCCGGGCAGCGCCCAACGGGTCTTGAGCACGCCGGCGGCCGTGGCGCGAGGTGCCAGCGCTTCGAGCAACAGGAGCAGTGCGAACAGCGTGCGAAGGGCGCGAGAAGTGGTCATGTGGGCTCCGCTGTGGGGACGCCGGCGAGTCACGGGACCGACTCGTCGAGGATGGACGGCACACCCTACCGGAACGCCCCGGGGAACGGGGATTTCATTTGGTGTCCCTCGCGTTTCCGGGCTTGCCGGTGGTTCCGCGTTGCGTGCATCCTCGCCGCGATCACAAACCCTTCGCACCGTCCTTCCGGAGCCGCCGCCATGTCCGACCCGCGTCTCGCCAAGCTCGCCGACCTGCTCGTGAACTACTCCGCCCGGGTGCGCAAGGGCGACCTCGTCAAGATCACCGGCTCGGCCCTGTGCGAGCCCCTGCTGGCCGAGGTGTACCGCGCCGTGCTGCGTGCCGGCGGCCACCCCTACATTTCGATGCTCAGCGACCAGGCCGCCGAGGACTTCGTGCGGCTCGCAGGCAACGACCAGCTCGACTTCCAGAACCCGGTCGCCCAGCACGAGATCGAGACCATCGACTGCCTCATCTCGACGTGGGGCAGCAGCAACACCAAGGCGCTCACGGGCGCCGACGCGGCCAAGCAGGCGCGTGCGAGCGCGGCGCGCCGTCCGTGGTTCACCACCTTCATGAAGCGCACGGCGACCCCGGTCGGCAAGAAGGGCAACATGCGCTGGATCGGCACCATGTACCCGAACCAGGCCTCGGCGCAGGACGCCGACATGTCGCTGCGCGAGTTCGAGGACTTCGTGTTCGGCGCCGGCCTGCTCCACCTGCCTGACCCCATCGCCGCGTGGAAGGCGATCAGCGCGAAGCAGGAGAAGGTCGTGAAGTACCTGAACAAGGTGAGCGAGGTACGCTTCAAGACCCCGCAGGGCACCGACCTCACCGTGGGCGTGAAGGGCCGCAAGTGGATCAACTGCGACGGCCACGTGAACTTCCCCGACGGCGAGGTGTTCACCGGTCCGCTCGAAGACGCGACCGAGGGCGTGGTCTGTTACAGCTTCCCGTCGCTGTTCCAGGGCCGCGAAGTGGACGGCATTCGCCTGCGCTTCAAGGGCGGCCGCGTGGTGGACGCGTCGGCCACCAAGAACGAGGACTTCCTCATCCGGATGCTCGACCAGGACAAGGGCGCGCGCGTGCTGGGCGAGATCGCGATCGGCACCAACTACCAGATCACGCGCGGCGTGAAGAACACCCTGTTCGACGAGAAGATCGGCGGCACGTTCCACGCCGCCTGCGGCGCCTCGATCAAGGAAAGCGGCGGCAAGAACGAGAGCGGCCTGCACTGGGACATGGTGTGCGACCTGCGCAGGGGTGGCACGATCGAAGCCGACGGCAAGGTGATCAGCCGCAACGGCAAGTTCACCGTACCGGGCTGGCCGGCCGGGGCCTAGGCGTGTCGTTCGCAGAGGGTGTTTCGCCATCGGCGCGGCGATGCTGGCCGCGCCGACGCAGCGTCAGCGCTGCCAGCATCGCCGCGCACGCGAACGACACCACCATCCCCGCCGCGAACCCCGGCGGCGAGTAGCGCAGCTCCACCGCATTCACCCCGCGCGGCACACGCACACCCATGAGCGTGCCGTCCACACGCTCGACGGGTGCGCTGGTGCCGCCGGCGAACGCACGCCAGCCCGGGCACCACGTTTCGGACACGACCACGTAGGCGTCGCTCGACGCGCCTTCGATGCGCAGCCCGATGCGGTTGGCCACCGTTCGTGGCGCCACGCTCACGCGCGCGCTCGTGTCGAAGTCCGATGCCGGTGGCGCCGCCGCGCCGAAGTCGCGCAGCGCCAGGTCCGAGGCGTCGAAGTCCGGGCGGTTCATGGCGGCCAGCGCCTGCGGCATGCCGGGCACGTCGGCCACGCGATTGACGCGCCACGCGCGGCCTGCGTTGCGGCCGGTGCGATAGAGCGCGGCCACGTCGTCGATCGGGCCCACCTTCTGCAGGCCCCACTGGGCGGCGGTTTCGTCGGTGGTCACCACCCACCCCGTGTCGAACAGCCGCCACGTGAGCGGGCGCGGCACCCCGGCCATGACGGTGGCCCAGCGCAGCAGCGACACCGGGCCGTAGCCGCCGGCCTCGTCCACGCCGTACGTGCCGGGCAGCGCGCTGGCGTACGTGGCCACCAGCATGCGGTGCTCGCGCGCGAAGTCGGCGGCGCCGCGCACCGGCGCGTGCTGCGCACGGAACGTGGCGTTGTCGCGCCAGACGCGCGCGCCGCTGGCCAGCACCGAGTCGCGGTACGCAGGGGCGGCACGCAGGTCGCGCACCGGCAGCACGAGCAGGTCGGAACGCGCGGCGATCGCGCATTCGGCCGCGCACAGCAGCGCGATCACGGCGACGGCCACGGGGCGACGGCCACGCGCGAACCACCACGCGGCGGCCGCGAGCACCGGGATCGCGCCGGCGCGCAGCGCGGCGATCGCCAGCGGATCCTCGCGCGGCGCGAGCAGGCCGCCGACCAGCAGCACGCCGCCCGCTCCGAGCCACGTGAGCGCCACGTCACCCGGGCGCCATTCTTCTTCGAGCACGGCAACCAGGCCGCGCGCGGCGATCAGCACCGCGCCCAGCGTCACGAGCAGGCCGTAGCGCTCGGGGAACCGGAAGAACCGCAGCGGCGGCGCGGCGTGCAGCGAACCGAGCGGGCCGCCGAACTGGCCCAGGCTCAGCGCGACGCCGATCGCGACCAGCACGAGCCCCGCGCGCCGCAGCGGCCCCGAACGCGTCAACCCCGGCACGAGCCCGAGCAGCACCAGCGGTCCCCAGCCGTGATCGAGGAAGAACGGCTGCGCGTCCTGTCCCATGCCGTGGCTCCACGGCGGGAAGAACGGCGGCGCGAGCAGCGTGCCGAACGGCAGGCGTGCGAACCACTCGAACGCGCGCGAGGGTTCGAACGACCACGCGAGCCGCTGGCTCAGCTCGCTCGTGGCGCGCACGCTGTCGCGGTACAGGCTCACCGCGGGCAGCAGCTGCGGCGCCGCCAGCGCGAGCGCGGCGAGCCCCGACAGCGTCACGACCAGCAGCGCACGCAGCGCGGCGCGGCCGGAAGGCGCCTCGGCCCAGCCCCACGCCGCGCACGCGATCGCGGTCATGAGCGCGACGGTCGGATCGCCGGCCAGCACCTGCAGCGCGAGCATCACCGCCATGGCGGGACTGACCACGTCGTGCTCGCCGCGGCGGCGGAACGCCACCAGGATCCACGGCAGCCACGACGTGGCCTCGAGGTACGGCAGGTAGGTGGTCGCCGACAGCACGATGCCGCTCGCGCCCAGCGCTCCCGCCGCGAGCAGCGCGGGTGTCGTGCGCACGAGCCCGCGCAGCAGCACGAACGCGCCCAGCACCAGCGACACCCAGTGCGCCCACACGAGCCAGGCGTACGCGGTGGCGGGCGTGAGCGCGAGGTGCGCCAGGTTGAGCGGGTACAACGCGCCCGCGTGCACGTTGGCCAGCAGCGGCACGCCACTCTGCGTGGACGAGTTCCACAGCGGCAGCTCGCCATGCGACAGCGCGCGGCCGACCTGGTGCTGGATCGGCTCGTACTGGCGCGGCACGTCGCGATAGAAGAACGCGCCGCGCTGCGCCAGCGGACCGGCGAACAGCGCCAGCCCCGCGAGCACCACGCCGAGCGCGACCAGCACGATCGTGCGCAGGCCGGCCGCGGGCGGCGGCGCGAGCACGCGCGCGGCCGGCCCGGCGGCCGCCCGGGGTGCGCGCGGTCTTGCGGGCGCGGGACGCGGCGTCACGCCCGCCCTCGGACCATCGCCGATGCCTCGGTGGACTGGTGACGGTGTTCGAACATGGCGAGCGAGTCTACTCCGCCCACGCTCGCGCTCGAAGCGCTTTCTCCCCCGCGGCGCGGCGTCGCGCGCTTGCGCTCTACCCCACGCGCTCCCAGGTCAGCGTGCGCGTCACGGGCGTGCCGTCGAGCGCGTTCGTCTCGAGCACGATCACCAGCCGGTCGCCGGTCACGGTCATGGCGCGCGTCAGCTGCATGCCCACGTTCGCGGCGTTGAGCGCGCCGTCCAACCGCTGCGTCACTTCGCCGGTCGCGTCGTTCACCGTGTAGGCGCCGAAGTAGGCGTCGTAGCCGCCCTGCGCCTGCGTGTTGTTGCGCGCGCTGGCGGCAGCGACCGCGGGCACGGCCACCGCGCCGCGGTCCCGCTTCATGAACTGCGCGGCGAAGTGCCCCGCGCGGTCGTACACGAGCAGCGCGACGGGGTCCGAGCCGAGCGCCGGGTCCTCGCGCACGGTTCCGTCGGCCGTGGTGTCCACGCGCGACAGCAGCCGCCACGTGCCGGGCAGCGATTGCGACAGAGCCGGCATGAGGCCCCCCCGAAGGTGCCTGTGGCGGCTCGGCCGCCCGCCGAGCACCGGCCGACCGGCCGTGCGGCGTTCGTGTTCGATTCTAGCGAGTCGGGCGTAATGAGTGTTGGTCCGACTTCGCACCCGGTCCCCGACCGCATTCACCCGGCACCCTCGCCGGCCCCGACGACAGGAGGTCCCCATGCCCCGCAACGTTCGACACCTGATCGCCGCCGCCGCGCTCGCCATGCTCGCACTGCCCCCTGCGCTGGCGCAGGCCGTGGACGTGGCCTTCTCCGTCACCTCGACCTACCTGCATCCCGATCGCATCGACAGCCCCCCGAGTGCCGTGGCCGTTCCGCTGGCTCCGCTCGGCATCAGTCCGGGCATGGTGCTCGACATGCGCTCGGTGGGCGACTGGAACAACGGGCCCAACGGCGACATCCTCACGCCCCTGATGGTCGTGTTCAGCTCGAGCAACACGCTGCTCGGGCGGAACGAGCGCTACCGCGTGCCGGGCGCGCTCGGCGTGGGGCGCAACGTGGTCACCGTCGCGACGTGCCCGAGCAACGACTCGCTCGACATTCCGCAGGACTTCTCGGTGGACACGGACACCACCATCGTCACGGTGCCCGCGGGTGCGGCGTACCTGTTCGTCGCCACCGCCGACTGCTACTGGGTGGACAACTCCGACCCCGACGCCGACCTGCGGCTGCGCCTGACACCGCTGGGCCTTGCGGACGTTCCCGCGCCGCCGGTGGACGGGGCCCAGTTCGCCAGCCCCAACCCGTTCGTGCACACCACCACCGTGCGCTTCACCCTGCCGCACGACGGCGATGCCGACGTGCGCGTGTACGACGTGGCCGGGCGGCTGCGGCGCACGCTGCGAAGCGGCCGCATGGCCGCGGGCGTGCACGCGGTCACGTTCGACGGCCTCGACGACGAGCACCGCCCGTTGCCGCGCGGCACCTACTTCGTGCGCATCGCCGATGCGAGCGGCGCGCGCACGCTGAAGGTGACGCGAGTGCCCTGAGCGCGCAGGCGATCAGGCCCGGTCGGGTTCGCGGCCGGCCCGGGCGCGTGCTTCGGCCTCGGGCATCCAGCCGCGGCGGATCTCCTCGGCGGGCACGCTCGACAGGTACGGCTTCAGGTCCAGGATCGGCGTGCCGTCGAGCATGTCGAGCCCGCGCACGTGCAGCCGGTTGGCTTCGCGCCGGAGCAGGCGCACCACGGTCAGCGCGATCGGGTTCGGACGGCGAGGCGAACGCGTGCTGAACACGCCGTGCGGACGGCCATCGAGCGGCGTGGTGGTCACGAGCTCGAACCCCTGGGAGCGGTCGAACACCCAGAGCACGTAGAGGTGCGAGAACCCTTCGAGGTCCGTGAGCCCGGCCTCGAGCTCGGGCCGCACTTCGAGCACGCCCTCGGCGTCGTGCCGCGCCCCCGCGCCGGTCGGGATCTGCTCCCGGCTGGCCAGCGCACTGCGCACGTGGCCGATGGGCGTGAACGTGAACGCGTCAGCCATGGAAGGGCTTGTAGATCGCCGTGGCCGCCGCGGCCAACGCCAGCAGCGTGACCACCACCGGCAGCGCGCGCGCCCAGCGCGGATTGCGGTGCGGCAGCGCGATCGCCCCGGCGACCAGCGTCCAGAGCGCGAGCTTGATGAGGATCCAGCCCGGCAGCGCGCCGTGCACGGTGCCCAGGCGCGCGAGCATGCCGAAGCCGCCGGTCAGCACGAACAGCGCGGCCACGCCGTGCGTGATCGCGTACCCGCGGCGTGAGCGAGGGGTGGAATCGCCGCCGCGCGCGTGCGCGCAGGCGAGTGCGTAGCTCACCAGCAACGTGAAGATGCCGGCGAGGTGCATGAGCTTGTAGAGGGCGTAGGGCATGCCGCGCAGGATGCCAGCGATGCGTGGCCGTGTCGAAGCACTGTCACCCTGTGGAGCGCGCGAAACACATTTCGGGTGACACCGAGTCGCTGCACCGCGTTCGGATCGCGCCGAACCGCGCGTGCATGCGACATGCAGGCGATCATCGGCCATGGCACGCATGCTGCTGTCGGTGATCCCCGAGGTCCCCGTCTCCTTGTCGAAGCGACCCGACCGGGGTGCCGCTCGCGCGGCGAGGAGGCAGCATGAGCTGGTTGCGATTCGGGTGGACCGTGGGTGTGTTGGGCCTCGTGGCCATGGTTGGTGAGCCGGATGCCGCCCTGTGTGGCGCATCCGTCTCCATGGAGATCGAGATCCGGAATCTGGACGACCGCGCGGCCGGGGTGCGCACGCACGTGAACCCCAGGCGTGCCGATTCGGCCGCAACTCCCGTGACGCGCGGTTGCTGCGGCATGCTGCACTACCGCTGCGGTAGTTACCCGTCACCCGAAAGCGATCCCATCCCGGTCGTGCGAGCGATGTTCGCGGCGTTCCAACAGCGCGACCCCGGCGGCTGGGTCGAAGGCATGGCGAGCGACTACCGTTTCGACTCCGATGATCCCGCGTTCCGGCTCGCGCATCCCGACGGCTTCACGCGTTGCGACGAGTACGCGTTCGCACGTCACCTGTTCCGCGGCGGCGGTGAGCCTCCGGGCGGCCGGCGGCGCCCCATCGTGACGCGCGTGGACGCCCCGGTAGGCGCCGTACTGCTCACCCTGCTCGCCCTCGGCGAACACCGGGCCACCGTGCTGGTCGAAGGCTACGCCTACACGCTGCGGTTCGACGACGGCTCGCGCGTGCAGGTGTCCGGCACCGTCAACACGCTCGAACTCATCCTCCGGGACGGAGCGTGGCGAGTGCTCGCGTGGCACGAGCACGTGCCCGCCGCCGGGGCGTCCGCCGCGGCGAACCCGGCTGCCGACAGCGCCGCCACCGCCACGCAGACGGCGTCCGCCGACGACGTGCCCGCGCGACTGGCGATCCGCCCGCGCGGCATCGCCAACGGCAGCGTGCTCGCGTTCGAACTCGACCTGCCCCGCCGCGGCGGCGTGCTCGAACTGTTCGACGTCATGGGCCGTCGCATCACCCGCCGCGACCTCGACGCCCTGCTTCCCGGAGTCCGCCGCATCGAACTCCCCGCCTCCGGCATCCCCACCGGCACGTACTGGGCCCGCGTGCAGCAGGGCGGCACGATGGCGACGACCCGCATCGTGCGCCTGCACTGACACCCGACCCACGAGGCGGTCTTGAAACCACCTCCA
>JAXLXR010000007.1:0-227860 GCA_046327815.1 Candidatus Eiseniibacteriota bacterium | reverse complement strand
ACCGAACGTCATCCGGAAATGCCACGTTGCGCCTCCTTGCCGCTCAAGAGCGGTGCGATCCCCGCGTATGGAAAGGCCGCGCGGTCACCCGCGCCGGCAACATCGTCGTTCCCGCCTGAATCTCGAGTTCGGTGCCGTTGGTGTGCAGCCCCGTCTCGACGTAGCCCATGCCGATCGGACGTTCCAGCGTCGGGCTGAACGTACCGCTCGTCACGTGCCCCACCTGCCGTCCACCCGAGAAGATCGCCATGCCGTGACGCGGCACCCGGCGGCCGTCGAGCTGGAAACCGACGAGGCGGCGCTTGAGGCCTTCGGCCTTCTGCTTCGCGAGCGCCTCGCGGCCGGTGAAGGCCGGCTTGCTCATCTTGACCGTCCACGACAGCCCCGCCTCGAGCGGCGTGGTGGTGTCGTCGATGTCGTTGCCGTAGAGCATGTAGCCCATCTCGAGGCGCAGGGTGTCGCGCGCACCGAGGCCGATGTACTCCAGCCCGTGCGCCTTGCCCGCCTCGACGATGCCCTGCCAGACCTTCGCGCCGTGTGCGACCGGGAAGTACAGCTCGAAGCCGTCCTCGCCCGTGTAGCCCGTGCGTGAAATTGTCGCCTCGACCCCGAACGCCGGGCCCGGCATGAACCGGTAATAGCCCAGGTCCAGCGCCGCGGCCGGCACGTGCCCGCGGAGCACGTCGGCGGCCTTCGGCCCCTGCACCGCGAGCAGCGCGGTGCCTTCCGACGCGTTCGTGAACTCGACGCCCGCCGGCTTCTGCGACTCCATCCACGCGAAGTCCTTCGCCATGTTGGAGGCGTTCACCACGACCATGTAGTGATCGGCGTAGCGGTAGACGAGCAGGTCGTCCACGATGCCGCCGTCCGGGCGGCACATGGGCGAATAGAGCGCCTGCCCGATGGAAAGCGCGGAGACGTCGTTGGTGACCACCTGGTCGAGGAAAGCCGTCGCGCCTTCGCCGCGCACGAGGAACTCGCCCATGTGGGTGATGTCGAAGAGGCCGACGCCGTTGCGCACGCTCTGGTGCTCACGGACGTCGCCCGTGTAGCGGACCGGCATCTCGAAACCGGCGAACTCCACCAGCTTCGCCCCTGCGGCCCGATGGAACTCCGTGAACGGAGTCTGTTTCAGCGTGGTCGGTGAAGACACGGGACACTCCTTGCGTTGAGGAACACCGTTCGCAAGGTAGGCCTGCCCTTCCGGCCGGTCAAGGCTCGCAGCCCAACGAAGAAGGCCGGCGCGTGAGCGCCGGCCTTCTTCGTCCAGGCACCGCTCGAAATCAGCGGACGATGCTCACCTTCGACGTGGCCACGCGGCCGCCCTGCGACAGGCGGATGCCGTACACGCCGATCGGCAGCTGCGCCGTATCGCCCTCCAACGAGAGCGTGTGACGGCCCGCACCCATCGAGCCGACTTCGCGCGACAGGATGCGGCGACCCGCGAGGTCGATCAGTTCGATCGTCGCCGGGCGGTTCGTCGGCAGCGAGAAGCTGACCGAGAAGCCGCTCTTCGCCGGGCTCGGGAACACGCGGTCGATGGCGAACTCGGCGCCCATGGGCACCGCGATCCAGCTCGTACCGGCGTAGACTTCACGGCCGCCCGAGACCAGGCCGAGGCGGTAGGCGTAGTTCGCGCCACCCTGCACGTCGGTGTCCACCACGTCCACGTAGCCTTCGGCGTTCGGCGTGTACTGGCCGAGCGACTGCCACGTGGCGCCGTCCGTGCTGCGGTAGGCGTTCACCGAGGCACGCGCGTCCACCAGCCAGCGCAGCGAGACGCGACCCGGTTCGGCGGTCGAGCTCGCGAGCGAAGCGAGGGTCGGCGTGATGATGTTGTTCACGGTCAGCTGGAAGCAGCAGCTCTGCACCGCCGCACCGTTCTGGCTCACGGTCACGCAGACGTTCACGACGTCGTTGTGCGTGGCGTTCGCGGGCACCGTGATGTTGACCGGCACGGAGTTCGTGGCGTTCTCGTTCACGTTGATCGTGCCCGTCGCCGGGAAGCCCGGCCACGCGTGGTCCATGCTGATCGTGTAGTTGTAGGTGTTGCCGAACATCACGTTCAGGTTCGTCACGTCCACGTTGCCGCTGAGCGTGTTGCCGGCCACGATCGTCTGGCTCGCGATGCAGTTGCCGAGCGTGAAGGTCACCGGGAGACGCGCGGTGTAGACGTCGGCGTCGCCGAGACGGCCGTCGGCCCACGACAGGCCGACGATGGCGCCGCCGGTCATGCCGTTGTAGTCGCCCTGGTTCGGGGCGATGTTGCTCGACACCTGCGTCCAGTTCGGCGTGCCCGTCGAGGTGACGACCTGGTTCGCGGAGAACGAGGCGCCGCCGTTCGTCGAGCGCGCGATGCGCATGTTCGAACCACCCGCGCAGCTGGCCGAGTAGTCACGGAAGTCCATCCAGAACCCGTAGACGTTGCCGTCCGCGCCCACGCCGACTTCGGGCAGGTACTGGTCGTACAGCGCCGCGTCGTCGTTCATGCGGACCGGCGCGCTCCACGTGAGGCCGTCCGGCGAGGACACGACCATGGCGTCACGCTGGTCGCGCGCCACGTCGAGCACGTACGGCGTGTGCACGCCCGTGCGGATGCGGTAACCGGCCGACGTGCCGGCGCCGCCCGGCGCCCAACGGAAGTAGTAGGTCGCCGTGGAAGGCGCGGTCCACACGATGAAGCCCTGCTGGCCCGCGGTGGACGCGTTGCCGCCCATCGCGATGCGCGAGACGGCGACGGTGTCGTTCGGGCAGTAGATGCGGATCGTGTAGCGCAGCGTCGAGCGCAGCGAATCCACCCAGAAGACGTAGGTGGAACCCTGCACCGCCGCGAACTTCCAGTTGTCGGTGTCCGACGTGGTGCTCTGCGCGCCGCGGATCGTCTGGCCGATCGTGAACGGCGTGGCGTTCGCGAAGTTGCCGTTGTTCTCGACTTCGCTCTTCGAGCCACCGCCGCCGAGCGCGTCCTGGTACCAGTCGATCGTCTCATTGTAGGAGACGTACACGCGGCCGCGGTTCGGGCCGGTCGAGCGATCCACCGCGATGCTCGGCATGGTGATGCCGCGCTCACGGTTGAAGCCGGGGGCGCCCGTGCCGAAGTTCGTCAGCAGGCTCGCCGCGGTGACTTCGGCGCCGAACGTCAGGCCGCCGTCCGTGGACTTGCGGACCTTCATGTAGTCGTAGTCGTTCACCGTGCCGATCGCGTAGTACACGACGTAGACCTCGCCGTTCGGCCCGACGCACGGACGCGAACCCTGCACGAGGTTGTTGTCGGCCGTCGCGCTGATCTGCAGCGGCGTGCTCCACGTGGCGCCGTTGTCGGTCGAGCGCTGGAACCAGATGTGCGCGCCACCGACGACGAACTTGGTGTACGTGACGTAGAGATTGCCCGTCAGCGAGTCCGCGACGAACCACTGCTTGTCGTAGGCCGCGCTGCTGCTCGCGCCGCTCACGACGACGACCGGCGTCGCCCAGTTGAACGAGGCGCCCGAGAACGTGCCGCGCACGACGGCGACACCGTTCGTGGACGACGGGCCGGAGATGAGGCCGCAGTAGTAGAAGTTGCTGGTCTTCTCGTTCAGCCCGACGACCGGGTCCGACGTCCACGTGCTGATGGACGCGGTCTTGGGCGGGATGCCGCCGTCGGTCCACGTGGCGCCACCGTTGGTGGTGTAGCCGTAGCCCTGCACGTCCTGCGGGGTCAGGTTGAAGCCCTGGCCGTCGTTCCACGCACACAGGCCGTTCAGGCCCTGGAAGACCGCGTGCTGCTCGGCCTGGCCCGCGCCGGCGGCGTCGGCGGTCTTGTCGTTGGCCTTGGTGTTGAGCGGGATCGCCGAGATGCGATCCACGCCGAACGGCGTGGAGGCGCGATGCGCGCCCGCGACGACGTCCGAGTTCAGCATGGCTTCTTCCGCACGGCGCACCTGCGCACCCTTGCGGCCCTTGTTCCGCGCGGCGCGGCGAGCGGCTTCGGCGCGCTCGCGGCGCTCCTTCTGTTCCATGCGGAACTCTTCCTGCAGCTGCTGCTTCTTGTACTCGACGATCTGCGGACGGTAATCGCGTCCGTAGACCGGGGCTTCGTCCTGCGCGGCCGCCGGGGTGACGAGCGACAACGCGCCGGCGAGCCCGGCGAAGGCGAGCAGGGTCGCAATCGCGAAGCGTCGGTGCATGGTGACGAGGTGCATGAATCCTCCCGTAGACGATTCGTGGAGCACCCGCATGAGGGATCGCGGACGGGATCCGCACGCGGGCAAACGGTTGCGAGCCGTTCGTGGGGAACGAGTCGGGACGAGAATCTGTCATCGGTCACGCCGATGACAAGAACCGCTGACAGAAGGGTAAACGGTGCCACCTTGAAATGAAATGTCGCTATTGACGACAGTTTTTCCACACCAATCATCGTTCAGCACCGCAATCCCGAATGAAGAAGCGCCGGACCGTGGCCCGGCGCCTCTCTCCTGCCCTCCGAGGAGTTCCGGCGGTCAGCGATTTCCCGCCAGCACCCCCAGGTCACGACCCACCTCCGTGAATGCCGCGATGGCCCGGTCGATCTGCTCGTCGGTGTGCGCCGCCGAGAGCTGGACGCGGATGCGCGCCTGCCCTCTCGGCACCACCGGAAACGAGAAACCGATCACGTAGATGCCCTTCTCCAGGAGCCGCGCGGCCATGTCGTGGGCCAGTTTTTCCTCGTACAGCATGATCGGCACGATCGGATGGTCGCCGGGCTTGAGTTCGAAGCCCGCCGCCGCCATGCCCTGGCGGAACCGCTTCGTGTTCGCCTCGAGCCGGTCGCGCAGTGCCGTGGTCTCGGTCAGCAGGTCGAGCACCTCGAGGCTCGCCCCCACCACGGCCGGCGGCAGCGCGTTGCTGAACAGGTACGGGCGCGAACGCTGGCGCAGCATGGCGACGATCTCACGACGGCCCGACGTGAAGCCGCCGAGCGCCCCGCCGAGCGCCTTGCCGAGCGTCCCGGTGATGATGTCCACGCGGCCCTGCACGCCGTGCAGTTCCGGAGTGCCGCGGCCGGTGCGTCCCACGAACCCCAGCGTATGGCATTCGTCCGTCATCACCATGGCGCCGTACTTCTCGGCCAGCTCGACGATCGCCTTCAGGTTCGCCACGGTGCCGTCCATGCTGAACGCACCGTCGGTCACCACCAGCTTCTGGGGGCAACCCTTGTCCACCGCCTCCTTCAGGCAGCGTTCGAGGTCGGGCATGTCGTTGGTCTTGTAGCGCCAGCGCTGTGCCTTGCAGAGCCGGATGCCGTCGATGATGGACGCGTGATTGAGCTCGTCGGAGATGATCGCGTCGGCCTCGCCGAGCAGCGGCTCGAACACGCCGCCGTTGGCGTCGAAGCACGCCGCGTACAGGATCGTGTCCTCGGTGCCGAGGAACTCCGAAATGCGTCGTTCGAGCTGCTTGTGCAGGTCCTGCGTGCCGCAGATGAAGCGCACGGACGACATGCCGTAGCCGTGCGAATCGAGCGCGCGGTGCGCCGCCGCGATGACGCGTGGGTGGCTCGAGAGCCCGAGGTAGTTGTTCGCGCAGAACACGATCACCTCGCGGCCGTCCTCGAGCGTGACCTGCGCGCCCTGCGGGGACGCGATCACGCGCTCGTTCTTGTACAGGCCCGCGTCGCGGATCTTCTGCAGTTCCGCCTCGAGCATGGGCTTCATGGTGTCGAACATCGCCGCCTCCCTAGGCCTTCTCGCCCCACGGCACCAGCACGACCTTGCCCGCCTTGCCTTCGCGCAGCAGCCCGATCGCGGTCTCGAACTTCTCCATGTCCATCACGTGCGTGATGGCCGGACGGATGTCGAGGCGCCCCGAGCCCATGAGCTGGTCCATCTGGTACCAGGTGTCGTACATGCGCCGGCCGATGATGCCGTGCAGCGTGATGCCCTTGAAGATCAGGAGCCGGTTCCAGTCGAGCTCGAACGGTTCGGTCGGCAGGCCGAGCAGCGACATGCGGCCGCCCATGCGCAGCGCGGCGAGACCGTCACGCATGGCCGCGGGGTGGCCCGACATCTCGAGCACGCCGTCGAGGCCGCGGCCGTGCGTCAGCTCGTTCACGCGGTCCACGAAGTTCTCCTTGGACACGTCGATGACGGCGTCGGCGTTCATCTTGCGCGCGAGGTCGAGCCGGTAGGGCGACACGTCGGACGCGAATACGCGGGCCGCGCCCGCGGCGCGGGCGACGCCGATCGCGAACAGCCCGATCGGGCCGCAACCGGTGACCGCGATGTTGCAGCCCGAGAGCGGGCCGGCGAACGCCGTGTGCACGGCGTTCCCGCAAGGCTCCATGCAGGCCGCCATCTCGATCGGGATGTTCCGCGGCACCTGCCATGCGTTGACCGCGGGCACGGCGACGTACTCGGCGAAGCCGCCGTTGATGTCCACGCCGAGGATCTTCGTGTTCTCGCAGACGTGCCCGTTGCCCGTGCGGCACGAGAGGCACGTGTTGCAGACGACGTGGCTCTCACACGAGACGAGGTCGCCGAGCCGCACGTTCGTGACACCCGTGCCCAGCTCGACGACCTCGCCCACGAACTCGTGCCCGATCGTGACGGGCGGCTTCATGCGGGACTGCGCCCAGCGGTCCCAGGTCCAGATGTGGAGATCGGTGCCGCAGACACCGGCCCGTTTCACCTTCAACAGGATCTCGCCGGGTCCGGGCGACGGCACCGGGACTTCGCGGATCTCCGCGCCTTCGGCCGCCTGTGTCTTGACGATCGCGCGCATGGTCTTGGCGCGAGTTCGAGTGCTCGTGGCTTCCGCCGTCATCGTGTCGGCATTCATGTGTGGAGTACCTGGCGCAAGGCCGCACCCGTGTGCGACTCCCGGACGCGCGCCACCGTCTCGGGAGTGCCGGCGGCCACGATGTCGCCACCGCGGTCGCCCCCTTCTGGTCCCATGTCCACGATCCAGTCCGCGCACTTGATGACGTCGAGGTTGTGCTCGATCACCAGTGCGGTATTGCCGCGATCCACGAGCGCCTGCAGCACCTCGAGCAGGACGCGTACGTCCTCGAAATGCAGGCCCGTGGTCGGTTCGTCCAACACGTAGAGCGTCCGGCCGGTGGCGACCCGCGAGAGTTCCGTCGCGAGCTTGACGCGCTGCGCTTCCCCGCCCGAAAGGGTCGTCGCCGCCTGACCGAGGTGAATATACCCGAGGCCGACGCCCGAGAGGGTCTCGAGCTTCCGCTTGAGGGCGGGTACCGCCCCGAGGAAATCGAGCGCCTCCTCGACCGTCATGTCGAGCACGTCCGCGATCGAGCGCCCGCGATACAGCACCTCGAGCGTGTCGCGGTTGTAGCGCCGGCCGTGGCAGACGTCGCACTTCACGAAAACGTCAGGCAGGAAGTGCATCTCGATCCGCTTGTAGCCATCGCCCTCGCACGCCTCGCAGCGCCCGCCCTTCACGTTGAACGAGAAGCGCCCCGGGCCGTAGCCGCGCACCTTGGCCTCCGGCAGCTGGGCGAACAGGTCGCGAATCAGCGAGAACGCGCCCGTGTACGTGGCCGGGTTCGAGCGCGGCGTGCGCCCGATCGGGCTCTGGTCGATCGCGATCACCTTGTCCACGTGCTCGAAGCCGGCCAGGCCCTCGTGCGCGCCCGGCGGCTCGGTGACCAGTCCGAGCTTGCGCCCCAGCGCCGAGAGCAGGATGTCGTTCACGAGCGTGCTCTTGCCGGAGCCCGACACCCCGGTCACGCAGGTCAGCGTGCCGAGCGGGAACGCGGCGTTCACGCCCTTGAGGTTGTGCTCGCGCGCCCCGCGCACCTCGAGTTTCGTGCCGTGCCCGGGCCGGCGCAGCTTCGGCACCTCGATGCGGCGGCGCCCGGTGAGGTACTGCCCGGTGAGTGACTTCGGGTGGTCCATCACCTGCTGGGGCGTTCCGGCCGCGACGAGCTCGCCACCGTGCCGGCCGGCGCCCGGGCCCAGGTCCACGAGCCAGTCGGCGGCACGCATGGTGTCTTCGTCGTGTTCGACCACGACCACGGTGTTGCCGAGATCGCGCAGCCGCTGGAGCGTGGCGAGCAGGCGCTGGTTGTCGCGATGGTGCAGGCCGATCGAAGGCTCGTCGAGGATGTAGAGCACGCCCGTGAGTTGCGAACCGATCTGCGTGGCGAGCCGGATGCGCTGCGCCTCGCCGCCGGCGAGCGTCCCGGCCGAGCGGTCGAGCGTCAGGTAGCCGAGCCCCACGTCCTCGAGGAAGCCGAGCCGGCCGACGATCTCCTTGAGGATCGGCGCCGTGATGCTCTTCTGCCCGCCCTCGAACGCGAGCCCCTGCGCGGCCTTCCGCGCGGCGGCCACCGAGCACGCGGTCCAGTCGGCGATGTTGCGCCCGTCCACCGTCACGGCCAGCGAGGCGGGCTGCAGCCGGCGGCCTTCGCAGTCCGGGCACCGGGTGAGGTTCATGTGCTCGGCGATCTGCTTGCGCACCGCTTCGCTGCCCGTGGTGCGGTATCGGCGTTCCAGGTCGGGAATCACGCCGCGCCACTTGGAGCGGTGGATGAACGCCGAGCCCTTCCTGGTGCGGAACTCGAAGCGCACCTCTTCGTCGCCCGCGCCGTAGAGCACCAGCTTGCGGATCTTCGGCGCGAGCTTCTTCCACGGCGTGTCGAGCGAGAACTCGAACGCCTTCGCGAGCGCCTGCAGCGTGCCCCCGGTCCAGGTGCCCTCGGCGTCGCCCATGCTGGCGATCGCGCCTTCGGACAGGCTGAGCGACGCGTCGGGGACCACGCGGTCCGGGTCCACGCGCAGCAGCGTGCCCAGCCCGTCGCAGCCCTTGCACGCCCCGTACGGCGAGTTGAACGAGAAGTGCCGCGGCTCGAGGTCCTCGACGGCGGTATCGCATTTCGGGCAGGTGGCGCCCACGCTGAGCGGGACGTCGTCCTTGCCGTCGCGCGCCACGGTCACGAGCCCGTTGCCCAGCTTCAGAGCGGCCTCGAGCGATTCCGTGAGCCGCAACTGCTGTTCCTTCGTGAGCGTGAACCGGTCCACCACGACTTCGATGTCGTGGCGCTTGTGTCGCGCCAGCTTCGGCGCGTCCTCGAGCTCGACCAGCGCGCCGTCGATGCGCGCGCGCAGGTAGCCCTGGCGATGGAAGCCTTCGAGCTCCTTGCGGTACTCGCCCTTGCGTCCGCGCACGACCGGGGCGAGCAGCATGAGCTTCTCGCCGGCGTACTGCTGCAGGAGCTGGTCCACCATCTCCTGCACGCTGCGGCGCGCGAGCGGCGTGCGGCAGTTCGGGCAATGCCGCGAGCCCACGCGGGAGAACAGCAGCCGCAGGTAGTCGTAGATTTCGGTGATCGTCGCGACCGTGGAGCGCGGATTGGCGCCCGCCCCCTTCTGCTCGATCGCGATCGCCGGCGACAGGCCCTCGATGGCGTCCACGTCGGGCTTTTCCATCTGCCCGAGGAACTGCCGCGCGTACGCCGAGAGCGACTCGACGTAGCGGCGCTGGCCTTCGGCGTAGAGGGTGTCGAAGGCGAGCGACGACTTGCCCGATCCCGAGACACCCGTGATCACCACGAGGCTCTGGCGGGGCAGCCGCAGCGAGAGATTGCGGAGATTGTGCTCGCGTGCGCCGCGGATCACGATGTCCGTGAGCGCGGCGGCGCGATGTGCGTCGGAAGTGTCGGTGAGCGTGGAAGCGATGCGCTTGGTCATGGCCGCGGCACTTTACCAGACCGCCCGCGTCGCGCGACCGTCACTCGTAGCGCAGGGATTCCACCGGATCGAGACGCGACGCGCGCATGGCCGGATAGAGCCCGAAGAACACGCCGACGACCGCGGAGAACAGCAGCGCCGTCACCACGGACCAGGCGCTCACGTAGGTCGGCAGCGGGCTCACCGCCTTCACGAGGAACGAGATGCCGGCGCCGATCACGATTCCCGTGAGCCCGCCGAGCCCGGTGAGCAGCACGGCCTCGACCAGGAACTGCATCAGGATCGCGCGGCGTGGTGCGCCGAGCGCCTTGCGGACGCCGATCTCGCGGGTGCGCTCGGTCACGGCGACGAGCATGATGTTCATGACGCCGATGCCGCCGACGAGCAGCGAGATGGACGCCACGAGCGTCATGAGCGCGAAGATGCCGCCCGTGACGGTGTTGTAGAGCGACAGGAACGCGTCGTCGGTGAAGATCGCGAAGTCGTTGAGCTTGTTGCTCGGCAGGTGCCGGCGCACGCGCAGCACCTCGCTGATCTCCTGCACCGCCTTGGCGCTGAGCTCGGGCGACACCGCGGTCGCGTCGAGGAACAGCTCGCCCTTCTTCGGGAACCACGGTGGCGCGTTGTACGGGGCGGACCAGTACTTGTCCATCACCGTGTACGGCACGCACGCCACCTCGTCGAAGTTGTTGCCGAGCATCTTGCCCTTCTTCTCGAACTCGCCGATCACCGTGAACGGGATGCCGTTCAGGCGCACCGTGCGGCCGATGCCGGCGGCGTCACCGAAGAGCGCCTCGCGCGTGTCCTTGCCGATCACCACGACGTTCGCGTTCTCGGCGACCTCCTGCGGCGTGAAGAAGCGGCCGTTCGCGAGGTCGTAGTTGTGCGCGATCAGGTACTGGTCGTTCGTGCCGTACACGAAGGTCGCCTTCGTGAGCTTCTCGCGGTAGCCGAGGCGGATGTTGTCGTAGGGAAACTTGAACGGCGCGATCGCCTTGACCGAGGGGGCGCGGTCCAGGATCGCGCGCGCGTCCTCCATCGTGAAGGCCTTGCGCTGCTTCAGCGAATCCGGGATCTCGTTCGAGAAGTTCACGCCGGGCCGGATGCGGCGGATGTAGATCGTGTTGTTGCCGATCGACTGGATGTTCTGCGCGAACTGGCGCTGGAAGCCGTTGATGAGTGCGACCATGCCGATCACCGTGGCGACGCCGATCACCACGCCGAGCAGCGCGAGCAGCGAGCGCAGCCGGTTGGCCACGAGCGCGCCGCGCGCCATGTCGAACGTTTCCCGAAGCAGTGCGAGCGTGGTCATGACGTCACTCGTAGCGCAGCGCTTCGATGGGATCGAGGCGCGCGGCGCGCATGGCCGGATAGGAGCCGAAGAACACGCCCACGGCGGTGCTCATGAAGATCCCGAGCACGACGGCCGGCATGCTGACCGCCGCCGGCAGCGGGCTCACCGCGCCCACCAGCAGCGCGAGCGAACTGCCGGCGAGGATCCCGATGAGCCCTCCCGACAGCGACAGCGTCGTGGATTCGACCAGGAACTGCGTGAGGATGTCGCGGCGGCGGGCGCCGAGCGCCTTGCGCACGCCGATCTCCTTGGTGCGCTCGGTGACCGAGACGAGCATGATGTTCATGATCACGATGCCGCCGACGACGAGCGAGATCGCCGCCACGCCGATCGTGAGGATGAAGATGCCGCCCGTCAGGGTGCGGTAGAGCTCGAGCCAGGTCTCGGACGTCGTGAGACCGAACTTGTCGGGCTGGCCCGGCCGCTGGTGGCGGCGGGCCCGCAGGATGTTGCGCGCCTCCTGCATGCCGAGCTCGATGGACGACTCGTCCACCGCCTTCACCGCGATCGAGAACGAACCCCGCTCCTGCCAGTACTTCGAGAACGTGCGGATCGGGATCGTCACGAAGCGGTCCTGGCTCACGCCGAACATCTTGCCCTTCGCCTTGGTGACGCCGACGATCTCGAACGCCCAGCGGTCGATCCGGATCGTGCGCCCGAGCGGGTCGAGGTTCCCGAAGAGTTCCTCGGCGACCTCGGGCCCGATGACCGCGACGGGGCGGCGTTCCTCGTCGTCGAATTCCGACAGGTGCCGGCCGGCATCGATCGCGATGTCGTCCACGACGTCGTACCCGGCGCTGCGGCCGTTGAGGCTCACGGCCTTCATGACCTTCGCACCCGTGCGGACCGGGGCGGAACCACCCGACTGGGCGACGATCATGCTGGCATGGCGCACGCCCTGGCGGAGCGCGACCACGTCGCCCCACTCGACGTCCGGGCGCTTGTTCGCCTCTTCGAACGCCTCCTGGCTCATGATGAGCCCGTACTTGTCCACCACGAACACGTTCGCGCCGGCGTTCAGCAGCTTCTCCTTCACGAAGCGGTTCAGGCCCTCGACGAACGAGAGCACCGCGATCACCGACGCGACGCCGATGATCGTGCCGAGCAGCGTCAGGAACGAGCGCAGCTTGTTCGCCCGGACACCGCCGAGGGCGATGCCGATGCTCTCGCGCAGGTTCATGCGTGGGCCGCCGCCCCCGAGACCGTACGCGGGTGCGGGTTCACGACGTCGCTCTCGATCCGGCCGTCCTTCATGCGCACGATCCGCCGCGCGTGCTCCGCGATGTCGGCTTCGTGCGTCACGAGGATCACCGTGTTGCCCTGCTTCCAGATGTTCTCGAACGCCGTCATGATCTCCTCGCCCGTCCGCGAATCGAGATTACCGGTCGGTTCGTCGGCGAGGATGATGCTGGGCCGGTTCACGAGGGCGCGCGCGATCGCCACGCGCTGACGCTGGCCGCCCGACAGTTCGTTCGGCCGGTGCTTCATGCGTTCGCCCAAGCCGACGGTCTCCAGCGCCTGCTTCGCGCGTGCGCGCCGCTCCTCGTGCTTGAGGCCGGCGTACACGAGCGGAAGCTCGACGTTGTGAAGCGCATCCGCGCGCGGCAGCAGGTTGAACGTCTGGAAGACGAAGCCGATCTCCTGGTTGCGGATCCGCGCGAGCTCGTCGTCGGACATCTTCGCGATCTCGGCGTCCTTGAGCCGGTAGGATCCCAGGGACGGCGTGTCGAGGCAGCCGAGGATGTTCATGAGGGTGGACTTGCCCGAGCCCGACGGCCCCATGATGGCGACGTACTCGTTCGCACGGATGTCCAGGTCCACGCCGTCGAGCGCGCGGACTTCCTGGTCGCCCACCTGGTAGACGCGATGCAGCCCGCGAATGGCGATCAACGCACCGGAGTCGCTCACTTCTTCCCCTTCGCGGCGGCTTCCTTCTTCACCTTGCCGCCCGGCTTGAGTTCGCGCAGCGCCTTGTAGGGACCGGACACCACTGTGTCGGTCTCCTTCAGGTCGCCGAACACCTCGATCATGGTCTCGCTCGCGAGGCCCGTCCGCACCGGCACGAACGTCGCGACCTGGTTGCGCACGACGAACACGCCCGTGATTTCCTTGTCGCGACGGCCCACCGTGTCCTCGTCGGCCGTGGCGGCGGCGCGCCGCGCCGCGCGATCCTTGGCGTTGCCCTTCTTCGCCGCGCGCTCGAGTTCGCGCTCGGTGCGCACCACGACGGCCTGGATCGGGACGACCAGGGCCTGGGCATGCGTGCCGGTCGCGATCTCGACGTCGGCGGTCATGCCGGGACGCACTTCGGGCACGTTCTGGTCGAACACGACCTTCACTTCGAAGTTCGTCTGGCCGTCCACCGTGGACGTGATCGAACGCTTGGCCGTGTTGCCGATCTCGGTGACGGTCCCCGGGAACGTGGTGTCCGGGAACGCGTCCACGGAGATCTTCGTGTGCTGGCCGAGTCGCATGTCCACGACGTCGGTCTCGTCCACGTCGGCCCGGACGAGCATGCGCGACAGGTCGGACACCACGAGGATCTCGGTGCCGATGTTGTTCATGGTGCCGGGAATCACGTTCTCGCCGGCCTCCACGTTCAGCGCGCTCACGACACCGTCGAACGGTGCGAGAAAGCGGCACTTGCGCAGGTTGTCCGCGGCCGCGTCGAGCGCCGCCGCCGCCCGCGTGGCGTCCTCTTGCGCCGTGGCCACAGCCACGCGCGCGCCCTCGTGGGCGTTCTGCGCCTGCTCCCATTCGGCGGTCGAAAGCAGCTTCTGGTCGTACAGCTGGCGCTGGCGGGCGAAGTTCGCCTCGTTCACACGCATCGCCGACTGCGCTTCACGCAGCCGCGCCTGCGCCGCCGCGAGCCCGGCCCGCGTCTGGGCGTGGGCGCTGCGGTACTGCGTGTCGTCGAGCTGGAGCATGAGCTGGTCCTTGCGGACGCGATCGCCTTCCTTGACGTACAGGCCCACGATCTTGCCCACGATGTCCGCGCTGATCTTGACCTGCGTCTTCGGCTCGATCTTGCCCGGCGCGCGCACCTGCGACGTGATGTCCTCACGCCGCACGCGGGCGAGCTGGACGGACTGGACCTTGCTGCGGGCGTTGTTCGCGATGCCGGCAGCCGTCAGGCCGCCCACCACGACGAGGCCGAGGATGCCCCACAGCAGCGCCTTCTTGTTCATGGGTGTCCTGCTTCCTTTCGCGTCACTCGCCGCGGCCGCGGACCTGGTCGAGTTCCGCTTCGGCCACGCGAATCGCGGCCATGGCGGAAACGAGATCACTCTGGGCACGCTGCAGCTGCACCTGGGAATCGATGAGGTCGAGGATGGTCGCCGACCCGACGTTGTACTTCTGCTGCACGAGGTTGAGGTTCTCGCTCGCCGACTCGAGCGTCCGGCGGGCGAGCGACTCGCGCTCCGTGGCCTCGGTGTAGCCGAGCACCGCGATGCGCACCTCGCTGTCGAGATTACGGAGCAGCGCGTCCCGGGTTTCACGCGCGCGCATTTCTCCTGCCCGCGCCGAAGCGACGCGCGCCTCGGTGGCGAGTCCGTCGAACAGGCTCATGCTCAGCGCGAGCCGGCCGCTCATGTCGCCCTTCGCCCAGCCACTGCCGCTCTGCGGGCCGTCGATCGGCGAGACGTAGCTCGAGCTGGACACCGACTTCGGCGTGTACGAACCCGTCGCCGACACGCTCGGCAGGCGCGACAGCTGCACGGAGCGCAGGCGCCACTGGGCGCTCGCGTACGACGCCTCGGCGGCCTTCACGTCCGGCCGGTTCGTGCGCGCCTCGGCCATGATCGCCGCGGCATCGGCCCCCGCCGTCGCCGTCGAGAGCGTGGAATCCACGTCCCCCAGCGCCGACTCGGACAGGCCGAGCTGGGTGGCGAGCCGCACCCGCTGCGCGGTGACGTTGTGGTCCGCGACCAGCGAGTCGAGTTCGCTCTGCGAAGTCCGCACCCGCGCCTTGAGGAGGTCGCTCTTCGACACCGAGCCGACTTCGTACAGCGCGCGCACGCGCCGTTCGTCATCCCGCGAAAGCTTGAGCGCCTGCGCGGACACGCGAGCCAGGTGCATGGACTTCACGACTTCGTAGAACTGCCGCTTCGTGTCGAGCACGATCTGCGCACGCGTCGCGGCACGCTCGTACTTCGCGGCGGCCGAACCACGGCGCGCCGAACTCACGGACGCCCACGACGACAGGTTCAGCACACCCCAGCTGCCGCTCAGGCCGTAGGAGCCATTGTAGCCGCGGTCATCCGTGATTCCCGACGGAGAGCTCTCGCGGGTCTTCCCGCCCGAGCGTGACGCGTCGGCGGAGACGTGCGGGAGCACGCCCGAGTAGGCGCTCCACAGCCCGGAGCGGGCGTCGAGCAGCGAGGCTTCGGCCTGGATGGCCTGGGTGCCCTGGCGAAGGGCGATCTGGACGGCCTGGTCGGCCGTCATGGGGCCACCGGTGGCAGCCCGGGCCTGGGGGGCGGTCACGGCGAGTGCGAGAAGAAGAGCCGAGGCAATCTGGCGAATCATCATTCCTCCGGTCCGGAGTCGGCGGGCGTGCGCCCCGCTCGGGGCACGCGCCGGTCTACGCCGACCGAGCAGGCGAGGTTGCAGGGACTCACGCGCCGGGCGTCATCATGGCCGCGACCGCGGCGCCGATGGCGAAGAGCGCGAGATAGAGCGAGACGAGCACCCACGCGACGTTGCGGCGCGGCGCCCGGCTCAGGATGCTGCTGGCGATGATCAGGACGAACATGTTCCACGCGGCGAACGGGCTGATCGCGTCCAGGAACACCGTCAGCCCGACTTCCAGCTTCGAGGGCGTGTCGGCGTGCGGCAGCAGTGCTGCCAGCCCCAGGTGGACGCCCTTCATGGTCTCCTGGGACCACGCCATCGCGGCCATCAGCAGGTAGCTCGGCAACGTGACGAGGTTCGCCCAACAGACCGCCTCCAGCGCGAGCCGGTAGCGGAAGCGCGCCCCGAGCACGAAGCCCACACCGAACCACACGACCAGCGCTCCCACCAGCATCACGACGGTCACGGCGACCAACTGGCTCGCGGCGATCAGCGACATGGCCATGCGACCGGAATACACCTGCTCCATCCGATCCACCTGGTCCGCCGTCAACTGGCCGTTGACCACCTGCTGGTCCATCTGGTCCAGCATCATGGGCAGGTAGGCGCGTTCGTACAGCAGCAGGAAGACACCGATCGCCATGAGCAAGGTCGCGACGAGCGGAATCCACCACTGCACCTGCTCCTCGAGACCTTCCCACGCCGACGAGGGAGAGACGAACACGCGCCGCGCGCGTTCCCACGGGGAAAGCCGCACCGCGGCCGACGGGGCCGCCGGCGCTTCGGGCGAGAGATCGACGGTCATGGCAACACCCACTCCGGAACGGGGACGTGACTGTGAAGGGGGGCAATCACCCGCAAGTTAGGGAGCGCTCACGCAAGGGTCAAACCCACGCGCCACCGGCGCGGGAAATGCCCGACCGACGCGGTCCCGCGCGCCCCTGCGCACCGAAAGCGGACGGCGCACCCGTCCGTGAAGACGGATGCGCCGCCATGCCATTTCCCCGGTGCGGTCAGCGCAGCGAGAACTTCACCGGGCAGCCCACCCACACGGCGACGGGCTTGTTGTTGGAAAGCGCCGGCTTGAACACCCACTGCTTCACCGCCGCGAGCGCCGCGGCGTCGAGCATCGGGATGGACTTGACGACGCGCACGTCCTTCACGCGGCCGTCCTTGCCGACCAGCGCCTGCACCATCACGGTTCCGTCCACGCCCGCCTCGCGCGCGATGTCCGGGTAGACCGGCTGCACGTGCGTGATCTTCTCCGGGAGTTCGTCCGTGTAGACGTACTCGCCGAAGCTGGGCATGGCGTCTTCCTCGGGCGGAGCCACGACGATGTTGTCGCCCTCGGTTCCCGCGCTGCTGCCGGAAACCGCGGAGAGTTCCTCCTGCGACGCGATCGTCTGCTCTTGCGGAGCCTCCGCGTCCGGGACGGGCACGGGGATGGCCGCCGAAGGCGGAGCCACCTGCGTCGCCACCTGGACCTTCGGCGGCGGCGCGGCGTCCGTCAGCGGCGGGGGCGCCTGGAGTTCGCGATACGGCACCACGACGGGCACGACCTTCTCCTGCCGGTGCGACATGTAGTACCCGAGCGCGAGCAGTGCCAGGAAGATCACGATGAGCGCGCTCATCGCGACCGTCAGCGCCCGAGTCAGGTACTTCTTCGCGACCTCGAGGAGTTCGGGTGCCCCGTAGGGCATGAACTCGTACAACGCGACTTTGGGCTCGCTCATAGCTTCTCCACCTCCGCCTTGTCGGCCGGGGATAGCTCGAGGATCGAGAAGCGACCCAGGTTCGCAATGTCGAGCTGGTCGATGATGCCGACCATGTTGTCGAAGGACGCGTCGCGGTCGATGTTGATCAGCACCACGATCGCGTCGTTGTTCGCGAGCGGCTTGAGCACGTCCTTCATGTTCGCGACCGACGTCCGGACCCACGGGTCCGTCTTCGGGCCGCGCTTCCAGAACACGCGATCCTCACCGAGCACCCGAAGCTGGAGAATCTTCGACTCGGCGATCGGCGCGGGATTCTGGTTGTCCGGCGGCAGGTTGATTTCCAGAGCCTGGGGCGTCCGGAACACCGTCGTGACCATGAAGAAGATGAGCAGGAGGAAGGCGACGTCCACCATGGGCGTCATGTCGATGCGGACACCGACGCGACGCTTCGGGCGATGGAAGCCTTTCCCCTTCTTGCCTCCGCCACTTCTCGGTTGTGGGGTGTCTACTGCACCCATGCGGGCATACCTCTCAGCGCGAGTGGCGCGTTACTTGGTCGGTGCGGGGCCGCCGAACGCGCCTCCGCCCTTGGCCAGGTTCGTCTGGACGTTGAAGCGCGTGGCGTTCGATTCCTGGAACGCGTGCATCATGTCGGCCATGAGACCGAACGATGCTTCGCGGTCCATCTTCACGAGCACGCGAGACCGGGGATTCGCGGCGCGGGCCGTACCCAGCACCGAGCCCAGGTTCATCTTCACCGCTTCGGGAGCGATCATGCGTTCGACTTCGTTCTCGCCTTGCCGCCAGGTCACGCGCACCTGCGACACCATGCCGTTCTCCGGCTTGGGCGCCGTCACCGACACGGTGATGATGTCGGACTCGGGCGACTTCGCCGGCGAGTTCGAATCGGGCAGCGTGATCTTGTCCTTCTCCGGTGGCTTGAACTGCGTCGTACACATGAAGAAGATCAGCAGGAGGAAGGCCACATCGACCATCGGCGTCATGTCGATCGCGATGCCGATGCGACGCATCTTCTTGAGCATGAGCTCGTCCTCCCCCGCTTACTTCTTGTCGGAAGCGTTGGCGGCCAGCAGCTGCACGGCCTCGTACGACGCCTCGTCCATCATGTAGTTGAAGCCGTCCACGCGCGTCACGAACACGTTGTACATGACGATGCCGAGGATGGCGACGATGAGACCGCCGGCCGTGTTGATGAGCGCTTCGGAAATACCGACGGCGAGCTTGGTGGCATCCACCGCGCCGGTGTGACCGAGGGCCGCGAACGAACGGATCATGCCGACGACCGTGCCGAGCAGACCGACCATCGTCGAGATGGAGGCGATCGTCGACAGGGCGATCAGGTTGCGCTCGAGCAGCGGCACTTCGAGGCCGTTGGCTTCCTGGATGGCTGCCTGCGTCTCGGCCACGATCTTGTCCTTCGGAGCGCCTTCCTTGATGAGCATCTGGTAGCGCTCGAGGCCCGCACGCATGACGTTGGCCGCCGAGCCGCGCTGCTTGCCGCAGAGCGCGATGGCACCATCGACGTCGCCCGTCTGGATCTTCTTGCGCACGTTCACGAGGAAGTCGGCCATCGAGCCCGTGCCCTTGGCCTTGTTGAGGCTCCACGTACGCTCGATCACGAACGTCACCTGGAGAATGAGGAGGAGGAACAGGCCAGCGACCAGCGGACCGGCTTCCTTCATCTGCTTGCCAAGGTCACCGAGCGCCGGAAGGTTCCACCAGATCAAGATCGAAACGGCGACCGCGGCCGCGAAATAGAGCTGAACGATAATGCGGTTCATTGCCTGACGATTCCTCCATCGCCGTCCGCCGCGAGGGCGGCGAGCCGGCTGTTCATGATCAGCGGTTGAGGTTCCTCACCCGCCCGGGTCGCGGAGCGAACTGATCCGGACCTGCTTCGTGAAACTTCTTCTCCCCCCGACCCGGTCAGGCGGAGGCTGCTACTCCACAGCGGCGAAGGAAGCCAGAGCCAGCTCCTCCGTCTCGAAGTGGTCGAAAACCATGATGAGCTTGGTCATGACGAAAAGGTCCTTCAGCTTCTTCCCAAGCCCGCAAAGCTTGATCTCGGCGTGGCGGGTGCGGTAGTTGGCCATGCCGCGCATGAGCACGCCCAGCGCGACGGAATTCATGGCCTCGCACTCCGCGAGATTGACGACGAGTCGCATGTTGCCGCTCGAGGCCTCCGCCATGATCGCGGCTTCCAGCTCGTCGGTTTCGCGATCACCGTAGAACCGACCGCGTGCCGCGATCACCGTGATGCTCTCGAGCTGCCGCTTCGTGACGGCCATGCGCGCTCCTCCCGATCCGAAACGGCTACGCCGACGCTTCCGCGAAGCTGGCGATCGCCTGCTCCTCGGTCGCCTTCACGTCGAACACCAGCGACAGCTTGGTGATGACGAAGATGTTCTCGATGCGCTTGTCCACGGCGGCGAGCTTCATCTGGCCGCCACGGCGCACGTAGCTCGAATGCGCGGAGATCAGCACGCCCAGCGCCGTCGAGTTGAGGTGCTGCGTCTCGCCGAGGTTGATGATGAGGTTCTTGTTGCCGTCCTCACCGAGTTGCCGGATGGCCTTCTCCAGTTCCTCCGTCTCCTCGCCGCCGGTCAGGTAGCCCTTCGGCGTCAGGATGTGGATGCTGCCGACCTGCCGGCTCTTCAAGTTCGCCATCCTTGCTCCTCCGTGGCGTCCGCGTTGCGGCCGCGTTGCACCTCAGTTGCCGAGCGACTTCAGGCCCTTCTTCGCGTCTTCGTTGTTCGGATCCAACCCCAGGGCCCGGCGGTAGGCCTCGATCGCCTTCGCACGGTTGCCCATGTTCTGGTAGCCCTGTCCCAGCCAGACCTGCGTGTTCACGTCGGCCGCCGTGATCGCAGCCGAACGTTCCAGCAGGTCCACGGCTCCCGCCCAGTCCTTGACCAGCAGCCGCTGGTAGCCCAGCTGCTGGTAGGCCAGACCGGCGTTCTTGCTGCTCGAGTCGAGTGCGATGAACTGGGTGAATGCCGCGACGGACTGGGCCGTCGAATCCGCCATGCTCGAAAGCACGACGCCCAACCAGAAGTGCCGGTCCGCCTTGCCGGGAGCGATCAGCGTCGCCTGACGGAGTGCATCCACCGCCTCGGGAAGCTGCTTCATCTCCTTGTAGGACAAGCCTATGTAGTAGTAAGCCTCGTCCGAGTTCGGGTCAAGGGCGATTCGCCTCTGGAGCATGGCCACCGCGCCCGGGTAGTCCTTGAGCCGGAACTTGAGCTTGCCCAGTTCCTGCATCGCGAAGCGCGCCTCGGAGGTGGTCGAGTCCTTGGCGATCATGCCCTGGTAGACCGAGTCCGCCGCCGCCACATTCCCCAGCAGCGCATGGACCTGCCCGATCTTGAAGAGGTCCTGCGTGTTCGGTTCGCCGCGGCCGTAGGCGTCGATCGCCTTGGCCCATTCCTTCGTGTCCACGTAGGCACGCCCGAGCACGGTGAACATGTCCTTGCTCTTCTCGCCCAGTTCGACCGCCTTGGTCATGGCGGCGATCGCCTCGGGCTTCATCTTCAGGTAGTACAGGTCCTGCCCGAGGTACGCCCAGCCCCGCGAATCGGCGGGCATGAGCTGCGTGTACTTCTCGAGATACGGCTTGGCCTCGGCGTACCGGCGCGGATCGGCGGCACCCGACAGGTAGTAGAGCTTGCCGAGCGAGAACTGGCCGGGCGCGAACTCGGGATCGCGCTGCGTCACCCAGCGGAACTGCTCGAGCGCGTCGTTGTAGCGCTGGTCGAAGTACAGCGCGGTGCCGAGCGCCTGGCGCAGTTCGACGTCCGACGTGTCCAGCTCGACGGCCTTCTCGTAGGACGGAATGGCGAGCGAACCGATGCCGCGCTTGAGGTAGAAGTCACCGAGCGCGCGGTTCGTGACCGGATCGTCCGGAGCCGCCTGCTGGGCCTGCGTGAAGTAGATGCCGGCGTCGCGCAGCGAGTCGCGCGCGAGTTCGACGTTGCCGTGCGCCACGAGGAACTTCGGGCGCCACTTCGCACCCCAGTTCAGCCCGGGCGCCAGCGCGGTGATGGCGTCGCCGTACTGCTTCATGTCGCGCAGGCAGTCGCCGAGCGCGAGTTGCGCCTCGGGGAACTTGCGATCGAGGTCCACCGCCTTGCGGTACATCTCGACCGCGCCCTGCAGGTTGCCCTCGTCACGGCGCACCTCGCCGAGGCCGTACCAGGCCATGGCGTTGTTGCCGTCCATCTTCCGCGCGAGTTCGAACGCCTCGGCGGCCTTGGTGTAGTCGCGGCGCTTGAGCAGCACGAGGCCCACACCCGAGCGACCGTCCGCGAAGCCCTGCGAGGCGACGCGCTCGAACAGCTGCTGCGCCTGGTCCAGCTGGCCGGCGGCCAGCGCGGTCCGGGCGTCCTTCAGGTCGTCGGCGAACGCCGGCGCGGCGATCGCGAGCACCAGGGCGACGGCCGTGCACGTGCGGCGAAGGACGCTGCCGAAGGCGGAACTGACGTGGTTTCGGTTCATGGGGTCCTGTCGAATGCTCCTCGAGGTCCTAGTGACTGCCCAACATGGGGGAGCGTCTGGCGAAGCGCACCGGGATGGTGATGGGCACCGCCCCGGCTTCGTGCACCAGCTTCTGTCCGTCACGTGTCGAAACGAAGGTGATCAGCCCGTCCGCCAGGTCCGGCCCGGCGGTGCGGACGTACATGCTGTAGTTGCGAGTCAGCGGGTACTCTCCCTTGTACACCTTCTCCGCGTCGGCATTCCAGTCGGGGAGCCCCCGCAAGGCGGACAGCCGGAGCCGGCGGACCCCCTCATGTCCGCTGGCCATGGACACGTAGCCCACGGCCCCGGGCGTCCGGCGCACCCGCTCGATCACGGCGCTGTCGGACTCGGCCCGGAACGCGGGCGCCGTCGGCGCGTCCCCGCCCAGCACGCGCTGGAAGAACGCCATGCTGACGTCGTCTCCCGCGGGCTGCACGATCGGCTCGATGGCTCCCGCGCGAACGTGAAGTTCACGCCAATCATGCATCTGGTCGCTGTAGATCCGGTGCAGGTCGTCGAGCGAGATGGACTCCAGCGGGTTGGCCGGGTGGACCACCACGCAGATGCCGTCCCGTGCGAAGCGGAAGCCCTCGATCTCCATGCCGCCCTCGACCTGCACGGTGCGCTCCTCGGGCTCGAGCTCCCGGCCGATCACGGCGAGATCGGCCCGCTTCGACAGGAGGTCGGAGACGGCGTCGCGGGAAGTGCCCACGCGCAACTGGATCTGGGCCTGCGGGTACATCTTCGTGAACGCCTCGATTTCGCGCTCCAGCATCGCCCGGAGTCCCGGGACGACGACAACCTGGATACGCCCACTGGTCTGGGAGTCTTCCACCCGGCCGGTGGTCGCCGGAGCCTTGCCGCCGCATCCGGGAAGGCTCCCGAGGGCAAGGCAAAGCAGGAGCGAAGCCGGGAATTGGGAAAGAGATCCGGCGCTCCGGTTCACGAAGTGCTTGAAGCTTAGGGAGGCGCGGGGGCGCATGTCAATCCCGACGTCGCCGGGTCAGGGCGCCAGCCGGTACAGCATGCGCGGGAAGGCGATGCTCTCCCGCACGTGATCGAGCCCGGCGATCCATGCCAGCGTGCGCTCGACTCCGATGCCGAAGCCGGCGTGCGGCACGGACCCGTAACGGCGCAGGTCCTTGTACCACTCGAACGCCTCCTGCGGCAGGCCGTGTTCGTCGATGCGGCGCGTCAGCAGGTCGAGCGACGACATGCGCTGGCCACCACCGATGATCTCGCCGTAGCCCTCCGGTGCGAGACAGTCGCAGGACAGGCTCAGCTGCGGGTTCTTCGGGTCGGGCTCCATGTAGAACGCCTTCACCGCGGCCGGGTAGTTCGTCACGAAGATCGGCGTGTCGTAGCGGTTGGAAAGCTCGGTCTCGTCCGGCGCGCCGAAGTCGTTGCCGTATTCGAACGGCAGCCCGGCCTCGTGCAGCATCCGGACAGCGTCGTCGTAGTGGATCCGCGGGAACCGCCCGGACACCTTCTCAAGTTTCGTGGTGTCGCGCTCGGCGATCTTGAGGTCCTCCGCGCGGCTCTCGAGCACTCGGCCGACGGTGTAGCAGAGCAACCGCTCCTCGAGCGCGATCACGTCCTCGAGCGTGCCGAATGCCCACTCGGGCTCCATCATCCAGAACTCGATCAGGTGCCGACGCGTCTTGCTCTTCTCGGCCCGGAAGGCGGGACCGAAGCAGTACACGCGGCCGAACGCCATGGCGGCGGCTTCCATGTAGAGCTGGCCGCTCTGCGTGAGGTACGCCTTGTCCTCGAAGTACTGGGTCTCGAACAGGTTCGTCGTGCCCTCGCACGCGCTCGGGGTGAACACCGGCGCGTCCACGAGCAGGAAGTCCTCGCGGTTCATGAAGTCGCGGAACGCCGCGATGATCTCGGCGCGGATCCGCAGCACCGCCTGCTGCCGCGGCGAGCGCAGCCAGAGATGGCGATGGTCCATGAGGAAGTCCACGCCGTGCTCCTTGGGCGTGATCGGGTAGTCCTGCGCGAGCGACACGACCTCGACGTGCTGCAGCCCGAGCTCGACTCCCCCGCTCTGGCGAGCGTCCGCCTTCACCACGCCGCGCACGATCACCGCGGACTCGGTCGTCAGCTGCGCGGCGGCCTCCCACTGCTCGGGCGCGAGGTCCTTGACCCCGGCGACGCACTGGATCGTGCCGCTGCCGTCCCGGAGGACGAGGAACTGCACCTTGCCGCTCGAACGCCGGTGCGTGACCCAACCGCGGACCTCGACGACCTCGCCCACATGGCCGGCCGCGGACCGGATCCGGATCCAGGGTGCGGCGGTCTGGTGCATCTCGCTCATGGCCGATCTCCCGGGGTTTGCCCCCCAGATGAGTACGCCCCGCTTCCGGCGACGGGACCCGGCCGAGCGGGCCGAGGCGCTGCCTGGAACCGGGGCGGACTTTTGTTTCAAGAGGCGGTGCGCAACCGCCGATAACGCCGTCGTTCGCGCCGCAAGTTAGGAGCGCCCACACGGAGTGTCAAGGGAATGCGCCTCTGGCAGTCGTCCCCATCAGGAGTGCTCAAGGCTGCCCCGCGCCTGCGCGCCGGCGTGCCGTGGATCGCGCGTGAACGGCGCGGCTCCCGGCTGTCGGGTCCGCTGTTCCGCGTCGCACTCGTCACGCTCCTCACGGTCACGCTGAATGCCGTCGCGATCGGCGCCGAACGGCCGGCCGCGAACCGCGCGCAGCACGCCGCGCCCCCCGTCCCGACCGTTCCCACGGACCTTCGCAAGGTCTCGGAATGGGTCGCCTACAAGCAGGCCGCGCACCTGCCCGCCCTGCCCACGGAGGCGCGACTGTTCTACCGCCGCGGCCTCATGGCGCGTCAGGGCGGACAGTTCGACGACGCCCTGCTGCAGGTGCGCGGCGCCGCGGAGCTCGACCCCGCGTTCGTCGCGCCGCACCTCACGCTCGCGTCGTGGATGCTCGTGCGTGACCCGAGCCAGGCGCTGCAGGAGTACGGAACCGCGCTCGCGAGCATCCGCCAGGACTTCGGCCTCCAGTTGTCCATGGCCGCCAACCTGTTCGTCCTGCTCTTCCGCGCACTCTTCGCCGGCCTGACGATCACCGCGCTGTTCGTGATCTGGTCGAGGCGCCAGGAACTCCTGCACCCGGTCCGCGAGGCGCTCGGCCGCTTCGGCGCCGCGATCGGCGCGCGCGCGTGGAGCTACGCGCTGCTGGTCCTGCCGTTCGTCGCGGGCTTCGGCGTCGTGCTGCCCGCGATCGCGATGCTCGGCTTCCTCTGGCCGGTCGTGCGCACGCGCGAACGCGCCCTGTTCGTGACGCTCACGCTGTTCGCTCTGGCGAGCCCGTTCGCCCTCGGCGTGCTCGAACGCTTCGCGCTCCCCATGTACGAACAGGCGGGGCCCTACTACGGTGTCCCGACGCTGGAGAACGCCGCGTGGTCCCCGGCCCGCGAACGCGAACTCGACCGTATCGCCCGCGCCAACCCGGACAACCCGCTCGTCCACTTCGGGCTCGCATGGGTCGCGCGTCGCGGCGGCGACCTCGCCGTGGCCGAACGCGCCTACCGGCGCACGCTCGAACTCTGGCCCGGCGATTCGCGCACGCTCAACAATCTCGGCAACGTGCTCGCCATGCAGGGTCGCACGACGGAGGCGCTCAAGGCCTACGAACAGAGCGCCACCGCGGATCCCACGAACGCGGCCGCGCTCTTCAACGCGTCGCAGCTGCACACCCAGCGCTTCGAGTACTCCCAGGCGTCCGACGCGCTCAATCGCGCCAGCGCGCTCAACTTCGAACTCGTCAAGCGCTACCAGGTGCAGGCGACGACCGACGGCCTGCTGCCGCTGGCCGACGTGTGGCTCTCGCCCTCGCTCTTCTGGAAGGCGCTGCGGGACGCCACTCCCCCGCGCGAACTGCACGGCTCGCTCCCCACGGGCCTGCGCGACTCGCGCGAGGCGTCCGGTTGGGGCTTCGCGTCGCTCGCGCTGCTGGTCGCGGCCCTCGGCGTGTGGCAGGGCGTGGCCCAGGCCCGCCGCCTGCCGCTCCGCGCCTGCAGCAACTGCGGCACCGTCGTCTGCCGTCGCTGCGCCGAACGCCGCCGTGAGCACGCACTCTGCCCGTCGTGCGCGCTCGTGGAGGCGCAGGCCGAGACGCACGAGTTCTCGCGCGTGCTGCTGCTCCGTCACCGCCACTCGATCGCCAAGCGCGAGCGTCTCGCGCGCACGGCGCTCGCCGCGCTGCTGCCCGGCTACGGCATCGTGTCGCATCGGCACGTGTTCCGCCCGGCGTTCCTGCTGTCGGCGAGCTGGCTGCTCGTCCAGCTGGCCGCGGGCGCGACCCTGCCCTTCTCGCTCGAACCGCGGCTCACGCTGCCGGGCCAGGACGTGCCCCCGGCGCTGCTCGTCGGGGCGATGGTGTTCGTCTACGCGTGCTCGCTGCTCGGGTACCTGCACCTGAACTCGCGTGCCGAAGCGCGCGAGGCGGCGCTCAACGCCGGCATGCGCGGCCGCATCACCCAGTCCACGCGCCGGAACACGGCACAGGCGGCCTAGACCCATGGCTCTCCAGGGCAACCTCCGCGACTTCTCGGCCACCGAGATCCTCCAGCTCATCGCGTCGCAGAAGAAGTCCGGCTGTCTCGCGCTCGAGTGGAACACCGAACGCGCGTTCATCTGGGTGCACGAAGGGCGCATCGTCTCCACGCGCCAGGCCGGCATCAGCAAGGACGATCCGCTCCTGCACTTCCTGAAGGGGTCGGGGCGGCTCTCGGACGAGCAGGTGCGCGGCATCCTGACGATCCAGCGCGAGTCGAACCGCGACCTCGAGGACCTGCTCGTGAACGGGCGCTACCTCGACGCCGAGGAGCTCGCCGGCTTCATCGAGCGCCAGATCCTCGACGACCTCATGCGGATCGTGCGCTGGGACAGCGGCACCTACCGCTTCGACCCCACGTCGAAGTGGGCGCAGGCGCCGCTCGTCATGCTCAGCATGGAAGGTGCGGTGATCGAGGCCGCGCGCCGCGTGGACGAGCAGAAGATGTTCGTCACGGTATTCCGCGACCCCTACCAGCTGCTGGGCGTGCGCGACCTGCCCGATCCCGACGAGCCGCTCTCCGAAGAGGAGCGCGAGATCTTCGGCATCATCGACGGCAAGCACACCGTGGCCGAGGTCGTGGAGCGCGCCCCGCTGTCCGAATACGAAGCGTACGAGGCGCTCCAGCGCATGCTGGAGGCCCGCTGGATCGAGTTCTCGGGACGCCGCGATCCCGGCGTGCAGCCGGTCGCCGCGCCGGCCGAGCCGGTCGTCCACGACACTCGTCCGCGCAACTCGATCGTCCGCGAGCTGGCGGTCGCGGGCGGCGTGCTCGCCGTGTTCGTCGTCCTGCGGTTCCTCTCGCTCGCCGCGCCGATCCACCCGCGTGCGACCGCGCAGCACGACGTGTTCGCCGCCGCGCAGGTGCGCGACCTGCGCTACGCGCTCGACCTGTACCGGCGCGAGCAGGGCGCCTATCCGCGCACGCTCCAGACGCTGGTCGAGGACCGCTGGATCGCCCCCGACCAGGTGCGCATCAGCGGCTACGAAGTGCTCTACCGGCCCGAGGCCGGCGGCACGAACTACGCCCTCGACCTGCGCGCCGCGCGCTGACGCGCCGACGCGCCGCTCCGCTCAGACGCTGTCGAGCGCGTCCCGGCTCGCCAGGAAGGCGGCCGCCGCCGCGGCGAGGTCGTCGTACACGCGGTCCGGAGCGCCGTAGGTGCTCGTACCCGCTTCCCGCTCCTCGCCCGCCCCGTAGCCCGTCCGCACCAGCACCCCGGTCCCGCCCATGGCGCGGCCCGTCGCGGCGTCGAGCAGCTTGTCGCCGACCATCCACGACTGCACCAGCGAGATCCGCTGGTCCTGCGCCGCGTGCTCGAGCAGCAGCGTGCCCGGCTTGCGGCACGCGCAGCCACCGCCGGGCGCGTGCGGGCATGCGTAGACCGCGCTCAGCTCGACGCCGCGCTCGCGCAGGAGCACACGCAGCCGGGCCATGACCCGCAGCATGTCGTCCGCCGAGAACTTGCCGCGCCCGATGCCCGACTGGTTCGACACCACCACGATCGGGATGCGCTCGGCCTGCAGCTGGCGCAGCGCCTCGGCGACCCCGGGAAGCAGCTCGACTCCCGCGGGATCGCCGAGGTAGCCGTGCTCCACGATCAACGTGCCGTCGCGGTCCACGAAGAAGCCCGGCCGGCGCACCGGACCGGCGTGTCCCGCGAGCGCGCGTTCCCCGCAGCGCTCGAGCACGTCGGCGTCGTACGACGACGGCGCGGTCGTCCCGGCGGCCTCCCCCTCCCACAGCACGAACCGGTCGAGCGGCAGGTCGCGGGCGTTCTCTCGCAGCTGCTCGCCCTCGTGCTCCTCGACCAGCGCGTGCAGGTGCAGGCTCTCCCAGCCGAAGCGGTCGAAGAAGCCCCAGCGCGCCACGTCGGCCGCCGTCACGGCGAGCAGGCCGGCGCGCGCATGCCAGCGCCACGCGCGCCACGCGAGCGCCAGCGCCGAACCTTCGCCCACGACGAGCTCGGCATCGCCCGCGGCGAGCGCGCGGCCGTCGGCCACGACCCGCAGCGCCGCGCCCTCCGGTGCGCCGGCTCCCACCCACGTCACCCGGTGCCCGCGCTCGGCGAGCGCGACGAGCGCGTCGCGCAACCGTCCTTGAGTGCGTACCGACGGGCCGTGCACCGCGAGCTTCACGCGCACGCTCCCGCGGGGCGCGCGGCGTCGAGCGCGTCCACCGCGCGCAGGACGTCGGTCACCGCCACCGCCTCGAGACAGGCGTAGCCGATCGCGCACGTGCGCCGGAAGCAGGGAGAGCACACGGGCGCGCGCTGCACGACCGCGACGTGCGGCCCGAGCGGCGCCGTCCACGCGCTGCTGGTCGAGCCGAAGATCGCCACCGTGCGCGCCCCGACCGCGCCGGCGAGGTGCGCCATGCCCGAATCGTTGCTCACCACGACCGCCGCGCGCGAGCAGATCGCGGCCTGTTCGCGCAACGACGTGCGCCCGGCCAGCGACGTTCCGCCGCAGGCCGCCGCGAGCGCGTCGCACGCTTCGCGCTCGCCGGCGCCGCCGCAGGCGAGCACACGCAGGCCGCGCCCGGCGAGCGCCCGGCCCGTGGCGATGAACCGATCGAGCGGCCAGCGCTTCGCCGGCCCGTAGGCCGCACCCGGTGCGAGCACGGCGGCGCGTTCCAGCGCGTCACCCGCCGCGGCCGGCGGCTGCGCCTCGCCCAGGGGCAGCGCGGTCACGTCGAGCGCACCGGCGTCCACGCCCACGGCCGCGCCCAGCGCCAGGTACTCGCGTCCCTGGTGCCGATCACCGCGCGCGCCGCGACGCACCGGGTGCGTGAGCAGCAGGCCGCGGTGGTCCTCGGCGAACCCGGTGCGCACGCGCGCACCGCAGCGCCACGCGTGCCACGCACTCGAGAACGACGGCGGCAACACCAGCGCGGCGTCGAACGCACCGCCTGCCGCCGCGCGCAGCCGTTCGCCAGGCGCCGGCCACGCCAGCGCGGCGTCCCACGCGCCGTCGCCGGCGAGCAGTTCGAGCAGCGGGCCCGGACCGCACGCCACGATCCGCGCCTGCGGCAGGCCGCGCCGCAGCGCCGCCAGCAGCGGGCGCGCCATGAGCGCGTCCCCGAGCCAGTTCGGCAGCCGGACGAACAGCCGTCGCAGGACGCGTTCGGGCACGCGCGAAGCGCCTCAGTAGGCCCGCGCGAACAGCGCGACGCGGTGCCCCGCCTTCTCGAGCGAGCCGAACCGCGACAGGTCGAACGGCATGCAGCGCATGGTCGCGCCGCACTTCTCCTTGATCTCGCCCTCGAACGCCGCCGTACCGTCCCACGGCACCGCGACGAACCCGCGCTTCTCCGCGGCGAAGTGCGCGATCACTTCGTCCTTCGTCTGCGCGAGCACGGTGTTCTCCTCGCGGAACGCCTTCGCCTGCTCGAACATGGTCTTCTGCACGTCGGCGAGCATGGCCGGCAGGCGCACGCCGAGTTCGGCGAGCGGCACGGATTCCTTGGCGCGCGTGTCGCGGCGCACGGTCATGACCGCGGCGCTCGCCACGTCCTTCGGCCCGACTTCGAGCCGGATCGGCACACCGCGCATCTCGTATTCGTTGTACTTCCAGCCCGGCGAGTACTGGTCGCGGTCGTCCACCTGCACGCGCACGTTCGGACCGATCGCCTCGCGCACCTTGACGAGGAACTCCTGCACCGCGGCGCGGTCCTCTTCCTTGCGCCAGATCGGCACGATCACGACCTGCACCGGTGCCACGTTCGGCGGCAGGCGCAGCCCGCGCTCGTCGCCGTGCGTCATCACGATGGCGCCCACGAGCCGCGTGGACACGCCCCACGAGGTCTGCCACACGTACTGGCGCTTGCCGGCCTCGTCCTGGTACGTGATGTCGAACACCTTCGCGAAGTGCTGGCCGAGGTGGTGCGACGTGCCGGCCTGCAGCGCCTTGCCGTCCTTCATGAGCGCTTCGATCGTGTAGGTGTCCTGCGCGCCTGCGAAACGCTCGGCGTCGCTCTTCTTGCCGGCGTAGACCGGGATGGCCAGCTCGTTCTCGACGAAGTCGCGGTACACCTCGAGCATGCGCAGCACTTCCTCGACGCACTCCTGCTCCGTCGCGTGCGCGGTGTGCCCTTCCTGCCACAGGAACTCCGCCGTGCGCAGGAACAGTCGCGTGACCTTTTCCCACCGCATGACGTTGGCCCACTGGTTCAGCAGCACCGGCAGGTCGCGGTAGGACTCGATCCACTTCGAGTACATGTGCCCGATGATCGCCTCGGACGTCGGGCGGATCGCGTAGCGCTCCTCGAGCTTCTCGCGGCCGCCTTCCGTGACCCACGCGCATTCCGGCGCGAAGCCCTCGACGTGGTCGGCCTCGAGCTGCAGCAGCGACTCCGGGATCAGCAGCGGGAAGTAGGCGTTCTGGTGGCCCGTCGCCTTGATCCGGCGGTCGAGCAGCGCCTGCATGTTCTCCCAGAGCCCGTAGCCGTACGGGCGAATGACCATCGAGCCGCGCACCGGCGAGTAGTCGGCGAGCTGCGCCTTACGGACGACCTCGTTGTACCAGCGCGAAAAATCGTCGCCCTGGTCGGTGAGTTCCTCGACGAACTGCTTCTTGCCCGTGTTCTCGCTCACGTGTGACTCCGCCGCGAAGAAGGATCGGTCCGCGTGATCGCGCGCGGACGCATGGGTGTGGGAATGAGGCGGCAGTCTATGGCAGAGCGTCGGAGACCGCCAAACGCGTGCTCAGGCTTCGACGCGCTCCAGCGCCGCGAGCACTTCTTCCGGCGCGATCCCCTGCATGCAGCGGAAATGCCCCTGCGGGCAGGCCGCGAGCCCGTGCAGCGTGCACGGCTGGCAGGGTTCGTTCCGGCAGAGCACCGCGTGCCCCTCGCCGGCCGGCGCGAACCCCAGCACCGGCGACGTGCTGCCGAACAGCGCCACCACGCGACGGCCGCGCGCGGCGGCCATGTGCATGAGCCCGCTGTCGTGCGTGACCGCGGCCGCCGTGTGCGACAGCAGCGCGCCCATGCGCGGGATCGGCTCGCTGCACCAGCGCGCCGCCGGGTCGCCCTCGATGCGCGCCGCGAGCTTCGGCAGCGCGCGGCGCTCGGCGGCGGTGGTGAACACCACGCGCGAGCGCCCGGCGGCGGCGAGGCGTTCGTCGAGTGCGCACCAGCGCTCCTCGGGCCAGCGCTTCGTCGCGTGCCGGGCGCCCGGGCACAGCGCCACCGGCGCCGAGGCGGGATTCCACGCGGCCATGAACCCGGCGGCCCACGTCTCGGCCGCCTCCCCGCACGCGAGCCGCGGGTCGTCGGGCACCGCGAGCCGGATCGGCGCGAGCGCGAGCGCGTTGCGCGTGCGCGCGTCGGGAATCGCCGCGGGCCGCGACCAGCGCGCCTTCGTCCAGCGCCAGCGCGCGAGCCGGTACGACGGTGCACGCAGCACCGCCGCCTTCTGCCGGAACGCGAGCAGGCGCGTGCGCGAGTTGCCGTGCAGGTCCACGATCAGGTCGCAGCCCTCGAGTTCGGCGCTCATGGACACGAGGTCCTCGATCCGCCGCGCGTCGCGCTCGAGCACCCGCACGTGGTCGATCGCCGGATCGAACCGCACGAGGTCGGCGAACTCCTCCTTCACCCAGAAGTGCAGCCGCGCCCCCGGGAACGCGCGTCGCAGCGCGTGCACCGCGGGCAGCGCCAGCACGATGTCGCCGAGCGACGAGAGCCGCAGCACCGCGATCTCGCGGAAGCCCCCCGCCGGCACGGGCACGACGCGCGCACGGGCCACGGTCAATCCCGGAACTGCAGGTCGTGCAGGCGGCGGTACGCGCCGTTCGCCGCGAGCAGCGCGTCGTGCGTGCCGCGTTCCACGATGCGGCCGCCCTCGAACACGAGGATCGTGTGCGCGTGCTGCACGGTGGACAGCCGGTGCGCGATCACGAACACGGTGCGTTCGCGCATGAGCCGCTCGAGCGCCTCCTGCACGAGGCGTTCGTTCTCGGTGTCGAGCGCCGAGGTCGCCTCGTCGAGCAGCAGCAGCGGCGGGTTCTTGAGGAGCGCACGCGCGATCGCGAGCCGCTGGCGTTCGCCGCCCGACAACCGCACGCCGCGGTCGCCGATCACGGTCTCGTAGCCCTCCGGCAGCTTCTCGATGAAGCCGTGTGCATTCGCCGCCTTCGCGGCTTCGATCACGCGCTCGATCGGCACGTCGGGCGAACCGTAGGCGATGTTCGCGCGCACGCTGTCGTGGAACAGGATCGTCTCCTGGGTGACGATGCCGAGCTGGCGCCGCAGCGAACCGGTGTTCGCGTCGCGCAGGTCCACGCCGTCGTAGGTGATGCGGCCCGACGTCGGCTCGTAGAAGCGCCCGAGCAGGTCGAGCGCCGTACTCTTGCCGGCGCCGCTCGCTCCCACCAGCGCCACGACCTCGCCGCGCTTCACCGCGAAGTCCACGCCGTCGAGCACGCGCGCGTGACCGTCGTACGAGAAGCCCACCTGATCGAAGCGCACGCCCTCGCGAAGCGGGCCGAGCATCGCGGCGCCCGGCCGGTCGGTGATCGCGGGCGGCGTGTCGAGCAGCCGGAACACGCGGTCGGACGCACCGAGGCCCGTGGCGATGGAGTTGTTGAGTTCGGAGAGACTCTTCACCGGGCTGATGATGCCCAGCAGCGCGGTCACGAACTGCAGGAAGCGTTCGGGCGGCAGGCTGTGGTGTTCGAAGATCTCGCGTGCACCCACCCACGCGATGCCCACCGCGAGCAGGATCATGGCGTACTCGCTGATCGGCTTGGCGGCCGAGGCCACGCGGCGCATGCGCACGAACGCGGCGAAGTAGCCCTGGTTGGCCTTCTCGAAGCGAGCCTCCTCGAAGCCCTCCATGGCGAACGCCTTCACGACGCGCGCGCCCATGATGGACTCCTGCAGGATCCCGGTCAGGTCCGCCATGCGCTCCTGCGTGCGCCCCGAGCGCTTGCGCACCTTGCGGCCGATCACGGCGAGCCCCCAGCCCGCGGGCGGCAGCACCAGCATGGAGAGCAGCGCCAGCTTCCACGACGACAGGAACACGATCGTCAGGCAGCCGACGAGCGTGAGCCCGTCCTTGAGCAGGTTGCTGATGCCGGCGGCGATCACGTTGCGCATCGTCTCGACGTCGTTCGTCACCTGCGAGATCAGCGCCCCGGCCCGTTTGCCGTGATAGAACGACAGCGACAGCCGCTGCAGGTGCGCGAACACGTCGCGACGCAGGTCGCGCAGCATCGCCTGCTCGACCGACACGCTGAGGAACGACGACAGGTACTCGCTCACGTTCTTCACGAAGAAGAGCGCGAGGATCACGCCGCACAGGCGCTCGAAGCCCACGATGCGGCGCGGCACGAACAGCCATTCGTTCCAGCGCGCGGCCAGCGCGGCCAGCGCGTGCGCGCCGGGCACCACGTCGGGCAGGGCCAGCGGCGTCGGGGCGGCCACGGCGTTGCCGCTCACCGTCGCGAACAGCAGCTTCGTGAACGGCTCCACCATGGTGAACGACACCGTGGTCGAGACCGCGTTCAGCAGCATGAACACGATCGCGACCGCCAGCCGCCCACGGTGCGGGCGCAGCAGCGCGAGGTACCGCGCGAACACGCTCACGTGGCGTCGCCGGGATCCGCGCCCGTGCCGGGTCGAGCGTCGCGACGCACGCCGAAGTCGGCCACGGCCGCGAGCCGCTCGAGCAGGTCGGGCATGCCGAGGAAGTCGTCCATCGTGTCCTCGGCGCGCGCGCTCAGCTGGCGGCACTCGACGAGCTGGAACACGATCCGGCCCACGTCGGCACCCGACGTCACGCCCCACTCGCGGAACACGGTGGGCCCGAGCACGCCGAACTCCCGGTGCGCCAGCGCGACCACGCCTTCGAGCAGCTCGCGGCCGCTCAGGTGGCGGCGCTCGGCGTCCTGCAGGCGCGCCTCGGGCAGCGCCCGGACCGTGGCGTTGAGCGCCCCCACGACGAACGCGTAGGCCTCACGCGCGTAGAGGGTTTCCCGCTCGCGCAGCGCGTCCACGGCGTCCCAGAAGGTGGTTTCTCCGCTCACGCGGCGACTATAGGCCGCTGCTCGGAGCGGGCACAAGGCGCGCACCCCGCCGCCAGCGCAGCGTGGTCGGCCGCCTGCCGAACGCGGCGACGCGCCCGGGATGATCGAGGTTGTAGTGCAGCCCGCGGCTCTCGAGACGCCGTTGCGCGCAGGCGACCACCAGGCTGCCGACGAGCGCGATGTTGCGCAGCTCGACGAGGTCCGGCGACAGCCGCAGACGGTCGTAGTCGCCTTCGATCTCGTCGCGCAGCAGTTCGAGCCGCCGCGCCGCGAACGCCAGGCGTTCGTCGGTACGGACGATGCCCACGAGGTCCCACATCACGCGGCGCACCGTGTCCCAGTTGTGGTCGAACACCACGCGCTCGTGCGGCGGGTGCGTGCCGCGCGTGTGCCACGGCTGCGGCCGCGGCGCGCGCTTCACCCGCGCCAGCCGCCGGGCGATCTCGTCCGCCGCGTGGTGCGCGCCCACCAGCGCCTCGAGCAGCGAGTTGCTCGCGAGCCGGTTGGCGCCGTGCAGGCCGGTGCAGGCGACCTCGCCGATCGCGAGCAGTCCCTGCAGCCCCGTGCGGCCCGACAGCGTCGCGCGCACGCCGCCGCACATGTAGTGCGCGGCAGGCACGACGGGCACCGGGTCCTTCGTCATGTCGATCCCCAGCGCGCGCAGCTGCGCGTCGATGTTCGGGAACCGCTCGCGGATGCGCTTCGCCTTCACGTGCGTGATGTCGAGCCAGACGTGCGCGTCGCCGCGCCGCTTCATCTCGCGGTCGATGGCCCGCGCCACGACGTCGCGCGGTGCCAGTTCCGCGCGCGCGTGATACGACGGCATGAAGCGCCGGCCGTCGAGCGTCCGCAGCACGGCCCCCTCGCCGCGCACGGCCTCGCTGATCAGGAACGTGCGCGCGGCCGGGTGAAAGAGCACCGTGGGATGGAACTGCACGAACTCGAGTCCCTCGACCGCCGCGCCGGCGCGGTACGCCATCGCGATGCCGTCGCCCGTCGCCACGTCGGGATTGCTCGTGTACAGGTAGACCTTGCCGCAACCGCCGGTCGCGAGCACGGTGACACGCGCGGTCACCGGGCGAATGTGGCTCGTGGCGCGGTCCATCACGTACGCACCCCACACCGTGTCGCGCCCCGCGGCACGGCGTCCGGTCAGCCGCGACTCGAGGATGAGGTCCACGGCGAGCTGGTCCTCGACCAGCTTGATGCGCGGATGCCGCCGCACGCGCTCGAGCAGCGTCTGCTCCACGGCGCGGCCGGTGAAGTCCGACGCGTGCACGATGCGGCGGTGCGAATGCCCGCCCTCGCGCCCCAGTTCGAACGAAGCGCCCTTGCGGTTGAACGCCACGCCGAGGTCGGCCAGCTCGCGCACGCGCTCGGGCGCCTCGCGGACCACGGCGCGCACGACTTCGCGATCGGACAACCCGGCCCCGCACGCGAGCGTGTCGGCCACGTGACGCGAAAAGTCGTCGCCCCGTTCGAACACGGCCGCGATGCCGCCCTGCGCCCAGTTCGTGCTCGAGTCGTCGGCCTTCTTCTTGGTGAGCACCAGCACGTCGCCGTGCCGCGCCGCCTTGAGCGCCAGCATGAGCCCGCCGATGCCGCTGCCCAGCACGAGAACGTCCGCGTGCTCGCTCATCTCACTCCTCCCCGAACACGTGCCGCTCGATCGCGTCACCGCCCGACACCCATTCCCACGCCACGTCCAGCACCGCGACCCGGCCTTCGCCCGGCGCGAGCGGCCATCGTACGGCGTCCTTGCGCGTCAACACGAGCGTGCCTTCGCCCGCGGCCGCGACTTCGCGCCGCGCTTCGTCCGCGCTCCACCAGTGGTGGTCACGCCACGCCGACAGCGTCACCGGGCCGAAGCCCGCCTCCTGCACGCTGCGCGCGACCGCCGCGGCGTTGCCGGTGGCGGTGAGCACCCGCGCCGGGCCGTGCGCGCCGCAGCGCCGGCCGGCCAGGTCCACCACCGCGGTCGCCCGGTGCCGCGCGCAGCCGAAGCGCGCGCCGGGCGCGTGCCGGCGCACACTCTCGACGAGCAGGCCGGGATCGTCGTCGGGCGCAAGGCGCGTGACGATCACCGCCGTGGCGCGCTGCAGCGCGCGCAGCGGTTCGCGCAGCCGCCCCGCCGGCAGCAACTGCCCGCCCCCGAACAGGTCCGTGCGGTCGAGCAGCACGAGGTCCACGTCGCGCGCGAGCGGCCAGTGCGAGAAGCCGTCGTCCACCAGCACCAGCTGCGCGCCGGCCGCGACCGCCTCGCGTGCGAGCGCGCGCTTCGACGTGCCGGCGAAGCAGGCGATGCCGGGCACCGCGCGCCGGTACATGCGCTCCTCGTCGCCCTCGCCCTGCGGGCCCGGGCGGTAGCGCCGGCAGACGATGGCCGTGCGCACCGCGCGGGCCGCCGCGCGTTCGGCCAGGTGCAGCACGCAGGTGGTCTTGCCGGCGCCGCCCACCGTGAGGTTGCCCACGCTCACGACGCGGGCCGCGAGCCGTTCGGGCCGCGCGCGGCCGGACGCGGACCAGCGCCGCCGCGCCTCCCAGCCCGCGGCGTAGAGCCGTTCCGCCAGGCCCGCAAACGCGTTCACGCCGGCCACAGCTCGAACTCCACGAGCGCCGCCACCGCCCGCGCCGCGGAACCGCGCTGGGCTTCAGCCACTTCGCGCGCGCGCTTCGCGCGGCCGTCCCGCCACGCATGGTCCGCCAGCAGCCGCTCCAGCGCGGCCGCCAGCGCGGGGCCGCCCTCCAGCAATTCGATCGCGTCGCCTTCGCGCAGCGCGCGCACGTAGTCGCGCTGCGACTCGTGATGCAAGCCCATCGCCACCGCGGCTCCGCATGCCGCGGGCTCGAGCGGGTTGTGCCCCCCGAACGCCGACAGGCTGCCGCCGACGAACGCGAGGTCGGCGCCGCGGTACCAGTTCACCAGCACGCCGGTACGGTCGTCCCAGCCCCACGCGTCCGAACGCGCGGGATCCGACGACACCACCACCCCGGCCTCGGCCACCTCGGCGCTCAGTTCTTCCGACGCCCGCAGGTGGCGCGGCACCGCGATCACCTGCCAGCCCTCGCGCACGTGTGCGGGCAGCGCGGTCCAGGCACGCGCGAGCTGGCGCCCCTCGCCGGGCCGCAGGCTGCCGAGCACGAACAGCCGCCGCTCGGGATCCGCGCCCATGGCCGCGCGCGCCTCGCGCCGGTCCGGCGCGGGCTCCGGCAGGCCGTCGCTCTTCAGGTTGCCGACCACGCGCACGCGCGCCGGGTCGGCCCCGATCTCGAGCCAGCGCCGGCGATCGTCCTCGCTCTGGCAGAGCACCGCGTGCAGTCCGTGCACGAGCGACCGCATACCCGCACCCAGCCCGCGATAACGCCCCACCGAACGTTCGCTCAGCCGCGCGCTGACCACCGCCACCGGGATCCCCTCGCTGCGCGCGCGCAGCAGCCAGTGCGGCCAGAGCTCGGTCTCCACGAGGAACAGCCGCTCGGGACCGATGCCGTCCACGAACCGGCGCACCGCCTGCGGTGAATCGATCGGCGCCAGCGACACCCCGCGCTCGAGCTGGCGCAGCTTCGCCCGGCCGCCTCGCGACGTGGCCGTGAGCCACACCCGCGCGCCGGGCTGCACCGCGCGCAGTTCGCGCACGAGCGGCGGCACGGCGGCGGCTTCGCCCAGCGACGCCGCGTGGATCCACGCATGGCATCCGCCCGGGTACGACGACGCGCCCATGCGTTCCTTCCAGAACGGCTGCTCGTTCGGCGACGCGAACACGCCCGCGGCCGGGGCGAGCGCCCCGAGCACCGGCGCGAGCACGCGATAGACCGGCCACGCGAGGCTCACGCGCCCTCCCCGCTGCGCCGCTTCACCTCGGCGGTCACCGCCCGCAACGCGGCCTCGATCCGGCCCCGGGCCGCCGCGTCGTCCTCGCCCGGCAGTCGCGCCGGGATCGGGGCGGCGTGCGTGATCGCGAGGCGCGCGAAGGGGCGCGGCACGCGGAAACGGTCCCACGAGCGGAACACCCACGAGTCGGCGGCCGACGTGCCGATCAGCACGATACGGCGGCCGAGCCGCTCGGCCACGAACACCAGCCCGTCCTTCAGCTCCTCGGCCGGGCCGCGCGGACCGTCGGGCGTGATCGCGATGGCTTCGCCGCGTCCGCCGGCCGCGAGCATCTCGCGCACCGCGGAATCGCCGCCGCGCGTGCTCGAACCACGTGCCGTGCGGAACCCGAGGTGTTCGATCACGCGCGTGATCAACTGCCCGTCGCGGTGACGGCTCACGAGCACGACGATGCCCTCGTGACGGTGCGTGAACGCGAGCGGCAGGAGCCGCGCGTGCCAGAACGCGTACACGAACGGCTCCCCGCCGGCGCGCGCCGCTTCGAACTCCGGCGCGTTCGCCTCGTCCACGCGCCACGTGCGCCCGAGCAGGCCGATCACGAACGCGCCCAGCGCCGCGGCGGGCTCCAGCCACCACGGGTAGCGCGTCTCGCGGGCCCCGCTCACGCGAGCAGCTCCAGCAGCGCGTCGGCGGCGCGCGTCGATGCGCCGGGCCCGCCCAGCCGTTCGCGCACCACGCGCAGCGCGTCGCGCCGCCGCGCCAGTTCGGCGTCGTCCGCCAGCCACGCGCCGAGCGTGTCCGCGACCCGCGTGGCGGTGAAGTCGCCCTGCAGCAACTCGGGCGCCACCTCGTGACCGGCGACGATGTTCGGCAGGCCGATGCGCGGCAGCTTCACCACCCGGCGCGCGATCGCCCAGTTGATCGCGCCGACGCGGTACACGATCGCGAGCGGCGTGCCGAACAGCGCGGTCTCCAGCGTGGCGGTGCCCGACGCGACGGCGCAGCAGGCCGCGAAGCGCTGCACCGCGCGCGTGCGGCCGCGCGTGACCTTCACCTCGGGGTAGCGCGCGAACGGCCAGTCCTCGGGCCGGAACCCTTCGGCGAGCGCGACCACCGGCACCACGCCGCTGCCCCGGCGCACGAGCTCGCGCCCCGCTTCCAGCAGCGTCGCGAGGTGCGCCTTGAGCTCGCCGCGCCGGCTGCCCGGCAGCAGCCCCACGAGCCGCGCGCCGGGCGGCACGCCGAGCTCGGCACGCAGCGCCGTTTCGTCGCACTCGGGCTCGAGCGCGTCGAGCAGCGGATGGCCCACGAAACGCGTGTCCACGCCCGCGTCGCGGAAGATCGCCTCCTCGAACGGGAACACCACCGCGAGCCGGTCCACCCAGCGCGCCATCTCGTGCGCGCGCTCGGGATGCCACGCCCACACCTGGGGCGCGATGTAGTAGAAGCGCTTCGCGCCGAAGCGCTCGAGCTGCGGGCCCAGCCGCAGGTTGAAGCCCGGGTAGTCCACCAGCACGATCGCGTGCGGCCGGAACGCCGCGGCCTCGCGCAGGATCGCGTCGCGCGCCCCGAACAACACCGGCAGCTTTGCGAGCACGCCCGAGAAGCCGATCACCGCGAGGCGCTCCTGCTCGACGATCGCGCGCACGCCCGCGGCGCGCATGCGCGGTCCCGCGACGCCGCACACGTCCACGTCCGCGCGTTCGCGCAGCGCACGAACCAGCGCGGCCGCGTGCACGTCGCCGGAAGCTTCGCCGGCCACGACGAGCAGGCGCCGTGCGCCGGTGCCCGCCGGCGGGTTCAGCGTGCCGACCACTGCAGCGCCCGGCGCCGCATGGCCTCGCGCACTTCCTCCGCCACGTGGAGCGCGTCGCGACCCGCGCGCGCGCTCGCCGCCCCCTCACCCTCGCCGCGCAGCGAACGCAGGAACGCCTGCAGTTCGAACGTGAGCGGTTCGCCCGCCGGCACGTCGAGCTTCGTGCGGTTGATGCCTGCAAGCAGCGCGAGCGGGTCCACCTGCCCCGGCTTGAACGAGCCCGGGTCCTTGATCACGAACGCTTCGCCCGTCTTCTCGAACAGGTCCACCGACACGTAGGCGTCGCCCTGGAAGAAGCGCAGCCGGCGCAGCCGCTCGACCGACACCCGGCTCGCCGTCAGGTTCGCCACGCAGCCGTCGTCGAACTCCAGCCGCGCGTTCGCGATGTCCTCGTTGCTCGACAGCACGGCCACGCCGACCGCGGAGATCTGCGACGGCGTCCGGCCCGTGAGGTGCAGCACGGCGTCGATGTCGTGGATCATGAGGTCGCCGACCACGTCGATGTCGAGCGACCGCGGCTGGAAAGGCGCCAGCCGGTGACCCTCGATGAACTTCGGGTTCTTCACGAACGGCCGGGCGGCGAGCAGCACGGGATTGAAGCGCTCGACCTGCCCCACCTGCAGCACGCGCTCCGCCTTGCGGGCGGCGGCGATCATCGCGTCGCATTCGGCGACGGTCACGGCCATGGGCTTCTCGACCAGCACGTGGCAGCCGGCGGCCAGCGCGCGTTCGGTGGCCTCGCGATGCGCGACGGTGGGCGTGGCGACCGAGACCGCCTCGCACTCGGCGAGCAGCGCCTCGGGCGAATCGAACGCGCGGCCGCCGTACTGCGCGGCGACGGCCTTCGCACGCTCCGGGTTCGCGTCGTACACGCCGACGAACGACGACTCCGCGACGCTGCCGTACACGCGCGCGTGCTTCTCACCCCACACACCCACGCCCCACACGCCCGTCCGCACCGCCTTCATGCCGTCCTCCTAGCGCGAGATGCCGCGAACCGACGTCTCGCAGAAACGCGCGAAGTGCTCGACTTCGGCGAATCCGCCGAGCTCCGCGCGAATGTCCTTCACCGCCTGGCCGGCCGTCGCACCGCCACGGAAGAACAGGCGATACGCGCGGTCGAGCGCGTCGCGCACGGGCTTCGAGAAGCCGCGCCGTTCGAGCCCGATCGAGTTGATGCCGGCGTTGCGCGGCGGGCTTCCCGCCGCCTTCACGAACGGCGCCACGTCCTGCGAGATGCGCGAGCCGCCGCCGATCATGGCGTGCCGCCCGATCCGCGTGAACTGGTGCACCACCGTGCCGCCGCCGACGATCGCCCAGTCGTCCACCGTCACGTACCCGGCCATCTGCACCGCGTTCGCGACGATGACACGGTCGCCGACGCAGCAGTTGTGGGCCACGTGCGAGTACGCCATGAGCAGGCAGTGGCTGCCGATGCGCGTGGTGAATCCGGGCTCGGTGGCGAGGTTCGCCGTCATGTACTCGCGGCAGACCGTGTGGTCGCCGACCACGAGGAACGAGGGTTCGCTCGTGTACTTGAGGTCCTGCGGCGGCGAACCGAGCACGGCACCGTGGTGCACGTGGCAGCCGCGCCCGAGCGTGGTCCAGCCGGTCACGAGCGCGTGCGAATCCACGCGCGTGCCGTCGCCGATCACGACGTGCGGCCCGATCACCGCGCCGGGCCCGATCACCACGCCTTCGCCGAGCCGCGCGCCCTTCTCGACGAACGCGCCGGGATGGATGGTCGCGCTCACGACTGCCGCCGATCCACGATCGTCGCCATCAGTTCGGCCTCGGCGACGAGCTGCCCGTCCACGTACGCCTCGCCGCGCATCTTGGACGTGCGTCCGCGCAGCTTGAGCAGCGTGAGCTTGAACCGCAGCTGGTCGCCCGGCGTGACCGGGCGGCGGAACTTCGCGCCGTCGATGCCCATGAAGAACATGAGCTTGTCGTTCGGGTCGTCCACCGAGTTCAGCAGCAGCAGGCCGCCGCACTGCGCCATGGCCTCGATGATCAGCACGCCCGGCATGACCGGATGTCCCGGGAAATGCCCCTGGAAGAACGGCTCGTTGATCGTGACGTTCTTGAAGCCCTCGATGGACTGTCCCTCCTCGATGGACGTGATCCGGTCCACGAGCAGGAACGGGTAGCGGTGCGGAAGGATGTCCATGATGGACGTGATGTCCCACTCGTCCGGCGGGCCGCCCGCGCGCCGCCCCGGCAGGGGCAGCGTCTCCTTGAGGTGCTTCACGAACTCGACGTGACCGTGGTGTCCCGAACGCTTCGCCGTCACGTGGCCGAGCAGCGGTCCGCCGAGGATGAACAGGTCGCCGAGCAGGTCGAGGATCTTGTGGCGCACGAACTCGTCCGCGAACCGCAGCGGTTCGTCGTTGAGCACGCGGTCCGCACCCACGACGATCGCGCTCTCGAGGCGCCCGCCCTTGATCCAGCCCGCCTGCCGCAGCAGTTCGAGATCGCGTTCGAGCACGAACGTGCGCGCGGGCGCGACCTGCTCGAGGTACACCTCGGGCGTGAGGTCGAGCGACAGCTCCTGCACGCCGATCAACGGGTGGTCGTACTCGATCGTGAACGAGAGCTTGCAGCCGGAATACGGGACCGCGGTGAGCTCGACGTCCTTGTGCGACCAGCTCACCGGCTTGGTCACCTTCAGGTGCCGGACCGGTTTGTCCTGTTCGACGATGCCGGCCGCCATCAGCGCACGCGCGATCGGCAGCGCGCTGCCGTCGCTCTCGGGCACTTCCATGCTCGACACTTCGATCCGCAGGTTGTCCACGCCGATGCCCGCCACGGCCGAGAGCACGTGCTCCATGGTGTGGATCTGCACGCCGTCCTGCTGGAGGATCGTGCGGCGCCCGGCGCCCGGGTCGAAGTGCGCGTTCTCCGGCCGCACCTGCACTTCGGGGTTCCCCGGCAGGTCCACCCGTACGAACCGAACGCCGTGCCCGACGGGCGCCGGCAGGAACTTCATGAGGCCCTTCTCACCGGTGTGCAGACCGATTCCCTCGAGCTGCGCGGGAGCGGCGATCGTCCGCTGCATGCGACCCTTCACCGAACGGTCTCTCCTTCCTGGGAGTTCTGCTCGAGGCGGTCCAACCGCTCCTCGATCTTCTTCGTGCGATCGAACAGCTGCGGCAGCCGCTGGAAGTACGCGTTCATGCGGCGCCAGAGGTTGAGCGCGAGCGCCGGGTAACCGGACACCTTCGCGTTCGGCGGCACCGACTTCGTGACGCCGCTCTGCGCGCCGATCATGGAACCCTTGCCCAGCCGCACGTGGCCGACGATGCCCGCCTGTCCGCCGATCGTGACGTAGTCCTCGAGCTCGGTGCTGCCCGAGATGCCCACCTGGGCGACGACGATGCAGTGCTGGCCGGTCACGACGTTGTGGCCGATCTGCACGAGGTTGTCGATCTTGGTGCCGTCTCCGATCCGCGTGGAATGCGTGGTCGCGCGGTCGATCGTGGCGTTCGCGCCGATCTCGACGTCGTTCCCGATCACCACGTTCCCGACCTGCGGCACCTTGTGGTAGCGGCCCGCGTCGAACGCGAAGCCGAAACCGTCGGCACCGATCACCGCACCGGGATGGATGATGCAGCGGTCACCGATCACGCATTCCTCGCGGATAGTGACGCGCGGGTAGATCTGGCAGTCGTCCCCGATCGTCGCCTGCACCCCGACGTAGCAGCCCGGCATGAGCACGGTGTTCGCGCCGATCTTCGCGCCCGCCTCGACCACGCAGTGCGCGCCGATCGAGGCGTTCGTTCCCACCGAAGCCGCGGGCGACACCACGGCCGTCGGGTGCACGCCGGCCAGCGGCTTGTAGAGCTCGGGCCGGAAGTGCTTCACGACCTTCTGGAACGCGAGGTACGGGTTGTCCACCTGAAGCAGCGGAACGTTGGACTCGCGCGTCTCGCGCGAGCAGATCACGGCCGACGCCTTCGTCTCGTGCAGGTAGGCGTCGTAGCGGGAGTTCGCGATGAACGTGATGTCGCCCGGCTGCGCTTCACGAATGCCGGCGACACCCTTCACGACCGTGGCGGGATCGCCGATCACGACACCGCCCAGTTCCTCGGCCAGCTCGGCCAGCGTGCGCGTCTGCATGGCGGCCTCCGGCTCCTAGCGCGACGTGCCCGCGGTGCGGGCCGCGAGCTCGGTAAGGACATCCGCGGTGATGTCGAGCGAGCGATCGGCGTACACGAGCATGCCGCTCGTGGAGTCGAACACCAGCGTGAGCCCCTTCTGGCTCGCGATCTTCTCCACGGCCGCGCGGATCTGCTGCACGATCTCGCCCGTCGCGCGGTCGTTCTCCTGCGCGGCCCGGCCGGTCGGCCCCCAGATCTCCTGGATGAAGTTCTCGTACTCGGTCACGGCGCGCTGCAGCGCGGTCTCCTTTTCCTGCCGCTTGAGCGCGGACAGGATCGGCCCCTGGTCGCGCACCTCGGCGCGCAGCTGCGCGACCGTCTTCTCCTTCTCCGCGGCCTCGTCTCGCCAGCCCTGCACGAGTCGGTCGAAGCGCTGCTGCGCGTCCTGCGCCTCCTTGTACTCGACGAAGATGCGCGAGGAATCGATGTAGCCCACCGACAGGTCCGCCGCGGTCGCGAGCGTGGCGGCGACCATCAGCACCGCGCAGAGGACGATTGCCCGAACGGAATGGCGCATGGAGGTCCCCGTCAGAACCCGACGTTGCCGAGCAGGAAATGTCCCTGCCATCTGGCGCCGTCGTCCCGGTTGAAGCCGTAGCCGTAGTCGAAGCCGACGTTCCCGAGGATGGGAATCTCCATCCGCAGGCCGAAGCCGGCGCCGACCTTGAGGTCGAAAGGCTTGATGTACTTGCGCTCGTCCCAGACGTTGCCAGCGTCCACGAAGAGCAGCGCGTGCAGCGGGTGCACGATCGGGAACTGCTGCTCGATCGTCGCGAGCGCCATGTAGCGGCCGCCGGGGTAGCGACGCCTGGTCAGCGTCGAGTCCGTGTAGCCGCCCAGCGAATCCACGTAGTTGTACCGGTACCAGTAGTTGCCGCGATCCGGCACGACCTGGTAGTCCATGTAGCCGCGCAGCGGGTCCACGGTGTTGCCGCCCCCCAGCCGGAACTTCGCGTAGTCCGGGATCACGTCGTGACGCCACGTGTAGCTGCCCACCGTGCCGACGCGCAGCCGCATCATGGTCGTGACGCTCTTCAGCACGCTCGGGACGTAGGCGCGGCCCTCGTAGCGGTGGCGGTGGTAGTGCAGTTCGCCACCGAACGGTCCGCCCGTGAACTCCTCGTTCACCGTGAGTCGCGTGCCCTTCGTGGGATAGAACGGGTTGTCCGTGCTGTTGCGCAGGAAGTTGAACTCGAGCGTGCTCGTGAGGATGTCGGTGTTCGTGCTCACGCCCGCGATGGTCAGGCTCGTGTCCACGTTCGAGATGCGCATGCTTTCGAACGTGTACGACAGCGAACCGCGCGAGTAGTCCGGCCACGGCAGCGGCCGCCCGATGCGGGCCGAAGCGCCACGCCGGCGCTGGTCGTACTCGAGCAGTTCGCGCGTCGTGCTGTAGAGCGAATAGCCGAGCAGCGTGGGCGAATCCTTGAACCACGGCTCGGTGAAGCTGAGCGAATAGTCCTCGCGTCGGCGATCGCTGCGACCGCCGCGCTCGAGGTGCAGCGCCAGCGACTGGCCGTTGCCCAGCACGTTCGTGTGGCCGAGTTCGAGGAAGCCCGTCAGGCCCGCCTCACCCGTGTAGCCCGCGCCCGCCGAGGCGGTGCCGACCTGCTTCTCCTTCACGCGGAACACCACGTCCACGTCGGTGCTCTCGGCCGGCGAGATGTCCGGCATCACTTCCTCGAACAACTGCAGTCGCATCAGGTCGCCCTGGCTGCGGATCAGCGCCGAGCGGCGGAAGCGGTCGCCCTCGTGCACGTCGAGCTCGCGACGCAGCACGTTCTCGCGCGTGCCCTTGTTGCCCAGGATCGTCACCCGCCGCACGAGCGAGGGCGAACCCTCGCGCACGTGGAACGCGAGTTCGACCGTCGAGTCGCTCACGATCTCCTCGGGCTCGAGATCCACGTAGAGCAGGCCGTGCTCCGCGTACTCGCCCAGCACGTCGCCGCGCGCCTTCTCGATGCGGGAACGGTCGTAGAGCCCGGCCTTCTTCGCGTTCCAGGTCCTGGCGAGGAAGGTGGAGTCGAGCGTACGTGCGCCGTCCCACGTGACCGGACCGAAACGGTACCGCCGCCCCTCGGCGAGCGACACGCGGAGCGTGACCCGTTTCGGGTCCTTGCCCGGCGGCAGCACCTCGAAGCCCGTCACCGTCATGTCCCGGTAGCCGTGGTTGTGATACCACTCCTCGAGCTTCTCGCGGTCCTCCGGGAAGGTCTCGTCCTTCAGGTCGCCGCCGCCGAAGAGGCCCTTGGTCTTGGTCTTCATGACCTTGCGCAGCTTCTTCGGGGGGAACGCCGTGCGGCCCTCGAACACGATGTCGCCGATGCGCAGCTTCTCGCCCTCGACCACCTGGAACGTCAGGTCCACCTCGTTCGTGGCCGCGAGCGTGTCCACCTTCGGCGAGATCTTCGCGCGCGGGAATCCTTCCGAGCGGTAGTACTCGGCGAGCGAGTCCACCTGCAGCTGCACCTGCGTGTACGAGTAGGTCTCCCCCCGGCGCAGGAACAGCTTCTTCTCGAGGTCCACGTCCTCGCGCTTCTTGTTCCCCGAGAAGCGGATCCCGGCGAGCCGTGGGCGTTCGGCCACGACGATCGTGATGTCCACCACGCCGTCGTGCTCGTTCTTCAGCAGCTGGACGTTGCTGAACAGCCCCAGCGCCGTGAGCTTGCGGGTACCACGCCGCACGAGGTCGGACGAGAAGCGCGTCCCCGGCGGCACGTCGAAGGTGCGAACGATGCGGGCGCTGTCCACGTGGACGTTGCCCGCCACGAGGATGCGGCCGACGACGGGGTTGCCGGCACGGGTGTCCGGGCCTTCCTGCGCGAAGCCGATGCCACAGGCCAGCAGCAGGCCGACGAGGACCAGGGCGGCCGCGCCGACGAATCGGCGGGTCCACCGGGTGAAGCGTGAGTGCACTCGAGATGCTCCTTGGGCCCAGAAGGCCACGGCGGAAGGAATCCGTCCTGCCACGCCGCGACGTCCGCGTCCATGCGCGCGCGAGCCGGGGTCGGAGTGGCCTGTGTCAGCCGGGGAGACGCGGCGGAATCATAGTCACGGACGCCCGGATGTCCAGCCGTCCGGGCGCCCACGAGACCGCCTTAGCCGTTTCTACACCGAGGCTTGGCCCGCCGTTCCCGTTGCCGGGCAAGCGAAAGCGCCGGGGTCCGCGAGGGACCCCGGCGCTTCGTACGGCTGCGGAACGTCAGGTCGTGGGGACTTCGGGCGCCGCCGCGGCCGGTTTCGGGGCCCCGGAGGTGTCGAAGTCGAGCACGTCGTCCTTCCGCGTGACCTTGACCACGGTCCCGGCCGGCACCTGCCCGCGGAGAATGAACTCCGCGAACGGGTCCTCGAGCAGCCGCTGGATCGCCCGCTTGAGCGGACGGGCGCCGAGCGCGGCGTCGAAGCCCTTGTCGATGAGCAGGTCCGTGGCCTCCGGCGCGATTTCGAGCTCGATGTCCTGAGCCTTGAGCCGGCCGCTGAACTGCGACAGCAGGATCTCGACGATGCTCTTCATGTGCTCGCGCGACAGCGTGTGGAACACGATCACGTCGTCGATGCGGTTCAGGAACTCGGGATTGAACGCACGCTTGAGCTCGTCCTGCACCGTCGTCTTGATGGCGCTGAACTGCTGGGCGCTGTCCACGTTCTTGAAGCCGAGCCCCTTGCCGCCCGACACGATCTGCCGGCCGCCCAGGTTGGACGTCATGATGATGACCGTGTTCTTGAAGTCCACCTTGCGGCGAGAACTGTCCGTGAGCGTGCCGTCGTCGAGCACCTGGAGCAGCACGTTGAACACGTCGGGATGCGCCTTCTCGACTTCGTCGAGCAGCACGACCGAGTACGGCTTGCGGCGCACCTTCTCGGTGAGCTGGCCGCCCTCCTCGTAACCGACGTACCCGGGAGGCGCGCCGACGAGACGCGACACCGAGAACTTCTCCATGTACTCGGACATGTCGATGCGGATGAGCGCGTCCTCGCTGTCGAACAGGTACGCGGCGAGCGCGCGCGCGAGCTCGGTCTTGCCGACGCCCGTGGGCCCCAGGAAGATGAACGAGCCGATCGGGCGGCGCGGATCGCGCAGGCCGACGCGGTTGCGGCGCACGGCGCGGGCGCAGGCGGAGACGGCCTCGTCCTGGCCGACGACCCGCTTCTTGAGCTCCTCCTCCATCTTCAGGAGCTTCTGGCTCTCCTCCGCGGCCAGCTTCACGACCGGGATGCCCGTCATGATGCTGAGCACGGCCGCGATCTGGTCCTCGTCCACCTGCACTTCCTTGTCGCGCTTCGACTCGGACCACGACTTCTTGAGGTCCGTACGGCGGGCGCGCAGTTCCTTCTCGCGGTCGCGGAGCCGCGCGGCCTTCTCGTACTCCTGGCCGCGGATCGCCGCTTCCTTCTCCTTCACGACCTCCTCGAGCTTCTTCTCGAGTTCGCTGATCTCGGACGGCACGGTGCTGACCGACAGCCGCGAGCGCGCGCAGGCCTCGTCGATGACGTCGATGGCCTTGTCCGGGAAGAACCGGTCGTTCATGTAGCGGTCGGCGAGCTTCACGGCCTGCACGATCGCGTTGTCCGTGATCTTCACGCCGTGATGCGCTTCGTACTTGTCGCGCAGCCCCATGAGGATCTGGATCGTGTCCTCGATGCTCGGCTGGTCCACCATGACCGGCTGGAACCGCCGCTCGAGCGCGCCGTCCTTCTCGATGTACTTGCGGTACTCGTCGAGCGTGGTGGCGCCGATGCACTGCAGCTCGCCGCGCGCGAGCGCCGGCTTGAGCATGTTCGACGCGTCGATGGCGCCTTCGGCACCGCCGGCGCCCACGATCGTGTGCAGCTCGTCGATGAAGATCACCGTGTCCTTGGACTCGCGGATCTCGTTCATGACGGTCTTGAGCCGCTCCTCGAACTGGCCGCGGTACTTGGTGCCCGCGACGACGGCCGCGAGGTCGAGCGTCACGATGCGCTTGTTGCGCAGGCTCTCGGGCACCTGGCCCGAGATGATGCGCTGCGCGAGCCCTTCGGCGATCGCGGTCTTGCCCACGCCCGGTTCGCCGATGAGCACGGGGTTGTTCTTCTTGCGGCGGCTCAGGACCTGCACGACGCGCTCGATCTCCTTGTCGCGCCCGATCACCGGGTCGAGCTTGCCTTCGCGGGCGAGCTGCGTGAGGTCGCGGCCGAACTGGTTCAGCGCCGGGGTCTCCGCACGCTCCTCGCCGCGCTCCGCGGCCTGGCCGGCCGACGGCGTGCCGCCGAGCAGCTTGAGCGTCTCCTCGCGCACGCGCTTGCGGTCCACGCCCAGCTCGAGCAGGACCTTGGCGGCCACGCCCTCGCCCTCGCGGATCAGGCCGAGCAGCAGGTGCTCGGTGCCCACGTAGTTGTGGCCGAGCGAACGCGCCTCTTCGACCGCCAGTTCGAGCACGCGCTTCGCGCGCGGCGTGAACGGGATCTCGCCGATCGTCATGGTGCCGCCCGAAGCGCTCACCATGTTCTCGACTTCCTGGCGGATGCGGTCGAGGTCGAGCCCGAGGTTGTTGAGCACCGTCGCGGCGATGCCCTCGCCCTCGCGGATCACGCCGAGCAGCAGGTGCTCGGTGCCGATGTAGTCGTGCTGCAGCCGCGCCGCTTCCTCGCGAGCGAGGTAGATGACCTTCCGGACTCGTTCCGTGAACTTGTCGTGCATGGGTGTTCGGCGCCGCCGCACGACGCGGCGGAACCTTCCTCCTTGTCCTTAAGGATTCGTCCCGGTGCCGTGATCGGCGGCGGCGAGCCGCTCGCGCACGAGCTGGGCGCGGACGATGTTGCGATCGGCGGGCGAAAGTTCCGAACCGTGGATGCGCTGCAGGTGCGCGGGCTGCGTCAGCACGAGCAGCTCGTTGAGCGTGCGCAGCGGGCAGAGACCGGGCAGCTCCATGGCCACGCCGAGCCGCACCGCCGAGCACAGGTTGATGACCTCGCGGGCGTGGATCGAACGGCAATAGCGCAGCGTGCCGTACGCGCGCCACACCTTGTCCTCGATCTGCACGCGGGCGTCGCGCAGCATGCGTTCGCGCGCGCGCTCCTCGGTCTCGATGATCTGCCGGGTCACGCGCTCGAGCGAGTCGATCGAATCGCGTTCGCTGCGGCCGAGCGTGGTCTGGTTCGAGATCTGGAACAGGTTGCCCATGACCTCGCTGTGCTCGCCGTAGAGCCCGCGCACGTTGAGGCCGACCTGCATGATGCTCTTGAGGACGCGCTGGATCTCCTCGAGCAGCACGAGCGCCGGCAGGTGGATCAGTACCGACGCGCGCAGCCCGGTACCTGCGTTCGTCGGGCAGCTCGTCAGGTAGCCGATCTCCTCCGAGAACGCGAACTCGAGCGAGCGGTTGAGTTCGTCGTCCGCCTGGTCCGCGAGCGACCACGCCTCGGCGAGCTGGAAGCCGGGAGTGAGCGCCTGCAGCCGCAGGTGGTCCTCTTCGTTGATCATCAGGCTCAGCCGCTGGTCGGGCGCCACGAGGATGCCGCGCGGACGCGCGCCGTCGCCCAACTCGTGGCTCACGAGGTGGCGCTCGACGAGCACCTGGCGCTCGATCGGCGTGCATTCGTTCATGCGCAGCAGCAGGCCGTCGGCGAACGCGTGCGAGTTCTGCGCGGCCGCGGACACGCTCGCGAGCACGCCGTACAGCTGCTCTTCGCGCGCGCGGTGCGTGAACGGCACTTCGGAAAGATTGCGCGCCAGCCGGATGCGCGTGGACAGCACCATCTCCGCGTGCGGCCCGACGCCGTTCAGCCACGGACTCGAGGATTCGAACAGCTGCGCGAAGTCGCGGGGCGCGGCGCTCACGGCTGCACCTCCCCGCTCGGCGCGGCGGCGCGTTCGGCGTGCAGCTGCGCCTCGAGCGTGCGGATCTCGTCGCGGATCTTCGCGGCGGCCTCGAACTCCTCGCGCTCCACCGCGCGCTGGAGGTCGTCGTGCAGGCGCTGGATCTGGCGCGAGCGCTCGGCGCCCACGCTGCCGTGCGACGGCGTCTTGCCGCGATGCCGCGTGTCGCCGTGGATGCGGCGGAGCAGCGGCTTCAGCTGGAACTGGAACGCCGTGTAGCACTCCGAGCAGCCGAGCCGCCCGGTCTCCTTGAAGCTCGAGTACTGCAGCCCGCAGCGCGGGCACTGCACGTGACCCACGCGCTCCTCGTCGGTGCGCGTCATGGCGTCCACCATGCCCGCCAGCAGGTCCGCGATCTCGAACTTGTGCTGCGATGCCGACGCGGCCATGCCCTTCTCCTCGGCGCAGCGCTCGCACACGTGGATCTCCGACATCTTGTTGTCGTGGATCTCCGTGAAGTGCACCGTCGCGGGGTTCTTCCCGCAGATCTGGCAGAGCATCGGTCCCTCGCTCAGGCCTGCTGCAACCGGCCTGCCTCCAGTCTCATCACCCGGTCCGCCATCCCGGCGAGCCGTTCGTTGTGCGTCACCAGCACGAACGTCTGATGCCGCTCCCGCGCGAGAAACGCCAGCAGATCGTGAAGTTCTCCCGCGGTCCGCGTGTCGAGGTTACCCGAGGGTTCGTCGGCGAGCACCAGTTCCGGCTCCCCGACGAGCGCCCGCGCGACCGCGACACGCTGTGCTTCGCCACCCGAAAGCTCCGCGGGATGATGCAGCCCACGGTCCTGCAGTCCCACCCATCCCAGCACCTCCCGGGCGCGCGCACGCGCCGGGTCCGCCGGCCGGCCGGCGAGCAGCAACGGCATCATGACGTTCTCCTCGGCGGAGAACTCCGGCAGCAGGTGATGGAACTGGAAGACGAACCCGAGGTGCTCGGCCCGCAGGCGGCAGCGCTCGTGCTCGCCCATGGTTTCGACTCTTTGCCCGCCGATCTCCAGCATTCCGGCGCTGCTGTGGTCGAGCCCCCCGAGAATGTTCAGGAGCGTGCTCTTGCCCGCCCCGGACGCCCCGGTGATTGCCAGAAGCATGCCACGGGGCACCTCGAGGTCCACGCCCTTGAGGATCTCGAGTGGCCCGGCGGGCCCCTCGTAGACCTTGCGGATCCCGCTCGCGCGGAGGACCACGTCCTGAATCTCAACGTTCGTCATGACAGTCGCTTGAACGCCTTCCTTGCCAATCCGGTTCAGCCCTGCCGCCGGATCGCGGCGACCGGGTCCAGGCGGGACGCCTGCCAGGCGGGATACCAGGCGGCGGCCAGACACAGGACGAGGGCGGCCAGAATGACGGCAGCGAAGTCGCCCGCTTCAGGACGCACCGGAAGTGTTTCGATGAAGTACACGTCACCCGGCAGCCGGATGAACGGCCAGCGCTTCAGCACGTAGATCAGCCCGGAGCCCAACAGCGCGCCGGCCACCGTGCCCAGCCCGCCGATCAGCAGGCCCTCGACGAGGAACACCTGCAGCACGACGCCGGGCGTCGCCCCCAGCGACTTGAGCACGCCGATGTCGCGGCGCTTCTCGAGCACGACCATGAACAGCGTGCTCACGATGTTGAACGCCGCGACGAGCACGATGAGCCCGAGGATGACGAACATCACGGCCTTCTCGAGCTTCATCCACGTGAACAGGTTGCGGTTGAGCTCGATCCAGTTGTTCGAGCGCAGCCCCGCCTGGTCGGCCGCGCGCAACAGCCGCACGGATGCGGCCGGCGCGTCGAACATGTCCGCGAGCCGGACCTCCACGCCCGTCACGTGGTCGCCGAGGTCGAAGAACCGCTGCGACGTGGCGATGTTCGTGAAGCCCAGGCTCGAATCGTAGTTGTACAGGCCCGACGTGAACTGCCCAACCACCCGGAACGGGCGCAGCTTGGGCGCGTAGCCGAACGCCGAGTTCGCGTCGCCCTGCAGCGTCGCCAGCAGCACGACGTCGCCGATGCCGGCGCCGAGCCGCGCCGCGAGTTCGGAGCCGAGCACGATGCCGGGCTCGCCGCCCAGCGTGACCGACGGGATCGAATCGAGCGCCGGCACGATGTGCCGGCCGATCGTCGTGACCTGCCGCTCGGCGGCCAGGTCCACGCCCTTGACCACGAGTCCCTCGGTGGCCCCCTCGCGGAACGCCATCGCCTTGGCGTAGGTGAACGCCGCCACGCCGACCACGCCCGGCTGTCCCGCGAGCTTCGCGACGAGCGACTCGCCGTTCGGCACGCCCGCGGTGTCGTCTCCCAGCAGGAGCACGTGCGCGTCGGTGCCGGCGATGCGCGTCTGGACCTCGGACTCGAACCCGTTCATCACGGCGAGCACCGTGAGCAGCGCCGTCACGCCCACGGCCACGCCCGCGATCGAGATGCCGGTCAGGAGCGTGATGAAACCCGTTCGTGGCCGGCTACGCAGGTAGCGCGCCGCGATCCAGAGCGGAACGTTCACGCGCCCGGCGCCTCGGGTTCTTCCTCGCGGTCGTCCTCCACGGGACGGCCCTCCTCCGGCCGCAGCTGCGGGAACAGCACCACGTCGCGGATGCTGCGCGAGTCGGTCGCGAGCATCACGAGGCGGTCGATGCCGATGCCCACGCCGCCCGTCGGCGGCATGCCGTACTGCAGCGCGCGCAGGTAGTCGTCGTCCATCACCTGCGCCTCTTCGTCGCCGCGCGCCTTGGCCTCGAGCTGCGACTCGAACGCGCGTTGCTGGGCGTCGGGATCGTTCTGCTCGCTGAACGCGTTCGCCAGCTCCATGCCGGCGGCGAACAGTTCGAAGCGTTCGACGACCGCCGGGTTCGTCCGGCTCACGCGCGCCAGCGGCGACGTGACGACCGGGAAATCCACCACGAAGGCGGCGTTCTGCAGTTCGGGCTGCACGAGCGCCGAGAACAGCTCGTCGAGCATGCCGCCCGCCCCGGTGCCTTCGCGCGCGTGCAGGCCGTGCTCGTCGCAGTGCCGGCGCAGCACGGCCTCGTCGAGCGCGTGCACCGATTCGCCGACCTTCTCGCTCACCGAGTCGAGCATCGAGACGCGCGGCCACGGCGGCGTGAAGTCGAGCGTACGGCCCTGGTACGGGATCCGGAGCGTGCCGCAGGCCGCCTGCAGCGCGTCGCAGACGAGCGCCTGCGTCAGCTCCATCATGTCGTGGATGTCCGCGAACGCCTGGTAGAACTCGAGCAGCGTGAACTCGGGATTGTGCGACCGGTCCATGCCCTCGTTGCGGAAGTCGCGCGAGAACTCGTACACGCGGTCGAGCCCGCCGACGATCAGGCGCTTCAGGTACAGCTCGTTCGAAATACGCAGGTACAGGTCGATGTCGAGCGCGTTGTGACGGGTCACGAACGGCCGCGCGAACGCGCCGCCGTACAGCGGCTGCAGGACGGGCGTTTCGACCTCGAGGTACTCGCGAGCGTCGAGGAACGCGCGGATCCCGCTCGTGAGCTTCGCCCGGCGCCGGAAGATGTCGCGCACCTCGACGTTCGTGAACAGGTCGGCGTAGCGCTGGCGGAACCGCGTCTCCGGGTCCGTGAGCCCGTGCCACTTCTCCGGCAACGGGCGGATGGACTTGGCGAGCAGCTCGATGCGGTCGGCCTTGACGGTGATCTCGCCGGTACGCGTGCGGAACAGCTGGCCCTCGACGCCGAGCCAGTCGCCGACCTGCGCCAGCTCGAATCGCCGGTACATGTCGCCCATGAGGTCGCTCTTCGCGTACACCTGCACGCGGCCCGTCTTGTCGAGCAGGTGGGCGAAGCCCGCCTTGCCCTGCCCGCGCTTGTTCACCAGCCGGCCGGCGATGCGCACGGACTCGCCGTACTCGGTGGTGACGGCCTCCCCACGCGCGAGGATCTCCGTCGCGTGGTGGGTGACGTCGTAGCGGTAGGCGTACGGCTCGACCCCAATCGCGCGCCATTCGGCGATGCGGGCGCGGCGCTGGTCCATCAGCAGCTGGAGCGACATGCGGGCTTTCCGGTGCGGGTGTGGGCCGCTCGACGCGTCCCTCGCGCGGGCGGAATGGGCGAATCTAGGGAGCCACGCGCACGGCTGTCAACGCCGCGCACGCCCACCGCGCTCCGCGTTCAGCGCCCCGAACCGGCCGGCGACCGCCGCAGGTGCTCGATCGCCAGCTTGCCCGCCCGGTCCTCGACCGCCACCGGGTAGACGCCGTCGAAGCACGCGCGACAGAAGCGCCGTGGCGCGTCCTCGCAGGCGAGCATGCCGTCGAGCGACACGTAGCCCAGCGTGTCCACCCCGAGGTACTCGCGGATCTCGGCGACCGTCTTGAGCGCGCCGATCAGCTCGCGCCGGCTGGGCGTGTCGATGCCGTAGAAGCACGGGTGCGTCACGGGTGGCGACCCGATCCGGAAGTGCACTTCGCGCGCCCCGGAGCGCCGCAACAGCCGGACCAGCTTGCGGCTCGTGGTGCCGCGCACGATGGAATCGTCCACCACGACGACGCGGCGGCCGTCGAGGATCTCGCGGACGGGATTGAACTTCACCCGCACGCCGAAGTCGCGCCCCGCCTGCTGCGGCTGGATGAACGTCCGGCCCACGTAGTGGTTGCGGATCAGCCCGAGCTCGAAGCGCAGTCCCGATTCCTCGGCGTAACCGAGCGCGATCGAGTTGCTCGAGTCCGGCACCGCGATCACGAGATCGGCGTTCGCGGGATGCTCGCGCGCGAGCTGGTGCCCGAGCCGGCGCCGCACCTGGTCCACGGTCGCGCCGAACACGACGCTGTCCGGGCGCGAGAAGTAGATGTGCTCGAAGATGCAGTGCTGCGGCGGATCGGCCGCGGTCACCGCGCGGCGCGAGCGCATGCCCTGCGGGTCGAGCGTGAGCATCTCGCCCGGCTCGATCTCGCGCAGGAAGTCGGCCCCCACGAGGTCGAGCGCGCAGGTCTCGCTGGCCACCACGTACCCGTCGCCCAGCCGTCCCACGCACAGCGGCCGGAACCCGTGCGGATCGCGCAGCGCGATCACCTTTTCGCGCGTGAGCACGACGATGGAGTACGCACCACGCACCTGGCGGGCGGCTTCCGCGAGCGCGTCCTCGAGGTCGTCCTGCTGCGAGAGCGCGACCAGGTGCAGGAACACTTCCGTGTCCAGCGTGGTCTGGAAGATCGAGCCCGACTCCTCGAGGCTCGCGCGCAGCGACGCGGCGTTCGTGAGGTTGCCGTTGTGCGCGAGCGCCAGCGGTCCGCCGCGGTACACGACGCGCAGCGGCTGCGTGTTCTCGAGCGTCAGCCCGCCCGCCGTGGAGTAGCGGTTGTGGCCGATCGCGAGCTGGCCCGGAAGCTCGCCGAGGTTCGCGCTGTCGTAGACGTCGGACACCAGCCCGATGCCCTTGAGCACGTGGAAGTCGCCGCGCTCGTCGCACGACACGACGCCGGTCGCCTCCTGTCCCCGGTGCTGCAGCGCGTGCAGTCCCAGCGCGGTGATCTCCGACGCGCGTGCGACGCCCACGGCGGCGAACACGCCGCACTCCTCGTTCCACGCCTTGTCGGACGACCAGCCGTTCATCGTGCATTCCCTCCCGCCCCGCGTCCCGCGCGGGTGGTCTTCCTGCCCGAGATCCAGTCCGTCGGGGGCGCTTCCCCCGCCGGCGTCCAGCGCCATTCCTGCGAATGCGGATTGCACAGCAGCCCCCGCGCCCGCGACGTCGTGACGGCCACCCGCTCGACGCCGGCCGCATCGGCCACGCCCGCGAACGCCAGCCCCCACGCGACCCCTTCCCGCACTTCGATGCGCGCACCGCCGTCGTGGCGCCACCAACGTTCGGCCGCCGGCCGGCGTTCCCCGCCGCGGTCGAAGACCAGCACCCCGGCCTCGTGCGGCGCGAACGGGTTCCGGTCGCCCGGCCCCGTGACGATCGTGCAGCGCTCCTTGGCCGGGTTGAGGAACTGCGTCGAGCGGTCGAGCCGCGCCGCGAGCTCGGCCGGTTCGGGGAGCTCGCCCCGCAGCTCGAAGACGCGCCAGCGCCGCAGGCCCGTCAACGCCGCGCCACCCTCGAGGTGCGCGCGCGCGACCTGCAGCGCGGACACCGCCTCGGGGTCGGCGGCGCGCAGTTCGACGAACACCAGTGCGTGCGACTTCACGGCGACGCTCATGCCACCCCCGCGAGATGCCGGGCCAGCCCGTGGAAGAACGCCGCGCCCGGGCCGTCCTCGGTGAGCAGCGCGTCGTCACGTTCGGCCGCGGCCGTGCGCCGCGCGCCCCACGCGCCGCCGACGTCGCGCGCGAGCGCGCCGAGCACGAGCGCGCGTTCGGGGTGCGGCATCATGGCGAGCACGTTACCCGCGGCGTTGCACACGGCCGCCGCGCTCACCTCGGAGCCGTTCGGCAGGTCGGGGAATTCGGTCGCGATCTCACCTTCGGCGGTCGCGTAGCGCAGCGGCACCTGTCCCGCCGCGAGCAACTTCGGCAGGACCGTGCGCGAAGCGGCGGTGAACCGGCCCTCGCCGTGCGCCACCGGCAACGGTACCAGCGTGCCGGGCGCCAACGCGCTCGTGAACACGCACGGCGACGGTTCCACGCGGCACAGTGCCCAGCGGGCGTAGTAGCCCGAACGCCGCGGCATGCGGTTGCGCGCCAGCGCGAGCCGCACGGTCCCGTCGTCGGGCACGAGCCCCGCCTCCACCAGCACCTGCGCGCCGTTGCAGATGCCCAGCACGGGCCGGCCCTCGCCCGCCAACCGCGCGAGCACCGCGAGCAGCGGATCGCGCGCCGCGAGTGCACCGGCCCGGACGCGATCCTGGTACGAGAAACCACCCGGCAGGACGAACGCCTCGAAACCCGCGAGTTCCTCCGCCGCACGCGTCCAGCGGAACACCTCGCCGGAAAGACCGGCGCGTGCGAGTGCACGCAACGATTCCGCCTCGCAGTTCACGCCGGGAAACTGCAGCACCGCCACGCGCGCCCCGCTCATGAGCCCTCCTCGTTCCAGCGCCGCGAGAGCGCCCGCCCGGAGCTTTCGCGCAGCTCGTCGAGCGACCACGCCACGCGCTGGTCGCCCGGCAGCAGCAGCCGAAGCGACGGCTGCGCGCTCACGGTGCCGATGGGCCAGGTCTGCAGGTTGCATTCACGCGCGGCCTGCGAGAAGCGCGTCAGGCGCTCGAAGGGCAGCGCGTAGACGATGGCCGGCCGTTCGCAGTACAGCGCCACGGCGGGCTCCACGTCGAGTCCCGAAAGGTGCACGTCCAGGCCGAGCCCGGAGTCGGCCGGCGCGGCGAGCGCCATTTCGGCGAGCGCGACCGCGAGGCCGCCGTCGGACACGTCGTGCGCGGCCACGGCCCAGCGGCCGCGCGCCACCGCCCACGCGAACGCGTGCAGCCGCGCCTCGTGTGCGAGCGACAACGGCGGCGGCGGCCCGCCGCGCTCGCGCAGGATCTCGCGGCGGTACGCCGAGCCCTCGAGCCCCGAGCGCGACTCGCCCACGAGCACGAGCGCGTGGCCGGCTTCGCCCGGCGCCATCCCGAGCACGCACGCGACGTCGTCCACGACGCCCGCGCACATGACGATCGGCGATGGCGGGATCGCGTCGCGGCCGACCTGGTTGTACAAGGACACGTTGCCGCTCACGAACGGCAGCGGGGCGCCCGGCGAAGCCAGTTCGCCGAGTGCGCGTGCCGCGGCCGACAGGCCGGCGATGCTCGCCTCGAGGTCGCCCATGACCTCGGGGTCCTCGGGGTGACCGAAGTTCAGGCAGTCGGTCAGCGCCCACGGCCGAGCGCCGACGACGGCCACGTTGCGCGCCGCTTCGGCCACCGCGTGCATGGCGCCCAGTTCGGGGTCGCCCGCGCACCAGAACGGGTTGCCGCCGACCGCGAAGGCCAGCCCGGTCATGCGCTCGGGATGGACGCGCAGCACGGCCGCGTCGCCTTCGCCGGGTCGCAGCCACGTGCGGCCCTGCACCTCGGAGTCGTAGTGCCGGTAGAGGTATTCGCGCGAACCGAGATGGTCGCCGGCCAGCAGTTCGAGCAGCGACCGGCGCACGTCCGCGGCACGTCGGCGGCGCTTCACGGGCGCGCTGCGTTCGCGCGGCCGGGCCGCGCGCTCGGCGCGCCGGCCCGTGGTGATCGCCTCGACGTCGCAGTCCACCAGCACTTCGTCGCGCCATTCGACGCGATAGCGCTTCTCGGGGATCGCGCGGCCGATCACGCGCGCGCCCGCCCCGGGCATGACGCGCCCGAGCGCGAACTCCTCTTCGTAGAGCTTCACCAGCTCGGGCGCGAACGCCTCGGGCACGACCCAGCAGTAGCGCTCCTGCGTCTCGGCGCAGAGCAGCACCTCGGGCGGCAGCGCGCGTTCGACGCGATGCGCGTCGTCGAGCCGGATCTCCGCGCCGCAGCCGCCCGCCGCGGCCAGCTCGCTGGTCGCGCAGGCGATGCCGCCCGCGCCGAGGTCCTTGAACCCGCACGGCACCTGGCGCTCGCGAATCCGCCGGAACGCCTCGTAGGTCGCCACGTTGAGCACGCGCTTGAGGAACGGGTCGGGCAGCTGCACCGCGCCGCGCTGGTCGTCCTGGCCGAGTTCGCCCGAGGCGAACGCGGCGCCGCCGAAGCCGCTCTCGTCCGTCGGTTTGCCCACGAGCACGAACGCCCACGGCCCGGGCCCCTCGGGCACGCGGCTGCGCAGCACGCCGTCGGCGGGCGCGAGCCCGATCGCCATGGCGTTCACGAGGCAGTTCGTGTCGTAGCCGGAATCGAACACGGTGTCACCGCCCAGGTTGGGCACGCCGAGCGCGTTGCCGTAGTCGGCGATGCCCTGCACCACGCCGCGCATGACGTCGCGGGCGTGCACGCCGCTCGCCGGGTCGCCGAACCGCAGCGCGTCCATCACGCCGACGACCTCCGCGCCCATGCAGACGATGTCGCGCACGATGCCCCCGATGCCCGTGGCCGCACCCTCGACCGGCAGTACCTGGCTCGGGTGGTTGTGGCTCTCGTGCCCGAGCACGAGCACGAGGTCGTCGCACGGCGCCGGCAGCGCCACGACCCCGGCGTCCTCGCCCGGGCCGATCAGCACCTGCGGCGCGCTGGTCGGAAGGCGCTTGAGCAGGTGCCGAGTGGACTTGTACGAGCAGTGTTCGCTCCACAGGATGCCGAACAGCACGGCCTCGGCCCAGCGCGGCGGCCGGCCGAGCAGGCGCTCGAGCAGCGTCACTTCTTCGGGCTCGAGCACGACGCCGCGTGCGCGCAGCGCCCGCGCCACCGCGGCGGGATCGCGGGCGTCTTCGGTGGTCCATGCGCTCGTCGAGGCGGCGAGCAGCGTCATGCGAGTGGCTCCTCCGCGCGGGCGAAGATCGCGTCCACGCCGCGCAGGTAGTAGTCGAGGTCGAAGCACGCCGCGAGTGCCGCGGCGTCGAGACGGGACGACACTTCGGGGTCGGCCGCCAGCCCGTCGCGGAACGGCGTGCCGCCGTCGGCGGCCGCGAGCGCGTGCCGCTGCACCACCCGATAGGCTTCGTCGCGCGCCATGCCCGCGCCGGTCAGCGCGAGCAGCACGCGTTGCGAGAACACCAGTCCGCCACCCGCGTCGAGGTTCGCGCGCATGCGCGCGGGATGCACGCGCAGCCCGCCCAGCACGTACGCGAGGTCGTGCGCCATGAAGTGCGCGGCGGCGAACGCGTCGGGGAACACCACGCGCTCGACCGACGAATGGCTGATGTCGCGCTCGTGCCAGAGCGCCTGGTTCTCGAACCCGGCCTGCGCGTAGCCGCGCAGCAGCCGCGCCATGCCGCAGACGCGTTCGCAGCGCACCGGGTTGCGCTTGTGCGGCATGGCCGACGAGCCCTTCTGCTTCTCCTGGAACGGTTCCTCGGCCTCGCGCACTTCGGTGCGCATGAGATGCCGCACTTCGAGCGCGATCTTGTCCATCGTGCCGCCCACCAGCGCCAGCGCCGCCAGCAGCGCCGCGTGCCGGTCGCGCTGCACGACCTGGTTCGCCACCGGTTCCGGTTCGAGCCCGAGCGCGCGAAGCGCCGACTCTTCGATCTCGGCGTCGAGGTGCACGAGCGTGCCGACGGCGCCGCTGAACTTGCCCACGGCGCAGCCGGCGAGCGCGGCCTGCAGGCGGTCGAGCCCGCGCCCGAGTTCCTCCGACCACACGAGGCACTTGAGCCCGAACGTGATCGGCTCCGCGTGCACGCCGTGGCTGCGCCCCACCATGGGCGTGCGGCGGTGCTCCTGCGCCAGCGCCCACGCGGCGCGGCGCAGCCGGTGCAGCTCCGTCGCGAGCACGCGTCCGGCGCGCTGCGTCTGCAGCGCCAGCGCGGTGTCCACGAGGTCGCTCGAGGTCATGCCGGCGTGCAGGTGCCGCGCGTCGTCGCCCGCCGTCTCCGCGATCATGGACAGGAACGCGATCACGTCGTGATGCACTTCGGCTTCGATCTCGAGCATCCGGGCCGGGTTGACCCGTGCGCGCGTCCGGATGCGCGCGGCCGTGCCCGCGGGCACGTCGCCGCGCGTCTCGCGCGCCTCGGTCGCGGCCAGCTCCACGTCGAGCCACGTCGCGAGTCGCGTGGCGTCGCTCCAGACTTCGGCCATCTCGGGCCGGACGTAGCGCTCGATCATGTCAGCGCGGCGCCTCCTCGAGGATGATGCGGAACTTCAGCTTCCGGCCGTCGCGTTCGACGTCGAGCGCGAGCACGTCGCCCACCTGCGCGCCGTAGATTCCGCTCTGCGCGTCGTCCACGTTCTGCGTCGCGCGCCCGTTCACGGCGCGGATCCGGTCGCCCACCTGCACGCCCGCCTTGGCCGCCGGTCCGCGCGCATCCACGCGCGACACGACCAGGCCGCCGGTGTCGGTCCAGCCGAGGCGGCGCGCCATGATCTCGCTCACCTGCTGCACCTGCATGCCGGGCCACGCCGAACGCACGCGGCCGTAGGTACGGATCTCGTTCAGGATCTTCTTCGCCATGTTGATCGGGATCGCGAACCCCAGCCCGATCGAACCACCGCCTTGCGTGAGGATGAACGTGTTGATGCCGATCAGTTCGCCGTCGCCGTTCACGAGGGCGCCACCGCTGTTGCCGGGATTGATGGCCGCGTCGGTCTGGATCATGTTCTTGTACACGCCCGACTCGGTGGCCTCGCCCTTGATGTCCCGCCGCGTCGCGCTGATCACGCCCGCGGTGACCGTCGGCTCCGAGCCGTCGAGCAGGAACCCGAACGGGTTGCCGATCGCGATCGCCCATTCGCCGACGAGCAGCCGGTCGCTGTCCCCCATGGGCGCGACCGGGAGGCTGTCGCCTTCGATCTTGAGCACCGCGAGGTCGTAGACCTCGGTCTCGCCGAGCAGCTTCGCGTCGAAGTGCCGCCCGTCGGGCAGGTTCACGCGGATCTCGTCGGCGCCCCGCACCACGTGCGAGTTCGTGAGCACGATGCCGGTGCGGTCCACGATCACGCCCGAGCCGAGCCCGGGCACGCGCTGGCGGTACTCGCTGCGCGGGAAGAAGCGGTCGAAGAAGTCGTCGCGCAGCGTGCCGCCGAACGGGTCCGTGCGCACGATCTGCGTGGTCACGACGCTGACCGACACGACGGCCGGGCTGACCCGCTCGGCCGCGGTCACGATCGCCGTGCGCCGCGAGTCCGGGATCGAACCCGCACCCGGGCGCCCGGCCGGCGGCCGATGCCCGCCGGTCACGGCGGCCATCACGCCCACGCCGAGCAGCAGCCCGCACGCGAAGATGCCCGCCACCGCCATCCGCTTCATGTTCACGTCTCCTCTCCTTCGTAGTACACGGCCTCGAGGCTCAGCCCCTGCGGGGGCGCCGTCGCTCCCGCCGCCGCGCGATCGCGCGCCGCAAGCACGCCCGCCATGCGGCCCGCCGGATCCGGATCGCGGCTCAGCTGCAGGCTCGTGCCCACCAGGTTGCGCACCATGTGATACAGGAAGTGATCCGCCTGCACGTCGAACAACCACCCGCGCTCCCAGCGCCGCCACATCGCGTGCGCGATGCGGCACACCGGCGCCGCGGGCGAACTCCCCTTCGCTTCGAAGCTGGTGCAGTCGTGCTCGCCCACGAGCGCCGTCGCGGCGCGCGCGAGGCCGTCGCCGTCGTAGCGCCGGGGCGGCCGCCACGCGAAGCGGTCGAACAGCACGTCGGCTTCGTCGAGCAGCCGGTATTCGTAGCGCCGCGCGATCGCGCGGTGCCGGGCGTGGAACTCCGCCCCGGCTTCGCTCGCCGCGACGATGCGCACGTCGGGCGGCAGCTCGCGCTGCGCGCGCACCGCGATCGCGCGTGCCGGCAGCCGCGTTTCGGCGCGGAACGACACCACCTGCCCGCGCGCGTGCACCCCCGCGTCCGTCCGTCCCGCGCCCTGCACCGGCATGCTCTCCGTCGCGAGCGCGACCGCCAGCGCGCGCTCGAGTTCGCCCTGCACCGTGCGACACTCCGGCTGGCGCTGCCAGCCGTGAAACGCCGTTCCGTCGTAGGCGATCGTCAGCCGGAACGTGCGCGCGTGGCTCACGAGGCGTTCCGGAGCTTTCGCCAGTGTTCCGCGATCTGCACCGCGTTCAGCGCCGCTCCCTTGCGCAGGTTGTCCGACGCGAGGAAGAACGCGAGCCCGTTGGGATCGAGCAGGTCGGTGCGCGCGCGGCCGACCAGCACCGGGTCGCGTCCCGCCACGTCGAGCGGCATCGGGTAGCGCGCGGCCGCCGGGTCGTCCACCACCTCGACCCCCGGGAACTTCGCCCACGCCTCGCGCGCGGCCTGCGGCGCCACCGGGCGGTCGAACCACGCGTGGACCGCGGCGCTGTGCCCGATGCGCACCGGGACGCGCACGGCGGTGACCGAAACGGGCAGCCCGGGCAGGCCGAGGATCTTGCGCGTCTCCCACACCACCTTCATCTCCTCGCGCGTGTAGCCGTTGTCCTCGAACCGGTCGATGTGCGGGATGCAGTTGAACGCGAACGCGGGCCGGCCGTCGGCGAGCCGCGGCGGCGTGGCGCCGTCGAGTCCCGCCGCACGCCCGCCTCGAGGTCGGCGAGCGCGGCGCTGCCCGCGCCGGACACCGACTGGTACGTGGACACGAGCAGCCGCTGCAGCGTGCCGAGGCCGCGCAGCGCGGCGAGCGCCATGACCACCGGAGCCGCCGAGCAGTTCGGGTTCGCGACCAGCGTGTGCCCGGCGGCGAGCAGTTCGCCGTTGACTTCCGGCACGACGAGCGGCACTTCGTCCACGTAGCGGTACGCGCTGCTGTTGTCGATCACGACCGCGCCGGCGGCGCGCGCGACGCCCGACCACTGCTGTGCGATCGGGTTCTTCACCGCGAACAGGGCGATGTCGCAGCCGTCGAACGCACCGGGGGCGACCGCTTCGACGGCGACGTCGGCGCCGCGGAACCGGAGCGTGCGTCCCGCGCCCGCGGGGCTCGCGAGCAGGCGCACGCGATCGCAGGGAAAGTCTCGCTCCTCGAGGATCGCGAGCATGGATCGGCCGACCTGGCCGGTCGCGCCGAGAATGGCGACGGTGCTTCTCACGAAGGTCTCCCGGTAGTCGGCGTCACGGCGCGGACGGGGCCAGGGACTGGCAACGGAGCCGGTGGACCCGGCGCTCCGCATGGCGGAAAACGTGGGCACGAAGCGAGTTCGCACCCTAGTGGGCATGCGAAAAGCTGTCAACGCGCTCAAGCCACGCCGCACTCCACCCGAGACTGGGCCGGCGCAGGAGCGCGACCGCGAAAGCCCCCTCGGGCGGTCCCTGCTCCGCCACGGCCTCATCCCACCCGAGGAGCCCGCCATGAAACGGCTGATGTACTTGCTTCCCGCGATCGCCCTCTTCGGCGCGGTCGCCACCGCCTGGACCGAGACCACGCCCGACCAGGTGCACCGCGCGCTCGAGACCAAGCAGCACATCCAGCAGCGCGTCTCCCGCAGCCTCGCCAGCGAGCCGGCGTCCCGGCCCGGGCACGCGTCGGCCACCGAACACGCCGCCGCGCCGGCGCACGCCGCACCGGCGTCGCACCCCGCTGCCGCGCACGGCGAAGCCACCGGTCACGGCGACGCCGACGTGTGGGCGAGCCTGCTCGAGGGCAACCGTCGGTTCGTCAGCGGTCACACGCGGTCCCGCACCGTGGTCGCCGAACGCGCGGCACTCGTGTCCGGGCAGCACCCGCGCGCGATCATCCTCGCGTGCGCCGACAGCCGCGTCGGTCCCGAGCTGCTGTTCGACCAGTCGCTGGGCGACCTGTTCGTGGTCCGCAACGCCGGCAACATTCCCGACCCGATCGTGCTCGGTTCGATGGAGTACGCCGTCGAACACCTCGGCGCGTCGCTGATCGTCGTGCTCGGCCACCAGTCCTGCGGTGCGGTGAAGGCGGCTGCCGGCAAGGACGAGATGCCGTCGCCCAACCTCGTCGCGGTCGTGCAGGAGATCCGACCGACCGCGCAGCGGCTCTCGAGCTGCTTCGAAGGCGCCGAACTCGTGGACCGCACCGTGCGCGCGAACGCCAAGCACACGGCCGAAGCGATCCTCGCGAACAGCGGCATCATCCGCGAAGCCGTCGAGAAGGGCCACGTGAAGGTCGTGAGCGCCTACTACGACCTCGCGACCGGGCAGATCACGCAGCTGTAGCGACACCGCGGCGCCGCCACGCGAGCGCCGCGAAGGCGGCCCAGGCCGCCGGCACGGGCCAGTCGCCCGCGCGTCCGTACGGAGTCTCCCCACGGCGCGCGGGCGGCACCTCGGCCCGCAGCACCGCCGGCGCGAACGCCGGCGCCGTGCGCGTCACCCGGCCGCGCGCGTCCACGACGAGCGTGAGCCCCGTGTTCGCACAGCGCAGCAACGGCACGCCGTTCTCGACCGCGCGGAACGGCGCCATCGCGGCGTGCTGGAACACCGCCGCGCTGCGCCCGAACCACTCGTCGTTGGTCACGATCACGAGGCAGCGCGAGCCGGCGCGCACGTCGGCGCGGGCGAGTTCGGGGAAGATGGACTCGAAGCAGATCAGGCTCGAGAACCGCCCGATCGCACCACCGAACACGATCGGTCCGCGGCCCGGCACCCATTCCGCCTGGCCGAAGTCCACGCGCCCCAGCGCCGGCAACAGCCACTGGAACGGCATGCGTTCGCCGAACGGCACGAGGTGACGCTTCACGTAGGTCGGCGACAGGTGGCCGTCCGGGTTCCAGATGCCGGCCGCGTTCCACGGCAGTGGCTTGCCCTCGGGCGAATAGCTGTAGTCCGCGTAGCCCGCGAACACCGAGCAGTTGCGGCTCGCGGCCCAGCGCGCGACTTCGAGCGACTGGTCGAGCTGCTTGCGCAGGTAGGACCCCGTCGCGGTCTCGGGCCACACGACCATCACCGGCCGCTCGACTCCCGAAAGCCCACGCACGGCGTCGTCGGACAGTTCGAGGAAGCGCGCGAGGATCTCCTTCTGGAACTTGCCCGACCACTTCACGTCGCCCGGGATGTTGCCCTGCACGAGCGCGACCACCGGGCGCGGTCCGGTTTCGAGCGGGCCGCCGCGGCACCACTCGCCCGCCGCGAGGCCGCCGGCCAGCCACAGCACGGCCAGCGCGACCGCGCGCGGCGTACGGACGCGCCACGCCTCGGCGAACCACGCGTTGGCGAGCAACAGCCACGCGGTGACGAGCAGCACGCCGCCCACGGCCGCGAGCCCGAGCGAGGGCAACGCGTGCTGCGTGTAGCCGGGCTGAAACCACGGAAAGCCCAGGTCGCCGATACCGCGGAACCACTCGACGAGCAGGAACGCGACCGCGAACGTCACGCGTGCGGGCGCGCCGCTGCGGCGGGCGAGCCACGCCGCGAGCACGGTGGCGAGCCCCCAGAACAGCCCGAGGTAGGCCGCCGCGGCGAGCCAGCCGACGTACTTGATCCACGGCACCGCGAGCGCCACGTCCGACAGGCGCCCGACCCAGTGCATGCCGACCAGGAAGAACGCGGCGCCGCCCGCGTAGCCGAGCCGGAAGCACGACGCGAGGCTCTCGCCCGCGCTCACGCGGCGTTCGAGCGCGAGCATCAGCGGCACGAAGGCCGCCCACGCCAGCCAGCCGGCGGGCCATGGCAGGAACGCCGCGCCGAGCACGAAGCCCGACGCGGCGCTCCACCACAGGTCGCGGCGAGCCGCGTTCACCCGACCTTCACTTCCTTGCCCGTCTCGGCGCTCTTGTACACCGCGTCGAGCAGCTCCATGACCGTGAGCACCTCGTTCGCGCCGCCCATCGGTTCGCGGCCGGTGCGCAACGTTTCGGCGAAGTGCTCGATCTGGTCCTCCATGGACTGCTTGTACTGGTTCTTGGAGGTCTCGAGCGCCGGCGTCACGTTGACCAGCGTGCCGTGCATGCCCTTGTGCACGCGGAACGGGTTCAGGAGCGCCGCGCCGCCCGAACCGAACAGGTTCAAGTAGGCGAAGTCCTTCTCCATGAGCAGGCCCCACGACAGCTCGAGCGTCAGCGCCGAGCCCGACTCGAGCCGGAAGAACGCGGTCGCGCTGTCCTCGACTTCGCCCTTCTTCGCCCGGTGCACGCTGGCGCTCACCGACGCCACGTTCGGCGAGCCCAGCACCCACAGCGCGAGGTCGAGCATCTGGAACCCGAGGTCGAGCACCACGCCGCCGCCGGACTGGCGCTTGGTGCTGCGCCATTCGTCCGAATCCCACTCGGTCTTCTGCCGCAGCCAGCCGGCCTTGGCGAGGAAGATGTCGCCGAGGTCGCCCTTGTCCACGAACTTGCGCAGCAGCTGGGCGTCCGAACGGAAGCGGTGCTGCACCGCGCACATCAGCATGCGGTCGGCCTTGCGCGCGGCCTTCACCATCTGCGCGGCCTCCTCGCTGCTGCGCGCGAGCGGGCGCTCGCACAGCACGTGCTTGCCCGCCTCGAGCGCGGCGATCGCCATGGGCGCGTGCAGGTAGTTCGGCGTGGTGATGTCCACCGCCGCGATCTCGTCGTCGGCGAGGATCTCGTCCATGCGGCTGACGGCGCGCGGAATGCCGAACTTCTGCGCGACCCGGCTCGCTTTCTCGGGGTCCTTGTCGCAGAGCGCGACGAGTTCGAGCCCCTCGGTCTTCTTGAGCGCGGGAATGTGATTCACCTGCGCGGCCGCACCGACTCCGATGAGCGCGACCTTGAACGTCTTCTTCGCCACGCGACCTCCCCTGTGGTGGTTCGCGGCGCCGGGAGCGGCCGCGGCGGGCCCCGCCGTGGGCCCCGAAACACATGCGCGACGCACGCTAGACAGCGCCCTCGTCATCGTCAAGGGCCGCGGCCCCGGCCGCATCGGCGGCGACGGCCTCGGCCACGCGCGTGCGCCCGAGGCCGTAGCGCTGGAGCTTCTTGATGAGCCCCTGCCGCGACAGCCCCAGTGCCCGGGCGGCCTGCGTCTTGTTGCCGTGCGTGCGCACGAGCGCTTCGCGCAGCCGTCGTTCCTCGAGCGCGCGCGTCTCGGCGTGCAGCCCGTCGTGCTCGGCCACCGCCGCGGCGGCCATCTCGGGCCAGTGCGCGTCGGTCACGAGCCCGCGCGCCCCCGCCACGCGCACCGCGAAATGGCAGGCGTTGGCCAGCTCGCGCACGTTGCCGGGCCAGCGGTGCGCCAGCAGCCGCTCCGCGAGCCCGGGCGCCAGCGCGGGCGGGCTCACCTGTGCGCGGGCGGCCGCCTGCGCGAGGAAGTGGCGCGCGAGCATGAGCACGTCGCGGCCGCGTTCGCGCAGCGGCGGCAACCGCAGCTTGACCGCGCCGAGCCGGAAGTACAGATCGGAGCGGAACCCGCCGCTGCCCACCACGCGGTCGAGCGAACGATGCGTGGCCGCGATCACGCGCACGTCCACCCGGCGCACGCGCGTCTCGCCCACGCGCCGCGCCTCGCCCTCCTGCAGCACGCGCAGCAGCTTCGTCTGCAGCAGCGCGCTCGCGTCCCCGATCTCGTCCAGGAACAGCGTGCCGCCCTCCGCGGCGTCGAACAGCCCCTCGCGGTCACCCGACGCGCCGGTGAACGAACCGCGCACGTGCCCGAAGAGCTCGCTCTCGATCAGCGTGTCCGGCGTCGCACCGCAGTTGTGCGCCACGAACGGCGCCGCCGCGCGCTCGCTGGCCAGGTGCAACGCGCGCGCGACGAGCTCCTTGCCCGTCCCGGTCTCGCCGAGCAGCAGCACCGGCAGGCCGCTCCGCGCCACGCGCGGCAGCTGCTCGAGCAGTTCCCTCCAGACCGGCGATTCCCCCACGAGCGCGACCGGCTCGAGCCCCGGCCCGCCCCGCGCGCCTCGCGGCTCCCGCCCTCGCGCCCTCTCGTTCCGCCCATCCACCGCCACCTCCACGCTTCGGGGGCGTGTCCTGCCGGGGGCGTCGCTCGACTACTCGGGAACCGTCCACTCCACGCCGCGCGTTCCGGCGCTCACGACACCGATCTCCCACGCGGTCTCGCCCGCGGCGGTGAGCGTCGCGCGCACGTCGGCGACCGCCTCCGGTGCGACGACGACCACCATGCCGACGCCCATGTTCAGCGCACTGCGAGCGTCCTCCACGGGCACCTTGCCGGCTTCGCGCAGCCAGCGGAAGACCGCCGGTTCGGGCCACGCGCCGGCGCGCACCCGCACGCGGCAGCCCGCGGGCAGCACGCGCACGAGGTTGCCCGCGATGCCGCCGCCGGTGACGTGCGCCATCGCGCGCAGCTGCCCCGCGCCCGCCAGCGGCAGCAGCGCACGGCCGTACCAGCGATGCGGCTGCAGCAAGGCGTCGGCCAGCGTCTCGCCGTCGCCACCGGGCAGCGGGGCCGTGAGCTCGAGCCCGGATTCGGCGAGCACGCGGCGCGCGAGCGAATAGCCGTTCGTGTGCAGCCCGCTGCCGGCCAGCCCCAGCACGCGATCGCCCGGCCGTACGCGGCTGCCGTCGAGCAGCGCGCGCTCGTCCACCACGCCGATCATGCAACCAGCCACGTCCACGACGTCGGGCAGGTAGGTGTCGGGCATCTCGGCGGTCTCGCCGCCGAGCAGCGCGGCACCGACTTCGCGGCACGCGCGCGACAGCCCGCGCACCACCGCGAGCACCACCTCGGGCGCCAGCCGGGCCTGCGCCACGTAGTCGAGGAACGCGAGCGGCCGCGCGCCGTGCACCAGCAGGTCGTTCGCGCCGTGGTAGACGAGATCCGCGGCCGCGTCTTCGAGCCGCCCGGCGCGCAACGCCAGGTGCAGCTTCGTGCCGACGCCGTCCATGGTCGCGGCGACGAGCGGGGCCGCACCGGGATAGGCCATGACGCCGGCGAAGCCGCCCACGAGCGGTCGCACCTCGGCGCCCCACGTGCTGCGGATCTCGGCGATCACCTCGTCCTTGATCGCGTCCGAACGCGACAGGTCCACGCCCGCGTCGGAATAGCGCATCAGCCGCCCACCTTGGTCTTGAGCCGCAGCAGCTGCAGGTCCTCGCTGCTCGGGCTGGGAATGAGCGGGAAGCCGCCGGTGCGATGCAGCTCGAGCACGCAGCGCACGACCTGCGCGTCGAACTGCGTGCCGGCGCCGCGCTCGAGTTCGCGCAGCGCCGCGTCCATCGGCAGCGCGCGCCGGTACGGGCGGTCCGAGGTCATCGCGTCGAACGCGTCGGCCACGTTCAGGATCCGCGCGCCGATCGGCACGTCGGCCGAGCGCAGCCCGAACGGGTAACCCTGCCCGTCGGGACGCTCGTGATGCGACAGCACGATCTCGGACGCACGCCGCAGCGCCCGCACCTTCGCCACGATCTCGGCGCCGGCGGCGGGATGCGCGCGCAGCGTGCGCTGCTCCTCGTGCGACAGCGAACCCGGCTTCTGCAGAATGTACTGGTGCTGCGGGCCGATCTTGCCGAGGTCGTGCACGAGCGCGGCGTACTCGATCTCGTCCACTTCGGACTCCGGCCGGCGCAGCCCGCGCGCGAGCCGCACCGCGTACTCCGACACGCGCACGGAATGGTGCCGCGTGTACGGGTCCACTTCCTCGAGCACCTCGGTGAGCGCGCGCACGAACTCCTTGAGGTCGGTGCGCAGTTCGAGGTGCACGCGGAACGAGTAGCGCGAGACGAAGAACGGCAGCACGAACAGCGCGGTGCCCCAGGGACCGGCCGCGAACCACACCACCGCGACGAGCGCGCCCAGCGCGACGAACGACAGGTGGTGCAGGATCCCCTGCTGGAAGTTGCGCTCCCACACCCGCCACGGGCTGGGCCCGGCGGTCAGGCCGATCACCGTGGACACGCAGGCCGAGTTCACCACGAAGTAGGTGATGCCCGCGGCGAGCAGCGGCCCGGCGTGCGCGGGGAACGCGATCCGCCCGATCGAACCGCCGCCCGCGGCGAACACGGCCGCGGTGGCGAAGTAGCCGAGCGTGTAGATCGCGACGTTGTGCAACAGCCGCATGGGGTCGCGCCGGTGCACCAGCCCGTGCACCACCACGTTCACGACGCCGTCCAGCACCGACACCCAGAACGGGCCGACGAGCAGCAGCAGCGGCAGCGTGAACACCGTGCTCGCGGTGACGTAGCCACCGCCGGGGAGCGCCATCGGGCTCCACTCGCTGAACGCCATGAGCACCACGGCGCTCGCGAGCAACCACGGATCCGGCTGGCTCGCCTGCGCCGCGGGGAACGCGGACACCACCAGCGCCAGTGCGCCGAGCACCACGGCGCCGTAGTACAGGCGGAAGAGGAACGGATGCCGGATGGACGGCGATTCGCGCAATGTGGAGGACCGTCGGGGGACGTGGTCGGAAATCGAGAGACCGGCAGCGAACCCAGAGAATTACGACTCTCGCGTGGAGAGCCTACGGCGCATTACCAGCCAGCCTTACCCATCAGCTCGATGAGCTCGAAAATGAAGTCCATTCAGACCCACCTCCTTCTTGGACAAACGGGATTCTGCGAGGGGTTGATGAATTCCCGCAGTGGGTCCGCTTCGCTGTTGGCGTTGCTCCGCTTCGCTCGCCTCCGTGTCGTTGCCGGTCTCGTCGTCACACGCGCCGGGGTCACCGGCGCGACATCAATTGGTCGTCGGGCGCAACACGTACTCCGTCGGCTCCTTGACGCGCAAGCCGCCGAGCACGCGATTGAGGGCGGCCAACGTCGCGAGCACGACCGCCTGCGGCGTATCCTGCTCGATGACGCAGCTCCCCGTCACGACTTTTTCCTGCCGGTTCGCCAGCAGGGACAACATCACGAGCGCGGTGCGGTGCCGGCCGATCTCGACGAACTCGACCCCTTGCACCCCGATCGCCAGCGGATCGGCGAGGAACTCCTGCGCCGCGGTCGCCGTGGCCTGCGCCACCAGCCGGTGCGACTCGTCGCGGGCGCTCCAGCCGGAGGCGCTGCCGATGCGCGGCAGGCCCTTCCAGCGGAGTTCGACCTGCGCCTGGGTGCGCGGCCCGGACACGAACAGGTTGACGCTCTCGAAGCGGATCCGCTCGTCGCGCACCGGTTCGGGCGCGGCTGCGGCCTCGGCGGGCGCGGGCTGCGGCGCCGGCGCCACTGCGGCCGCCTCTTCGAGGGCGAATGCGCCGGTCGGGTCCAGTGAACTGCTGCCGGGCTGCGCCAGCGCGACGGACACCACGCGGTGATCGATGGCGAGGCCGAGCCGGGTCTTGAGCACGGTCTGGACGTCTCGGACGATGTGCTTGGCGGGGCGCTCCGAACTGGTGAGCACGTGCACTTCCCGGATGGTGTCTCCATCGGCGTGCACGCTCACGCCCTCGATGTCACGGAGCCGCCGGATGGCGGCCTCGGCCTTCGAGGCGAGCGCGGTGCTGGTGACGTTCATGACGATGTTCCCTTCCCCCCTCGAACCGCTGCGACTCCGAGCAGCCTAGACGCAGCCATGCCCCGTCCGCAAGGACCGATGTCACTTGCGGATGGGGCATTCGGCTGAAGCGAAGACTCAGAACATCGGGAACAGGTCGTAGTGCACCATGCCGTGCAGCGACCGAACGCGCCCCTCGATCTCGTCGGTGCCCGTCTCGATGAGCCGGGCCGGGCTGAACGACTCGATCGCCAGCGACGCCATGGCCGTGCCGCAGGCCATCGCCTGCCGCAGCGCCTCGCCGTCGGTACGGCCGAAGCGGGCCAGCATGCCGATGAAGCCGCCGGCGAACGAATCGCCGGCGCCGGTCGGGTCGGTGAGCGCGGTGACCGGGTAGGCCGGCGTGATGAAGCGCTCCTCGCGCGAGTGGTACAGCGCGCCGTGCTCACCCTTCTTGATGATCACCGCGTTCGCGCCCTGCTCGAGCAGCTTCTCGGCCGCGCGCGCGAGGTGCGTCTCACCGGCGAGCGCACGCGCCTCTTCTTCGTTCAGGAGCGCCACGTCCACGCGGCGCAGCACCTCGAACACCCGGTCCGGCTTGCGCGCGATCCAGTAGTTCATGGTGTCGGACAGCGTGAGCACCGGGCGCTTGATCTGCGAGAGCACGTGCAGCTGCAGCTCGGGATCGATGTTCGCGAGGAACACGAACGGCGCCTTGCGATGGTCCTCGCCCAGCTTGGGGCTGAAGTCGGCGAAGACGTTCAGCTGGGTCTCGAGCGTGTGCGCGTGCCCGAGCTCGGCCATGTACTCGCCGCGCCAGCGGAACGTGCCGCCCTTCGCGGTCTCGAGCCCGGACAGGTCCACGCCGCGCGACTGGAACGCGTCGCGATGGCGCTGCGGGAAGTCGTCGCCGACCACCGCCACGATGGACACCGGGGCGAAGTGGCTCGCCGAGAACGAGAAGTACGACGCCGACCCGCCGAGCGCGTCCTCCACCGAACCGTACGGCGTCCGGATGGAATCCATCGCCACGGAGCCGACGACGAGAATGCGATGCGGTGCGGTCATGACTCGGCCTCCTCCTCGCGTTCCAGCCGTTCGGGCGCGGAAACGCCCATGAGCGCGAGGCCGTTGCGCAGCACCTGCCGGACGGCGTCGTGGACGCGCAGCCGATGCCGCGCGACCTCGGGCTCCGCCTTCAGCACCGGGCAGTTGTGGTAGTAGCGGTGAAGTTCCGCCGCGAGTTCCATGAGATACGTCGGGATCCGGTGCGGCTCGCGCGCCACCGCGGCGCCGCGCACCACCTCCGGGAACGTCGAGAGCTTGCGCACGAGCGCCACTTCCTCGGCGGCGGTCAACGGCATCGCCGCGCCGTCCGCCGCCGCGAGCCCGCGCTCGGCGGCGCGCGCCGCGAGCGAGCAGCCGCGCGCGTGCGCGTACTGCACGTAGTACGCGGGATTCGTGTCGTTGCGCTGCTTCGCCTTCTGCATGTCGAACTTGAGGTGCGCGTTGCTCGACAGCTGCAGGAAGAAGAACCGGGCGCAGTCCGCGCCCACTTCCTCGACGAGGTCGGCGAGCGTCTCGAACTGCCCGAGCCGCTTGCTCATTTTCACTTCCTCGTCGCCCTGCATGAGCTTCACGTACTGCACGATCTGCACCTTGAGGAAGTCGTCCTCGAGCCCGAGCGCACGCAGCGCCGCCGTGAGCGTCGTCACGTAGGCGTGGTGGTCGGGCCCCCACAGGTTGATCGCGCGACGGAACCCGCGCGCGCGCTTGTCCCGGTGGTAGGCGATGTCGGGCAGCAGGTAGGTCGGGCGGCCGTCCGCGCGGACGATCACGCGATCCATGTCGTCGCCCTGGTCGTGCGTCTTGAGCCACGTGGCCGGGGCGTCGCCCGCGGCGGCGCCGGCTTCGGACTCGACGCGCTGCTGCGCGGCTTCCGAGACGCCCAGCGGCTTGACCGACTGGTAGGTCACGCCCCGCGCGTCGAGCGCGCGCTTCGTGTCGTCCACCGCGCCGGACTCGTGCAGCGTGGACTCGCGGAACCAGCGGTCAAACACGACGCCGTACTTCGCGAGGTCGCGCTGCTGCCACGCGATCATGCGTTCGAGCGCCTGCGTGCGCCACCACGCCGCGTCGTCGCGCGCGAGCGCCGCGCGGGCCTCGGCCTCGGGCAGTTCGGCCGCCAGCGTCGCGAGGTACTCGCCCTGGTAGCCGCCATCGGGCAGCGTGCCGTCCTCGCCGATGCGGGCGCGGAAACGGGCCTTGAGCGACTGGCCGAGCAGGTCCACCTGGTTGCCGGCGTCGTTGACGTAGAACTCGCTCGCGGCGTCCCAGCCGGCGGCCTTGAGCACCGCGACGATCGCGGCTCCCACGGCGGCGGCGCGCGCGCTCACGATGTTCATGGGTCCGGTCGGGTTCGCGCTCACGAACTCCACCACGATGCGTTCGCCCGCGCCGAAGTCCGAGCGCCCGAAGCGCTCGCCCTCGGCGAGGATGCGCTGCGGCAGCGAGGCGACGAACGTGTCGCGGTAACGGAAGTTCAGGAACCCGGCGCCGGCCACCTCGACCGCGCCGATCACGGGGTGATCGGCCGGGAAGTGCTTCACGATCGCGTCGGCGATCGCGCGCGGCGGCAGCCCGGCCTCCTTGGCGACGAGCATGCAGAAGTTGGTCGTCCAGTCGCCGTGCGACGGATCGCGCGGGATGGCGAAGTCGAGCCGCGCGAGCCGCTCCGGACTCGACATCCCGGCGGCTTCCAGCGCGGCGGCGACCGCGGCCCTCAGCTCATTCCACACCAAGGTCCACGCTCCCGGCATCGCCCCACAGGCGCTCGAGCAGGTAGTACTCGCGGGTCTTCTCGTGGAACACGTGGATCACCACGTCCACGTAGTCCATGAGCACCCAGCGACGGCTCTCGAGGCCCTCGACGTGCCACGCGCGGGCACCCGCGAGGCGCAGCTTCTCCTCGATCGCCTCGGAGATCGCCTTGACCTGCGGTTCGCTCGCTCCCGAGCAGATGAGGAAGTAGTCCGCGACGCCTTCGAGCGCCTTGAGGTCGAGGCCGACGACCTGCTCGGCCTTCTTGCTCAGGGCGGCTTCGGCCGCGAGCTTCATCAGCGTGAGCGCGGGCAGCGTCTGCGAGGCGGACTTCGTGCGGGTGTTCATGGGGGTCCCGTCGGGTGCGCGATCAGTGATCGCGCTTCACGGCGTAGTCGATCGCCGCGTCCATCGCGCGAGCGAACGCCGAAGGCTTTTCGCGCCGCAGCACGCCGCGCGCCTCGTCGGCGAGCGCCTGTGCGCGCACGCGCGAGTATTCGAATCCGCCGGCGCGCTCGATCAGGTCGCGAAGCTGCGACCACTGCCCCGTCGTCCACTTCTTGCGGCCGGCCAGCGCGCGCAGCTTCCTGCGGTCGGCTTCGGTCGCCTGGCGCAGCGCCGCGATGAGCGGCAGCGTGACCTTGCCCTCGGCGAGGTCGTAGCCCACGGGCTTGCCGGCCACTTCGGGCTCGCTCAGGTAGTCGAACAGGTCGTCCACGATCTGGAACGCCACGCCCACCTTCTCGCCGAAGCCGCGGTAGGCGAGCCGGCGCTTCATGTCGCGCCCCGACACCGAGAGCGTCACGCCGACCTCGGTCGCCGCGCCGATGAGCGAACCCGTCTTGGCGCGGATCAGCTCCTCGTACTCGGCCTCGGTGACGTCGAGGTTGAAGGCGTGCTGGAATTCGAGCGCCTCGCCGCACGACATCTCGGTCACGACGCGCGCGAGGATGCCCATGGCCTCGTTCAGCTTGTACTCGACCAGCAGCGACATGGACTGGGCGTACAGGTAATCGCCCATGATGATCGCCATCTCGTCCGTCCACAGCCCGTTCACCGTCGGCATGCCGCGACGCAGGTGGCTGCGGTCCACCGAGTCGTCGTGGATGAGCGCCGCCGCGTGCACGAGCTCGACCACCGTGGCGCCCACGATGGCGTCCGGCGTGATCTTCCCCCGCAGCCCGGCCGTCAGCAGCAGCAGGGTCGGCCGGAACTTCTTGCCCCGGGTGGCCAGCACGTGGCCCCCGACCTCGTTGAGGATCGGGATCGGGGTCTTGAAGAGCCCGCGCAGGTGCTTCTGGACCAGGTCCAGCTGACGCCGGACGGGGCGCTGCACCGCGAGCATCTGGGTATCAACGGTCATGAAGGGTGCGAGGGTGGGGGTAAGTGTGACGGAAAAACGCGGGCCGCAGGATACGAGCCGGTTCGAAACAGTGTCAAGCAACGCACAGGGGCGCAGCATGTTGGTTTTCTTCGCGATGGAGCGTTCGAGTGGGGCATGATGCGGCCATGCACCGGCCTCCCTCCTGCTCCCCGATCCGCGCACTGCTCGTCGCGGCGCTGCTCGCGTGCACGGGTTCGGCTCGCGCGCACGCCGCCGCCCCCGCGGACTCCTCGATCGCGTTCCCCTCACCCGCCGACCGGCGCTGGCAGGTGGGGCTCGCGCGCGCCGACCGGCTGCAGCACGGCTCGCTGTCCGCCGTGCTCGCCGCCGGCCTGCGGCTCGCGGGCCGCTCGCGCGGCGAAGCGTTCGCCGCGACGCTCGCGCTGGGCGTGCTCAAGGAGCTGCGCGACTCCCGGCGCACCGAGTTCGACGTCGTGGACCTCGGCGCCGACGCCGCGGGCGCCGCGCTCGGGTCGCGTACCACCACCACGACCCGTTGAGTGGACCGCGGCCCTTCAGCGGGCGATCGCGGGCACTCCGCCGCAACCGCGCGGGCACGGATCCACCGTGGACGATCCCGAACCGCCCTTGAGCGCCGTCACGGTGAGCCCGGCGGCCACGGCCGCGACCACGATGCTGCCGCTCAACATGCCGGTGCGGTACCAGTCCACGCGCCGCGCGGTGAGGCGCTGGACGTCGTCGAGCGCGATCCGGTGCACCGCGACCTCCTGCAGCGTGGTCTCGAGCTCGTCACGCTCGCGGTAACCCGTGAGCGAGTCGGCGTCGAACGTCGCCCAGTCGAACGTGTAGACGAGGCTGTCGCGCGTCACCACGCGCACGCCCTTGCGCTGCGCCACCGCCGCGAGTTCCGTGCGCGGCACTTCGCGCATCGTCGTACAGCCGTTCGCGAGCACGAAGCTCACGAGCACACCCCAGATGGTTGCCTTGCGCCACGTCATGCTGCGTCGTGCCTCCGGGAAACGCGCGGTCCGAGCGAAGGACCGCACGCTATCCCGGGAGCACCGTCACGGGCAAGGGTTCAGCGCCACCAGAGCAGCCGGCCGCAGCTCTCGCAGACGTGCAGGACCGAGTCCCCCGGCGGCGGGGCCGCCGACGTGGGCAGCGTCATGAAGCAGCCCTGGCAGACCTTGGCCCGCACCATCGTGACGCCGCGTCCCCAGCGCGTGAGCGAGCGTTCGTAGGCGAGCAGCCAGCGGCGTTCGAGCCGCGGCGCCATGGCCTCGCGGGCGGCGCGCACGTGCTCGCCGCCGCTCAGGGTGAAGCCGAGGCGCTTGAGCTTCGCGCACGCGTCGCGGTCGTTCGCCAGCACCAGCAGGTCGTCGAGATCCTGCAGTTCGAGCACGGCGTGCACCGCGTTCACGCGGGCCTCCCTTCGAACAGCGCCGCCACCGCGCCGGGCTCGGCATCGAGCAGCCGTTGGCGCGAGCGCTGCAGCCGCAGCACCTGTGCGAGGCTCGCGAGCCATTCCACGTGCGCCGCCACCGACTGCGCGGCGGGCGCCAGCGCGAGGAGCGCGAGCTGCACCGGCTCCGAGTCCGGTGCGTTCCACTCCACGCCGCGCGTCGAGCGGCCGAGCACGAGGTGTGCGCTGCGCACTCCCAGCGATCGAACTCCGGCAAGCGCGCAGCCCTTGCCGATGGCCGTGGTTCCGAGCAGTTCCCGGTGCGCCAGTGCGGCCAGCACGACGTCGTCTTCGAGTACGGCGCCTCGCGCATGCGCGGCGGCGAGCATCTGCAGCATGGCCGCTTCGCGACGCTTCGGCTTCAGTTCGACGACGTCGAGCGGGATTCCGGCGACCGAAGTCAGTTCCGCGATCACCATGTCGTGTCCCTCCCGCGACGTCGCCACCCTACACCCGGCGACCCGCGTCGCGGTCAGGAAGCAGTCATCTCGCGGGAGCACGCGGAGCCCGGCGGGCTCGCGATCCCTCAGGACGTGCGCGATGACGGCTCGGCGGCTTCGCGACCCGCGCGCCACGAACGCCACCACGAGATCGTCCACCACGCCAGCGCGGCGCCCAGCGACGCGCCCGCGACCACGTCCACGCACCAGTGCTTGTTCAGGTACATGCGCGAGTACGCGACCAGCGTCGCGAACGCGAACGCCGGGACCGCGGCGCCGCGCCAGCGCCGCGACACGATCACGGCGAGCGCGAACGCGTTCGCCGCGTGGCTCGACGGGAACGCCGAGTTGCGGCGGTCGTGGTCGCCGTTCGGGCGCTGGCGGTTCGTCGCGTACTTGAGTCCTTCGACGGCGGCGTTGACGGGCACCAGCGCCACGGCGCCCTCGAGCAGCACGGCTCGTCCGGCCGCACCACCCAGCAGTCCGGCCACGACACCGGCGACGATCAACGGTCGTCCCGCGTTCGTGATCCCGTGCATGGGTTGCTCGAGCCACGTGCGTCGCGACTCCTGCACGCGCGCACGCACCGCGTCGTCGAACGCCTGCAGCGGCCAGGCGGCCACGAACGCCAGCACCAGCAGCAGCCGCACGTTCACGGCTGTGGCCCGCCGAGCTCGCGCAGCGCCTGCGCCGGGACCCGGCCCACGAGATCGCGGCCCGCACTCACGCGCACGCCGCCGCCCTCGGCCGCGAGCACGCGCACGACCTGCCCGGGCTCGAGCTCGAGTTCCGCGCCCTCGAGCGCCACGTCCTTCAGGATGACGGCCCAACGGCCGGAGCGCTGCACCACGGGAGACGCCAGCGGCCAGAGCACCGCGAGCAGCGCGAGGCTCGCGAGCAGCGCGCACGACCAGCGCCGCGGCCACTCGAGCGCGGCACCCAGCGCCAGCGCGAACGCGAACGCCGCCCACTCCAGCGAACGCAGCGGCAGTGGCGCCGCCGGGGCGCCCACCAGCCCGCCGGCTTCGCGCACCCGTCCGGCCACGAACTCCAACGCCCCGACGCGCGGCTCCCCTTCGCGCCCACGCATGGTCCACAGCGCAGCTTCGCCGACGTCGCCACGCTGCAGCGCCGCATGCGCCAGCCGGGCGGCCAGCGCCGGATCACCACCCGCCCGCTTCCAGACGTTGCGCCAGCCCTGCTCGGCATCGGCGAACCGGTGCGCACGCGCCAGCTGGTCGGCATTGCGCGCTTCCGCGACGAGCCGGTCGTCGGGCGGCTGCGGCGCCCCGACGAACACCAGCCCGAGCGCCAGCAGTGCGGGCGCGGCGACGCGCACCGCGCGCGGCATCGGCGCGCGCCGCGTGGGCAGCGCCTCGGCGATGCGTTCCACCAGCCGGCGGCGCACGTCGTCTTCGGGCGGCGCGACGCCGGCGTAGCGCGCGACCGCGATCTCCTCGCGCAGGCGAAGGACCTGCTGGCCGTGCGCTTCCGCCCAGGAGGCGGCTTCGTCGGCCACCCGCCAGAACTCGCCCCCGCGTGAGAACCCGACCGCCTGCAACCACTCGCGCTGGCGCGCACGTTCGCGGGCCAGCGGGTCGGCGTCGGCCGCCGGACGCAGCGCGCGGAGCGCGAGTCCCATGCACGCACCGGCGAGCGCGAACGCCCAGCCCCACGCGCCCCGCGCGCCGGGACGCGGCGCCGATGCCGCGATCGCCGGCGGCAGCGCGGCGGAAGCCGCGGCGTCCACCGCGGTCGTGGCCGCGAGCACCTCGACGGACAACTCGGGCAGCCCGGCCGAGCGGTACGCGCCCGCGTCGGGATCGAACCACGCGAACGCGATCGGCGGCACGCGCAGCGAGCCGGCGTGACGCGGCAGCAGCGTCCACTGGAACCGCCGGCGCCCGGGCAGCAGCTCACCCGCGGCGGCGAAGCTGTCGTCCACCGTGGAGGCGAAGACCTCGAAGTCGGCCAGCTCCAGCGGCGGCGTGGGCAGCAGTGGCAGGTTGCCGAGCCCGCGCACGTCGAGCTGCAGCTGCAGCGCCTGGTCCTGCGACGCGTGCCCGCGGTCGAGCGCCCAGCTCACGCCGAACGTGCCGACCGCCTTGGTGAAGCCCGCCGGTGCGCCCGGCGGCAGCGGCTTCACCCGCACGGCGAGCGACTCGCTGTGCAGCACCACCACGCGCCCACCCGTCGGCTGTCCCGTGAACGGGTCCTGTCCCGTGATGCCGATGCCGATCGCCACGTGAGCGCGGCCGATCGTCGCCACGCCCGGCGCCAGCGGGTAGATGCGGGCGCGGCTCTCGACGATGCCCACGGGGCGACCGTCGAGCCGGCCGGTGTACTCGAACAGGTCCGAGAAGCGCTCGGCCCAGAACCCGGGCATCGGCGGCGGCGCCTTGTCGCCGGCGTCGTCGATGTCGGCGAACTGCACCAGCCGGGTCGCGACCTGCACGAGCTGCCCCACGTACGGCTCGCGCGGCCGCACGTCCACGTCGAGCCGCGCGGGCAGCTCGCTCGCGCGCCGCACGACCAGTGCGAGCACGGGCGTGGCGTAGTCGCGGCCGCCCACGCTGACGTGGAACGGACCGAGCCGGTAGCGCCCGGCATCGTCGCCGCGCACCTCGTACACGAACGTGAGGCTCGACGACGACACGCCGTTCACGATGCTCAGGTTGCGCGACAGCGACGGCCCCGCGCCGCTCAGTCCCGGGGGCAACTGCACGCACGGCGTACCCGGCGAGCCGCTCGGGTTCTGTACGGCGATCGTCAGCAGCGTGGACTCGCCCTGCTCGATGGACGTGGACTGCAGCGCCGCGCTGACGCGCGTCTGCGCGAACGCCGCCGCGGGCAGCCACACGAGCAGCCCGAAGGCCGCCGCGAAATGCCGGAGCGCCCTCACCAGTCCTTCCCCCGCCGCTGCGCTCCGCCGCGCGCGCGCTGCGCACGCTGGCGCTCGATGCGTTCGAGCTCCTGCAGCGATCCGAGCAGCGCTTCGGCCTGCTGCCGGTTCATGCCGGTGGTGCCGCCCGGGCCCTGCTGCGGCGCGGGCGGAGGATTCGCTCCCGGCGGCGGCGTGGGCGGCGGCGCACCCTGTCCCGACGGCTGCTCGCCGGCACCCGGCTTCGGCTGCGGCGAGGGTTTCTGGTCGGGCTGGTCGGGCTTCGGTCCGCCGGCGGCGGCCTTGTCCTTCTCGCGCCGCAGCATCTCGTAGTTCCAGCGCGCGTCGGCGTCGTTGGGGTCACGCTCGAGCACCCGGCGCAGCTCGGCGAGCGCACGGTCGTACTCCTTGCGCTTGCCGAGCAGCGTGCCGAGGTTGTAGCCCGCCGCCCGCCCGACGCGCCCGGAGTCGGCCGCCAGTCGCGACAGCTGCAGCTCGGCGGCTTCGCCCCGACCGTTCATGGCCTGCGCGGTCGCGAGGTTCACGCGCAACGGCGCCGGTCCGCCCTTGCGCGCACGCTTCGTGTACAGCGATTCGGCGGCGCCCCAGTGCTGCCGGCGGAACGCCTGGTCGCCGCGCGCCCACGCACTCTGCGCCTCGGCCGGGCCCGCCTCGCCGAGCCCGAACACCAGCGCCAGCAGCGCGGCCGCACGCGCCGCCGGCACCGCCGGCAGCCGCCGCACGCGCTGCGTGCGCCGGCTGCGCGCCCGCGCGAAGTCGGCCGCGAGCAGCACCGCGGCGGCCAGCGCGAACCACCCGAAGCGCGCGATCGGGCGCTCGACCAGCCGCGAGCCGCGCTTCGCCTGCGACAGCGAACCGACGCGGCTGGCGAGCCGCTGCAGTTCGCCGCCCATGCGCGCCGCGCCGAAGTACCCGCCGCGCGTGACCCGCGCCAGTTCACGCAGGCTGCCGTCGTCGAGCCGGCTGCGCACCACCTCGCCGCGCTCGTCACGCTTCACGTCCACCGCCCGGCCTTCGTCGTCGAACTCGGGCACGACGTCGCCGGCCGGCGTACCGACGCCCACCGCGAACACGCGGATGCCCGTGGACTTCAGCTTGTCGAGCGCCGCACGGGCGTGGCCCTCGAGGTCCTCGCCGTCCGTCCACAGGACGATGCCCTGCTCGTCGCGCCGGCCCGCCGGGAACGCCTCGACCGCGCGCTCCATGGCGGCGCCGAGGTCGGTACCGGGCTCGCTCAGCGAACCCGTGCTCGCGGTCTCGAGCAGCAGCCGCACGGCCGAATGATCGAGCGTGAGCGGGCACACGCGCACGGCCTCGCCCGCGAACAGCACCACGCCGACACGGCTGCCCGGGATGCGTTCGAGCAGCCCGAGCGCCTCGCGCCGCGCCTCGTCCATGCGCGAGGGCGGCACGTCGCGCGCGTCCATCGAGGCGGACACGTCGAGCACGAACACCACGTCCGAACCGCGCGACTCGCGCCGCACGCTTTCGCGGCCCCACTGGGGACCGGCGGCGCCCACGAGCAGCGCCGCGAGCGCGCCCGCGCGCAGCGCCAGCCCGGCACGGCGCGACCACGGCAGCGCCTGTGCGAGCAGCGGATGGTTCGGCCGCGGCCCCGCAAGCGCCACGACCGCACGGCGCGCGCGCCCGACCGCGCGCCATTCGAGCAGCAGCACGACGGGCAGCACGAGCAGCGCCCACAGCCAGTGCGGTTGGGTGAAGGTCATGCGTGCCTCACGGCGCCCGGAACGCCCACGTGGCGTTCGAGAAGCTGAACAGCGCCAGCAGCAGTCCGGCCGCCGCGAGCAGCGCGGGGCCGAGGTCCTGGTACTCGTGGTACACGACCGCGCGGATCGGCGCGCGCTCGAGCCGGTCGATCGAGCTGTAGATGCCGCTCAGCGTGGCCGCGTCCCCGGCGCGGAAGAACCGTCCACCGGTACGGTCGGCGATCTCGGCCAACGGCCCGACGACGTCGCCGCCTTCGGCGAGCACGGGCGACTGCTGCCCGACGAGCACGGTGTACACGCGCACGTTCAGCGCGTGCGCGAGTTCGGCGGCGGTCAGCGGGTCGATCGCGCCGCGGTTGTTCTCGCCGTCGGTGAGCAGCACGACCACCTTGCTCGGCGAACGGCTGTCGCGCAGCCGCTGCACCGCCGTGGCGAGCCCCATGCCGATCGCGGTCCCGTCGCTCGAACGGCGCACGTCGAAGCTCGACAGCAGCTCGAGCAGGGTCGGGTGATCGAGCGTGAGCGGGCACTGCGTGAAGGCGACGCCCGAGAAGCCCACGATCCCGATGCGGTCGTGCGGCCGGCCGCGCACGAAGTCGCGGGCCGTCGCCTGCGCGAGCTGGATGCGCGAGCCCAGTCCCATGTCGGCGATCGCCATGCTGCGCGACACGTCCATCGCGAGCACGATGTCCACGCCCTTCGAATCCACCTCCGACTGCTGCAGGCCGCGCTGCGGGCGTGCCGCGGCGAGCAGCGCGAGCGCGAGCGCGATCCACGGCAGCAGCCGCACCGCCAGCACGAGCCAGCGCATGACGCCCGCCTTGCCGAAGCCCGCGACCGTGCCCCAGAGCACCGCCGCCGGCTCGGTCTGCGGGCGGCGCCAGCGCCACAGCGCGAGCGCCGGGAGCAGCGCGAACGCGAGCAGCAGCCAGGGATACTCGAAGCGGATCATGCGACCTCCCGCCCGGCGGCGCGCCGGCGCACGAGCGCCTCGACCGCCGACTCGCAGCGCTCGGCCTCGCTCCGGTCGAGCGGCGCACGCGCGAACTTCACGCGGTCCCAGAGCGACAGCAGCAGCTCGAGCCGCACGAGGTCCGACGGTTCGAGCGCGCCGCCGCCGAGCCGCGCGAGCAGCTCCGCGCTCGTGTCGCCGGGACGCGGCGTGCCGAGCGTGGCCTCGAGGTAGCGCCGCAGGATGCGCGTGAGCGCCACCGCGTGCTCGCCGAAACGGCCCGCTTCGGGCAGCCGCTGCGCCCGCAGCTGCGCGAGCGCCTCGAGCGCCTCGTCCGAGGGATGCCGCCGCGGCGCGGCCGCCGGCGCCGCCGCGCGCGAGGGCACCGGCTTGCGCCGCCGACCGCCGAGCCAGCGCACGAACAGCACCGTCGCGGCGAGCAACGCCAGGCCCAGCGCCACGAATCCCCACGGCACCCGCTCCCACCACGGCGCGCCGAGCGGTCCGCGCACGGGCTTCAGGCCCTGCGCGCTGTCGGCCGCGGTCACGGTGGGCAGCACCAGCAACTTCACGCCCGGCGTGCGGGCGCGCAGCTTCGCGCCGCCGAGCTTCGTCATGTCGATCCGCACGCCGATGCCCGGCACCTGCACCGTGCCCGTGCGGAACACCTGCAGCGGGATCGTCACGCTCACCGAATCGGCGTACTCGCCCAGTTCGGAGCCGTGCGACATGTAGCGGAGTTGGCGGCGCGACACCGCGGGTTGCCCGCGCATCGCGACCGGCTTGCCCCACGTGAAGTCACCGCCCGGCTCGGGCGGCTCGAACTTCACTTCGGCGGCGCGCGGCACGATCACCGAGGCGTGCAGCACGAGCTGCTGCCCGAGCCGTGCCGGCGCGGGCGACACGCCCGTGCGCGTCGGGAAGCGCCGCAGCTGGCTCACGGCGCTCCGCGAGCCGTGCGTGAGCGACTCGGGCAGCGCCACGGCGCCGGAATCGGCGAGCCGCGCCTCGCGCCGCTCCGCCCCTCCGGCCGGAACCAGGCGCAGCAGCGCGGCGACGAGCAGTGCCACCACGGCGCCGCGCATCAGGCGACACCCTTGCGCATGTGGCGCGACCCGAAGTGGCGCAGCAACGCCGGGAACCACGGGCGATCGGTGCGGATCTCGACCACCGGGCACTGCGCCTTCGCGAGCGCGTCGTCGGCCGCGCGCCGGCGCTGGCGCGCGTGCTGCTGGTACGCACGACGCACGGCGTCGGAGCTGGTGTCCACGAGCCGGCGCTCGCCGGACTCGAGGTCCTCGAACGTCACCCAGCCGGCGCGCGGCAGCTGCTCGTCGCGCGGGTCGCGCAGCGCCAGCGCGGTCAGCTCGTGACGGCGCGCGAGCACGCGCCAGTCACGCGCGTCGAGCTGGTCCTCGAAGTCCGAAATCCAGAACACGAGCCCGCGGCGCCGCAGCGTGCGCGTGAGGAAGCGCGCCGCGCGCCCGAGCCGCGTGCCGTCGGTCTCCGCCTCGGCGTCGAGCAGGTCGCGCAGCATGCGCAGCAGGTGCGTGCGGCCGCGCGCGGGGCGGACGAAGTGCTCGACGTCGCCGGCGGCCAGCACGAGCCCGACGCGGTCGTTGTTGCGCATCGCCGCGAAGCCGATGACGGCGCACAGTTCGGCCGCGAGCTCGCGCTTCTCGGCGGCGCCGGTGCCGAAGCGCATCGAACGCGAGATGTCCACGACCAGCGTCACCGTGAGCTCGCGCTCCTCGACGAAGCGCTTCACGTAGGCCGAGCCGAGGCGCGCGGTGACGTTCCAGTCGATGTCGCGCACTTCGTCGCCCGGCACGTACGGACGCACTTCCTCGAACTCGACACCGCGTCCCTTGAAGACGCTCTGCGAGTTCCCCGAGAACAGGTCCTCGACGAGGCGGCGGCTGCGGATCTCGATGCGGCGGACCTTGCGAAGCAGTTCCGCGGTCGCCATCAGGGCACGCGCACCTGCTCCAGGATCCGGCGCGCGATCTCCTCGCCGTCCACGCCTTCGGCTTCCGCTTCGTAGGACACCTGGATGCGGTGGCGCAGCACGTCGGGCGCGATCGCCTTGACGTCCTCGGGCAGCACGTACGAACGGCCGCGCACCAGCGCGTGCCCCTGCGCGCCGCGCACCAGGAACAGCGTCGCGCGCGGGCTCGCCCCGAACGACACGAGGTGGTCGAGCGACAGGCCGAAGTCGCGCGGCCGGCGGGTGGCTCCCACCAGGTCGAGCACGTACTCCTGGATCTTGTCGTCCACGTACACGGCCGACACGGCTTCGCGGGCTTCGAGCACCTGCTCGCGCGTCGCCTGCGGCTTGAGTTCGGGAAGTTCGGCGAGCCCGGCGCGGCGCAGGATCTCCTTCTCCTCCGCGCGGCTCGGGTAGCCGACCTTCACCTTGAGCATGAACCGGTCGCTCTGCGCCTCGGGCAGCGGGTACGTGCCCTCCTGCTCGATCGGGTTCTGGGTCGCGAGCACGAAGAACGGCGTCTCGAGCGCGTGCGTCTCGTCGCCGAGCGTGACCTGCTTCTCCTGCATGGCCTCGAGCAGCGCCGACTGCACCTTGGCCGGCGCGCGGTTGATCTCGTCGGCCAGCACGAAGTTCGCGAACACCGGGCCGCGCTTGGTCGTGAACGAGCCGTCGCGCGGGTTGTAGATGAGCGTGCCCGTGAGGTCGGCGGGCAGCAGGTCCGGCGTGAACTGGATGCGCCGGAACCGCAGCGACAGCGCCTGCGCGAGCGAGTTCGCGGCGAGCGTCTTGGCGAGGCCGGGCACGCCCTCGAGCAGCACGTGACCACCGGTCAGCAGTCCGATGAGCAGGCGGTCCACGAGGGGCAACTGGCCGACGAGCGCACGACCGACTTCATCGCGCACGCGCATCAGGGTCTCGCCCGCGCGCTCGAGGCGGCGTGCGGTCTGCGTGTCTACGGTCATGGTCCTTCCCGGAGTCCGTGAGGGCGCGCTTCCGTGCGGCGCGCGGATGACGCGGCAGTATAGCCGACGACCCGGAACGGTCCAGCGCCGCGGCTCAGGCCGCCTGCTCCGTCCTCGCCGCGACCGGCGCTTCGGCACGGGACAGCCACGCCGACAGCACTTCGCGGGCATCGCGCGGCTCGAAGGGTGCCTCGAGCGACTCGAGCAGGTCGAGCTTGTTCAGGCTGCGCACGATGCCGAGCAGCAGGTCGGCCTCGCGCGCGCGGTCGGCCGCGAACCGGGCCTCGACCATGCGCTCGTGCACGCGCAACCGGGCCAGCGCGCCGACATCCCACGCACGCTGGTACGACACCGCGGCCGCGGCGAAGGCCGCCGTGGCCAGCGCCGCGTCCCCGGCCGCCGCCGCGGCCAGTGCCCGGCGGTGCAGGGTGCGCCCGGGCACGAGACCCGGTGCGACGCGCGAAAGGACCCGGTACATCCAGGGGGATTGCATGATGCAGCCTCGAGGGTGCGTGGACGGCAACCGGCCGGAGCGGGAACGCGCCCGGAGACTGCAGCATCGGTGCCAGCCGCCGGGGGTGCGCAAGCCGGTGCCAACGCGAAGGGCGCCCCTTCCGGGACGCCCTCGCGCGTTGCATTCCGACTTCGGCCGATGCTCAGCTTGCACGCACCGTGCGCCGGACCGGCTCCCAGCTGAACAGCGGGAACCCCGAAGTGAGATCGAGCACCTGCTTGCGCACGTCGGCCGCGACCGCCTCGTCGCCGGGGGCGTCGAGCACGCGCGCCATCCAGCCGCCAATCAGCTTCATCTCGTCCACGCCCATGCCGCGGGTCGTGAGCGCCGGAGTGCCGATGCGGATGCCGCTCGTGACCCAGGGCTTCTGCGGGTCGTTCGGGACCGCGTTCTTGTTCACGGTCATCTCGGCGCGGTGCAGCGCCTCCTCGGCCACCTTGCCCGTCAGGCCGTGCCTGCGCAGGTCCACGAGCAGCAGGTGGTTGTCGGTGCCGCCCGAGACCAGGTCCCAGCCGTTCGCGACGAGCGTCTCACCCAGCACGCGCGCGTTCTCGACCACGCGCTGCTGGTAGGACTGGAACGCGGGCGTGAGCGCTTCGCCGAAGCACACGGCCTTGGCCGCGATCACGTGCATGAGCGGTCCGCCCTGCAGGCCTGGGAAGATGGACTTGTCGAGCTTTTCGGCATGCGCCGCCTTGCACAGGATGATGCCGCCGCGCGGACCGCGCAGCGTCTTGTGCGTGGTGCTCATGACGAAGTCCGCGTACGGCACCGGGCTCGGGTGCACGCCCGCCGCCACGAGGCCGGCGATGTGCGCCATGTCCACCATCAGCATGGCGCCGACTTCGTCGGCGATCGCGCGGAAGCGCGGGAAGTCGATCTGCCGCGGGTAGGCGCTCGCGCCGGCGACCAGCAGGCGCGGGCGGTGCTCCTTGGCGAGCCGCAGCACTTCGTCGTAGTCGATGCGGCCGTCCTCGGGACGGACGCCGTACTGGAACGCCTTCCACAGCTTGCCCGACACCGACACGTTGTGGCCGTGCGTGAGGTGACCGCCGTGGGCGAGGCTCATGCCGAGCAGCACGTCGCCCGGCTCGGACGCCGCGAAGTACGCGCCCAGGTTCGCGGAGGCGCCGGAGTGCGGCTGCACGTTCGCGTGGTCGGCGGCGAACAGCTTCTTCACGCGGTCGCGCGCGAGGTTCTCGGCGACGTCCACGAACTCGCAACCGCCGTAGTAGCGCTTGCCGGGCAGGCCCTCGGCGTACTTGTTCGTCAGCACCGAGCCCTGCGCCTCGAGCACGGCGTCGCTCACGAAGTTCTCGGAGGCGATCAGTTCGAGGAAGCTGCCCTGGCGGCCGCGCTCGGCGGCGATGGCTTTCGCGACTTCGGGATCCTGCGACTGCAGTGTGGACACGGGAAACTCCGTCAGGAAGTGTGGGCGCGCTGCTCGTAGTCGCGGATCTTGTTCACCCGCCGTTCGTGGCGGCCGCCGGCGAACGGAGTGTCGAGCCAGACACGCAGCCATCGCAGCGCGTCTTCGGCGCTGGGCGCGGTCTTCGCTCCGAGAGCGAGCACGTTGGAATCGTTGTCCTGCCGCGTGAGGCGCGCGGTCTCGTCGCTGGTGACGACGGACGCGCGCACCCCCACGACCTTGTTGGCGGCGATGCTGGCACCGATGCCGGTGGCGCACACGACCACGCCGAGGTCCGCACCGTGCGCCGCCACCTGCTCGGCGACGGCGAACGAGAAGTCGGGATAGTCCACGGACTCCGTGCCGGAGTGCGTGCCCACGTCCACGACCTCGTGGCCGAGCTTCGCGAGCTCGGCCTTGACCAGTTCCTTGAGCGGGAACCCGGCGTGATCGCTGCCCACCGCGAGTTTCATCGGCTCAGCGCTTCGCGGTCTGCGGGACCATGGACAGCCAGCCGTACCGGTCCGGCAGCTCGCCCTTCACGATGCCGAAGAACGCGTCCTGCAGCGCCTTCGTCACCGGTCCGCGCTCGCCCGAGCCGACCTTGATGCGGTCCACCGACGAGACCGGCGTGATCTCGACGGCCGTGCCCGTGAAGAAGAGCTCGTCCACGATGTACAGCATTTCGCGCGGGATCACCGCTTCGCGGACGTTGTAGCCCATGTCCTTCGCGAGCCGCATGACGCTGTCGCGCGTGATGCCCGACAGGATGCTCGAGCTCACGGGCGGCGTGAGGATCTCGTTCTTGTACACGGCGAACAGGTTCTCACCCGAGCCCTCGCTCACGTAGCCCTGCACGTCGAGCGCGATCGCCTCGTCGTAGCCGTCCTCGACCGCCTCGAGCTTGAGCAGCTGCGAGTTGAGGTAGTTGCCGCCGGCCTTCGCCATCGCGGGCAGGGTGTTCGGCGCCATGCGCGCCCAGGTGCCGATCTTGACGGCGGCGCCCTTGGTGAGCGCGTCCTCGCCGAGGTACTTGCCCCACGGGTAGGCGGCGATCATGACGTCCACCGGAGTGCCGCGCGGGTCCACGCCCACGTGCGAGTAGCCGCGGTACACGAGCGGCCGGATGTAGCACTCCTTGAGGTTGTTCACCGCGACCGTGTCGAGGCAGGCGCGTTCGATCTGCTCGGCCGAGTACGGCGACTGCATCTTGTAGATCTTGCACGACATCATCAGCCGCTCGATGTGCTCGCCGAGCCGGAAGATGGCCGGGCCGGCCTTCGTCTCGTAGGCACGGATGCCCTCGAACACGCTCGAGCCGTAGTGCAGGACGTGCGACAGCACGTGGACCTTGGCGTCGTCCCACGGGACGAACACGTCGTTCATCCAGATCTTGTCGCTCTTCTTCATGGCCATGGCGAATACCTCGTGCGGACTTTCGTCCGAGGTGTGTGGCTTTCTCTATGAGGCGTTGCGTGCCGCCAGCGCCCGCTTCACCTCCGGCGTCAGCCGCCGGACGTGATGGCGGATCCGCCGCCAGCACTCTTCATAGGCTTCTTTCGATGCTCCGAAGGGATCGCTCACCGGCATTCCCGGATCTCCCGGTGCCGGGTACTCACTGATCACGTGCACGCGTTCGCGCGGGGCGCCGAGGGCCTCGACCGCCACGCGGTGGAGCGCATCCATCACGAAGACGAAATCGGCCGACCGCAGCATCGCGGGCGTCACCGGACGGGCGCGATGGCCGGACAGATCGAGTCCGTCCGCCTTCGCGACCTCGCGTGACAGGCCGTTCGCCGGTTGTCCTTCGAGCGCCGCCGTTCCGGCCGATCCCACTTCCACGCGCGACGCCTCTTCACCGAGTTCGGCGACGAGCGCGGCGACCGCGAGAGGGCTTCGACAGGTATTGCCCGTGCAGACGAACAGCACACGGACCGAAGAGTCGGAGGACGGCATGGGCGCAGTCTAGGAGCCCGCTCTCGGGCGGGTCAACCGCCGGTGCGCGGCCCGGACTGGTCTTCGAAATCGCCGAGCAGGCTTGTCACGTCCAGCGCGCCGCGGCGAAGAAGCTTCGGTTTCGGCCCGGTCACGTCCACGAGCGTCGAGGGCATGCCGCCGCGGCGCGGACCGCCGTCGAGGATCAGGTCGAGCTGGTTGCCGAAGTACTTGACCACGTCCTCGGCGGTCTCCGCCGGCGGCTGGCCCGACAGGTTGGCGCTCGACGACACCACCGGCCCGCCGATGCGGCCGAGCAGGGCGTGTGAGAGCGGGTCCTTCGGGCAGCGCAGGGCGATCGTGCCGCCCCCACCCTGCACGGCCGCCGGCACCAGCCCGGAGGCATGGAAGATCAGGGACAGCGGCCCCGGCCAGCAGGTGCGCATGAGCCGGTCGGCGAGCGGACTGATGTCCACGGCCAGTCCCCACGCCTGCTCGGGGTCGGGAATCAGCGAGATCACCGCCATGCTCGGCGGACGGCGCTTGAGGCGCGCCACCATCTCGACCGCCGACACGTCGAACAGCGAACAGCCGAGCCCGTACAGCGTGTCGGTCGGGAACGCGATCACCCCGCCACGCAGCACGGCTTCCGCCGCGCGATCGAGCGTGCGGCGTTCGGGTTGTTCGGAGTCCACGCGCAGGATGTCCATCGTTCCTCTCCTCGGGCGCCCGGCCGCGGGCGTCAGGTCTTCTTCTTCGCCTTGCCGCCGCCGGCCATGGCCGCGGCATGCTCCTCGAGCCTGCGCGCGAGCGCGGGATCGGAGAGCGCGAGCATCCGGAGCGCCAGGTGCGCGGCATTGCGCGCGCCCCAGGCTCCCACGCCGAGCGTTCCCACCGGAACGCCGGGCGGCATCTGAACGGTCGAGAGCAGCGCGTCGAACCCACCCAGCGGCGAGCTCGCGAGCGGCACGCCGAGCACCGGCAGGCGCGAGTGCGCCGCCATGGCGCCCGCGAGGTGCGCGGCGCCGCCGGCGCCCGCGATCAGGACGCGCAGTCCGCGGTCCTTCGCCGTGCGTGCCCACTTCGCGGCCGCGTCCGGCGTGCGGTGCGCCGAACGCACCGCGATCTCGGAACCCACGCCGAAGTCGGCGAGCACCTTCGCGGCCTCTTCCATCACCGCGCGATCGGACTCGCTGCCCATCACGATACCCACGAGCGGCTTCGCCTTGCGATTCGCCATCGGGTCACTGCCCTCCCTCGTCGTGCTGCGTGGCGGCGGGGACTCCCGGTCCCACGCCGATGTCGCGGCGCATGCGCCAGTGCGCGCCGCCGAGTGTCGCACACGCGGCGTAGGCGCGCTCGCACGCGTCGCCGCGGTCGCGGCCGAGCGCGGTCACGTACGCCGCGCGGCCTCCCTTCACGCGCCACGCGTCGACTTCGCGGCGCGTGCCGGCGTGGAACACGAACAGCCCGTCGCGCCCCTCGAGCGCGTCGAGCCCGGCGATCGTCCCGGTGCCGAGCGTGCGCTCGGGATAGCCCTCGTCCACGAGCGCCACCGTGACCGCGGCGCCGCTCGCGCGCGCCACGCGTTCCGGCTCGAGCGCGCCGCGCGCCGCGCCGGCGAGCAGCCCGGCGAAATCGCCGCTCACGAGCGGCAGCATGGCCTGCGTCTCGGGATCGCCGAAGCGGGCGTTGAACTCGACGACCGCGACCGGGTGTTCGCCGCGCGCATCGCCGCTGCGGACCATCACGCCCACGTACAACGCGCCGCGGTAGGGCGTGCCGCGCGCCGCCATCGCGTGCAGCATCGGCGTGACGACCTGTTCGCTCGTGGCGCGTTCCACCGCCGCGGACACGGCCGGCGCGGGCGCGATCGCCCCCATTCCGCCGGTGTTCGGGCCCGCATCGCCGTCGAACGCGCGCTTGTGATCGCGCGCGGGCGGCAGCAGCAGGTGGCGCGTGCCGTCGCAGATCGCGATCAGCGACGCCTCCTCGCCCTGCAGGTACTCCTCGATCACCACGCGTGCCTGCGGCCCGAAGCGCCCGCCGCCGAGGCATTCGCGCGCGAACGCACGCGCGGCGCCGAGATCGGCGGTGACGAGCACGCCCTTGCCCGCGGCGAGTCCGTCGGCCTTCACCACGTGCGGCGCCCCGAGTGCGGCGAAGGCCGCGTCGGCCTCGGCTTCGCTCGTGCACGCGAACGCCCGCGCGGTCGGCACGCCGGCTTCGCGCATGACTTCCTTCGCGAACCACTTGCTCGACTCGAGCTGCGCCGCGGCGCGCGACGCGCCGAACACCGGCAGTCCGGCCGCGACGAGCGCGTCGGACACCCCGGCCGCGAGCGCCGATTCCGGTCCGACGACGACGAGATCCACCTGCGCGTCGCGCGCCGCGCGCACGACCGCGGCGGGATCGGTGTCGGACACGTCGAGGCGCTCGAACGCGCGCGCCATGCCGTCGTTGCCCGGCGCCACGAACACGCGCGGCTGCCCGGGATCGCGCGCGAGCCGCCACGCGAGTGCGTGTTCGCGGCCGCCGGAACCCAGCACGAGGACTCGGGAGATCGTCACGCGCGCAATCTATCGAAGCGCGGGCGGCCGGACCAGTGGCCGGAACCGCTCACGCGACGGGCGCACCTTCGGGACCGCCCGCGAACAGCGCCGCGCCGGTACCGGCGCGCACGTGCGGCGGGTCGGCGGCGTCCCACACCAGCGCCCAGTCCACCTCGACCAGCCCGAGCACGTCGAAGCTCGCGCGTTCGCGCGCGCCGTGCGCCTCCCAGCGCGCGCGCGTCGCGGCGTCGGCGAGCCCGGGCAGCAGCAGTGCCGGGCCGCCGTGCAGCGCCCCGTGCTCGCGCGCGAAGCGCCCGACCAGCACCACCGCCTCGGCCTCGCGCAACTCGTCGTCCAGCGCCAGCGGCCCGAAGCCCGCCAGCTCGCGCCCGGGCCAATCGCTCGCGTGTGCGGGATCGTGCAGCGCGACCGGCATGCCGAGCGTGGCGCGCAGCTGCTTCGCGCGTTCGCGCGCCGCCGCGTCGGGCGTGCGCCCGCCGGCCAGCAGCAGCATGCAGCGGCCGCGCGGCGTGCCCACGCGCACGAGCGCCTCGGCGAGTTCGGACAGCGCGACCACGTCGCGCTCGGTCACGGCGGCGTCCGCCACGATCACGGTCACCTTGGGCGCGGCGAACGCCTGCGCCAGCGTCATGCCCGCTCCCTGCGCGAGCGCCCGCCTCACTTCGGCCCGGAACGCCATCGTGCTCCTCCCCGCGCGCGGCGCGGGACCGTCAGCCGCCCAGCTCTTCCTTCAGGATCTGCTGCGCCAGCTGCGGCACCGCCTGCCCGCCGCTCTTCTTCATGACCTGCCCGACCAGGAACCCGAACGCCGCGGCCTTGCCGGCGCGGTACTGCTCGACCGGTCCCGCGTGCTCGGCCATGACCGCGCGCACGATCGGGCGCAGGTCCTCGGCCGTGCCCTTCACCTCGACACCGTGACGCGCGAGCAGCTCGTCCACCGTACCGGCTTCGTCGGCCAGCCAGCCGATGCACTGCTTGGCGAGCGGCCCGGGCAGCTCTCGCCGGGCGACGCGGCCGAGAAAGTCGCGCATGCGCGCGGCGGGCACCTGCGCCGTCCAGCGCGCGATGCTCCAGTCCTTCTCCTTGAGCAGCCGCAGCACCTCGGTCATGAGCCAGTTGCTCGTGAACTTGGGGTCGAGGCCTTCGGCACAGGCCTCGTAGTAGTCGGCCAGCTCGCGGCTCTCGCACAGCACGCCCGCGTCGTAGGCGGGCAGGCCGTACGCGCTCACGAAACGCGCTTCGCGCACCCACGGCAGTTCGGGCAGCGCCGCGCGTGCGGCTTCGAGTTCGGCCTCCGTGAGCACGAGCGGCGCGAGGTCGGGCTCGGGCAGGTAGCGGTAGTCGTGCGCCTCCTCCTTGGTACGCATGACCTGCAGCTTGTCGTGGTCGGCGTCGTAGAGCAGCGTGGCCTGCACGATCCGCTCGCCCGCCTCGAGCGCGCGGCGCTGGCGTTCGATCTCGGCCTCGACGCCGCGCTCGACGCCCTTGATGCTGTTGAGGTTCTTGAGCTCGGTCTTCGTTCCCAGCACGCGGGCGCCCTCCGGGCGCAGGGAGACATTGGCGTCGCAGCGCAGCTGGCCCTTCTCCATGTCGCCGTCGGAGATCCCCAGCGCGCGCACGAGCCGGCGCAGCTGCGTGAGGAACGCGGCGCACTCGGCCGGCGAGCGCAGCACGGGCTCGGTCACCAGCTCGAGCAGCGGCGTGCCCGCACGGTTGAACTCGACGCGCGAAAGGCTGCGATCGCCGTGGCGCTCGGGATGGAACGACTTGCCGGCGTCCTCCTCGGCGTGGATGCGCGTGAGCGCGAACGTGCGCTCGGCGCCGTCCACCGTGACCGCCAGCGCGCCGCCCTCGAACAGCGGCCGGTCGTACTGGGTGATCTGGTAGTTCTTGGGCATGTCCGGGTAGAAGTACTGCTTGCGCGCGAACACGCTCTCGCGCCGCACCTCGCAGCCGAGCGCGAGCCCGAGGTTCAGCGCCATGCGCACCGCGCCGCCGTTCACGCGCGGCAGCGCGCCGGGCAGGCCCAGGCACACCGGGCACACGTGCGCGTTCGCCTCGTCGCCGAACGCGACCGCGCATTCGCAGAACATCTTGGTGCGGGTGCGCAGCTGGATGTGGCACTCGAGCCCGATCACGGCTTCCCAGGCCATAGCGCCCCCGTTTCGTGCTCGCGCGGCAGCCGCGCGGTGTCGCCGTTCACTTCGATCGCGCGGGCCGCGCGCAGCAGCACGCCCTCGCCGTCCTCGGGACCGAGCAGCTGCACCGCGGTGGGAAGCCCGGCAGCCGTCACGCCGATCGGCACCGACAGCCCGGGAATGCCCGCGAGGTTCGCGCCGATCGTGAACAGGTCGCTCAGGTACATGGCCAGCGGGTCGTCGAGCTTCTCGCCCAGCCGGAACGGCAGCGTCGGCGTGGTGGGCAGCAGCACGAAGTCGCAGCGCGCGAACGCCGCAGCGTAGTCGCGGCGGATCGCCGTGCGCGCCCGCTGCGCGCGCAGGTAGTAGGCGTCGCGGTAACCCGCCGACAACGCGTACGTGCCGAGCAGGATGCGGCGCTGCACTTCGGGACCGAAGCCCTCGCTGCGGCTGCGCGTGTAGAGCGAGTTCAGGTCGCCGGCGCCGGCGGCACGGTGGCCGTAGCGCACGCCGTCGAAGCGCGCGAGGTTCGCGCTCGCTTCGGCGGTGGCGACGAGGTAGTACGCCGCCACCGCGGCTTCGCCGCGCGGCAGTTCGATCGGCACGCGCACCGCGCCGGCACGCTCGAGCGCGGCGGCCGATCGTTCGAGCGCCTCGACCAGTTCGCGGTCCACGCCCTCGGCCCACGCGGCCGCGGGCCAGCCGAAACGCAACCCCGCCACGCCGCGATCCCAGCCGCTCACGTCCGGCGCCGGCGTGGGCCGGCTGGTGGCGTCGTAGGGATCGTGCCCGGCGAGCGCGCCGTACACGAGCGCGACGTCGCCCGCGTGCCGCGCGAAGATCCCGACCTGGTCGAGCGAGCTGCCGAACGCCACGAGCCCGTAGCGCGAGAGCCGCCCGTACGTGGGCTTGAGCCCGTACACGCCGCAGAAGGCCGCGGGCTGGCGCACCGATCCGCCGGTGTCCGAGCCGAGCGCGACCGGCACGAGTCCGTACGAGACCGCCGCCGCCGCGCCGCCGCTGCTGCCGCCCGGCACACGCGCCAGGTCCCACGGGTTGCGGGTCGGGCCGTAGGCGCTGAACTCGGTCGAAGAGCCCATCGCGAACTCGTCCATGTTCGCCTTGCCGACGATCGTGGCGCCCGCCGCGCGCAGCCGCGCGATGACCGTGGCGTCGTAGGGCGAATGCCAGCCCGCGAGGATCCGCGAACCGCATGTCGTGGGATAGTCCGTGGTGCAGAGATTGTCCTTCACCAGCACGGGCACGCCCGCGAGCGCACCACCGCCGGCCGCGGCATCGGCCGCGGCATGACGCGCCTCGCGGTCGGTGTGCACGACCGCGTGCACGTCGTGCTCCCAGTACGCGGCCGGTCCGTCCCAGCCGGACTCCATGGCCTCGTGCGCGCGCACCCGCCCCTCGCGGACCTCGCGCGCGAGCCACGTGGCCGAGCGCCGCCAGAGCGGGACGGTCGTGCCGCTCATGGGTTCACGTTCTCCACGACGGGCGGCACCACGAAGAACCCGTACTCGCTCTCGGGCGCGCCGGCGACGGCCGCGTCGGGATCGAGCCCGCGCGTGCCCGGCACGTCGTCGCGCAGCGGCACGTCCGCGGGCGCCAGCACGCTCGGCTCGCAACCGGCCAGGTCGAGCCGGTCGAGTTCGGCCACGAAGTCGAGCACGCGCGACAGCTGCGCGGCGGTCTCCTCCACGCGGTCCGCGGGCAGCTCGAGCTTCGCGAGCGCGGCGATGCGTTCGACTTCGGCGCGCTCAATCTTCACCGTCGCCCCCCGTCACGAAACGCGCGAGCACCTTCTTGATGCTGCCGGTGAACCGCACGGTGAGCTTCATGTCCGGCCCCTCGCCCTCGGCCTCGAGCACCGTGCCGTGCCCGAACTTCGCGTGGTGCACGCGGCGCCCGATCGCGCGGCGCGCCGCCTCGCCCTGCCCGCCGACGCTCACGCCGTGCGACGGGCCCACGCCCGGCACGTCGTCGTCGAACGAGATCTGCGAGTACTCGTCGCGCTGGTACGTGCGACCGCCCACGTCCTCGGTGTCGCGCGGGCTGGTGGCGCGCGAACGGCTCGACCACGAGCGCCGCGCCGGGGCGTCGGGCGTCGCACGGCCCGAAGCCGGGCGCGCGCCGCCGCCGTGGCCGCGCGAAGGCATGGACCAGCCCGGCTGCGAGACTTCCTCGCGGTCGAGCAGGTGCGGCGGGATCTCGTCCACGAAGCGCGACACCTGCGCGCCCCACGCGCCGTCGAAGCGGCGGCGGTACGCGGCGGCGGTGAGCATGACCTCGTCGCGCGCGCGCGTGAGCGCCACGTAGAAGAGCCGCCGCTCCTCCTCGAGTTCGGAAGGATCGTCGAGGCTCGACCCGTGCGGCATGAGCCCCTCTTCGAGCCCGGCGATCGCCACGACGTCGAACTCGAGTCCCTTGGCGTTGTGCGCGGTGAGCAGCAGCACGCGGTCGGTGTTCTCCGACAGCCGGTCGGCGTCGGTGAGCAGCGAGCACTCCGACAGGTACTCGAGCAGCCCGCCGCGGCCCGCGGCCGCGAATGCCGCGGCCGAGGCGCCGAGTTCCTCGACGTTGGCACGGCGGTCGGCGAGATCGTCCTCGCTGTTCGCCTCGAGGTGCGCGAGGTAGGCGGTCTTCTCGAGCAGGCGCAGGAACAACTGGTCGAGCGGGTCGGCGGCGTGCACGGCGAGGTCGTCGTACAACGCCACGAGACCGGCGGCCCCCTGCTTCGCGGCGCCCTTGAGCACGCCGCTGCCCGTGAGCGCACGCAGCGCCTCGAGCGGCGTGGGCGCGCCCGCGGCCATGAGCGATTCGACCTGCGACTGCACCGCCGGGCCGAGCCCGCGCCGCGGCGTGTTCCAGATGCGCCAGAACGACGCCACGTCCTGCGGATTGACCAGCAGGCGCAGGTACGCGAGCACGTCCTTCACTTCGCGCCGCTGGAAGAACGACACGCCGCCGACGATCTCGTAGGCCACGCCCGCCTGCCGCAGTTCGGTTTCGAGCGAACGCGACTGCGCGTTCGTGCGGTACAGCACCGCGCAGTCGCGCAGCCGCCGCCCGAGAGACACCTTGCTCGCGAGGAACCGGCGCACGCGGCGCGCCTCGTCGGCCTCGTCGGCGCAGAGCGCGAACCGCAGCGGCGCGCCGGCCTCGCGCTCGGACCACAGCGTCTTGCCCTTGCGCGCCTGGTTGTTCGCGACCACCGCGTTCGCGGCGTCGAGGATGTTGGAGGTCGAGCGGTAGTTCTGCTCGAGCCGGATCGTGACCGCGCCCGGGAACGCGCGCTCGAAGTCGAGCACGTTCGCCAGGTCCGCGCCGCGCCAGCCGTAGATGGACTGGTCGTCGTCACCCACCACGAACAGGTTGCCGTGCACGGCGGCCAACGCCTGCACGAGCCGGAACTGTGCGTGGTTCGTGTCCTGGTACTCGTCCACGAGGATGTGCTCGAAGCGCCGGCTCCAGCGCTCGCCGGCGGCCGGGTGCTCGAGGAACAGCCGCACGGACTCCGCGATCAGGTCGTCGAAGTCGAGCGCGCCCGCCGCGCGCAGTCCCGCCTGGTACCGGCGGTAGCACTGCGCCACGGAGCGGTCGAACGGCGTCATCGCCGCTCGCTCGCACTCGTCCGGCGACACGAGCGCGTTCTTGCAGTCCGAAATGCGCCCGAGCACCACGCCCACCTTGAACCCGGCGTCCGACAGGCCGAGGTCCTTGAGGATGTCGCGCAGCAGCCCTTCCTGGTCCTCGCGGTCGTAGATCGAGAAGCCCGCGGGCAGGCCGAGCGTCGCGCACTCGCGCCGCAGCAGCCGCACCGCCGTCGCGTGGAACGTACCGACCCAGAGCCGCTTCGCATCGGCGCCGACCGCCTTTTCGATGCGCTCGCGCATCTCCTTCGCCGCGCGGTTCGTGAACGTGAACGCGAGGATCGCGTCGGGACTCACGCCGCGCTCGAGCAGCCGCTCGATGCGCGAGGTGAGCACGCGCGTCTTGCCGGAGCCGGCGCCGGCGATCACCAGCGCGGGACCGCGCTCGTGCTCGACCGCCTCGCGCTGGGCGTCGTTCAGGGGGAATGCGGTGGCCAACGAGGAAGCTCCGGGAGGATGGACGAATCGGGCGGCGGAGAGCGCGCAATCTATCCGAAGACGCGCGCGCCCTCCAATGCAGCTCGTGCTCGAATGGAGCGGAGGCCGCGAACGCGGGAGACCCACGGAGCGTCGGCCGTCTCCGCACCCGCGCGCCGCGGGCTCGCACGCGCTTCGGATCAGCGCAGAATCGTCACTCTCCGCGTGAGACGGGACGGCCCCGCGCGCAGGCTCAGGAAGTAGGCGCCGGGCGGGAGACCGGCCATGTCCAACACCGCGGTGCACTCCCCCGCGGGTTGAACGCCGCGCAGCAGCACCGTCACTTCGCGCCCCATCAGGTCCGTCAAGGCGAGGCGAACGTCCGTGGCGACCGGCAACGTGAAACGCGCATGCGCGAGACGGCGGGTCGGGTTGGGAGACAGCGGGGCGAACGAAAGTTGCCGCGCGGTCGCCCCCGCACCGATCACGATCGGCTCGGAACGAAATACCCTGCCGTCGGCGCGGCGGCCGGTGAGCCGGTAGTGGGTTTCCACGTCGCGCGGCCCGTCCCGATCGAGGTAGCTCGATGTCCGCTCCTCGCTCCACGGGCCCGCTGCGATCGTGCTCCATTCGCCGGACTCCGCGCTCTCACGTTCGACCGTCACCGAGCGGCGGGCGTTCGGATCGTCGATCCACCACTCCAGTCGAACGCCATCGGGTCCTGCGCTGCCGCGAAAGAAGTCGATGAGAGTCGCCGTCGCACCGGGCAGGACCTCGAACGAGGCATCACTCACGTCCGTCCCGGTGCGAGCGAAGTAGTCGCGCGCGTCCACGCGAATGAACGCCGCACCGATCGCCTCCTCCGCTCCCGGGATCCAGTCGTATTCCCCGTTGCGGCACACACCGGCGGCGAGAAGCTCCCACGGCCCATCGGGGCCTTCGCGTGACAGGTACACGTCCGCGCTCTGGACGCCCGTCGCATCCGTCGCCTCCCAGCGGATCCGCTGCGGCATCCCGCTGCGAAGCGACTCGCCTCCGTTCGGCGCGACCACGTTGACGATCGGCGCCCGCACGTCGTTGACACCGGTGATCCACGCGAAGGACAGGCGTGGACTGCCCAGCACCTTGGTAAAGATTCCCCCGATGTACTGCCCCCCGCCGTACTCCACGATCGACGAGATCGCGCTGTTGGCGGATGGATTCCACGGAAGAAGCCCCCCGGTCACACGATCGAAGCTCGCCCCCCAGCCACGCGGCTTGCCGTCGACGTCTTGAATGTCACCCCAGACGTAGAGCTTGCTCTCGGTGGTGCGGAAGCCGTAGGGCACACCATCCGTTTGAGGAGCCCACGCCGTGGGGACGCCGGTCGCAGCGCTGACCGCACCGAAGCGAGAACGCGGCTCACCATGCAACTGGGTGAACAGCCCGCCCACGTACACGAGGGAATCCCGGGCGTGCACGGCGGTCACCCCCTGGTCGCAACCGGGGTTCCAGTCGAGAAGCGCCCCGCTTGCCGTGCCGTAGGCGGCGAGATGCTCCCGCGATCGCCCACCCGCATGCAGGAAACGGCCGCCGACGTACAACACCGAGTCCGAAATCGAGAGGGCTCCCACGTAGTCGTCGGGAGCGGGATTCCAGGACGTGGCGGTTCCCGTCATCGCATCCAACGCCGCAAGGTAGGGTCGCAGTTTCCCGCCGACGAAGCCGAAGTTGCCAGCGACGTAGACCTGGCCACCATGAAACCTGAGGACGGAGACGACGCTGCTCGCAATTGGATTCCATTCGAGCACCCGGCCCGAAGCCGAGTCGATGGCGGCGAGGTTTGACCGAACCTGCCCGCCCACGGAGTCGAAGTAGCCGCCGACGTAAACCGAGCCTTCGTGAACCGCGATCGTCGTCACAGATCCATACCCATGGACCTCGGGGGCCCAGTCGGTCGGCGCTCCGGTCGTCATGTCGATCGCCGCCAACCCGGATCGGTCGAGCCAGCCGGCTGTCGTGAAGCTGCCACCGGCGCACACAAGCCCCTGTCCGAGCACGAGCGTGCGCACCTCACCGCGTGGACGCGGGTCCCATGCGAGCGCCACACCGTTGTCGAGATCGAGAGCGGCGAGATTCTCGTGCCTGGCGCCGGCAGCAAGATCGAAGAGGCCGCCGACGTACAGCACCGATCCCCGGAGCGCGAGCGCCCGCACGCGCCCTCCGACGCCCGGGTCCCAGTCGCTGAGCCCGCCGGAACCGAGATCGAAGGCCGCGATGCGCGAACGGGACGATTGCGCAATGACCGTGAAACTGCCCCCCACGTAGAGCTTCGAGTCGCTCACCAGGAGGCAGTCCACCGAGCTGCTGGCGCCGGGATCCCACGGGCTGGGACTGCCCGCTCCGGTCTCGAACGAAGCGAGACGAGACCGAGGCACGCCCCCCACGGAACGGAAGTCACCGCCCACGTAGAGCCGACCCGGAGCCACCGCCAGCGCGGTGACCACTCCATCGACGTTCGGGTCCCACTCCGTCAGGGCGCCGCTCGACCGGTCGAACGAGGCGAGCCGCGCGCGGGCCATTCCACCGACCCGGGTGAATCGCCCGCCGACGACGAGCTCGGAAGCCCCGACGGCGATCGCCTCGACGACATCGTTCGCACCGGGATTCCATGCGAGCAGCGAGCCCGTCGCGGCATCGAACGCCGCAAGGTGTTCTCGTGCCACCCCATTCATCCCCGTGAACGATCCGCCGACGTACAACGTCGTTCCCGACGTCGCCAGGCTCGTGACGACGTGATTCGGCTGTGGATCGAAGGCATCCAGCGACAGGTCGGCACGCAGGTGGGCAAGCCGAAGTCGGGTCACGCCTGCGATGCGCGAGAAGGATCCACCGAGATACCAGCCACCGGCCCCATCCGGGACGCTGCACAGCACCTCGCCGCCGTCGATCCGCGGCCAGGCGGCCCGCAGCCTCCCCGTTCCCTCCTCGACGCCGACGAACGGGCCCGAGGAGGCGCCGAGCGCCTTGAAGTCGCCGCCGAGGTAGAGCGTGCTGCCGGAGCTCTCCATGCAGTAGACGTCGCCGTCGGCCTGCCAGGTCGTCGGCCGGAGCTGCTGCGCCCAAGCCGGGCACACCGGGGCGGCGAACGCGCACCAGCCCGCCCCGAGCAGGACGAACAGGAATCGCGGAATGCGTCCGGCCGTTCGGCCGAGCCAGGATCGGGACATGGAGGCCTCGGGGCATCGGGATGGGCGAGCGAACCGGGCGCACGGGGCAGCGACGCCACGATCGTATCATTCACTCGATTGCGCCCGGTATCTCCATTCTCGGCTCGCCGTGCACTCCCTTCACCGGCCCGCATCCACCGAAATACGAATGGGCCGCCGGGAAATCCCGGCGGCCCCACTCGCAACGGCCCGGTTCACTTCACGAACAGCATCTCGCGGTACTTCGGCAGCGGCCAGAGCTCGTCGTCCACGAGTGCCTCGAGCGCGTCGGCCGCTTCGCGCACCGTCTGCATGAGCGGACGCATCTCGCCGCCGAGCCGCTGGCAGTGCGCGAGCTCGTCGTGCACGCCGCCCAGCTCCCCGAGCAGCTCCTGGATCTTCGCGCTGCCCACGAGCACGGTGTCGAGCGCCTTCGCCAGCGCCGACACGCGCGCCGCGTACGGCGACTGCTTGGACGCGAGGCCGGAGTCCGAGATCGCCTTCCACGCCGCGCCGGAGACCGCCATCTGGCGTTCGGCGGCCGGCACGACCTGCGTGGTCACCAGTTCGACCAGCGTTTCGGCCTCGAGCGTCACCTGCTTGAGGTAGCGCTCGATCGCCACGTTGATGCGCGCCTCCACCTCGACTTCGGAGAAGATGCCCATCTTGACGAGGAAGTCGTGGTGCTTCTTGTCGCGCACGGCGGCGATCGCCGCCGGCGTGTCCACGAGGTTCGGCAGGCCGCGCTTCTTCGCCTCGACCTTCCAGTCGTCGGAGTAGCCGTTGCCCTCGAAGCGCACGGTCGCCGTCTCGGCGAACACTTCACGCAGGAGTTCGGCGACCGCCTGGTCGCGGTGGCCGGGGTTCGCGTCGAGCTTCTTCTTGAGGCGCGCGGTCATGTCCGACAGCGCGGCCGCAGCCGCCGCGTTCAGCGTGCTCATCGGCACCGCCGTGTTCGCCGAGCTGCCCACCGCGCGGAACTCGAACTTGTTCCCGGTGAACGCGAACGGCGAGGTGCGGTTACGGTCGGTGTTGTCCTTGGCGAGCGCGGGCAGCTTGGCCACGCCCATCTCGAGCACGAAGTGCTCGGGATCCTTCGCCGCCTCGCCGGCGACGAGCCGCTCGATGATCTGCGTGAGCTGGTCACCGACGAACACCGACAGGATCGCGGGCGGCGCTTCGTTCGCGCCGAGGCGAAGGTCGTTGTTCGCGCCGGACACCGAGAAGCGCAGCGCGACCGACTGGTCGTGCACCGCCTTCAGGCACACGGCGAGGAACGCGAGGAAACGCAGGTTCTGGTGCGGCGTCTTGCCGGGTTCGAGCAGGTTCTCACCGCGGTCCGTGGACATGGACCAGTTGCAGTGCTTGCCCGATCCGTTGATGCCGGCGAACGGCTTCTCGTGGAACAGGCACACGAAGTCGTGGCGCAGCGCGACCTTCCGCGCCACGTCCATGGCGAGCACGTTGTGGTCGTTCGCCAGGTTCACGTCCTCGAAGATCGGCGCCATCTCGAACTGCATCGGCGCGACTTCGTTGTGGCGCGTGCGCATCGGGATGCCGAGCCGGAACAGCTCGTACTCGAGCTCCTCCATGAACGCGAGCGCGCGCGAGGGGATGGAACCGAAGTAGTGATCCTCGAACTGCTGGTGCCGCGCGGACGCGGCGCCGACCAGCGTCTTCTCGGCGAGCGACAGGTCGGAGCGCAGCGCGTAGTGCGCGCGGTCCACGAGGAAGTACTCCTGCTCGATGCCGAGCGTGGCCGCGACGTGCTTCACGTCCACGTCGCCGAGCAGCTTGAGGAACGCGGTGGCGTGCGTGCTCAGCGCCTCGATCGAGCGCAGCAGCGGCGTCTTGTGGTCGAGCGAATGGCCGTGGTAGCTGATGTACGCGGACGGAATGCACAGCGTGCGGCCGTTCGCGGACTCCACGAGGAACATGGGCACCGACGGGTCCCACGCCGTGTAGCCGCGGGCTTCGAACGTCGAGCGCATGCCGCCCGAAGGGAACGAGCTCGCGTCGGGCTCCGACTGCCAGAGCTGCGAACCCGAGAACTTCTCGAGCACGCGCGACTCGCCCGACATCTGGATGTTCAGGTCGATGAACGCGTCGTGCTTCTCGGCCGTGAGGCCGGTCATCGGCTGGAACCAGTGGGTGAAGTGCGTGGCGCCGTGCGAGACGGCCCAGTCGCGCGCGACGGACGCGACGGTCTCGGCGACTTCGCGCGTCAGCGGCGTGCCGTGACGCAGCGTGGAGACCAGCGACTGCCAGGTCTCGCGCGGCAGCTTCTCGCGCAGCTTGATGAGGTCGAGGACGTGGCGCCCGAAGTAGGTGCTGACCGCGGCACGATGGCCGTCGGCGAGGCGCGGAGCGTCGAAGTTGCGGGGCTGACGGGAACTGACGGCCAGCCGGGCCGCATGGCGGGACGAGGACATGCCTATCTCCTTGTGTGTACCGGCACGAGCCGCGGGAAGCGTCCGTGACGATGCGGGTGGAGCGAATGGAATCCGCCGTGAGCGTGCCCACGGAGAACACCGGGGGTGTAACGCCCAAGAAGATATCGGAATCCCACCGCCCTCCTCCACCGGAAAGTTGCGAGGCCGGCCGTGCAGGCTGCACGACCGGCCTCGAACGTTTCCCCACCGGGGCCTCACCACCGGGGCGCCCTCCCCGCCGGCATCACCGCCGGCCCAAATGTGCGCGCCGGAGGCGCGCGAACCGTCGCGCCCTCCGAATCCTAGAACTCCGGCCCCACGCTGAAGTGCCAACGCGGGCTGCTCGTGTCGTGGAAGTCCGTGCGCCACGCCACGTCCAGCTTGAACAGCGCGAACAGGAAGAACGTACGGATACCGGTGCCGAAGCCGAGCTTGGGGCTGTCCAGTCGCCGCGCGCCGTTCACGCGCTGCGAGAACCGCAGCGGGTCGCCTTCGTTCCAGACGAGCGCGGCGTCGGAGAAGATCGCGCCCTTCAGGTTGAAGCTCCCGAGCGGCACCGGGCCGACCAGCCCGAGCTGCTGGATGAACGGGAAGCGCAGCTCGGTCGTCGCGAGCACGAAGCGCGAGCCCACCACGTCGAAGTCCGGCCAGCCGCGCAGCGTCGAGAACCCGCCGAGCCGGAACGCCTGCGGGTCGCGTCCCCAGCTGCCGGCGCCCATCACGCGCGTGGCGAACGTGTAGCCGTAGGTCAGGTCCCAGTAGCGCCGCACGTCGGCCGAGAGCGTCTGGTAGTCGAGCCCGTTGCCGCCGATCGGCAGCGCCGGGGTGAACGACAGGTTGTAGCGCGAACCGTTCACCGGGCCGTAGTAGCCCGACAGCGAGTTGTCGCCGACGAGCGAAACCGACGGCGACGTGACCGAGCGCGTCTCCTTGGGACCGCGGTAGTAGTAGCCGAAGTCGTCGCGCAGGTAGAACGTGCGCTCGACGAACATCTGCGTGACCTGGAACTCGGCGCGGCGGAAGCGGTCGAACGGGTACGACACCTGCGCGAGCGCACCGTAGTTGCGCTCCGAGAAGATCTGTTGGCTGCTCAGCTGCTCGCCGAGCGACGTGGTGCGCGACAGCAGGTAGTTCTTGAAGTGGAACCCGCCCACGCCCCAGTCCCAGCGCCGCGGCAGGCTCGAGTACAGCACGAGCGCGTTCGTCTCCTCGAGCGAACCCGGGTAGGCGTCGGTCGCCACGTACAGGTTGCGGTCGCCGAGGAAGTCCGAGAACAGGATCGACACGCTGCCCGCGAAGCCGTAACCGCTCGCGGCGGCGAACCCGCCGTTCGCCTGCTCGGCGCCGAAGCGCCAGTGGTACGGGCGCGGCGACTGCGACAGTACGGTGTCCGAGAGCGCGAACGGCCCGCCGCGTTCGGCGAGCGGCGTGCGCGCCGGAGCCGGCGCGGCCGTGTCGGGCGGCGGCGGCGGCACGAACGGCCCCCCGCCTCCCGCCATGTTCATGCCGATGCCGTCGCCCCAGACCGGCGGTTCGTTCGCGATGCCGGGCAGCGGTGCGCGCGGGCCGTCGGGACGGCGGCGCGAGGTGCCCAGCGACGAATCGGGCGCGGACACCGAGTCCGGCCAACTGCCCGCGAGCGCGCCGCGCGGGATCGGCGGCACGTCGCCGGGGCGGGCGCCGCCCGACGCCTGCGCGAGCGTCAGCACCGCGCCGGGCGCCTTGCGGCGGAGCCGCGCGAGCGCCCCGTCCTGCGACAGCGGTTCCTGCACCGCGAACAGGTCCCAGCCGCCGCGGTCGAATGCCGAGAACACGAGCCGGTCGCCGCCGGGCGACCACGAGGCGCTCGCCACGCCACCGAGCAGGTCGGTCAGCTGCAGCACGCTGCCGTCGCCGGGGTCGAACAGGTAGAGGTTCGGTGCGCCGTCGCGGTTGCTGATGAACGCCAGCCGGCGGCCGTCGGGCGCCCACTGCGGGCACTGGTCCTCACCCGAGGTGTCGAGCAGCTTCGCCACGGTGCCCGTCGCGAGTTCGAGCTCGAACAGCCCGTAGCGCCCGTAGCCGCTGTCGGGCGGCGCGGGATGCAGCACCACCGGCGCGAGCCGGTCGGACGCGAACGCGAGCCGCCTGCCGTCGGGCGACCAACACGCCTCCTTCTCGTCCCAGGTGTCGTCCGTCAGCCGCGACACCGCGCCGGTGCCGGCGTCCACGAGGTAGAGGTCCGAACGCCCCGCGTGCATGCCCGAGACGACGATGGAATCGGAGACGGGCGACCACGCGGGGTACGCAAGCACCTCGCACGGCAGGTCGAACGTGCGCGTGACCTTGCCGGTGCGCGCGTCCACCACGTACAGCCGGTCCTTGCCCGCGCTCTTGGCGCCGAGCGCCAGGTAGCGCCCGTCGGGCGACCACGCGATCGAACTGCGGAACAGCGGCCAGCTCTCGAACTGCGTGTTGCGCTCGCCGCGGATCACCCGGCGCAGCACCCGGCCGTCGTACGCCGACATGACGTAGATGTCGGTGTACTGCTTGCGGTCGGAGAAGTAGGCGATGCGGTCGCCCTGCGGCGAGATCGCCGGCGAGATGTTGATGTTGCTCTGGTCGCGCCGGTGGTCGGTCAGGCGCTTGCCGTAGACCTCGGGGTGCTCGCGGTTCGCGACGGTGGGCCAGTAGGTCTTGCGCAGCCACAGCCGCCACTGCTCGTCGAACTTCTCGACCGACATGCCGTAGGTGCGCTCGAACGCGCGGTCGAAGTTGCGCATCTGGCGCGCGCGCTTGAGCACGTCGCGGAAGCGCTCGGCGCCGTAGCGCTCGTGCAGCAGCGCGATCGCGGACTGGCCGAACTTGTACACCGGGTAGCCGCCCATGTAGGGCAGCGGCGGCACATAACCGGTGAGCGCGCCGTCGCGGCACCACATTTCCGCGTTCGGCTCCATGCCGAGCGAGAAGTACTCGGCCATGCCCTCGGCGAACCAGAGCGGCATCTGGAAGAAACCCTGCCCGCTCAGCAGCGACATGCCGGTGCCGTTGTAGAGGATGTCGAACTGGAACGCGTGCACGAGTTCGTGCACCAGCACGTGCCGGAAGTCCTCGTACGAACCGGTGAACGGCACCACGACGCGGTCGCGCAGCAGCTCGGTGAAACCACCGGTGCCGCCGTCGATCAGCTCGGAGGTGACGTTGGTCTGCGAGAAGTCGTTGTGGTTCGCGTACAGGATGATCGGGATGCGCTTCGACAGCCGGTGCTGCAGGCGCGCGGAAAACGCCGCCTGGGTCTTCTCGGCCAGGTCGAGCGTGCGCAGCGCGAGGCTGTCGGAGCCCGCGTAGAAGTAGACCTCGAAATGGTCGGACTCGATCGAGCGCCATTCGTAGGTGCCGTACTGCACCTTGTTCTGCCCGAAATACTGCGCCTGCGCGGGTGATGCGCAGAACGCGAGTCCCGCCGCCAGGGCCAGTCCCCACGCGCCACGAAGTCGCATCCAGTCGTCCTTTCCGGCCGGTCTCCGGGCGCACGCCCCGGCGCCCCTGCCGCACTCTACACCGCCCGGGGCCGCCGCGTTCCCCCGCGGGGCGTCCGGCCGTCGGCCGCGGGGATCAGTATTCCCAGCGCGCCTTCAGGTTCAGGTTGAAGTTCGTCTTCTGCGACGCGGAACTGGCCACGCCCGTCACCGTGCGCGGCTGGGTGAGTTCGCTGGTCACGTAGATGAAGCGGTTGATGCGGTACTCCACCTCGACGTCGCGCTCGAACAACCCGGTGGTGCCGGGAATGGTGGTGCTGCGTTCCATGCCCGGCAGGCGCTGGCTGTACTTCCACGACAGCTGCGGGTTGATGTCGCCGCCGATCGTCACGACGAGGCCGCCCTGCCCGTTCAGCAGTTCGCCCTGCTCGCGCTGCACTTCCCACTGCGTGATCGCGTCGTTGAAGAACTTCGACAGGTCGCGCGACAGCTGGTTCTGCAGCTGCCGGGTGACGTAGTTCTGCAGCGGATCGGTGTTGAGCGATCCCCCGCCGTCCACGAACCGCCCGAACGTGAGCTCGCGCAGGATCTCCCGCTGGTCCCAGCCTTCGGGTCCGTCGAAACCGATCTGCGGCAGGCTCGCACGTCCGGTGATCGTGGCGGTGATGGTCTCGGCGCGCCGGCGGTTGTACTCGCTGTTCGACGGAATCAGGCTGGTCGTGGCCGCGATGTCCATCGTCGGGTCCACGCCCTTCTGGTTGTCGAACACGAGGTCCGCCTGCGCGACCTTGAAGCGGTTGCTCAGGAAGAAGTAGTGACCGCGAATGGCGTGCATCTCGCCGTAGATGAGCAGCGAATCCGGAGTCTGCTCGAGATCGAGGTCGGCGTTGAACTCGATGTCGCCGTCGGGCGGGCGCCAGTGCAGGTTGCGCGCGGCGCCCATGTGGATGTGGTAGGTCCAGTAGAGCGGCTCGGTGATCGCGGCGCGCTTCTGCACCTCGGACTGGTTCGCGAAGTCGAACTCGATCACACCGCGCTTCACGCGCATGTCGCCCGTGACCTGCGGCAGCCGCACGCCCTGCACCTTCGGGCCGTCGATCACCTCGAAGTCGCCGTCGAACAGCATGGCGTACAGCCCCGCCTGGCTCGACGCGAAGTCGCGCAGCACGAGATCGAAGTGGTAGTTCTCGAGCTGGAAGCCGTCCATGTTCACGAGGCCGTGCCCGCGCACGCTGCCCGTGCGCCCCTGCCGCGCGGCCAGCGTGTCGAGCGTGATCTTCTGCTCGTCGAAGTGCAGGTCGGCGTACACGCCCTCGACGATCTCCTCGCGGCCGGCCGGCCGCACGGTGCCGTCACGGATGTGTCCCACGCCGCTCAGGCGCGGGTGCTTCGGCGTACCGGTGACGCCGGCGCTCAGGTCGAAGCGGCCGCGCGCGGACTGCACGAGCGGCACGAGCGCGGGCAGCAGCCGCAGGTCGCCGCGCGGCACGTCCACCTTCCACGACATGGGCTCGTCCGGCAGCTCGGGCAGCTTCCCGAGCGCGAGCCGCACCGGCATGTTGCCGGCGATCGTCGAGACCACGTCGAGCATGGTGATGCGCGTGCCCGGCACCTCGAGCACCTCGCCGTCGTACCGCGCGTCGGCCACGATCCGGTCTGCGCGGTAGTCGCGCCAGCCGAACTCGCGCGCCTCCGCGTTCGCCTCGAACGTCGGGCGCGGCGGGCTGCCGCCGAACTGGAGTTCGCCGTCCACGCGACCGCGCCAGCCCTCGGCCTGCGGGTTCAGCGCGCCGAGGTGGTCCACCGGCAGCTGTCGCACGTCGAGCCCGCCTTTCCACGCACCCGCGTCCGCGAGCCAGCGCACGACCGCCGTCGCGGTGAGCGAGTCCGGCCACGCCTGCGCCGTGCGCTCGACCCGCCCCGAGCCCGTGGCACGGCCGCCGTCGAGGAAGTAGCCGAACCGGCGGACGTCGAGTTCGTGCATGCGGCCCGCGAGCGAGAGCTGCAGCGAGTCCGCCGCATGCCACGCGAACTGCGGCCGCGACGCGCGGCCTTCGAACGTCCACGACGGGTTGCCGTAGCGCCCGTTCACCACGAGCAGGCCGTCGCCCTCGCCGCCCATGCCCCAGTCGAGCGGCATCCCCACGCGCCCGAGGTCGAGCCGCGTGGCGCGCATCATGAAGTCGTAGAACCCGCCCGGCGCGGCCCAGCGGCCCTTGGCCTCGAGGTGCGCGGCGCCGTCGTTCGCCACCACGCGGTCGAACAACGTGCCCTCGCGGTCGCCGGAGATCACGAACGGCGGCTCGGCGGCCCACGCGAACTGGTCGCTCGTGCCCGTCACCGACGTGCAGGTCATGCTCCAGTGCTGCGTGCGGTCCCACTGCGCGCCGCCCTGCAGCACGAACGTGGTGTCGCCGGCGAGCGCGCGCAGCGGGAAGAAGCGCACGTTCTGGTCGCCGAGGTGCAGCGACGCGTTCGCCGAATCGAGGTGCACGCCGACGAAGAACCCGTCGGTCGTGACGACGGAGGCTTCCATGTCGGGGGTCGGCAGCAGCCGTCCGCGCACGCCGCTCAGCGTCCAGCGCGCGAACTTCGCCGCGCTCCAGTTCGTGCGCGAACCCGCCAGGTCACCGGTCACGAACAGCGCGCCGTCGCGGCTGTCCACCCGGCCCTCGGCGTGATCGAGCAGGCCGGTGAGCCCGGTCGCGCGGCCGTCCGGCCACTCCTCGAGCGGCAGGCGGTCCACCGTGTACGGTCCCGACCAGCCCTTGCCGTCCATGCGGCCCTGCAGCGTGAACAGCCCGCCGCGCCGGAAGCCGTCCACGCGGAAACTGTCCTGCGCGAACGCCGGGAACTCCACCACGACGCGCGCGCTGTCCACGCGCCAGCCCACCCACTCCGACTCCACGAGGTCGGCGGTCAGCCGCGACTGCGAGGGGTTGCCGGACACCACGACGTAGCGGAAGAACCCGTTCATGTCGCCGCGCGGCCAGTGATCGAGGTGCAGCGCGTGCCAGAACTCCGGATTCGCGTGGCTCGCGTCGCCCGCGATCTCCCAGCCCTTGCGCGACCAGCGCACGCGGCCGTCGAGGTTGCCCGCCGGCGACTGCGCGCGGATCGAATCCACCGCGAGCGTGCCGGAATCCCACGTGAACCGGCCCGTGCCGACGGCCGCGAGGCTGTCCCACGACCCGTTCGCCGCGACGCGTCCCTGCCAGCGCGACGCGCCGAGCGCCTCGATCCGGGCCGCGGCTTCGCCGGGCACGTCGAACGTGCGGTTGTCGAACACCTGCGCCAGCCACGCCCAGCGCACGCGCCGCACGTCGGCGCTCACCGTGCGCAGCTGCGAGCCCTGCCGCCACGCCGCGGTCCCCGCCAGCGCCAGGTCCTGCGTGCGCAGCTCGCGCACGCGCACGCGCACCGAGTCGGCGTCGCTCGCGAACTCCGCCGTGAGCGCGTCGAGCCGGCTGTGCCACGGCCCCTCGCGCCAGCGCATGCGCTCGAGCTTCACGCGGGTCTGGCGGCCGGTCGAACCCGACAACTGGACCTCGATGCCCTGCACGTCGTACAGCGGCTTCGGCATGGACACACGTGCGTCGCGCAGCTGCACGCGGAAGTCCACGCCGCGCCCGCCGCCCGCGCGCTTCGGGCCCGCGACCAGCTTCGGCAGCCGCCACGTGGAGTCGGCACCGAGGTCGAGCCGCACGACCGGCTGCTCCACCGTCACGTTCACCGGTCCGCGCCCGCCGCGCAGCAGCGACACCGCGGAATAGCCCACGCGCAGCGACTTCGCCTCGAGCAGCGTGCCGCCGTCGCGGTAGCGCACGCGCGGGTGCTGCACCGTGAAACCCGTGAACGGGTTGCCCTTGATGTCGGGCACTTCGAGCACCAGGTCGCTGCGCTGCGCGAGCGTGTGGTTGAGCACGATCGCCAGTTCGCGCGCCACCAGTTCGGTGCGGTTCGCCAGGTACAGCGCGGCGCTCACCACGCTCAGCAGCAGCAGCCCCACGAACACGAGCGCGGCGATCCGGAACAGCTTGCCGACCGTCCAGCGCACCGGCTGCGGCACGTGCTCGACGACCTCGTGGATCTCCTCGCGCAGCGTTTCGACCACGCCGTGATGCTCGTGTGGCGTGTCGCTCGGCGGGGTCGGATGCTCGCGGTCGTCGGACATGGCGTCAGAACGTGGGACCGATGGCAAACTGGTACGTGAACGGCACGCGGCGCCCGAACAGCGACGCGTGCGGGAAATCGGGATGCTCGCTCCACGCGAGGTCCACGCGCAGCGGGCCGAACGGCAGGATCACCCGGGCGCCGACCCCGTAGGTGTAGCGCGCCGAGTTCGACCCCGTCGCGGGCCGGCGTCCGGGCACGGCGCGGAAGTCGCCCGCCTGAACGTACTCGGGCCGGGCCCAGACATTCCCACCGTCGAGGAAGAACTCCAGCCCGAACGGCCCCGCGATCGGCACCCGCAGTTCGAGGTTGCCGAGCAGCATGGCCAGGCCGCCGTCGCTCGGCACCGTGTTCTCGCCGTAGCCGCGCAACGAGTTCACGCCGCCCACGAAGAACCGCGATTCACGCGGCACCCGCGCCACCAGCGAATCCACGCCCACGGCGGGCGAGAAATTGGTCGGGGCGTCGCCGGTCGGGCCCATCATGCCGGCCGAGAAGCGCGAAGCGAGCGACCAGCCGTTGCGGTACGGCGTGTACCAGGTCGAGGTCCAGACCGTCTTGCGGTAGCTGCTCTGGCCCTTCAGCGGCCCGCCGGCGAACTCGCCCGCGAGCGACTGGTACGAGCCGCGCGAGGGCGCCACCCGGTCGTTGCGCGTGTCGCGCTCGAGCGTGAGCCGCGCGCTGTTGCTGCGGTAGCGCGGCACCACGGCCGCGGCGAGCGAATCGAGCACCACGTTGAGCGTGTCGGACAGCGCGTCGTAGCTCTGGCTCACGAACGCGTTCTCCTGCGCCAGCGTCACGCGCCCCATGCGGCCGACTTCGCGGTAGAGCAGGAAGTTCACGCCGCGCGCGAACGTGCGCTGGTGGAAGCGCGGGTCCGCCCAGTCGTCGAGCTGGCGGTAGAACAGGCCCGCCTGCCCGAGCAGCCGCACGCCGAAGAGCCACGGCTCCGAAAGCGTGGCGCTCGTGGTGGACTTGGTGAAGCGCCCGCGCCCGTCCCACGCGAGTTCGCCGTCCACGACGCCGCGCAGCGCGCGCGTGTCGAGGTTTCCGTGCCCCCACTCGCCCGCCAGCCGGAAACGGTCCGTCGAGCCGCTGCCGACACCGCCGTCGATCCAGCGCGGCTTGCGCTCGCTCACCCGAAGCTGCAGGTCCACGCGGTTGCCCGCGCTGTCGCGCGGGGTCGACACCTGCACCGCGCGGAACAACGACGTCTGGTACATGCGTTCGATCGAGCGCTGCAGCCGCTGCTCGTCGTAGACGTCGCCGGGCTTGAGCAGCAGCTCGCGCCGGCCGAGTTCCTCGCGCACGCGGTTCGCGCCGAGGTACTCGATCGCGCCCACGCGGTACTGCGGGCCCTCGTCCACGGCGTAGCGTACGGTGACCTGCAGCGAATCGGGCGCCCCGCGCCGCCACGAGGCGGCGACGTTCGGGAAATAGCCGCGCTCCCGGTACACCGTGCGGATCTTGAGCGTGTCGAGATGCAGGAACGCCGGGTCGAACGCCGCGCGCGGCCGCGCGAGCAGCCCGCGCCGCAGCTCGTTCTCCGGCGTCACGCTCACACCGGCCAGTTCGACCGCGGCGATGCGGGCGCGCGCACCTTCGCGCACCTCGTACACGATGCGCGCCGAGCGCGGGTCCTTCGTGGGTTCGACGCGCACGCGCACCGTCGCGTCGAGGAAACCGTAGTGGCGGTACAGCCCGAGGATCGCGGCCGAGTCGGCGACCAGGTAGTCGCGGCGCAGCGTCGGACGGTCGCGCCACGGCAGCCGCGAGGGCCGCCGGGTCTTGAGATTCGCCGCCTTCAGCTGGCGGCCGCCCAGCTCGTGCATCCCGCTCCAGCGCACTTCGGCGACGGTGCGCAGCTCCTCGGGAAGTTCCCCGCTCTGCGCCGAGGCGCGCCCGGCCAGCCCGCCCGAGAGGACGGCGAGCACGGCGGCGACGGCGAGGGCGAACGGCACCCTAGTGGGGCGAAGGCGCAACCGTGGTCGTCTCCCCGGGAGCCTTGTCGAGCGCGCGCATGCGCTGGAAGGGTCGCAGGATGTCCTTGGACAGGATGAGCACGAACAGCGTGCCGACCAGGACGAGCCCGACCTTCTGGAAGTTCACGTACGTGCGCGCCGAGATCGCGCGGCGCCGCACGGCTTCGAGCAGCGCGAGCAGGATGTGCCCGCCGTCGAGCAGCGGGATGGGCATGAGATTGAACGCCATGATCGCGATGTTGATCATCGCGAGGAAGTACAGGTAGTTGTCCACGCCCTTGCGCGCCGAGTCGCGCGCCATCTGGGCGATGAAGATCGGGCCGCCGACGTACTCGCGGTAGTAGAGCGGGCGCGACACCGTCATCCACATGCCGCCGTAGACCGAGCCGATCAGCGACGCGGTGCCCTGCGCGCCGGCGCGGAACGCCTCGACCGGCGTGAAGCGCTGCTTCCACGTGAGCCCGCGCGGCGCCTCGATGCCGATGATCGCCGCCTGCTTGTCGCTCCCGCCCTGCTGGCTCAACGGCGTCACGACGAGTTCGAGCGGCTTGCCGTCGCGTTCGACCGCGACCTTGACCGGGCGGTCCACCTTGCCGCGCAGTTCGCGCCCGATGTCCATGAAGTAGCGCACCGGCGCGCCGTCTACCGCGGTGATGCGGTCGCCCTCGCGCACGCCGGCGCGGTAGGCCGGCATGCCCGTGAGCACGGCACCGACGACCGGCAGGCTCGGCTGGGGCATGAGGTCGCCGAACACCTGCTTCACCACGGGCGCGGTGATCGTGATCGCCTTGCGCTCGCCACCGCGCTGCACCTCGAACATCGCGAACGCGCGCGGGTCGTGCGCTTCGGCGGCCAGCTCGATGTCGTGCCACGTCCGGATCTCGCGGCTGCCGATGCGCTCGAGCACGTCGCCCTCACGCAGGCCCGCGGTCCACGCGGCCGACGTGTCGGCCACCGGGCCGAGCACGTTGGGCCAGTCGGGCTGCGTCAGGCCGTTCAGGCACATCGCGGTCATGACGAAGTAGGCGGTCACGAGGTTCGCCGCCGGGCCCGCCACGGCGATGACCAGCCGCCCGAACCAGTGGTGGGTCAGGAACTGCTCCTGCCCGCCCTCGGGCAGCGAGCCGTCCTCGTTGGGGCTGTCGCCCGCCATCTGCACGAAGCCGCCCAGCGGGATCCAGCTGAAGCAGTAGCGCGTACCGCCGGCGCTGAAGCCGACCATCTCCGGGCCCATGCCCAGCGAGAACTTGAGGACGGTGACTCCCCGCCACTTGGCGGCGAGAAAATGCCCCAGCTCGTGGAAAAAGATCACGATGCCGAGCAGCAGGATGCCCGGCAGAATGGTGCTGAGGTCCACGGTCTCTCCTTGGCCGGTGGGAAGTTGCGCGAAGCTAGCCTGTGAAGTTCCTGAGCGTCAAGAGTTTCACCCGCTTTATCGGCCGCCCGGCCCGCCGACTTCCGCACCGTGATCGCGCCCCGCGGGCGCGCCCGTCACGGCTTTCCTACGGCGAGCAGCCGGACGTATTCCGCGAGCGAGCGGTCGGCGGTGTGGGTGATGCCGAACGCCAGCACCGAGGCGCGTGCCGCCTCGATCCACCGTGCGCGGCGTTCGGGATGCTCGAGCGCGGCGACGATGGCGCGGGCCAGCGGCTCCGGCGCCAGCTCGGGCACGAGCGTGCCGGTCACGCCGTCGCGGATCACCTCGGGAATGCCGCCCACGGCGGTGGCCACGAGCGGCACGCCCAGCGCCTGGGCGTCCAGCAGCGACGTGCACAGCCCTTCGAGGTAGCTCGACAGCACGAACAGGTCGAACTGGGTCATGAGCGCACGCGCACGCGACTCGAACCCGAGCATGTGCACCCGCGACTCCAGCCCGAGTTCGGCACGGCGCTTCTCGAGCGCGGGGCGGCACTCGCCCTCACCCAGCCACACGAAGTGCGCGCCCGGCCGCGCGGCAAGCACCGCCGGCACCGCCTCGAGCAGCAGCGCGTGGTTCTTGTGCGGGGCGAGCGACGCCACCGTGCCCACCACTTCGGTGCCCGGGGGCAGCCCGCAGCGTTCGCGCAGGTCGCCCGCCGGCTGCGCCGCCTCGGCGCGCACCGCGTCGAAGTCGATGCCGCTCGGCACGAGTACGAGCCTTTCGTCCGGTACGCCCGACTCGCGCATCGCCTGCCGCACGCCTTCGCTGATGCAGAAGTAGGCGTCCACCGGCAGCGCGTACTTGAGCCGGCTCACGGGGTTCGTGCGCACCTTGAAGTCCACGCGGCGCGACACCACCACCGCGCGCGCACCGGCCGCGCGCGCCGGCAGCACGCCGAGCGCATGCGCGTGCGCGCTGTGCAGGTGCGCCACGTCGGGCGCGAACGTGCGCAGCAACCGCCGCGCGCGTTCCATGGCGCCCAGGTCGAGCTCGCCGCGCGACGGCCACGCGAGCGCGCGCAGCCCCGCAGCCGCGGCGCGTTCGAGCAGCGGCCCCGGCGGCGCGAGCAGCACCTGTTCGTGGCCGCGGCGCGCGAGTTCGCGCGCGAGCAGCAGCACCTGCCCCTGCCCGCCGCGCCATTCGCGGCCCGTGTCGAGGTGCGCGATCTTCACGACGCGAGTCCTTCGAGCGCGGCCGCGAACGAACGGCCGACCGCGTCGGGCGTGGCGATCTCGAGCGCGCGTGCGCGGCCGGCCGCGCCGAGCGTCGCGCGCCTCGCCGGATCGAGCAGCAGCGCCTGCAGCGCCTCGGCGAGCGCCTCGGCGTCCGCGCGCGGCACCAGCACGGCGTCGCGGCCGGGCTCGAGCACCTCGCGTGGCCCGGGGCCGTCGCCGGTCACCACCGCGCGTCCCGTCGCCAGTCCCTGCCACAGCTTGTGCGGGACCACGCGGCCGGTCTTCTCGCCCGCGCCGAACGCGCCCAGCACCACGTGCGCCTGCGCGAACACACGTGGCGCGTCGGCATACGGCAGCGCACCGGGAAACGCGACGTTCACGAGCCCGCGAGATTCGGCGAGCGCCTTGGCGGCGTCGCATTCGATGCCGCGCCCGACCATCTGCAGCGTCCACGGCGGCAGCGCCGTGCCGCGCGATTCGAGGATCGCCGCGGCCTCGATCATCGTGCGCGTGCCGTGCAATGGCAGGAACCCGCCCAGGTAGAGCACGCACACCGCCCCCGCCGCCGGCGGAGGCGGCACTTCGAAGAAGGCGTCCTCCGCACCCACGAGCACGCGGTGCAGTTTCGCCTTCGGCACGCCGAGCGACTCGAACAGTTCGCCGTGCGCCCACGTGTCGCACAGCACGCGATCGGCGAGCGACAGGCTCCAGCGGTCGAGGAACCGGTTCCAGCGCGCCTGCGACGAGCCTTCACCGTGCAGCTTCCAGTCGCCGACGAGCGTGTCCCAGCGCGACACCAGCGGATCGAACACGAGCGGCCGACGGCCGCGCAGCAGCGCGGCGAGCGGCACGTCCTTGTGGCGGAACTCCGGCACGAACACCACGTCGGCCGCGCGCGCGACGCGCGCGAAGGCGGCCGCGAGCGCGGGCCAGCGGCGGAACGCCCGCTTCTCGGGCACGCGCGCCTCGATCACGCCGAGCCCGGCGCGGCGCGCGCCCTCGCGCAGGATGCGGTTGCGCGGGTACGCGGGATCGTACGCGCCGAAGAAGCACACGCGGTTCATGGCCGCGCCGATCCGCGGGACTTCTCGCGCAGCGCCGCGTACTTGAGGAACACCTGCGTGGCCGCGAGCGCGCAGAGCAGCCAGCCGTGCGCACCGTCGAGGAAGCCCAGCTGCAGCACGTACTGGCGCAGGAACCGCAGCGGCGGACGCACGATCACGTCGGCGAGCGACGCGCGCCGGCCGGCACGGTGTGCCTTCTCGGCGCCGGCCGCCGCGTACCGCACCAGCTTGTCCACGCACTGCTCCCACGTGGCGTAGCTGTCGTGGTCGAGCGTCACGTCCAGTACGGGCGGCTCGCCCGCGGGCACGGCCGCGCCCGGACGCGGCACCAGCCGCTCGTGCACAGGCGCGTCGTCGAAGTCGTACGCGTCGCGCCGGAACAGCCGCGGCATGCGCTCGCGCTGCCAGCCGCAGAAGCGAATCGTGCGCCCGAGGAAGCGCGTCTCGCGCCACACGGCGGCCAGCGCGGGCGCGGCCTCGGTCGCGAGCGTGCGCGCGATCACTTCGGGCGCACCGGCGCGCAGGCGTTCGTCGGCGTCCAGCCACAGCACCCACGGCTGCGTGCACTGCGCCAGCGCGTGGCGGCGCTGCGGGCCGAAACCGTCAAACTCGCGGGTGAACACCCGCGCGCCCAGGCGCTCGGCCGCCGCCCGCACGGCGGCGTCGCCGCGCGGGTCGCACACCACCACCACCTCGCGCGCGAACCCCAGCGTGGGCAGCAGCGCCTCGAGCTCGCGCACCTCGTCGCGCACGAGCAGCAGCACGGACAGCGGCAGCGGCGCGTTCACGACGCCCTCCGGGCCGGCGGCTTCACGCGCTCGAGGTGCGCGAGCACGAGCGCGGCGGCCGTGTCGCCGTCGAGTCCCGGCAGGCAGTTCCAGTGCGCGCAGTGCGTGCGGTCGCAGCCGCGGCACGGCAGGCTCGTGCGCCAGTAGCCGTGCAGTTCGCCGGGCGGGTTCCACGTGTCGGGGTGCGTCGGGCCGAACCACGCGAAGCTCGGCACGCCGAGCGCCGCCGCCAGGTGACGCGGGCCGCTGTCGGTGCCGACCACCGCGCCCAGCCGCTCGATCACCGCGACGAGCGCGCTCAGGCCGCACGGCGGCAGTACGCGCACGCCGGGCGCGAGCGCCGCGACACGGCGCGTGACCGCGCCTTCGCCCGGGCCGTCGAGCACGAGCACGTCGCGGCCCGCCGCCATCAGGCGCTTCGCCAGCACCGCCGCGTGCGACACGGGCCACGTCTTCGTCGGCCACGTCCCCGCGGCGACCAGCCCCACGGTGTTCGCGGGGTCGTGCACGCCGGACCGCGCGAACAGCGCCGCGGCGTCTTCGCGCGCGGCCGCGGTGGTCGCGAGCCGGGGTGCGAGCGGCACCTCGGCGCCGCCGGCGGCACGCGCGAGGCGAAGGTGCACGGCCGAAGCGTGTTCGCGCCGGTCGCCGTCGAAGCGCGTCTCGCGCGGCACGGTGACGTCGTAGAAGGCGCGACGCCCGCGCAGGTCGTAGCCGAAGCAGCGGTTCGCGCCGGAGAGCTTCGCCACCAGCGCGGTGCGCGAGTTGCCGAAGAAGTCCACCGCGATCGCCGGCCCGTGTTCGCGCGCCTCGTGCGCCGCGCGCACCGTGGCGTGCCACTCGCGCCCGAGCCGGATGACGCGCGCGACGAACGGCAGCGGTTCGAGCAGTTCGGCGTAGCGCGCGTCGGTCACCACCACCAGCGCGCGGTCCGGGTGGCCCGCGGCGAGCGAGGCCAGCGCCGGCGTGGTGAGCACCACGTCACCCATCGCCCGCGGCCGGATCGCGAGAACGGCGCCACTCACGGCGTCACCCGTTCGCCACTTCGCGCCGCGCCGCCTCCCGCGCCCACGCGTCCACCTCGCGCAGTTGCGCGAGCGACTCGACCGGCTGCACGTCGTGGCGATCGAGCACGGCCGCGAGCACTTCCGGAAGACGACCGAGCGGGATGGCGCCGTCGAGGAATCCCTGCACGGCGACTTCGTCGGCGGCGTTCACGACGCACGGTGCGGTGCCACCGGCGCGGCCGGCCGCGAGCGCGACCGCGAACGCCGGATGGTCGGCCGGCTTCACCGGGATCATCTCGAGCCCCGCCAGCGCGAGCGGCGAGAGCGGCTCGACGGATTCGCTCCAGCGTTCGGGCCACGACAGCGCGAGTTGGATCGGCAGGCGCATGTCGGCGCGCGCCGCCTGCGCGATCATCGAGCCGTCCGTGAACGTCGCGAGCGCGTGGAACACGGCCTGCGGATGGATCACCGCGTCGAGCTGGTGCCAGTCGAGCCCGAACAGCCAGTGCGCCTCGATGATCTCGAGCCCCTTGTTGAACAGCGTCGCCGAGTCGGTCGTGATGCGCGGGCCCATGGCCCACACCGGGTGCGCGAGCACCTCTTCGCGCGTGGCGCGCCGCCAGTCGGGGTGCCTGCGCAGCGGGCCGCCGCTCGCCGTGATCGTGAGCGTGCGCACCTCGTGCGCGGGGCGGCCGAGCAGGCACTGCAGCGCGGCGCTGTGCTCGCTGTCCACGGGCACGAGCTGGCCGCCGTGCTTCGCGAGCGCGGCCGCGACGAGCGGGCCGCCGACCACCAGCGTCTCCTTGTTCGCGAGCGCGAGCCGCAGGCCGCGTTCGAGCGCCGCGAGCGACGGCCCCAGCCCGGCGGCGCCGACGACGCCGTTCACCACCGCATCGGCGTCGCACGCGCGCACGAGGCGTTCGGCCGCACCCGGGCCGATCTCGACCGACGCGAGCGGTGCGGCCTGCATGAGGCGCGTGCGCGCCGCGGCCGGATCGTCGGCGTGTTCGAGCGCGAGGAACGCGGGCTGCCAGACGTTCGCCTGTTCGCAGAGCCGGTCGAGCGACCGGCCCGCGGCCAGCCCGACCACCTGCAGGCGTTCGATCTCGCGCGCGGCCACGTCGAGCGCCTGCTCGCCGATCGAACCGGTCGAACCGAGGATCGCGAGCCGTGCGGCGGGTGCGTACGCGCTCATGCGGACCTCCTCAGGGGACCTGGAAGACGACGATCTTGAGGTAGTAATAGACGATCGGTGCGCCGAAGTAGAGGCTGTCGAAGCGGTCCAGCACGCCGCCGTGACCGGGAATGATGTCCGACGAGTCGCCGCTGTCGGAGTCGCGCTTGAGCAGCGACTCGGCGAGGTCGCCGACCTGCCCGCACACGCCGACCGCGATCCCGATCGCCAGCGCGTCGAGCGGACGCAGCCACGGCGAGCCCGAAGGGCCGTGCATGAACGTGTACGCGCCCGCGAACGCGCCGATCACGGCCGCCACGAGCCCGCCGGCCGAGCCTTCGAGCGACTTGCGCGGCGAGATCAGCGCCCACGGCCGCGTGCGCCCGAACGTGCGGCCCACGAGGTACGCGCCCGTGTCGCAGCTCCACGTCACGAGGAACGCGTACAGCACGATGCGTGCGCCGTCGGCGTAGTCGAGCCCGGCGCGCCAGGGCAGTTCGCGCAGCAGCACGAAGTGCGACGACAGCCAGCCCACGTAGAGCACGCCGAACACCGTCACCGCGAGGCTCTCGACGATGCGCGGCCGCTCGGGGGCGCGCAGCGCCGACGCGAGCAGCAGCAGCAGCGCCGCGGTCGCGAGGAACGCCGCGTGCGGCGTGTGCGGCCGGTACGCCATACCCAGCACCGCGAGCGCCGCGAGGTGGCCGACGAGCAGGTTCGGGTGGTGGCCCTTCGCCTTCATCATGCGGAAGAACTCGACCAGCCCGAGCACGGTCTGCACGATCACGAACACGAGGAACGCCAGCCCGCCCACCTTCGCGAGCAGCATGAGCAGCGGCACGAACCCGACGCCGCTCGCCACGCGCAGGCCGAGCGCCCAGGACTGGGACTTCGTGCGGGCGGGCTTCGCGGCGGGTGTGGAAGCCTTCGCTCCCCGAGCGCTCACGCGGGCCTCAGTCCGTCCGGCCGAAGCGGCGGTCGCGCTGCTGGTAGTCCGCGATCGCGCGATGCAGGTGCTCGCGCCGGAAGTCGGGCCAGAGCGTGTCCGTGATCCAGAGCTCGGTGTAGGCGAGCTGCCAGAGCAGGAAGTTCGAGATCCGCATTTCGCCGCTCGTGCGGATGAGCAGGTCGGGATCGGGCAGGCCCGCCGTGTACAGGTAGCTCGAGAACAGTTCGTCGTCCACCTTCGCGGGGTCGAACGTTCCCTCCTGCGCGTCCTTCAGCATGCGCTTCACGCCGTCCACGATCTCGGCGCGGCCGCTGTAGCTGAGCGCGAGGTTCATGAGCATGCCGGTGTTCTTCGACAGGTACTTCTGCGTCGCGGCGAGCTCCTCGCGCACCGGCGCGGGCAGTTCCTTCACGCGGCCGATCACGTTGAGCCGGACGTTGTTCGCGTCGAGCTCCTTGCGTTCCGCGCGCAGCGACTGGCGCAGGATCGTCATGAGCGCGCTCACCTCGCGTGCGGGGCGCTGCCAGTTCTCGACCGAGAACGTGTACAGCGTCAGCACCTCGACGCCGAGATCCGAGCAGCCGCGCACGGCTTCCCGCACGGACTCGCGGCCCGCGCGGTGCCCCATGATCCGCGGCACCCCGCGCGCCTTCGCCCAGCGCCCGTTGCCGTCCATGATGATGGCGACGTGGCGGGGCATGTTGCCGCGGGCGATCAGTTCCTGCGTCGTGGGGATTCGAGTGCTCAACGCGACTCCGCGTCCGATGCGAGGGAAGGCGCCGCTCCGGCGGGCGCCGGAGCGGACGGAGGCTTCCTAGACTTCCATGACCTCGGCGGTCTTCTTCTTGAGCAGCTCTTCGATCTGGCCGACGTACTTGTCGGTCAGCTTCTGCACGTCCTTCTCCATGTGCTTCGCGTCGTCGCCCGGGAGCGTGCCCGCCTTCTCCTCGTCCTTCACGTGCTTGAGCGCGTCGTGACGAACGCCGCGCAAGTGCACGCGGCCCTCCTCGGCGAACTTGGAGATCAGCTTCACCAGCTCCTTGCGGCGTTCTTCGGTCAGCGCGGGGATCGGGATGCGCACGACCACGCCGTCGTCCTGCGGGTGCAGGCCGAGGTTCGACTCGTTGATGCCCTTCGTGATCGCCTTGATGAGGCCCTTGTCGTAGGGCTGCACCACGAGCATGCGCGGCTCGGGCGACGAGATCGAACCGACCTGCACCAGCGACATGCTGGAGCCGTAGGCCTCGACCTTCACGGTGTCGAGCAGCGCCGGGCTCGCCTTGCCCGTGCGCACGCTCGCGAACTCGTGCCGCACCGACTCGATCGCCTTCTTCATGCGCTCTTCGGCTTCGACGAGGATCTTGTGGGACATGACGCTCACTCTCCTACGCGGGTGCCGACTTCCTCGCCCCGCATGATCTTCACCAGGTTCCCGGCCACTCCCACGTTGAACACGACCAACGGCAGCTTGTTGTCCATGCACAGGGAGATGGCGGTCGAATCCATGACCTTGAGGCCGCGGCTCAGGATATCCATGTAGCCGATCCGCGCAAAGAACTCGGCCGACGGGTCCTTCACCGGGTCGCCCGAGTACACGCCGTCCACCTTCGTGCCCTTGAGGATCACCTGGGCCCCGACCTCGACGGCGCGCAGGACGGCCGCGGTGTCGGTCGTGAAGTACGGATTGCCGGTCCCGGCGGCGAACACCACCACGCGCCCCTTCTCGAGATGGCGCACGGCGCGGCGCCGGATGAACGGCTCCGCCACCTGGTCCATCTTGATCGCCGACATGACGCGCGTGTAGAGGCCGCGCTTCTCGAGGGCGTGCTGCAGCGCGAGACTGTTGATCACCGTCGCGAGCATGCCCATGTGGTCCGCCGCGACGCGATCCATGCCGCGCGTGGACGCGGCGACCCCGCGGAAGATGTTGCCACCGCCGAGCACGATGCCGACCTGCACGCCCATGTCGTGGACTTCGCGGATCTCGTCCGCGAGTCCGGCGAGCACCTCGTCCCGGATGCCGTGACCGGCCTCACCGGCGAGGAGCTCGCCGCTCAGCTTGAGCAGGATGCGCTGGTAGCGCGCGGACAAGGCTACTCCGCGCCCAGGCGATAGCGCGTGAAGCGGCGCACGACGATGTTCTCGCCCGTCTTCGCCGAGGCTTCCTTCACGAGTTCGTTCACCGTCTTCTTGTCGTCCTTGATGTACGGCTGCTCGAGCAGGCAGACCTCGGCGTAGAACTTCTTGATCTTGCCCTCGAGGATCTTCTCGATCATCTGCGCCGGCTTGCCTTCGTTCGCGAGCTGCGCGGCGTAGATCTCCTTCTCCTTCGCGATGCGCTCGGCCGGCACTTCCTCGGGGCGCACGTAGTCGGCGCCCGCGGCGGCCGCCTGCATGGCGAGGTTGCGGCACAGCGCGATGAAGTCGTCGGTGCGCGCGACGAAGTCCGTCTCGCAGTTCACCTCGATCAGCACGCCGATGCGCGCGTCGTGGATGTACGCGTCCACGCGGCCCTGCGAAGCGGCGCGCTCGGCGCGCTTCTCGGCCTTCGCGATCCCCGACTTGCGCAGCTCCTCGACCGCCTTCTGCAGGTCGCCGTTCGTGTCCGACAGCGCCTTCTTGCACTCCATCATGCCCGCGCCGGTCATCTCGCGGAGCTGCTTCACCATTTCGGCCGTGATCGCCATGTGTTCGCTCCCGTAAGTATCAACGCCCGCCCGCGCGCTGCCGCGCGGACGGGCGCGAGTGTGTGAGTTCTCTTGTCCGAAACCGGCTCAGGCGCCGGCGGGCGTGGCCGCTTCGGCTTCGCCGGCGTCACCGCCGAACGACACCGTCGCCTGGTCCGCACCCTCGGCCGCCATGTTCTTCGCTTCGGCGATCGTGTCCGCGACGAAGCCCGTGAAGAGCTTGATCGCGCGGAGCGCGTCGTCGTTGCCCGGGATCGGGTACTGGATCTGCGTGGGATCGCAGTTCGTGTCCACGATGCCGACGATCGGGATCCCGAGGCGGTTCGCCTCGGCCACCGCGATCTTCTCCTTCTTCGTGTCCACGATGAACACGAGCGAAGGCACGCCCGGCATTTCCTTGATGCCCGCGAACGCGAACTGGAGACGTTCACGCTCACGCGAGAGCCGCGACACTTCCTTCTTCGCGAGCTTCTCGAACGTTCCGTTGTCCGCCATCGTGTCGAGTTCCTTGAGACGCTTGATGGAGGTACGGATGGTCTTGAAGTTCGTCAGCATGCCGCCGAGCCAGCGCTCGGTGACGTGGAACTGGCCCGAACGCGCCGAGTCCTCGGCGACGATGGCCTTCGCCTGCTTCTTGGTGCCGACGAACAGGACGTGACCGCCACCGCGCACGACCTTCTGGATCGCGCCGCGGGCGTCCTGGATGCACTTCAGGGTCTTCTGCAGGTCGATGATGTAGATCCCGTTCCGCTCCATGAAGATGAACTTCTTCATCTGCGGATTCCAGCGGCGGGTCTGGTGCCCGAAGTGAACACCCGCTTCGAGCAGGTCCTTCATCGTGATCTCAGCCACTTGTTCCTCCTTCAGGGTTCGGCCTCCGCCCCGCGATGCACTTCGCGCCCTCCCGCGCCTTCGTGAAGGCTGCAGGACCCCGGCGCGTTCGTCGGGGCGTGCGAGATGAGTGACGTCGGATTAGCGCTTGCTGAACTGGAACTTCTTGCGAGCGCCCGGCTGGCCGTACTTCTTGCGCTCCTTCATGCGCGAGTCGCGCGTGAGGAAGCCACCACGGCCGAGCACGCCCTTGAGCGTTTCGTCCTGGCGCACGAGCGCGCGGGCGATCGCCATGCGGATCGCGCCGGCCTGCCCGGTGTGCCCGCCGCCGACCACGCGGCACGTCACGTCGTACTTGTCGGCGAGGTTCGTCGCACTGAGCGCGCCGAGCGCGATCAGCACGAGCGAGTCGCGCTTGAGGTATTCGATCGGCGTGCGATCGTTGATCTTCACGTTGCCCGTACCCGCCACGAGGCGGACGCGAGCGACGGCTTCCTTGCGTCGGCCCGTCTGGGGCTTGTTCACCGTTGCAGTCGCCATGCTCTCCCCTTTCAGGCCTGGAAGGACCAGGTTTCGGGCTGCTGTGCCTCGTGCGGATGCTCGGGTCCGGCGTACACCTTGAGCTTCTTCAGCATGGCGTCGCCCAGCTTGGTCTTGGGCATCATGCCCTTGACGGCCTTCTGGACCACCCGCTCGGGATGCGTCTCGAGCAGCTCGGAAAGGCGCGTGAACGTGGCGCCACCCGGATACATCGTGTGGTGGAAGTACTTCTTCTTCTCCGGCTTGGTGCCGGTCAGCCGGACCTTCGCCGCGTTGATCACGATGACATGGTCACCCGTGTCCATGTGCGGCGTGTACATCGGCTTGTGCTTGCCCTTGAGTACGGTCGCCACCTGCGCGGCGAGGCGTCCGAGGGTCTGCCCCTCGGCGTCCACGACGAGCCAGCGACGCTGGATATCGGACTCTCGGGCGGAATAGGTCTTCAACATCCGTCCTCCGGTGAAGTGCCACCGCACGCCCCGGCCGCAGGCGAAAAAGGGACCGGGCAGCTGTGCGGAACGCTGGAAGTGCCTCCAGCGTGTGACCAAGAAACGCGGCAAGCTACCATCCGGCCGAAAAGGCCGTCAAGCCGGGCGGCCCTTCCCACCGGCCCGAACCGGCCGGAAGGTCAGGCGAACTCGGCCAGCAGCGCCCGCAGCCGGGCCAGCGGCAGGCCGACCACGGTGGTGTAGTCGCCCTCGATCCGGCGTACGAACTGCCCGGCCAGCCCCTGGATGCCGTACGCCCCGGCCTTGTCGAGCGACTCCCCGGCGGCCACGAAGGCCTCGATGTCGCCCTCGGACAACCGCGCGAAGTGGACCACCGTGCATTCGGCGGCCGTGCGCTGTTCCCCACCCCGGACCACCGCGATGCCGGTCCAGACCTCGTGCCGGCGGCCATGGAGCGAGCGGATCATGGCGCGCGCCGCGGCGGCGTCGGCGGGCTTCTCGAGCCGGCGGCCGCGCAGCACCACCACGGTGTCGGCGCCGATCACCACGGCATCCGGGCGCTTCGCCGCGACCCGGCGGGCCTTGTCGAGCGCCAGCGCACGTACGCCGTGGCGGGCTTCGGCCTTGCCGGGCCACGCCCGGTCGGGACCGGGGTCGGCCACGGTGAACTCGGCCCCCGCCTGCTTGAGCAGCTGCACGCGGCGCGGCGAGGCCGACGCCAGCACGAGCGGCTCGTGCCCCTTCCAGAACAGTGCCGCACGCTTGCGGGTCACGACTCCTCCCGGGGGCGCGGGCTCTCGACCCACAACGTCACCGGCCCGTCGTTCACGAGCGCGACGTCCATGTGGACGCGGAACACGCCGCGCTCGACCGGCACGCCCTCGGCGGCGAGGCACGTGCAGAACGTCTCGTACAACGGCTCGGCCACTTCGGGTCGCGCGGCGGCCGTGAACTCCGGCCGGCGCCCGTGGCGGGCGTCGCCGTACAGCGTGAACTGAGGCACCACGAGCACGCCGCCGCCGGCCTCGCACACGTCGCGGTTCATCTTGCCGGCGTCGTCGGCGAACACGCGCAGGTGCGCGAGCTTCGCGGCGAGCCAGCGCGCGTCGGCTTCGCCGTCGTCGTGCGTCGCGCCGAGCAGCACGAGCAGGCCACGCTCGATCGCGCCCGTGACGCGGCCGTCCACGGTGACCGAGGCGCGCGAGACGCGCTGCACGAGCGCCCTCACTCGTGCTCCTCGTCGTGCCGCGGCGGATGCTGCCCGTGCGGGTGCTTGATGAGCCGCTGGCGGCGCTCGACGCGCGTGACGCCGGGCGAGCGGCGCATGGCCTGCATGACTTCCTGCAGCTTCGCGAGGTGGGGCACCTCGACCACGAACACGCCGCGCACCGTGTGGTGCTCGGCCTGCATGCCCGCGGTGCGGATGTTCACGCCGGTGGCGGCGATCGCCTTGGCCAGGTCGGCCAGCAGGCTCGGACGGTCGGCGCCGGACACCACGAGCCGCACCGGGAACGTGTCGCCGGTGCGCGCGTCCCACTCGACCGCGACGCGGCGCTCGACCGGCACGCGGTTGCCGAACGTGTTCGGGCAGTCCTGGCGGTGCAGCGACACGCCGCGACCGATCGTGACGATGCCCACGACCGGATCGCCGGGCACGGGCTGGCAGCAGCGCGCGTACGACACCATGACGTTGTCGATGCCCTGGATGCGCACGCCGCCGCTGGGCTTCTTCGCCGGCGCGGTCTCCTCGATCGGCGCGCCCTTCGCGAGCCGGTCGGCGAGCGTCTCCTTCTCGGGCAGGAACCGGCGCAGCACGACCGTGACCGAAAGCTGGCCCTCGGCGATGCGCGCGTGCAGCTGGTCGAGGTCCTCGCACTCGAGCGCGACCGCGGCCTCGACGAGCTGTTCGTCGGTCGGGCGCAGCCGCGCGCGCCGCAGTTCGCGTTCGAGCATCTCGCGCCCGAGCGCCACCGAATCGGCGAGCCGCCGCTGGCGGAGCCAGTGCCGGATCTTGCCGCGCGCCTGCGCGGTGCGCGCGATCTTGAGCCAGTCCTCGTGCGGCTTGGCCTGCGCCGACGTGATGATCTCGACGGTGTCGCCGTTGCGCAGCTCGTAGCGCAGCGGCACGAGTTCGCCGTTCACGCGCGCCCCGACGGTCTTCTGCCCGACCTCGGTGTGGATCAGGTAGGCGAAGTCGAGCGGCGTGGCGCCCTTGGCGAGCCGCTTGAGTTCGCGGCGCGGCGTGTAGACGAAGACTTCCTCCTGGTGCAGTGCGGTGCGCAGGAAGTCCATGTACTCGTCGTCGTCGGTCTCGCGCTGCCAGCCCGCCAGCTCCTGCACGAACCCGCCGAGGCGCTTGTCGAGCTCCTCGTCCACGTGACCGCCCTGCTTGTACACGTAGTGCGCGGCCACGCCGGTCTCGGCGGTGCGGTGCATGTCCCAGGTGCGGATCTGCACCTCGACCATCTCGCCCTCGGCGGTCAGCACGGTCGTGTGCAGCGACTGGTACATGTTGCTCTTGGGCGTCGCGATGTAGTCCTTGAAGCGGTCGGCGACCGGGTCGAACAGGTCGTGCACCACGCCGAGCGCGCGGTAACAGTCGTTGCGCGTGTGCGTGATGATGCGGATCCCGAACAGGTCGTACACCTGCTCGAGCGCGCGGCCGGCGCGGATCTTCTGGTAGATCGAGTGGAAGTGCTTCGGGCGCCCGTTCACCTCGGCCTTGAGCCCGTGCGCCTTGAGTGCGTCGCGCAGCTCGGTCATGACGCGGCCGAGGAACGCCTCGCGCTCCTGCTTGCGCTGCTGGATGCGCTGCGCGAGCTCCTGGTAGGCCGCCGGATCGAGCACCTTGAGACTGAGGTCCTCGAGCTCGCGCTTGATGCCGGCCATGCCGAGCCGGTGCGCGAGGGGTGCGTAGATGTCGCGCGTCTCCATGGCGATGCGCTGGCGCTTGTCCTCGCGCAGGAACTCGATCGTGCGCATGTTGTGCAGGCGGTCGGCGAGCTTGATGAAGATGACGCGCAGGTCGCGCGACATGGACAGCAGCATCTTGCGGAAGTTCTCCGCCTGCGCGGCCTCGCGGCTGTCGAAGTGCATCGCCGACAGCTTCGTCACGCCCTCGACCAGCAGCGCGACCTCGCGGCCCCAGTGCTTCTCGAGCTCGGCCGGCGTGATCGCCGTGTCCTCGACCACGTCGTGCAGCAGCGCCGCGCACGCGAGCGTGGTGTCCATGCGCGCTTCGAGCAGGTCGAGCAGGATCCGGCACACCTCGACGGCGTGCGACACGAACGGCTGGCCCGACGAGCGCCGCTGGTCGCCGTGCGCCGCGGTCGCGTAGTCGAAGCACGCGCCGACGCGGTCGCGGTCCACCTTCGGCGCACGCTCGGCCACCGCGCTCATGAGCGCGGCGCGCAGTTCCGGATGCGGGCTGCCGGTGGTCACGCGGCGCCGTCCTTTCGCGGCCTAGGCGAGCCGGATCTCGCGCAGCTTGAGCTGCACGCGCGTCTCGCCGTTCCAGTCGTTGCGGGTCGGGGTGAACGCCAGGTCGGCGGTGCGGCCCGAATCCACACGCAGCTGGTGTCCCATGTGGAACCCGATCGCCTGCAGCCGCACGTCGCGCTCGCCGAGCTCGAGGCGCAGGTGTTCGGCCTTCTGGCCCACGGTGCTCGCGCGCTGCACTTCGGCGCCGAGCCACTGGAACACCGGTTCGCCGTTCTCCAGTCCGTGCGGCGCCAGCCGCTCGATCCAGTCCACCAGGTCGAGCGTGCAGTCCGACGGCGTGACCTCGGCGTCCACGAGCAGCGCGGGACCGCCACTGGCGGCGCAATCGCGCGCCGCGAGTTCGTCGAACCGGCGGCGGAATGCCTCGAGGTTCGCGGTCGCCAGTTCGAGGCCCGCGGCGAACGCGTGCCCGCCGTGACCGAGCAGCAGGTCGTCGCACTCGCCCAGCAGGCGCGTCAGGTCCACACCGGGAATGCTGCGGCCCGAGCCGCGCCACGTGGGCTCGACCCCGGGCGCCGCGCCGGCACGCTCGGTCTGCGTGAGCAGCAGCGTCGGCTTGTGCTCCTGTTCCGCCAGCCGCGTCGCGACGATGCCGACCACGCCCGGGTGCCACTCCTTGCTCCAGAGCACGATGGACGAACCGCACAGCCCGCGTTCGCGCGCGTCTTCGTACAGCCGCCGCGCGAGCGCCTGCGCCTGGTCGCTCTTCACACGGCGTTCTTCGTTGCGCGATTCGAGCAGCGAGGCGATGCGCTCCGCCGTGACCGCGTCGGGCGCCTGCAGCAGCCGCAGCGCGTCGGCGGCGTCGCCCATGCGGCCCGCGGCGTTCAGGCGCGGCGCCAGATTGAACGCCACGCGCGTGGCCGTGACGGGCTTGAGCGAACCGTTCGTCTCGCGCAGGCCCGCGCGCGCGGCGAGCGCGCGCAGCCCGGGGCGCAGCTGGCGGTTCATGCGCTCGAGCCCGAGGCGCGCGAGCACGCGGTTCTCGCCGACCAGCGGCACCACGTCCGCGATCGTGCCGAGCGCGACCACGTCGAGCCACTGGGCGGTGTGTTCGAGTCCGCCCGAGTCACGGAACAGCCGCTCGACGAGCTTGAACGCCACGCCGACGCCGGCGAGCGACTTGAACGGGTACGGGCAGCCCGGCTGCAGCGGGTTCACGATCGCCACCGCGTCGGGCAGCTTCGCGGGCGGCTCGTGGTGGTCGGTGACCACGGTGTCCATGCCCAGCGAGCGCGCGAGCGCGATCTCGGGCACGGCGGTCACGCCGCAGTCCACCGTCACGAGCAGGGTGCAGCCCTGTTCGTGGGCGCGGCGCACGCCGCCTTCCTTGAGGCCGTAGCCCTCGTCGATCCGGTGCGGGATGTGGAACACCGCGTCGGCGCCCAGTTCCACGAGCGCGCTGTGCAGCAGGAACGTGGACGTGATGCCGTCCACGTCGTAGTCGCCTTCGACCGAGATCTTCTCGCCCTTCGCGATCGCCGCGAAGATGCGCTCGGCCGCCGCGTCGATGCCGAGCATCTCGGAGGGGTCGTGCAGGTTCTCGAGCTGCGGCGACAGGAAGTTCTGCGCCTGCGCGAGGCTGGCGATCCCGCGGTTCACGAGCACATGCCCGATGGGCAGCGGTGCGCCCAGCGCGGCGGCCAGTTCGGCGGCCTTCGCGGCATCGTGGCGCGGATGCAACACCCAGTGCGACATGGTCGGACTCATGTATGGACGCGGATTTCCCGGAGGTGGGATTCGAGGGATCGGGGACGGTGGAACATAGCCGGGCCCCTCGCCCCCGTCCAGCCTCCGCCCGGGACGCGCCTCAGCGCAGGTTCGCGAGCCGAGCGCGCAGGTCGGCCGCGCGGCCGTCCCCCGCCTCCGGCAGGCCTTCGGCGCGCGCGAGCGCGGCGTCGCGGGCCGCGAAGTCGCCGAGCAGGTGGCACGCCGTCGCCAGCCGCAGCCAGCCGTCATACAGCTCGGGGTCGAGCTCGACGCTCGCCTCGAACGCGGCGCGCGCCGGCGGCAGCTGGTTGAGCATCGCGTGCGCGAGCCCGAGCGCGTAGAACAGGTCGGGGTCGTCGTGCAGGTACTGCGCGGCACGCCGCAGGTACGGCAGCGCCGCGTCGGGACGGCGCAGCGCGAGCAGCCGCTGGCCCTCGAGCGACGCCACGGTCGAGTTCTCGGGCAGCATGCCCTCGAGCTGGCGGATCGCCGCCTCGGCGTCGGCCATGCGGCCCATGCGCAGCAGCGCGGCGGCGCGCGCGAGCCGCGGCTCACCGAGCGTCGGGTCGAGCGCGATCGCGCGCTCGGCGAACTCCACGACCTGCGGCCACTCGCCCTTGCGGTAGTGCAGCAGCGCACGCACCGACAGCATCTCGGGGCGCGTCGTCTCGAGCCCGTCGAGCATGTGCAGCGCATGTTCGGCCGCCGCCTCGTCGCCCTTCGCGAGCCGGTGGCGCGCGAGCAGGATCCAACCCATGGCGTTGCGCGGCTGCTTGACGGTCATCGCGGAATACAGCGTGTCGTCGTCGTGCCAGTCCGGCAGCGTGCGCGCGCTCGCCCACCCCGACGCCACCACCAGCACCGCCGCACCCGCCGCCGCCGCGCCGCGCACGAGCACGGGCCGCCGCGCGAGCGCCGCGAGCGCCAGCGCCAGCAGCCACGCCGCGCCGATGGACGGCAGGTACATGAAGCGCTCGGAGTAGAGCAGGTAGGTCTGGAAAAGGTTCGCGAGCGTCGTCGGCAGCAGCGTGACCCAGAACACGAGCAGCGCGATCGCCCACGGCGAGCGCCGCCGCAGCGTCCACGCCAGCGCGACCACGGTCGCGAGCTGCAGCGCCGCGCCGCTCAGCACCATCAGGTCGCGCCAGCTCCCGGGCAGCTTCACGACCACCGCCGGCGAGTGCGGGTAGAACGGCGACAGGAACGACAGGTAGCCCGGGTACATGGCCCACGCGGCGAGCCGGCCCTTGTGCAGCGTCTCGGGCGACAGGTACTGCGGCGGCGGCGCCGCCGGCACCCACCAGAAGTGCAGCGCGAGGTAGACCGCGGTCACCGCGAGGTACGGCGCGGTCCACCGCAGCGCGTTCGCGAACGCGCCGCGGCGCGTCTCGAGCGCCGACCAGCGCCAGGCGAAGGCCACGACGAGGAACAGCACCGACGCTTCCTTGGCGAGCAGCGCCAGCGTGAACGCGACCAGCGCGCCCCAGCCGGGCGCGCGTGCGCCGGCGTCGGCCGCGCGCCGGTCGAGCAGCAGCGCGAGCAGGAAGAAGAACGCGCTGTACAGGTCGGTGCGCCCGGCGATCCACGCGGTGGATTCCACGTGGTGCGGCATGAGCGCGAACCACGCGCCGGCCGCCAGCGCCGCCCAGCGCCCGGTGCCGAGCCGGCGCGCGAGCAGCGCGACCAGCGACGCCACGCCCGCGGCCGCGAGCATGTTGAAGAGGTGGAAGCCCCACGGCTTCCAGCCGAACAGCCGGCCGTCCACCGCGTACGACAGCGTGATGAGCGGGCGCCAGAACCCCGATGCGCGCTCGCCCACCGTCAGCCAGAAGTCCGAGCGCAGCGCGCGCAGCAGTCCGTCGGCGGAACGCAGCATCACGTTGTGCACGATCAGCCGCTCGTCGTCCCACACGAACTCGTAGCGCAGCGACGGTGCGAACATCGCCAGCACGAGCAGCGCGGGGACGATCGCGTAGAGGATTTCCGCCGGAACGAACGGGCTCCGGCGGGTGCTCTCCGCCGGAGCCGTCCGCTGATTCATACCGAGTCTCCCGTAAGCCGAATTCTGTCCGGATTGCTCCGTGATGATCATTTGACTGGGATGGTGATTACTCACCACCTCGATGCGACCGACCCTGGGGTGTTGGCGGAGCGGGTCACACTCCTCCCCCTCTATTCGGTCTTGCTCCAGGCGGGGTTTACCGAGCCGGTGATGTCGCCACCACCGCTGGTGAGCTCTTACCTCACCGTTTCACCCTTGCCCGCAGCGGCGGCACCTCGCGGCGCGCCGCCCGTTGGCGGTCTGCTCTCTGTTGCACTTTCCGTAGGCTCACGCCCCCTGGGTGTTACCCAGCGCCTTGCCCTGTGGAGTTCGGACTTTCCTCACGGCACGGCCTCGGCCGCCGCTTGCGCGGAGACGTCGGCGAATGCCGCGCGATCATCTGGGAGACTCGGTCACTTCCTTCCCGTGGCGAGATCCAACGCCTCGTTCACGAGACCGTCGGCCCGGCCGTTGTCGGCCCGCCCGACGGACGAATACGTCACGCGCTGCAGCGCGAGTGCCGCCTGCTTCGCTTCGAGATGAAGCGGCTTGAGGCCCTCGTTCTTCACGCGGTACTGCCCCGTCATCTGGCGGATGACGAGTTCGGAATCCATCACCACCGCGAGCGGTGATGCGCCCTGCTCGGCCGCCGCCTTCAGTCCCGCGATCAGGCTGCGGTACTCGGCGACGTTGTTCGTGGCGGTCCCGATGTATTCCCCGCGGGCCACCACTTCCTCGCCCGCCGGGTTCGTGAGCACGAACCCGAAGGCCGCCGGTCCCGGGTTGCCCCGCGAACCGCCGTCACAGCGCAACGTCCATGTGCTCATGTGTGGATGGACTCCTCCTTGGGGCGAAGACAGTAGCCGCTCGGTGCGAGCACGAGCAAGCCTTCGGTTGTGCTCGGAAGAATGGTGACGGAACGGGGCATGCAGATGCTCCGGCATGACCACGACGCCTGCCCCCCAGGCTGCCCCCGTTCTGTCCCGTCCCACGCTGCCCATTCCACACCGCGCCCACACGGTTGGCGCTACCAGAGGGACGGTTACCACTGCCGGCTCGCTCCACTGCACCGTGTCCAGCGTTACCGCTGCTGTCACTGCCGGCGACGCTTCAGCGACCAGACCTTCCGCACCACCTACTGGCTCAAGCGGCCCGAACTGCTCCTGCCCGTCTTCCACGGCCTGTTTCCTGCCCTGCTCGAGGTGGCTGGCCCGCGCACAGGAGTGCTCGCCCCAGACCGTACTGCTCCACGCCAACCGGCTCGGGCAGTACCCGCCAGCTGTTCCATGAACAGCCTGCCCCCGGGGCGGCATCCCGGAGTCCAGGTGGCCGCTATTCGTTCTTCCTTCGAGTACAGCCAGTACCACCCCACCAGCCAGGTCGCCTGCTCGGCGGAGGAGCTACTTCCTGTACGGGTTCACCGCCACCGAGGCCGCGCCGCTCGGCAGCATGACCCGGCGGCAAAGGTGCACGCAAGCAGAATGAAGCGCGCCTTGGTCGGCCCGACCCACGGCCACCGAGAAGGACTGCCGAGCTGCTCGCCATCGCGGCACCGCCGCAGGCGCCTGCGCTGCACACCGATGAGCACCATGGACTACCCGCGTGCGATCGCTCGGGTTGCGCACCTGAACATCGCCCACCACACGGTCAGCTCACGCGGCCCGGACCACGTCGAACCTGATCTTCAGCGAACTGAACGTCCTACAAGGCGGCACGGCACTCGGATGAGCCACAAGCGCGAGACGACCGTGTTTCCGCCAAGCGGCGGCAGATGTCGATCTGCGCATGGCGGTGTTCCCGCGTGGCGGAACTGGCAAAGTGGTCGGAGCGGCGACACTGCGACACGCCAAGAGCGGCTGGGCCGGCCTTCGATCACGGCTCACGCCGGCGCCGGCGTTGGCGAGGCTGTTCCTGGCCGGGTGAAGCTGCCGGAGCGCCGAGCGGAGGCCACTGGGGACGGGTGCAGTCGCGCGAAGTGCCGAACGGGGCGAAGACAGTAGCCGCTCGGTGCAAGCCCGGGCAAGCACTCCGCGCCGGACCGCCCGTCGCGGTGCTCAGCCGGCTAGCCAGCCGGCCCGCGCCAACGCGCTGCGCGCGTCCTGTTCGCCGAGCACGACGAGCTGCCCCGCCTGCTCCGGATCGAACCCGAGCACGCTGCCCGGCAGCGGCCGCGTCGGCTCGATCACGCACACGCGCGCCGGGTCGCCCTCGCGGCTCCAGCCCTCGGGCAGCTGTCGCAGTTCCATCTGCAGGTCGCGCCAGTTCGCGACCTCGAGCAGCCGCCCTGCGAGCGGGAACAGGCCGTCCGGCGGCGCGGTCGGCGTGAGCGATTCGCTCGGCGACAGCAGCACGACGATCACGGCGTCAGCGCCGCCTGCGAGCGCGACGTGCAGCGGCTGGTTCGAGAAGCCGCCCGCGTCCACGAAGTCGCGGCCGTCGATGCGCTCGGGTTCGAACACGCCCGGGATCGCCGACGACGCCACCGCGGCGCGGATCGCGTCGCCGGGGCCACGCATGGGCACGACTTCGCCCAACTCGGCCTTCACCCGCTGCTCGAACTCGCGGTTCACGTTCGGCCAGCTCACGAAATGGCACACTCGCCCCGAGTCCACCGACAGCGCGCCGATCACCAGCCCCGTGCCGTCGCCCGTCAGGCGCGACGGGTCGCCCGCGGTGACGAGCTTCTCGATCACGCGCCGGCGCGGCACACCGCCCCACAGCCCGCGGCCACGCGTCTCCGGCATGAGCCCCAGGCCCATGCGCCGTAGCCCGCGCGCGAACGAACCTTCGCCGCTGCCGAGCCACGCGAGCGCGAGCAGCAGCACCATGCTGGCGCTGAACCGGTGCGGCCACGGCCACGCCATGATCCACACGAGCGTGTGCACCGCGAACGCGCCGAGCGCGACGCGTCCGAGCAGCTGGCGCGCACGCTGCGGATCGCCGCCCGGCACGCCGCGCGACAGCCAGCCCTCGATCGGGCGCGCGAGGAACACGAGCACCGCACCCAGCACGCTCGCGACGACCCACGACCACACGTCGAGCTGCGTGGACCACAGATCGATGCGCGCGCTGGACTTCTTCCAGATCCAGTACGCGCCCGACAGTTCGCGCGAGCCGATGAACGTGAGCAGCACCTCGAGCATGGCCACCGCGACCACGAACGAGCCCGCGGCGCGCAATGCGAGAGCCACCCACTGCAGGCCGAGGTTCGACGGCCGCAACTTCCGCCACGCGTCCTCGAGCGGCTGCGTACGCATGCCGTGCGCCAGCCACACGACCGCGTTGACCGCGCCGATGCTCACGCCGGCCACGAGCGACGGGGCGATGCCCAGCTGCTCGAGCACCTTGAGCACGCCGACTTCGTACGCGCCGAGCGCACCGCCGCCCGACAGCACGAGCGCGATGCGGCGGAACGGCAGGTCGTCGCGCGTGCGCATGGCGCTCACGCGGGCGGGGCGCCTTCGGGAGCGAACATCAGCAGCCGGCCACAGCCGTCGCACGGCAGCAGCCGGTCGCGCTTCTTGGCCTCGGAGAGCGCCTGCGGCGCCAGCCCGCGGAAGCACGCGCCGCACGCGTCCTTCTCGATCGCGGCGACCGCACGGCCTTCGCGCGCGGCGCGCGTGCGCTCGTAGCGCGACCTGGCCGCCGCGTCGAGCGCGGCCACGGCCTCGGCACGCCGGGCGTCGAGCGCCGCGAGCGCCGCCTTCGCCTCGCCCTCGATCGTCGCGCACTTCGCACGTTCGTCGGCGCGCGCGGCCTCGGCGCGCGCGAGCGCATCGGCGAGCGCGGGGCGCTCGGCGGCGAGCGCTTCTTCCTCGTCCATCAGCGTGAGCACGAGCGTCTCGGCTTCGGAACGCTTGGCGGCGACGCCGGCGATCTGGTGCTGGACGGCTTCGAACTGCTGCTGGTTCGTGACCGCGTCGAGCTGGCGCTTGAAGCCGGCTTCCTGCGTCTCGAACGCGGCGATTTCGCCCTCGGCGGCACGACGGCGCTGCACGCGGTCGGAGGCGGACTTCGCGTTGGCGTCCACGCGGCGCTGTTCGGCCGCGACCTTGGCGTCCTGCGCAGCCAGGCGCGCGGGGAGCTTCTTCAGCTCGGCCTCGTGGCGCACGGCGGCCTCGTCACACAGGTGGAGGCGCCAGTGCAGCGGCAGGTCGTCGGCCATGGTCCGCGCGATTCTGGAAAAAGATGGTGGGCGAAGAGGGACTTGAACCCCCGACCCTCTGGTTGTGATCCAGATGCTCTGCCAGCTGAGCTATTCGCCCATCGAAAGTCGCGTGACGCAGGTTGGAAGTGGGCCCACCTGGATTCGAACCAGGGTCTTACCGGTTATGAGCCGGCGGCTCTGGACCACTGAGCTATGGGCCCAGCGCCTTTGCCCTCACCTGCGACGAAAGCCGGGTGTTTATATCCAAGCGGCCCGTGCGCGTCAAGCGGCGAGCACGCGCGGAGCACCCCGCTTGTGCACCGGCGAGTGTCCGCTAGAGTGCGTGCCGTTCCCGCAGTGCGTCCTCGCCTTCCCACCCGGAGCTTTCGCCCTGCCCGTCTCCCGCCCGCCGCGACGGTGGCTCGCGACCTCGCTGTTCGCCGCCACGCTCGCCGCCCTCGCCGGATGCTCGGCGTCGCGCACGACCGCGCCTCCTGTCGCGACGGTTGCTCGCGATGTGGCCGTCCTCGTGGCGGACAGCCTCGGCGCACCCGTCGCGGGTGTGTTCGTGCGCGCGACGGCCCTGCCAGACTCCGGCGGCTTCGGCGCACTCACGACGGGATCCACGGACGCCACCGGCACGGTGCGATTCGCCGGGCTCACGGAAGGTCCTTGGGCATTCGCCTGTGCGAGCCCGGGCACGCCGGGCCTCGCCGCAGGCTCGACCATGCGGGTGCCGGGCGCGGAACGCGCGGCCGGCGAGACTCTCGTCGTGAGGCTGACACTGCATGCGGCGTCTTCCTTGAGCACCACGCGCACGCTCTCGAACGGCGCAGATCCAGCGGGAACGTTCGTGCACGTCGTGGAGACCGGCGCTCTCGCGCTGGCGGACGGGACCGGTGCGTGCCGGCTCTCGTCGCTGCCGCTCGGGCGATGGACGCTCGCGACCGTGCGCAGCGGATACGCGACTCACTACGCGCCGTTCGAGGTGAGCGTGCCGGGTGCGGCGCTGACGCTTCCTGCGATCACGTTGCGTTGGCTCGACCTGCCGCCCGACACGGGTTCGGGCCACCACTCCTGATTGCGGGAGGGCTTCAGGGGCGGAAGTTCGAGACGTTTCCCGTTCGCCACCAGCGGCCGTCGCGGCGCTCGTAGAGTTCGATCCAGGCGCTCACGAACTTCAGTTCGGCTTCGCCGCCGCCGTCCCGGACCTGCGTTCCTTCCGCCTCGACCTGCACGATGACCCAACCCTGGCGACCGTCGGGCGACACGCTCACGACGGGGGCCGTGAGATCCGAGTAGCGCCGGAACCGCGTGCGCTGCAGGTACGGACCCATGCGGCTGCGGCGCTCGGCGAGAGTGGGGTGTGCAAGCTCGCCGCGATTGGCGAGCGTGTAGCCGTCGCCCTCGTCGGCGAGCACTCCCTCGACATCGCTCCTGCGATGCGCCTCGAGCACGCGTTCGTGCAACGCGAGCAGCACGGGCCGTGCGCCCTCGCCGGGGTCCGCCGCGAACCACTCGTGACGGGGTTCGATGCACCCGACCTCCCGGAAGTCGTGCACGTAGCTGCGGCCCCCCTGATGGAACACGGCGCGGCGGAACCAGCGCGCGCCGTGCTCGGTGCGCCAGTCGAGCCACTCGACTTCGATTCGAGAACCGTCACGCGCGCTCTCGTCGGGCAGCACGAAGCCGAGCGGAAGCGTATCCGCGGCGGCGTGAAAGATCGCGACCGCGGCGCCGCGTTCGTCCTGCATCGGCGTGAGCCAGGCGCGCCGACCGCCGAAGACCGTGTCACGCGGCGGTCCAGCGATGCGCCAACGGGCCAGCGGATCCCACGCGAGCAGGTGCAGTTCGTGCCCGCGCACCGCGGCGGCGGTACGCGAGTCGGCGTTCGCGCGCTGACGCTCGCCCGCGTTCCACGTCCATGCGCCGAGCGAGTCCACGCCGGCGCGGAAATCGTCGCCCTGCTCGAACAGCGCGCGCCCGTCCATCGCCGAGGTCACGGTGGTCACCCAGTGCCGCCCACCCTCGCTCACTTCGGCGACCGTCCGAACGCCTTTCACTTCCTCGACGCCGATGTGCCTGCGCGCGTGCGCGAAGAGGGCACGCGCGTCCGGAGCGGGACGCGGCGCGGCCTGAGCCGTGACGAATGAGAGCACCAGCACGCATGCGACCATGACGAGAGCACGCATCCCTCGACCCTCCCGGCTGGCCCCAGACACGACGACCACAGGAGGCGGCGGAGGGTCCCGCCACCTCCCGGACGGCGCCTACAGCAGTTCCGTGTACGCCTTCAGCCGGCGCGAACGCGTCGGGTGCCGCAGCTTGCGCAGCGCCTTCGCCTCGATCTGGCGGATGCGCTCGCGGGTCACGTTGAAGAACGCGCCGACCTCTTCCAGCGTGCGCTGCGCACCGTCGTCGGTCAGCCCGAAGCGCAGGCGGATCACCTTGGCCTCTCGCGGAGTGAGCGTCTTGAGCACTTCGCTCACTTCGTCGCGAAGCATGGCGCTCGCCGCCGAATGGGCCGGCGACACCACGCTCGTGTCCTCGATGAAGTCGCCGAGGTTCGAGTCGTCGTCCTCGCCGATCGGGCGATCGAGCGAGATCGGCTCCTGCGCCGCCTTGATGATCGCCTTCACCTTGTCGACGGGCAGTTCCAGCCGCTCGGCGACCTCTTCGGGCGTGGGTTCGCGACCCAGCTCCTGCACGAGCCGCCGCGACACGCGTACGACGCGGTTGATGTGCTCGATCATGTGCACCGGCACGCGAATCGTGCGGGCCTGGTCGGCGATCGCGCGCGTGATGGCCTGGCGGATCCACCACGTGGCGTAGGTCGAGAACTTGTAGCCCTTCGTGTAGTCGAACTTGTCGACCGCACGCATGAGGCCCGAGTTGCCTTCCTGGATCAGGTCGAGGAACTCGAGACCGCGGTTCGTGTAGCGCTTGGCGATCGAGATCACGAGACGCACGTTCGCCTCGATCATCTCCTTCTTCGCCTGGCCCGTGGCCCGCTCGCCGTCGCGGATCTGGTGGTAGATCTCGAGCAGGTGCTCGCGCGACATGACGGCTTCGTCCTCGATCGCCTTCATGTGCTTCTTCACGAGCTTGAGCTCGTTGCCGAAGTCGGCGATCTGCGCCGGCTGCAGGTTCGAGTCGCGCTTGACCGCGCGCAGTTCCTTCGGGCCCTTCTTGAGCCGGCGCGCGAACGCGTTCATGTCGTCGGTCGAGTGCCCGTAGCGGCGCTCGAGCTCGGCGACCTGCTCGTCGTACTCCATCATGCGCTCGGCGAGCGCCTTCACCGGAGCGGCGAGGCCTTCGACCATGCGCGAGTTCATGGACAGCTTGTGCAGCTCCTGCTGCAGCTCGGCTTCGGTCTTCGCGAACGTGCCCTGGTAGTTCGCCCGGGCCTTGTCCGTCATCTTCTCGTCGTAGCGCTCGAACAGCTCGTTGTAGCGCTTCTGCCGCGCGAACACGCTCTCGAGGATCTTGACGGCGCGCGCGCGCTCCTTGTCGAGCGCCTGCTCGGTCGCGGCCTGGTCGTCGACCTTGATGAAGTCCTCGATCTTGAGCTGGCCTTCCTTGAGCCGCTTGAGCAGCGCGCGGATCTCGCGCACCGACGGCTCGGCGCGGAACAGCGCCGACACGACCTGTCGCTCGCCCGCCTCGATGCGGCGCGCGATCTCGACTTCACCTTCGCGCGTGAGCAGCGGCACGCGGCCCATCTCGCGCAGGTACATGCGCACGGGGTCGTCGTAGCGCACCGGCGTCGGCGGAGCGGCCTTCGAAGCCGGGGCGGGCTTCTTGTCCTCGAGCTTGCGCAGCTTCTTGGCGCGTTCGTGCGCCTCTTCCTCGCTCGCGAACACCTCGATGTGCATGGTGTTCAGCATGGAGTGGATCTCCTCCATCTGTTCCACCTGCTTCTCGGGGTCGAGGTCGTCGTCGAGGAGCCACACGATCTGGTCCTCGGTGACGTAGCCCTGCCGCAGCGCGAGGACCTTGATCTCCTCCAGGCGCTTGCGGGTCTCGGCCTTCTCTTTTTCCTTCTGGGCCTTCTTCGTCGTGGCGGTCGCCATGACTGCTCTCCTATTGCTTGAGCTCGAGGATCTGCTTGCTGATCAGATCGATCTCCGCCAGCAGGCGGCGGGCGTCGTCACCCTGTGCGCTCCCGAGACGTGCCCGGCGCTCCCGCCGGGAGCGCTCGAGCGCGCGAATCTTCAGCATGCGGACGGCCCCTTCGGCCTCCGCGTGCCAGTCGTATTCCTCCGGGGTCGAGGCGAGCAGCTCGCGCACGAGTGCCGCCGGGTCCCCTTCGAGCGCCATCGGGTCCTCGCCTTCGAAGAGCGCCGCCACCAGGTTCCGTGCGCCCTCGCCGTCGAAGTCCTCCGGCCGAAGCTGTCCGCGCGCCCAGTCCACGAGGTCCGGGGCGTGCAACAGCGCTTGCAGTGCCTTCCTTTCGAGGTCGTTCGCGACCCTGGCCTGCGCGGCCGCCGCGGCCTCGACGGGCCGGGGCGACTGCTGTCCCGTGCGGGCCAGACCGACGGCCCGCGCGATCACTCCTTCCGCAAGCGCGAACACCTGGCTCGCGCGTTCCACGAGGAGGCGCTGCCGGATGGTGTCCTGCACCCCGGCGATCATGCGCACCACGGACTGCAGCGCCCGCTCGCGCGGATCGCCGCCGCCGCCCTTGCGGGCCACGTGTCGTTGGACGAATTCCACGGCATCGTAAGCCGAACCGCGCGTCTTCTGCCAGCCGTCCAGCCCGTCGCGCCGGATCAGCGTGTCGGGGTCGTCCCCGGCGGGCAGGTCCACCACCACCACGTCGAGCCCCTCGGCCAGAAGCACGCCGAGCGAGCGCAGCATGGCGTCCTGCCCCGCCGCGTCGCCGTCGTAGGTCAGCGCCACGCCCCGCGCCAGCCGCCGCAGCGTCTTCGCGTGGTCCGGAGTCAGTGCCGTGCCCGAGGTCGCCACGGTGTTCCGGATGCCGGCCTGGTGCAGCGCGATCGCGTCGAAGTAGCCCTCGACCACCACGACCTCGCCTTCCGGGCGGACGTGCTTGCGCGCCTGCTCGAGCGCGAACAGGAACTGGCTCTTGTGGTAGACGGTCGACTCGGGCGAGTTGAGGTACTTGGGCGTCTCGTCGGCCATCGTGCGCGCGCCGAAGCCCAGCACCGCGCCGCCGGGCGCCACGAGCGGCACCATGAGCCGGTTGCGGAACCAGTCGTAGATCGAACGCGCGCCTTCCTTGCGCCCGGCCAGCCGCGCCTCGAGCAGCACTTCGTCGCGGAAGCGCCCCTTGAGCCGCGGCACGAGGTTGTCCCAGCCGGGCGGCGCGTAGCCGATCCGGAACTCGCGCTGCGTGTCGCGCGTGATGCCGCGCTTGTCGAGGTAGGCGCGCGCGATCGCGCCCGTGGACGGATCGCCGAGCCACGCCTCGTACGCGCTCGCGGCCGCGTCGAGCGCCTCGAGCAGCGGCGCGCGCGTCCCCCCGCCCGTGCTGCGGCGCTCGGGCACGGCGATCCCGGCGCGTCGGCTCAGCAGCTCGACCGCCTCGAGGAAGCCGACCTTCTCGGTCTCCTGGATGTACTTGAAGACGTCGCCGCCCGCCTTGCAGCCGAAGCAGTGGTAGAACTGGCGCTCGGCGTTCACGGAGAACGAAGGCGACTTCTCCTGGTGGAACGGGCACACGCCCATCCAGTTCCGGCCCGAGCGCTTGAGCGGCACATGCTGGCCGATCACCTCGACGATGTCGCTCGCCGCGCGCACGCGCTCCACCCAGTCGTCCGAACCGCGCGGCGCGAAGCCGCCGCCCGTCGCGCTCATCGCAGCCTCGCCACGGTCACGCCGCGGCCGCCTTCGCGGCCTTCGCCCATGCGCTGCGACTCGACCTGCGCGTGGGCACGCAGGTGGCGTTCGACCGCGGTCTTCAGGATGCCCTTGCCGATGCCGTGGATGATGCGCAGCTCGGTGATGCCCGACAGCACCGCGCGATCGAGCCCCAGGTCCACCTCGCGCAGCGCCTCTTCCACGTCCATGCCGCGCAGGTCCACGTCGAGCTGCGGCGCTTCCTCGCCACGCGAGTACGTGGCGACCGGGGCGCGCACCGGCGTGACCACGGCTTCGGCAGCCGCCAGCCGGTTGACGTGCGACGTGATCGTCATGGGCCCGCGCCGCAGCTTCACGCGGCCCTCGGCGTCCGGCGCCCCCACGATCTCGGCCTCGACGCCCAGGTCGAGCACGCGCACGCGCGCGCCCACCGCGAGCGTGAGCGGAGCGGCCGGGGTGTCGCCGCCGCCCGCGGCTTCGCGCGCGCGGCTCTGCAGCGCGTCGGCGTCTCGCTCGATCGCGGCCATGCCCTGCTTGAGCGTCTCGGCGTTCGCGCGCGACTTGTCGGCGCGGCGCGCCTCGCGCTGCACGCTCTGCCACCGCTCGCGCGTACGCGCGAGAATCGCCTCGCTTTCGGAGGTCAGCTTGCGGCGCAGGTCGGCGAGCGACTTCTTCGCCTCCTCGCTCATGCGGCGGTGCTCGGCTTCGGCCTTCTCGGCTTCGGCGCGTGCGCGTTGCGCCTCGGCGCGTTCGGACTGCAGCGCGGTCAACGACGCGCCGACTTCGGACAGCAGCCGCTCGAGCGCGCGCGTCTCCTCGGACGTGAGCGTTCGGGCGCGGGCGAGCAGTGCTTCGGGAAAACCCAGCCGCGACGCCACCGACAGCGCGTGGCTCGCGCCGGGAATCCCGGGCAGGAACCGGTAACGCGGCGACAGCGTGTCGAGATCGAACTCGAGCGAGCCGTTCACCACGCCCGCGACCTCGCTGGCGACGCGCTTGAGCGAACCGAGGTGCGTGGTGAGCACGCCCCACGCACGCGCGGCGGCGAAATGTTCGACCAGCGCGCGGCCCAGCGCGGCGCCCTCCTCGGGATCGGTGCCCGCGCCCAGTTCGTCGGCCAGCACGAGCGCGCGCGGCCCGGCCGCTTCGGCCATGGCGCGCAGGCGCTTCAGGTGCGCGGCGAACGTGGACAGGCCTTGGTCCACCGACTGTTCGTCGCCCAGGTCCACCACGATCGCGTCCACGAACGGCACGCTGCTGCCTTCGCGCGCGAGCACGGGCAGTGCGGCGTGCGCCATGGCCACGGTGAGCCCGACGGTCTTCAGCAGGATCGTCTTGCCGCCCATGTTCGGCCCCGACACCAGCAGCAGCCGTGCGTCGTCGGCCAGCTCGAGATCGAGCGGCACCACCGTGTCGGCGCGCTCCGACAGCGCGAGCAGCGGGTGCCGGGCTCCGGAAAGCCGGAGTGCGCCTTCGGCGGGCGAGAGCGCGCGGGCGCCCAGTTCGTTGCCCCAGCGCGCGCGGGCGCGCAGCGCATCGAGCCGCGAGAGCACGTCCTCGGTCGCGACGAGCGCCTCGGCGGACGCGGCGACCGATTCGGCCAGCTCGCGCAGGATGCGGCGCTCCTCCTCGATCGCGATCGCGCGCAGTTCCTGCAGGTCGTTGTTGCCCTCGCAGGCCTCGAGCGGCTCCACGAACAGCGACTGTCCGCTGTTCGACGTGTCGTGCACGATCCCACGCTTGCGCGAGAAGCCGGCGGCGGGCACGCACGCCACGAAGCGGTCGCCGAAGCGCGTGACGTACGCGCCTTCGCCGAACGGTGCAGCCCAGCGCTCGAGTTGCGCGTGCAGCCGGCGCTCGCCGTCCATGACGCCGACGCGCGCGCGCTTGAGCGCGGGCGAGGCGGAGTCCTTCACCGTGCCGTCGGAATCGAGCGACTGGTCGAGCCGCTCGCGCAGCGCGGCGAGGTCGGGCAGTTCACGCACCACGCGCGCCAGTTCGGGGAAGCGCTCGCGCGACTCCTCGCTCTCCCACGCGTCGCCGGTCAGGGCGGCGCCGTCGAGCCACGACTTCACCTCGACCAGCGCGGGGCCGTCGAGCGGGTCGTGCTTCGCGTGCGCGAGCAGAGGCTCGAGCGCACCACGGCCCACCGCGCACCATGCGCCGGGTTCGGCGTTGCGGCGCAGCGCTTCGTGCAGGCGCGCGCATTCCCGCGCGAGCGCAGGCCCGTGCGTGAACGGCCGCCAGCGCGCGAGTGCGTCGCGCGCGCGGTCGCATTCGGCTCGCGCGGCGATGCTCCCGCACACGCGGTCGAACTCGAGTAGTTCCAGTGAATGCCAGTCCACGCCCTGCCACCGAGTGTCCGCGTGAGCCGCAGCCGGAGCCGCGAAACCGTCGTCACTCTTCTGCGATCACGAAGGATCGCGAACCGTCGGATGGCCGCAGTGCCCCGAAGGGACCGTCAGCGTCCGAGGTGTCGTTGCGCCGAAACGAAATGCCCGTGAAGCCAGTGCGCACCCGGGAAGGTGCGCCACGACGTCGCCGCCACGCCCAGCCCGACGAGCGGCCGCGCCACCACGCCACGCTTCGCGTCGTTGCGCGCGAAGCCCAGCAGCGGAGACTGCACGGCCAGCAGTACGAGCAGGCACGAGAGCAGCAACGCGATCGATCCCCCGACCGCACCACCCACCAGGCGGTCGAGCCAACCGAACGGCCCGTCGTGCGCGGCCTTGGCGACGAGTTCTCCCCACCAGTGGAACAGTGCGGAGATCGCCATGCCGGCCAGGATCGCGACGAGCCAGCGAAGCAGGAAGTACACGGGACCGGGGTGAGCGTCCCGCCAGTGGGCGCCGACCCACGCCGCCACGGCGACCGTGGCGGCGAGTCCGGCCAGCATCCCAATGAACGCGAAAACCTGCGCGATGGTGCCGCGCAGGATTCCGCGAATCACGAAGACCAGTACGAGGACCACGACGATCCAGTCCAGTCCGGTCATTTGATTCAAGCTCTGCAGCGTCGTCAGTTCTCCGCAGCCCTGCGGGCGGTGTTCTTCCGCTTGGCGGCGTTCATCTTGCGCTTGCGCCGCTCACTCGGCTTCTCGAAGTGCTGATGCCGACGAAGGTCGGCCATGATGCCGGCCTTCTCACACTTCTTCTTGAAACGACGCAGGGCGCTCTCGAAGGACTCGCCTTCCTTCACCCTGATACCAGGCAATAAATTCCCCCCTCTCGACAACCACTTGCACCTATGGAGGAGAAGAGATTGGTGGGAAGAGATGATTGCGCAGCGGGGCACGTGCCGTGCGCAGACAGACGGCGGGCAGGATAGGCCGGGGCCGATTCGGGCGTCAAGGCGGCGGGCCGGGTCGATCGCCGCCCGGACCGCCCCGACTGCCGGGGCATCGGCCGGCCGCGGCCGGGGCTACACCCCCGAGGCCGCCTGCCAGAGGCTCGCCAGCGCCAGCGCCGCGGTCTCGGTGCGGAGCCGCGAAGGGCCCAGCCCAATCGGCGCGAAGCCACTCTCCTGCAACACCTTCAACTCGTCCTCCGAGAATCCGGGCGAAGGCCCGACCACGCCCACACGCGGCCCCGCGTCGCCACCCGCCCAGTCGCGGACGGCGGACGCCCCGGGCAGCGCGACCCAGCGCCGGGCGGCCGGCTCCGCCACCCGCAGCGCCTCGGCCAGCGGCACGGGCGGCGCGATCTCCAGCCGCCACGCCGACTGCGACTGCCGCAGCCCGGCGGTCGCGAGCCGCTGCCAGCGCTCGCGGCGCGCCTCGGCCCGCTCCCATGCGGCGCGCTCGAAGTCCACCAGCACGAGCCGGTGCACACCCAGCTCCGCCAGCTTCTCGACCAGCCAGTCCGCGCGATCCCCTTCGGGAGCGCCGACCCAGAGCGTGCGTTCCCCCGTGCGTTCGCTGCGGCTGCGCTCGCGCCCGAGCACGCGCACGTGCGGGCGCGACTCGAGCACTTCGAGCGTCGCCAGCCCGCCACGGCCGTCGGACGCCCGCACGAGTTCGCCCGGGCGCGCCCGAACGACGCGCGACAGGTAGTGCGCCTCGTCGCCCTCGAGCGCGCATTCCGCGCCCGGTTCGGGCAACGCTTCGAGGTACACGAAGCCCGGTGCCGCGTCAGCCGCCAAAGGCGTCCTTCACGCGCTCGAACAACGAACGCGCGGCGCGCGGGGTCTTCATGCCCTCGGCCTTGCGCAGTTCCTCGAGCAGCTTGCGCTCCGCGCCGCTGAGCTTGGACGGCACCCAGACCATGAGCCGCACGATGAGATCGCCACGGCCGCCGCGCAGCCCGGGCAGGCCCTTGCCGCGCAGCCGCGCGCGATGCGCGCTCGGCGTGCCCGCGGTCACGTCGAGCGCGTGCGTGTCGCCGCCGACGAGCGGCACGTCCACCTTGCCGCCCAGCGCCAGCGTCGTGAAGCTGACCGGCACGTCCACGAGCAGGTCGTCGCCGTGGCGCTCGAAGATGTCGTGGTCCTTCTCCTCGATGAGGACGATCAGGTCGCCCGCGGGACCGCCGCGGCGCCCGGCGTCGCCCACCCCGCGCAGCGGGATGTAATTGCCGCTCGCCACGCCGGCGGGCACCTTGACCGCCACGGTCTCGGTGTCGCTCGTGCGGCCGTCGCCACCGCAGGCGCGGCACGGCTCGCTCACGATGCTGCCCTCGCCGTCGCACTTCGGGCACGCCTGCACGCTCACGAACTGGCCCAGCATGGTCTGCTGCACGCGCCGCACCTGGCCGCGGCCGTTGCACTGCGAGCACTGCTTCTCGCCCTTGCCGCCACGGCCGTCGCAGGTCGTGCACTTCTTGAGGTGCTTGACGCGGATCTTCTTCTCGACGCCGGACGCGATCTCCTCGAGCGTGAGCACGAGCCGCACCTGCAGGTCGTCGCCCCGGCCCGGGCCGCGCGCGCCGCCCCCGCCACCACCACCGAAGAAGCTCTCGAAGCCGCCGGCGTCGCCGCCGCCGAAGTCGCGCATGAACGCGCGCAACGCGTCGGCGAGGTCGAAGCCCCCACCGCCGAAGTCGTAGCCGCCGGGCATACCCGGGCCGCCCGAGGCGGCGTGACCGAATTGGTCGTAGCGCTCGCGCTTCTGCGCGTCGCGCAGCACTTCGTACGCCTCGGTCGCTTCCTTGAACTTCGCCTCGGCGTCCTTGTCGCCCGGGTTGCGGTCCGGGTGGTACTGCATGGCGACCTTGCGGTACGCCTTCTTGATCTCGTCCTCGGTCGCGCCGCGCGCCACGCCGAGCACTTCGTAGTAGTCGCGCTTCGCGGCCACGTCAGGCCTCCGTTTCCGCGCGCGCGACGACCACGCGCGACGCCCGCAGCGCACGTCCGCCGCGCTGCCAGCCCTTGGCGACTTCCTGCGCCACGCAGCCGGGCGCGATGCCCTCGGGCGCCGGGATCTCGAGCAGCGCCTCGTGCACGAGCGGGTCGAACGGCTGGCCCACGGCCGCGATCGGGGTGACGCCGTGGCGCGCGAGCATGTCGCGCATGCGCTGCGCCGTGAGCGAAACGCCCTGCGCCCACGCTTCGGCCGCCTGTTCGGCGGCGAGCGCGGCGATCGCGCGGTCGAGGTCGTCGAGCAGCCCGATCACGTCGAGCAGCACGGATTCCTCGGCGCGCGCGACGGCTTCCTCGCGCTCACGCGCCGAACGCCGGCGCACGTTCTGCAGGTCGGCCTCGGTGCGGAGCCAGCGATCTTGTAGTTGACGGGGTCCGGGGCCTCCGGCCCCGGTGGAGGGGGCGTCCCCGCACCCGCGGTGTTCGCGGCGGCGTCGGTGTTCGCATCGGCGTCGGCTGCGGGGTTGGGCGTCGCGGCTTCCTCGGGGGTCGGTTCGGGAAGCGGCGCCGTGCCGGCGTCCACGGGCGTGTCGTGGGTCGCGTCGCTCGCGACGGAGTCGCGGACGTCTTCGCTCATGTGCAACTCGGTCCTTTCGAGTGTGTGTGCGCTCAGGCCGACAGCAGGTCGGCGATGCGCGTGCCGACGCGCTCGACCACGGCGAGCGTGAAGGCGTAGTCCATCCGCACCGGTCCCAGCACCCCGACGGCGCCGGGGATGGCACCGGGCAACGAGAAGCTGACCAGGCTGCAGCCCGCGAGCGCGGGTGCTTCGGGCAGCCCGATGCGGGCGCCCGCCTGTCCCGGAATGCCGCGCACCATGAGTCGGTTCAGCGGATCACCGGTTTCGACGGCGTGGAGCACGCCGCCCAGATCGTGCGGGCTCGCGAACTCGGGCTGGCTCGCGATGTGGCGCGCCCCGAAGCGAGCAACGGCGTGTCGAGCGGCCGCGTCCACGAGGCCGCGGCGGCGCGCGCGACGATGCGCACGGCGGCGTAGCGCGCCAGCTCGGGATCGCCGTCGAAACGTTCGCGCACCTGCGCGAGCGAACGGCCGATCAGGCGCTCGCGCAACACGCCCTCGACCTGCTCGAGCGCGGCGCGTTCGAGCGGGGTCTCGAGTTCGAGTACGAGCGAGCGAGCGGCGTGCCCGCCGAGCCCGAGGTGCAGCAGCACGCGACGATCCGAAAGCGGTTCCACGTCGAGCGCTTCGAGCAGCTCGCGATCGAGCGACACGGCGAGCGCGAGCCCCATCTGGAGCGTCAGCGAGCCGAGCAGCCGCGACGCGTCCTTGAGCATGCGTTCGACGTCGTGCTCGAGTCGGCGAACTGCGCGTCGATGGCATCCTCGAGCTCGGCCGGGAGCGCCGCGGGCTCGAGCATGGCGCGCACGAAGTACTCGTAGCCGTTCGTCGTGGGCACGCGCGCCACCGACCCCGGCCGGCGCTCGAGCAGTCCCAGGTCTTCGAGATCGGCGAGCACGCTGCGCACCGTGCCCGACGACAGGCGCACCCCGCCCTCGCGGGCGATGCGCTCCGCCCCGGCGGGCCGAGCGGCGTCGCCGTGCAGGCGCAGCAGCGCCGCGAAGACGGCGCGCTGGCGCTCGGAGAGCTCGGGGTCGCCGGCGAGCCGGCGGCCGGGAAAGACGGTGTCGAACATGGCGCGTGGAATCTATCGAGGGCCCGGAAACCGCGTCAACCGCGGGCCCGCGCCGCGACCCAGGCGATCGTGTCGTCGGCGAGGAAGCGATGCGCCCGCGGAACCCGCCACCCGCCGGGCACGGCTTCGAGCCGGCCCGCGGCGTGTGCGGCCGTGAAGGCCGCACCGTACCGATGCGCGAGCGCGTCCCGGGTTTCGCCGGGGTAGTCCTCGAGCCGCAGCCCGCTCGAAAGACGTAACGCGAGCATGACGATTTCGTCGCAGGCCGCCGCTTCGGCCGGCGTCTCGCGCTCCACCGCGCCGTCTTCCCCCGCTCGAGCGCGGCCGCCCAGTCCGCGGTCGCGAAGTGGTTCGCCCAGCGCTCGCCCCGCCACAGCGCGTGCGCCGACGGACCCAGCGCCAACCAGTCGCGGCGCAACCAGTACGTGAGGTTGTGGCGCGACTCGGCACCGGGCCTCGCGAAGTTCGAGGTCTCGTAGCACGCGAGGCCCGCGCGCCGCATGCCGTCGTCCAGCTGCGCGTACAGCTCCGCCTGCGCCTCGTCCGTCAACGCCGGCCCGCCGCGCGCGAGCTGCCGCTCGCCCGCCGGCCCGACGCCTTCGGGGATGTAGCAGTACGCCGACACGTGCTCGAGCCCGAGCGCCGCCACCTGTTCGAGCGTGTACGCGAACGCCTCGGGCCGGTGCCCCGGGTAGCCGTACATGAGGTCGAGGCTGAGGCGCTCGAACCCGTGCGCGCGCGCCAGCGCCACCGCCTCGCGCGGGCGCACGTCGTCGTGGATGCGCCCGAGCTGCACCAGCTCGGCGGGCACGAAGCTCTGTGCGCCCAGCGACAGCCGGTTCACGCCGCACGCGCGCCACGCCTCGAGCAGCGGCGGCTTCACGCTCTCGGGGTTCGCCTCGAGCGTCACCTCGGCGCCGTCGGCCAGCGTGAAGCGCGCGGCGAGCAGCTCCCACAGCCGCCGGAACTGCCGCGCCGAGAGCGCCGACGGCGTGCCGCCGCCGAAGAACAGCGACGTGAACTCCACGCCCGCGGCGAGCGGCGCACGCCGCGTGATCTCGTGCTCGAGCGCCACGAACCAGCGCTCGACCATGGCGCTCGAGAAGCGCTCGGTCGAGAAGTGGCAGTAGTGGCAGCGCACCGCGCAGAACGGCACGTGCACGTACAGCCCCGTGCGCGCCGCGGCCCGCGCGCGAGCGTCGGGGCCTTCGGCGCTCACGCGCTCCGGCTCGGGCTTCAGCGGATCGGTCGGAACATCCGGCCGAGCCGGACGTTGAACAGGCCGTTCCACCACTTGTCACCCGCCGTGGAGAAGTAGATGAAGAGCGCGCGGCCCTTCACCAGGTCCATGTCCACGGTGCCCCAGAAGCGCGAGTCGTACGAGTTGTCGCGGTTGTCGCCCATCATGAACAGCTGCCGCGGGCCCACCGTCACGAGTTCGGTGTTGTCGCGGTCCTCGTAGCCGCGGTACTCCATCTCGCGCGGATCCACGTGCTTCACGTAGGGCTCGGTGAGCTTGCGGCCGTCCACGTAGACGTCCTTGTGCTTCACCTGCACCGTGTGCCCGGGCGTCCCGATGCAGCGCTTGATGAAGTCCTTGCTCGGATCGGGCGGGTACTGGAACACGATCACGTCGCCCTGCCGCGGCGGCCGGATGCCCGGCAGGCGCAGGTGCGTGAACGGGATCTTCGGGCCGTACTCGAACTTGTTCACGAACAGGAAGTCGCCGACCAGCAGCGTGTCGCACATGGACTCGGACGGGATGCGGAACGCCTGGATCACGAACGCGCGCAGGAAGAACGTGAGCACGACGGCCCAGAGGATGGCCTCGGTGTACTCGCGGACCTGCGACTTGGGGGCGCTGCTCTTGGACACGGTTCTTCCTTTCCGGAGCGTCAGCTCCGATCCACCTTGAGGACGGCGAGGAACGCTTCCTGCGGCACTTCCACCGTGCCGATGGACTTCATGCGCCGCTTGCCCTCCTTCTGCTTCTCGAGCAGCTTGCGCTTGCGGCTGATGTCGCCGCCGTAGCACTTCGCGATCACGTTCTTGCGCATCGCGCCGATCGTCTCGCGCGCGATCACCTTGCCGCCGATGGCCGCCTGCACGGCGACCTGGAACATCTGCCGCGGGATCAGCTCCTTGAGCTTCTCGCACAGCGAGCTGCCGTAGGTGTACGCCTTCGAGCGGTGCACGATCGCCGACAGCGCGTCCACCATCTCGCCGTTCAGCAGGATGTCGAGCTTGATCACGTCCGACTGCTGGTAGCCGCAGATGTCGTAGTCCAGCGACGCGTAGCCGCGCGAGACGCTCTTCAGGCGATCGTAGAAGTCGAGCACGATCTCGCCCAGCGGCAGCTTGTACGCCAGCCGCACGCGAGTCTCCTCGATGTACTCCATGCCCTCGTGCTCGCCGCGGCGCTCCTGGCAGAGCTTGAGGATGTTCCCGAGGTACTCGGTCGGCGTCACGATGTGCGCCAGCACCATGGGCTCCTCGATCGCCTCGATGTTCTGGGGCGGCGGCAGGTTGCACGGGTTGTCCACCTTGAGGAACTCGCCGTCGGTCTGCAGCACGTGATAGACCACGCTCGGCGTCGTCGCGATCAGGTCGATCATGAACTCGCGGCGCAGGCGCTCCTGGATGATCTCGAGGTGCAGCAGGCCGAGGAAGCCGACTCGGAACCCGAACCCGAGCGCGACCGACGTCTCCGGCTCGTACATGAGCGAGGCGTCGTTCAGCTTGAGACGCGCGAGCGCCTCCTTCAGGTCTTCGTACTGCTCGGCGTCGATCGGGTAGAGCCCCGAGAACACCATGGACTTGGTCTCGCGGAAGCCGGGCAGCACTTCGGCGTCCGCCACGGTCAGGGCGTCGGACACGATCGTGTCGCCGACGCGCGCGTCGGCCACGGTCTTGATGCCCGCGACGATGTAGCCCACCTGCCCCGCGTGCAGTTCGTCCTCGGCGTCCAGCTTCAGCTTGAGCTTGCCGACCTCGGTGACCTCGTGCACGGCGCCCGTGGACATGAACCGGATCTTGTCGCCGGACCTGATCGTGCCGTCCACGACGCGCACGAGACAGACGACGCCGCGGTACTGGTCGAACTTCGAGTCGAAGATCAGCGCGCGGAACGGCGCGTCCGGGTGGCCCGACGGCGGCGGCACGTCCTCGATCACGCGCTCGAGCAGTTCCTCGACGCCCAGCCCGGTCTTCGCGCTGATGCGCGTGATGTGCTCGGCCGGCACGTGCGCGTAGTGCTCGATCTCGAGCGCGATCTCCTCGGGCCGTGCGGCCGGCAGGTCGATCTTGTTGAGCGCACCGACGATCGTCAGGTTCTGGTCGGCGGCGAGGTAGTAGTTCGAGAGCGTCTGCGCCTCGATCCCCTGCGACGCGTCCACCACGAGGATCGCACCCTCGCAGGCGGCGAGCGCGCGCGAGACTTCGTACGTGAAGTCCACGTGGCCCGGCGTGTCGATCAGGTTGAGCTCGTACGTCTTGCCGTCCCGCGAGCGGTAGCTCATCGCGATCGCGTGCGACTTGATCGTGATGCCCTTCTCGCGTTCGAGATCCATGTCGTCGAGCACCTGCGCCTTCATCTGCTGCGGCGTCAGCGTGCGCGTGATCTCGAGCAACCGGTCGGCGAGCGTGCTCTTGCCGTGATCGATGTGCGCGACGATGCAGAAGTTCCGGATGTTCTGGAGGCGAGGGTCGCTCAAAAGTTCCACCGCAGTGCTGCGCGCAGCCCGGGGAGCCGCGAGGACGCGGACCGCGCGGGGCGGGCGTCGCTCGGCGGGATCCCGTCGGGAAGCGCGGGGTCCGTTCGAAACTCGATGTCGAAATCGCGGAAGTGCGCATCCACGTACGCGTCCACGAGCGCGTACGCCACCACGCCGCCGAGCAGCCACTGGTGCCCCACCAGACGGTCGAGCGTGGCATTGTAACCGCTCACGGCCTCCGCGTAACCTGCGTGCCCCTGGACCGCGGCGGCCGCGTCCACCTTCGCGCGCCAGTCGCGCAGGTCGGACTGGTCCTGCGCGATGCGTGCGACCAGCAGGCCCTCGCCCCCCGCGACCGCGGCCGCCTTCCACCACGCGCGGTTGTGGAACTGGCCCCAGCCCGGCACGACCAGCGAGCGCGCCATCACGAACCGCGGCTGCTCGTGCCACGCCCGGTGGTGGGCGGTGCTGTCGGCCGCCGAACCGCGGCTCGCGGCCGCGACCGCGGCCGGAAGTGCGGCGAGCAGCAGCATCGCCAGCACGAGAAGCAATGGCGGGAACGCGTGGGAATCGAACCCACCCCGGACGCCGAAGGCGCCCGGCAGAAGGATTTGAAGTCCTCGGGGACCACCAGATCCCATTCGCTCCCGCATCACGAAACGGCGCCGTTCACGGCTTCGAACCGCACCGAAACCGCGGCGCGCTCCACCACTTCGCCGACCGGCATGCACCACGTGCGGCGCTTGCGCAGCGCCGCCTCGAACGCGGCGGCACGCCGGGGCGAGACGGCCACGAGCAGGCCACCCGAAGTCTGCGGGTCGTACATCGCCTTCGCGAGCGGTTCGGCGAGCCCGCCCTCGTCCACGTGCGCGCGGAAGAAGTTGCGGTTGCGTGCGAGCCCGCCGGGGTAGACGTCCGCCCCGATGTACTCGAGCACGCGCGGCAGCAGCCAGTCGCGGTGCGGCCGCAGCACGAACGTCACGCCGCTCGCGTCCGCCATCTGCGACGCGTGGCCCGCGAGGCTGAACCCGGTCACGTCGGTCGCGCCCACGGCGCCGAACGCCACCGCGGTCTCGGACGCGGCGCGGTTCAGCGTCGCCATCTGCTTCGTGACGCGCCGGAGCAGCGTGGGCTCGAGCTTGCCCTGCTTGAGCGCGGTGGTGAGCACGCCCGTACCGAGCGGCTTGGTCAGGAACAGCCGGTCGCCGCGCTTGGCGCCGCTGTTGAGCAGCAGCCGCCGCCGCTTCGCCACACCGGTCACGGCGTAGCCGAACTTGAGCTCGGGATCGCGGATGCTGTGCCCGCCCACGACGCTGGCGCCGGCCTCGTGCACCTTGTCGAGCCCGCCCTGGAGGATGGCGGCGATCACTTCGGGCGCCACGCCCTCGGACGGCGCGCAGAGCAGCGCGAGCGCCGTCAGCGGCTGGCCGCCCATCGCCCACACGTCCGACAGCGCGTTCGCGGCGGCGACCTGGCCGTAGTCGTACGGGTCGTCCACGATCGGCGTGAAGAAGTCCACGGTCTGCACCAGCACTTCGCCGCGGCCGTGCGCGAAGATGCCGGCGTCGTCGAGCGTCGACGCGTCCACGAGCACGCGGCGATCGCGGCGCGGCTGCTTCAGGCGCGCGAGCGCCGTGCGCAGGTCGCCCGGCCCGAGCTTGGCCGCACAGCCCGCCGCCGCCACCGTGGCGGTCAATCGGACGCCTTCGAGTCGCGTGCGCGTCACGTGTCCCCTCGCCCCCGTCGTGCGGCTACTGGTCGCGGCCGACGGCCACGAGGTCGATCTCGACCCGCGCGCCCTTCGGCAGGCCCGCGGCCGCGATCGTCGTGCGCGCCGGCACCGATTCGCCGAGGTACTTCGCGTAGATCTCGTTCATCACCGCGAAGTCGGCCATGTCCGCGAGGTAGACGGTCGCCTTGACGGCGTCGCCGAAACCGAGCCCGGCGCCCGCGAGCACCGCGGCGAGGTTCGCGAACACGCGCTCGCACTGCTCCTTCACGCCGCCGGCGACGATCTCGCCCGTGGCGGGATCGAGGCCGATCTGGCCGGACGTGAACACCATCTTGTTGCCGCCGTGAAGGCGGACGACCTGGGCCTGCGCGTAGGGACCGATGGCCTTGGGCGCGCCGGGAACGTTGAGCGGGGTCTTCACGAGGCCTCCTGGCCGTACCGTCGCCCGGCGTGGCACTGCGGGCCGCGCCGGGCGACGCGCGGCGTCACTCGACGGTGACGCTCTTCGCGAGATTGCGGGGTTGGTCCACGTCGCAGCCGCGCTGCACGGCGACGTGATAGGACAGCAGCTGCAGCGGGATCACCGACAGGATCGGCTGCAGCATGGGGATGCTCTGCGGCACGTACAGCACGTGATCGGCGCGCGACGCCGCTTCGGTGTCGCCCTCGGTCGCGATCGCGATGATGCGGCCCTTGCGGGCGCGCACTTCCATCATGTTGCTCACGACCTTCTCGTACGCGCTGTCCTTCGTGCAGATGAACACGACCGGCATGTTCTCGTCGATCAGCGCGATGGGGCCGTGCTTCATCTCCGCCGCAGGGTAGCCCTCGGCGTGGATGTACGAGATCTCCTTCAGCTTCAGCGCGCCCTCGAGCGCGACCGGGAAGTTGAAGCCGCGGCCGAGGTAGATGAAGTTGTTGTGCTTCGTGTACAGGTCGGCCATGGCCCGCACGGCGTCGCCGTTCGCGAGCACGCGCTCGATCTTCTCGGGCAGCTGCGCCATCTCGCGCGCGATCTCGATACCGTAGTCGCGCGACATGCCGCGGTGACGGCCGAGCGCCAGCGTGAGCAGCGCGAGCACGGTGACCTGGCTCGTGAACGCCTTCGTCGAGGCGACGCCGATCTCGGGGCCCGCGTGGATGTACACGCCGCCGTCGGACTCGCGCGCGATGGTCGAACCGACCACGTTCACGATGCCGAGCGCACGCGCGCCCTTGCGGCGCGCCTCGCGCATGGCGGCGAGCGTGTCGATCGTCTCGCCCGACTGGGAGATCACGAGCACGAGCGTGCCCTCGTCCACGATCGGGTTGCGGTAGCGGAACTCCGACGCGTACTCGACCTCGACCGGGATGCGCGCGAACTCCTCGAGCATGTACTCGCCGATCAGGCCGGCGTGCCACGACGTGCCGCAGCCGAGGATGATGATGCGGCGGATCTCGCGCAGCTGCTCGGGCGTCATGTTCAGGCCACCCAGGCGCGCGAGGCCTTCCTCGACGTTGAGGCGGCCGCGCATGGCGTTCCGCACGGCGTCGGGCTGCTCCATGATCTCCTTGAGCATGAAGTGCTCGAAGCCGCCCTTCTCGATCTGCGAGAGATCCCAGTCCACGTCGTGGACTTCCTTCTCGACGCGTTCGAGCGCGACCGTCGCGGTGTGGAAGCCGTCGGGCGACAGCACCGCCATCTCACCGTCGTCGAGGTAGATCACCTGGCGCGTGTGCTCGACGATCGCCGCGACGTCGGACGCGAGGTAGTACTCGCCGTCCGCGATGCCCACGACCATCGGGCTGCCGTGGCGCGCGCCGACGAGCACGCCGGGTTCGCTCTCGCACATGACCGCGATGCCGTAGGTGCCCTCGACGTCCTCGAGCGCCTCGCCCACCGCGCGCTCGAGCTTGAGGCCGCGGCGCAGGTACTTCTCGATCAGGTGCGCGAGCACCTCGGTGTCGGTCTGCGTCTTGAAGACGTGGCCCTCGGCCTCGAGGGCGGACTTGAGGGTGCCGTAGTTCTCGATGATGCCGTTGTGCACCAGCGCGACGGTGCTCTTCTCGTCGGTGTGCGGGTGCGCGTTCAGGTCGTTCGGCTCGCCGTGCGTGGCCCAGCGCGTGTGCGCGATCCCGAAACTGCCCGCGGGCGCACCGTTCGCGAGCTTCGCTTCGAGCGAACGGATCTTGCCGGCGGACTTCACGATCTTCAGGCCCTTGCCGTCCTGCACCGCGACGCCGGCCGAGTCGTACCCGCGGTACTCGAGCCGCTTGATGCCTTCGATCAGGATCGGAAGGCAGTCACGATGCCCGACGTAACCGACGATTCCGCACATGCTGCGCTCCTCCTGCGGTCAGGCCTCGACGGCCTTCCGCGCCACTTCGACGATTTCGCGGGTGCGAACGAGAGCCGGGGTTTCGGCGATGACCCGAACGACCGGCTCCGTACCCGAGGGACGTACGTGGACCCACTCTTCACCGCGGGCGAACCGCATGCCGTCCGCCGTGTCGAGCGACCAGTCCGCGAAGACCGACCGAAGCCGGTCGGCAGCGCGCTCCCACGGTTCATCGGGCCGCGCCAACTTGTCCTTCACCATCGCGTACTGGGGCAATCCGGTAGCCAGTTCTCGAAGCGACGCTCCTCGGCTCATGGCCTGTGCGATCAACGCCACCGCGACCAGCCCGTCGCGGCCGCAGTGGGCTGCCGGGAGGATCATGCCGCCGTTGCCCTCGCCGCCGGCGATCGCGCCGACAGCGTGAATGGCCGCAACGACATGCGCCTCGCCGACGGGGGTCCGGTGCAGGCTGACCCCGGCGTCCTGGCAGACGCGGTCGAGCATACGAGACGTCGAGAGGTTTGTCACCACCGGGCCCTTGTTCCGGCCCAGCACGACCTGCGTCCCGAGCGCGACGGTGAACTCCTCCCCGAGCGGGCGGCCGTCGGCGGCCACGAAGGCCGCGCGGTCGGCGTCGGGATCGAGCGCCACGCCGAAGTCGGCGCCGGCCTCGACCACCGCCTGGCCCAGCGCGCCGAGGTGCTCCGGCAGCGGCTCGAGCTCGCGGGTGAAGCGGCCGTTCGGCTCGCAATCGAGCGCCACGACGCTGGCGCCGAGGCGTTCGAGCAGCGCAGGCACGGCGACGCCGCCGACGCTCGCGCAGCCGTCCACGACCACGCGCAGCTTGCGCGCGCGGATCGCGGCGACGTCCACGTACTCGAGCCCGAGCACGCGCTCGAGGTGCCACTCGAGCGCGCCGGCTTCGGCACGCACGGAGCCGAGGCGATCCCAGCCGGTCCACAGGTCGCGATCGGCTTCGAAGCGCTCGCGCACCGCCTTGCCCTCGACCGGGCCGAGGAACTCGCCGGCCCCCGAGAGGAACTTGAGCGCGTTCCACGGCGCCGGGTTGTGGCTCGCGGTCAGGATCACGCCGCCCGCGGCGCCGAGGTGCTCGACCGCCAGCTGCGTCGCCGGCGTGGTCGCGAGCCCGATGTCCACCACGTCGCGGCCCGCGGCGTTGAGCCCGGCGCACACCGCGTGCAGCACCATGGGGCCACTCACGCGCGCGTCGCGCCCCACCACGACCGGCCCTTCGCCGAGCGCGTGCGCGAACGCGGCCGCGAAGCGGCTCACGACCGCCGGGGTCAGCGACTCACCCACGATGCCGCGCACTCCGGCCACACTGATCATCAGGGACGACGACATGTCGGCTCCTCGGGAAGACGTCACACCATGCCGGACACGACAACGGGCCGACGCGCGGCGCGAGGTCGCGCCGGGCACCGGCCCGGACTCCTGGCGCGGCCGTTGCCGCCGCCTGGACCACTGCAACTGCTGAGCTTCTGCCGAACTTCAAATGGAGCTGGTGACCGGAATCGAACCGGTGACCCCGTCATTACGAGTGACGTGCTCTACCAGCTGAGCTACACCAGCTCCTCGTCCTGCCCGGCCCCTGCCGCGGCCGGTTCCACATGGTGCCACCCCCCAGAATCGAACTGGGGACACCACGATTTTCAGTCGTGTGCTCTACCAACTGAGCTAGGGTGGCGCAAATCGGTGTGACCCAAGGCGGTCACGAGGGCGGCATTTCTAACATGCCCGCGGAACCGTCGTCAACTTCCGCGCCCCACGTCGTCACCCTTGCGCCGCCGGCGTTCGCCGCGCACCGAGCGGCGATCCGGGTTCCGCCGCCGGTCCTCGTTGCCCGCGATCGGCAGCGTGAACGCGAACACCGAGCTCCACTCCCCGTCCGAACGCAACCGCACTTCCCCGCCGTGCTCGCGCACGATCTGCTGGGCCACCCCGAGCCCGACGGCGGCGCCGGGCGTCGTGGCGCTGCCGGCCGAGAACGGCACGAACAGCTGTTCGAGCAGGTCGCCCGCATGCCGGGCGCCGTCGTGCGCGATCTCGACCACCACGTGATCGCTCGCGCGCCGCGAGTCCACCCGGATGCGTCCCCCGAGCGGCACGGACTCGAGCGCGAACGCCACCACGTTCTCGACCACGCGGCGGATCCGCGGCGCGTCGAGCAGCAGCGGCGGCAGGTCCGGCGCCAGCCGCTTGAGCAGGCGGACGCGCCGGCGCACCAGCGTCTCGCTGAAGCGCTGCAGCGCCTCCTGCACCACGGCGTTCAGGTTCTGCATCTCGAGGTTCGGGCGCTGCAGCTGCGCGTACTCGCGCTGCTCCGCGAACATCGCCTCGAGCCGCTCGCTCTCGCGCAGCACGATCTCGAGGTACTCGCGGCGCGCGTCGTCCTCGCCCAGCTCGCGATGCGCACGCTTGACGAACGCGGCGATGGACGCGAGCGGGTTGCGCGATTCCTGCGCCACGCGCGCGGCCATCTCGCCGAGCGCCGCGAGCCGGTCGAGTTCGCGCAACCGCACGGCCTGGTCGGCGCGCGTGCGCTCGGAGCGCCGTGACTCCTCGCCGAGGCGCGCGTGCTCGAGCAGCAGCGCCATGTGGTCGGCGAGCGTGGCGAAGTACTCCAGTTCGCACGGCTCCCACGCCGGTGCGGCCGGGTGGCGGTCCGCGCCGTCGTACACCAGCAGTGCGCCCAACCGGCGGCCGTAGGCCACAACCGGCGCCACGGCCCACGCGCTCAGTTCGCTCGCCACGCCGGGCGGTACGAGCGTGGCTTCGTCGCCGCGCTGCCCCGCCAGCGCCTGCCCCGCGTCGCTCGCCTGCTGCGCCGTGCTGAGAAACGCCCGCGCGCACGAGTCGCGCAGCACCGGCGCGCCGTGCGCCACTTCCACGCGCATCGTGCCGCGCGAATCGGCGCGGTAGATCGCGGCGCCGCGCGCTCCGATCGCCTCGCAGCCGAGCCGCGCCGCCAGGTGCAGCGCCTCGGCCACGTTGACCGGCGCCACGCAGCCGTGCGCGAACTCCGCGAGCGCGGCCGACAGCCGCGCCCGGCGCCGCACTTCGGCCGCCGCGGCCTGCGCGTGCAGCGCGGCATCGAGCGCGCCGCGCAGTGCGTCCAGCGCCTCGCGCCGCACGGCTCGGGGACGCGCGGCATCCCACGCGCAGACGAGCATGCCGTAGGCGCGCGCTCCACGGCGCAGCGCGATCGCGGCCAGCTGCGGCGCGGCGCTCCACGGCGCGCCCGGCTGGTCGGCGCCGCTGCCCACCGCCACGCCCTGTGCGCGCCACGCTTCGGCCAGCACGCCCTCGAGCCGCTCGGGCAGCTCGGCCCACGCGTGGATCGGTTCGCTCGTGCCCTCGCGCGACACCGCGCGCTGCGCGGCGGTGAGCGCCTCGCGCAGCGGCAGGTCTCCGCCGGACGCGGCCTCGCGCCAGCCCTCGAGCAGGCCGGTCCGGGCGTCCCAGAGCACCAGCCACGCGCGAGCGGCCGCGCCGGCCTGCGCGTGCGTCGCCAGCGCGAGCGCCATGCGCTCGAGCGCCGGCAGGTCGGTGTCGGGCTCGAACAGCGGCGACCACCCGCTCCAGCCCGCGAGGAACGAGGCGGCGGGCGCGAGCGCGGCGTCGGACGACTGGGAACGGTCCATGAACTCCCCGGGACGATGGCCTGACGGATCACGGGGACCGGGCACGCCGGTCCGCCCCGTCGTTTTCGGCACTCCCCCCCGGGGCCTTGACCGCTCCGGTGCGGCTGCCTACCGTGCGCGACCGGCCGAAATCGCAGGAAATCCCCGACCCAGGAGCCTCCGTGGACGCACCCCAGCCCCAGCCCATCGAGATCGGACTCGCCGAAAAGGAAGCCGAAGGCATCTACGCCAACGTCGTGTTCATCACGCACTCGCAGGCCGAGGTGATCCTCGACTTCGCGCGCTCGCTGCCCGGGCTGCCGAAGGCGCGGGTGTTCTCGCGCATCATCATGACGCCGCAGCACGCCAAGGGGCTGCTCGGGGCGCTCGAGCAGAACCTGAAGAACTACGAGACCAACTTCGGCCCGATCAAGCTGCCGGGCGACCCGGCGAAGCCGAAGGAGATGGGTTTCACGTCGTAGCGGGGCTGCCGAGCGCCGCGATCCGTGCACGCAGTGCGTCGTCCACCACCGGCGCGCGGTCGAGCAGCTGCACGAGGCTCGCGGGCGGACGCACGAGCTTCGCCTCCGGGCTGGTGAAGCAGTGCTCGGTGTAGCCGACGGCGCACAGCGTGCCGTCCTCGCCGAGCACGCGGTAGCCGAAGCGCATGGTCGCGCGCGTGACGCCGAACACGCCGGTCTCGATCGCCACGAGTTCGTCGTAGCGCGCGCCGTGGAAGTAGCGGCAGCGCGCCTCGAGCACGGGCATGAGAATGCCCTCCTTCACCTCGACGTCGCGGTACGTGTGCCCGAGCGAACGCAGCATTTCGGCGCGTCCGATCTCGAACCAGCGCAGGTAATTCCCGTAGTACACCCAGCCCATCTGGTCGGTGTCGCCGTAGCGCACACGCAGCTCGAAGCGATGCATCGTCAGGTCTCCTTCGCGTCCGCGGGGGGCGCGGTCTTCCAGCGGCGATGCAGCCAGAACCAGTGCTCGGGCTGCTCGCGGATGATCTCCTCGAGCCGCGACGTGTACCACGCCACCAGCTCGTGCACGTTCTCGTCGGTCGCCGGCCCGCGCGGTTCGCGCGGCGGATCGAGGAACACGTCGTGGCGGCCGTCGGGGCGGCGGCGCACGTGCCCGAACAGCAGCGGCGCACCGGTCTGCAGCGAGATCCGGGCCGGGCCCTCGGGCGTGCTCGCGAGCCGCCCGAAGAAGGGCACGAACACGCCGTGGCGGCGCGCGTCCTGGTCCGCCGCCATCGCCACCCAGCGGCCGGCACGCAGCGAGCGGAAGATCTGCTTCACGCCGCCGCCGGTCGGGATCACGCCCACGCCGCACTGCCGGCGCAGCTTCACGATGAGCTTGTCCACGAGCGGGTTGCTCTGCGGCTTCACGAGCAGGTCCACGGGGTTGTAGCGCGCCACGTGCGCCGCGAACAGCTCGAGGTTGCCGTAGTGCCCCGAGAACATCACCGTGCCGCGTCCCACCAGCGACTGCGCGTGTTCGACCCCGACGATGCGCTCGAACACCGCGTCGGTGGGCTCGTTCGCGAGCCGCGCGAACTGGCCGTACTCGATGGCGATGCGCCCGACCTCGCGGTAGGTGCGGCGCAGGATCTCTTCGCGTGCGGCCTCGGGCAGCTCGGGAAACGCCTGCGCGAGATTGTCGCGCGCCACCTTCACGCGGATGCCGAGCCGACGCGTGAGGTCGCCCAGCGCCGCGCCCAGCGGCAGCGCACGCGGCCAGCCGACCGCCCCCGCCACGCCGAACGCGGCGCGGACGAGTGCGTATTCGAGCGCGTGCTTCGGCTTCACCCGCGCCTCCAGCACTGGCCCGCGCAGGCGATCGCCAGCCCCGCCCACTCGAGCGGCACGAGTTCGGCGAGCGCCTCGGCCGCGCCGAGCCCGGCGCGTTCCGCGAGCGCTTCGAGCGAGCGCGGCGTGGCGTCGAGCGCCGCGAGCAGCCGCTCGCGCGCCGGCGCGTCGCGCCCGGGCGAAGTCGCGGGCAGCGCCGCCAGCACGTCGGCCGCGCCGGCGCACAGCCCGGCGCCTTCGCGCAGCAGCTGCAGCGGGCCGAGCGCCGTCGGCCGGTCCACGTCGCCGGGCACCGCGAGCACGCGCCGCCCCAGCGCCCGCGCCGCAGCCGCGGTCGAGAGCGCGCCGCTGCGCGTCGAGGCTTCCACGACCACGGTGACGGCGGCCAGCGCGGCGATCAGGCGATTGCGCCGCACGAACGCGCCGCGCCCGAACGGCGGGCCCGCGGCGACTTCGCTCGCCAGCGCGCCGGAGCGCACGATGCGCGCCCCCAGCGCCGGGTCGGTGACCGGTTGTTCGAGCCCGGCGGCGACCACCGCCACGGTGTGACCGCCGGCCGCGAGCGCGCCCGCGTGCGCGGCGCTGTCGATGCCACGGGCGAGCCCGCTCACCACGCTCAGGCCGGTGCTCGCGAGGTCGGCGGCGAGCTGCTGGGCGAACGCCCGTCCGTAGGCGCTGGCCGCGCGCGAGCCGACGATCGCCACGCTGCGCGCGAGCGGCAGCGGTTCGCCGCCCGCCAGCCAGAGCCGCGCCGGCGCATCGGCGAGGTCGCGCAGGCCCTGCGGGTAGCGCGTCTCGTCGCGTGCGATCGCACGCGCGCTCTCGTGAGCGTGCGGCCGCGGCGCTTCGGCGACTCCCGCCGCGAGCGGCATCAGTCCGCCGTGCTGTTGCCCGGGGGCGACGCCGGCCGTGCCGGCGGTGGTCCCGTGAGGACTTCCCATTCGACACCTTCCTCGCTCGCGCGCACGAGATCGGAATCGTCGCGCAGGTCGTCGGGGTCCTCGTTGGTCATCAGCTCGTCGTTCTGCATCATGCGTTCGAGCCGCTCGTAGAGCGGGCGATCGAGCCCGCGGAAATGATCGAGACGCGAACGCCGGAACTCCGGCGTCGAGCGGTGCAGCTCCCAGCCGATGCGCACCGAACCACCGCGGTGCGCCAGCTCCTGCAGGCCCGCGTACGCGGCCTGCACGACCGTGGCGTTGCTGTCGTCGGTGAGCCGCAGCAGGCCGGCGGCCGCGGGCCGGTGCCCGAGCCGTCCGAGCACGCGGGCCGCGCTCGCGCGCGAGAACCACAGCCCCTGCTCGAGCAGCGGCAGCAGCGTCTCGCCCGCCCGGTCGCCGAGCCGCAGCAGCGCGTTCTCGGCCAGCTCGCGCAGGTACCACGATTCGTCGCACAGGCATTCGACCAGCAGCGACATGGCCTCTTCGTCACGGCGCTGCTCGAGCGAGCGCACGTAGTCGCGCTTGCCCGCGAGCCCGCGCGCGTTCATGGCGTCGAACGTGCGCCCCGGTCCGTACTTGTCATCCGACATCGTCGTTCTCCGATTCCGTTTCCGCGGCACTCTCGGCGGCGATCACGCGCCAGAGATCCTCGAGCAGTTCCTTCAGTCCGTCGCCCGCGTGCGCGCTGATGAGGCGGGCCTGCGGCAGGTGTGCCGCGGCCGCGCGCCCCGCACGCTCCTCGGGCGGCAGCGTGTCCGCCTTGGTCAGTACCACGACGCGCGGCTTCTCCGCCAGCGTTTCGCTGTAGCTCGCCACTTCGCGTTCGAGCAGTTCGAGGACCGCCGCGGGATCCTCGCTCGCCGCGTCCACGAGGAACGCGAGCACGCGCGTGCGCTCGATATGCCGCAGGAACTGCAGTCCCAGGCCGCGGCCCTCGCTGGCGCCCTCGATGAGCCCGGGAATGTCCGCCACCACGAACGTCCGCTCGGGATCGAGCGCGCAGATGCCGAGGTTCGGCTCCAGCGTGGTGAACGGGTAGTCGGCGATCTTGGGCCGCGCCCGGGTGATGCGCGACAGCAGCGTGGACTTGCCCGCGTTCGGCAGCCCGACCAGGCCGACGTCGGCGATCAGCTTGAGTTCCAGTTCGAGCGCGCGCTCCTCGCCCGCTTCGCCGGGATCGGCGCGGCGCGGCGCCTGGTTCGTGGCGGTCGCGAAGCGTGAGTTGCCGCGCCCGCCACGCCCGCCCTTGGCGGCGGTCCAGCGGTCGCCGGGGCGCGTGAGGTCGGCGAGCAGTTCGCCGCTCTCGGCGTCGCGCACCACGGTACCGGCGGGCAGGCGGATCACGAGGTCCTCGCCGTCGCGCCCGGTCTTGTTGCTGCCCTGCCCGGCGCGCCCCGAGATCGCGCGGTAACGCGGCTGCTCGCGGCAGTCGAGCAGCGTGCGCACGTGCGGATCCACCTCGAGCACCACGTTGCCGCCGCGGCCGCCGTCGCCGCCGTCGGGCCCGCCCTTGGGCACGTACTTCTCGCGCCGGAAGCTGATGCAACCGGCGCCGCCCTTGCCGGCGGTCACGTGAATGCGTGCGTAGTCGATCAACATGTGCGCTGCTCTCGCCGTTCCTCGCGGCCGTGCCGCGTTCAGTGGCGTGCCGTGGCCCGCGCGCCCGCGCAGAGCCCCAGCAGCCCACCCGCGCGCACGAGTTCGAGCCCGCGCGCGTCGAGGTCATGTCCCAGTTCGAACTGCCAGCCGCCCGTCAGGTGACGCACCACGAGGTGACGTGCGCCGACCGCGTCGGCCGCGTCCACGATCTCGAGTTCGTCCCCCGTCCGCAGCGGCGGGTCGGCGGGTTCCCCCCGCCACAGGAGTGGCAATACACCATATGACGCCAGAGCGCGAGCATGCCCCGGGGCGTACGAGCGCGCGATCACCGCGCGCACCCCGGCCGCGGCGGCGGCGCGCGCCGCGTGTTCGGAGTGTTCGCCGGCGCCGTACTGCATGCCCGCGACCACGAATCCGCCGCCGTGCGCGGCCGCCCGCGCCGGGGCGTGTTCGTCGAATGCGCGGAACGCGAACTCGGCCAGCGCCCGGGCGTCTCCCCGCAGCGCGAACGTGCGCGGGCCCCAGCCGGCGATGCGGTCGGCGCGTGCATGGTCGCCCGCGTCGAGCAGCACCACGCCGCGCAGCGAGCCCGCGAGCACGGCCGGCAGTTCCGCCGGACGGTGCCGCGGCGCACGCTCGACCGGAGCCGCGCTCGCCCCCGCCTCGATCAGTTCGGAGGACGCGAGCGCGCGCTCCTGCGCGCGCGCCTGCACGCGCTCCCGCGCACGTTCGGCCGCCGCCTCGCCACCCAGTGCCAGCGCGAGCGCGCGCACCGACCACGGCTCGACCGCGTCGCCCGCGCCTGCGGCGGGATCCACGCCGGACACGGCGCCTTCGGGCGGCAGCTGTGCTCCGGCGCTTCGGGGCGAGCACGCGCGCACCGGCGGCGGCCAGCGTTTCGAACGCGCCCGAGGCGGCGAGCGACTGGCGCGCCGCGCGCCCGCCGCTCACGACCTCGAGCGGCACGTTCACGCGCACGCCGGCGAGCGCGCGCGCCAACGCGAGCACGTCCTCGTCCTCCGCCAGCGCGGTCACGCGCGCACGCGCGAGCGGCCGCGTGGGCGGCTCGACCGCGCCCAGGTCGAGCGAGACGCGCGCCTCGAAGCCCTCCGCGCGTCCCTCCGCGCGCCGCCACTCGGCGTCGCGTCCGCGCGCCCGCAGGTACTCGCGCGTGAGATCGTCCGACGGGAACACCACGCCGTCGCAGCCCAGCAGCGAAGGCGCCAGCGACGCGATCGCGACGCGTCCTCCATGGGCAGCGCGGCGAGCCCGTCGCCGAAGCACTCGAGCGCGCTGCCGCGCGCGCGTTCGCCGGCCACGCCACCGAGCGCGCGCACGATCTCGGCGCCGCCGACTCCCGCGCGCGGCACGCCGGTGAGTTCGACGCCCGTCACCGCCGGACGCGGCCGCACGAGCGGCTCGCCGGCGAGTGCGGCCGCCAGTTCCACGGCGCCCGCGCGCAGCACGGGCATGGCGAACGCGCCGGCGCCCTCGCAGCCCGCGGCAGTGGCGGCCCGCGAGCGCCCCGGCGCGGCGTAGCGGCGGCGGTGCACCGCCGCCGGCAGTCCGGCGCCCGGTCGCACGAACGTCGCGCCGCATGCGGCCGCCGCGGTGAGCAGGTAGCGCTGGTCCTCGTGCGCGTCCGGTCCGGACGCCTCGCGGCCGGGCGCGACCAGCGCGAGGTCGCAGGCGTGGCGGCTCTCGCGCAGCGCCTCGAACAGCAGCAGCGACACCAGCCCCAGTTCGTCGTCGAGCAGCACCTGGTCGGCACGCACGGCGACGGGCCGGCCGAGCTCCGGCCAGCCCGCACCGTGTGCAGTCCACAGCAACGCCGTCAGGTGTCCCGGCAAGGGTGCCTCAGTCGCCCTTCGCGGGCGTGCCGCCACCGCCCGAAGCGGGCTTGTCCGCCTTCGCGGCCGCCTTGTACTTCTCGCTGCGGTAGTCGGTGATGTAGAAGCCCGACCCCTTGAACAGGAAGCCGCTGCCGCCGCCCGGCACCTTGCGCGCCGGTGCGCCGCACGTGGGACACGTGCGCGGCGTCTCGTCGCTCATGGCGTGGAACTCCTCGAACGTGTGCTCGTTGTCGCAGCGGTAGTCGTACGTCGGCATCGTGCGGAACCCCTCCTTCGCTTCCGGCTACAGCGCCCCCGCGGCGAGCACGCACGCCACGGTCGCGGTGTCCACGACTTCCTCGACGCTGCATCCGCGCGAGAGGTCGTTCGCCTGCTTCGCCAGCCCCTGCAGCATCGGCCCGACCGCGGCCGCATGCCCGAGACGCTGCGCGAGCTTGTACCCGATGTTGCCCGCGTCGAGGTCCGGGAACACGAGCACGTTCGCATGTCCCGCCACGACCGAGTCCTTGGCCTTGCGCTCGCCCACCGACGGCACGATCGCGGCGTCGAGCTGCAGCTCGCCGTCGATGTGGAAGTCGGGACGCCGCGCCTTCGCGAGCGTGGTGGCTTCGCGCACCTTCACGACGTGCGGGTGCTCGGCGCTGCCGCGCGTCGAGAACGACAGCATCGCCACGTGCGGCACTTCCTGCGTGAGCTTGAGGTGGTGCTCCGCCGACAGCACCGCGATCTCGGCGAGCTGTTCGGGCGTGGGGTCGGGCAGCACGGCGCAGTCGGCGAACGTGAGCAGGCGCTCCTTGCCGCCCTCGGCCGGCAGCACCATGAGGAAGAACGACGACACGCTCTTCACGCCCGGGCGCAGGCCGATCAGCCAGAGCGCCGCGCGCAGCACGTCGGCGGTGGTGCGCGACGCGCCGGCCACGAAGCAGTCGGCGAGCCCGTCGCGCACGCGCGCCGCGGCCTGGAATACCGGGTCGGCCGCGTACTTCTCGAGGTCCGCCGCGCCGAGGCGGTCGCCGCGCGCGGCCTTCAGCGCCGCCCGCGTGCGCGCGAGCGATTCGTCGGACGCGACTTCGATCAGTTCGACCGCGCCGAGGTTCACGTCCGCCTTGCGGGCCGTGGCGCGCGCGAGTTCGATCGAGCCCACGAGCCCGACCTGCGCGACCTGGTCGCGCGCCAGCTTCGCCGCCGCGGCGACGATGCGCTCGTCCTGCGGTTCGGCGAACAGCAATCGTTGCTTCTTCGCAGCCGCCATGCGGCGGATGCGTTCCATGATCTGGCTCATGACTTCTTCTTCTTTCTCGCGGTCACCGGGCGAACGCGGCCGTACTTCGCCAGCAACCGCTTCTCGACCGGACCGGGCACGAGCCCGCGGATCCGGCCACCGTGTTTGGCGACTTCCTTGACCAACGTCGAGTTGAGGTACGTGTACTCCTGGCTCGGCATGAGGAACACCACTTCGAGTTCCGGCGACAGACGGCGGTTCATGAGCGCCATCTGGAACTCGAACTCGAAGTCGCTCACGGCACGGATGCCGCGCACGATCACGTGCGCGCCGTACTGCTTGGCGCAGTCCACCACGAGGCCGGCGAAGTACAGCACGTCCACGTTCGGCAGCTTCGCGACCGACTCGCGGATGAGCTTGACGCGCTCCTCGGGCGTGAACAGCGAGGTCTTCGCGGGATTGTGGGCGACGGCCACGATCACCCGATCGAACAGCGTCGCCGCGCGGCGCACCAGGTCGAGGTGGCCGTTCGTGAACGGGTCGAAGCTGCCCGGGAACAGGGCCGTGCGTTCGGTTCTCGCGGACTTCATGGGGAAGAGCCGTCCTCCGGCGCCGGTTGCGGCCGCGCCTCGTAGAGATTGACCACCGTCTCGCCGTAACGCCGCTCGCGCACGAGCGTCAACGCCCCGGCTTCGGACGGCACTTCGTCCTTCTGGTGTCGTTCCAGCGCCACGATCGCGCCCGGGCGAAACCGCTGCTCGCCGAGCGCGGCGAGGATCGCACGCGCATCCTGCCCTCCGTAGGGCGGATCCGCCAGTAGCAGGTGACACTCCGGGATCACGTCCCCGAGCCGGCGCACGGCCGCGGGCAGCGCGACCGGCCAGACCTTGGCCCGTTCGCGCAGGCCGAGCACGTCGAGGTTGCGCCCGATCACCTCCAGCGCCGCCCGGCCGGAGTCCACGAAGTGCGCGAACGCCGCGCCCCGCGACAGCGCCTCGATGCCCTGCGCCCCGGACCCGGCGTACAGGTCGAGCACGGTCCAGCCCTCCATGTCGCCGAACGACATGAACAGGGCCTCGCGCACCCGGTCCGACGTCGGGCGCGTCTTCGAACCGCGCGGCGCTTCCAGCCGGCGGCCACCGTACTCCCCCGCGATGACTCGCATGATCGCGGGCAGGATCGGCGAGCGCGTCCGCGGGTGTCAAGACAGGGGCAGCGCTTTCCCCCAACGGCACAACGGCTTGCAGCCCGAACCGCAAGCGCGGCACGAACCGCCGCGACACCCGCCGCCTTCAGGGCAGCGTCACGACCTCGACGCCGGGCGGTGCCTTCAGCTGGAACGCCGCCGGCCCCCGGGCGCGCATGAACCGCCAGCCCTCGAGCCGGTACACCTGCGCGTCGCGCGAGCCGGCCGGGGTCGCGAGCCGCAGCGGCAGCCCGCGCGAGCCGAGCGTCACCTCGGCGCTGTCGGCCGGCGCGCCGCCCGCGCCGAGCAGCGTGACCACGTAGGTGTTCGGCCCGGTGCGCCGTTCGCGCGCGGCCGAGTCGTCGCCCATCAGCACCTTCCACCAGCGCAGCGCCGCCGCCGCCTGGTGCGGCTTGAAGCGCAGCATCTGGTGCAGCTCGGGCTGCAGCCACTCGCCGCCGTCGGGGCGCGCCACCAGCTTCTCGCCCGTGCTCGTCACGTCCATGCGGGCGCGCTCGGGAAGTTCGAGCGCGAGCAGCGCGTGCACGGTGCGCGGCGCTCCCGCGGCCGACGGCATGGAGTAGCGCAGGTGCGCTTCGGCCCGGCCGGCGGCCATCTCGCGCACGAGCGCGGCGGCGGATTCCAGCGCCCGCACCGGCGCGGCGCACGTGCAGCACAGCACCACGGCCCACGCGGCCGCCAGTCGTCTCGCGTTCATGGATCGCTCTCCTCCCACCGGACCAGTGCTCGCGCCTCGCTCCACGTGAGCACGCGCGTGCCGTCCGGGATACGCCACTCGAACCATTCATCTTCCGCGCGAACCGCCACGCGCAGGTCGTCCACCTGCACGCGTGCCCGCCACAGCCCGCGGGCCTCGCGCAGCGTCCAGAGGGTCGGGAACTCGCGGCCGCGCACCCGCTCCCACTCGTCGTAGCGCACCGTGACCGCATGCGCGCCGCGCCGCAAGCGGAAGGCGCGCGGCCGGGCCGTGCCGTCGAGCGACAGCTCGAGCGAGTCGGCGCCCTCGCGCCACGCGAGCACGTGCCCCGTGCTGTCGGCGCGCAGCTCCCGCCACGCCGGCTCGGGCGGGTCCCACGTCGCGGCGAACGTGCGCGCGAGGAAGCCGGCAGGGCGCGCCACGCCCAGCGTCTCGGCCGTGCCGCCGAGCACGAACGCGGCGCGTTCGGCGGGCCACAGCACGAACAGCGAGTCGCCGCGTGCGGCCGCCTCGAACGCGATCCCGAGCAGGCCGTGCGCCTGCAGCCGCGCGCGCTCGGGGCCGCCCAGCGCGAGCGTCGCACCGAACGCCGGCAGCCGGCCGATCGCGCGGCCGTCCACGCGGATCACGAGGTCCGCGCGCAGCGCCTCGAGCGCGGCCGCGCGTCGCGCACGGCCCTCGGCGTACGCCCTGCGCAGCGGCTCCGGCCCCGCCGGCGGTTTCGGCGCACGCGCGCATCCCGCCAGCAGCGCGGCGCACGCGACGAGCGCGCCGGTTCGCAGGAGCGCGCGCCCCGTGCCGTGGCCGCTCAGGCCTGCTGCGCCAGCCACGCCAGGATCACGTCCGCCACCTGCGCCGGGCTCCGTCCGTCGGTCGTCACGCGGTGCGCGGCGCAGCCTTCGTACAGCGGCGTGCGTTCGGCGAGCAGCGCGGTGAGCCGCGCCACGGGCTCGCCGCCGTCGAGCAGCGGCCGCGTGCCCGGGGCCGCCGCCACGCGGCGCGCGGCCTCCGCCGGCGTCACTTCGAGCCACACGGTGCGGCAACGCTCGCGCAGCGTCGTGCGCCGCGCCTCGTCCAGCACGATGCCGCCGCCGCAGGCGATCACGCGCACGCCGCTCGCGACGGCCTGTTCGAGCAGCTCGCTCTCACGCCGCCGGAACCACGCTTCGCCCGAGCGCGCGAACAGTTCGGCCACGCTGGCGCCCTCGACCGCTTCGAGCATGGCGTCGAGGTCGGCGACCGACGCGCCCAGGCGGCGCGCCAGCTCGCGGCCGGTTTCCGATTTGCCGGAGCCCATGAGTCCCACGAGCGCCAGCGGTTTCGCGACGTGCTTCGATTTCTTCATGGCGCGAGCCTAGCCTCCGGGCTTCCCGCGGGGCAACCGGGCGGGGTGCGCCGGGGCGGAAACGGCAGCCGCCGGTCCTGGAGGAGGACCGGCGGCGCCGGGTGACGACGGAAGGTGTGCGGGAGGTCAGTTCGAAGCGAGCGTCGTGATCAGGCGCGGCGTCACGAAGATGATCAGCTCGCGGTTCTGCTTCACCGTGCTCTCGGAGCTGAACAGGTAGCGCAGGAGCGGCAGATCCTTCAGGAGCGGCACGCCGCTGCGGACCGTGGACTCGTTCGTGCGGATGAGACCGCCGATCACGGCCGTCTGGCCGTCGTCCACCATCACGCGGGTGTCGGCTTCCGACGTGTTGATGATGATGCCGCCCTGCACCGTGGACTGCGTCGAGAGGTCGCTGACCTCGGGATGCAGGTCCATGATGATCTTCTTGTCCTGCGTCAGGTGCGGCGTGACCTTGAGCTGGATACCGATCGTCTGCAGCTGCGACACCGGGTTGCCGGCGACGTCCTGCACGATGAGCGGGATCTTCTGGCCCACGACGATCTTCGCCTCACGGTTGTCCACCGTGGTGATGCGCGGGTTCGAGATGATGTTCGCCTTGCGCGACTCCTCGAGCGACTGCAGCTGGGCTTCGACGAAGCCCCAGTTGCGCGAGATGCCGTACGTCAGGCGGTTGGCCGGGTTCGCGATGCCGGTGTTCTGCTCGGCGCCCAGGGCGTTCTCGTTCGAGTTGCCCGGGTGCAGGAAGTCCGGCGGGTTCGGGCCCGTGGACGTGAAGAACTCGGCATCCGCACCGTCCGTCGGGCCGACGTTCCACTCGATGCCGAGCGCGCGGGCCGAGGACGCATCCACGTCCACGAGCTTCGCGGTGATCTCGATCTGCGGCGTGGTCGAGTCGAGCTGCACCGCCATCTGCGCGACGGCGTCGAGGTTCGACGCGAGGTCGGTGATGATGAGCGAGTTGGTGCGCTTCTCGACCTGGATGCTGCCGCGCTTCGACAGCGCCGGCTGCAGCGGCGTGGCGAGTTCCTGCGCGTTCGCGTAGTTGAGCTTCACGATGCGCGTCTCGAGCGGCACGAGTTCGAGCGTGCGGGCGTTCGCCGATTCACGTTCGACCTTCTCGGCGTTCAGCTTCGCCGCGTCGTCGACGCGAATCACCGCGCCGTCCTCGACGTAATCGAGGCCGGAGGCGCGCAGCACCGCCTTGAGGGCGTCCTGCCACGCGACGTTGCGCAGGTTGATCTTGACGGTCGCCTTGACGTTCTGGCCGATCACGATGTTGCGGCCGCTGAACTCCGAGATCGCCCGAAGCACGGTGCGGAGATCCGCACCTTCCACGTCGAGGCTGAAGCTGCCGCTGCCGGTGCGCACGAGACCCACCTGCGCTCCGGCCGTGGACTGCTGGGCGCCGACCGAGGTCGGCATCGCGGCCAGCACGAGGCCGGCCACCAGGACGAGGCCGAGGATGGCCTTCTTAGCGAGCATTCGAATCTCCCTTCCGCACCAGTGGGATCGTCACCGACTGAGACTGCCCTTCCGCCGTCAGGTTCACGACCACGGCGTCACGACGCAGCGCTTCGACGTAGCCGTTCTGCACCTTGTCACCCTTGCGCAGCACGAAGCTGTTGCCGCGCACGTCCTCGGCCAGAGCGAACTGGTCCGTGGCTCCCCAGACGATGCCGACGACCTTGATGCCGCCGACGTCCACCGGGGCGTCCCCTCCCACGTCCGAGCCGACGAACTCACCGTCCACGAGCGACTGGAACGGATCGCGACGACCGAGCGCGTTGTACTGATACGTGAGGTGGTCCTCCATGTGCGCCGGTTCGACCGGCTGCGCCACGGGGTCCTGCGTCACGGCATGCACCACGGCGGCACCCGCCGGGTTGGCGACCGGCACGACCTGTTCCGCCGGGGCACCGTTGTCCGTGGACGCGGGCTGCACGTCCGGAGCGGGCGCCTGCGGAGCGGCGGCGACCGGCGCCGGCTGCTGCTGCTGCTGTCCGCCCGTCATCGCACGAATCCCGTAGCTCGCACCGCCGACGACCAGCATCGCGACGACGGCGATGATGCGGTTCACGACCGAGCGCTTGATGCGGTCGATCAGACCCGTCACGAAGTTAGGACTTCCGGCCATGGGCACCTCCCTGGTTCGCCGTGGCGGGCGCGGGCGTCGTGTTGAGGCTGTACGCCGAAGCGACGAAGTCCGCGGTCGTGCTGCCCTCTTCGGACTTCAGGTTCGTCGTGAGCTTGAGGTTCGAGACCGTCACGATCCGGCGCAGGTTCGACAGTTCCGCGAGGAACGAACCCACGTCGTGGTACTGACCGGTCACGGAGATCTGCACCGGGATCTCGGTGTGGTACTCGGACGGCTTCTGTCCCGCCGGCTTGAACATCACGAACTGGACGCCGGTCTGCTGGCCGGCCAGCGTGATCTTGCGCAGGAGCACCGACAGCTGGCGGTCGGCCGGGAGCAGTTCGGAGGCGAGCTCCCAGCGCTGGTGCAGCTGGTCGTATTCCGCCTCGAACCGAGGCAGGTCGGCGACCGACGCCTTCGCACGCGCGAGCTCCGACGACTTCTTCTCGTAGTCGGCGCGCAGCGAGGCGATGTGCTCCTTGCTGTTCTGGAAACCGAACGGCAGGAAGTGCGTGAAGTAGAAGAAGCCCAGCGCCGCACCCGCGAGGAAGATCGCGAGGGCCAGCTTCTGCACGGCCGGGCTCTTGATGTCCAGGTTGGCCATGTTCGCGTCCCTCTCAGTTCGCGCTCGGGTCCGGGGTCACCTGGCAGGTGAGCCGGAACTTCACGACGGATTTCTCGGCGACGGTGCCCTTCTCGGCGACCGACAGTTCGACGTTGCCGAACAGGTCGGAGCGCTCGAGGCGGGCCATGAAGTCCGAGACGACGAGGTTGGAATAGGTGACCCCCTCCAGGCTGAGGGTAGAGCCCGCATCCTGCGTCGCTCCCGTCAGCCAGAGGTGGTCCGGTACGCACTTCGCGAGCTCATCCATGAGCCGAACACTCTGAGTGCGTCCCGATTCGAGGCGGTGAATGATGCCCATGCGCAGGTCGAGCTCGGCGCGTTCCTGCGCGAGCTGGTTCACGCGCGCGATCTGCGGCGCGAGCGCCCGCGATTCGTTGTCCACCTGCTCGATGGACTTCTCGAGGCCGGTGGCCATCGTGCGCTGCTGCATCACGGTGCCGGCGATGACCAGGGTCGCCAGTCCGAGGATCGCCCCCGGGAGCACCATGTCTCCCAGCTTGAGGTCGATCGAGATGGACTTGCGCTGGGCCTTTTCCTCGCGCGGCAGGAGATTGACGCGAATCATTTCTTGTCCCCCTGACGGCGGAGCGCCAGACCGATGCCGACCGTGAGAAGGGGCGCAACCTTCGCCACGTCCTGCCCCGCGAACAGGGCCGGGTCGTACTGCACGCGCGCCAGCGGATTGACGATCTCCGACGGCACGCTGAAACGGCGGTTGAGGAACTCGGGAAGCCCGGGCGTCAGCGCGCTGCCGCCGCACACGAGGATGCGGCTGATCGCGCCGGCCTCGCCGGAGGTGCGCAGGAAGGCCTGCGCGCGCTCGAGCGCGGTCGCGATGCCCTCACAGGCCTGCTCGATGACCGGCGCGACCTCGAGCCCGGGGCCGGATTCGCCGCGCACCGCCGCGGCCGCCTCCGCCTGGCTGAGGTTGAACTTGCGCTGCACGGCCTCGGTGAACGTGTTGCCGCCCACCTGCAGGTCCTTCGTGAAGTACGGCACGCCGGCCTGGATGATGTTGATGTTGGTCATCTCGGACCCGATGTTCAGGACCGCGACGACCTCGTCCGGGCCGAAGTCGTAGTTCGCTTCGATCGCGTTCTGGGCGGCGAACGAATCCACGTCCACGACCGCGGGCTGCAGGCCGGCTTCGCGGATCAGGTCGCTGAAGGACATGACCATGTCCTTCTTCGCCGCCACGAGCAGCACCTGCATCTGCTTCGGATCCGCCGGCGCGTCGCCGAGGATCTCGAAGTCGAGCGACACGTCGTTGATGTCGTACGGGACGTGCTGCTCCGCTTCCCAGTAGATCGCCTGCTGCGCGTCGTCCGCGGACAGCTTGTTCATCATGATCTTCTTGACGATCACGGCGCGGCCCGACACGGCGGCGGCGACGCTCTTCGCCTTGATCCCGCGCGACTCGAGAAGATTCGAGATCGCGTCGGTGACGAGCTGGCGGTCCATGATCTCGCCGTCCACGATGGCTTCGGCCATCGGCTGCGAGATGCCCCAGTTCACGAGGCGGAACGTCTTGTTGGACTGGGGCTCGAGCTCGACCACCTTGATGCTGTGGCTGCCGATGTCCAGTCCGACGAGCGACTGCTTCTTGCCGAAGAGCATGGGTTTCACTCCCTGAAAGCGGTGCGGGTCCTGGCCGGCATGCTCGACGTCGCCTTTGACGACGCATCCGTCCGCGACCTGGAGAGCGACTGCAGCGGGAACACTTCGCTCTGCCTGCCGACACAGGCATCGTCCGGCGTGGCAGGAATCTGAAGTGCGTTTTTCACGGGGTGTTGCATGTCCCTTCCTTCCGGGTCGGGGCGTTGCGGGTTGCGCGACGTCAATGGAGCACCACTCGCGGAGTTCCGAGGCGGGCCTTCACGAGATCGGCGCGGCCGGTCTCGAGCGCCACCTGGAGGCGCGTCATCTCCTTTTCCGCCAATTCGCGGAGATAGGCGTTGCCGGTGGTGTCGTGGACCTGCTTCCAGAGCTGCCACGCGACCGCGAGGCTGCCGCTGTTCTGGTGGGAGAAGGCGGCGAACTCGCGGGCACTTGCGGGGGCGCCGGGCAGGCGCGACGCCAGCTCGAAGTACTCGGCGGCGTGCACGAGGTCGCGACCGTTCGGCTTCACGTAGTAGAGAAAGCCGGCCTCGAACGCGAGCCGGCCGCTGCGGGGGTTCGCGTCCAGCCCCTTGCGCATGAGGCGCTCGGCGGCCGCGAAGTCCTGTCCCTCCTGCGCCAGCGCGAACGCCCCGAAGACGTAGGCGCTCTCGAAGCGCGGGGCCAGCGTGGTGAGGATGTCGAACACGTGCTCGAGGTGTTCGAACTGGTTGTCCTTCTTGCGGTGGGCGCCGTAGTACTGCACCGCGCGCAGCCACGCGGCGTCCGCCGCGACCTCCGCGTGCCCGAGCGCCGCCGCGCGCACGTTCCGGCCCGACGGGTAGTACGCCAGTTCCTCGAGCGGCGAACGGCGCGGGATCGCACCCGCCGCCCAGTCCGCCACGTGCCACACGAGCGCGCCCAGCGCCAGCGCGATCGCCCACGCGGCGATCATCCGCACGCGCAGCGGCCGGAGCCGCGGCATCGCCAGCGTGGCGCTCACCGGAAGTCCCTCGACTCGAACGCCGCGGCGCCCAGCGCGAGCACGCAGCCGCAGTACAGCAGCGCGTAGCCGGTCGCGACGCCGAGGTGCAGGGCCGACGTGGTCTCGCCGAGCGACGCGAGCGTGCGCATGTCGAACAGCGACAGGTTCGGCAGCACGTTCGCGCACCACTCGAGCAGCGTCCTGAGCCCCTCGGGCGCGCGCTGCGCGAACAGCCGCAGGTCGTCGCACCACTGCCCCGCGAGGAACACGCCGAGCGTGTAGAGCGACGACAGCACCGGCGTCGAGAGCGCCGAGAACATCACCGCCACCGCGGTGATCACGGTCAGCTCGAGACCGGCCAGGTAGACCGCCTGCGCGACGGACGGCCAGAGCGAAGCCCGGCCGAGCAGCGCGAGCACGACGACGAGCGCCGCCCCCAGCGTGATCGACACGCCCCAGAGCGCGCCCGACAGTCCCGCCCACTTGCCGACCAGGTACACCGGGCGCGGCAGCGGACGCGAGAGCAGGTTGAAGATCGTGCGCCGCTCGATCTCCTTGGCCACGAGGCTCGTGCCCACGAGCATGACCACGAGCAGGCCGAGCATCGTGATGGACGACAGGCCGAGGTCCACGGTCAGGCGCAGCCCCTCGCCCATGGCGAGCGGGCGGGCGACCTGCGCGAGCGCGAGCAGCACGATGCCCGCGACCACCATGCCGGCGAGCACGCGGTCGCGGATCGCCTCGCGGAAGGTGTTGTGCGCGATCAGCACGGCGTTCATGCGGACCTCCGTTCCTTCGCGGCCTGGATCGCCGACGACTCGGCGGCCGCCATGAACAGTTCCTCGAGCGTGCGGCGCTGCGGCGTGACCGCGCGCACGTCCACGCGCTGCTGCACGAGCCACGCGAGCACTTCGGCGTGGCGGCTGGCGTCGGTGAGCGTGAAGACCGTCTCGTCGGTGCGCTGCGAGCGCACGAGCGAGCCGGCCCAACTCGCCGGCAGTTCCACGAGCGGCGCGCCGGCGCAGCGGTACTCGATCCGCGCCTGGGCGTCGTGCACGAGCTCGCCCACCGTCGCGACGCGTTCGAGCCGTCCGCGCAGCAGGATCGCCACGCGATCGCACAGCGTCTCGACGTCGGGAAGGATGTGCGACGAGAAGAGCACGGTCACGCCGCGATCACGCTGCTCGACGATCAGGTCGCGCACGTCGCGGCGGCCGAACGGATCGAGGCCGCTCATGGGCTCGTCGAGGATCACGAGTTCGGGCTCGTGCACGAGCGCGGCCGCGAGGCCGAGCCGCTGCAGCATGCCCTTCGAGTACTTGCGCAGCACGAGCTTCGCGCGATCGCCGAGCCCGACGCGGCCGAACCAGTGGCGCGCGGCGTTCGTGGCCTCGTGCGCGTGCATGCCGGACAGGCGCGCCACGAACTCGAGGTACTCGACGCCGTTGAGGTAGTCGTAGAAGTAGGGCTGCTCCGGCAGGAAGCCGAGCTTGACCCGGCTGCGCACCTGCTCGATGGACTCGCCCAGCAGCCAGGCCCGGCCGCTCGTGGGCTTCAGCAGGCCCGTCAGGATCTTCAGGGTCGTCGTCTTGCCGGCGCCGTTGGGCCCCAGGTAGCCGAACACCTCGCCGCGCCCCACCTCGAGGTTCAGGTTCTCGAGTCCGCGCGTGGTCCTGAGCGTCCAGTTGCTGCGATAGGTCTTGGTCAGGCCCTCGATCCGCACCGCGCAGTCGGCGGCGGGACGTGCACTCTGCCCGACGGAACGGCCAGCTTCCGGCCGTCCTGCAAGGGCATTGGCCGCCGTCGAGGCGGCCTCCGTGTGCGTGCGCGATTCCATCGGTTCAGGAAATCCTTTGGCGGACTTGGCGTTGCGCTTCCTGCGCGTGGGCACGCAGGGATGGTCGCGTGCCCGTTTTGCAACGCCTGTGCCGCGGATCCCGGTCGAGATCGCACGATGGCGGGCATTTGTGGACCAGCGGCCCCGCCGGCCGCGAGCGGCCGCTCAGCGGCCGCTGGTCAGGATGATCGAGATGTCCGCGCTCTTGCCGTGACCGGCGATCTGGTAGAGCTGCGCCGAGGAATCGCAGTACGTCACGATGCCGCGGGCACCCGAGGTCGCGAGCGGCACGGCCCACACGCCGTACTCGTACGCGTTGCCGTCACCGGTCGTGCCGCTGAACGGGTTGCGGAAGTTCGCACCGCCGCTCGGCAGGCGCGTCGCCACGTCCGAAGCGGCCGAAGCGTACACACCGTCGTTCTCGACCGAATAGTCCTCAGCGGCGACCTGGAAGCCGTGCATGTTGGACTTCGTGGTGCCCTCGCGAGCACGATCGGTCATGGCGATGAAGTTCGGGATCGCGATGGCCGCGAGCACGCCGATGATCACGACCACGATCATCAGCTCGATCAGCGTGAAGCCTCGGGTGTTGCTCCGCATGTCCTCAGTCTCCTCCGCGGGGCCCGGGGGATGATTCGAAGCGGGCGGTCCGGGGTAATCGAGTACGAATCCTTCCGTCTGCCCCGCGCTTCCTGCGCGGGAGGCGGCGGAGCGGCCGGAGCCGCTCCGCCACGAACCACTACTGGCCGCTGGTCAGCGTGATCGGCAGGTCCGCGGTCTTGCCACGGCCCGAGATCGCGTACTGGGCGTTCGACGTGTCGGCGTAGGCCACGATGCCGGCGGTCGTCGAGCCGGTCGGCAGCGGATCCGCGAACGTCGCCACGTCCGACCAGGCGTTGCCCGAACCGACCGAACGATCGAACGGGTTCTTGAAGTTCGCGCCGCCCGCGGGCAGCAGCGAAGCGACTTCCGCCGCCGTGTTCGCGTACGCGCCGTCGTTCTGCACGCCGTAGTCCTCGGCCGACAGCTGGAACGTGTGCATGTTCGCCTTCGTCGAGCCTTCCTTCGCGCGGTTCTGCATGGCGATGAAGTTCGGGATCGCGATGGCCGCGAGGATACCGATGATGACGACGACGATCATGAGCTCGATCAGCGTGAAGCCCTTCTGCGTGCGCTTCATGTCTTTGCTCCTCCCTTGCGGGTGACTCCGGCGCCCTCGGGGCTCCGGCGGGTGACCTGGCCTCTTGCCATGCCCTCTCGCAACCGATGTGCCATCCCTGCCACGTGCAGCTCGGCCGCTCGAGCGCCCTGCTGTTCCACCGACTTAGAGCGTCACCGCCGTGACGGGGCGATGGATTCCGCGCCCCGGCGGTGTGCAACTTTCCGCCACATGCGGACAGGAATCGTGCGATTCGCCGTCCGCCGTGCAGTTCTCAAGCAGCCGCTTCACTCGAATCGGACATCAGGTCGTCGCCCTCGTCGCGCGCACCCGCCGGCTTCTCGATGCCATAGTTGATGAGCTTGCGGTAGAGCGTGGACGCGTTGATGCCCAGCAGTTCGCTGGAGCGCTTCTTCTGCCAGCGCGTGTAGTTCAGGACCTTGAGGATGTACTCCTTCTCGAGCTCGTCGAGCGTCATGTTCGGCGAGTCGATCACGAGGCTCCCCTTCTGGCTGTGCCCGAAGCGGATCTTGTCCGGCAGGTCCTCCGGCCCGATCTGGCCGCCCTCGTCCAGGATGAGCGCGCGCTCCATGACGTTCTCGAGCTCACGGACGTTGCCCGGCCAGTCGTACTTCATGAGCAGCTCCATGGCTTCCTTGGTCACGATCTTCGGCGTGCCGCCGCGCGCGTGGCGCTTGAGGAAGTGGTCCACGAGCAGCGGAATGTCGTCGCGGCGCTGGCGCAGGGCCGGCATCCGCAGCGGAATCACGTTCAGGCGGAAGAACAGGTCGGCGCGGAAGCGGCCCTCGGCGACCTCCTTCTCGAGGTCCACGTTCGTGGCCGCGACGAGGCGGCAGTCGATCTTCACCGGCTGCGTGCCGCCGACCGGGATGATCTCCCGCTCCTGCAGCGCGCGGAGCAGCTTCACCTGCGTCGCGAGCGGCATTTCGCCGACTTCGTCGAGGAAGAACGTGCCCGACTCGGCGACCTGGAACAGGCCGGGCGAGTCCTTCACGGCGCCGGTGAACGAACCCTTCACGTGGCCGAACAGGTTGCTCTCGAGCAGGTCGCGCGGGATCGCACCGCAGTTGATGCTCACGAACGGACCGTTCGCGCGCCGGCTGCGATAGTGGATCTCGCGGGCGATGAGCTCCTTGCCCGTGCCGCTGTCGCCCTGGATGAGGATGGTCGCTTCGCTGTCGGCGACCTTGTCCACCATCTTGAAGACGCGGGTCATCTCCTCGGACGAGCCGATGATCGCCTTCTCCTCGTGACCGCGCTTGAGCTCGCGCTTGAGGAACTGGTTCTCGCTGCGGACCCGGCGCATCTCGAGGGCGTTCCGGACGACGAGCTTGATCTCGTCGTTCTTGGCGTTCTTGAGCAGGTACTGGAACGCGCCGAGGTTCACGGCGTCGATCGCGGACTGCTGGGAGGCGTAGGCCGTCATGAGCACGACCGGGATGTTCGCGTCGTGCTTCTTGATCTCCTGCAGCACCTGGATGCCGTCCATGCCGGGCATCTTGATGTCGCTGATCACGACGTCGAACGTCTCGGACTTCACCTTGTCCAGCGCCTCGCGGCCGCTGTTCACGGTGACGACCTGGTAACCCTCCTTCCTCAGCACGATGCCGAGGAACTGGGTCATGCTCTGTTCGTCGTCCACCACCAGGATCTTTTCGCCCGCCATCTTCTTCACCTCGTTCCGGTGTCCCGAAGGGTTCCGATCACGCGGCCTGCACCGCGGGGGCGGCGGCGCCGGGCAACGTCACCCGGGCCGTCGTACCGCGGCCGGCTTCGCTCTCGAGGGTGAGCACGCCGCCGTGGCGCTCGACGATCCGCTGTGCGATCGCGAGTCCCAGGCCCGTCCCTCCCCGTTTCGTCGTAAAGAAAGGCTCACCGACCCGCGGCAGGTCCTCCGCCGCGATGCCGGAACCGCTGTCCACGAAATCCACCACCACACCGCCGTCGTCCTGCACACCCCAGCGGATGGTGAGTGCGCCCCGATCGCCGACCGCCTCCAGCGCGTTCGCCGCGAGGTTCAGCCACACCTGGTGCATCTGTTCGGGGTCCATCGAGACCCACGGCACGCCCGGCCCGCCCTCGAGGCTCACCCGGATGCCGGGCCCGCGCCGGGGGTCGTGCGCCAGCGTGTTCACCACGTCGCGCAGCTGGTCGTCGAGATCCACGGCGACGAGCGCCAGGTCGCGCTCGCGCGAGTACGACAGCAGGTCCGTGACGAACTTGTTCAAGCGGCTCGACTCGCGCGCGATGAGGTCGATCAGCTGCGCCTCCTCGCCCTCGAGCTGCAGCTCGCGCTGCAGGTACTCCACCGAACCCGCGATCGGCTTGAGGCCGTTGCGCAGTTCGTGGGCGATGCCCGCGGCGAGCGCACCGACTTCGGCCAGCGTCTCGTTGCGGCGGGCGCGGCGCTCCATGTCGCGCACTTCCGTCAGGTCCTGGAACACCGCCACGACGCCGGTCATCTCGTCCTGGTGCATGAGCACGTTCGTCGAGATGCCCACGGGCAGCGAGCGGCCGGACGCCGTGCGCATGAGCAGCTCGGCGCGCGCCTTGCCGCGGTGCGCCTGCAGCGTCTCGAGCACGATGTCGCGCAGCGCGCCCAGGCGCTCGGGAAGCGCGACGCTCACGTGCCGGCTGCGCGTCTCCATGACGCGCAGGCCGAGCACCTGCTCGGCGGCGGGGTTCAGGTAGCCCACCACTCCCGACGCGTCCACCGTGAACACGCCGGTCGCGAGGTGCCGCAGCACGACGTCGTTGTCCACGCGCACGCGGTCGAGCTCGCGCGCGGTGCGCTCGAGATCGCCCCGCGTCCGGTACACGCGGTCGCCGAGCACGCCCGACAGCACGCCCACGATCGTCAGGAACGCCACCAGCATCTCGGGCCGCGGCTGGCCCGCGAGCGATCCCGCGGCGCCGAACCACGCGGCGAGCTGCGGCAGCGCGAGGAATCCCGCGCACGCACCGCCCGCGGCGAGCAGCCCGCCGGCCAGCCGGCCGAGCACGCCGCCCATGATCACGACGAGCGCGTAGAACAGCACGAACTGGCTGTCCCGGCCGCCCGTCTGCGCGGCCAGCACGCTCACGAACAGCAAGTCCGCCGCCAGCTGCGCCACCATCTGCGCCCCGAAACCGCGGCGCAGCCGGGTGAGCCCCCCGAACAGCACCGTCATCACCAGCACCACGCCCAGTGCGCCGATCAGCAACGACACCGGCCGCGCCGAGACTTCCGGACGCAGCAGGATGCCGAACGGCAGCGCGAGCGCAGCCACCAGCAGGCGTGCGAGGACCAGGTGCTGGAGCGCACTCCAGCCCTGCTCCTCGGCCGCCGCCGGGTCGAACCCGGGCAGCGTGCGCACGCTCGTGCCGGTGGCCAGCGACATCAGTTGCCGCCCGCCACGACGCTGATCAGCTTGAACATCGGGAGGTACATGGACACGACCATGCCGCCGACGATGCCGCCCATGACCACGATCATGATGGGCTCGATGATGGACGTGAGCGTGTCCACCGCCGTGTCCACTTCGGCCTCGTAGAAGACGGCGATCTTCGTGAGCATCTCGTCCAGCGCGCCGGTCTGCTCGCCGACCGAGATCATCTGCGTGACCATCGGCGGGAACACGCCGGAGGCCTTGAGCGGCGCCGACACGGTCTCGCCTTCGCGGATCGATGCGCGCGCGCTCATGATCGCCTCGGAGATGACCTTGTTGCCGGCCGTGCGCGCCGTGATCTCGAGGCCCGCGAGAATCGGCACGCCCGACGAGATCAGGGTGCCGAGCGTGCGCGTGAAGCGCGCGACGGCGCCCTTCAGGAGCACGTCGCCGAGCACGGGAGCCTTGATGAGGAACCCGTCCACCGCGCGGTGGCCGTTCTCGGTCGCGTAGTAGCGCTGGAACGCCACGAACGCGCCGATCGCGCCGAGCACGAGCGTCCACCACCAGTGCGTCAGGAAGTTCGACATCCCGAGCACGATCTTGGTCGGCAGCGGCAGCTCGCCGCCGAAGTCGGTGAACATCCGGGCGAACGTCGGGATGATGAAGATGAGCATGAACGCCGTCGCGCCGAGCGCCACGGTGAGCACGACGCCGGGGTACACCATGGCGCTCTGCACCTTGCGCTTGAGGGCGTCGGCCTTCTCGATGTAGGTCGCCAGGCGCATGAGGATCTCGTCCAGCACGCCGCCGGCCTCGCCGGCCGCGACCATGTTGCGGAACAGGTCGTCGAAGACCGACTTGTGCTTGCCGAGCGCGTCGGACAGCGTGGCGCCGGCTTCGACTTCGCGCGTCACCTCGCTGATGACCTTGCCGAACGCCGGCTTGCTCGCCTGCTTCGCGAGAATGTCGAGACACTGCACGAGCGGCAGACCGGCCGAGATCATCGTCGCGAACTGGCGCGTGAAGATCGCGAGGTCCTTCGTGCTCACGCTGACGCCGCCGCCGAGCTTGGGCATGGACATGCCGCCCGACTTCGGCCGCAGGCTCGTGACGAGGATGCGCTTCTTGCGCAGCGTGTCGAGAGCGTCTTCCTGGCGCGCGACCTCGATTTCGCCCGACTGGGCTTCCCCGGCGAGCGTCCTTCCCTTCCAAACGTAGACTGCCATGGGAGTCCTCCTAGGCTGCCGCGCGCAGGACCTTCTGAAGCATCTGCTCCAGTTCCACGCGATCCGTACTGCGTTCGAGTGCGTCCTCGGCCGTCAGGTGCTTGTCGAGCACCGCGGTGAGGAGCGCCTGGTTCATGGTCTGCATGCCGTACTTCTGGCCCGCCTGCATGAGGCTGTAGATCTGGTGGATCTTGCCTTCGCGGACGACGGCCTTGATCGCGGGCGTGCAGACGAGCACTTCCGCGCACATGATCCGGCCCGTGCCGCGGCTGCGCGGCACCAGCTGCTGCGTCATCACGCCTTCGAGCGTGAACGCGAGCTGCGTGAGGATCTGCTTCTGCTGGTCGGCCGGGAACACGTCCACGATGCGGTTGACCGCCTCGTACGTGGAGTTCGTGTGCAGCGTCGCGAACACGAGGTGGCCCGTCTCGGCGATCGTCAGTGCCGCCTCGATCGTCTCGAGGTCGCGCATTTCGCCGATCAGGATGATGTCCGGGTCCTGGCGCAGGACGTACTTCAGGGCGGTCGGGAACGACGCCGTGTCCGCGCCGACCTCGCGCTGGTTCACGATGCACTTCTTGTGGTGGTGGATGTACTCGATCGGATCCTCGATCGTCATGATGTGGCTCTGACGCGTCGCGTTGATCTTGTCGAGCATCGCCGCCAGCGTGGTGGACTTGCCGCTGCCCGTCGGCCCCGTGACGAGGATCAGGCCCTTCTGGCGGTTCGTGAACTCGCGCACCACCGTGGGCAGCCCGAGGCTCTCCATGGGCAGGATCTCGTAGGGAATCTGCCGGATCGCCATGGACACGACGCCGCGCTGCAGGAACACGTTCGCGCGGAAGCGGGAAAGCCCCTTCACGCCGAACGAGAAGTCCAGCTCCTTGGTGGTCTCGAAGCGCTTGCGCTGCTCGTCCGAGAGCACGCTGTACGCGAGCGACGCGCACTTCTCGGGCGAGAGGATCTCGTACTCCGTCGGCGTGACGGAGCCGTCGATGCGCAGCTCCGGCGGCACGCCGGCCGTGACGTGCAGGTCCGACGCCTTGCGCTGGACCATGTCCTCGAGCAGTTGCCGCAGAGTGAGTTCCGGCATGTCGTCCTCGTTTGGGTGGGGCGTTCCGCCGCGCGGCTAAAGCTTGTCCGCCGCGGTTTCCTTCAGGACTTCCTCGACGGAGGTGATCCCCCGCTTCAACTTCTCCAACGCGTCGCGGCGCAGCGTGAGCATTCCGCCCTCGATCGCCTGACGCTTGATCTCGATCGCCGACCCGCGCTGCAGGATCAGGTCGCGCAGCTGCGGCGTGATCGCCATGACTTCGTAGACGCCGGCACGGCCGCGGTAGCCGGTGTTGTTGCACTCGACGCAGCCCTCGCCCTCGAAGATCGTCGCGCTCGCCGCTTCATTGGGGTCGAGCTGCAGTTCGTCGAGGATCTCGTCGGTCAGCACGACGGGCTTGCGGCACGACAGGCAGACCTTGCGCACGAGTCGCTGCGCGAGGATCAGGTTCACGGACGACGCCACGAGGAACGGCTCGATGCCCATGTCGATCAGTCGTCCGACCGCGCTCGGCGCGTCGTTCGTGTGCAGCGTCGAGAGCACGAGGTGGCCCGTGAGCGCGGCCTTCGTGGCGATGCCGGCGGTGTCGATGTCGCGGATTTCGCCGACCATCACGATGTTCGGGTCCTGCCGCAGGAACGCCTTGAGCGCCGCGGCGAACGTGAGCCCGACGCTGTCGTTCACGAGCACCTGGTTGATGCCGTCGAGGTTGTACTCGACGGGATCCTCGGCGGTCATGACGTTCACCTCGGGCGTGTTCACGCGCGAGAGCGCCGAGTACAGCGTGGTGGTCTTGCCCGATCCCGTCGGGCCGGTGACGAGCACCATGCCGTACGGGTTGAGGATCGCCGAGAGGAAGTCCTTCATGGACTTCGGTTCGAACCCGAGCTTCTCGAGGTCGATGTTGAGGTTCGCCTTGTCGAGGATTCGCATGACGATCTTCTCGCCGAAGATCGTGGGCAGCGAGTTCACGCGCAGGTCGATGGTGCGGTTCAGCACCTTGATCTTGATGCGGCCGTCCTGCGGGACGCGGCGTTCGGCGATGTCGAGATCGGCCATGATCTTCAGGCGCGACGTGATCGCCGCCTTGAACTTGTACGGCGGCGCCATCATCTCCTGCAGCGCGCCGTCGATGCGGAAGCGCACGCGCATCGTCTTCTCGTAGGGCTCGATGTGGATGTCCGATGCGCCCTTGCGCACGGCGTCCGCGATGAGCGAGTTCACGAGCTTGACGATGGGCGCGTCGTTGACCTGGCCGAGACCGTCGTTCTCGGCGGAGGTTTCCTCTTCGTCGACGACGTCGAGGTCCTCCTCCATGTTCTTCATGACGTCGGCCATGGTGCCGGCCGAGTCGTAGGCGCGGTCGAGCGCCTTCTTCACGGCGGCTTCCGAGGCCACGTGCGGCTCGACCTCGTAGCCGGTGATGAACTTGATGTCGTCGATCGCGAAGATGTTCGACGGGTTCGCCATGGCCACGACGAGCCGCCGGCCGCTCTTGGACACCGGCAGGGCCATGAACTTGCTGGCCACGTCGCCGGGAATGAGGCGCGTCAACGTGGGATCCGGCTCGAACCCCTTGAGGTCGATCGCCGGCACGTTGTAGTGCTTCGACAGGAAGTCGAGCAGCGCCTCTTCGGACAGCGCGCCGATCTTGACGAGATTGCCCGTCACGGTGCCGCCAGCGGTCTTCTGCTGGAGCGCCGCCTTCTGCAGGGCGTTCGCGTCGATCAGCTGCGCTTCGAGGAGTTTCTGTCCAATGTCTTCGACCAAGTGTCCATCCCGAGAGAGAGACCGGGCAACAAGGCGTCCATGCGCGCGGTGCGCGCACGTGGCGCGCGGGCCGCGGGCCCGTCCGCAACAGGTGTGCCGTGCAACCTGCCCGCGCCTGCGCCTGCGCAAGTGCGTGCACGGCATGACCCGGGCGGGTTATCGGGAAGGGCATCCGGTGGACTGAAGCGAAAACTGCAAGGTGGTACCCGGCTTCAGCGTGCGACTTGCAGCGAGTCCGGCGCCGCCGTGCGTCCCGCCACGTCGCACCCGACCAGCGGCCGGAGCCGCTCGAACAGCCGCGGCCCGATCCCGCGCACGGACAGCAGGTCCTCGGGCGAGGCGAACCGGCCCAGTTCCCGGCGACGCGCGACGATCCGCCCCGCCAGCACGGGCCCGATGCCGGGAAGTGCGTCGAGCTGGCCGGCGTCGGCCCGGTTCAGGTCGAGCGGACCGGCCGGGGCGGCCGCGGCGGCAGTCGGCGGCGGGACCGCCGGGGCGGGCGTGCCGGACGCCGAACCGCCGGAGGGCACCGCGGGCGCATCGCGCGCCGGCTGCGGCCGCAGGTGCGTCAGGTCCCAGGCGCTCCCGAGCAGCACGAGCACCAGCAGCACGAGCGCGCCACGGCGTTCCGACGGGGTGAGGTCGAGCACGGGCCGAAGCCCCGCGGGGGCGGGTGGGCCGCCGGGCGGCGGCGAACCGGCACGGGAAACCGGCCGGGGGCTGGCCGGAGCACGGCCGGACTCAGTTCATCAGCGGCCAGCTCACCTCGAAGCGGAACCGCCGGCCGGCGGTGCGCGCGAGGACCTCTTCCGGGTAGCGCGCCGGGTCGAGCCAGGACAGGTCGTGCCGCGTGTTCTCGAGCCCGTCCCAGCGCAGCAGCACCGTCGCATCGCCGATCCCCAGCGTGGCCCCGGCGCCGAACGTGGCGTAGCCGGGCAGCAGCCGGTCGTCGAACGTGATGCTGCCGCCTTCGCTCCAGCGCTCGCCGACCCAGGCCGCCTCCGCGCGCAGGCGCACCTTGAGATCCCCGGTGAACAGCGCGAATCGCGCGTTCAGTCCGGCGGCGCCGCCGAGCGCGGGATCCACGTTGGCCTGCGTGCGGCTCTCGTCGCGCGCCAGCACGTAACCGCGCGCGTCCGCCGACACGGCGCGCACGCTCCACTCGCCCACCGCCTCCGCGAGCGCGAAGCCGTAAGGCTGCTCGTCCATCGCCCAGCCGAGCCGCTGCGACACGTCGGAGATCGGGTAGCGCCCGAGCACCGCGCGTCCGCCGACGCGGCCGCCGGCGACGCCCACGTGCGCCGAACGCCCGGGCGCGCCGGCCGACGCTTCGAGCCCGCCGATCCACGTGTCCTGCAGGAACGCACCGGGCGAGAAGTTCCGGTCGAGCGAGTGCCACACGGGCTGCAGCGCGCGTTCGCCGTAGGCGCGCCAGCGCAGCGAGCCCGTGCGCGTCCACTCGGCCGAAGGCGCGAGCTGCCAGCGCTGCTCGCGCAACGCCAGGTCGCGATCGCGCCCGCCGCCGATTCCGAGTTCGAGCCGACCGCCCGCGAGCGGCGCATGCGCGCGCAGCGCCAGCCATTCGGTGTGGTTCCACGCCTCGAACAACCGCCGCCATTCGGCGGTACGCACCGCACGCGACTCGCTCCACGCCAGCCGCGCCTCGATGCCGCGTTCGCCCCGCTCCTGCGCCAACGCCAGTTCGGCGCCGTTGGTCCACAGGTCGCGCTCGCCGAACACGCCACCCGACCGCGCGTCCGAGGTGCGCTGCTCCACGTCGCGCGTCAGCCGCAGCGACGCGCGCTGCCCTTCGCCGCTCCACGCCCAGCCCAGCGCGCCGCTGCGCGCGCGGCCGCCCTCTTCGAACGTCTGCGAACCACCCAGCTGGCCTTCGCCCGTGCCGCGCTGCGAGAATCGCAGGTCGAACGTGTGCGCGCCGCGGCGCGTCCCGCCCTCGACACCCCAGAGGTGGTCGGCGCCCGGGCCCATGTCGGCGAGTCCGCTGCGCTTGCCGCCGGTCGCCCCGGCGCGCAGCCACGACCGCTCGTCGCCACGCGAAAGCAGCAGCGAATGCCGTTCGAGCCCGCCGTCGCCGTTGACGAGCGTCCACACCGCGCGCTGCTGCCGGTTCGACGGCGTGCGCAGGATGCCGCGCGCGGTCGCGACCGCCGCGCCGAAGCCGGTCCACGCCGCATCGCCACCGGTCACGATCGCGACGCTGTCGTACCACGCGATCGGGGCCTGCGCTTCGTACAGCCCGCCGAAGTGCGCGGCCGAAGGCGCGAACGGGTCATCGATCCGCCAGCCGCCCGCCGCGAGCCCGGCGAAGCTCCACGGCAGCGCCCCCGACTCGAGCGCGGTGGGCGCCCAACCGGCGCGGCCGGGCGCGGACCACCACTGCGGCAGCGTCTCGACCGCGATGCCGACGGCCGGCGCTTCGGACGCGGACGCTGCCGGCGCGAGCGGTGCGCACGCGAGCAGCGAGAGTACGGCGAGTGACACGAAGATCGAGCGAAGGATGGCGGGCGCTCTCCGACGGGGTGGAAACGGGGACGCGCGCAGACTAGAGGGCGCGTTCCCGGGCCGTCAACGCCGCGACGCCGCCTGCAGCTGCTCGACCGTGCGCTCGGGCACCGGCATGTCGCCGAGCCCCGCGCCACGGTGCGTCCCGTGGAAGTCGGAACCGCCGCTGGGCACGAGCTGCAGCCGCTGCGCCACCTCGCGCCAGTGCCGCACCGCGTTGCCCCCGTGCACCGGGTGCCAGACTTCGAGGCCGTCGAGCCCGGCGTCCTTCAGGCGCTCGACCAGGTGCACCGGCAGGTGCGCGCCGGGATGGGCGAGCACGCTCGCGCCGCCGGCTTCGCGGATGCAGGCGATGGCGTCCTCGGAGTGGAACGCGGGCCGCGGCACGAACGCCGTGCCGCGCGCGCCGAGGTACTGCTGGAACGCCACGTCCACGCTGGGCACGTGCCCCGCGCGCACGAGCGCGTGCGCGACGTGCGGACGGCCCACCACACCCGGCTCGGCCGCGGCGAACACCGCGTGCTCGTCCACGGGCACGCCGAGCGCACGCAGGCGGTCCATGATCGCGAGCGCGCGCTGCCGGCGTTCGTCGCGGAACGCGGCGAGCCGCTCGAGCAGCGATTCGCTCTGCGAGTCGATGAAGTAGCCGAGGATGTGCAGGTCGTGGCCGTCGAGCGACGACGAGATCTCGATGCCGGGCACGATCCGCACGCGGCCCTCACCCGCCGCCAGCGCGCGGGCGATGCCTTCGACGGTGTCGTGGTCGGTCACGCCCAGCGTGACGACCTGGCGTGACGCGGCGAGATCCACGAGTTCTTCGGGCGACAGCTGTCCGTCGCTGAAGAACGTGTGACTGTGGAGATCCACACGGCGCCCGCTCCGCGGGGGCCGCGTGCCGCTCACGATCGCCCCAGAACGCGCCGCAGTGCCGTGATGCGCTCCGCGACGTCCTCGTAACCGGGAAGCGAGGCTTCGACGCGTTCGTACTCGCCCAGCGCCTCTTCGTGCTCGCCGATCTCGGTCAGCGAGTGCGCGAGGTGCCAGCGGATCTCACCGTCGTCACCGGCGGTGTGATCGAACGCGGCGAGCGCGCGGCGGTAGTCACCGCACGCTTCGTGATGCCGTCCCTGGTCGGCCAGGCAACGCCCGGCCATTTCGAAGGCGCGTGGAGCGATTCGAGCATCCTGCTGCGCGACGCGGAAGGATTCGATGGCCTGATCGAGCAGGCCCATCTCGCGATAGGTCATGCCCAGATCGTAATGGCTCTGCGAATCTCCTTCCAGCTGCGCCGCCACGCCCTTCTGGAACTCCGCCAGCAGGCCGGCCAGGTCGAACGACACGGCCTCCGCCCGGCCGACGGCCACCTCGACACGCCCGCCCGCTTCGGGGGTCGCCGTCGCGGACACCGCGGGTTCGGGCGTCGCGCTGGCCGTGGCCACCGCCACCGCTCCCGAGGGCGCCGAAGTCTCGCCGCCTTCGAGGCGCTGGATGCGGCGCTGCGCCATTTCGTTGGCCGAATCGTAGGTGAGCGCGCGCCGGAACCACGCCAGCGCGTTGGGCTCGTCGCCGTCGTTCAGCGCGCGGTCGCCGAGCTCGCACGCGACCTGCGCGGCCTCGTGCGCGTCGCCGCGGCGCTCGCAGTTCGCCAGCCACTGCTCCATGAGCACGGGCGTGGCCTGCGCGCCCCGGCCGAGACTGCGGTAGATCGTGGCCGCGCTGTCGTAGCGCCCGAGCGATTCGTAGGCGCGCGCGGCTTCGGTCAGCGTGCCGGTCGCCTGCTCGCGATCGCCCGAACGGAACTGGTCCTGCGCCAGCGTGAGCAGCGCCTCGACGTGCTCCAGCGGGCTCGGCGCGTGCACGGGTTCGGACCCCGCGACGGCGAACGCCAGGCCGGGCTTGGCCGGCGTCTCGAGCTCGACGACTTCGGCGTCCTCGTCGATCTCGTAGACGGCTTCGTCCTCTTCGGGCGCGACCGCCGACTGGGATGACGGAACCAGCACGTCCCCGGACTCGGCCACGACCGCGTCGGCTTCGGCCACCTCGGCCGCCAGCGCGGGCGTTTCGGTCTCGACGATCTCGTACACGCCGGCGGGCTCGGCCTCTTCGGCCGCGAGCTCGTACACCGTCTCCGACGCGGACTCGACCGCGGGCTCTTCCTCGATCTCGTACACCGTGTCGGCGTCGGACTCTTCCGCTTCCGCGGCGACCGGCTCGGCCGGCGCCTCGGACCATGCGGTGGCCGCTTCGCTCTCGCTGACGGCGAAGTCGTCCGGCGTGGACGGCAGCGCGGGCTCGGGCTCACGCGTGGTGAACTCGAAGCCGTGCCGGCCGCTCTCGAAACCCTCGACGACGTCGGTGCGCAGGCTCGGCTCGCGCTCGGGCGCCGCGTGAATCGTACGCTCGACCACGAAAGCCTGCGGCGCCTCGGCCGCCAGCGGCGCGATGTCCATGACCGACGGCAGCCGCGGGGTGTGCGTGGGCTCGAGGAACGGCGAGGCTGCCATCTCCGGCGCCGCGCTCACCGCATGCGCCGTCGTGGGAGCGTCGCTGGTGCCCGGCGCAGGCATGGCCGGCGCGACCACGCTCGAATCGAGCTGGCTCGCGCGCAACGTGCAGCGCACGGCGTCGGGCTCCTGCCCACGCGAACGGTAGTGCGCGGCGGCTTCGAGCATCACGGACGCGGCATGGGCGTTCTCGCCGGCCAGCAGCCACGACTCGGACAGCTGCTCGAGCACCTTGAGGTTGTCCTGGCAGGCGTCGAACGCCTTGCGCAGCGCTTCGGCCGCTTCGACCGGCGCGCTCGAGCGCACCATGTGCTCGGCGTACTGCACGTAGTACAGCGCCGCTTCGCCGGCGAGGCCGTCGAGCAGGTGCAGGTTCGCGAGCGACTGCAGCACCTTCGCGGGCGAGAGCGAGAGCCGCAGCATCTTCTTGCAGACCGCGATCGCGTTCTTGAACAGCGACGACTTCTCGTAGGCGGCGACGGCGGAGAGATAGCGCTCGGCGGCTCCGGTCTGGTCGCCCTTCTTGTAGAGAAGGTCGGCCAGCAGCACGAAGTTGTAGGGGTCGGACTCCTCGCCACCGACGAGCTTCTCGTATTCGGCGAGGGCGCCATCCAGATCGCCGTTCTGGATGCAGCGCTGGGCCCGACGCTTGATGTCGATCGCCTTTTCCAAGTTGGCTGGCTCTCCCCGGCTCGCCCTCTGTCGCCGGCAAAGGTCTGTCCCTGATCAAGCGCTCATGGCTGCTCTCACGGCCTCTCGGCACTGCGCGGCGGCCGCCTGCAGGGCGGTGCGCGCCGACTCGAGGTCCGCTGCCACGGCTTGCTTATCGGCGCCGTCCGGCATGGACTTCAGGTTGATTTCGACATTGAGGATCGCCCCCTGCCCGGCGGCCTCCGCCAGCAGCCCCGCCACGCCGCCGTCGGTGACGGCATTGACGTTGCCCTTCCGTGCAGCGACCGCGGCCAGCGCCACGACCCGGGCGCAGGCCCGCGCCGTCTCGACCGGCACCCGGGCGGCGCCCAGGTCGGCCGCGCGCATGGCGGCTTCGCGCTCGGCCTGCTCGGCCGGGGTGGCCTGCGGCAGCTTGCGGGCCTTGAGCACGGCGTCGAACGCCTCGGAGTCGCGCCGCCCGAGCGCCAGCAGGTCCCGGCGCAGTTCGGCCGCCTCGCGCTTGAGGTCCGCCATGGCGCCCTCGGATTCGGCGTACTTCTTCTTCCCGATCGTCAGGTTGGCGACCATGGTCGCCAGGCAGCTGGCCAGCGACCCCACGAACGCCGCCACGGTGCCGCCGCCCGGCGTGGGCGTCGGCCCGGCCACCTGGTCGAAGAACGTCGCGATCGGCACCGCCTCGGTGAGCGGCGGCTGCTTGAGCCGCAGCTCGAGCACCTGGTCGCGCTTGAAGCCCTCGAGCTGCATGGCGTGCTCGGCCGCGTCGAGCATGGCCGCCTCGGGCACCAACCCGACCACCTCGCAGCCCGAGATCGCCGCGCCGTGCCGCGCCGCCTCGGCGCGCACGAGCGCGAGCACGCGGTGAATCGGCGTCGCCTCGACGTTCACGAGGTTCATGCTGATCTGCGCCCGGCGCCCGCCTTCGATCGAGAAGCCCAGCGCGCGCACGTTCTTGAGCCCGCCGCTCTGCTCGCGGATGGACGCCGCCACCGCCTTGGCGATGCGCACGTCGGCGGTGTTGAGGTTTGCGTTGAACGCCACCAGGAACCGCCGCGCCCCAACGGCCGTGGCGCCGGCGGTGGCGTGGATCTTCTCGGGCCCGAAGTCCGGCTTGCGCGCCGGGTCCTTGCCGATCGCCTCACGCAGCCCTTCGAACTCGCCGCGCCGTACGTCGGCGAGGCTGGTGCGGGCAGGCGTGGTGGCCGCGGACTCGTAGAGGAACGTCGGGATCGCGAGTTCCTCGCCGATGCGCTTCGCCACGACGCGGGCCATCTCGGCGCAGTCGTCGAGCGTGACGTTCTCGACCGGCACGAACGGCACCACGTCGGTCGCGCCCATGCGCGGGTGCTGGCCGGAGTGGTGGTTCAGGTCGATGAGCGTGGACGCGCACTGCACCGCGCGGAACGCCGCCTCCATGACCGGCTCGGGCTCGCCCGCGAACGTCACCACGGAGCGGTTGTGATCGGGATCCATCTCCGAATCGAGCAGCGTGACGCCCGGCACCGCGGCGATCGCGCTCAGGATCTGGTCCACCACCTCACGACGACGGCCTTCGGAAAAGTTCGGGACGCATTCGACGATGCGAGCCATGGCGACACACTCCGGAAGAGTACATGTGGATCTCGGTGAGTACTGCAGCGTGAACGCCCGGCATGCTAACCGAGCGACGGCGGACGCGCGAAAGTGCTTGACGGGTTCGCGCGAAGGATCTTCGCGACACCCGCGGCGGCCGCGGAACACAAGGTGATTCGCGCGAGGCCGGCGCCGCTCGGGCGATCGCGGGCGAGCGCTCGCGAGTTGCCGCCGCGCGGGGCGATCGCGTGCGTGGGCGCACGCACGGCGCTCGCGAAAGGGCGTGGTACAAGGACCGCGGACCCGCCCCCGGCGCGGAGTCGTCGTGATTCACGCACACCTGCCGAACCACCTGAGTGCCCACGAAGCCCGAGCCCGTCTCGACGCCGTCCATCGCGAGGAAGGCGCGCTGCTCTCCGAGGGGCTCGCGCTCATCGCACTGCTCGACCTGCGTCGCGACTATCGAGCGGCCGGGTACTCGTGCATGAAGAGCTACTGCATCGGGCACCTCAGGATGTCGCCCGATCGCGCGGCCAAGCGCCTGCAGGCGGCGCGCGCCTGCGTGAAGCATGCGCGACTGCTGACGGACCTCGCCGAGGGCCGGCTGTCGCTCGGCGCGTTGCTCGTGCTGGCTCCGCACCTCACCGAAGCGAACGCGGACGAGCTGCTCGACTGGTCGGCGCATCGTTCGCGCGACGAGATCAACGGGATGCTCGCCGCGCGGAAGCCGCCGGCGCCCGCCCCGGCACTCCCGGGCGCCCCCGGGACGGTGCCGAATCGGGATACGCCGACCGAGGATGCCCCGGGGCATCCTGAAATCATTGGGCATTCCGCGCCCTGCTTCGACATGGCGCCTCCGGCGCCGCCGGCGCCGCCCGTGCCGCGCACTCGTGGCACGATCACGCCCGGCGCGCCCGGCACGTACGAAGTGCGACTGACGCTCTCGCAGGACGAGCATGACGCGTTGCGCCGGGTGCAGGACCTGCTCGCCCGCGAGGAGTGGTCACGCGACGTCGGCGCGGTCTACGCGAGGGCGATCGTGCTGCTCGGCGAAAAGCTGCTCGACAAGAAGCTCGGCGCGGGCAAGGACGAAGCCGCCGCCGAGCGCGTCGGCAAGGGCCGCCACATCCCGATGGCGATCCGGCGCGAGGTGTGGAAGCGCGACGGCGGATGCTGCTCGTTCGTGAGCGAGGACGGTCACCGCTGCGCGGAGACGCGCTGGCTCGAGTTCGACCACCACGTGCCGCTGGCGAAGGGCGGCACGACGACGGTCGAGAACGTGCGGGTGCTCTGCCGCGCCCACAACCAGTTCGAGGCCGAACGCGTGCTGGGTGAGAAGCAGATGAAGACCGCCATCGAGCTGGCGCGACGGGACCGTGCCCGAGCCGAAGCGGCGAAGCAGCGCGAAGCGGCCCGCCTCGCCGCACTCGAACGGAAGGCTCGCGACGGGTTGCTCCTGCGTGCGCTCGCCACGCTCGGCTTCGATCTCGACGAAGCGCGGCTCGGGGTGGCGCTCACCGCGAGCCTGGCCGATGCCGGCGACGAAGCACGCATCAGTCACGCCGTTCGCGAACTCCGGGCGCGACGAGGGGGAGGGAAGATCGAACTGGGCACGAGCCCGGCCGCCTGAGCGGGCTTCAAGACCACCTCGCGGTCGGGCGCGACGCCGGTAAGAACCCGACCTGCGCTCCGGCCGCGACTGGAGCGGCGAAATCGGGCGCGAGGCGGTCTTGGATGCGGGGCCGGTCGTGCAGCGGCCCGCGCCGGCGAACCGGTGCGGGCTGTGGCGATGCTCGCGAGGCGATCGGTGGACCGCCGGGTCAGTCCCCTACGGCCACACCCTGCGCTCGACCGACGGCAGGGCCAGGTCGGCGCCGCGCATGAACACGGTGTCGGGGCGGACGGCGGGCATCCAGTACGGCAGTTCCTCGAGCGACTCGCATTCCCACTGCACGGCGTCGCCCCACGCGCCGGGCGTGAGGTGGCCGACTTCGGCTTCGGCGCCGAGCGCCTTGGCGGCGTTCCACGTCACGGCGAGCAGCACTTCTTCCGCGGTGAAGCCGCACAGGCGGGCGGCGAGCGCGGCGCATTCCATGAGGCTCTGCGCGGGCGCGGTGCCGGGATTGAAGTCGGTGGCGATCGCGCAGCGTGCGCCGCTCGCGCGGATCATGGCGGCCTCGGGCAGGCGCTGGCGCAGCGTGAGTGCGGCGGCGGGCAGCAGCACGCCCACGGTGCCGGCGTCGCCGAGCGACTTCCAGTCCTCCTCCACCGCGCTCTCGAGGTGGTCGGCGCTGCGGGCGCCGAGTTCGGCGGCCAGCTTCGCGCCGCCGAAGCGCTCCATCTGCTCGGCGTGCAGCTTGACCGGGAAGCCCAGTTCCACGGCGCGCTGGAGCACGGCGCGGCATTCCTCGACCGTGAACGCGACCGGGTCGCAGAACACGTCGATCGCACCGGCCATGCCGCGGCGGTGGATCTCGCCGAGCAGGTTCGTGCGCACTTCCTCCACGTACTCGGCGCGGCGGCCGTCGTATTCCTCGGGCAGCGCGTGCAGCAGCAGCGCGGTGCGGTGCACGCGCACGGGCACGCGAATGGCGGCGCCGCCCATGAGCTCGAGCAGCCGCAGTTCGCGCGAGGGCTTGAGACCGTAGCCGCTCTTCACCTCGACCGTGGTGCAGCCGTTCGCGCGCCAGCGTTCGAGCCGGTTCGCGAGCACCTTTTCGAGCACCTCGTCCTTCACCGCCGACGTCGCGGCGACGGTCGAACGGATGCCGCCGCCGGCCTTGGCGATCTCGGCGTACGGCCGGCCCGCCAGCTTCATCTGGAACTCGGCGGCGCGGTTGCCGCCGAAGATCATGTGCGTGTGGCAGTCCACGAGCCCCGGCGTGACCAGCTTGCCGTTCGCGTTGAGCGGCCGTGCGTCCGGGTGGCGCCGCGTCAGTTCGACCGCCGAGCCCACCTCCAGCACGCGGCCGTCGCGGAACACGATCGCGCCCTTCGGATAGCGCAGCACGGTCCGCCCTTCGGCATCAGGCGTCACCACTTCCGACGTGTTGTGCAGGATCAGGTAGGCGCTGCGCCCGGCGACGGGCTTGCTCGAGGGGTCGTTCGCGGCCCAATAGGTCATGACGTCACGCCCGGCAGGTTCATGCCCGTCTGCTTCGCGTGCGCGATCGCTTCGGCGTAGCCGGCGTCGGCGTGGCGCATGACGCCCGTGCCCGGGTCGTTCGTGAGCACGCGGCGGATGCGCGCGTCGGCTTCGGCGCTGCCGTCGCAGACGATCACCTGCCCGGAGTGGATCGAGTTGCCGATGCCGACGCCGCCGCCGTGGTGCAGGCTCACCCACGACGCGCCGCTCGCCACGTTGAGCATGGCGTTGAGCAGCGGCCAGTCGGCGACCGCGTCGGAGCCGTCGCGCATGGCCTCGGTCTCGCGGTAGGGCGAGGCGACCGAGCCGGTGTCGAGGTGGTCGCGCCCGATCACAATTGGCGCCTTGAGCTTGCCTTCGCGCACGAGCGCGTTGAAGCGCAACCCCAGGCGGTGCCGCTCGCCGTAGCCCAGCCAGCAGATGCGCGCGGGCAGGCCCTGGAAGTGAATGTGCTTGCGCGCGAGCGGAATCCAGCGCGCGAGCCGCGCGTCGTCGGGGAACTCGGCGAGCGCGGCTTCGTCGGTGACGCGGATGTCGTCGGGGTCGCCCGACAGCGCGGCCCAGCGGAACGGGCCCTTGCCCACGCAGAACAGCGGGCGGATGTACGCAGGCACGAAGCCCGGGTACGAGAACGCTTCCGCCTCGGGGACGCCGCCCTTCACGGCTTCGCCGCGCAGGTTGTTGCCGTAGTCGAACAGCACGGTGCCCCGGGCCTTCATCGCGAGCAGCGCGCGCACGTGCACGGCCATGCTCGCACGCGCGAGGCGCACCATCTCGTCGGGATTCGCCGCCCGCAGCGCCGCGGCCTGCTCCAGCAAGTGCCCGGCGGGCACGTAACCGGTGAGCGGGTCGTGCGCGGAGGTCTGGTCGGTGGCCACGTCGGGCACCACGCCGCGCTCGACGAGCTGCGGAATGATCTCGGCGGCGTTGCCCACGAGCGCCACGCTGAGCGGCTGCTTCGCGGCCATCGCTTCGCGGCACCACGCGAGCGCCTCGTCGAGCGAGTGCGTGAGCTTGTCGCAGTAGCCGGTCTCGATGCGGCGCTGCGCCCGCCACGGGTCCACCTCGATGCCCAGGCACACGGCGCCGTTCATGGTCGCGGCCAGCGGCTGCGCGCCGCCCATGCCGCCCAGTCCCGCGGTCAGCACGAGCCGGCCGGCGAGCGTGCCGCCGAAGTGCTGGTGCGCGCACTCGGCGAACGTCTCGAACGTGCCCTGCACGATGCCCTGCGAGCCGATGTAGATCCACGAGCCCGCGGTCATCTGGCCGTACATCATGAGGCCCTTCGCCTCGAGGTCGCGGAAGTGTTCCCACGTGCCCCACTTGGGCACGAGGTTCGAATTCGCGATCAGCACGCGCGGCGCGTCGGCGTGCGTCCGGAACACACCGACCGGCTTGCCCGACTGCACGAGCAGCGTCTCGTCGGACTCGAGCGCGCGCAGCGCGGCCACGATCCGGTCGAACGCTTCCCAGTTGCGCGCGGCCTTGCCCGTGCCGCCGTACACCACGAGATCCGCCGGGCGCTCGGCCACGTCGGGATCGAGGTTGTTCATGAGCATGCGCAGCGCGGCTTCCTGCACCCAGCCCTTGCAGCTGAGCGTGGTGCCGCGCGGGGCGCGCACGACGCGTGCAGCGGTGGCGGTGGTCACGACTCCAGCACCTCCTCGGCCAGCTTGAGCGGCGCGGCCGACAGCACCCACTTCGCGAGCGCCTCGCACGGACCGGCGATCGGGCGATCACCTTCGGGCGCGCCGACGACGCGGCGCACCTGCCCGTACAGCATTTCGCTGCCCGCGCCGGCCTTGAGCGGCCGGCGGAACTCGAGCGCGCGGCACGCGCACAGCAGTTCGAGCGCGACCACGTTCGAGGCGTTCTCGACGATGCGGCGCGCGTGGCGGCCGGCGATCGGCGCCATGCTCACGTGGTCCTCGATGCCGGCGCCCGTCGGGATCGAATCCACGCTCGCCGGGTGCGCGAGCGACTTGTTCTCCGACACGAGCGACGCGGCGGTGTACTGCGCCATCATGTAGCCCGACTCGAGCCCGGGGTTCGCGGCGAGGCACGCGGGCAGTTCGGACACGCGCGGATCGATGAGCCGGTCCACGCGGCGCTCCGACAGCGACGCGATCTCGGCGACCGCGATCTTGAGGTAGTCCGCCGCGAGCGCGACCGGCTGCGCGTGGAACAGGCCCGCCGAAATGGTCTCTTCGCCGTCGGCGAACACGAGCGGGTTGTCGTTCACCGAGTTCAGTTCGATCTCGAGCTGCGACTCCACGTGCACGATCGCGTCCCACGACGCGCCCATCACGTTGGGCACGCAGCGCAGGCTGTAGGCGTCCTGCACGCGGCCGCAGTTCGCGTGGCTCGCGACGATCTGGCTGCCCTCGCTGTACGCGCGCAGCCGCCGCGCGGCCTCGAGCGCGCCGCGGTACGGCCGCAGCGACTGCACGTCCTCGCGCGCGGGCGTGAAGCTGCCCATGAGCACTTCGGTGGTCAGCGCCGCGGCGGCCATGGCGGCCTCCCACAGCGTCTGCGCATCGGCGCACGCCAGCGCGGCGAGCGCGGTGGAGAACTGCGTGCCGTTGATGAGCGCGAGTCCTTCCTTGGCTTCGAGCGACATCGGCTGCAGCCCGGCCCCGCGCAGCGCCAGCCCGGCCGGCATGCGCTGGTCGCCCAGCCACGCCTCGCCCTCGCCCACCATGACGCACGCGAGGTGCGCCAGCGGCGCGAGGTCGCCCGACGCGCCGACCGAGCCCTGCAGCGGCACGATCGGGGTCACCTGGCGGTCCAGCATCGCGAGCAGGAACTCGACGATCTCGGGGCGCACGCCCGAGCGGCCCTGCGCGAGCGAATTCGCGCGCAGCAGCAGCATGGCGCGCACGACTTCGCGCGTCGCCGCCGGGCCCACGCCCGCGCTGTGCGAACGCAGCAGGTTGAGCTGCAGCTGGCGCGTGTCCTCGGGCGGAATGCGGCGGTCCTTCAGTTCGCCGAATCCCGTGGTGACCCCGTACACGACGCGCCCTTCGCTCACGGCGCGGTCCACCACGGCCCGGCTGGCGCGCATGCGCGCCAGCGCGTCGGCCGCGATCTCGATCCGCGCTTCACCGCGCGCCACCAGCATCACGTCGTCGAGGGCGAGCCTCGTTTCACCCAGCCGGATCACACGTCCTCCCGTGCCGCTTCGTCACGTTCGGTCAGGAAGCGCGCGGCGTCGTCGGCGAGCGCGCGCGCATCACGCCACAGTTCGGGTTCGACCGGCAGCGACGCGCGGAACGGCCTGCGGTACGAGGCCGAAGCGAGCCGTGTGTCGCACACCACGAGCACGCCGCGGTCGTCCGAACGCCGGATCAACCGGCCCACTCCCTGCCGGAAGCGCACCACCGCTTCGGGCACGGCGTCGGCTCGGAAGGGATCCTGCCCGCGCTCGCGCAAACGTTCGCCTCGCGCTTCGACGATCGGGTCGTCGGGAACGGAGAACGGGAGCTTGGCGACCACGAGCATCTCGAGCGTCTCTCCCGGGAAGTCGACACCTTCCCACAGGCTTTGCACCCCGAGCAAGACCGCGCCCCGCGCCGCGCGGAAGCGCTCGACGAGGATCCCCGCCGGGCCGTCCACGTCCTGCGCCAGCAGCAGCCGCCCGGCAGGCAACGACGCGGCGAGCCGCGTGCGCGCGCGCCGCAACCGCTCGTGCGACGTGAACAGCACGAGCGCGTTGCGCTCGGCCGCCTTCGCGAGTTCGGCCACCACGTCGGCGACCGCGGCCGCCTCGTCGGCGCCGCCGTCGTACACGTACGCGCGCATCTGCTCGTGCAGCGGGAACGGCGACGCGTAGCTCGCCACCTCGCACGTGGTCACGCCGTCCTGCGCCAGCCCCAGCCGCTCGGCGGCCCACGCGAAGTCGCCCGCGCTCGACAGCGTCGCCGACGTGAGCACCGCGGTGCGGGCGCGCGCGAGCAGGTACTGCCGCGCGAACGCCCCGATCATGACCGGCGAACCGCGCAACTCGGCCACCTTCGCGTTCGGCGCCTGCGACTTCCAGTAGACCCAGTCCGGGTCCACCGCTTCGGTCAGCGTGAGCAGGTCGTCGCGCACCTGCGTCCAGCGCGCGGCCACGAGGTCGAGCTCGGCGGCCAGTTCCTCGCCCGGCGTGCCGGCCTCGGCGGCGAGCACCGCACCCGAAGCGCGGCGCATGGCGTCGGCGAACACGTCGCAGTGCTCGAGCACCACCTGCAGCGGCTGCAGCTCGCGGCCGAGCAGTTCCTGCTGCGAACGGAACCGCCGCCGGCTGCCGTACGGCGACGCCGCGCGCGGACCGCGCCCGTCGTCGCGCGACGGCGCCTCGCCCGCGCCGCCCGCGACCTGCCGGAACAGCGCCTCGATGTCGTCGCGCGCCTCGTCGGCGCGCTTCGAGAGGCGGTCGAGATCGGCCACGATGCGCTCGCGCGTCGAATCGGCGAGCAGCAGCGGCAGCGCGGTCGAACGGATGCGCGCGAGCAGGCCGCTGCCGCGCCGCGCGCCCTTGAGCTGGCCGGTCTGGCGCAGCAGGTCGTCGAGCCGGTGGCGCGACACCGTGCGCTCGAGCTGCGAGAGCAGCACGCCCTCGAGCCGGTGCGCCTCGTCCACCACGAGCACGTCGTACTCCGGCAGCAGCCCTTCGATCTCGGCCGCGCGCGCGAGCAGCGCGTGATTGACGATCGTGATGCGGGCCTCGCCCGCGGCCCGGCGCGCCCGCGCCCAGAAGCACTCGCGCCCGCGGCGGCAGAGCGCGCCCGAACAGTTCTGCGGGTCCGCCGCCACGCGCGGCCGCACGCGCCGCCACGCTTCGGCGTCGGGCGCGTCGAAGCGGTCGAGATCGCCCTGCGCGTCGCCGGCCGCCCACTGGCGCAGCGCGTCGAGCGCCTCGGTCTCCTCGTCGCCGTGCGCCTCGGCCAGGTCGAGCAGGCGCGTGCAGAGGTAGTTCGCCTTGCCCTTCAACCGCGCGATCGGGACCGACACGCCCAGCGCTTCGAGCACCGCCGGAAGGTCGCGCTCGAACAGCTGGTCCTGGAGCGACTTGGTCGCCGTCGCCACCACCACGCGCTGGTCCGTCTCGGCGGCGTGCAGCACCGCAGGCAGCAGGTAGGCGACCGACTTGCCGACGCCCGTCGGCGCCTCGGCCATGAGGATGCCGCCGCGCTCGACCGCACGCGCCACGTCGCGCGCCAGCTCGACCTGCGCGTGGCGCTCCTCGTAGAGCGGCCAGAAGCGCGCGAGCGCTCCGCCGGGCTGGAGCGCGGCGCGGACCCGGGCCTCGAGCGACATCAGAACGCCGTCACCAGCCGCAGGTGCAGCTTGCCATCGAGCACGCCGGCGCCGGGCGCGAGCCCGTAGTCGAGTTCGACGTGCCCGCCCGCCGCGGGCAGGCGCATGCCGAAGCCGACGCCGTCCGCCGCGTCGCGACGCGTGCGCGCGGCGTCGCCCTCGGCCGCCCCCGCTTCGCGTGTGCGCATGTCGGCGTGATCCCAGAACAACGCCAGCCGTTCCCCCGCGCCGCCGAGGAACCAGCGCCACTCGAGGCGCGTGAGCGCGTAGCGGTCGGGGCGGTACGCCTCTTCGTCGTGACCGCGCAGCGTGGCCGCGCCGCCGAGCGTGAAGCGCTCCCAGTCGGCGAGCACGTCCTGCGTGGTGAAGCGTCCCGCGAACGTCGCGTCGAGTCCCAGGCCGGAGCGGCGCGTGAGCGGCCGGTGCCATTCGAGCACGGCTTCGGCGCCCGACAGCCGCGCGCTGCGCGTGGCGCCCGCGGCGGCCGCGGCCGACGCGCGCAGCTTTTCGCGCTTGAACGACTGCGTGGCGGTCACGCGCAGCCGTCCGCCGCGCCGCGGTTCGAGCGCGTCGTCGCGCCCGTCGCGTTCGAGCGCGAAGCTCGTCTCCTGCTGGTCCACCGACTGCACCGTGCCACGCGACTGCGCCACGCGTTCCTCACCGAAGCCCGCTTCGACCCGCTGGCGCTCGCCGAGTGCGGCGCCCAGGCGCGCACCATAGCGGAACCTCGTCCATACCGTGTCCTGCACCTGCTGGCGCAGGTCGGCCGTGAGCCGCAGCGCACGCCCGAGCAACATGGGCTCGGTGTAGCGTGCCGAGAAATCCGCGAGCCCCTTGCCGCGCGACTGCCACGACAACGCCACCGCACGCGCGGTGCCGAGCAGGTTGCCCAGCTCGACGCGCGCGAGTCCCGCGACGCCGGCGTCACCCTGAACGCCGACCGCGCCCTCGAACTGGTTGAAGCGCGGCTCCTCCACGTCCCAGCGCAGCACGCCGCGATCCGAGGCGCCGCCGCCCGCGAGACCGCGGAACTCCACGCGGCGGAACACGCCCAGCTGCACCAGCCGCTGCGTGCCGAGCGCCGCGCTCGCCGGATCGTACGGCGCGCCGCGCACGCGCCCGAGCGCGCGCTCGGCAACTTCGGGCCGCGTCACGCGCAGTCCGTCGAGACGCACGTCCGTCACCGTCACGCGCGGACCGCGTGCGCCGGTGAGCCGCACGGCCACGCGCCCGAGCGAATCCTCCGACCACGCGCTCACGCCCAGGCTCGCCCACGCATGACCGTCGCGCTCGGCCTGCGTGACCGCGCGCTCGATCGCCCGCGTGAGCACCGCCGGCACCGCCGGCGCACCGCTGCGCCAGTCGAGCGCCGCGGCGATCGCCGCCGTGTCCGCCGCCGGCACGTCGAGCGCGAGCGAGCCCCACGTGCGGCGCAGTCCGGGCTCGACCGTGACCGCGAGCGTGGGCGGGGTCGCCGTGCGCCATTCGCCGCCGGCGCGCGCGTCGAGCCAGCCGTCGGCCTGCAGCGCGCCGACCAGTTCGCCGAGCGCGCGCGCCAGCGCCGTGGAGTCGCCCTCGGCCCGCAGCGCCGGCGCCAGAGAGACCTCGGCCCGGCGGGCGGCGCCCGGCCAGCCACGCAGCGCCACCTCGGCCGCCGCGGCGACCGCCGGCACACCCGCGAACAGCGCAACCGCCAGCAGCCCGAACGCCAAGCGTTTACCCGCGCCGCTTCGTGCGACACGCGAGTGGGTCATCCGACCCCGCGACCGGAGGGAGCGAGCCGTACGCATCAAAAAAACGCCCTCAGTTCGGCCCGCCCGGTCGTGAGCGTGCGGTGGCCCGGGCGCTCCTTCACCCCCGCCGAAATCCCGAACGTGGTGGTCTCGTGCAGCTTCAGGTCGAGGCGCGAGTTCACGTCCCAGCGCGCCGCCCCCGCCGGGTCGGCGCTCGGCAGCAGGCTCACCGCCGGCGGACCCGATACGAACGCGCGGCGCACCTGCGCTTCGAACCGCCCGCGCGTGCCCAGCGTCCACGCCAGGTCCGGGCCCAGCCGCAGCGTGCGCGTGAAGCGCTCCTGCGACAGCGGCCGCGACCACGTCGCCTCGACCGTCGCGGCGGCGCGCACGCGCGTGCCCGGCTGCCAGACCAGCTGCGACTGCGCGACCTCGTCCACCACGGCGTTCGCGAACGCGCCGCCCGCGGCGAACGCCTGCGTCGCGCGCTGCCACTGCACGCGCGCCTCGCTCTCGAGCACCGCGGTGGCGCCGGCGCGCGTGCGCCAGCGGATCGAGCCCGTGCGCTGGTCGGTCGTCTGCGCGAAGTTCTCGTACGTGCGGTCGGCCGTCACGCGGCGTTCGGCGCGCAGGCGGAACGCGGCGTGGCGTGAGCCCGGCGCGAGCTCGGTCTCGAGCCGCTGCGCGATCGTGCCGCGCGCGAGCGCCGGGTCCACCAGCGCGAGCCCGGTGGACAGCAGCACGTCGGCCGGGCGCAGCGCGCCGCGGCGGCGTGCCTCGTCCTCGAGCGCGAACTCCACGCGCGAACCGCGCCACGCGTCGGAGCTGCCGAACCGCCAGCCCGCGCGCACGCTGGTCGCGACGCGCGCGAAGCGTTCGAGCTCGGGACTCACCGTGAGCACCACGTCGTACGCGCCCGTGCCGGTGAAGTTGCCGAACGCGTCGTAGGCGCCGCGGCCCGGCCCCACGAACACCAGCGCGCGCACGCGGCGATTCTCGGCTTCGCCCGTGATCTCGACGTTCGCCTCGCCCGACAGTCCCCACGGCGCGCGTTCGCCGCGCAGGCGCACGCTCGCAAGATCGGCGTTCGCGCGCGCGCCGCTCGCCACGTCGCGCGTCGTGCGCCGCTGCAGTTGCGCCGCCGCCACGAACGGCCCGCCCGCGGGCGTCTCGCCCCCGGCGCGCACGAACCGCGCGCGCGTCTCGCGCGTCACGCCCTCCTCGTGCCAGTCGCGGCGCGCGCCCACGCCCGTGTTCCAGTGCCAGCGGTCGGCGCTGCCCTGCGCGAGTTCGGCCGCCCACTCCTCGCCCACGTCGCGCAGCGCCGCCAGGTCCGACGGCGTGCGCCGCACGTCGCGTTCGGCGCGCAGCGACGGCGTGAGCCGTGCGAACGTGCGCTTCAGTTCCGCGCGCGCACGCCGCCGCCCGCCGTCGGCGAAGCGCCGGCCTTCGAGCCGACCGTCCGACGCCAGCCACGACGCGCGCAGCGACGCACCACGGTCGCTCGCCCATTCGCTCAGCGTGCGCGTGCCCTCGAAGCCCGAGTCGGTGGTGAGCCGCGCCCACTCGCTGCGCCACTCGAGCCGCTCGCCCGGGCGCCACCACGCGGACGCTTCGCCGCGGCGCTGGTGCTCGAGGTCGGCGCCGAGCGGCAGGCCCCAGTCTTCTTCGGCGAACGGGCGCTCCAGCGTCGAGAACGCCGAGAAGCGCCGCTCGACCGTGCGCGCGCCCAGCCGCACGCCCGCGCGGCCCGGCAGGCCTGGCGCGGCGCCCTCCAGCGACAGCGCGAAGCGTCCCGCGCCGCCTACGTCGTCGCCGTCGTCACGCGCCGACGCCGTGTTGCGGTCGAGCCGCGACAGCGCGCCCTCGCCTTCCACGCGCAGCGCGCCGCGCGTGGCGCTCGCGCCGAGCGCGACCAGCTGGCGGCGCTCGGGCAGCGGCAACGCGCGGCCGATCGCGAACGCGCCGCGGCCCGCACCCACCCAGCGGTACGTGGTGCGGCCCGCCACGAGGCTCGAGTCGGCGTAGTCGCCGAGTCCCGCGCCCACGCGCACGAAGCGCACGCTGAACGCGCCCGAGTCCGGGCCCGCGTACGCGTAGGCAAGCGTGTCGCCCGCCACGCGCACGCTGTCGTAGTCGCCCACGCCCGCCACCACGCCCGGCCCCACGGCGAGAGCGGGATCGTCGCCCGCGGCGGCCAGCGCCGCGCGGTCTGCCGCGTCGAACGTCACGTCGAGCGGACGCCCGCGGTCGTCGCCTTCGGTGAGCGCGGTCACCGACAGCGCGAACGCGCCCTTCGCCCAGCCGGCGGCGGCGGCCGCGAGATTGCGGCGGTAGCGCGTGAGCGCGTACTGGTATTCCACGGTGATGCGCGACGCCGACGTGATCGGGCGGCGGTTCGAGAACGTGAGCCGCGCACGCTCGTAGTCGAGCACGTAGTCGGCGCCTTCGCCGCGCACCAGCTTCTGGCCGTCGAGCGTCACCACCTCGCTGCCCGCCACGATCGTGATGCCGGTGCCGCCGTCGCGGTCGGTCAGCGTGTACGGACCCTGCAGGCCGTCGGCGCCCGCGAACTGCATGCGCCGGAACTCGCCCTGCGCGCTCGCCGCCGCCAGCGTGCCGGTGAACCCGCCCTGCGCCCACGCCCCGCGCACGCCCTGCACGCGCCGGTCGAGGCGGCCGAACTCGCCGTTCGCCAGCTGCAGCGGCACGTCGCCCAGCGCCGCGCTCGCGTGCGGCGCCTTGAGCTCGATCAGCACGCGGTCGAGCGACTGCAGGTCGGTGGTGCTGCCTTCGGCCGACAGCGGCAGGTTGCGATCGGTCAGCACGCCGGTCAGCTCCACGCCCGGCGCCAGCGTGCCGCTCACCGCCAGGTCGAGCGACTGGCGCAGCGCCGCGTCCTGCGACGAGCCGAACTCCACGGCGACCGTCTTGTTGCCGGTCACGGCCAGCGCCGCACCGGTGGGCGCGCTCGCGAGGTCGCGGCCCGTCGCGGGGCGCTGCGTCGCGCCGCGGCTCGAGTCGGACGCGGCGGCGCTGCCCGGCGGCGGCGCGGCCACGTACACCTGCCGCGCGTACTGCAGCGGCGGCGGCGCCACCAGCCAGCAGCTCGCCACCCACAGCGTTTCGCCCGACGCCAGCGGCGCGAGCACGCGCAGGTCGGCGCGCAGCGGGTCGAGCAGGTAGTCGCTGCCGCGCACCAGCACGCGGGCGCGCGTCCACACCGAGTCGCTGCCCGCGCGCACGAACTCGTGCGGCAGCCGGAACCGCCGCGCGCCCTCGCCGATCACGAACGGCGTCACGCCGCACGCCGGGTCACGCACCGGTGCGGCGTGTGCGAACGAGGCGATGCCCAGTGCGAGCGCCGCGGCGGCGCGCGCGATCAGCGAGACGGGGACTGGAACTCGCACCAGCCGTCCCACCCCGGCGCGTACCGGCGCAGCTGCCCCGGCGTCGCCACCAGCAGCCCGGCGTCCGGCGTGAACGCGACGGCCGCCGGCGCCGCGCTCGCCAGCGCGCACGTGCGCACCCGCTCGTCGCCACTCGCGCTCGCCCGGCACCACAGCCGGCCCGCACCGGCCACCGCCACGACGCCCGCGGGCGACACCGCGAGCGACCACTGCGACGACGCGGGCGCTTCCCACTCCTGACTGCCCAGCGACGCGCCGGCGGCGTCGAGGTGCTGCAGCCGCAGGTGCGCCGCGCGCACGCTGTCGGGCGCCCCGCCCTTGCCCTTCACCTTGCCGCCCGCGAGCCACTCGAGGGTCCAGCACTCGCCGCGTGCGCCCGCGGCCACCGCCACGAGGTGGCGGAACGTGCCCGCGCCGCCGCCGTAGCCACCGATCGCGCGCTGGAACGCGCCCGCGAAGTCGAACACCAGCAGCCGGTCGCGGTCGGCGTCGGCCACCAGCAGCGCGCCGCCGGCGTCGCACGCCAGCCCGACCGGCTCGATGCGCCCCAGCTCCTGCTCGAGCGCACTCGCGGCGAGATCCACGAGCACGCGCGGGTTGCGTCCGCGCGAGTCGTAGCCCAGCACGCGGCGGTTCTCACGATCGAGCACCGCCATGGCGGTGGCGCCGAACGGCGCGATCGCACCCGGGCGGCGGAACTGCGTCACGTCGCTGCCCAGCGCACCGGCTTCGCCCAGGAACGTGCCCGCGGCGTCGTAGCGCAGCAGCCGGTGGCGCGCGGCGTCGGTCACCCAGCGCGTGCCGAACGCGTCCACCGCGAGTCCCGCGGGTTCGACCGCGGCGCCGTCGGCGCCCGCGAGCGCGGTGGAATCCGCGGCCGCCCAGCGCGCGCCGGTCTCGGCCGCGCCTGCGAACGAGGCGCACAGCGCGAGCGTGAGCACCATTCCCAGCCGCAGCCACGCGGCGCGGCGAGCGCTCGACGGGCGCATGCGCACCGCCCGCCCGCTCAGAACGTCACGCGCAGCCCCGCGCGGACCGCTTCCACGTCGCGCGGGTCGGGCGTCACTTCGAAGTTCCAGCTGCGCGGCGCTTCGGCCGCCGGAGTGCGGCCCGCGGCGCGCGAGGCGTGGATCGCGCTCGCGATGCGGTTCGCGATGCCCACGGCGAGCGCCGTGTTCGAGCGCAGGCCCGCGCGGTGCGCGTCCTTGCGCTGCGAGGAGTACTTGCGGAACGCCTCGATCGAACTCCAGCTCCAGGTGTTCGCGCCGCCCAGCGAATGCGCGGCGATGTACGCCCGGTAGCCCTCCATGTCGGGATGGTAGGGATCGAGCAGGTAGATGTTGGCGGCGTCGCGCGCCACGACGAGCAGGTTGTACTCGTCGCTGCTCACGAACGAACCCACGATGCGCTGGAACTCCTCGTCGCGCCCGTTCAGCTCGATGCCGGCGGAGATGCGCGCCGTGCGGCGGGCGGCGTCCCGGCGCATGGCTTCCTGCACGCGGAACGCGCCGAACGCGGTCCAGACGCCGGTCTCGACCGTCGCGAACCACTTGGCCGACGTGCGCCGGCCCATGGTCGCCTGTCCCCAGCCCGGCACGACGAGCGAGCGCAGCAGGATGCGCGCGCGCTCGGGGCCCAGCGCCATGCCCGCGGGCTGCGTGGGCTTCGGGCGCTCTTCCTTGGCCTTCTTGCCCTTCTTCTCCTTCTTGGGCTTCTCGACCTTCGGCGCGCTCAGGCTGCGCGCCTCGAGCGTGAGCGGTGACAGCAGTTCGGGCGCGACGGTGGTCGCGAGGTACGGCGTGAACGCGGCCGGGTCCGCGACGGATTCGGTGATGCCGAACGGCGTGCGGCCGGCCTCGGCGCCGAGGCCGAACTCGGTGGCCACGTCCGTGGCGGACGCGCGCGCGGGCACGATCGCGAACGACAGCAGCACGCAGGCGAGCAGGCGGCGCACGATCAGAACCTCCTCACCAGGGTCGCGTGGTACTCGCGCTCGCCGTGCCGCGTGCGCTGGCCCAGCTGCAGCTGGTACTCCTGCCGCAGCGGCAGGTTGTGCAGCCGCGTCGCGCGCACGGCGTCGATGGCCGCGACCACGTGGTTCACCCACAGCAGGCTCTCGGCGAGATGCGTGCGGCGCAGGTTCTGGTCGCGCGTGTCGCGCAGGTCGCGGTAGCCCCGGTAGGTCTCTTCCGGCTGCAGCCCGATCCAGCCCGCCAGGTACAGCGGGTCCTCGCGCAGCGTCTGGTAGAACGCCTCGCGATCGTTCGCCCACAGCGCCTCGAGCCGGGCGGTGCTGCCGCCGGTCGCGCGCGAGTAGCGGTCGAACGACCACCCCGAGGTGGTGTCGAACGGATTGCCCACGAACGCGCGCGCGTCCGAGGCCGCCTGCTTCGCCTCGCTCTTCGTGAACGCGCGCCCGGCCCAGCCGAGCGCCTCGACCAGGAGGAACGCCCAGCCGCTGCCCTCGCCCACGTAGAGCTGGCCCGCGCCCGGAACGCCGGCCGAGAGCGCCATCGCGACGCCCTCGCTCTTCCAGCCCGGCACGTTCACTTCGCGGTACGTCGAGTCCTCGGACAGCCCCCATTCGCGGTCGATCACGCGCTGCGCGAGCCATTCGCCGTCGCTCGCCGGTGCCACGTCCACCACCGGCAGCGCGAGCGTGGACCACGCGCGCACTTCGGCACGCGCCGCACCCGCGCCGGCGAGCGCCAGCGCGAGCGTCGCGCCCAGCACGAATCGGCGCACGAGCAGCGTCATCGGATCAACCCCACGGGCACGGTCGCGACCTGCGAACCGCGCGGGCCCGAGAACTTCACGCGCGCGACGTACAGGCCGGCCGGCAGCGCGCCCGGCTCCCACACCACCGCGTTCTCGGCGCGTTCGCCGCGGCGCGAGAACGACGCGACTTCGTGGCCGGACGCATCGAGAATGCGGAACTCGGCCGTGGCGCCCTCGCTCAGCGTGAACGCGAACGTGACGGGCTTGAGCCGCGCCGGGTTCGGGAACGCCTTGAAGCTGCCCGCGACCAGCGGCCCGGCGCTGCTCGCGCTCGTCACCGGCGTGCGCACGGTGGCCAGCGCGCAGGTGCGCGCGGGATCGCCGCCGGGCATGGTCCACGAGCTCGCCACGAGATCGGCGAGCGGCACGGGCAACGAATAGCCGTAGAGCAGCGTGTCGCGATCCGGCGCGACCAGGTCGAGATGGCCGTCGCGGTCGAGGTCGGCGGCGAGCATGCTGCCCGCGGCTCCCGCGCCCGTCGCGAGCGGCCAGCCCTTGTAGGCGCGGCCGTTCGTGCCCATGGCCACGAGCATGCCGCTGCCGTTGAGCACCACGATCTCGGAACGCCCGTCGCCGTCCACGTCGAGCGCCAGCGCCGCCGAAGCGGTCGGGATCGTCTCGCTCGTGCTGCGCCGCGGCCAGCCCGGCGAGGGCGTGCCGTTACGGTTCACGAACGCGACCTGCGAATGCACGGTCTGCACGAGCACTTCGGGGAAGCCGTCGCCGTCGGGATCGCCCGCGCCGAGCCCCGCCACGATCGTGTCGCCGAACGAGCCACCCCAGCCGGGCAGCGGTTCGCCCGAGCTGCAGAAGGCCGACAGCCGGTCGCGGTCGTGCACGACCAGCACGGGCTGGCCGTTCGCGCAGTCGCTCACGCGCTGCTCGCCCGCGCCGCCCAGCGCGATCCACAGGAAGTCCGGCGCGAAGCCCGCGCCGCCGACGCCCTGTCGCACGAACGAACTGGTGGACGCACCCGGCTGGCCGTCGAGGAAGCGGAAGATGCCGATCGAACCGTCGGCGCCGCCGGCGGCCACGTCGTACGAGAAGCCGCTGCCGGAGCCGGTCGCATGCGTCGGTGCGATGATGCCGGGCACCGGGCCGTTCACCGCGAGCCGGCCGGTGACGCCGCCGGCGAGCAGCATGCCGCTCTGCGCGACGATCTGCCCCGCGAGGTTGATCGCGTACACGGCGCCGTCTTCGGCGCCCACGTAGAGCATGAGGTTCGGGTACACGCCCGTGAACACCGGACCGGTGCTCGCGTGCGAGGGCAGCTTCACCGGGAAGCCCGGCCGGGCCGCGCCGTTGCGATCGAGCAGCCACACGCGCCCGCCCACGGTGTCGGCGGCGCTGACCGCGCGCGTCGTGACCGCGAGCAGCGACGGTCCGGTCGCCAGCTCGGGATCGCCGACCAGCGCCGCGGCCACCATGCCGAGCGGGCGGCGGTCGAGCCGCGCCAGCACCGGATCCTCGCTGTTCACGCCGCCCCCGTGCACCTCGAGCGCGAAGATCGCCGCGCTGTCGGCGCCGGCGGGATCGCCGCCGGCCCAGCACACCTCGAGGTCGCGGTCGCCGTCCACGTCGATCGCGAGCAGGTCCGGGCCGCCGTCGGGGAAGCTCACGTCGCGCGGGAACGCGGGCAGGTTCCACGTGCGGTTGGCCGAGAAATGCATGGTCGAGTCGGCGTCGTCGAGGAAGTCCACGCGCAGGTGCGGCCGGGTGCCCGTGTTCGCGACCAGCGCCGGCATGGTGGTGTCCGACAGCGAGGCGGCGATGCTGCGCTGCCACGGGTCGAGCGGACTACCGAGAATGTAGGGCGAGCCCGGGTCGCCGAGGTCGTCGAGACCGTCGGCCTCGAGCACCTGCAGGCCCTGCCGCGCGTAGTTCGAGTTCAGGCCGTAGTCGGGGTTCGTGCGCAACGACCACTCGAACGGCACGACGCTCTCGTCCACCTGCCACGCGAGGATGCCGCCGCCGGGCAGCAGCGCGTCGTACTCGTACGGATCGGGCAGCTCGGGGCCGAGGATCACGCGGCTGACCGAGTCGCTGTCGAGCTTGAGCAGCGTGTCCGCCGGAGACAGGTAGCGGTTCTCGAGCAGCACGTATTCGTCGCTCGAGAAGGGCAGCTTGTAGAACACGTTGTGCTTCTGGTTGCGCTCGATCGCGACCGTGTCGCCCCACACCGGCACGCGGATGTCCATGCCGTCGCCGATGAACGCCCGCTGGAACGGGTCCACGCTGGGCGGCAGCATGCCGACCGCGAAGATCTCGGTGTCGTCGGCCAGCAGCACGCGCGAGCCGACCAGGTTGCCGCTGTCCATGAGTGACCACAGGCCGCACATCGGGTAGCCGTTGTCCACGTTGTAGACGTCGATGAACCCGAACAGGTTGTGGCCGTTCTCGTGCGCGAGGACGCCGTTGATGGCGCCGTAGTAGCCGTCCTGGTTGATCGTCTCCGGGATGAACGCCGCCCGGTCGATCGGGTTCGTGCGGTTCCACTCCGCCGAGTCGGGGAACACGACGCGGTCGGTGTCGCCGAGGAACACCGTGAACGACGGAATGTCTTCCTTGGAGTCCTGCTTGAGGTCGCTCTGCAGGTCGCTGCCCGCGTGGATGATCGTGAAGCGATCGTACGTCTCCCACGGGATGCGATCGCCCTTCGCGATGGACTGCGAATCGGCGGCGAAGAACATCTTGCGGAACATCTGCACCGCGGCGATGTACGCGCCCTGCCCGAATGTCCACGGCCCGAGATCGGCCATGTCCTGCAGGTGGTACGCGCTGTCCTGTTCGGCGGGCCACACGTCCACGATCAGCTTCACGCGGCCGTACGACATGACGTCGTAGTAGCGTTCCAGCGCGCGCGCGTGCATGTCGTAGAAGCGCTTGTTGTGCGGGGCGCGATCGATGGGCGGCAGCGTGGAGTCCGGCCCGCTCAGGTCGAAGCGGCCGGTGCCGGTGGACTGGTTGCCGCCGCGATCCTCGAGGAAGTCCACGCGCAGCATGGCCATGCGCACGACCGTCGGCGGCGGCAGCGCTTCGCCGGTGGCGTTGCGGGCGGCGCTCGCTCGCGCCGCGGCGGCCGCTTCGCGCGCCCAGGCGTCGTCGCGGAAGTTCGGGCGGCGGTAGCCGTCGAGCGACCGGTCCAGTTGCAGCCCCGCCCCCATCGCCTGGCGCTTGATCGGCAGCGCGATGCGCTGGCGGTCGGCGCGCAGCGTCATCTCGCGCTGCTCGGCGGCGGTCATGGGCGCGGCGCCCACGCGCGCCCGCGCGGCGGCCGCCGGCGGCAGCACGCGGCGCACGGTGAGGGCTTCATGTGCCACGGCCGCGCCGGCCGTGATGGCCAGCGCGGCCGCAGCGAAGATCGTCGAAACGCGGCGAAGCGACGGGAAGGTGCGCACGCGAGTGGGTCTAGAAGTGGTAGCCCAGCGTGATCTTGTTCACGTTCGGCAGGCCGGAGTTGCTCGCCTGCGGAATGCTCGCGTAGTCGAGGCTCAACGCCTTCCAGCCGATGCCGAGGCCGTAGGTCAGGTCCTTGATCTCGCCGAGCGGATCCGAGTAGTAGCCGATGCGGCCGGCGATCTGGTCGGTGTACTGCAGTTCGAGGCCGACGTTGTAGGTGCGCCACTTGTTCGTGACCAGCGACTGGTAGAAGTCGCCCACGGTCAGCAGGCTGAAGTCCTTGCCCTTCATGGCTTCCCACGCGGTGCCCACGCGCAGGCTGCGCGACAGCGGGCTCTTCTGGTCCTCGTTGAGGAACGTCACGCTGGGACCCACGTTCTGCAGGTTCATGCCCAGGCGCAGTCGCGCCGCCGGGATGCGGTACAGCGCGCCCACGTCGAGGCCGAACGTCGAGCCGACGCCCGACAGGTCGTCCGGAGCGAGCTGGATGCGGATGAACTTGAGCGAGGCGCCCACGCTCATCTCGGGCAGCAGCTTCAGGCCGTAGAACAGCGCCGGCGAGAACTCGTTCGAGCCGAACTGGCCGAGCACGGTGCCCGACTCGTTCGTGCGGTCGCTCTGGCCGTAGGACAGGAACACCAGCCCCAGGCCCCAGGCACCGCCACCCGACATCGGGTGCACGTAGGTGGCGTAGTTGTAGCTGACGTCGGTGGCCAGGCCCGGCACCAGCTGGGCGTAGGTCACCTCGACGGCCGACTTGTTCACGAAGCCGAGGCCCGCGGGGTTCCACCAGGTGACGCCCGTGGCGTCCTCGTCCAGGGCGACACCCGCGGCGCCCATGCCGTTCTGGCGGGCGCCCGGCTGGATGTCGAGCGAACGACCAGTGCCCTGCGCGAAGGCCGTCCCGGCCAGGCAGGGAACCAACAGCACGGTCCACAGCAACGAGTTCGACCAACGCATGGAACACTCCTCTGGTGGGCACTTCCCCGCCGGGCGGGATTCAGGACGCGGCATACTACACCGGCCTTCCCCCGGCAGTTCCACATTTCTGTCACGACCGGGGGCCGCCCGTCGCCGGGCGCACCCGGTCTTCACTTGCGATTCAGGACGACGAACCGGCCTTCGGTGGACGCCTTCTGGGAGGGGCTGCTGGTTCCATCGGCCTCCCGGCCGTTCGCATACACCTTGAAGAGGTAGGTGCCGTTCGCGAGGGGGTCGCCCTCGGCGTCGAGACCGTCCCAGAGCAGCTGCACCTGCCCGAGCGCACCCCGGTGGGTGAGCGTCCGGACCAGGCGGCCGGAGACCGTGTAGATCTTGACCAGCGTGTTGACCGAGTCCCCGGGCGCGTCCACCACGAACGTGCCGCCACTTGCGGCGCCGCCGGAGGCGATCGGGTTCGGGAACAGGTAGGCGCGGGTGATGGACAGCCGCGGCGTCTCGACCACGTCGAACTCGATCTCGGCGCTCGAGCGGTGCTGAGACGCCGTGATGCCCGTGGCGAGGTTGTCCGCCGCGCTCACCTTGATCTTGTGGTGGCCGGTCGCCAGCCCCGGCAGCGTGAACGTCGCGGTGCCCTGCTGGTAGGAGTCGGCGGCGTAGCGGAAGCTCGACGTGATGTCCACGCGCGACGTCGTGTTGTCGTCCACGGTGACCACGATCGAGTTCTGCAGCGAATGCCCGGTGGTCATGATGCCCGACTCGTCGAACAGGTCGGCGCGAAGCGTCGCGTCGGGACGCACGGCGGTCGAGCCGCCGAGGAACGACAGCGAGATGCGCGGCGGCGACGTGTCGGTCCCGCTCAGCGTGCCGGTCGCGTAGGTCGCGGACACCGCGCCCGCGCCGTCGAGCGTGGTCGTGGTCGCGCCCGACGTGCCCGAGAGGTACACGCGCACGCGGCCGGTCGAGCCGAGCGCGGCGTCCACCGGCACCACGAAGCGCCCTTCGAACGCGCCGTTCGAGATGCTCACGTCACCGTGGTAGACCGTGCCGGCGCGGTAGCGGAAGTCCACGCTGTACAGCGTGCACGGCGGCTCCTCGCCCGTGTTCGCCGTCGGCGCGGAGTCCTCGACCAGCACGCTCGCGACGCCCTCGAACGGCAGCGCGTCGCCGAACGGGCGGTCGAGCACGCGGCCCTGGAACGTGACCACCTGGCCGCGCTGCAGCGCCGCGAGATCGGCACCGTTCGTGTCCGTCAGGCGCACCTCGCCCCACAGCTTCGGGGTGTTGAGCACCGTGGCCGCGTCGCCCATGAGCTGGTACTTGGCGTTGTTGGTCGGGCCGGTGCCGGGCGCGCTGATCTTGGCCGACAGCAGCGCGGCCGAGAGCGGCACGTGGTACTGCCCCACCCCGACCAGCGTGATGCCGTTGACCGTGATGTCGCCGCGCGTGAAGAGCTGGTCGTAGAGGTACTTGTTGAGCTGGCTGTTGTCCGAGCTGAACGCCTGCTCGGTGGCCGAGATCACCGCGACGCAGCCCGCGCCCGGCGTCATCACCAGCTGCTCGCCGAGGCTCTGCACCGTCGGGTCATTGAACTTGCCGACGTCGCACGAGGCCGCCACGAACACCGGCATGCGGTTGCCGTTCTGCAGCGTGCCCGCGTCGGAATCGATGAACACGCTCTCGTCCGTGATCTTGAACGGGCTGCCGTGGCCGACGTAGTTGAACAGCCCCACGCCCGAATCGATCGTCGAGCGGATGTCCGCGCGCGCGCCCGGACGCGAGCCACCGGCGCCGCTCGGGTAGGTGTGCAGGTACACGTACGTGCGGTCCACGTGCGTCGGGATGTGGTTGCGGTTCAGCTCATCGGTCTGGCTGATGTGCGCCCAGCCGAGCGCGTCGCAGTTCTCGCCCTGCAGGTCGTTGTCGGCGATCAGCATGACGTCGTTGCGGTACTCGCCGAACGGCACGCTCGACTCGTACTGCAGCACCTTCTTCTGCACCACGGCCAGCGCCGAAGCGGCGTCGTTCGCGGGCAGGCGGCCGCCGAAGAAGTCGGGCACGAACAGCTCCGAGCTCGCCGCGTCCACGTTCAGCAGCCAGTCGTCGGTCGCGAACTGGCGCTTGAGCCGGTAGTTGTCGTCGAAGCCGTTCTCGAACGTCGGCACCAGCGTGCCCGGCTGCCCGGTGGGCGCGCGGCCCGTGAGATTCTTGAAGTCGTACGAGGCGTCGCCGAGGAACGTCACGAAGCTCGGGCGCGTGGACCAGTTGTAGTAGGCCGCGCGCAGGAAGTTTCGGATCGCGGCCGGGTCGGTGCGGCCGCCGGAGAACTGGTCGAACAGCGCCGAGACGGGAATCGCCTTGGTCAGGAACGGCCCGTTGCCGCCGAGCGGCAACCGCGTCTTGCGCGCGTCGGCCAGCGCCTTCGCGGCGGTCTGGAACGCGTCGTAGTAGATGACGAGGTAGTTCGCACCCTCGGTCGGGTCGCGCAGGTTCTCGAGGCTGGTGAGCGGCGCGTCGACCAGGTTCGTGCGCGCGAGCCGCGCCACCGACAGGATCGAGTCGGGCTGCACGCGATAGCGCCGGCCGCCGGACTGCGTCTGCTCGAACGCGAGGTACCAGCCGTCCGTGCCATGCGTCCACTGCGCCCCCGGCACCGTCACTTCGAGCGGCACCAGCGGATCGGTGATGTCGAACAAGCGCGGCAGCGTGGCGGTGACGAACGGGCCGAGCTTGTACCAGTACGTCCCCGCGGTGGCGGGCGAACGGAACTCGAGCTGGTCGGCGTCCGGCTGCAGCGTGCGCTGGTAGTGGATCTCGAACCACGCGAGTGCGCTCTTGTCCACGCGGCTCGGGCAGCCCGGCGTCGAGACCACCGGTACGTTCACGGTCACGAGGTTGCCGAACCGGCGCAGGAACACCGCCGTGGTGTCCACGGTCAGCTGGCCGCCGCGACGCGCGAGGAAGCTGTACCACGGCCGGCTCACCGCGAACGGCTGGCCGTTCACCGTCACGTTCAGGAAGTGGTCGGGCACGTTGCCGGGGCACGAGCCGAACTCGGTGTTGTCGGTCAGCCCCCACTGCCGCAGCCGGAATCGCGCGGCCTGCGTGGTGTCGGCGTACGGCAGGTCCAGCGTCGTCGGCAGCGAACTGCCGGGCGACATGATGGTCCAGTACCACTTCTCCCAGAACAGCGTGCTGCCGCGCGGCGTCGCGTCGGGCGCGTAGGTCAGGTCGCGCTCGTAGTGCTCGCGCGCCGGCGTCGTGCGCACCGTGTCGGGCGCGACGGCCTGCGCCAGGCCGCTCGTCGTGCCGATCCGCAGCGGCGCACCCAGCGAGTTGTCACCCGGCGCGACGATGGTGAGGTAGTAGTAGTTCTTCGTCTCGTACGGATGATCGAGGTAGAGCGTGTCGGGCAGCTGGGGGTCGTAGTCGTTCGCCCAGCCGTTCGGGCCCTGCGCGAAGAAGTAGAGGTAGTCGGTGTTCGAGCTGAAGAGCCCGTTCGCGGGCGCGTCGGCGTCGAACGTGCCGATCGCGACCTGCTGGTAGTCGCACGAGTCGCAGAAGTTGTCGGCCGGGATGATCGGGTAGCCCGGCAGCGTGACCACGCGCAACTGGTCGAACGCCACCGGCGACGTCTGGTCCGCGAACAGCGACAGGCTGCGCAGGCTGGAATAGTCCACGGCGTAGAAGCCGGCGTGCTCGACCGCGATCTTGATCCACTGGTGACCGGCGAACACGCTGGTCGTCGGCGGCGTCGCCGCCTCGGCCGAGGCCGGCGCCAGGTTCATGCGCTTCGCCGCGGCGGCGAGCGCCTGCGCGCCCGGGTGGCGCCACTGGCGGCCCTGCTCGTAGTTGACGAGCGACTGGCGGTACACGCCTTCGAACGGGTCGTCGGGCTCGGCCGGCGCCCCGAGCGAACCCATGGGCTGCACCTGCACGTCCACGTCCACGCGGCGCGCCATCGTGAGCCGTCGCGACGCCGGTTCGTAAGCACCCGGCAGGATCTCGATGGTGGCGATGCGCTGGTTGCGCACCCACGACACGCCGACGAGCCGCGCCGCGGGCGGCGTCGCGTCGCCCGCGACCCCGTAGAGCGCGAGGTTGCGCGACACGGGTGCGCCCGGGCGAGCGCCTCGCCCGTGGGCTGCGGCGCGAGCGTGACGTCGGACTGCGCCACGAGTTCGCTGGCCACGGCGTGGACGCGCACCGGGCCGAGCGGCGGCACGGCCACGTTGATCACGCGCACGGGCAGCGCCGGGCCGCCGGCATCGCCGCGCAGGTCGTAGCCGGCAAGCTCCATGCGCACGAGGCGCTCGCGCGCGTCGAGCGTGGTGAACGCCGGTTCGGGCACGGGCACGGTGAACCGCACCGCGCCGGGCGAAGCCGGGGCCAGGCGCACGTCGGCGGCGGCGGAAGCAGCGGCACGCACGGCCGCCGGGGCGGCCAGCGACATCGCGAACGCGAGCGCCACCCCGAAGGCGGCGAGACGCGCGGTAGCTCGGAGCATGTCGGTACCCCGTCCGGGAATCAGAACTTCTCCGCCTCGTCCACCAGCATCACGGGAATGTCGTCCACCACCTTGTAGCGCAGGCGGCAGGCGTTGCACGTCAGCGTGTGGGCGGATGCGTCGTAGGCGAGGTCGCCCTTGCAGGCCGGGCAGACCAGGATGCTGAGCAGCTCGGTACTGAGTGCCATGCCACTCCTCGGGCAGGTGCGGACGGAATGCGTACGAAGGGTCTCGACAGGCGCGACGACTCTAGCAACCTGCAATTTACAGGGTCAAGCCGTGCCCTCGTGGAACACGCCGATCTTGCGGAACTTGGCGGCCCGGCCGCGGATCAGTGCGTCGGGTGCTACCCCGGCCAGTTCGTCGAGGTTCGCGCGAAGTGCCGCGGCCAGCGTGGCCGCGGCGGCGTCCCAGTCGCGGTGCGCCCCGCCCACCGGCTCGGGCAGCACGCCGTCCACGATGCCGAGGTGCACGAGGTCGTCGGCGGCCAGGCGCAGGGCTTCGGCGGCCTTGGCGCCCTGCTTGCCGTCGCGCCACAGGATCGCGGCGCAGCCCTCGGGCGAGATGACCGAGTAGATCGAGTTCTCGAACATGAGCACGCGGTCGGCGACGGCGATGGCGAGCGCGCCGCCCGAACCGCCTTCGCCGATCACGATGGTCACGATCGGCACGCCGAGCGTGGCCATCTCGCGCAGGTTCACGGCGATCGCCTCGGCCTGCCCGCGCTCCTCGGCGCCGAGCCCCGGGTAGGCGCCCGACGTGTCCACGAGCGTCACGATCGGCACGCGGAAGCGGTCGGCGAGCTGCATGAGGCGGAGCGCCTTGCGGTAGCCCTCGGGGTTCGGCATGCCGAACCGGCGCATGAGGTTCTCGCGCGTGTCGCGGCCCTTCTGCTGGCCGATCACCATGACCGGGCGGCCCTCGAAGTACGCGAGGCCGCCGACGATCGCCGGGTCGTCGGCGAAGTGGCGGTCACCGTGCAGTTCGCGGAAGTCGGTGAAGCAGCGCTCGAGGTAGTCGAGCGTGTACGGGCGCTTCGGGTGCCGCGCGATCTGCACGCGCTGGTAGCGCGTGAGGTTCGCGTAGATCTCGCGGCGCATCTCGTCGGCCTTGCGCTCGAGCTCGGTCAACTCGCCGTCGGCGGCCAGGCCGCGCGCCTCGGCCGAGGTCCGCAGCTCCTGGATCTTCTGCTCCAGCTCCAGCACCGGCTTCTCGAAATCCAGCCAGACCGTCACGACGCCCCCTTTCCCCAGCGCACCCGGCACACGGGCACCCGTTCCTTGATGCGCGGGATCAAGCCATCCTGCGAGCCGACGCGCAAGCGGCGCGAACGCATCGCCACGCGCGAGTGATCCGGCCTCACGATGTGAAGGTATACCTCAGATTCGCCCGGGAACGCCGCCATGGCCTCGTCGAGCGCCGCCAGCCGTTCCTCGGTGATGTCCTCCGCGCGCAGTTCCACGTGCAGCGCCGGGCGGAACGTCTCGCGCCCCTGCTCCCACGGCCGCACCTCGGACACGAGCAGCTGCGCGCCGCGTTCCTCGCGCACTTCGATGCGGCCCGACACCACCACGATCGCGTCCGTGGTGACGACCGGGCGGCCCTGCTCCCACGCCTCGGGGAAGAACGTGCACTCGGCGCGGCCCGCGAGGTCTTCGAGCCCCACGATCGCCATGAGCTTGCCGGCCTTGGTGGTGATCGGCTTGATGCTGCTCACGATGCCCACCACGCGCACCTCGGCGCCGTCGCCCTTCTCGAGCGCCTGCCCGATGCTGCAGGTGGCGATGCGCTCGATCTCCTCGCGCAGGTGTTCGAGCGGGTGCCCGGACAGGTAGAACCCGAGCACTTCCTTCTCCTTCGCGCCGCGGTCGCGCTGCGGCCACTCCGGCACCACCGGCAGCGCGGGCGCGGCCACGGCGAGCGACGCACCCGAATCGTCGCCGCCGAACAGCGACGACTGCCCGCTCGCCTTCTCGCGGTGCAGCGTCGAGGCGTGTTCGAGCGCGAGCGCCGAACCGGCGTAGAGCGACTCACGCGTCGCGCCCAGCACGTCGCAGGCGCCCGAGGCCACGAGCGACTCGAGCACCTTGCGGTTGAACGCCCCCGCGGCGACGCGCGAGGTGAGGTCGAACACGTCGCGGAACGCGCCGCCTTCGTCGCGCGCGGCGACGAGCGCCTCGATCGCGCCCTGCCCCACGTTGCGCACGGCGCCGAGCCCGATCCGGATCCTGCCGTCCTCGAGCGTGAACTTGTAGTTCGACTTGTTGACGTCCGGCGGCAGCAGCTCGATCCCGAGCCGGCGCACTTCCTCGATCAGCGTGAGGATGCGCGCGGAGTCGTGCATTTCGGACGTCATCGTGGCGGCCATGAACGCCGCCGGCCAGTGGCCCTTGAGGTACGCGCACTGGTACGCGACGAGCGCGTACGCGGCCGAGTGCGACTTGTTGAAGCCGTACCCGGCGAACTTCTCCATCGTGGTGAAGATCTTGTCCGCGACCTTCTCGGGAATCTTGTGCGTCGCCGCGCAGCCGTCGATGAACTGGATGCGCTTCTTGGCCATCTCCTCGACGATCTTCTTGCCCATGGCGCGGCGCAGCTCGTCGGCCTGTGCCATCGAGAAGCCCGCCAGGTCGTGCGCCGAAGCCATGACCTGTTCCTGGTACACGAACACGCCGTACGTGCCCTCGAGGATCGGCTTGAGCTTCGGGTGGTCGTACTTCGCGACCTGGCGCCCGTGCTTGCAGTCGATGAAGTACGGGATGTTCTCCATCGGGCCCGGCCGGTACAGCGCGTTCATGGCGACCAGGTCCTCGAACACCGTGGGCTTGAGCTTCTTCATGTAGTCGCGCATGCCCGCGGATTCGAACTGGAAGATCGCGACCGTGTCGCCGTCCTGGAACACCTTGTAGGCGGCCGGGTCGGTCAGTTCGAGCGCGTGCCAGTCCACGTCCACACCGTGATGCTGCTTCACGAGCCGCACGCATTCGTCGAGCACCGACAGCGTGCGCAGCCCGAGGAAGTCCATCTTGAGCAGGCCGGACTTCTCGACCGACTTCATGTCCCACTGCGTCGTGACCGTGCCGTCCTTGGTGTGCCGGTAGAGCGGCACGTAGTCGAGCAGCGGACCCGGCGTGATCAGCACGCCGGCGGCGTGCGTGGACGCGTGTCGCGCGAGCCCCTCGAGCACCTGCGCCGACTTGAGCCACTTCGCGTAGTTGCCGCCCTTCTCGGGCAGCGCGCGCAGGTCGGGCGTCTGCTCGAGCGCCTTGTCGAGCGTCATGCCGAGGCCGTCGGGCACGAGCTTGGCCACGCGGTCCACTTCGGCCACCGGGAATCCCAGCGCGCGGCCCACGTCGCGCATCACGCCCTTCGCGCCCATGGTGCCGAACGTGATGATCTGCGTGACGTTCGTGTCGCCGTACTTGCGCTTCACGTACTCGATGACCTCGCCGCGCCGGAGATCGTCGAAGTCGATGTCGATATCGGGCATCGTCACGCGCTCGGGATTCAGGAAGCGCTCGAAGATCAGCTGGTGCTTGAGCGGGTCCACGTCCGTGATGCGCAGCGCGTACGCGACGAGCGAACCGGCGGCCGAACCGCGGCCCGGGCCCACGCCGATGCCGTTGTCGCGCGCGAACGCGATGAAGTCGCGCACGATCAGGAAGTACGACGCGAAGCCCATCTTGCAGATGACGTCGAGCTCGTAGGCGAAGCGCTCCTTCACGTTCGCGCCCAGCTCCGAGCCCATGCGCGCGTGCAGTTCCTTCCACGCGAGGTCGCGGAAGTACGCGTCGGCGTCGTTCCAGCCCTCGGGCAGCGGGAACTCGGGCAGCAGCGGCTTGCCGAAGTCCATCTTGAGGTTGCAGCGCTCGGCCACCGCCAACGTGTTGAGCAGCGCCTGCTCCTGGCCGCGGAACGCGTGCTTCATCTCGTCGGGCGAACGGAAGTGCAGCTCGGACACCGCGCGCATGCGCTGCGCGTCGTCCACGTTCTTGCCCGTCTGGATGCAGATGAGCACGTCCTGCGCCTCGGTGTGGTCCTTCTCGAGGTAGTGGCAGTCGTTCGTGGCCACCAGCGGCAGGCCGGTCTTCGCGGCGAGCGCGATCACCTTGGCGCGGATCTTCTCCTCGATGTCGAGCCCGTGGTTCTGGATCTCGAGGAAGAAGTTCTCGGGGCCGAACATGTCGCGGTACATCATCGCGGTCTTGAGCGCGTCGTCGTCGCGGTCCTCGAGCAGGTCGTACGCGATCTCGCCCTTGGGGCACGCCGACAGCGCGAGCAGGCCCTGCGAGAACTGCGACAGGAGCTCGTGGTCCACGCGCGGCTTGTAGTAGAAGCCCTCGAGGTACGCGAGGCTCGACAACCGCATGAGGTTGCGGAAGCCCGCCTCGTCGCGCGCGAGCAGCACCAGGTGATGCGCGACGTCGCCCGCCTTGCGCGCGTGGCGCGAGCCGCGGGTGACGTACGCCTCCATGCCCACGATCGGCTTGACCCCGGCCTTGCGCGCGTCGTTGTAGAACTCGACCGCGCCGAACATCGAGCCGTGGTCGGTCAGCGCGAGCGCCGGCATGCCCAGGGTCGCCGCCTTCTTCACCATGGCGGGAATGGCCGAGGCGCCGTCGAGCAGCGAGTAGTCGCTGTGGTTGTGGAGGTGGACGAAGTCCGAATGCTTCATGAGCGCGTCCTGCGCGTGGCCGGTTCCGGGTGATGGACGCCCGGACGCCCGAGGGGGCCGGGTCCGGAGCGCCGGCGCGAGTCGTCGCGCGCGCGCTCACGAGCGGGGTTCAACGTGCGGCGGAATCTAGCACAAACGTTCCGGTGGCCCGCGCGCGCAGTCCGGCGCGGTCACGCACGATCACCTCGTAGGTGTGCGTGCCCGGCGCGGGCGGCACGAGCGGCCGCCAGCGCAGTTCGTCCGCGTCCGGGTCCCACTCGCTGGGCACCGCGCGGCCGTCCACGACGAACCGCGATTCGGCCGCGTCCACCCCGCTGCCCGCTTCGCTCACCCGGGCGGCCAGCGCCCAGCGCGAGTACGCGCCCGGCAGCGCGCGGCGCGGCGGACGCACGGTCCGGACCACCGGCGGCGACACGTCGCGCAGCAGCGCGAACTCGCCGAGCGTCGCGGTCTCGGCGCGGAACAGCCGCGCCGTGGCGTCCCACGACTGGCCGCGCACGTACTCCCACGTGCCGCCGGGCGCGCGCCGGTAGAGCCCGACGCCGGCGATCGAATCGCGCTCGCCCGGGCGCAGCGCGATCGGCGCGTCCTTGCGCAGCGGCAGCCGGTACGGCAGCACCTGCAGCACGGGCGTGAGCGGCACGAGCCCCGCGCCACCCGACGCCGGGCGCACGCGCGTCACCGCGAGCCCGCGTTCCCAGATCAGGTCGCGCGTCAGCGACAGCTGCGCGAACCGCGCGGGCGCGTACAGCAGGTCCACGCCCGTGCGCCAGAGCATCGCGTCGCAGCGCCGCCACCACGTGCTCGAATCCGCGCGCACCGCCTTGAACCACAACCCTTCGTCGTCGGGCACCGACGCCGTGCGCACGAGCGCGCTCCACGCCGCGCCGTCGAACGTCGCGACGGCGCCCGAGTCGGCGTCGCGCGGCCGCTCGATGCGGGCCGCACGCAGGTCCGCGGGCACGTTCGAGACGCGCACGCGCGTCAGCTCGCCGCCGGGCACCGGGAAGAACTCCCACACCGGCTCGCCCTTCGCCGCCGCGGCGCCCTTGCCCGCGGCCACCGCCGCGCGCAGGGCGGGCGCCGTTTCGTCCGCACGCGGGCCGCGCAGCCACACCGTCCAGGTGCGCGAGGCGCCGTTCACGTCGGTCGCCTCGACCTGCAGCGGCCGCGGCGGCGCGCCGGGC
>JAXLXR010000006.1:0-253519 GCA_046327815.1 Candidatus Eiseniibacteriota bacterium | reverse complement strand
GGCGCTGGGAGTACAACACGAAGCGACCGCACAGCAGCCTGGAGTATCGAACGCCGGCCGAAGTCGGGACCAAAGCTCGGACGAAGGCGCCGGCCCGGGCAAGAATCGAAGCTGAGGATGTTCACCCCATCACCCCGGGCCTGTCATAACCGCTGGGCCGAGGATTGGGGACACTCCAAAGGGTCACGGCGTTGGCGCGCAGCGCGTCAAGAATCGCGGGCCTGACCTGGATCGCCGTTCGGGCGAGATGAAGACGGAGCAACGCATCCGGCGAGTCCTTGCGCGCCCACGCACGTCCGTCCTCGAACTCTCTCGCGCGCGAGGCCGAGCCGGCTCGAAGCGAGGTGAGGGTTTCGGCGGCAAGCGCGAGTTCTGCGTCTTCCAGTCCACCTAACTCACCTGCGAGGATCGGCTCCATGAAAGGCGTCGTTCCGTCGAAGAGCGACATTCGGGGCTGGCCGAAGGCGAACGAGACCCCGCGCCCCAAGACGGCCACCGGCCGTGGAACACGCACGATTCCAAACGCGCGAGCAACCGACTGCGTGAGTGACTCCGGCAGGCGCCAACTCAGTGGGGCGATGCTCAGGCCCTGACTGAGCTCGATCATCAGCTTCGCCAGCCGCCGACGCCGCTCCACGCGATGCGCCTGATGCACCTCTATGTAGTGGACCCATGAGAGCGGCAACTGAAGTTCACCCGCCTCAACATGGTGGCGGAGTACCTCGAGGATGCGAACATGGCTAGGGTCAGTCGGGTGCCCGTTTGCTGCCCGCGCCAGGGAAATCCAGTGATTCGTGTCGAGGTAGACGGTCGGCATGGTCGCGAGCGTATCTCAACTTCCCCCCATGCCGAATCGTGGCCGTCAGTCCTTGACGTGCCGCATGAGATCGGACGTGTCGTTTCGGCCGCGAGGGGCGGGTCCATCGCCACGGCCCCTCGGGCTGGAACGCTGCGAGCACTCGCGTCCCTGCCGCACCCCAGGCTCTGCGCGCGCCGTCCGCCTCCTTCGCCGGAGCAGAAGGGGGCCATCAAAGCGGGCTCAAAGTCATGTCTCCACGACTTTGACTGGTTGGGCACCTGCGATGCCCATATGTGGCCCATTCTGACTCCGGCTCGTCGCCGGACCCTTTGCCTTTTCCCCGAGTGCCTCCCGCTTCAATCTTCGATTGAACCGGGGCCCTGCACGTCGGGCGGCGGACGGCCGATGGGTCGCGGCCGTCCTTGGGTAGGAGCGCGCCGGCGCGGCGGCTCCAACCGAAAACGCAAAGGGTCCGGCGACTTGAAATGGACGGTCACGGGGGCCCGAGCTTCGCCTCCCGTGACCTGCCGCTGTGATCGCTCCGCCAGGGGCGTCGCGTTCTCGCGGACCATTTCGGGCGCGGACGGCGCGCGCACATCAGAAGGCCCACCCGGCGGGGTGGGCGCCGATCTTCCTGTCCGCCGCCGCCCCGGCACGACCGGCTCCTGCGTCGAACATGCCGGAGCGGTGGCGAGCGAGTGCTTGAACTGAGGACGTCCGCTCGTAGGGCTAGGAACGGTATCACGGAGCCTGCAGTTTCCGTCCAAGGGCGGCCGTCCGCCGGTCCAGCCAACCCTTGACTGACTGCGGGGTCGGGCCTGATGGACGGCGCCACCGGCAACGGCCTCCGCGTGGCGCGTCACGCTCGCGGGCGAGCGTGCGCTTCGCGTTCAGCCGTCGCCGGGATCGTGGCCCCGCCCACAGCCTCCGACCACCTTGGGTCGGCCGCGGTCGCCCGAGACGGGGCTCGAGCAACCACCGCCGACCAACTCCTGCCCTCCGTGTCTACCGGTGAGGCGAGAGCGGTCGGCTCAGGCGGCCCCGACGCTCCGCTTCAATCAGGCCGCGCGGAAGGAACGAGGCATGGACCTCAACAAAGTGACGATGATTGGGCGCGTGGTGCGCGACCCGAACCAACGGGCGTCGGCGCTCGGCAAGACCGTCGTGGAGTTTTCTCTGGCGACGCATTCCGCCTGGCGGGATGAGGAGACGAAGACGCGGTGCGATGCCGTGGACTTCCACGACGTGCTTGCCGTCGGGCGCCTCGGAGAGATCGTGAAGCAGTACGTGACGAAGGCGACGAAGGTCTACGTCGAAGGTCCGCTGCGAAACCAGCCGCGTAAGCACAGTGACGGCACGACGTACTTCACCCGCGTGATCCAGCTCGAGCGGCTGATCCTCTTGGCCGGCAGGTCGGGAACTAAGACCGTTCCGGAGGAAGTGACGCTGCCGCTACGGGAGGAGCCGGAAATGGAAGAGTCCGATGCGGCGGACGGGGAAGGGGCGGTGCGATGATCACCGCCCCATCGCTTGCCGGCATCGAGCGCCTCATCTACATGCCGCAGGAACTCCCGCTCGACCATCCGGATTCGAGCTGGCGATTCCGCTCGCCGCTCGTGGCGACGCCGACTGCCGTCGAGGAGTTCGGGATCGAAACCATCTCCGCGCACTACCGGCTGCTCGGGGAGAAGGCCGCGCGGCACACTGGGCTCGACTACCTCCAGGTCTTCCGCGATGCCACGCATCCGAACCGCAGGCTCTGGTTCATCGAAGATGACGGGGAGGAAGCGCACGTGACGGCGCTGCTGCCGAACGACTACTGACGCCATGCGGGCGGGGCGGCTTTGGCCGCTCCGCCCGTTCTCGAGTTGCCCACCCACGCCACCCTTGATTTTCGCTTGACGAGGCCCACCATCGGGGGTGAACCTATTCAGGCAGTCGCAACTGGCGCCGCTCCGTGTGAGAGCAGGCAGCCGCCCCGTTCCGAAGTACTGGGGCCAATGGAGGAAGTTCGCGACGGCAGACATCAAGGAATAGCGGCCACCCGAAGTAGCGCCGCTTCCATCGCAGGTGCAGCGGCATTCGCCGGCCGCGCACATCTGTTCGACCCGCGTGAGCGAAACTCGCTCGCGGTCAGGGGCGCGGATGAGCGCGGCCGGTTTTTTTTGTTCTGGGTGCTGGGCAAGAAGAGACGGGCCGGGGGATAGCCCTCGCGGTGGCCTAGGACGCCTGGAGTGGAGAACATCCCACTTCGAAACCGCGAGGGAACCCCGGCCCTCATTTGTGCGTGGTCGCACCAATCGCGTGGTGCACATGGAGGAACGTGTTTGCTTCAGGATAGGCTCTCGGTAGAGACGGTCAAGACCGCACTTATCCACAGGCCCCCCGAAGAAAGCGCTTGAGGCACTCGAGACTCGCGTCGTATTCTTTCCGCAGCGGCTTCCTAGGCCAGTCTCCCGAAAGGGGGGCGGGCCTGTTTTGTTTTCGGAAGAGCCGTCTCTCCGGTTTGCTGGCCCGCCTCCACGACTGAGGTCGGTTGCGCCAACGCCGGAGGTCATCATGTGGTGGTTGCTCGGTCTCGCCGCGATCTTCTTTGGCGGAAGTTCCAGTTCGAAGAAGTCGCTGTCCAAGGCTGCGCTCGACGAATCCCAACTTGGCCCCGCCGAGCTCGCGGAGCATCGCCGGCTAAAGGAGCAGGCGGTCGCCGCGGAGCGCGAATTGGCGGCGGCGCGCAAGAGTCTGGGCGACGCTCAGGATCGCCTACGCATCGAGGAGCGCGGACTCAGCCAACTCCGCACGATCATCGGGGCTGTGCTCGGCATCGAAGCCCTGCTCACTGCCATCTGGCTCCTCGCCAACATGGGCGACCGGCCGGGGCAGTTCAGCATCCTTGTCTTTTGCTGCCTCCCCGTCATGGGGATCACTGCCTGGGTGGCGCGCTCCTTCTACGCGTACACGGCCAGGGACCGAGACGCAGCTCTGCAGCGCGAGAGCGATTGCGTCCTGATGCTCTCGCAGCACGAGAGGACCGCGCCGGAACGTGTGCAGGCCTTCGACGCGTTCGTCTCGAGCACGGGCGCCCTTGTGGCGCGGCGCCGCGAAGAGAGCGTTGCGCTCGCGCGTAGCACTCAGCTCGCGGTGGAAGAAGCAGAGTCCGCACGCCGCCGCGAGGCAGCACGCCTCGCCGAGGAGACGGAGCGTGCCCGAGAGCGTGCAGCGCGAGAGCGTGAGCAACTCATCTCCCTCATCAAGGCCGCGTTCGTGCACTGGAACACCGACGCCAAGGATCCGAAGACCTACGTCGCCCAACACGCGGATCAGCTCATCGCGAATGAAGAGCGGATCGTCGCGGCATACGTGGATGGCTCCCTTCCTGGCGCTACCGCCGACGATTGCGTGCGACTGGCCACCAAGGCGCTCGAGGAGATCCCCGGTGAGATCGCCTACTGGCTGCCGAACGCGTCGCACCGGACGGTCGCTCGCATCTCTCTCGTCCTGCGCAGGTACAACGGCGACGCGCGCGAGCGGTTTTTGCCGTTGGCGTGGGAGTTCGTGCAACAGCGCGTGGCGCCGTCGAAGCCGAAGGCCGTTGCCGCCGCCGTGAAGTCGGCGCGCAAGCCCCTGAGCCCGACACTCACGGCCGCCATCGGACGGCTGCCGGCCGAACTTGCCGCCGAGGTGTCCGAACGCGTGAGCGACGCCATCACCCTCGCGCACTTGGGTTCCATCAAGCGTGACGTCATGAGGTCGCGCCGCACCGAACTCAAGCGGCGCCGCGTGCCCGAGGCTGACATCCAGCGGGACCTCGACGAACTGGCTGGGAACCTCAATACCCTCGACAAGGCGTGGGCCCTTGAGAAAGGACTGACTCCCCATGGCGCACGACACTGACGTCACGCTGGATCTCGGCACGCTCAGCACTGGCGAGCCGCTCACATTGCCGATCAGCACGCTCGACACGCACTGCCAGGTGCTCGCGCCGACAGGCTATGGCAAGAGCCGCCTGCTCGCGCGGATGGCGCAGGAGTTGGTTGCGAAGACGCCATACGCCACCGTCGTACTCGATCCGGCTGGGGACCTCGTCAACCACCTGCGGCGGTGGGCGCACGAGCACAACCACCAGCAACGGTTGGTGGTCATCGACCCGCGGGACCGGCGCCTCATCTGTGGCCTGAATCCCATGCGCCCCTGGAGCACTGGCCCGGCGCTCCAGGCCGGCGTCATTCGGGACATCATCCGCCGCGCTCTCGGTGGCAACGAGTCCTCGACTTCGGCGCCGCTTGCGGCCCAGTGGATCTACAACGTCGTCTACGCCCTCATCAAGTGCGGCCTGACGATGCGCGAAGTCGGGCCACTCCTGAGCTACTCGAATCCGGAGTTTCGGAACGCCGTCGTCCAGCAACTCCCGCGCTCAGACGTGCGGGAGGAGTTCGAGTGGCTGGCGAGCGTGCTGAACGGAACGGGCAACACGCAGGCGATGCGCCTGGCCAATGAACAGTTGGGCTCCACGACGCGTCGGCTGCGGCAGTTCGCGACGAATGACTACCTCCTCGCGATGCTCGCGGGGCAGGAGCACTCGATCGACTGGGACTGGGTCATCGACTCCGGCAAGCTCGTGCTCGTGAATCTCAGCCTCGAAGCCAACGCGCTCACGGATGAGGACCAGCGGCTCCTCGGGCAGCTCATCGTCTCGAGCATCATTCGCCGTGTGTTCGCCCGCGCCGAGGACCGCCGTCGTCCGGTGCACCTTCTCATTGACGAAGCTGGGAAGCTGGCCTCGCCGGAGGTGACGACGGTTCTGAACGAAGGTCGCAAGTACCGGCTCCGGCTGGTCCTCGCGCACCAGTTGCTCAGTCAGCTGATCAACCACGCGGACGGTGATCGAACCCTTCACGACGCGGTCATCAACAACGCGCGGTTGAAGATTGTCTTCGGCGGGCTTGGTCCACAGGACGCCACAGTGATGGGCGAGACCCTCTTTGGCCATCTCGGCGACCCCGACAAGCGCAAGCTCGAGCTGCGGTCGCTGACGCAGCTCTCGCACGTCGAGGAACGCGAGAGTGTGACCGAGGGCGAATCGTGGACGACGTCGCGGCAGCGCATGACGGTCGAATCGGAGATGCACGGCACCTCCTCTGCTCACGCCCACGGGTACGCGTCAGGGCGCACCAGCAGCGCCGGGATCGGACACGGCGCTGGAGTAGCGCTGTCGCAGCCCATTGATCTGGGTGCAAATGGTGAGGGCTTCTACGTGCACTCCGACCTCGATTCCGCGAGCGCGAGTGAGGGCGACTCCGAAGGTGAGTCGGACATGGACGTCGACAGCGAGTCGCACGCGCACGGCGTCGCACGAGGCGTCGGAATCACCCGCGGGCGAGGGGAGTCGCGTAGCACCACGCGAGGACCGATGGTGGTGCCGGGAGAGCCCTTTGAAGTCCTGACATCGGTTCAGTTCGAGTCGCTCGACGAACAACTCCACCGCCACGTCAGCCGCATGATTCGCCAGCCCGACCGACATGCGGTCGTGGCGTGGGGGAAGGCCGAGCCCGTGCACCTGGTGGTGGCGAACGTGCCTGAGCCCAGGCTCACGATGGAACAGGCGCGCCTCCTCGACCTTCAGGTGATGGATCATCTCCCGTGCTACGCCTCGCCGGAGGCGATTGAGCAGGAAGCCGCCGCAAGGGAGCAACGCTTCCTGCGCTCAGCGGAGGTGGAGATCGTCGATTCCCAGAGCGCGATCGAGCGCCGACGGGCGGCTCGGCGCGCAATGCCGCCCACCGACCCTGACGAAGGGGATGGCACTCTGCATGCCCCCGTCCCGCTTGTGCCGAAGCCGCCCCGTGGGAGTGGTCGGGCTGCAGCCGCATTTCTCACCTTCCCGGAGAGCGGCTAGATGAACGCCCCTCACGCGAACGTCTTGGCGCTACGCAAGCGGAAGCCGCGCATGCGGCGCGTGCAGTCACACACCGCCTTGCATCTCACAGGCAGCCAGCGGGAGGTGCTCGCGATCATTCACGAGTACGGCTTCCTCACAGCCCGCTTGCTCGCCATCGTGTACGGCGCTCGCGCGGGCCGCGGCGGGCGGGGCTACTGGCACTTGCTGCGGGAACTCCGAAGGCTCTTCGACGCTGGCCTTGTGCAGCGGTTCCCGGCCGCAGCAATGGCCGTTCGGAGTGGATCGGCCGAGTGCATCTACACGATCACGCACCAGGGCGCTCGGGCCGTTCTGGATGCGGTGGAGTACGCAGCGGTACGCCATGACATCTACAACCGCGAGGGCAAGCAGCGAGGGAACTTCAACCACCACCTCGCCATTGTCTCGCTCCAGTTGGTGCTCACACTTGGGCAGGGCCCGTGGAAGCTCATCGAGTTCCGCGCCGAAGAGCGAAACCCGGGTGCGGTCGTGAAGGTTCGCGCCAAGGACCAGATCCTCACGGCCTGGCCGGACGCGATGGCGCTCGTGGAGTCGGGGGCCAGTCCAAGCGCACCGCGGCGACGGACGCGGTACCTGTTCGAGATCGACCTGACTCGCAAGAACAACCAGCGAGTCGAGGACCGCTTCATGGTCTATGGCACGTATCTCGCGGACAGGTCCCGCCCGCGGCCCGTCTCTCCACAGGTTGGCGGTGCGACCGAACGATGGCTCGCGGTGTTCGCCGTCGCGGGGGAGAGCGAAGTCGAACGCTTCATCGAGATCGCGGCGAAGGTGCTCTCGGCATGGCGGCCGCCAGAGAGGCCCGTGTTCCTGTTCTGGAACGTGGAGGACTGGTACGAGCAATCCGGTGGAGCACTCTTGCCGCCGGCGATCATCCTCAAGCATGCACGTCTGACGACAGTGGACGGGGCGTCGCGACGGCTCATCGAGGAAGGCTCGTCGGCCTAGGGGCCCACGAGGACTGACGCATGGAACGACCTCAGATTCGGGATGAGCGCCGAATTGACGGCCAGCCGGCAACGCGTGGGCAGGGTGTGCTCGCAGCTGCACACGGGGCGGCTCTCCCGCGCCTGCTCACGCTGCCGGAGGTCGCCGAGTACCTGAGCGTCAGCCCGAAGACCGTCCGGCGCCTCGTGAGGCGCGGATTGCCGTGCGTGCGCCTGGGGCGGGTGGTACGGTTCCGACCGGCGGACCTTCTCCGGTTCGTGGAGGCACGGAAGGAGTAATCGATGCCGAAACGAATCAGGAACTTGGTCAAGCGCGGGAAGACCTACGTCTACCGCCACAAGGTAAACGGCAGGACGATCAGGCACAGCCTCGGGGAAGACTACGAGGAAGCCTGTCGGCTGCTGCGCTCATTGAAAACCGATGTGGCCCAACCCGGCCCGGACATCACCGTCGAGGACGCTGCTCGGAGGTGGCTTTCGGGCTACGTTCCCACCGTGAGGGGTGAGCGCGACCAGCGCCTCGCCGGCCAGCGGGCAAAGGACTACCTCGGTCGTTGTCTCGGACATCTGCTCTTGCGGAAGCTTGCCGGCGACCACGTCCGCGGGTACCGGCTGTGGCTCGAGAAGCACGACCTCTCCCCGCAGTCGGTGAAGCACATCCTCTCGGACTTGCGGTGTCTCCTAAACTGGTGCGAGGACTCAGGCCTGATCGACCGATCGCCCTTCCCCCGGCGAGTGCTGCCCAGGATTCAGGAACGCCCGCCTGATCGGTTGTCGGATGAGGACGTCGAGCGTGTCTGCGCGCTCGAGGAGCCGTACGGCTTCATCTCGCGGCTGCTGGTCTCCACCGGCTTGCGGTGGGGCGAGGCAGTGCGGGCGCAGGCCGCGGACGTTCAGCACGGCTGGCTCGTCGTCCACCTCACGAAGAGCGGCAAGGTGCGGCGTGTGCCGCTTCCCGACGCGCTCATCGCCGAACTGCGGTTGAAGGTCGGCCGGCTGCTGCCGATCAAGAACGCGGACGGCTTCGCTCTCCAGGTGAGGAGGCGCACCGGCATCCAGCGGTTCCACGCGCACCAGCTCCGGCACTCATTCGCGTGCCGGTGGTTGGAGGCGGGTGGGAGCCTTGCGGCACTGCAGGAAATCCTCGGCCACGCCTCGATCGTGACGACGCAGCGCTACGGTCGTCTCGGCGAGGCGCACGTGCAGGCCGAGGCCCGGCGGGTTCAGGGGCAAGGGGTCACATCGGGGGTCACACAGGGTTGACGGCACCTCTCTAAGTCGTGTAAACACACCCGCGGAGAGGTGCGAGAGCGGCTGAATCGGGCGGTCTCGAAAACCGTTATACCCGTAAGGGTATCGAGGGTTCGAATCCCTCCCTCTCCGCCAGCACGGGGCTGCGCACGGCGCACTCGAGCTGACCACAAGCGCAGGCCCGCCAGGACGGCGGGCCTTTTCGCTTCTCCGGCAACGTCTTCGGGGAGCCACCGGCACCATGTCCGACGCCCGCGAACCTCTTGTCCGCACCGCGCCCGCGCCGCTGCACGGACGCTTCCTGGTGGATGTCCCGCCTGCCTCGCCGGCGCCGGAGGCGCCGACCTCCCAAGACCTCTGGCTGCTCGGCTTCCACGGCTACGCGCAGTCGGCGGCCATCTTCCTGCCGCTGCTCACGCAGGCGGCGCGTTCGACGCGCTGGCTCGTCGCCGCGGTGCAGGCGCCGCACGTGTTCTACACGCGTGGCGACCGCAGCATCGTGGCCAACTGGATGACGCGCGAAGACCGCGAGCTGGCGATCGTGGACAACATCGCCTACGTCAACAACGTGCTCGACGCGCTGCACGCCGAGTTCGGCGCGCCGCGCGCCATCGTGTGCCTGGGGTTCTCGCAGGGCGCGGCCATGGCGTACCGCGCGGCGGTGCGCGGCAAGCGCGCCACCAGCGCCATTCTCTCGGTGTGCGGCGACGTGCCGCCCGACGTGCGCGACATCCCGGCCCAGCGCTGGCCGCGCGTGCACATGATCACGGGCACGCGCGACGAGTGGTACCCGCCCACGCGCATGGCCGACGAGGCGGCCATCGTGCAGGCGCTGGGCGTGCCGGTCGAAACGCAGAGCTTCGACGGCGGTCACGAGTTCGCGCCCGAAGTGGTCGGCAAGCTTTCCGAACTGCTCGCGCAAACGGAAGCGGCGGCGCGCCAGTCGTAAGCGCACCGCCGCCGTCGTCACTGCACGCCGCGTCGCGGCGTCAGTACCACGTGTACTGCATGCCGGCGTACGGACCTTCGCTGTGGAACTTGCGCGTCAGCCCGAACACGGACTTCTCGTCCGACTCGGTCCACTGGTAGCCGATCCGCAGGCAGCCGCCCTGGTTGCCGATGTTGATGAAGTTCAGGTCGGCCGCGTAGCGCCGCCCCGGCAGGTCCTCGGAAGAAGCCAGCGCACCGTAGTGGTGGTCGGGATCCTCCAGCTTGCCGCCGATCAGCATGGCCTTGGCGCTCACGTTCACCTTCGAGCCGAGCTTGCGGTAGATCGAAGGCCCGTACACCCAGCCGTGGTAGGTCAGCTGGCCGGGAAAGCGATCCATGCCCGTGGACACGAACCCGCTCGACAGGCCCAGGCCCCACGCGTTGCCCGGAATGTTCCACACGAACTCGACGGGGTAGAACAGCTCCGGCCGCCACGTGGTGTCGCGCATGCCGGTCAGCGTCTCGAGCCGGTGGCCTTCGTACTGCATGCCCACCACGAGCCCGAAGCGCGTGGGCGGCACGTCGCCGGGGCCGGCGGGACCGATCGAGCCGGCGCCGAACGCGCAGCCGACAAGGGGAAGGGCGAGCGCGGCGAGCGCCAGCCAGCGCAGGGGAGCGGTACGGGACATCGGGGTTCTCCGGGGTAGTGGGGTGGTTCCAGCGGGTCCGGGATACTGGCACATATCCCGTGATCGGTCCGCCATGTCTTGGCCTGAAGCCGCAACCGCTTGCGCCGGGCCCCCGCGATTCGCTAACTTGTCCCGGCTTTTCACTCTCGGTCTCTCGCCGATCTGTCGTCGCCCCGCGGCAACAGGCACTCCCTCCCCGGCCGGAGTGAAAGATTCCCCGGGTCGGTCCCCACGCGGGCCCGGTCCGTCGTGGCGCTTGGTCACGCCTCGGAAAGCAGCACCATGCGGAGAGATGTCCGAGCGGTTGAAGGAGCACGATTGGAAATCGTGTAGGCGCTAATACCGCCTCGTGGGTTCGAATCCCACTCTCTCCGCCATCCGTCCTTGTGTCCGGTGAATCGAGCGAGCACCGGCGCGGTACGGCACTGGCGCGGTGGAACTCAAGCAGTCCCCTCATTCCGCCATCGCGATCGGTGAACTTGGGAATCGCTCCAGGGACACTCTCTGGAATGGAACGCAACACTGTTCAGCGCCGTGCGATCTACCATGTGTTGGAGCAGACGGGCCGGCCCATGGGTCCCGTTGAACTGTTCGAGGCCGCCAAGGCGCACGCACCGGGGTTGGGTATCGCCACGGTCTACCGCACCATCAAGCGGCTGCTCGACGAGGGTTACCTGCAGCAGGTGGACCTTCCGGGCGAGGCCCCGCGTTACGAAACCGCGGGGCGGGCACACCACCACCACTTCCGCTACAGCAAGTGCGACCGGGTGTTTGACCTGGAACCGTGCACGGCGGACTACTCGGGGTTGCTGCCCGCGGGATTCCAGCTCGAAAGCCACGAGCTGTACTTGTTCGGCAAGTGCCCGGACTGCGCAAAAGGCTGACGGCGCGACGGAAAACCGGTGATTCGGCGGCGGGCGGCTTGACCGCGCGCCGCGAATCGCTAATATGCCGCCCCGCGACGGCAGTGCATCGGCTCCCGGTGCCCGCGGCGCCTCGGCGCGGCGGCAGTCGCCACAAAAAAAACTCAATGTTTGGTGGGGATGTAGCTCAGTTGGTAGAGCACTTCGTTCGCAACGAAGGGGTCGGCGGTTCGAGCCCGCTCATCTCCACCATTTTCAATTGGGCCAGGCCCAGCGCAATCCGGAGCTGTGAACCCCGTCAGGACCGGAAGGTAGCAGCGGTAAGCAATCCTTCGGGTGTGCCGCTGGACCCCTGGCCCTTATGATGCGCCCCATGGCCCACCGCGCGTTGACCCTCAAGTACCGCCCGCAGGTCTTCGCCGATCTCATCGGCCAGGACCACGTTTCGTCGGTGCTCGCGCGGGCGCTCGAATCCGGGCGCGTGGCACACGCCTTCCTGTTCACGGGTGCCCGGGGTGTGGGCAAGACCACCTCGGCGCGCATCCTGGCCAAGGCGCTCAACTGCGAGAAGCGCAACGCCGGCGTCACCAAGGGCGCCGATCCGTGCAACGCCTGCACGAGCTGCACCGAGATCACCTCGGGCGTGTCGCTCGACGTGGTCGAAATCGACGGCGCGTCGAACCGCGGCATCGCCGACGTGCAGCAGCTGCGCGAAAAGGTCCGTTTCGCGCCGGCCACCGGCAAGTACCGCGTGGTGATCATTGACGAAGTGCACCAGCTGTCGGGCGACGCGTTCGCCGCGCTGCTCAAGACGCTCGAAGAGCCGCCGCCGCACCTGGTGTTCATCTTCGCCACCACCGATCCGCAGAAGCTGCCCGACACGATCCGCTCGCGCACGCAGCGCTTCGACTACGCGCGCGTCGCGCTGCGCAAGGTGGCCGACCGCCTGCTCGACATCGCGGCGCGCGAACGTGCCGACGCCGACGGCGTGCACTTCGAGCTCACCGACGGCGCCGCGCTGCTCATCGCCCACAAGGGCGAAGGCTCCATGCGCGACTCGGTCAGCGCGCTCGACCAGGTGGTGTCGGCGGGCGAGCCCAAGGTGGACGAGGACCTCGTGCGGCGCGTGCTGGGCATTGCCGACCGCGAGGCGTTCTTCCGCCTGGGCGAAGCCATCACCAACGGCGACACGCGCGCCACGCTCACCGAACTGCACCACGCGTTCGACAAGGGCATGGACCCGCGCGACCTGTGCGAAGGGCTGGCCGAACACTTCCGCGCCGTGCTCGTGCTCAAGGTGGATCCCGAGATGGGCGGCGAGCTGGTCGCGGCCAGCGCCGAAGACCTCGAACGGCTGAAGGCGCAGGGCGCCTCGTGGGCCGAAGCCGACCTGCTGCGCCTGGTGCGCATCGCGGCCGAAGCGCAGTGGCCCATGCGCGACTCGCCGCAGCCGGTCGTGCACCTCGAAGCGGCGGTGCTGCAGATGGCCACGCTCGAACGCGCGGAGTCCGTCGCCATGCTGCTCGAGCGCCTCGACGCGCTGGAACAGCGACTGGCGGGCGGCGCCGCGGTGGCGCCGGCGGCTCCTGCCGCACCGGCTGCCGCGCCGCGTTCGGCTGCGCCTGCGGCGCCAGCACGTCGGGCCGCGCCTTCGGCGCCTTCGGCGCCTGCTGCTCCCGCAGCCGCTCCGGCCGCGCCGGCTTCCGCGCCGACCTCGACCGGCGCTGCCGCCGCGCCGCTGTCGGGCTGGACGCCGCCGCCGCGCCGTCCTGGCGGCGGCAGCGGTGGCGCCACGCGCGCCAGCGCCGACGCCGTCGCCGCACCGGCCGCGCCCGCGCCGACCACGGCCGCCGCACCCGCGGCCGCCGCCGTGCGCGCGCAGGCTGCGCCCGCGCCCGCACCCGTCACGGCGGTCGCGGTCGCCGACGAACTGGTGCTCGACGAAGAAATCGAATCGCGCTGGCAGCAGGCGATCGAAGCCGTTGCGTCGCGGCGCCGCGCGCTGGGCGAGTTCCTCAAGCTGTGCAAGCTCGAGGGCGTGGCCGGCGACGACTTCGTGCTGGGCATGGACTCGCTGCGCCGCTCGGTCGTCAACGAGCCCGAAGCGCGCGCCGACATCGAAACCGAACTCAAGCGCCTGTTCGGGCGCGCCTTGAACCTGCGGTGCAGGGACCTCGGCCCCGAGGCCGTGCAGCGTCCGCGCACCGCCGACGAAGTGAAACCCCTCATAGACCGCGCCATCGAGTTCTTCCAGGGAGAAATCATCGGTGGCGGTGGGCGTGGAGATCGCACGACATGATGAAGAGCTTCGGCGACATGATGAAGCAGGCGCAGAAGGTGCAGAAGCAGATGAGCGAACTGCAGGAGCGCCTGACCGAGGAGCGTTACGAAGCCACCGCCGGCGGCGGGCTGGTGAAGGCCGTCGTGGACGGCAAGCAGACGCTCAAGGAGATCAAGATCAGCCCCGACGTGCTCAAGGACAACGACGTCACGCTGATCGAGGACCTGGTCATGACCGCGATCAAGGAAGCCCAGGACAGCTCGGCCGCCAAGATGGCCGCCGAGTACGCGAAGCTCACGGGCGGCTTCAAGCTTCCCATCTGAGCGAACGCACCCCCGACCCGTGTACAGCTCCCGGTACCTCGAGCTCCTGATCGAGGAGCTCGTCAAGCTCCCGAGCGTGGGGCAGAAGAGCGCACAGCGGCTCGCGCTGCACCTGCTGCGCGTGCCCAAGGAAGAAGCGTTGCGGCTGTCCGACGCCATTCGCGCGGTGCGCGAACGCGTGGGCTTCTGCGGCACGTGCGGCAACTTCTCCGAAGGCGATCCCTGCGTGCTGTGCGCCGATCCGCAGCGTGACGCGGCGCTGCTCTGCGTGGTCGAGCAGCCCGGCGACGTGCTCGCGCTCGAGCGCACCGGCACGTTCCGCGGGCGCTACCACGTGCTCGGCGGCGCGCTGTCGCCGCTCGAAGGCACCAGCCCCGAAATGTTGCGCATCCGCGAGCTGCTCGAACGCCTGCGCTCGGGTGAGGTGCGCGAAATCATCCTCGCCACGAACCCGAACGTGAACGGCGAAGCGACGGCGCTGTACCTCGGCCGCTTGATCGGCCCGCTGGGCGTGAAGGTCACGCGCATCGCGCGCGGCGTGCCCATGGGGTCCGACCTCGAGTACTCCGACCTGGTCACGCTTTCGCGGGCGCTCGAAGGCCGCCGCGAAGTCGACTGAGCAGCGCGATGTCCTACCTGTTCGACTTCGTCAACCTGTTCTTCGTGTTCGTGTTCGTGGCGTTCAACGGCTACTTCGTGGCCGCGGAGTTCTCGCTGGTCACGGTGCGCTGGACGCGCATCGAGGAACTGGTCGAGCAGGGCCGCTTCGGCGCCACGAGCGTGCGCGACGCGATCGAGAAGCTCGACGATTCCATCGCGGCCACGCAGCTCGGCATCACGTTCTCGAGCCTCGCGCTCGGCTGGCTGGGCGAGCCGGCCCTCGCGCACCTCGTGCACCCGCTGTTCACGGGGCTGCCCGGCGGACTGAGCGAAGCCGTCACGCACGGCGCCGCCGTGGCGCTGGCGTTCCTGATCATCACGTTCCTGCACGTCGTGCTCGGCGAGCTGGCACCCAAGGCGATCGCGCTCGAACGCGCCGAAGACGTGGCGCTGATCGTGTCGGGCCCGCTGCTCGTGTTCGGGCGGGTGTTCCGGCCGTTCATCCGCTTCATGAACGGCTCGGGCAACTGGGTGGTGCGCCAGCTGCGGCTGCCGCCGATCCAGCCCGGGCACTCGGTGCATTCCTCCGACGAGATCGACATGCTGATCCAGGAGGGACGCGAAGCCGGCGTGATCCAGCCCGACGAAGCGACCTACGCGCGCGCGGTGTTCGAACTGTCGGACAAGATGGTCCGCGACATCATGGTGGCGCGCGAGAAGGTGGTGACCATCTCGATCACCGCGACCGAGGACGAGATCCTCGAGACCTCGCGCGAGACCGCCCACACGCGCATGCCGGTGTGGGAAGGCGAGCCGGACAACATCGTCGGCATCGTGAACACGAAGGACCTGTTCCACATCTTCTCGCTGCGCGGTCTCGTGATCCTGATGGACGCGATGTACCCGGCGACGTTCGTGGCGCCGGATCTGGCGATCGGCAAGCTGCTCACGCGCCTCAAGCGCGAGAAGCGGCAGATGGCCGTGGTGAAGGACGCCGAAGGCCGGTTCCTCGGCATCGTGACGCTCGAGGACATCCTCGAAGAGATCGTCGGCGAGATCGAGGACGAGCACGACTGACGTCGCCGCCGGGCGTCGCGACTCCGTCCGACGCGGCAAACTCTCCTTGTCCGAAATGCTTGCGGCGTGGTACCTCTTCGAGCTGGAACATGGACGTGCCACAGAGTTCCAACCTCTTTGGTGACCCTCGGACCGCGGAAAGCGGGGGGTTTCATGCCGCAGTGGACTCTGTTCGAAAACGACTTTCGAACGATCGATCAGGTATTGGCCGAGCTCCTGGAGCGCACCAACGCGCTCTCGGCGCATCTCATTGACCGTTCCGGCCAGCTGATCACCTCGGCCGGGCGAGCCGACGACTTCGACGCGATGTCGTTCGCCAGCCTGGTCGCCGCCGACTTCACCGCCAATGCCGAACTGGCCCAGCTGCTGGGCGAGAACGGCGTCGAGGCCGTGGTCAGCGAAGGCCAGTCGCGTTCCATTCATTCGTGCCTGCTCGCCGAGCGCGTCATTCTCTGCACCGTGTTCGACAAGCGCAGCTCGCTGGGCCTGGTGCGATTCCGCGCCCGCAAGGCGTCCGTACTGCTCGACCAGGTGTTCCGCAGCCTGTTCGAGAAGGTCGGTATCGCCGAAGCGCCGCCGGTCGAGTTCACCGACCAGCCGGACTTCGCCACGGCCGCGGCCAGCGAGGTGGACGCGCTCTTCGGCGAGTAGCGGCACCGCGTTCGGGAGGAACGTCCGTGGCACTCATCAACCACCGGACGCGCGAGATCCATTTCAAGATCGTGTACTACGGCTGCGGGTTGTGTGGGAAGACCACCAACCTGAAGGCGTTGCACGACAAGCTGCCCGCCGAACGGCGCGGCAAGCTGATCTCGATCGCCACCGACCACGAGCGCACGCTGTTCTTCGACTTCCTGCCCATCGACCTGGGGCAGGTGAACGGCTTCCTGACGCGCTTCCACCTGTACACCGTGCCGGGGCAGGTCTACTACAAGCTCTCGCGCCGCGCGGTGCTGCAGGGTGTGGACGGGCTGGTGTTCGTGGCCGACTCGCACCCTTCGCGCGAGGCCGCCAACCAGGACTCGCTGCAGGACCTGCACGAGCACCTCAAGACGCTCGGCATCACCGGTCCGGCGCTGGCGCGCATTCCGTGGGTCATGCAGTACAACAAGCGCGACCTGCCCGCGGCCATTCCGCTCGAGCGCCTGCACGCCGCGCTGAACCCGCAGGGCTGGCCGGAGTTCGAAGCCGTGGCGAGCGACGGCCGCGGCGTGTCCGAATCGTTGCGCGCCATGTGCAAGGCCGTGCTCGCGCGTCTCGCGACCGGCACCGTGGCGCCGCAGCACGCGGCCGAGCCGGCGACGCCGGCCGCGCCCGTCGCGCCCGCTGCGGTGGCCGCGACGCCCGCGCCCGCGGCACCGCAGCCTGCCGTGCCCGCGATCGCGCCGCGTCCCGTGCCCGTGCCCGTGCCCGCAGCGGCGGTCGCCATTGCGCGCCCCGCACCCGCGCCGAGCGTTGCGCCGCGTCCCGCGGCCGCGCGTCCGGCGCCCGCGGCTTCGCGCCCGGCGCCCGCGGCTTCGCGCCCGGCGATCGCGCCGGCGCCGGCGGTGCGCCGTCCCGCGCCCGCACCGACGGCGCCCGCCATGCGCACCGCGCCGCCGCGACCCGCGGGTGCGCCCGCGCCGGCCGCCGGCGCCGCCGGCGGCGCACCCTATCGTTCGCCACGCTTCCCGCTGCCGCGGCCGCTGGCCGCTGCGCCGGCGCCTCGCGTCGCGCCCGCGCCGCCCATGGCGCCGCTGCCGCCGCGCGTCGCCGCTCCCGTTCCTCCTGCGATCGCGCCGCGCCCGGCCATGCCGCCGGCCGCGGTGAGCGGTCCTTCCGAAAAGCCCCGACAGACATGAGAACGTTCGGCAAGTGGCTCGCCATGCTCGGCCCCGTGGGCCTCGTTCCCGGACCGCGCGCCACCTACGGCAGCGCCGTGGTCGCCGCGATCGGCTGGTTCCTGCCCGTGCCGCCGCTGTGGTTGTTCTTCGTGCTGCTCGTGGTGGGCACGCTCATCGCCATCTGGGCCGCGGGCGAAGCCGAGCACGAGCTCGGGCACGACGCCAACGCCATCTCCATCGACGAAGCCGTGGGCCAGTCCATCACGCTGCTGTTCGTGCCGCACACGATCGCCGCGTTCGTGGCCGCGTTCTTCCTGTTCCGGCTGTTCGACATCTGGAAGCCGCTCGGTGCGCGCGAAGCGCAGGCGCTGCCCGGCGGACTCGGCGTGGTCGCCGACGACGCCATCGCCGGCGTGATCTCGTGCGTGGCGTTCCACGCGCTGCGCTACGGGCTCGGCCTGGCGGGCATGCACTGGCTGGGTTAGGCGCCCGCTTGCGGGAGCGTTGAGCCCGGCGCACGCTGCCGCACGCGGCGTCGAGGCCGCAGGCAAGGCACACGCCGCCACCGGTCACCTCGAGGCCGCACGCCAGGCACACCCTGCCACCGGTCACCTCGAGGCCGGAGGCCGAGAGAGTCCCCATGAACGCCGACCTGAACGCCTACGTCCGCGAAGCACTCGCACGCGGCCTGAGCCGCGACGCGATCCGCACCCAGCTGGCCGCCGCACGCTGGCGCCGCGAAGAAGTCGAGGCCGCGCTCGCCGCGTGGGCCGACGGCGAGGGCGGCGTGCCGGTGCCGCGCCGGCGCGTGTCGCTCGACGCGCGCGAGGCGTTCCTGCACCTGGTGCTGTTCGCCACGCTGTACACGAGCGCGTATTCGACCGGCGCGATCCTGTTCTGGCTGATCGAGCGTCACCTGCACGACGCGGCCATGTACTCGAACAGCACGTCGTTCGAGCCGCTGCGCTGGGCGGTGGCCGCCGCGGTGACCGCGTTCCCGATCTACCTGTGGACCAGCGCGCTCGCCGCGCGCTGGCTGGCGGCCGAACCCGAGAAGCGCTCGAGCGGCGTTCGGCGCTGGCTCACGTACCTCACGCTGTTCGTGGCCGCGCAGGTGATGATCGGCGACTTCGTGGGCGTGATCTCGTCGCTGCTGGCGGGCGAACAGACCGCGCGCAGCCTGCTCAAGGCGGTGGTGGTGTTCGCGATCGCGGGGCTGGTGTTCGGGCACTACCTGGGCGGCCTGCGCCGCGACGAAGCCGAATCCGAAGCTGCCGCGCCGCGGCGCGTGTCGTGGCTGGGCGTGGTGGGAGTGGCCGGCGTGGTGCTCACGCTGGTGGTGGCGCTGTTCTCGATGGGCTCGCCGAAGCAGGCGCGCGGCCGCGAGCTCGACGCGCGGCGCGTCAACCACCTCGACCAGGTCGAGCTGGCGGTGCGCGAGTACCGCCGCACCACGGGCCGCCTGCCCGAGGGCCTGCACGAGATCGAAGTGGGTACCGGCGAGCGCATGGGCATGCCCATGCTGCCGCGCGATCCCGAGACCAACGCGTTCTACGCCTACGGCAAGCTCGACTCGGCGCGCTTCCAGGTCGGTGCCCGGTTCGCGACCGCCGACACGCTCGACGGCAACGGCCAGCCGATCCCGCTGCGCTGGCGGCACGGCCGCGGCCAGGTGCTGTTCGAACGCGACGTGAGCAAGGGGCGCTGACGCCGGTGCTCGCGCTGCTCGTGCGCGTGTGGGCGCTGCCCGTGACGCTGTGTGGGTTGGTGCTGGCCGCGCTCGCGCTGGCCTGCGGCGCGCGCGTGCGCGTGCACCGCGGCTGCGTGGAGTGCGTGGGCGGCGAACTCGGCCAGATCGTGGCCGCGCTGCCGCGGCCGGTGGGGTTCGTGGCGATCACGCTGGGCCACGTGGTGCTCGCCGCCAGCGACGACGTGCTGGCGCGGGTGCGCGCGCACGAACACGCGCACGTGCGCCAGTACGAGCGCTGGGGCGCGCTGCTGCTGCCCGCCTACGTGCTCGCGTCGCTGTGGCAGCTCGCGCGCGGCGGCGCGCCGTACCACGACAACTGGTTCGAGCGCGACGCGAGGCGGCGCGAACGCGAGGGGGCTGCGGCGTGATCCTGCTGCTGCGACTGCTCGCCGAATGCACCGACGCGGAGGTGACCGCGCTGGCCGAGCGCTACGTGGCCGCCACGCGCAAGTGGCGCGGCACGCGGGTGGGCGCGCCCGAGCGCAGCGCGTCGTGGCCCGAGCTGGTCGAGTTCACGCTGGCGCTGGCGCCACCCGATGACGCCACGTTCGACTCGGTGCTGGCCGTGGCGCGCGAGGGCTGGACGCACGGCGGAGACGCCGACGACCGCAGCTCGGTGTGGAATCGCATGCCGGGTGCGGAGCTGCTCGTGCCCGAGACGCGCTGGGCGGAACTGCTGCGTCATCGCGGGGTGCACGAAGCCGGCTGAGCGCGCGCCGCTTCAGCGCCGCGCGTCGCTGGTGGCGGCGGCGATGCCGACCTGCCCGCGGCCGACGCTCACCGTACGCGCACGACGCGCCGCGTCACCTGCTGGTCGGGGCCGGTCACGCGGAGGAAGTAGACGCCCGGTGCTGTCGTCCGCCCGCCGGTGTCGCGGCCGTCCCACTCCCAGAAGTGCCGGCCCGGCTCGAAGTAACGTCGTGCGGTCGCCCGTACGCGCCGGCCCGACAGGTCGAGAACGTCGAAGCCCACGTCTCCGGCGCGCGCCAGCGAGAACGTCACGGTGACGCCCGAGGTGAACGGGTTGGGCGCCGCGAGCGCGTCCGCGAGCGAGCCGTCTTCCCCTGCGGCGAGCGGATCAGGAGTGGTCGCCGCGAGTCCCACGGTGACTTCCCCGCCCACTTCCCGGAACGCGCCGCCGGCCCACAGCCGTCCGCCCGCGTAAGCGAGCGCCTCGACGTTTCCGTCGGCCGACAGGTTCCATGAACGCAGCACACCGGTGGTGTTGTTCACGGCCGCCAGGTGCGAGCGGGCACCGCCGCGCACGGTGGTGAAGTCGCCGCCGAGGTAGACCGAGGCGCCGAGTGGCAGGAGTGCGCGGACGATCCCGTTCGCGTCGGGGTTCCAGTTGTTCGCGACGCCGGTCACGGGATCGAGGGCGGCCGCGTACATGCGCAGCTTGCCGCCGATATTCGTGAACTCGCCAGCGACGTAGATCGCCGAATTCGTGGGCACCAGGGTGCGTGCGAACCCGTTGGCGCCCGGATTCCACGCGGTGGCGAGCGCGGTACTCGCGTCGAGCGCCGCGAACCGCGTGCGCAGCGCGCCGCCGGCGCCCGAGAACCTGCCGCTCAGGAAGAGCGTGCCGCCGTCCGTAGCGACGGCCGTGACAATCGGGTCGTCGAGATTGAGATTCGACTCCGGCTGTACCGCCGGGGACCACGGCAGCCTTTCCGCGCTCGCGAGGTTCAACGCGAGCAACGCCTGTGTTCCCGAGCTCGCCAGGTACACCGCGGCTGGCGTGGTCGTGATCGCGTTGCCGTCCGACGTCAGGTCTTTGGTCCACGTCAGCAGCGCGCCCGACCCGGCGTCGTAGGCGGCGTCGTGCGGCCGATACGCGGTCCCGCACATCGTGAACGAGCCGGTCACGTACACGCGCCCGTCGCGCACGTCGAGCGCGCTCACGTTGCCCTGCGGTCCGAGATCGCCCGTGGACCACGCCTGGGCCTGCCCGCTCGTGGGGTCGATCGCGGCCACGCCGGGGCTGTAGATGCCGTTCACGTTGGCGATCATGCCGCCGAGGTACACGAACGTCGGTGCCGTCGCGATCGCGCGCACGCTGCCACCGATCACCGGCGCCCAGGAAAGCAACACACCGGTCGCCGAGTCCGCGGCGAACACGTTGTGCCGGACGCTGCCGCCGCCCGCGCCCGTGAATCCGCCGCCCACGTACACCACGCCGTCTCGCGTCGCGAGCGCATTGCAGGTCCAGCTCGCGCCGGGATTCCACGCCCCCGCCGTGGCGCTTGTCGCGTCGAGCGCGGCCACGCGTGAGCGCGCGGCACCGCCGGCGCTCGTGAACCCGCCTGCGATCCAGACGGTCGAGCCCGAGGCATGGATCGCGAACACGTCGTTGTTCGCCTGCGGGTTCCACGCGAGCTGGTTGCCCGTCGCGAGGTCGAATGCCGCACCGTGGCCGCGGGCCACGCCGCCCATGCTCAGGAACCCGCCGCCGGCGTAGAGCGTGCCGCCCGAGACGGCGAAATCGTACACAGCGTAGTCCGGGTTGGGTGTCCATGCCGTCGCGGCTCCCGTGACGGGGTCGAGCTTCGCGAGGCAACGCCGTGCGGCACCGCTGATCGTGGTGAAATTGCCACCCACGTACACCGAGCCTGCGGCGACTTCGAGCGAGAGGATGTACGGCGGGAGGTACGCGTCGTCCACGTTTCCCGACGGGTTGGGATCCCAGGTCGTGGTGATGCCCGTCGCCGTGGCCACGGCGCCGATCCGGTAGCGGCTGGCGCCGCCGAGGTGCGTGAAGAACCCGCCGGCGTAGAGCGTGCCGTTCGCGTACGCGAGCGCGGTGACCATGCCGTCGGGATTGGGAGCGAACGCGTCCACCGTGAAGCCGGCGGTGACGTGCGCGAGGTTGAACCGGCTCGCGGTGCCCACGCGCGAGAACGACCCGCCCAGGTACCAGCCCCCGGCGCCGTCTTCCACGATGCATCTCACGTAGCCGTTCACGTGAGGGAACCCCGGCACCGGCAGCGCCGAATCCCGCGCGATCGCCACCGCCGAGCCGCTCGGGCGCCCCACGTAGCTGAATTGGCCGCCGATCCACAGCCGGCCGTCGGCGTACTTCATGGTGTGAACCGTGCCGTTCGTGCAGTTGGCGAGCGGGTCCACGGTCTGCGTGGCGGCGGGGGGAGCGCCGGCGAACAAGGCGAGCACGACTGCGAGCAGAACAGTCGCGCGCGCGAACGAGGTGCGAGGCATGTCCCCTCCGAGGAAGTGGCGCGCGAGCTGGGCGACGCCGCAGGGGGCAAGCATAGCAATCCGGAATGCAGGCGAGCAGTTCATTTTTCGGACAGGGCCCGCAGCGCCTGATCGCCGCTTCAGCGCGGCGCGCCCGCCAATGCCGAATCGCAGGCGGCCGCCAGCTCGCGGTGCAGTGCGCCGTCGCGGCGACCGGCCGCCCAGCGGTCGCCCGCGGCCGCCAGCGCGCGCAGGCCGGCATCGGACGCCGCGAGCTGGCGCCGCGCTTCGAGCCACGCCTGCCGCGCCGCTTCGCCGCGCGCCGCGCGGGCGTCGGCGGCTGCCGCCCGCGCGAGTCCTTCGTGGATCGTGGCGAGCTGCGTGCGCGGCCGCGCGTCGCTGGTGTCGGCGGCGGCGAGCCGCTCGAACGTGCGCAGCTCGGCGGCCAGCGCGGCGCGCGCGGCGGCGGTGCGGCCGGCCAGCGCCAGCCGGCAGCCCACGTTCACGCGCGCGATCGCGTCGGTCAGCGCCGCGTCGGCGTTGCCCGGATCGGCGGCCGCCGCGGCGTGCGTGTGCGTGCGTGCGCGCAGCGACAACGCGAGCGCCGAGTCGGCGCCGCCGGGCTCGGACTCGGCCACGCCGGCGAGCAGCGTGTAGCCCGCGGCGAGCCGGCGCTGCAGGTCGGGGTTGTCGGGCTGCGCCTGGGCGAGCGGCCGCAGCAGCGCCAGCGCGCGCGTGGCGGCGGCGCGAATGCTGTCGGGCGCGCCGCCCGATTCGCTCAGGATGTCGGCGTAGCCGGTGGTGGCGATCGCCAGCGCGGTGACGTGCTTCGCCTCGGCGGGAAACTCGCGCGCCAGCGCGGCGAAGCCGTCGAGCCCGGCGCGCACGGTGGCGACGGCTTCGGAATCGCGCCCGGCACCGTGCAGCGCCAGCGCCAGGTTGTGCTGGCGCCGCGGCAGCCCGGTGCGGAACCGCAGCGTGTCGGGCGCCAGCGCCACCAGCCGGCGGTTCAGCTCGACCGCGCGCTCCTGCAGTGCCAGCGCTTCGTCGGCGCGCGAGTGCTCGAGGTCCCAGAGCGAGATCCGGTTGCACGCGTCCATGAGCGAGAACAGCACGCGGGTGTCGTTCGTGCGTACGCGCGCGAGCGGCTCGAGCAGTTCGCGCGCGGCGGCGAAGCTGCGCTGCGCGTCCTCCGCGCGGCCGACGTTCGCGCGCCACGGCTGGCCCTGGATGGTGCCGAGCCGCAGGTAGGCCTGCGCCAGGTCCAGCGTGAGCGCCGTGTCCGCGCCCGCGTCGGCACGCAGCCGTGCCAGGTACTCGGCCGCGCGGGCCACGATCAGCTCGCGCGCGGGCGTGGCTCCGGGCAGCTCGGCGATCGCGTCGTTGACGTCGAACAGCAGCGAGCGCGTGAGCGCGTGCACGTCGGCGAAGCGCCGCGTCGCGAGTGCGGCCTGCTCGCGCGCACGTGCCGCCTGCCACGTGGCCACCGCCGTGCCGGCCAGCAGCGCGAGCACCGCGAACGCGCCCGCCGCCACCGCGACGCGGTTGCGCCCGACGAACTTGCGCGCGCGGTAGCCGAACGAGTCGGGGCGCGCGTGCACGGGAAAGCCGGCGAGATGCCGGCGCAGGTCGTCGGCCAGTTCGGCGGCGCTCGCGTAGCGCCGCGCGGGCTCGGCCTGCAGCGCCTTGAGCACGATGTTGTCGAGGTCGCCCGCCAGCCGTGCGCCGCCGTCGCGCGGGGGCGCGGGCAGGCGCGAGGGGGCGTCGCTCGCGGCCGCGACCGTGGCGCGGCTCGGGCGCTCGGGTTCGCGCTCGCGCACGGCGCGCGCGCGTTCGGTGCGGCCGCCGGCCTCGGGCCACGGCCGCGCCCCGGCGAGCAGTTCGTAGAGCAGCACGCCGAGCGCGAACACGTCCGACGCCAGCGTGGCCGGTGCGTCGCGCAGCTGCTCGGGGCTGGCGTATTCGGGCGTCATCGGCGCCAGCGCGGTGCGCGTGCCGGCGTCGGACGCGTCGTCGTCGGCGAGCAGCTTGGCGATGCCGAAGTCGAGCAGCCGCGGCGAGCCGTCGGCCGTCACGAGCAGGTTGCCGGGCTTGAGGTCGCGGTGCAGCACGAACTGCTGGTGCGCGTGGTGCACGGCGGCGCAGACCTGCAGGAACAGCTCGAGCCGCTCGCGCACGCCGAGCGCACGGCGCGTGCAGTACTCGTACAGCGGCTCGCCCTCGACGTACTCCATGACCAGCCACGGCAGCCCGCCCGGTGTGGCGCCGCCGTCGAGCAGCCGCGCGATGCCCGGGTGCTCGAGCCGAGCGAGGATCCGCCGCTCGCGCACGAACCGCGCGACCAGCTCGGCGGTGGGCAGGCTCGAGCGCACCAGCTTGAGCGCGCCGCGCTGCGTGAAGCCGCCGTCCCGCCGCTCGGCCAGCAGCACCACGCCCATGCCGCCCGAGCCCAGTTCGCGCACCACCGACCACGCACCGAAGCGCGCGCCGGGCCGTACGAGCGCTTCGGCGGCCGCGGCGCTCGCGAGCGCGCGCGCTTCGTCGCCGCCGGGTTCGAGGAACGCGCCGGAGCCGTCGTGGTGCCCGAGCAGCGCGAGCGCCTCGTCGGCCAGCGCGGCGTCGCCGGCGCTGCGCTCGCGCACGAACGCGGCGCGCTCGCCGGGCGGAAGCGCGAGCGCGGCTTCGAACAGCGCGGCCAGGCGTTCGTGCCGCTCGCTCATGCGCCGCCGGACAGTTCGCGCAGCAGCCACGCGCGCGCGAACGCCCAGTCCGTCTTCACGGTCGCCGGCGAAATGCCGAGCACGGCGGCGGTCTCGTCGATCGTCAGGCCGCCGAAGAAGCGCAGGTCCACGACGCGCGCCCGCCGCTCGTCGAGCGCGGCGAGCCGCTCCAGCGCGTCGTCGAGCGCGACCACGTCGAAGTCTTCGGCGACCGGCTCGGAGTCGGCGGCCGCCAGCGTGACGCGCAGCGGATCGGCGCCGCGCTTGGCCGCGCGCCGGCGCCGCGCGTGATCGGTGAGGATGCGGCGCATGGCCTGCGCGGCGAGCGCCAGGAAGTGCCCCCGGTCCTCGGCCGGCAGCGCGCGCTGGCCCAGCAGGCGCAGGAACGCCTCGTGGGCGAGCGCGGTGGGCTGGAACGTGTGGTCGGGGCGCTCGTGGCGCATGTGCGCCGCGGCCAGGTCGCGCAGTTCGTCGTACACGGCGGCGAACATGGCGTCGAGCGCCGCGCGATCTCCTTCGCGCGAGCGCTGCAGCAACCGGGCATGGTCTTGGCGGCCGGACATGAGCGCGGGGTGCTCCCGTGCGGGACGAGGCAGGAGGGGAGCGACGATTGTGCGGCCGCGGGGCGCGCCGGCGCAACGGCCGGGCGGCTCGTTCGTCCCGTCGCGCGCCGCGCCGGCGGGGGCGCGTTTGCCGCCGCGGCCCGGCGTGCGTCACAGTGCGTCCCGGTCGTCCCCGCTTGCCGCCCCGATCCCCGGGATCCCGCCACGCATGAACGTCGAAATCGTCACCATCGGAAACGAGGTCCTGTCCGGGCGTACCGTGGACACGAACTTCGCGTACCTCGCGCGCGCGCTCGAAGCCACCAGCGTGCAGGTGCAGTGGCATTCCACGGTCGGCGACTCGGCGGAGCGCATCGCCGAAGGGTTGTCGCGCGCGCTCGATCGCGCCGACGCCGTGGTCATGACCGGCGGGCTCGGGCCCACGCCCGACGACGTGACGCGCAAGGCCGTGGCGACGCTGTTCAACCGCCCGCTGCAGCTGGACGAAAAGGTGCTCGAGGCGATCCGCGAGCGCGGCCGCAAGGCCGGGCGCAAGCTGCCCGCCACGGTCGAGACCATGGCGCTCATTCCGCGCGGCGCCGAAGTCTGGATGAATCCCGTGGGCGCGGCGCCGGGCATCGTGATCCAGCATCGCGACAAGCCGGTGGTGCTGCTGCCGGGCGTGCCGGTCGAGATGGAAGCGCTGTGCGAGACCTACCTGGTGCCGTACCTGCGCCAGCGCACGGGCCGCAGCGTCGCGAGCTTCACGCTGCGCACGTACGGTTCGTGGGAAAGCCAGCTGCACGAGCGCATCGGCGCCATGCCCGAGGACTGGCCGGGCGCGGCGTTCGCGTACCTGCCGAGCTACTTCGGCGTGGACCTGCGCGTGACCGTGGCCGGCAACAACGAAGGCGCGGTGCGCGAGACCACGCTGCGCGCGTACAACGAACTCATGGCCCGCGTGCGCGGCGTGGTGTACGCCGAGGGCGGCATCGGCATGGAGGAAGTCGTCGGCGCGGCGCTGCGCGACAAGGGCTGGCGCATCGCGACGGCCGAATCGTGCACCGGCGGGCTGCTCGCCAAGCGGCTCACCGACACCGCCGGATCGAGCACGTGGTTCGAGCGCGGCTTCGTGACCTACGCGAACGACGCCAAGTTCGAGGAACTCGGCGTCGAGCGCGCGACGCTCGAGGCGCAGGGCGCGGTCAGCGCCGCGGTCGCCGAACAGATGGCCGACGGCGCGCGCCGCAACGCGCGCACCGAGATCGGCGTGGGCGTCACCGGCGTGGCCGGGCCGGCCGGCGGCAGTGACAACAAGCCGGTCGGCACGGTGTTCATCGCGATCGTGTCGCCGCTGGGCACGGTGTCGCGGCTCCACCGCCTGCCGGGCACGCGCGCCACGGTGCGCGAACGCGCGGCACAGACGGCGCTCGACATGGTGCGCCGTCACGTGCTCGGGCTGCCCGTGGATCCCGGGTTCGACTGATGCGGCTCTTCTTCGCGGTGTTCCCGCCCCCCGAAGCGCAGGTCGCGGCCGCGCGCGCCAGCGACGCGCTGCGCGCGACGCGCGGCGGCAACAGCGTGTCGTGGGTGCGGCGCGACAACCTGCACTTCACGCTGCGGTTCCTGGGCGAGCAGGACGACGCCGGCTTCGCCGCGGCCGAGTCGGCATTGCGCGACGCCGCCCGGTCGCAGGCGGCGTGCTCGCTGGCGCTGGGCGGGCTGGGCGCGTTCCCGAACGCCAAGCGCGCGCGCGTGCTGTGGGCGGGGCTCACCAGCGGCGAGGCCGAACTGCGCAAGCTGTCGAAGGCGCTCGAGAGCGCGCTCGGCAAGCACGGCTTCGCTCCCTCCGACCACGACTTCGAGCCGCACCTGACGCTCGGCCGCGTGCGCACGCCCGCGGACTGGAGCGAACGGCTCGCCAAGACGCCCGCGCCTACGGCCCGGTTCCGGGTGGACAAGCTGCTGCTCGTGCAGAGCGTGCTGGCGCCCGGCGGCTCGAAGTACGACGTGGTGGCCGAGGCGAAGCTGAAGGGCTGACGGGTTTCAGCTGCCGTCACGCTCCTGCTGCCAGGCAAGCCGAGCGATGCTGTCCGGGATGCGCTGTCCGGAGCGGCGCAACCGGGCGACGCGCTGCAGGAACGCCCTTTGTCCACCCGCCATGATTCCGGCGAGATGAAGGCGGGCCAGCAGACGAGCTGTTCCTGTCGTCTGCAATCCGAGTCCCGTCGCCACGCGACGAGCGGCGGCGTCATCCGTCAATACGGTTTGGAGCCCGGCCGCCATCGCCTGTGCGAGTGCCTCACTTTCACCGGGATCGAGGTGCTGCTGGAGCGCCTCGAAGGTCGGCAGGTCGAATCGGTCGCAGGGGGCGAAGCTCGGGTACTCCGCGACCAGCAGCGCGGCCGCCGAATCGAGGGTCGCCTCCGCTTCACGCACGAACTCCGCGCGGACGCGGCCCGGCAGCAGCAAGCGGTCGAACAGGAAGGCCAGCGGAGCCACACCACCCAGCCTTTCGAAGTTGACCAGTACCGTGGTATCCACGACCGCGGCGCGGTCGCTCAAGCCGCTCGGCCCTTGCGCGGAGCGAGCAGCGCCAGCAGGCCGAGCCCCAGCAGCACGAGCAGGAGTGCGGTGGACCGGTCCTTCTTGGCCCCCATGTTCCGGAGCTCGTCGAGTACCTGCTTTTCCACGCCGGCCAGGCGAAGGTCCGCCGGGTCGTACTCGATCCAGCGAATCCCGCGAATCGCCGGACGTCGCCTGTTCTTCGGTACCAGGGCTAGGACCGGCTTGCCGAGTTCCTGGGCGAAATGGACTTCGTCGCGCGCCGCGGCGCCGGACGTCGAGAAGAAGGCAAGCACCACATCCGAGCGGCGGATGCGATTGCGCGTCTCGCTCTTCGCGTCGTGGCCCTCGCGGACCGGGAGCAGCACCTCGATATCGCTTGCGCCGGCGAGTGTCTGGAGCCGGTAAGCAAAGACGCGCTCGCGCTGGGAAGTGCTGTAGCTCAGGAAGCAGATCAACGGCATGTTCTCCATCCGCCTCGGGGGCGGGTCAAGAGGCTGACGCACCTTACCCCAGTGCCCTCGGGCCGGGCACAAGCACCGCCCCGAAAAAAGTTCTTGGGGGTTACTGCACACTTGTGTACCATGCGCGCCGAGGCCGTCCCCGGCGGCCATCCCCGCACATCAAGCGCAGCCCCTGCGAAGGAGACGCAGTTCATGATCACGAACCCGGCAAACGCCAAGGAACGCACGAAGGCTCTCGACCTCGCGCTCCAGCAGATCGAGAAGCAGTTCGGCAAGGGCGCCATCATGAAGCTGGGCGAAGGCAACGCCGCGCCCGAGATCGAGACCATCAGCACGGGCTCGATCGGCCTCGACATGGCGCTGGGCGTGGGCGGTGTGCCGCGCGGCCGCATCATCGAGATCTACGGACCGGAATCGTCGGGCAAGACCACGCTCGCGCTCACGATCATCGCGAACGCCCAGCGCAACGGCGGCAACGCGGTGTTCATCGACGCCGAGCACGCGCTCGACTCCAGCTACGCGCAGAAGCTCGGCGTGGACATCGCCAACCTGCACGTCGCCCAGCCGGACACCGGCGAAGAGGCGCTCGAGATCGCCGACACGCTCGTGCGTTCGGCGGCCGTGGACATCGTGGTCATCGACTCGGTCGCCGCGCTCGTGCCGCGCGCCGAAATCGAAGGCGAAATGGGCGACTCGCACGTCGGCCTGCAGGCGCGCCTCATGTCGCAGGCGCTGCGCAAGCTCACGGGCTCGATCAACAAGAGCAACACCACGGTCATCTTCATCAACCAGATCCGCATGCAGATCGGCGTCATGTTCGGCAATCCCGAAACCACCGCCGGCGGCCGTGCGCTCAAGTTCTACGCGTCGGTGCGTCTCGACATCCGCCGCATCGCCACGCTGAAGGAAGGCGAGCAGGCGGTCGGTAACCGCACCAAGGTGAAGGTGGTCAAGAACAAGGTCGCCGCGCCGTTCCGCGAGGCCGAGTTCGACATCCTCTACAACCAGGGCATCTCGCGCGAAGGCGAGCTCATCGACTTCGCCGTGGACAAGATGGTGATCAACAAGGCCGGCACGTGGTTCAGCTTCGGCGACGAGCGTCTCGGCCAGGGCCGCGAGAACACGCGCATGTTCCTCAAGGAGCACCCGGACGTGCGCGCCAAGATCGAGGCCAAGCTCTTCCCGCAGCTCGGGCTGAAGGTGGCCGGTGCTGCACCCGCCGCGGCCAACGGCACGGCGCCCTCGCCCGACGCGGCGAAGGCCGCCGCCGCCCGTCCGCAGGCTCCCGCTCCCGCGGCCGCCGTTCGCCGCTAGGTACCGCCAGGTCCGGGCGTCGCTCAACTCATCGAGCGGCGCCCGTCGCCTGACACGGGGGAGAGCGACCGATGGCCTTTCGCACCCGGCGCGACCCGGACGCCGAACCGAACACCGACACCACCGCCGCGCGTGAGGCGGCGCTCAAGCTGCTCGAGCGCTCGCGGCGCACGCGGTCCGATCTCGAGCGCCGGCTGCGCGACAAGGGCTTCGCGCCGCAGGCGATCACCGAGGTCGTGGACCGCCTGGCCGAAGTCGGGCTGGTGAACGACGCCGAGTACGCGCGCGCGTTCCTGGCCGGGCGCTGGGGCCGCCGTCCCGCCGGCTGGTCCAAGCTGCAGCGCGAACTGCGCGCCAAGGGCGTGGACGACGAGGCGATCCTCTCGGGCCGCGGCCTGATCGAGCAGCGCGACGGCGCGGCCGACGAACTCGGCATGGCGCGCAAGCTGCTGGCGCAGGTGCAGGCGCGCTACGCCAGGTTCGAACCGCGCGTGCGCAACCAGCGCCTGTACGCGCTGCTCGCACGCCGGGGCTTCGACGGCGACACCATTCGCCGCGCACTGTCGCTGCGCGACGACGAGGCCGGCGCGGAAGATTGACGCGAAACCGGAAAGGGCCGGCGTGCATCGCAGGGTTTCGCGACATCTCGCCGCCAAAGGTTCGCCGCTTCACTCCTTCGCCCCTTGCCCAAGGACTCCCCGACGCATGAGCTTCACCGCCCGTGACGCCGTCGCACGCCAGCTGGGTGCCGCGGTGACCGCGCTCGAGAATGCGATCCGTGCCTGCCCGCCGAACGTCTGGGGCGAGCGCATCGGTCCGCACGAGTTCTGGTACCTCGCCTTCCACACCATCTTCTGGCTCGACTGCTACGCCACCGCCGAACCCGAGACGTACTCGCCACCGTCTCCGTACTCGCTCACCGAAATGGACCCGGCGGGCCTGTACCCCGAACGCGTGTATTCGCCCGACGAACTGCTCGCGTTTCTCGCGGGCGCTCGCGCCAACGCCGGGCGCGAACTGCTCGCCCTCACGCCCGAGTCGGCCGAGTCGCGCTGGAAGTTCCACACCTACGACCTGTCGCGTCTCGAAGCGTTCCTCAACGTCACGCGCCACGTGCAGCACCACGTCGGCCAGCTGCAGCTGCTGCTGCGGCAGGGCGGCGCCCAGCCCCCGCGCTGGGTCCGCAGCTCGGCGCTTCCCGGGGAGCAGGCATGAACGGAACACTGTGGCTGGCCGACGTGCGCAAGCGCTACTCCGACTCCAAGGACCAGTGCGACCGCGCGATCGCGCAGGTGCCGTTCGAGCAGTGGACGCACCAGCTGGGCCCCGAGTCGAACAGCATCGCCACGATCATGCTGCACATGAGCGGCAACATGCTCTCGCGGTGGACGGACTTCCTCACGACCGACGGCGAGAAGCCGAACCGCGACCGCGACGGCGAGTTCGACAACCCGACGGCGCTCACGAAGGAGCAGGTCCTCGACCGCTGGGAGCAGGGCTGGGCGTGCCTCTTCGCGGCGCTCGACGGCCTGACCGAGGAAGACCTCGACCGCACGATCACCATCCGCACGAAGCCGATGCTCGCGAGCGCCGCCGTGAGCCGGCAGCTGCAGCACTACGGCGTGCACACCGGACAGATCGTGCTGCTCGCCAAGCACCTCGTCGGCCCGACGGAGTGGAAGACGCTCAGCGTGGCGCGCGGCGCCTCGAAGGCGTTCAACGAAGCGATGGCGCGCGGCGAAGACCCGCACGCGAAATCGTGAGCCGCGAAGTCCTCGTCACCGAGCGGCTGGTGCTGCGCGAGCTCACCGAGGCCGACGCGGAGTTCGTGCACGCGCTGGTCAACGATCCCGACTGGGTCCGGTTCATCGGGCCGCGCAACGCCGCCACGGTCGAACTGGCGCGCCAGTACCTCGCGAGCGCCTACCTGCCCATGTACGCGAAGCACGGCTACGGGCTCTGGGGCGTGGCCCGCCGCGACGACCCGGCGCTGCTCGGCGTGTGCGGCCTGATCCGGCGCGACACGCTCGACGCGCCCGACGTGGGGTTCGCGTTCCTGCCCTCGGCCCGCGGCGCCGGCTTTGCCCGCGAGGCCACCGCCGCGTGCCTCGCGCACGGTCACAAGCAGCTCGGCATGCCGCGCATCCTCGCCATCTGCACGCAGGACAACGCCCGCTCGCGCGCGGTGCTCGAACGTTCGGGCATGCGCTTCGAACGGCTCCTGCCGCCCGACGCTTCGGGCGTCGAGCTGTGCCTGTACGCGAGCGGCGAGGCCGAGCGCCCGCCCGTCGCCCCGGGGCCCGCGCCGCGCTGACTTTCGCGGCCCGATTCGGCTATCCTGCCGCGGCCTGTAATCCGCTCATCACCGGCCCGGCCGTGCCGCCCTCGGCGCCGCCGCGGCCCGAACCTGCCCGGGGAGTTCGGATGTCCAACGCCACGCTCAAGTCCGGCGCCGACCTGCGTCGCGCCTTCCTCGACTTCTTCGTCCGCAACGGACACACCGAAGTCCCGTCCAGCCCGCTCGTGCCGCACGGCGACCCCACGCTCATGTTCACCACGGCCGGCATGGTGCAGTTCAAGCCGTACTACTCGGCCACGGGCGACGTGCCGTACACGCGCGCGACCAGCGTGCAGAAGTGCCTGCGGCTCACCGACCTCGACAATGTCGGCCTGACGCCGCGCCACGACACGTTCTTCGAGATGCTCGGCAACTTCTCGTTCGGGCCCCAGGCGAAGGGCGCCTACTTCAAGGAAGAGGCGACCGCGCTGGCGTGGGAGTTCGTCACGAAGACGCTGGCGCTGCCGAAGGACCGGCTGTTCGTGTCCATCTTCGGCGGCGAACCCGGCGTGCCGCGCGACGACGAAGCGGCGGCGCTGTGGGTGAAGCTCGGGCTCGACCCGAGCCACCTGGTGGCGCTCGGCCGCAAGGACAACTTCTGGGGCCCGGCCGGTGGCGCCGGCGCGTGCGGTCCGTGCTCCGAGATCTACTTCGACCTCGGCGAGAAGCGCCCCGACTACCTGCCCGAGGGCGCGTTCTGGGGCGAGTCCGCGGGCGACGCGGGCGACCGCTTCATGGAGTTCTGGAACCTCGTGTTCCCGCAGTTCGACGCGCAGGCCGACGGCAAGCTCGAACTGCTGCCCAACCCCGGCATCGACACCGGCATGGGCATCGAGCGGCTCGCGCTGATCCTGCAGGGCAGGAACACGATCTTCGAGACCGACCTGTTCGCGCCGCTCGTGGACGCGGTGCTGAGCCACACGAAGAAGATCGCCGACCGGAAGGCGGCCACGCGCGACGCGCGCATCATCGCCGACCACGTGCGCGCGCTCAGCTTCGCGATTTCCGAAGGCGCGCTGCCGGGCAACGACGGCGCGGGCTACGTGCTGCGCCGGCTGCTGCGGCGCGCCGTCACGCGCGGCCGCTCGCGCCAGGGGCTCGGGCTGACCGAGGCGTTCCTGCCGCGCGTCGCCGAGCAGGCGATCGCGCAGTTCGGCGGTCACTACAAGGAACTCGTGCAGCAGCGCGACCGCATCCTGCGCGTGCTCGAACAGGAAGAGACCGGCTTCGGCCAGACCTACGAAGCGGGCATGACGCGGCTCGAGGAACTGCTCGCGGGCGGCGCCAGGGGCATCGCCGGCGCCGACGCGTTCCTGCTGCACGACACGTACGGGTTCCCGATCGAGCTGACCGAGGAGATCGCGGCGAGCCGCGGCGTGAGCGTGGACAAGGCCGGCTTCGAGCAGGCCATGGACGAGCAGCGCACGCGCGCCCGCGCGGCGAGCAAGTTCGCCAAGGGCAACGACGGCGAACGCGCGCCGTGGACCGTGGTTTCGACCGAAGCCGACTCGCGGTTCCTCGGCTACGACCGGCTCGCCGAGGACGGCGTGCTCGTGCGCCGCTGGCGCGAGCGCGGCGACCAGCTCGAGCTGGTGCTCGACCGCACGCCGTGCTACGCCGAGTCCGGCGGGCAGGTGTCCGACAAGGGCTCGCTGCGCGCGAGCGGTGTGGCCGCGGAACTGACCAGCGTGTACAAGGAAGACGACGCGATCGTGCACCGCGTGCGGCTCGTGACCGGCGATCGCGCGGCGCTGCTCGCCGCGGCGGCGGCGGGCCAGCTGTCGGCGCTCGTGGATCCCGCGCACCGCGCGCCCACGAACCGCCACCACACGGCCACGCACCTGCTGCACGCGGCGCTGCGCCACCACCTGGGTACGCACGTGCACCAGGCGGGCTCGCTGGTGTCGGCCGAGCGCCTGCGCTTCGACTACGCGCACTTCGAGGCGCCGTCGGACGAGCAGCTCGCGCTGATCGAGTCGCGCGTGAACACGTGGGTGCTGGCGAACCGCGAAGTGAGCTGGCGCGTCATGCCGATCGACGAAGCCAGGTCGCAGGGCGCGATGGCGCTGTTCGGCGAGAAGTACGGCGCCGAGGTGCGCATGGTCACGGTCGAAGGCGTCGGCGACGCGGCGATCGAACCGAGCCGCGAACTGTGCGGCGGCACGCACGTGTCGCGCACGGGCGAGATCGGCGCGTTCGTGCTGACTGGCGATTCGGCGATCGCGAGCGGCGTGCGCCGCGTGGAAGCGCTGTGCGGCGCCGAGGCGCTCGCGTACCTGCGCGGCCAGCAGGCGCTGCTGCAGGCCGCGGCCGGCGTGCTGCAGTCGGCGGTGGACCAGGTGCCGGCGCAGATCGAGAAGCTCAAGAGCGAACTCGTGGCGCTCAAGAAGGCGCAGGCCGAGGCCGGCAAGGCGATGCTCGGGACCACGTTCCAGAAGCTCGGCGAGAGCGCGACGGCCGCGCCCGGCGGGCGCTGGGTCGTGGCCGAACTGCCCGCGGGCACCGATCCGGTCGCCGCGCGCGAAGCCGCGAGCGCCCTGCGCGACGCGCTCGGCTCGGGCGGTGCGGTCGTGTCCATTCAAGGCGAGGGCAAGCTCACGTTCCTCGCGGTGGTGACCGCCGATCTCGTGGCGGCGAAGAAGCTGCGCGCCGACGAACTGGTGCGCGAGGTGGCCAAGGTCACCGGCGGCTCGGGCGGCGGCAAGCCCGATCTCGCGCTCGCGGGCGGCAAGGACGCGAGCAAGCTGGCCGAAGCGCTCGACGAGGCGCGCAAGCGTCTCGCGGCGGCGCTCGGAGCTTGACGTGGGCTGGCTCGAACTGGCGTTCCTGATCCTGCTGGGGCTGTTCCTGATCGTCGGATTCCTCGTCTTCCTGAGGAGGTTGGATTGAAGGCACTGGTCCTCGCGGGCGGTCGCGGCACCCGGCTGCGCCCGATCACGCACACGCGCGCCAAGCAGCTCGTTCCGGTCGCGAACAAGCCGGTGCTCGACTTCGGCCTGGAATCCATCGCGGCGGCGGGCATCAAGGAAGTCGGCATCATCGTGAGCGACCCGCGCGAGATGCTGCAGCCCGATCACCGCACGGGCGAGATGATCACCGTGCTCGTGAACTCGCAGGCCGAGATCCGCGCCGCGGTGGGCGACGGCGCGCGCTTCGGGCTCAAGGTCACGTACATCGAGCAGGAAGCGCCGCTCGGGCTGGCGCACGCCGTGAAGATCTCCGAGGACTTCATGGCGGGCGACTCGTTCGTCATGTACCTCGGCGACAACCTGATCAAGGACGGCATCACGCACTTCGTGCGCGAGTTCGAGGCCGAAAAGCCCGACGCGCAGATCCTGCTCGCGCAGGTCGCGCGCCCGTGGGAGTTCGGCGTGGCCGAGCTGCAGGGCGAACGCGTGGTGCGGCTCGAAGAGAAGCCCAAGCAGCCCAAGAGCGATCTCGCGCTCGTGGGCGTGTACCTGTTCACGTCGTCCATCTTCGACGCCGTGCGCGCGATCAAGCCGTCGCCGCGCGGCGAGCTCGAGATCACCGACGCGATCCAGCACATGATCACCAGCGGCCAGAACGTGCGCTCGCACGTGATCCGCGGCTGGTGGAAGGACACCGGCCGCGTCGAGGACCTGCTCGAAGCCAACCGCATCGTGCTCGCCGACCTCGAGCGCAGGATCGAGGGCAGCGTGGATTCCGGCACCGTGATCGAAGGCCCCGTCGAGATCGGCCCCGGCGCGGTGGTCGAGCGTTCGCACCTGCGCGGCCCGCTCGTGATCGGTGCCGACGCGCGCATCTCCGACGCGTACGTCGGGCCGTTCACCGCGATCGCCGAGGGCGTGCGGCTCGAGCGCTGCGAGATCGAGCACTCGATCGTGCTCGACCGGAGCGAGATCCGCGACATCGGGCAGCGCATCGAGTCCAGCCTCATCGGCCGCGACGTGGTGGTCACGTCGAGCGACGCGCGTCCGCGCGCGCACCGGCTCATGCTGGGCGACTCGAGCCGTGTGGAGCTCGCTTGAAGATTCTCGTGACGGGAGCGGGCGGCCTGCTCGCGCACTCCGTGGTGCCGGTGTTCGCGGCCGCGGGGCACGACGTGCGTGCGCTCACGCGCGAGCAGGCCGACGTCACCGACGTCGCCGCGCTGCGCGCGCAGGCGGCGGAGTTCCGTCCCGACTGGATCCTGCACCTGGCGGCGTTCACGCACGTGGACCAGTGCGAGTCCGAACCCGAGCGCGCGTACGTGGTCAACGGCCTCGGGCCGCGCAACTCGGCACTGGCCGCGGCCGAAGTCGGCGCCGCGATCATGGCGCTGTCCACGGACTACGTGTTCGACGGCACCAGCGCGACCCCGCGCCGCGAGCACGACCCGATCGGGCCGCTCGGCGTGTACGGGCGCTCGAAGCTGGCGGGTGAGCGCGGTGCACGCGAGGTGAACGCGAGGCACGTGATCGTCCGCACGGCGTGGCTGTACGGCGCGGGCGGCCGCAACTTCGTGGACACCATTCTCGCCAAGGCGCGCGCGGGCGAACCGCTGCGCGTGGTGGACGACCAGCGCGGCGCGCCCACGTGGACGCACGACCTGGCCGAGGCGATGCTCACGCTGGTGGGCAAGCGCGAGTTCGGCACGTACCACGTGACGAACTCGGGCCACTGCACGTGGTACGACCTCGCGGTCGCGGCCTGCGCCGAGGCCGGCGTGAAGGCCGAGATCGCGCGCATCTCGAGCGACGAACTGGCGCGGCCGGCGCACCGGCCCGCGTACTCGGCGCTGCACATGGGCTGGTTCGAGCACGTCGCGGGCCGGCGCATGCCGGAGTGGCGCGACGCGCTGAAGCGGTACGTGGCGGGCACGCGCGGCGCCTGAGGCGCGTGCGGAAAGGAGCGGTCATGGCGGCAAGGAAGTCGGGATCGGGCGCTTCGGCGCAGGGCTTCGAGGCGGCGGCACGCGCGGCGCTGACCGCGAGCGCGGACACGCTCGCCGAGGCGGCGAAGCGCAACGCGGTCGCGGTGGCGCAGGCGGCCGAGACGATCGTGGACTGCTTCGAGAACGGCGGCACCGTGTTCTTCTGCGGCAACGGCGGCAGCGCGGCGGACGCGCAGCATCTCGCGGCGGAGTTCTCGGGTCGCTACCTCGTGGAGCGTCCGGGCCTGCCGGCGATCGCGCTGACCACGAACACGTCGGCGCTCACGGCGATCGGCAACGACTACGGCTACGACGAGGTGTTCTCGCGCCAGCTCGAAGGGCTCGGCGCGCCGGGCGACGTGCTCGTGGCGATCACCACGAGCGGCCGCTCGGCCAGCATCCGCAACGCGATCGCGGCGGCCGACGCGCTGGGCATGACCACGATCGGCATGACGGGCGCGAAGGGCGCCGAGTTCGCGGCGCGCTGCGACATCGCGCTGGTCACGCCGAGCGCCTCGACGCCGAACATCCAGGAAGGCCACATCGCCATGGGCCACGCGTTCTGCCTGCTCGTCGAGCGCGCGCTGTTCCCGGCCGCGAAGCCGGCCGGTGGCGCGAAGCCGGCGGCGAAGCGTTCGGCGGCGCGGGGAAGGAAGCGTTCGTGATGCTCGCCGCCATCGAAGCGCTGCGACCGAAGCAGTGGACCAAGAACCTGCTGCTGTTCGTGGGCGTGATCTTCTCGCAGCACCTCGCCGACGTCGTGCTGCTGCAGCGCGCGGCCGCGGGGTTCCTCGCGTTCTCGCTGCTCTCGGGCTCGGTGTACGTGCTCAACGACCTCATGGACGTCGAGGCCGACCGCCAGCATCCCAAGAAGTGCAGGCGCCCGATCGCGTCGGGCCGCCTGCCGGTGCCGCTCGCGTGGGGCATGCTGCCGGTGATCCTCGCGGTCGTCGGCGCGATCGCATGGTGGCTCGGGCCGGCGTTCCTCACGGTCGCGGGCATCTACCTGGCCAGCAACCTCGCGTACAGCTTCTGGCTCAAGCACAAGGTGATCATCGACGTGTTCCTGATCGCGAACGGCTTCATGCTGCGCGCGATCGCGGGCGTCGAACTCCTGCGCGCGATCCAGCCCGACACGCTGCTGTCGCCGTGGCTGCTCGTGTGCACCTTCTTCGGTGCGCTGTTCCTGGGCGTCAGCAAGCGCCGCCGCGAACTGGCGAACGCCGGCTCGCACGCGTCGCAGCAGCGCGAAGTGCTGCGCCGCTACACGCCCGAACTGCTCGAGGTCATGCTCACGGTGTCGGCGGCCACGACGCTCATGTCGTACGCGCTGTACACCATGTGGCCGAGCACGGTCGAGAAGTTCGGCACCGACCACCTGCTGTTCACGGTGCCGTTCGTGGCGTTCGGCGTGTTCCGCTACCTGTTCCTCGTGCGCGTGTCCGAGACGAGCGAGGATCCGTCGGCCGTGCTGCTCACCGACCGCCCGATCCAGGCGACGGTGGGGCTGTTCCTCGTGACGGTCGTCTGGGTCCTGTACGGCGCGCGGTGAGCCGCGTGACGCTGCCGTCCCGCGTCGAGGTCCAGGCGCACGCGAAGCTCAACCTCGGGCTCGCGGTCGGGCCGGCGCGGCCCGACGGGTTCCACGAACTCGTCACGCTGTTCCAGTCGGTGTCGCTCGCCGACACGCTGGCCGCCGAACGCACCGCGCGCGGGTTCTCGCTGCGCGTGCGCCACGAAGAGGCGGCGCTGCGCGGCCGGCAGGGCGCGGCGGCGAAGCGCGCGATCGGCCCGGCGGCGGACAACCTCGTGCTGCGCGCCGCCCGGCGCGTGCACGCGGCGCTCGGGCTGCCCGGCGGAGCGCGCTTCGCGCTGGTCAAGCGCATCCCCGCGCAGGCGGGCATGGGCGGGGGCAGCGCCGACGCGGCCGCCGCGATCGCCGCGGTGCTGGCGCTGCACGGTGTGCGGCTGCCGCTGGCGGACCGGCTGGCGCTGGGAGCAGAACTGGGCTCGGACGTGCCGTTCGCGCTGCTCGGCGGTACCGCGGTGGGCCGGGGCCGGGGCGAGGTGCTGGTGCGTGCGCGCCTGGCGCGCGGATTCCGGGCGGTGGTCGCGGTGCCGTCGTGGCGGATCTCGACCCGCGAGGCGTTTGCCCGGATCGACGACCGTAAATATGGCTTGACACACTGGAAGCGACACTTGAGATTTGCGGTGGGCCTTGAGCGCGAGGAAGTTACGCCGCTTCACGCTTCGCGTCTCGGGAACACTTTCGAAGAAGTGTTGGGTCGCCACCAGCAGGAGTTCGAATCGCTGTGCGCACGCATGCGCGCGGCGGGCCTCGTTCAGCCGCGCTTGACCGGGAGCGGCTCGGGGGTCTTCGCACTCTTGCCGGCGGGTGCCTCGCTCCGGGAGATGGTGGGCCGCTTTTCGGGCGACGAACCTCTGTACGGGGTACGCGCGTCGGGCAAGGGCTTGCGTCTCCGAAAGTGGTCTGGGACCGGGCACGGACGCACGGTGTAGCCCCAGGCGAAGCAGTCTCCCGGCGCTCCGGACGAGCGCCAAAACGAGCCAGCTGCCCCTCAAGGATGGCTCCGAGGTAGATCTTCATGATCGAGATCACCGAGGTCAGGGTATCGCTTCGGAACGACGAAAAGCTCAAGGCCTTCGTCAGCATCACGTTGAACGATTCGTTCGTGATCCGGGGCCTCAAGATCATCAAGGGCAACTCCGGGCTGTTCGTCGCCATGCCGAGCCGCAAGCGGCCTGACGGCCAGCACCAGGACCTCGCCCACCCGATCAACGACCCGACCCGGAAGTACCTCACGGACAAGGTCATGGCCGAGTACGAACGGGAGCTGGCGAACCCGACCGCCCCGGTCCACGAGGAGTCCCACTCCTACTCGGAATGACCCCGCGGCAGCGGCTATCCCCGACCCGGGGCCCCCGACCCCGGCGCGGTGCGGGCATTGACCGGAAACCCGTCCCCCGGGTATTCTGCGCGCCGCATTTCTCCTCTTGGCAGTTTCTTCTGGGCCAATAGCCAGCACCCCGTGAGGCTTCGTGCCGAGCGGACCGTGACGGAAATCCCGTTCTGTTGGTGGGGCGTGGCCAAGCGGTAAGGCACGAGACTTTGGCTCTCGCATACGGAGGTTCGAATCCTCCCGCCCCAGCCATCTTCCGGGCGGAAGGCTTCACCCGCGTGTGCGCATGATCCACGCGGGGCTTCCGCGCCGTTCGGCGCTCCCGCGCGTTTCGCGCTGCATGTTCCTCGCGCGGGAGCGGGACTCCCGCGTTCATCCTTCGTCCGTGAGCGAGAACCCGGGAGGTCCACGTGGACCCGTGTCGCATCTTCGCAGGAAACGCCAGCCGCGCCCTGGCCACCGCCATCTGCGAGAAGTTGAAGGTGCCCCTCGGTGACGTCGAGGTCTCGACGTTCGAGGACGGCGAAGTCTCCGTGCGCTTCAACGAGAACATCCGCGGCAGCGACGTGTTCATCGTGCAGTCCACGAACGCGCCGGCGGATCACCTCATGGAGCTGCTGGTCATGCTCGACGCGGCCAAGCGCGCCTCCGCGCGCCGCGTCACGGCGGTGATGCCGTACTTCGGCTACGCCCGCCAGGACCGCAAGGACCAGCCGCGCGCCCCGATCACGGCCAAGCTCGTGGCCAACGTGATCACGGTCGCCGGCGCCGATCGCGCGCTGACCATGGACCTGCACTCGGCGCAGATCCAGGGCTTCTTCGACATCCCGCTCGACCACCTGTACGCGGCGCCGGTGTTCATCGAGTACTTCAGCAAGCTGCAGATCCCGAACCTCGTGGTGGTCGCGCCGGACATCGGCTCGGTGAAGATGGCGCGCGCGTACGCGAAGCGCCTCGGCGCCGACCTCGCGCTCGTGGACAAGCGCCGTCCGAAGGCCGACTCGGTCGAGGTCATGAACATCATAGGCGACGTCGAGGGCAAGAACGCGGTCATGTTCGACGACGTCGTCACCACCGCGCGCACGCTCTGCCAGGCGGCCGCGGCGATCCGGGCGCGCGGCGCGCTCGACATCTACGCCGGCGTCACGCACGGCGTGTTCTGCCCCGGCGCGCTCGAGCGCATCGAGGCGTCGCCCATCAAGAAGATCGTCGTCACCGACACGCTGAACCACGCGCCCGGCTCGCTGGGCACGAAGGTGTCGGAACTGCCCGTCGCCGGCCTGCTCGGCGAGGCGGTGCAGCGCATCCACGAGGAGCGTTCGCTCAGCTCGCTGTTCGTCTGAGCGTCCCAGCGGTTCGTTTTCGAGGAACCCCGGCTCGGCCGGGTCGCAGTGCAACCGAGGAGGCAACATGTCGTCGTTGATCCAGTTGAGCGGCACCCGCCGCGAGACGCTCGGCAAGGGCGGCGCCCGCAAGGCGCGCGCGGCCGGCCAGCTGCCGGGTGTCGTGTACGGCCACGGTGAAGAGCCCGTGGCGGTCGCGGTGGACTACCGCGAGTTCATGACGCAGATGCGCAAGCACAAGGGTGGCAACCCCATCGTGAACCTGAACCTCGGAGGCAACGAGGTGACGGCGCTCGTGCGCGACGCGCAGATCGATCCCATCTCGCAGGCCGTGCTCCACGTGGACTTCCAGCACATCTCGCTGACCGAGAAGGTCACCGTCGAAGTGCCGGTGCACGCGGTCGGCCTCGCGCTCGGCGTGAAGGACGGCGGCGGCATCCTCGAGATGATCACGCGTACCGTCGAGATCCGCTGCCTGCCCACGGCGATCCCCGCGTCCATCGACGTGGACGTCACGGCGCTGAACGTCGGCCAGTCGCTGCACGTCTCCGACGTGAAGGTCGAAGGCATCGAGATCCTGTCGGATCCCGAGACCACGCTCATCCTCGTCGCCGCCCCGACGGTCGAGGCCGAGACGCCTGCCGAAGGCGCGGCTTCGTCCGAGCCGGAAGTGGTCGGCGCGAAGGGCAAGAAGGAAGAGGCCGGCGAGGAGAAGAAGAAGTAACCCCGCATGCGTCTCGTGCTGGGGCTCGGCAATCCGGGCGAGCGGTACGCCCGCACGCGGCACAACGTCGCGTGGTGGGTGCTCGACACACTGGCGGCGCGCCACGGCGCGGTGCCGGGGGAACGGGAAGCCGAGTACGAAACACGTCGCATTCGCCTCGGCGAGCACGACGTGCACCTGATGAAGCCGCTCACGTTCATGAACCGGAGCGGTGAAGCATGGAAGCGATGGCAGGAGCGGCACGCGCTGGACGCCGCGGACCTGCTGGTGGTGTCGGACGACGTCTACCTGCCGCTGGGAGCGTTGCGCCTGCGGGCGAGCGGATCGAGCGGAGGCCATCGCGGACTCGAGAGCCTCGAGGACGCGCTGGGACACCGGGAATACGCGCGACTGCGCTTCGGCGTGGGAGCGGCGGAGAGCAGTGCCGAACTCCGCGAGCACGTGCTGGACGAGTTCGCGCCGGAGGAAGCTCCGGCGCTCGAGGAAGCGGTCCGCTTCGCGGCGGACGCGGCGGAATGCTGGGTGTCGCAAGGCGCCCTCGCCGCCATGAATCAGTTCAATCGCAAGGTCCGCAAGGAGGTCTCCGAGTCGTGACCAAGTACGAAACCGTCTACATCCTGGACCCGTCGTTCGACGAGAACGCGGCCAACGAGGATGCGAACCGCGTCACCGGCTGGATCGCCGACATCGGCGGTGAAGTGGTCGAAGTGCAGAAGTGGGGCAAGCGCCGCCTTGCCTACGAGATCAACAAGAAGCGCGACGGCGTGTACACGCTGATCGTGTGGAACGGCGAAGGCGCCATGGTCAAGGAACTCGAGCGGCGCCTGCGCCTGAACGAGTCCGTCATGCGCGTGCTGACGACGATGTACGTGTCGCCCGAACTCACCCAGGGTGTGCCCGAGGGCGAGGCGGTCGGTGCGGGCGCCGACGGCGGCGACGACGAGTAATCGGTAGCTCACACGCCCCCGTGGGAGGCGAGACATGTCCGAACTGAAGCTCCCGGAAATCAACCGGGTGACGCTGAGCGGACGGCTCACCCGGGATCCCGACAAGAGGTACGTGCAGGACGGCACGCCGGTCACCAACTTCTCGTTGGCGTTCCACCGGCGCTACCGGACGCGCGAAGGGACCTGGGCCGAGAACACGGGGTTCGTGACGGTGATGTGCTACCAGCGCCTGGCGGAAGTGGTCGCGCAGTACCTGCGCGCCGGAAGCCCGGTACTGGTGGAAGGAAGACTGCAGATGCGGGAGTGGACGAGCACCCGCGGCGAGAAGCGCCAGTCGCTCGAGCTGCGTGCGGAATCGGTCCACTTCCTCGAGAAGGCGGGCACCGGCGATGCGCCGGACGTCGCGACTTCCGAGGATCCAACCTCATAGAAAGAGAGAACCATGGCACGCGAACGCGACAGCAAGGGCAAGGGCAAGGGGAAGGGCAAGGCGAAGAGCAAGGGCGTCAAGAAGAAGTACTGCAAGCTCTGCCTCGAGAAGGTGATCTTCGTGGACTACAAGGACGAGAAGCGGCTCGGCCGGTTCGTCACCGACCGCGGCAAGATCGTGCCGCGCCGGGTGTCGGGCACGTGCTCGATGCACCAGAAGCAGCTGACGACCGCGATCAAGCGGGCGCGCGTTCTGGCGCTGCTGCCGTTCACCAGTGACTTCTATCGTTGAGCCTCCGCGCGAGGCGCGCCCGTTCGTCTGGGTGCGGATCGCGCTGCTGGTGTCGTTCCTGTCGTTCGGGGCGCTCGGTTCGCCGTGGCCCTGGGCGGCGCTCTGGCTGGTGCTGCCGGCGGCCGTCGCCGGTGCCCTGCTCGCGAGCTGGCGGTTCGGGAACACGGCGTTCGTGATCCCGGGCGTACTCGCGGCGGTGGCGGTGGCGGCGCAGGTGGGATTCGGCTGGCCCGTCTGGTTCACCGCATGGACGCCGCTCGCGGCGACCGTCGGCTGCTGGATGGGACTGCGTGAGGAAGGTGGCGGGCCGGGAATCGGCGAGCGAGCGTGGATGCTCGTGCCGTTGCTCGCGCTCGCGGCGGCCCTGCCGCTGGCGCCGGGATTCCCGGCCGCGATGGGCCGGCTGGACGCACGCATGGTGGCGGAGCAGGAACTGGTGTTGAAGTCGGTCCCGGTGAAGGACGTGCCGGGAGCGTGGCTCGAAGCGAAGAAGCAGTTCGACGCGGTACCGGTGGAGGAACGCCGCAAGCTGTGGACGGTCCTCGTACCCAGTCTGATGTTCGCGTGGGTGGCGCTGCTGACGGGCGCCGGACGCGCGCTGGCGGGACGATGCGCGACGGTGCTGGGCTGGCCGCCGCTCTCGCGATCGCCGCTTCATCTGTGGAGGTTGCCGGACGCGGCGCTGACTCCGCTCATCGTGGGGATCGCGTTGCTGGTGTTCGCGGGTCCGGCGCTGCAGCCGAGCGCCGCGACGCTGCTGGTGGTTTCGGTTCTCGGATATAGTGTGCAGGGCGTTGCGGTCGTGGAGTCGGTGCTGCTGTCACGCGGCATGCCTCCCGTCTTCGTCGCACTGACGGTGCTGTTCGTGATCGCGGTGAGTCTGCTCTGGATCCTCCCGGCGGTGGCCGTGGTGGGCTTGAGCGACGTGTGGCTCGACTACCGCAAGCTGGAGCCGGCCCCGGAAGGGGAGGCGTAGGAGAGAACGATGGAAGTCATCCTGATCGAAGACCTGAAGGGCGTGGGCGCCAAGGGCACCACGGTCAACGTGAAGCCGGGCTTCGCCCGCAACTACCTGCTCCCGCGCCGCCTCGCGATCCCCACGGGGACGAAGGCCGCGAACCTCTACCAGGAGCTCGAGCGCCAGAAGACGCTGCAGTCCGACAAGCTCGTCGCCGCCGCGAAGATCGAGGCCGCGAAGCTGGACGGCTTCCAGGTGAACATCCCGGCGCAGGCGAACGAGGAAGACCACCTCTTCGGCTCGATCACCAACGCCGACATCGCCGACGCGCTCAAGGCCGCCGGCCACGACGTGGACAAGCGCAAGATCGAGCTCGAGGAGCACATCAAGCAGCTCGGCAACTACGACGTCGCGGTCAAGTTCTTCGGCGGCGTGACGGCCAACATCAAGGTCTGGGTGGTGCGGGCATGATGCGCGCGCGTGTCCTCGGAATGACGCTGTTCCTGCTCCTCGTGGGCTCGGTGTCGCTGATGGCCGCGCCCGCGAAGAAGCCCGCGGTGGCGAAGAAGCCCGCCGCCGCGGTGGGCGATTCGGACGTCGTGCTGGCGCGCGTCGGCAATGAAGTCGTCACGCGCCGCACGATCGCCGAGCGCCTGCTCGAGATTCCCGACCAGTACCGGGCGAACTACATGACGCCCGAGGGCCGGCAGCAGATCCTCGACCGCGTCATCGAGGAGAAGGTGTGGCTGCAGGACGCGGCCGCGCACGGCGTCACGAAGCGTCCCGAGATCGAGCGCCAGCTCGCCTCGCAGCGTCGCGACCTGCTGATCCGCACGTGGATCAACGAGCTCATGGCGAACAACCCGGCGCCGAGCGATTCGGAAGCCGCGGCGTACTACGAGCAGCACCAGGAGGACTTCCGCACTCCTGCCAACGTGCATCCGCGCCACATCCAGCTCAAGACCGAAGCCGACGCGAAGAAGGTGCTCGCGCTGGCCAAGGCGAAGGGCGCCGACTGGAACAAGCTCGTCACCACGTGGTCGCAGGACACGCTGACGCGCGCGAACGGCGGCGACCTGGGCACGGTGACGCGCGACGGCGGCTTCGTGTCGCTCGGCTCGCAGCCCGCGCTCGCCGAGTCGGCGATGGCGCTGGGCACGGGCGGCATCGGCGGCCCGTACCGCACGAACAAGGGCTGGCACGTGGTCAAGGTGGACGGCTACCAGCCCGAGACCGTGCGCCCGCTCGACCAGGTGCGCAGCTTCATCGTTCGCCAGCTGTCGCAGCAGCGTTCGACGCAGTTCTACCAGGACCTGCTCGGCAAGGCGAAGGGCAACGTCAAGGTGTCGCCGGATTCCGCGGCGATGAAGGATTACCTCTCGACGCGCAAGAGCGCGCGAGAGATGTTCCAGGACGCGCAGCAGGCAGGCGCACCGCAGGCGCGCATCGAGGCGTACCGCCGCGTCGTCGAGACATGGCCCGACGCCGACATCACGCCGCAGGCCGCATTCATGGTGGGGTTCATCTACTCCGAGGAGCTCAAGGACTACGACGCCGCGGAGAAGTCGTTCCGCGAGCTCCTCGCGAGGTACCCCAAGTCGGAACTCGCGGCTTCCGCGCAGTGGATGGTGGATCACATGCGCACCGAGGAAGCCCCGAGCTTCTCGCCGGGTGAGGCGGACTCGAGCGCGCCGGCAGCGGCTCCCGGAAAGGGTCCGAAGAAGTAGCGTGAAGATCATCGAGGCGCGGGTCCATGGACTCGTGGTCGAGCCGAAGACGCAGCAGCACATCGTGGTGCTGCGCGAGCTCGACGGCGTGCGCGTGCTGCCCATCTGGATCGGGCCCGGCGAAGCGCTGGCGATCCAGCGCCTGGTGCAGGAGCAGGAGTTCCCGCGCCCGCTGACGCACGACCTGATCGCGCTGCTCGTCGAGGGTTTCAAGGCCCGCGTGGCGCGCGTGGTGATCACCGAACTGCGCGAGGCGACGTTCTACGCGACGATCTTCGTGGAGCGCGAGGGCGGCATGCTGGCGCTGGACGCGCGCCCGAGCGACTCGATCGCGATCGCGCTGCGCACCAAGGCGCCGGTCTACGTGAACGAGAACCTGCTGCAGCCGCCGCAGGGCCCCGAACTGGCCACGAGCGTGCCGCCGGCGGATCCGTCCGGACCTTCGGGGCCGTCGGGCCCGTCGGGCCCGGATGCACCGGACGAAGAAGAAGTGGACGACGCGGAACGGCTGCGCCGTTTCCTCGAGAAGCTGAGCCCGGAAGACTTCGGCAAGTTCAACCTCTGAGAGGCACATGCGAACCCTCGTGCGCCGGCTACCCATCCTCGCCGCCGCGACGCTGTTCGTCGCCACCACCGTCTTCGCCGCCAACGCGCCGCTGACGCGCGTCACCGCCGATGCGCTCGCGGGCGCGCCCGACGCCACCGGACGTGAGTCGCGGCTCACCGACTGGGCGCGTCGTGCACCGCTCGACGACGTGCTCTGGGTGCTGCGCCGGCCGCCGTCCGAGCTGGGCAAGGCCGAGCGCGCCCTGGTGCAGGCCGCGTACGATCGCGCCCCCGCGGCGCGCGCCGAGCTGCGGCGCCGGCTCGAGCTGCGCCGCGCGCTGGTGGACGCCTCGGGCGGGCGCAAGAGCGCGCGCGAGGTGGCCGAGCTCGAACTGCAGCGCCCGCGCGCGTCGGTGTGGCGCGTCGGCGGCGTGTTGCCCGACGACGGCGACTACTCGGGCTACGGCGACGCGCTGCGGATCGCGCTCGAGGCCGGGCTGGCGTGGGGCCGCGCCGACGCCCCCGCGTTCGACGTGGTCGTGCGCGGATCGGGCGACAACGAGCCGGCGCGCGCGATCGCCGCGCTCGACACGCTGTCGCGCCCCTGCGGTGTGCTCGTCGGCGAACTCCTGAGCCCGCCCACGTTCGCGCTGGCCGCCGGCACGCGCAGGCTCGGCCTGCCGCGCGTGTCGCCGACCGCGACCGACGAGACGATCGGCCGCAGCGGCCCCATGGTGTTCGCGGTGGGCCCGTCGTCCGAGGAGCGCGCGCTCGCGCTCGCGCGCGCGATGTTCGACACGCGCGGCCGCAAGCTGGCCATTCTCACGTCGCAGCAGAACGCGAACGACCCGTTCGTGAAGGCGTTCGCCGCCGCCGCCGAATCGCTCGGCGCGAAGCTCGTGCGGCGCGACACCTACGCGGGCGGCTCGGCCGACTTCCGCATCCTCGCGCGCGGACTGCGCACGTTCGGCGCGGAAGTGCTGTTCTGGGACGGCGAGAGCCGCGAGGCCGCGGCCCTGCTGCGGCAGATGGCCGCCGACGGCATCTCGGTCGAGATCTGCGGCGGCTCGGCGCTGTCGCCCGATCGCATGCACGCCGAATCGCGCACGATGCTGCAGGGCGTGCGCTGGGTGAGCGACGACTGGAAGCTGCCCGCGGCGCAGCAGGCGACGCTCGATTCGCTGGCGAAGGCGCGCGGCGATCGTGCCGGCGCCGTGTGGGTGCGCGGGTTCCTCGCCGGGCGCCGGATCGCGGCCGCGGTGGACGGCGGCGCGCGCACGCCGGCCGAACTCGCGGCGCGGCTGCGGCATCGCGACGGCACCATTCGCGCGGCGGGATTCCTCGAGTGCACGCTCGACGGCGCGCGGCTGCCGATCCACGTGGTGCAGAAGGGCAAGAGCGTCGAGCTGGCGCCCGACCGCGGCACTCAGTAGAGCGTGAACGTGATCCGGTAGCAGGCCCACACGCCCTGCGCTTCGCCGCGCACGAGGTAGGGCCGGTACTTGGTGAGCAGCACGGCGTCGGTGGCCGCGCGCTCGAGCGACGGTTCGCCGCTGCCGCCCACGATGTGCACCTCGCGCACCGATCCGGTGGTGTCCACGAGCGCGTAGAGCTCGACGAAGCCCTCGATGCCGCGGTCGCGCGCGTCGTCGGGGTACTCGGGGCGCACGAGCTTCTCGACCACCAGCTCCTCGCTGCGGATCACCGGGCCTTCGAGCGCCAGCGCACGAATGCGCGACAGGAGATCGAGCTCGTCCGTGCCTTCGCCCACGCCGTGCTTGGGCGCGGCGGGCGTGACGCCTTCGCCGGTCGCGTCCTTCTGCGCTTCGCCGCCGCCCTTGCGCAGTTCGATCGCGGTGAAGTTCTCGGCGTTCGCGCCCGCCTGGTCCACGGGCCCGACCTGCTCGAGGCGGATGCGCCGCACGTACTGCTCTTCGCCCTCGAAGCCGAAGTGCACCGGGTCGTTGATCGCCTGGACGACCTCGGGGTGGCGCGCGGCGAGGGTGGCGCCGAGCAGCACCAGCGAAACCGCGATGCCGATGCCGCTCAAGCGGCGCTCGAAACGCGCGATCTCCTCGAAGTAGGCGTCCACGCCGTGGCGCATGGGATCCCCGGGCGAGAGTGACGACAAGCGGAACAGCCCGGTCGGTCAGCGCGCTCCGGTCAGGGTGCGGCCCCGGTCGGAATCTAGCAGAAGGCCCCGCAGATCCGAGCGGGAATCCGCGCCGCGCACCTCGATCGGGCCCGGCTCCGTGCGTGCGAATCGAACGACGCCCGCGGCGTCCGCCTGCAGCAGCAGCGCGCCACCCAGCGTGACCAGCGCGCCGCTCGCGGGCGAGCCGTCGGCGCGCGCGAGCGTGAGCGAGTCGGTGGGCCACGCGGGCGCGCCGGCCGGCGCGCAGTCGCGCGCGAGCGCGAGGAACAGCGCGTACGCCTCGGCGCGCAACGCGCCGGGCGCGAGCAGGCGTTCTTCGGACGCCGGATCGTCCACGCGGCGCAGCGACGCGTAGAGCGCCACGGCCGACACCTGCGACAGCGCGTACTTGGCCGACTCGCCGCTCGCGAGCGAGTCGGTCACGCCGAGGTCGGCGCACGCCCGCGCCAGCGCGAGCGCCCAGCGCCGGCCGCCGCCGCTCGAGAAGTAGTAGCCCGCCAGCGGAGGAGCCGCGGCGTGGCCGATGCGCAGGAAGCGATCGGCGCGGAAACGCTCGGCCGCCTGCACGCGTTCGAGCTCGGAGACGGCCGCGTCGGCGCCGCGCGTGAGCACGACCTCGGCGCCCGCCGCACGCAGCATGGCGGCGAGCACGCGCGCCACTTCCAGGTTCAGCGTCGCGGCGCGCGCGCCGGAGCGTCCCATGCCGGCCGCGTCGTCGCCGCCGCCCTCGGGGTCGAGCGCGATGCGGCGGCCGCGCAGCGCGCCACCGGCGATCGCCACGAAGCGCGGCGGCCACACGTCGCCCGCGCCCCAGCGGCGCCAGCCCGGCAGCGCCGGCAGGCGCGGCACGCCCGAGTCGGCGGGCACCGTGACGAAGCCGTCGCGCGACAGCCAGTCCGCGCGGCCGGCCTCGGCGAGCGGCCGGTCCTGCGGCAGTTCGCGCGCGAAGCCCGTGCGTACGAGCGGCGTCGCGGCCGGGTCGAGCGGCACCAGCGCCAGCGCGTGCAGCTCGCGCGTCTCGCCCATGGTGCGCACGAACGCCTTGAGCGCGTCGCGGCGCAGCGGCCGCGTCGCGCGCAGGTAGAACCACGCCTCGCCTCCGGCGGCCACCACGGTGGTCTCGACCGGCGCCACCCCGTGCGCGGCCTCGAGCCGCAGCGTGACGGGCTGCGACGCGCCCGCGGGCAGGCCGTCCTCGTCGCGCAGGCGCACGCGCAGCGCGCGCGGCTCGGCGCCGTTCCACGCGCCTTCGCCCACCAGCGCGGGCTCGATCGTGACGAGCGGCTTGGCGACCGTGAACGTGAGCCGCTGCGCCGGCGCCGCGCCCCGGCCGCGAGCCGCGCGGACAGCGTGGCCTCGTGCGTGCCGTTCGCGAGCGGCGCGCGCGGGCGCACGGACACGCGCCCTTCGGCGAACGTGACGTCGGCCGGCTCACCGTCCACGCGCGCATCGACCACGTCGCACGCGCCGGTGATGCCGCCCGTCACGACCGGCGTGCCGGTGCGCACCGTGGCGGGGGCGCCGGGCACGAGCGGCCCGACCGCCAGCGAATCCAGCACCGGCCGCGGCCGCGCGAACCAGCGCGCCACGCCGATGAAGATCGCCTCGGCCTCGAGCTGCTGCGCCGCCGGCGTGGCGAGCCGCGCCTCGACGTCGGGGTTCGTGAGGTAGCTGGCCTCGGTGAGCAGCGCGGGCGCCTCGGCGTTGCGCACCACCGAGAAGTTGCCCGGGAGCAGCTTGTGCGTCTCGATGCCGAGGTTGCGCACCATGGCGCGGTGCACGTCGGTGCCCAGGTCGTACGACGGCCCCTCGTCGCCCAGCTTGTAGTACGTCTGCGTTTCGTTCACGTCGTGGCGGCCGCCCGGATCGGCGTTGTGGTGCACCGACACGAACAGCTCCGGCGCGAACACGTGCGTCAGGCGCGCGCGCTCGGCGAGATCGGCCTTCAGCGAACTGTCGGCCGGCGTGAGGAAATCGCGGTCGGTCTCGCGCGTCATCCGCACGATCGCGCCCGCGCCCACGAGCAGGTCGCGCAGCTTGAGCGCCACCCCGAGATTGACCTCGGCTTCGCTGAGCCCGTTCACGCCCATCGAACCGCGGAAGTAGCCGCCGTGCCCCGGGTCCACCACCACGCGCCGCCCGCGCAGCGCCGCGAGTTCGTCCGCCGAAGGCAGGCTGTCCAGCCGCGCCACGTACCCCGCCGCCGGCCGCACCGCCACCACCGGCTTCTCGCCACGCGCCGACTGCACGGTCGCCACCGGCTTCGCCGGCGGAGGCACGACCGGCGAAGCACCCCGCGGCGCCCGCCCACACGACGCCACCAGCACCCCGAACCCCAGCGCCACCACGACCAGACGAAGCGATCGAGCATTCATGGCCGCGCAGCATAACGAATCCCCCCGCCAGCCGTCCCGCCGTTCCCCGCCACCCGCGACAACCCTCTTGTGCCGCATTCCGGCCGCGTGCTACCTCTCTGCGCTCGACTACGCACTTTCCTGCCGTCCTTCCCGCCGCGCCGGCCGCGCTCACCGGGCGCCAGACCGTCGCCGGGCCCGAGGGCTCACGAACACACGGAGGTCCGTCATGAAGCTTCGCCAGTGGCTCGCCCCGGTCGCCGCGCTCGCGCTCGTCGCGGCCGCGCTCGCCGGATGCGGTGGCAAGGGAGCGTCGAACGGCGGCGCGAACGAGATCGTCGTCGGCGTGTACGGCTCGATGACCGGCAACGACGCCACGTTCGGGCAGTCCACCAAGGGTGGTGTCGAGGTCGCGCTCGCCGAACTCGTCGAGCACGCCGGCGGCAAGATCGGCGGGCTCCCCGTGCGGCTCGTGGTCGAGGACGACCAGGGCAAGGCCGAAGAGGCCGCGACCGCCGCGCAGAAGCTCATCAACCAGGACCAGGTCGTCGCGCTGCTCGGCGAAGTCGCCTCGTCGCGTTCGCTCGCGGCCGCGCCCATCTGCCAGGCCGCCGGCGTGCCCATGATTTCGCCGTCGTCCACGAACCCCAAGGTCACGCAGGTCGGCGACCGCATCTTCCGCATGTGCTTCCTCGACGACTTCCAGGGCCTGACCATGGCGCGCTTCGCCGTGCAGAACCTGGGCCTCAAGAAGGTCGCGATCCTCAAGGACGTGAAGTCGGACTACTCCGTCGGCCTCGCCCAGTACTTCACCGACGAGTTCGTGAAGCTCGGCGGCACGATCGTGATCGAGCAGGCCTACACCGCCGGCGACCAGGACTTCAGCGCGCAGCTCACCGCGATCAAGGCCAAGTCGCCCGAAGCCATCTTCATTCCCGGCTACTACACCGAGGTCGGGCTGATCGCCCGCAAGGCGCGCGAGCTCGGCATCACCGTGCCGCTGCTCGGCGGCGACGGCTGGGAGAGCGAGAAGCTCATCGAGATCGGGCAGGACGCGATCAACGGCGCGTACTACTCGAACCACTGGGCGCTCGACATGCCCGACACGCTGCTGCAGGCGTTCCTCACCAAGTACCGCTCGAAGTACAACGCCGATCCCGACGCCATCGGCGGTCTCGCGTACGACGCGGCGCGCGTGCTGTTCGCGGCCATGGAGAAGATGGCGACCGAAGAGCCCGCCGTGTTCGCGGGCCTCGGCTCGGCGAAGGCCGGTTCGCCGGAGCGCAAGGCGGCGCTCGACCGGCTGCGCGACATCATCGCCGGCACCCGGGACTACGCGGGCGTCACCGGCACGATCACGCTGGACGCCAACCGCAACGCGTCGAAGCCCGCCGTGGTCATCGAGATCAAGGGCGGCAAGAAGGTCTTCAACACCACCATCCATCCGTAACGCAGGAGATCGCGCGAACGCCGGCCGGCACCCCCGGCCGGCGTTTCTCCGGAACGCATGAGCACATTCCTGCAGCAGCTGGTGAACGGAGTGACGTGGGGCAGCGTGTACGCCCTGATCGCGCTCGGCTACACCATGGTGTACGGCATCCTGCGGCTCATCAATTTCGCGCACGGCGACATCTACATGCTCGGCGCGTTCATCGGCCTGTACGCGTCGCGCTGGTTCCACGCGGGCCAGGATCCGAGCCCCGTGAAGGCGCTGCTCGTGCTGCTCACGAGCATGCTGCTGTCCGCGCTCATCGGCATGCTGATCGAGCGCCTCGCCTACAAGCCCGTGCGCAAGTCGCCGCGGCTGTCGGCGCTCATCACCGCGATCGGCGTGTCGCTGCTGCTCGAGAACGGCGGCGTGCTCGTGTTCGGCGCCGACCCCAAGTTCTTCCCGCAGCTCATTCCGCAGAAGACGATCGCGCTGCTGCCCGGCGTGGCCGTGAGCAACCAGCAGCTGATCGTGCTCGTCGTGTCGATCGTGCTCATGTTCGCGCTGCGCATGTTCGTGCTGCACACGCGCACCGGCAAGGCCATGCAGGCGGTCTCGCACAACCACATGGCCGCGTCGCTCATGGGCATCTCGGTGGACCGCATCATCACGATCACGTTCATGATCGGCTCGGCGCTCGCCGCCGCCGCGGGCGTGCTCGTGGCGCTGCAGAGCCCCAAGATCGAGCCCTACATGGGCATCATGCCCGGGCTCAAGGCGTTCGTCGCCGCCGTGCTCGGCGGCATCGGCAACATTCCCGGCGCCGTCGTCGGCGGCATCGTGATGGGCGTGGCCGAAGTGCTCGTGACCGGCTACCTGTCGCCGACCTACCGCGACGCGATCGCGTTCGTGCTGCTGATCGTCATCCTGCTCGTGCGCCCGGCCGGCATCTTCGGCAAGGCCGTGACGGAGAAGGTCTGACGTGAAGCGCATTCTCGGTCCCGTCGCCGCGCTGGCCGCGCTGCTCGCGCTGAACCAGTTCCTGCCGACCGTGCTCAACCCGTACTACTTCCAGGTGCTGATCCTGATCGGGATCAACATCACGCTGGCGGTGTCGCTCAACCTCGTGAACGGCTTCACCGGGCAGTTCTCGATCGGGCACGCCGGCTTCATGGCCGCCGGCGCGTACGGCTCGGCCATGTTCACCGTCACGTGGGGGCGCGCGCTCGCCGCCTCGCTGGCGGCGGCGCACCTGCCGCAGCCGGTCGCGCAGGGCGCGGTGCTGCTCGTGAGCCTCGCGCTGGGAGGCACGCTGGCCGCCATGTTCGGCTACCTCGTGGGCCTGCCGTCGCTGCGGCTGCGCGGCGACTACCTCGCCATCGTCACGCTCGGCTTCGGCGAGATCATCCGCGTGCTGATCCTGAACATCGACGCCGTCGGCGGCGCGCGTGGCCTGCCGGGCATTCCGCAGTGGGCGAACTTCTTCTGGGTGTTCGGCGTCGCCACGCTGCTGATCGCGCTCGCGGTGAACCTGGCGAACAGCACGCACGGGCGGGCGCTGTTCGCGATCCGCGACGACGAGATCGCCGCCGAGGCGCTGGGCGTGGACACCACGAAGTACAAGGTCACCGCGTTCGTGCTCGGCGCGTTCTTCGCCGGCGTCGCGGGCGGCCTGTTCGCGCACTACCTGTCGTACCTGAACCCGAGCACGTTCACGTTCATCAAGAGCATCGAGGTGATCGCGATGGTCGTGCTGGGCGGCATGGGCTCGATCACCGGCTCGGTGCTGGCGGCGATCGTGCTCACGCTCATGCCCGAAGCGCTGCGCGCGGTGAAGGACTACCGCATGGTGATCTACGCGCTCATGCTGATCGTGCTCATGATCACGCGGCCGCAGGGCCTCATGGGCACGCGCGAACTGTCGTGGGCCATGTTCGGCGTGAGGAAGCCGGGAGGCCGCGCGTGAGCGCCCCGCTGCTGCACCTCGAGCAGGTGACCATGCAGTTCGGCGGCCTCAAGGCCGTCGCCGACTTCGACCTGCAGATCGGCAAGGGCGAACTCATCGGCCTGATCGGCCCGAACGGCGCGGGCAAGACCACCGTGTTCAACGTGATCACGGGCGTGTACGCGCCGACCAAGGGCCGCGTGCTGCTCGACGGCCGTGCCGTGAGCGGGCTCAAGGCGAACCGCATCGCGTGCTGCGGCGTGACGCGCACGTTCCAGAACATCCGGCTGTTCCCGCGCCTGACGTGCCGCGACAACGTGGCGGTCGCCGCGCACCAGCACCGCAGGGCGGGACTGTTCTCCGCACTGCTCGGTACGCCCGCGTTCGAGCGCGACGAGGCCGCGCTGCAGGCGCGCGCGCAGGAGATGCTCGACGTGCTCGGGCTGGGCGCGTGCGCCGACGCCATGGCCACGGAACTCGCGTACGGGCAGCAGCGCCGGCTCGAGATCGCGCGCGCGCTGGCGGGACGACCGAAGCTGCTGCTGCTCGACGAACCCGCCGCCGGCCTGAATCCGCAGGAGAGCGAAGAGCTCATGCGGCTCATCCAGGAGATCCGGCGCCGGTTCTCGCTCACGATCCTGCTGATCGAGCACGACATGAAGGTGGTCATGGGCATCTGCGAGCGCATCGCGGTGCTGGACTACGGCGTGAAGATCGCCGAAGGCACGCCCGCCGAGATCCGCAGCAACCCCAAGGTCGTCGAGGCCTACCTCGGCGAGGAGGCGGCGCACGCATGAGCCAGCTCCTCGTCGAACATCTCGACGTGTTCTACGGCGCGGTGCACGCGCTGAAGGACGTTTCGCTGCGCGTCGAAGCGGGGGAGATCGTCACGCTGATCGGCGCGAACGGCGCGGGCAAGACCACGCTGCTGCGCACCATTTCCGGGCTCGTGCCCGCGAAGAAGGGCCGCGTCACGTTCGAGGGCCGCGACATCACGCGCATGCCCGCGCACGAGATCGTCGCGCTGGGGCTGAGCCAGTCGCCCGAAGGGCGCATGGTGTTCGCGAACCTGTCCGTCGAGGACAACCTCGAGCTGGGCGCGTACCGGCGCCGCGACAAGGCCGGCATCCGCGAAGACCGCGACGCCATGTTCGCGCTGTTCCCGCGGCTGCTCGAGCGCCGCAAGCAGCTCTCGGGCACGCTCTCGGGCGGCGAGCAGCAGATGCTCGCGATCGCGCGCGCGCTCATGTCGCGTCCCAAGATGGTGCTGCTCGACGAACCGTCGCTCGGCATCGCACCGCTGCTCGTGCGCGACATCTTCAAGAACATCGTCGAGATCAACCGCCGCGGCGTCACGGTGGTGCTGGTGGAGCAGAACGCCCACATGGCGCTGTCCATCGCCCGCCGCGGCTACGTGCTCGAGACGGGCAAGGTGGTGCTCGAGGACGAGGCCGCGAAGCTGGCGGCGAACCCCGAGGTGAAGGCCGCGTACCTGGGCGGTTGACGCCCACGGCTGCGCGCGATCACCCGCTCACCGGCCGCCACCGGGGCATTCGACCCGGTGGCGGCCGGGTGCTTGCGACGGGGGCACGCAGTCACACCGACTTGCGCCCCCCGCCTTGCGGCATCGCGCTTGCCATCCTTCTTCGGTGTTCCCCCGATGTGGCGCGGTCGCCGGACGGCGCGCGAGTCACGCGAGCCACCCCCGAGCGCTCCGTTCGCGGCACCTGCCGCGGCGAACGCTCCCCGGCGCCGCGCCCTTCACAGGCGCGCCGACTCTCACGGCGCGACCGGTCGCGAGCAGCGCCCCGTCCCCTCGGCGGGGTGCGCCGCGGCGAACTCCGCCGCCGTCGCGGCGTCGCGCGTGCTCTGGTAGCGTGCCGCGCATGACCCGTTCCTCGTTGCGGGCGCTGCCCGCCGTCGAAACATTGCTGCGGCACGACGCCCTCGCCGACGCGTTGCGCACGCTGCCGCGCACGCTGGTGGTGGGTGCGGTGCGCGCCACGCTGGCCGACGCACGCGCCACGCTCACCGCCGGCCGCAAGAGCGCCGCCGCGCCGTCACCCGATGCGCTCGCGGTCGCGGCCGCCGTGCGCGCGCGCGCCGACGCCACGCCGCAGCTGCGCCGCGTGCTCAACGCCACCGGGATCGTGCTGCACACCAACCTCGGGCGGGCGCCGCTCGCCGAGAGCGCGCGGCGGGCGGTCGCCGAAGTGGCCGCGGGCTACGCGTCGCTCGAGTACGACCTCGAGTCCGGCCGCCGGGGCGACCGCGGGCTGGGCGTGGAGCGCGCGCTCGCGCGGCTCACGGGCGCCGAAGCCGCCGCGGTGGTGAACAACGGCGCGGCCGCGGTGCTGCTGGCGCTGTCGGCGCTCGCCGCGGGCCGCAAGGTGATCGTGTCGCGCGGCGAACTGGTCGAGATCGGCGGCTCGTTCCGCGTACCCGAGATCATGGAGAAGAGCGGCGCCACGCTGCTCGAGGTGGGCGCCACCAACCGCACGCACCTGCGCGACTACGAGAAGGCGCTCGAACGCCACGACGACGTGGCGGCGATCCTGCGCGTGCACCCCAGCAACTTCCGGGTCGAAGGCTTCACCGCGCGGCCCGAACTGCGCGCGCTCGCGAAGCTGGCGCTTGCCCACAAGGTGCCGCTGATCGAGGACCTCGGCAGCGGCGCGCTGGTGGACCTGGCCGAGTTCGGGCTCGAGCACGAGCCGACCGTGGGCGAGTCGCTCGCCGCCGGCGCCGACGTGGTGACGTGCTCGGGCGACAAGCTGCTCGGCGGCGCGCAGGCCGGGTTGGTGCTGGGCGCGAAGAAGCACCTGGCGCGCATCCGCAAGGACCCGTTCGCGCGCGCGATGCGCGCCGACAAGCTGGCGCTCGCGGCCCTCGAGGCCACGCTGCTGCTGTACGCCGATCCCGCGCGCGCCAAGGCCGAGATTCCCGTACTGGCGGCGCTGCACGTGAGCGCCGCGGCGCTGCGCGAGCGCGCGGAGCGGCTCGCGGCCGAGCTCACCGCGCGCGTGAGCGGGCTGAGCGCGCGCATCGGCGAGGGCGCCGGCGAAGTCGGCGGCGGCTCGCTGCCGCGCACCGCGCTGCGCGGTCCCGTCGTCGAACTGTCGCACGCGACGCTGGGCGCAGCCGAACTCGAGCGCCGCGCGCGGGCCGCGCAGCCGCCCGTGATCGGCACCGTGAAGGCGAACCGTTTCCGGCTCGACCCGCGCACGCTCACCGAGACCGAAGTGGGCATGGCCGCCACCGCGCTCGCCAAGGCGTGGTCGGCGTGAGCGGCGACCGCGTCGTCGTCACCGAAGCCGGGCCGGTCACGCTGGCGCCGGTCGCGCGCGAGACGCTCGAGGCGCTCGCGCGGCTGTTTCCGCGTCTCGGTTTCATGGAGAGCGAGCGCGGCGAGATGCTCGCGCTCGCGACCGCGCACGAAGAGCGCGGCATGACCGGCCTGCGCACGGGCTACGGCTGGTACGACGCGAAGGACCTCGAGACCGCGCAGCGCATTTCGCTGATCGAGCGCCTGCGGCTGCCGCACGCGTTGGCCGCGTTCGCACGTCGGGGCTTTCACGGCGTGCTGTTCGCGGGGTCGTGCCTGTGGGATTCGGGCGGCGAGTACTGCCAGCAGGGCGAGGTGCTGTTCGCGCACATCGAGGCGCCGCTCGGCCAGCCGTTCACCGACCGCCGGCTGCCCACCTACGAGGCGACGTTCGGCGAGGGCGGATCGGACGTGATGCTCGGCCTCGTGCACGACCTGAACGAGGCGTGGCGCGGCGGCGGGCTGCCGCAGCGCGTGCTCAGCGACCTCGAGCCATGCGTGGCGCACGAACCGAACCTGCGCTGGTGGGCCGATCTCGTGCTCGTGAACGACCGGTTCGTGCTCGTGCGCCCCGAACTTCAGGACGACGACCTCGTGCTGATCGAGGCCGCGCGCGCGGGCATCACGCGCGTGGAGTTCGCGCCGTCGTCGTTCGTGCTCGTCACCCCGGCCGACTCGGCGAAGCCGGCGGGAGAGGTGTGACGACGTGCACGTCCTGAACGTGCACCGCCGCGTGCTCGCCGCGTCGCCCGCCGACGTGTGGGTGCTGCTCGCGGGGCTGGGCACGAGCGACGACCTGCTCTGGCCCGCGGACTCGTGGCCGGCGCTGCGGTTCGACCGCACGCCGCTCGCCGTGGGCTCACGCGGTGGCCACGGCCCGATCCGCTACGAGGTGACCGTGATCGAGCCCGGGCGCCGGATCGCGTTCCGGTTCCTCGGGCCCGCGGGATTCGACGGCACGCACGCGTTCGAGGTGCTGCCGCAGACCACCGGCGGCAGCGAGCTGGTGCACACGATCACCATGGACGCGCACGGCCCGGCCTTGTTCACGTGGCCGCTCGTGTTCCGGCCGCTGCACGACGCGCTGCTCGAGGACCTGCTCGACCGTGCGGCCGCGCTGACCGGCACGATCGGCGAGTGGTCGGAGTGGGGCGCGCACGTGAAGGTGCTGCGGTTCCTGCTGCGCGGGCGCTCGTGAACGGGCGCGTGTTTCCCGACGTCGAACACACCTTCGGCGTGCCGCGCTGGCGGCTGTTCGCGCGCGTGGTCGCGGGGCTGTTCGCGGTCGCGCTCGCGCTGGCGATCGCGGCGCCGCTGCGGGCGGGAGTGCCGAAGGGACCCGCGCCGCTGCTGGCTGCCGCCGCGGCGCTGCTGGTCATGGGCCTCGCGTCGCTCGCCGGCGCCGTGCGCCTGTCGCGCGGCGGCGTGCGCGCGGGCCCGTCCGGGCTCGTGCCCGCTTCCGGCGCGCCGCTCGCGTGGGACGACGTGCGCGGCAGCGCGCGCGTGCCGTTCCAGCACGCCACGCGCCTGACCGGCGCCGACGGCGCCACGCGGTACGTGCTCGACGACGCGCTCGAGGACGCGCAGGTGTGCGCCACATGGATCGCCGATGCCGCGGCGTTCGACGTGCCGCCGGCGAGCGCGCGGTTCGTGCTGCGCGCCGTTCCCATGAAGTGGGTCTGGGCGGTGCTCGTCACGGCCACGGCCGCGTTCGCGCTCGGCGCTCCCGAGGTGCCGCGGTTCGCCGCGCTGTTCTTCGTGCCCGTGGCGCTCTTCTACGTGTGGATGTCGCTGCGCGAGCCGGTCGCGCTCACGATCGCCGACGACGGCGTGGCGGTGCGGCTGCTGCTCGGCACGCGCCGCTTCGCGTGGGACGAGATCCGCGCGTGCGGGTTCCGGCAGGTGAGCATGCGCGAGAGCACCTGGATCGAGGCGGGGCTCGAGTGCGCGTCGGGCTGGACGCTGTTCGTTCCGGCCGGAGCCGCGGCGTTCGTCGCCGTGGCGATCGTGCGGCGCCGGCTGCGCGCGCTCGGCGTCACTTGAGACATACCGCTCGGTGCACGCCAGGGATTGATATAGCGATTTCCCTGTCCATGGATTGCAAAGTCGCCTAGGGTGCCGCGTGAAGGATGTTCCCCGACGCTCCTCACGTCCCGAGGAACGTCATCCCTTCCACCCAGGACGAGGTGCCCCCCGTGTCCCAGCGTTGCCCGGAAGACGCGACTCGCCGTACCCGCTCACTCCTCCGCGCTCTGCTCCCCGCTCTGTTGTCCCTCGCACTGCTCCCCGCGCTCGCGCACGCCATTGCCGGCAATGGCAAGCTCCAGATCCACCACATCGACGTCGGTCAGGGAGACGGCCTGCTGTTGATCTCGCCGAACGGCCAGACCGCGCTGTTCGACAGCGGCAACTACCTCAGCTGCACCGGGATCAAGAACTACCTGCAGGGACTCGGCATCACCACGGTGGACTACCACTTCCTCTCGCACTACCACTCCGATCACCTCGGCTGCATCGACGACCTCGCGGCGATCGGCATCACGATCGGCACCGCGGGCTACGACCGCGGCTACTCGTATTCGAGCGGCACGTACACGGCGTACGTGAACACGCTCGGCGCCAAGCGCCAGACCATGGTGAAGAACCAGGTCGTCACGCTCGACGCGGGCTCGGCGAACCCGGTCACGATCAAGTGCGTGGACGTGAACGGCGCCGGCGTGTACTCGGTCAACGGCAGCGACGAGAACGCCAAGAGCCTCGACCTGCTGGTGAGCTACGGCAACTTCCAGGAGGAGATCGGCGGCGACCTGACCGGAGATCCGGCGTCGAGCAACGACGTCGAGACCACGGTCGGCCCCGAGGTGGGGCAGGTCGAGGTGTACAAGGCCCACCACCACGGCTCGCGCTACTCGAACAACGACAACTGGCTGAACGCGCTGCAGCCCAAGGTGTGCGTGATCTCGTGCGGCAACGGCAATACCTACGGCCATCCGACGCTGGATGCGCTCAACCGCATGCATGCGCACAACGTGCACACGTACTGGACCGAGACCGGCAACGGCGCGGCGCCGAACGCGAGTTGGGACAAGGTCGCGGGCGGCACGGTCGTGATCCAGGCGCAGCCCGGCCCCGGCGCGGCGTTCACCGTGACCGGCCCCGGCATCAACGACAGCTACACGAACGACGGCGTGCTGCCGCCGATCCACGCGACGGAGTTCGCCGAGGGCGCCACCACGCTCAAGGGCAGCATCACGACCGGCGACTACACGCGCATGGCGGTGTCGGACGACAGCCGCATGTCGGTCGGCGCGGGCGTGACGAGCGGCAACTACTGGACCGACTGGTACGGCTCGTGTTTCCTCGATCATGTGCCGCTCAACCTGACCGTGACCTACGAGGGCGGCTTCACCATTTCGCGCACGCAGACGCTGTACGTGTGGAACTGGACCACGTCGGCGTGGGTGCAGGTGAACAGCGCCACCGTGAGCACCACCGACGTGGTGAAGACGTGGACCACGGCGTCGCCCGCGGCCTACGTGGGGCCGTCCCGTGAAGTGCGGTTCCGCGTGCTCGGCAGCACGAACGCCGGCGGCAGCTACACCAGCCGCGGCGACCTCATGAAGTTCGAGTACGACTACACGCCGGGTACGGCGCCGGCCATGCTGGCCGCGCTGGCGCCCGTCGTGGTGCCGCACGTGGAGGACGAGCACGAACACGTGCACGCCGACGCCGTGGTCGCTTCGGCCGAACGCCGGCCGGCCGTGGATCCCGAGCACGTGCTGCCCCAGACCATGCTGCGCCGGCTCGACGCGCAGTCGTCGCCCGCGGGCGTCGAACTCACGTGGACGATCGGCGTGAACGAGCACGCCGACGGCTTCAACGTGTACCGGCAGGAGACCGACGGCACGCTGGTGTTCGTCGGCAACGAGTCCGAACTGGAGATCGAGGGCCCGACCGCGCGGTTCCGCTTCGTGGATCCCGCGACGGCGGGCATGGCGTGTACGGGCACCTACTGGCTCGGCGTGCGCTCGTGCTCGGGTCCCGAGGGCATGATCGGGCCGATCCAGGCCAGCACGGCCGGTGCGCTGGTGCGCATCGCGTTCGCGGCGGCGCCGAACCCGGCGCGCATGGACACGCGCTTCCAGTTCGCGGTCGGCGCGCCGAGCCGCGCGCGGCTGGACGTGCTCGACCTGCAGGGCCGCCTCGTGGCCACGCCGTTCGAAGGGCTCGCGGAAGTGGGCCTGCGTTCCGTCGCGTGGAACCTGAAGACCACCGCGGGCACCCGCGCCGCCGAGGGCGTGTACTTCGCGCGCCTCGTGATCGGTGGCCGGACCAGCGTGGTGCGCTTCGCGGTCGTGCACGAGTAGCCGGTCCACACGAGTCCCGCTCGCCGGCCCACTCCCTCGCGGGGGTGGGCCGGCGCCGTTCGCCCGCCCGGCGATCGGGCGAACCGGCGACCCGGCGCAACCCCGCGCCAATGGGTGATTTCGCCTGCCCGGCCGGGACTCGAATTCATTGACCCGGCCGGTCCCGGGCCCGTAAAGTGCGCCCCGGCTGGTCACCCCAAGACGCCTCGGCCGCAGCCTCGCCGCCACACGCAGCGGACTCCCCTCCGCGGCGGCAAGCCGCTGGCCCGTCACGCCTTTCGGGGGCTCGCCCAGAGACAGCGCACACGCAGCGATCGCACACACACCGAGGTCTCGGACTCGGACACTCTTCGCGGGACGACTCCCCGCGGGCGGTGCTCGAGAGTGGTCCAGCTTCCGGAAGGACCGGCCCCGCGCGCGGCAGCCCTCGCGCCCCGCGGGTCGTTCGTGCCTACCGGCCGGACCCCTCCCGCGCACCAGTGGAGAGCGCACGGATGTTCCTCTACAAGCTCGAAATCCAGGGATTCAAGTCGTTCTGCGACAAGACCCTGCTCAACTTCGGCGACGGCATCACCGGCGTCATCGGGCCGAACGGCTGCGGCAAGACAAACGTCTCCGACGCGATCCGCTGGGTGCTCGGCGAACAGTCCGCCAAGCAGCTGCGCGGCGACTCGATGGAAGACGTGATCTTCAACGGCTGCCCGACGCGCAAGCCGCTCGGCATGGCCGAGGTGCACCTCACGTTCAAGAACGACCGCGGCATCCTGCCGACGGAGTTCTCCGAGGTCACCATCTCGCGGCGCGTGTTCCGCTCGGGCATGAGCGAGTACTTCCTCAACAAGACGCCCTGCCGCCTCAAGGACATCAAGGACCTCTTCTTCGACACCGGCATGGGCTCGCACGCCTATTCGGTGATCGAGCGCCAGATGGTGGACAACATCCTCTCGGACAACACGAACCATCGCCGGTTCCTGTTCGAGGAGGCGTCCGGCATCACGAAGTACAAGCAGCGCAAGAAGGAGGCCCTCAACAAGCTCGACCAGACCGAGGGCGACCTCACGCGCCTCAACGACATCGTGTTCGAGATCGAGCGCGAACTGCGTTCGCTCGCGCGCCAGGTCGGCAAGGCGCGCCGCTACCAGCGGCTGCGTGACGACGTGCGCGACCTCGACCTGGCGCTGACCGCGGACCTGGTCTCGAAGCTCAAGGAGCGCGAGGCGAAGGCGCGTGAGGAGTGGCAGGAGGAGTCGGTGCGCCGCGAAGGCGTCACGACCGAGCTCGACACGATCGAAGCACAGCTGAACGACCGGAAGCTGGCGCTGCTCGAACTCGAGCGCGAGCTGACTACGGCGCAGGGCGGTCTCAAGGACCGCGAAGAGGCGCGCGTGGCGGCCGAGCACCAGGTCGTGCTGCTGCGCGAGCGCGCGGCCGGCCTGACGACGCGCGCGCAGATGGCGTCCGAGGAAGCGGCGATCATGCGCGAGCGCCTGATCGAGACACAGGGCCGCGAGCAGGAGGCGCAGGAGCGGCTGGCGCAGGCGCGCGAGATGCGCGAGACCGCGCAGACCGACTCCGAGGCGAACGAGCAGACGCTCAACCTGCTCGAGCGGGACCTGCGCGCCACGCGCGCGCACGCCGCGACCCACAAGCAGCTGTCGCTCGACCTGTTCTCGACCGAAGCCGAGAAGAAGGGCCTGTGCGACCGCTACCGCGAGCGCCAGACGGCGCTCGGCGAGCGTCGCGCCGACGCCGAGCTGCGCCGCAACGACCACCTCGAGCACGCCGCCATGCTCGAGCAGTCGCTGCAGGAAGGCACCGAGCGCCGCGTACAGCTCGAGGGCGAAGTCGAGACCGCGCGCGCCGAACTGGCCGCGGGCGAAGAGGCGATCGCGCAGGTGAGCGAACGCATCTCGGCCGCCGACGCCGCGCTCAGCCAGCTCAAGCAGCAGGCCGCGGCAGCGGATTCGCGCCTGCGCACGCTGCTCGAGCTGAAGAAGAACTTCGAAGGCGTGTCCGAGGGTGTGAAGGCGCTGCTCGCGCACGAAGACGAGCTGCCCGGCATGCTCGGCGTGATCGCGAACGTGATCGAGGTGCCGTCGGAGTACATCGACGCACTCGAATCGTCGCTCGGCGAGGCGTCGGCGTTCGTGCTGGTCGAGGATCGCGCCGCGATCGAGCCCGCGCTCGGCCGCCTGCGCGGGCTCGAGTCCGGCCGCGCCACGCTCGTGGACCTGTCGGCGCTCACGGCGTCGCCGCGCATCGACGGCCCGCAGCACGCGGGCGTGCTCGGCCGCGCGTCGGACCTGGTGAAGTGCGACGAGCGGTTCCGGCCGCTCGTGGACCGGCTGCTCGGCACGGTGTTCGTGGTCGAGTCGCGCGAAGTCGCGGCCGAACTCGCGCACGGATCGCTCGGCGGCATGCGGTTCGTGTCGCTCGACGGCGAAGTCTGGGAGCGCGGCCGCGTGCGCGCCGGCTCGGGCAAGAGCACGGGCGGACTGCTGCACCGCGAGATGGAGATCCGCGACCTGTCCGGCAAGCTCACGGAGCTGTCGCTCGCGATCGAAGGCGCCACGCTCGAGCGCGAACAGCTCGACGACGCGCGCGCGCAGGCGATCGAACAGCGCGACCAGAGCCGCTGGATGCTCGACGAGACGAAGACCGCGCTCGAGTCGCAGGTGCGCGAGCTGTCGGGCGTCGAGCGCGAGCGCGGCATCGCGCTCAAGGAAGCCGACGAGCGCGTGAAGGAGATGGAGACGCACGGCATCGAGCTGGAGGCGCTGGCGCGTTCGCTGGCCGAGGCCGAGGCCGAACTCGCGTCGTTCCAGAGCGAACTCGACGCGGTCCGCGCGCAGCTCGCCGAGGCCGACATCGAGGTGAAGTCCAAGGAAATGGCGCGCGACGAGGCGGCCGCCCGGGCGCAGGCGTCGCGCGAGGCGCTGCTGCGCTTCTCGCGCGAGGCGAGCGAGTGGGAGACGGCCTGGGCACGCGCCGAGCAGACGGTGCGCGAGCTCGAAGGCTCGATCGCGCGGCGCGAGGAAGAAGCCGCGCAGCACTCGGGCAGCATCGCGGCGATCGAAGCCGAGGTGGCGGGCCTGTCGGCCGGCCTGACCGGCCTGCTCGAGGACGAAGGCACGCAGCGCGAGCGCGTGCTGGGGCTGCAGACGCGCTACATCGCGCTGAAGGAAGAGGTCAGCATCAGCGAAGAGCACGCCAAGCAGCGCCGCTTCGAGGCGACCGAGCTGGGCGAGCGGCTGCACATGCTCGAACTTGATCGCGTACAGGCGCGCGCCGACCTCGACCGCACGTTCGAGCGGCTGCGCACCGAGTACGAGATCAATCCCGAGACGTGGGAGCCGCAGCCGCTGCCCGAGGGCGTGGACCCCGAATCGGCCCCGAAGCAGCTCGAGGAGGCGCGCACGAAGCTGCGCGCGATCGGGCCGGTGAACCTGCTCGCGCTCGAGGAGTACGCGAAGAAGAAGGAACGCTTCACGTTCCTGACCCAGCAGCGCGAGGACCTGCACAAGGCCAAGGCGCAGCTGCTCGAGGCGATCGAGAAGATCAACGTCACGGCGAGCCAGATGTTCTCGGAGACGTTCGCGAAGGTGCACGAGAACTTCAAGGACATCTTCAAGACGCTGTTCGAAGGCGGCGACTGCGAACTCCGGATGACGGGCGAGGACCCGATGGAGTGCGAGGTCGAGATCGTGGCGAAGCCGCGCGGCAAGCACCTGCAGAGCATCTCGCTCATGTCGTCGGGCGAGCGCTCGCTCACGGCGATCGCGCTGCTGTTCGCGATCTACCTGGTGAAGCCGTCGCCGTTCTGCCTGCTGGACGAAGTGGACGCGCCGCTCGACGACGCGAACGTGGACCGCTTCCTGAACATGCTGCGCCGCTTCGGCGACCGCACGCAGTTCGTGGTGATCACCCACAACAAGAAGACCATGGAAGCGGCCGGCTGCATCTACGGCGTGACCATGCAGGAACTCGGCGTCTCGAAGCTCGTGTCGGTGGCCCTGGACGGCGTGGACGTGAGCCACGAATCGCGCCGTGAGGCGATCACCGCCGCGATCGGCTGAGTCGAGGCGCTCCTCCGGACCCGGCGCGCGGCGGACTCCCGTCGCGCGCCGCGTCGTGAGCACTCATGAATCTCTGGAACAAGTTCCGCGATGGCCTCAAGCGCACCCGCGACGCGATCGTCGGCGGGCTCGGCGCGGCACTGCGGCTGACCGGCCCGGTGGACGCCGCCACGGTCGAGCTGCTCGAGGAGGCGCTGCTCAAGGCCGACGTGGGGCCCGACACCGCCGACCGCCTGATCGCCCGCGCGAAGAAGCGCATGGGCGCCGAGCGCGACCTCGACCTGCGCGGCGCGCTCGAGAGGTCCGCCGCCGACATGCTGCGCGGCGATCGCGAACCCGTGCGGTTCGCGCCCCCGGCCGGTCACACCGGGCCGTGGGTGGCGCTCATCGTGGGCGTGAACGGCGCCGGCAAGACCACGTTCGCGGGCAAGCTCGCCGCGCGGTTCGCGCGTGACGGCCACTCGACGCTGCTCGTGGCCGCGGACACGTTCCGCGCCGCCGCGAGCGAGCAGCTGGTGGTGTGGGCGCAGCGCGCGGGCGTCGAGATCCTGCGCGCGAAGGACGGCGCCGACCCGGCGGCGGTGGTGCACGACGGCGTGAGCGCGGCGAAGTCGCGCGGCGTGCAGGTCGTGCTCGTGGACACCGCAGGCCGCCTGCACACCAAGCAGAACCTGATGGCCGAGCTCGAGAAGGTGCAGCGGGTCTGCGGACGCGTGCTGCCCGGGGCGCCGCACCACGTGCTGCTCGTGCTCGACGGCACGCAGGGACTGAACGGACTGGCGCAGGCGCGCGAGTTCGGCAAGTCGGTGCCGCTCACGAGCCTCGCGGTGACCAAGCTCGACGGCACTTCGCGCGGCGGTGCGGTTCTGGCCGTGGCGGACCAGCTGGCGCTGCCGGTCAGCCTCGTGGGGCTGGGCGAAGGCCTCGACGACTGGGAACCGTTCGACGCCGAGGCCTTCGCGAAGGGACTCTTCGAGGAGTCCTGATCAGCGGCGCTTCGCGGCCGGCTTCGCGGCCGGCTTCGCCGCGGCGGCCTTGCGGCGCGCGGATTCGGCGTGCCACTGGGCGAGCGACTTCTGGCGTTCGGGAGGCAGGATCCGGCTCGCCATGCCGTGGCCGTACGCGACCAGCCGCGCGGTGCCCGTACCGCGCTCCTTGGTGCGCAGCGGCGAGCCCTCGGACGAGCGGCCGATCATCCACGACTTGCGTGCGATGATGTTCTCGACGTCCTCGCGCGCGATGTGCGTGATGGGCACGTCGAGCGTGAACCACGTGAGCCGGTTCTCGCGCACCTCGGTGTACAGCGTGCTGTCGGGCAGGTTCGTGGTGACGCCCGTGCCCTGCTTGATGCTGATCTTGCGCGTGTGGAACAGCCCGGCCGGCGTCTGCACCGTGTCGGCCTCGAGCGTGTCCACGTCCCACATGAGCGGGCGCTGGAACGGATTGCGCGACTTGAACGCGTTCGCGCCCGGCTTGATCACGTCCTCGGTGATCTGGCCCGTCGGGCCGAGGCCCGTGAACGCCTTGCGCTGGTAGTTCTGCATGCGCTGCACGGCCATCGTGTCGTCGAAGATCGCGTACGACATGAGCGTGGCCACCGACTGCGGCGGGCGGCCCTTGGCGTCGGTCCAGGTCTCGACCCAGAAGCAGTCTTCGCCCCACCATTCCTCTTCCGCGGCGATCAGCACGGTGAGTTCGTAGTCGTCGCGCATGCCCATCTTGCTCTCGCCGGTCATGCGGTAGCGCACCCAGTCGCCGACCTTGAACGTCGGCTTGTGCGCGTAGTCGAGAATGCCGATGCCGTTGATGCTCTCGACCACCTGCGGCTCGGTGTGCCCGGCGATCGCGGCGAACGAGAGCGTGACGAGGGCGAGGGTGAGGCTGTGGATGGCACGACGCATGCTGAAACCTCGGGGTGTGGTGAGGAGCGACCCGCTGTCTCGGCCGTCCCGGTGCGTCCGGAACGGGGCGGCCGGTGTCGCGAACTGGCGGAACATTATCGCCGAGCCACGCCACTCCTGAAAAGCCCAGAGACTCGCCCCCGGCGGAGCGCCCCATGTCCCGCATCGCCGCCACCGACTTCGACGACGACGTTCCGGCCACCGCGGTGACACCCGACCCCGACGGCGTGGGGTTCTCGGCCGCCGCCCTGCGGCCGCGCGAGAAGCTCCGCGAACGCGGCGTGGGCGCGCTCGTGGACTCCGAGCTGTACGCGCTCGTGCTCGGTTCGGGCGTGGCCGGGCGCAGCGCGGTGCGGCTGGGCCGCGCGCTCGCCCGGCGTGCGCCCGCCGAACTGGCGCAGTGGCCGCTCCCGCGCTGGCTGGCGCTCGCGGGCATCGGCCCGGCGCGGGCCAGCGCGCTGTGCGCGGCGTTCGAACTCGGCCGACGCGCGGCCGAGCGGCCCGCGCCGGGCACCGCGATCCGCGGCCCGGACGACGTGCTGCCGCACGTGCGCGACCTGGTGGGCGCGCGGCGCGAGCATTTCGTGGTGCTGCTGCTCAACGCGCGCCACGAGATGCAGCGGCGCGAGACCGTGTCCATCGGTTCGCTGAACGCCAGCATCGTGCACCCGCGCGAGGTGTTCCTGCCCGCGATCGTGGAGTCGGCGGCCAGCGTGGTGCTGGTGCACAACCACCCGAGCGGCGATCCCGAGCCGAGCGAGGAGGACCTCGCGATCACGCGCCGGCTGGTCGAAGTGGGGGACCTGGTCGGGATCGGCGTACTCGACCACGTGGTGGTGGGCTCGCGCGGCGTGGTGAGTTTTCGCGCGCGGCAGCTGATTTAGGACGGGCGGGAGTCCGCGCCTCCGGCGCGGTGGAGTGGGCGCACCGCACGGCGACGGGATGCAGGCGCAGTCGCGAGAGCAGCCTCGGAGGGCAAACGACGAGGGCGGCGCGTGAGCGCCGCCCTTCCGTCGTGAAGCGGTACCGCGGGCGATCAGGCCTTGCGGACGTTCGAAGCCTGCAGACCCTTGGGGCCGCGGACGACGTCGAACTCGACCGGCTCACCTTCGGCGAGCGTCTTGAAGCCTTCGCCGGTGATGGCCGAGTAGTGCACGAACACGTCCTCGCCGCCCTGCTGGGAGATGAAACCGAAACCCTTCGCCTCGTTGAACCACTTCACATTGCCACTGGCCACTGGACTACTCCTGAAGCGTGGGGACGAATCCCCGTACAAGTTTGCAATCCTGCTGGACTGCTGCCGGCCCACTTGGCCGGCCCCCCGGTTCCCGCTGCACGGGCCACGAAAAATGCCGCTCGGAATAGTTCCGGCGGCAAGAGACGCGTTCGCGTACTGCATCAACCGAAGCACACGCAGTATCGGCGCCGGATGTGGCCGGGGCAAGCACTATTTTGCCGAGGGCCGAGATTGCACTTGAGCGGAAGAGGCTTCGCATGGAAGTCTGCGCGCCCGTCCGGGCACCCGAACGGACGCCCTCAGGGCCTCCAAGCTGCTGCGCGGCATGGTGCACGCTCGCGCGCACGTGCGACGGACACGCGGGCGCGCACCGCGAAGGAAGTCAGGAAGCTGTGCATTCTCGCCGCCGGAGGTCCCGCTGAACGTTCCCGACGATTCGCCCGAAGCACGCGCCGACCTGGCGCGACGGCGGGAACGGCTCTGGGACCACGTGGTCGCCTCGCAGCGCGCGGTGCTGCCCGAGGGCGCGCCCGACGTGCTGTGGGAACCCGAGCGCCGCGACGAGCGCATCGCCGTGCTCGAAGCACTGGTGCCCGCGCCGCTCGAACGACTGTGCGTGTGCCTGCGCGTGCTCGGCGCGGCCGCGCCCGAGTGGCACGTGGGACTCCCGCTCGACCGGCTGCTCGAGCCCTACCTGCACGATCGCGCGGGCGGCGAACTCGTGGGTGCCGCGGTGGAGCGCGTGATCGGCGAGCCGGTCGGCATGGCGGGCGCGGCACGCTGGCTGCTGCACGCAGGCGGCGCGGCGCACCTCGTGCGGCACGACGCCGCGCGCTTCGTGGCCGAGACCGCGAAGTGGGCGCTCGAACACCCGGTTCCGCGCAACCGCACCGAGACGCTCGAGGTGCTCGCGCACATCCAGTCGCCGTTCGTGGTGCCCATGCTGCACGCGGTGCTCGCGGGGCTGTTCACGCCGCGCGCGTTCGCCGACGGCGAGGCCGAACTGACCGACCTGTTCGGCGAGCCCGGCACGTTCTTCGTGGACGACGATCACCTGCTGCGCGGCACGTCCGATCGCGCGTACTCGGCGCTGCTGCTCGCGCGTCGCGGCGAGCGCGGCATTCGGCCGCGCATCCTCGACCTCATGGACGCGGCGGGGCGCGAGGACTTCCACGCGCTCGCGCTCGCCATGGAGGCGCTCGAGGCGCTCGAATAGGGCGACGCGCGGCATCGCGTCACGCGACGCCGCGCGCACCCGAAGCAGCCGGCCGGTGGGAAACCGCGCGAACGCGATCCCCCTGCCCAGGCCCGGGCACCGGCCGGTGGCCGGGTCGCTAACCCAGCCGCAACAGCGGGCCGCGGCGGTGCGTGGGGCGCGCGTGCGCGTGCCGGAAGCGGCAGGGGAACACGCGAAGCGCGAAGCGACCGGGGCGGCCCATTCAGGAGTCTCCGTGCGCGGCGTGCGGCCGCGCGGTGCGCCCGGTCGAGGCGATCGTGCGAAAAAGGCTCGGGAGGGCCGCGACGTGCGTCGCGCCCTCCCGGTCGCACGCAACAAACCACACGCGCGCGGGTGCGTGCAACGAATTTCTCCCCGGCTCAGTTCCCGAACGTGACGACCGCGCGCAGCGTGCGGCCCGGCTCGAGCACGCGCACGCCCGCGGCGAACGGATCGCGCACGTACGACAGGTGGTCGGAGTAGAGCGACGCAGTGACGTTGTCCACTTCGAGCGCCACGCGCGCGTGCGCCGACGACACCCAGTCCACTCCGAGATCCAGCCGCCCCCACGCGTCGGTGCCGGCCTCGTACAGGGTCTCGTCCACGCGACGCTGCGCGCCCGCCGCTTCGACGCGCACGAGTGCGCGCAGGCCCTTCCCGAGCGGCGGCCGTGCGGTGAGCGTGGCGAGGAACGGGGGGACTTCCGCGAGTTCCTGGTCGCGGTCGAGATTCCAGCCCAAGGTGTACGAGAGCGCCCAGTCCACGAACCGCAGGCGACCGTCGGCCCGGCCGCTCGCCAGCGCCACGTCGGTGCTCGCGTAGGTCATCGTCGCCGAAGTGCCCGCGCGCCGTGCGACGGGCAACACGTCGTCCTGCACGTACGAGCCGCCCACTTCGAGGTGGGCGAGCGCGGCGTGCCATTCGCCCCTCAGGCTCGCGCGCCGGGGAGCGACGAGCGTCGGGTTGCCCGTCCAGTCGGGCTTGCGCGGGCCCGTCGTCGCGGGCCGCCTCACCGTGATGAACAGCTGCTCGGCCGTCGGTGCATCGCTCGCGAGCTCGGCCGAAGTACTCCAGCGGCGTGCCGCGTCGTCGTGCTGCACGCCGACGGCGAACGGAACGAACCACGCGCGGGCCTCGGCATGCGGATGCCAGGCACGGTAGAGGTTCAGGCGCGATGCGTCGCCGATCCACGCACTCGTCAGCGCGAGCTTCGCGTTCACGCGCACGGCGCGCCCCGCGATGCCGCGCGCGATGCCCGCCTGCCACTGGCGAAAGCGCGGCACCATGCGGTTCTCGACCCGTGAGGTCGCCGTCGCGATCGTGTTGTTCGCGTTCCAGTGGCGCACGAACGACTCGCCCTGGATGCCGCGCCACGTGCCGGTGAGTCCCGCCGTGAACTGGTCCGCGGCCGTGCTCATGCCCGTCGTGGACCGGCGCAGGCCGTTGTCCATGAGGTGCTGCGAACGGTTCGCGTAGAGCTTCGCGCCAGCGCGCGCGATCGAGCCGTTCCACACGAGGTTCGTGCGTTCGTCCATCTGCAGGTAGGCGTACGGCACGTCGCGCGTGCGCGACACCTGCGCGTGCAGGGTCCAGTCCGCGGGCGTCGCATGCCACGAAAGATCGGTCTGGTTCCATGCCACGTCGGCGACGCGGTAGCCGTACAACTCGCCGAACGAGCGGTCGCGGGCGTCCCGGTACGAACGGCCGGCCGCACCCCTCAGCGCGAGCCGCTGCGCGCGGCCCTCGAACGCGACGGTTCCCGAGCCTTCCGACGTGGTGGCCAGGCCGCCTTCGAAGCCGCCTCGCAGGTTCCAGTCGTGCGCGGGCGCGCGGCGTTCGAGCCGGACTTCACCCGCCAGCCCGGCGGCGGGCGCGGCGGACGAACGGTCCCACGTCACCGCTGCGAGTTCGACCGGCAGCGCCAGCGTGGTGGGCGGATCCATGCGGTTCGGGCAGGCGCAGTGGTAGCGCTCGCCGTCCACCGTTGCGGCGATCTCGGCGCGATGGAAGCCGTCGGCATTGAGGTCGGCGGCCAGCGCCGGCCCGCGCCGCACGAGATGCAGCCCGAGCCGGGCGAGCGAACGATTGAGGTCCTCACGTCCGGGCAGCACCGACGTGCTGCCGAAGACGATCTGGCGGGATTCGACGACGAGCGTGTCGAGCGTGTGGCCGATCACGGGTTCGGCCGCGCGCACGGGCGCGGCGAGCAGGACCATCGCCGCGGCGAGCGCCGTGGCGTGTGCACGAATGGACATGAGGGAGCTCCCGGACGGCACAGCCGGCCGTCGCATGAAGTCGTGGAAAGCACGGCGCGCGCGGCGCAGCCGTGGCGTCGGGGCGCGGGCATCCGCCCGCGCGGGCGATCAGGCGATCGCGCGGGCCGGCGGGCGCTCGGGCGCCGCGAGGCGTCGCTGCGCCGGGCACCGGAGCACGGCACCCGCGAGCGGCGTCGAGCCGGTCGCGCGAACGCCGTACACCACCACCGGTGCGACGAACGGCTCCAGCACGACCGCGGACTTCGCGATGCCCTCGGGACGGCGGCAGCGCGCGTCGAGGCAGGCGGCGCCGTCCGGGAGCGGCGAGGGACGCAGCGCCTCGGGTGCTCGTGGCGTGGGCGTGTGACGGCAGCAGTCGCCGGAGCAGGTGCAGCGCGCGTCGATGCCCACTTCCGCGCAGCAGCACCACGTCTCGGGGGCGTTCGCTCGCGGCACGAGTTCGAGCGCACCGGTGGCGAGCACGGCGAACACGAGCGCGAGCACGCCGGGGACGGCGCGTGCGAACGCCGCGAAGTGCCTGCGAAGCGGGCGAGGGAACATGGCGTCGGCAGCATAGGCCGGCGCCACCGGACCCGACATGGTCCGGGAGGAGCATGCCGGGGTCAGCGCGGCGGCAGGTAGAGCGTGCGCGCCTTCATCTCGCGGTGGTCGAGCCCCGCGGCCTTGTCCATGAGCGCGAGCCGCTCGGGAAACCGCGGCGCGAATGCCCACTCGTCGGCGCGTCCGCCGTGCGCGCGGAACAACGCCGCCCAGTCGTCCCACCACGGGCTCATGCGGCGCGCGATCGGTTCGATCACGAGCGTGCCGCTGCCCGCGCGCCGCCACTCGGCGACGCGGCCCGCGAGCACGTCGCGAGCGTCGTCTTCGAGTTCGTTGACCGCCCAGCCGAGCGTGACGAGCGTGCCCGCGGCCGCGGGGCGGGCGCGCAGCAGGTCGCCCGGGCGCGCCTGTGCCGCGAGCGCGAACTGCTCCGCGTTCCAGCGCGCCTCGGCGACCGCCCAGCGGTTGCGGTCCACGCCCTCGAACGCCACGCCGCCGCACGCGAGCGCGGCGGCGATGCCGACCACGCCGGTGCCGCAGCCCAGGTCGAGCACGCGCGAAACGCCGGCGTCGGCGAGCGCGAGTTCGCGCGCCACGTGTTCGGCCACGAGGAAGTGCAGCGGTCCGTAGAAGAGCGCGAACGCCGCGCGCTTGCCCGCGGTCTCGAGATCGGCGCCCGCGTGCAGCCGGTCGCGGCGCTGCACGTAGACCGCCGACAGCGCTTCGAGCGCGCGGCGGACTTCGGGAAACGTGAGCGTGGCGAGGTGGCGCGCTTCGAGCGCGTCGAACCAGCGCGTGAACGGCGTGGCGGCGTGCAGGGACATGAGGCGCGCAGGATAGGCGAGAGCCCGGCGCCGCGCGAAGCGCGCGGCCGCGCGCGGGTGCGCGCGCGACAGTCGCACGCGCTTCGCGTAGGGTGCGGTGCATGACTCGTGCGCTCGCGGCGGTGTTCGATCTCGACGGTACGCTGGTGGACAACATGCGCTTTCACGGCGACGCGTGGGTCGCGCTCGCGGCGCGGCTCGGCTCGGCGGCGACGCGCGAGGATTTCGAACTGCGCTGGGCCGGGCGCACGGCGCGCGAGATCTTTCCCGAGATGCTCGGCCGCGCGGTGGACGAGCCCGAGGCCGCCGCGCTCGAGCGCGAGAAGGAGGCCGCGTATCGCGCCGCGTACGCGCCGCACCTCGCGCCGCTGCCGGGACTGCACGCGTTCCTCGACCGCCTCGACGCCGCCGGCGTGAAGCTGGCCATCGCGAGCGCCGCTCCGGTCGAGAACCGCGACTTCGTGCTCGGCGCGCTCGGGTTGGCCGGGCGGTTCGGCGCGCTCGCCACGCCGGGGCCCGGCGTGCGCGGCAAGCCGCATCCCGACCTGTTCCTGCTCGCCGCGCGCACGCTGGGCGTGCCGCCCGGGCGCTGCGTGGGCTTCGAGGACGCCGTGGGCGGCATCGTGGCCGCGCGGGCCGCGGGCATGGCCGCCGTGGGCGTGCGCACCGCGTTGGGCGACGCGGCGCTGCGCGAGGCCGGGGCGTTCACGACGCTCGCCGACTTCGTCGCGCTGCCCGCCGAGCTCGAACAGGCGCTGTTCGGCTGAGGACAGGTCGCGCACGACCGGCACCGGGATTTGCCGGGCGCTGACGCACGGCCGGGCGCGAACGCCCTAGGCTCGCCGCATGGTTCCCTCGCAGGGTCCGGTGTTCCACGACCCGAGCGGCCGCCGCCGCCGGTTCGTGCTCGCGGTGCTGCTCGCGGTGGGCGGCGTGCTCGCGATCGTGGCGGCGACGTTCCTGCTCAGCCTGGTGGTGGTGCCGGCGCTGCCGCGCACCGTGGGGCTGTCGGAGCCCGTGCGCCGCGCGCTGCGTCCGCACCTGCCCGTACCGCTCGCGCACGAGGCGAAGCTGCGCGGCTTCCTGCTCGCGCGCGCGCGCCGGCGGCTGTTCGACGAACTGGCGCGCGAGCAGCGTGCGGCGAAGCGCGACGCGAAGACCGCACGCGCGGCCGCGGCGTCGCCACCGATCGTGGCGGCGTTCTACGCCACGTGGCAGGAGACCGGCCTGCACTCGCTGCGCGCGCACGCGCCGCACCTCACGCACCTGCTGCCGCTGTGGCTGCGGCTGGGCCCGGACGCCGCGAGCCTCGACACGCGCGACTGGAATCCCGTGTGGACACCGCACAACAAGGACGTGTTGCGGATCGCGAACCGGTACGGCGTGAAGATCGTGCCCGTGCTGAGCAATGCGCACGAAGGGCGCTTCGACGCAGCGCTCGCGCACGCGCTGCTCGGCGACCCCGCGCGGCAGCGCGTGCTCGCGGTGGCGTTGCGCGACTGGCTGCTCGCGCACCGATTCGCGGGCGTGAACCTCGACCTCGAGAACCTGTCCGAGGCCGACGCGCGGCGCGTGCCCGCGCTCTGCCGCCGCGTCGCCGAGGTGCTGCGCCCGGCGGGCCTGCTCGTGAGCGCGGACCTCGAGGTCGAAGGGCACGTGCCCGACGCCGGCGCCGTCGCGCGCGAGACGGACTTCGTGGTGCTCATGGCCTACGACCAGCACTACATGGGCGGCGAGTCCGGGCCGCTCTGCGGCGTGGACTGGTTCCGCGACGTGCTCGATCGCGCGGTCGCGGCGGTGCCGCCGGACAAGCTCGTGCTCGGGCTCGGCAACTACGCGTACGACTGGACCGGCGGCCGCGCACCGGCCGAGGCGCTCACGTACCAGGAAGCGCTGTTCCTCGCCGCGGACAACCATCCCGAGGAACACCCGGCGAACGTCGTGGACTTCGACTCGCTCGCGCTCAACCCCACGTTCCAGTACGACGACGAGCAGGGGCGCACGCACGACGTGTGGATGCTCGACGCGGTCACGTCGGCGAACGAGCGCCGCCTCGCGGCCGAGCGCGGCGTGCGCGGCGCGGCGCTGTGGGTGCTGGGCGCCGAGGACCCGGCGACGTGGTCGTTCCTCGACCGCGCGCGGCCCGCGGCGGTGCCCGACTCGGCGTCGCTCGCGAACCTCGCGTTCCCGTACGACGTCGAGTTCCAGGGCGACGGCGAACTGCTCACCGTGGCGGCGCTGCCGCAGGCCGGTTCGCGCGCGCTCGAACGCGACGCGGCGAGCGGGCTGTTCACCGACGAGTCGTACCGGCGCTACCCGACGTCGTACCTGATCCAGCGTGGCGGGTTCCGGCCGAGGACCGTGGCGCTCACGTTCGACGACGGCCCGAGCGCGCACGACACGCCGCGCATCCTCGACGCGCTGCGCACGCTGGGCGTAACGGCGACGTTCTTCGTGATCGGCGAGAACGCCGAGCGCCACCCCGACCTGGTCGAGCGCGAGTGGCGCGAAGGGCACGAGATCGGCAACCACTCGTACACGCACCCGAACATCGCCGCGGTGCCCGAGGCGCGCGTGAAGTTCGAGCTCAACGCCACCCAGCGCGTGCTGCAGTCCGATCTCGGGCGTTCGACGCTGCTGTTCCGCCCGCCGTACAACGCCGACGCCGAGCCCACGAGCGCCGAGGAAGTGAAGCCGCTGCTCGACGCGGCGAAGCTGGGCTACTTCACGGTGGGCGAGTACCTCGATCCGCAGGACTGGCGGCTGCGCGACGCCGACGGCCACCGGCGCAGCGCCGACGACATCGCGCAGCGTGTGATCGAACTGGTGCACGCCGGGCACGGCAACGCGGTGCTGCTGCACGACGGCGGCGGCGACCGCACCACGACGCTCGAGGCGCTGGAGCGGTTCGTGCCCCGGCTGCGGGCCGAGGGCTACCGGTTCGTGACGGTGTCCGAGCTCAAGGGGTTCTCGCGCGATCGCGCCATGCCGCCGGTGAGCGCGCGTGACCGCGCCATGCTGGGCGGCGACCGCGTCGCGTTCGAGCTGATGTACGTGGGCGGGCTGGTGCTCGGCGCGCTGTTCACCGCGGGCATCGTGCTCGGCGCGGCGCGCGTGCTGCTGCTGGCGGCGCTCGCGGTGGCCGGGCGGCGGCGCGAGCGCCGCCTCGCCGCCGCAGCCGCGGCCACGGCCGCGGCCGGCGGAGCGCCCGCCGCGCCTGCGGTGAGCGTGTTGATCGCGGCGTTCCGCGAGAAGCCGGTGATCGCGCGCACGGTCGAAGCGGTGCTCGCCAGCTCGCTCGCGCCGCTCGAGGTGATCGTGGTGGACGACGGCTCGGGCGACGGCACCGCCGAGGAGGTCGAGGCGCGCTTCGGCGCCGATCCGCGCGTGAAGCTGCTGCGGCAGGCGAACGCCGGCAAGGCCGCCGCGCTCAATCGCGCGATCGCCGCCTCGCGTGGCGACGTGCTGGTGTGCCTGGACGCCGACACGCTGTTCACGCCGGCCACGCTGGAGCGGCTCGCGCGGCACTTCGCGGACCCGCGCGTGGGTGCGGTCGCCGGCAACGTGAAGGTCGGCAACCGCGTGAACCTGTGGACGCGCTGGCAGGCGCTGGAGTACGTCACCAGCCAGAACCTCGACCGGCGCGCGTACGCGCTGCTCGACGCGATCACCGTGGTGCCGGGCGCCGTCGGCGCATGGCGGCGCACCGCGGTCGAGCAGGCGGGCGGCTTCCGCACCGACACGCTCGCCGAGGACATGGACCTCACGTGGCGCATCCGCCGCGCGGGCTGGCGGATCGAGAACGAGACCGCCGCGCTGGGCTTCACCGAAGCGCCGGATTCACTCGCGACGCTCTACCGCCAGCGCTTCCGCTGGTCGTTCGGCACGCTGCAGTGCCTGTGGAAGCACCGCGACGCGCTCGGCCGGCACGGCTGGTTCGGGCGGTTCGCGCTGCCCAGCCTGTGGTTGTTCCAGATCCTGTTCCCGATCCTGTCGCCGATCATCGATCTGCAGGTGCTGGTCACGCTGGCCGGGTTCGTACAGGGCTGGGTCACGCGCGCGCTGCTCACGCAGGACTGGCAGCCGCTGCCGCAGGCGGCGGCGTCGCTCGCCACGGTCGGGTTCCTCTACCTGTTCTTCTTCCTGCTCGAACTGCTCGGCGCGGCGCTCGCGATCGGCATGGAACGCGAGAAGAAGCGCCTGCTCTGGTGGCTGTTCTGGCAGCGGTTCGTGTACCGCCAGGTCATGTACGCGGTGGTGTGGCGTGCGCTGCGTACGGCGCTCACCGGCCACATGGCCGGCTGGGGCAAGCTCGAGCGCAAGGGCACCGCGACGATCGCCGACGCCACCTGAGCACTCAGCCGAGCTTGTCCGCGATCACCGCGAAGCGGTGGCGGAAGATGCGCTCGAGCATGGGGCGCACGAACAGCGCGTGCGCCAGGTGCGACAGCGGCGCGAGCGGCAGCCGGTATTCGACCCGGTCCTCCATGCGCGTTCCGGCGCCCTCGGCGCGGAACGTGTGGAGGTGGACCCACTTCGCGTAAGGTCCCTGCAGCTGGGTGTCCACGAACTCGACGCCCGGGCGCCAGCGTTCGATGCGCGTGAGCCACTTCATGGGAATGCCGCCCAGCCGGATGCGGTACTCGATGAGCGTGCCGTCGTGCATGGCGATCGGAAGTGGCGTGCGGATGTCGAAGCCGAGGAACGCGGGCGTGATGCGCTGCAGGTTGGCGGCGTCGGCGAAGAACGCGAACGCATCCTGCAGCGGTCGGTTCACGTACTGGCTGGTCGTGAGCACGAACCCGGCGCCGTCCGGGCGGATGGACGGGGCGGGCGCGTCGGCAGGCGTCATGGTCGGGTCGGTCCTCGTCGCAGTGAAGAGTTATTGAGCAGGTCGGGTGGTTCGATGCCGCCGGACCCGGATTCGTCGCAGGAGTTCTTCACCCTCGGGAGGCACGGACATGGAACGGGTGGACCTGGCGCAGTGGCTGGGGCTGGCGGCCGCGCTCGGGCTGGCGAGCGGCGTGCGGCTGTACGCGGTGCTGCTCGTGCTCGGGCTGGTCGAGCGCTTCCACTGGGCGGCGCTGCCGCCGGCGTTCGAGCCGCTCGGGCACCCGTTCGTGCTGGTGGCGGCCGCCTTCATGGTCGTGGTCGAGCTGTTCGCGGACAAGATCCCGGTGCTCGACTCGGCGTGGGACGTGCTGCACACGTTCGTGCGGATTCCCGCCGGCGCGGCGCTGGCCGCTGCGGCGCTGGGCGGCACGTCGTCCACGTGGACGCTGGTCGCCGCAATCCTCGGCGGCTCGCTCGCGGCGACGAGCCACTTCGCCAAGGCGGGCACGCGTGTGGCGGTGAACGCCTCGCCCGAGCCGTTCTCGAACTTCCTCGTCTCGACGCTCGAGGACGTGGGCGTGGGCGCGCTGCTCTGGCTGGCGCTCGCGCACCCGTGGATCGCGCTCGCCGTGGTCGCGGTACTGGCGGTGGCGGCGCTGCTGCTGGCGCGGCTGGTGTGGAAGCTGGTCGCGGGCGGGGTGCGCCGGCTGTTCGGACGGCGCGAGCGCGTGTCGCCCGCGCAGTGACGAAAGGCGGGCGCCGCCCGTAGGATGCGCCGCATGGCGCAACCACTCCGCGACGCCCGCTTCCTCGTGTCCGCTTCCGATCCCCGCCAGCTCGGCCCCGCTCGCGCCGAGGTGGCCTTCGTGGGCCGCTCGAACGTGGGCAAGAGTTCGCTGCTCAACGCGCTCGTGCACCAGAAGTCACTCGCGCGCACGTCGCGCACGCCGGGGCGCACGCGGCTGATCAACGTGTTCGCGGTCGGCGCGCCCGACCGCTGGATCGTGGACCTGCCGGGCTACGGTCACGCGTCGGGCCCGAAGCGCGAGCGCGAGGAGTGGCAGGCCATGATCGAGCGCTACCTCGCCAAGCGCACCAGCCTGCGCATGGTGTTCGCGCTCGTGGACGCCGAGATCGGTCCCACGGCGCTCGACCACCAGATGCTCGAGTGGCTCGCGTCGCGCCGGATCCCGGCCGTGGTCGTGGCGAACAAGCTCGACAAGGTCAAGCCCAGCCGGCTCGAGGCGCAGGTGCGCGACGTGGCGGCGGCGCTCGGCCGGCGCCCCGAGGCCATGGCGTGGGTGAGCGCCGAGAAGGGCACCGGCGTGCCCGAGCTGCGCTCGGTCGTCGCCTCGCTGCTTTCGTCGGACTGACGCCCCTCCGGGCCGCGGCCCGGGCCGCCCGGCGTGGTAGCCTGCCGCACCGCTCGCCCCGCGCGCCTGCCGCATGCGCGGATCTTCGCGTGCGCCCTTCGAGCCGACGCTCCCACGACTCCCGAGGAAGCCCCTTCGATGCGCCCGATCCCGTTCGCCCGCTTCGCCCCGGCGTTCGCCGCGCTGCTCGCGTTCGCCGCCGTCGTGCCGTCCGCCCTCGCCGACCCGCGCCCGCGTGAAGTGCTCGATGCGGCGCGGCTGCGCCTCGCGTTGCAGAAGCTGCAGGTCACGGGCAGCGCGCTGTTCGTGGCCGCGCACCCGGACGACGAGAACACCGCGATGCTCGCGTGGCTGTCGAACGGCCGCAAGGTGCGCACCGGCTACCTGTCCATGACGCGCGGCGACGGCGGCCAGAACCTGATCGGCACCGAGTTCGGCGAACAGCTGGGCCTGGTGCGCACGCAGGAACTGCTTGGCGCGCGCCGCGTGGACGGCGCCGAGCAGTTCTTCACGCGCGCGCTGGACTTCGGGTTCAGCAAGGGGCCCGACGAGACGTTCGCGTTCTGGGGCCGCGAGCGCGTGCTCGCCGACGTGGTGTACGTGATCCGGCGCTTCCGGCCCGACGTGATCGTGACGCGGTTCCCGACCGACGGCGGCGGCGGGCACGGCCATCACACGGCGTCGGCGATCCTCGCCGAAGAGGCGTTCGCCGCCGCGGCCGATCCCGCGCGCTTTCCCGAACAGCTCGCGACCGTGAAGCCGTGGCAGGCGAAGCGGCTCGTGTGGAACGCGTTCCGGTTCGGCAACGCGCCGCCCGACACCACGCCGGGCCGCATCCGCGTGGACGTGGGCGCGTACCAGCCGCTGCTCGGGCGCTCGTTCAGCGAGATCGCGGGCGAGAGCCGCAGCATGCACAAGTCGCAGGGGTTCGGCTCGGCCGAGCGCCGCGGCGAGCTGACCAACACGTTCGAGCACCGGCTGGGGGCGCGCGCGAACGCCGAACTGTTCGAGGGCGTGGACCTTTCGTGGGGCCGGTTCCCGAACGGCGCCCGGGTGGCCGCGCTGCTGCGCGAGGCCGAGGCGAAGTTCGATCCCGCGCATCCCGAGGCGCTGCTGCCCGTGCTGCTCAAGGCGCGCGACGCCATGGCCGCGTGTGGCGACGATCCGCTGGTGGGCGTGAAGCGCGCCGAGCTCATGGACGTGATCCGCTCGTGCGCGGGACTGTGGCTGGAAGCGGTCGCGTCCCGGCCGACCACGGTGCCGGGCGGGCGCGTGCGCGTGGTGACGAGCGTGCTCGACCGCACCGGCGCGGGACTCACGCTGGAGAAGGTCGAGATCGTGAACGGGCCCGCGAGCACGCGCGCCGCGCGGCCGCTCGCGCGCAACCTGGCCGCCAGCGACACGCTCACCGCCACGCTGGCCGCCGACGCGCCGCTCACGCAGCCGTGGTGGCTGTCGCAGCCCGGCGACAAGGGCGCGTTCGCGGTGCCGGACCAGAAGCTGGTCGGCGACCCCGAGAGCGCGCCCGCGCTGCTCGCGCGCTTCACGCTGGCCGCGGGCGCGAGCCGGCTGCAGTACGACGTGCCGGTGGTGTCGCGCTCGGTGGATCCCGTGCTCGGCGAGCGCTACCGCGCGCTCGAGGTGGTGCCGCCGGTCACGTCGCGATTCGAACAGGGCGCGTACCTGTTCGCCGACGCCGCACCGCGCGACGTGCGCGTGGTGGTGGAGTCGTCGCTCGAACCGCTCGCCGGCACCGTGAAGCTGTCGCTGCCCGCGGGCTGGCGTGCCGAGCCCGCCGCACGCGCGATCACGCTGTCGGCGCAGGGCGACACCACGCTCGCGTTCCGCGTCACGCCGCCCGCGGCCGCGGCGAACGCGCCCACCACGGTGCGCTGCATCGTGGAGTCCGACTACCAGCAGTACGACCGCCGGCTCGTGCGGATCGACCACGAGCACATCCCGGTGCAGACGCTGCTGCCCGCGGCCGAGGCGAAGCTGGTGCGCGCCGACGTGAAGCACGCGGGCGCGAACGTGGCGTACGTGATGGGCTCGGGCGACGCCGTGCCCGCGGCGCTCGCGCAGATGGGCTGGGCGGTGACGCTGCTGAGCGACGCCGACGTGGAAGAGGGCGACCTGTCGAAGTACGACGCGGTCGTGATCGGCGTGCGCGCGTACAACACGCGGCCGCGGCTGCTCGCGCACCAGGACCGGCTGCTCGCGTACGCCGCGAACGGCGGGCGGCTGGTGGTGCAGTACCAGACCGCCGACGCGTCGTTCGACAACAAGCTCGGACCGCTGCCGTTCAAGATCTCGCGCGACCGCGTGACCGACGAGACGGCGGCGATGCGCGTGCGCCTGGCCGGCCACCCGCTGCTCACGACGCCGAACGCGATCGGCGACGCCGATTTCGCGGGCTGGGTGCAGGAGCGCGGGCTGTACTACGCGCAGCCGTTCGACGCCGGGTACGACGCGGTCTTCGGCGCCAACGACGCGGGCGAGCCCTCGCGCGACGGCGGCCTGATCGTGGCGAAGGTCGGCAAGGGCACGTTCGTGTACACCGGGCTCGCGTTCTTCCGCCAGCTGCCCGCGGGCGTGCCGGGCGCGTACCGGTTGTTCGCCAATCTCGTGAGCTCCGATCGCAGGTGAGCGCGCTCGACTGGTTCGTGCTGCTCGGCGCACTGGCGTCGTTCGTCGCGTACGGCGTCTGGCGCGGGCGCGGGCAGCACGACCTGAAGGGCTACCTGCTCGCCGGGCGCAGCATGCCGTGGTGGGCCGTGACGCTGTCGGTCATGGCCACGCAGGCCAGCGCGATCACGTTCCTGTCCACGCCGGGGCAGGGCTACGCCGACGGACTGCGCTTCGTGCAGTTCTACTTCGGGCTGCCGATCGCCATGGTCGTGCTCAGCTTCACGCTGGTGCCGGTCTTCCACCGGCTCGGCGTGTACACGGCCTACGAGTACCTCGAGTCGCGCTTCGACGGGAAGACCCGCACGCTGGCCGCGGCGCTGTTCCTGGTGCAGCGCGGGCTCGCGGCCGGGCTCACGATCTACGCGCCGTCGCTGGTGCTGTCGGTGGTGCTCGGCTGGGACGTGCGCTGGACCTGCCTGCTGCTCGGCGCGCTGGTGGTGGTGTACACCGCCGTGGGCGGCAGCCGCGCCGTGAGTCACACGCAGGTGCTGCAGTTCTCGATCATCCTCGGCACGTTCGTGGTCGCGTTCGCGATGGTCGTGCGCGCGCTGCCCGAGGGCGTGGGCTTCGGCGACGCGCTGGCCGTGGCCGGGCGGCTGGGCAAGCTGCACGCGGTCGAGACGAAGTTCGATCCGAACGACCGCTACAACCTGTGGTCGGGGCTGATCGGCGGGTTCTTCCTGCAGTTCGCGTACTTCGGCACCGACCAGTCGCAGGTCGGGCGCTACCTGACCGGGCAGTCGGTGCGCGAGAGCCGCACGGGGCTGCTCGCCAACGGCGCGCTCAAGATCCCGATGCAGTTCGCGATCCTGCTGCTGGGCGTGACCGTGTTCGCGTTCTACCTGTTCTCGCCGCCGCCCGCGTTCTTCCAGCCGCTGGAGCGCGCGAAGCTGGCCTCGGGGGCGCACGCGGCCGAGTACCGCGCGATCGAGGCGCGGCACGACGCCGCGTGGAGCGCGCGGCGCGACGGCGCGAACCGGCTGGTCGCGGCGCTGCGCGCGCACGACGAGCCGGGCGCGGAGGCCGCCACGGCGGTCGTGCGCGACGCGCAGGCCGGCATGACCGCCGCGCGCGGCGAGGTGGTGGCGCTGCTCAAGCGCACGGACGGCAAGGCCCAGACCAACGACACCAACTACGTGTTCCTCACGTTCGTGCTCGCGCAACTGCCCGCCGGGCTCATCGGGCTCGTGTTCGCGGCGCTGTTCGCGGCGTCCATGAACTCGACGTCGGCGGAACTGTCGGCGCTCACCTCGACGACCGTGGTGGACGTGATCCGGCGCCTGCCGCGGCGGCTCGCCGACGAGCGCCACGACGTGTTCGTCTCGCGCGTCGTGACGGGGGCGTGGGCGCTGTTCGCGGTGGGGTTCGCGCAGTGGGCGAGCGGGCTGGGCACGCTGGTCGAGGCGGTGAACATCCTCGGCTCGCTGTTCTACGGCACGATCCTCGGCATCTTCCTCACGGCGTTCGCGCTCAAGCGCGTGGGCGGGAGCGCGGTGTTCGCCGCGGCGCTGGCGGCCGAAGCCGTGGTGGTCGCGTGCTTCGCGCTCACGAAGATCTCGTTCCTCTGGTACAACCTGATCGGCTGCGTGCTCGTGATGGCGCTGGCGTGGGCGCTGAGCTTCGCGTGGCCGCGCCGCGAGCGCGCGGCGGCGTAGGGCGCGCGGGAGGCACGAAGAAGGCCCGCGGCGCGTGGGAGCGGCGCGGGCCTTCGTGCGTCCGGAACGTCCGGCGCTACTTCGCCGCCTTCCACTCCGCGACCAGCTTCTCGATCGCCGACGTGTCGGGCTTGTCGGGGCTGGCCTTGCCCGCGGCGACCGCCGCTTCGCCGGCCGCGATCGCTTCCTGCTTCTTGCCTTCCTTCGCCAGGAAGCGCGCCTGCAGGCCGAGCGTGGAGTAGTTCTTCTGGATCGCCACGGCCTGCGTCATCCAGCCGCGCGCCTCGTCCATGTTGACGCCGGAATCGAGGCACCAGCGCGCCGCCTGCACGCGCGTGCGGAAGTCGTCGGGCTTGGCCTCGCCGACCGCCTTGCGGCAACCCGCGAGGATCGTGGCGTTCGCGTCCACCGACACCGGCACCGCGACGCGCAGCTTCTCCCAGCGCAGCACGAGGTTCGTGGCGTTCGGCATGGACGTGGCCGTAGCCGGCGCGAGGCCGTCGAACGAGAACGACAGCCACTCCTCGTGCGGCGCCGCCTCGGGCTTCACCTTCACGCGCAGCACGTCCTTTTCGGGCTTGTACTCGTACGCGCCCCAGAGCTCCTTCTCGGAGTTGAGCGCGATCGTCCACTCGTCCTTGCCGGGAATGGCGATGAGCGCGTAGGTGCCGGCGGCGAGCTTCTGGCCGCCGAACGTGATCTCGTCGGTGGTGGTGAAGCGGGTCGCCTCGTTGGCGCCGGCGCGCCAAGGCTTGTCCATGGGCACGATGTCGCCCCACACGGTACGGCCCTTCACGCCGGGGCGCGAGTAGGTGACCGTGAGGTCGGTGATGCCGATGGTCTGCGTGACGGTGGCGTTGGGGCTGATGCGCGGCAGCTTGAGCTGGGCACGCGCGGGCGCGGCGGGAACCAGCGTGAGCGCGGCAAGGCCGAGCGCGAGGACGGAAGCACGGATACGCATGGTGGGGCTCTCCGTTGAGGATGGAAATGCGGCCTGCGGGAAGCGCAGCGGGCGGCAGGTTACGCGGGCTTCCGGCGCGAGTTCAACGTCCGATCTCTGGCCTGACGAACACTTGTCCGATAGGTTCGCCGCCATGATCCGCCGCCAGCTCACGCTGTTCGTACCGCCCGACGCCGCCATCGCGCTCGAAATCCTGCGCCGCACGCTCGATCCCGTGCAGGCGGCGCTGATCGGCGCGCACGTGACGCTGGCGCGCGAGGACGAGATCGCCGGGCTCGACGCCGCCGCGCTCGCCGCGCGTGTTGCCGCCGCGGCGAGCGCGCCGATCGCGTTGGAGTTCGGCGCACCCGTCGCGTTCGGCGGGCACGGCTGGCTGCTCGAATGCGTGCGCGGCCAGGACGCGTTCGACGCGCTGCGTACGCGGCTGCTGGGCGAGCGCGCGGCGCGCGTGCAGCACGCGCACCTCACGCTCGCGCACCCGCGCAACGTGCGTGATCCCGGCAATACCGCCGCAGCGGCGGCGCGCTGGCCCGCGGGATTCGTGTGCACCTTCGGGGAGGCCGCGTGGATCGAGCAGGAGGGCGGTGCGGCGTGGCGGGTGTTGCGTACGTTCGCGCTCGCGGGAACGCCCGCATGACCGTGCGCGAGGCATGCCTCGAGTTCGCGCGGCTGCTGCGCGAAGTCGCCGACGGCCGCATGAGCGCGGCGGAAGCGCTGGCGCGCCGGCCGCAGCTCGCGCCCGGCACCGCCGGCGTACCCGTCACGTGGGGCTCGGCCGTCGCCAAGCTGGAGATCGAGGCCGAGTTCCCCGTGCTCGACGAGCCGGCCACGCGCGAAGCGTTCGCGGCCGAGTGGCGCGCGCTGGCCGACCGGCTCGAAGCGCGCGCGCCGCGCGCCTGAGCGAGCCGCTACTGCGGCTTGCCCGTCTCGACGAAGCGCTTGAACCGCGCGAACTGGATGCCGAGCACGCCGTCCACCGGGTGCGCGAGCGAGCCGATACCGCCCGGCATGTAGCCGCCCACCATGTAGTCGAGCGTGACGCGCGTGCCGTCGTCGCCGCCCTTGAGCGCGAACGTCATCGCGCCGCTCACCGCGAGCCCCTGCAGCGGCCCGAGTCCGCCGCTGAGCCGCAGCTGCTTGCCCGGGTCCGCATACACCACGGTCATGTGCTGCACCGTGCCGTTCGGCAGCTTCTCGCAGAAGCAGCCGCCGGCGCGCGGATCAAGGCTCAGGTTCGACGCCTGTCCGGACCACGAGTGGTTGCCGTCCCACCACGAGCCGATCTTCGCGAGCGCGGCGTACACGTCGGCCGCCGGGGCGTGAATCACGCCCTCGTGGTGTACGAGGAATCCCGCCGCCGAACTGTCGGCGACGGCGGCATGGCCGGCGGTGGGTACGGCGAACGCGCACACGGCCGCGCACGCGGCGGCGAGGACGAGCGGACGAAGTCGCATCGGGAACCTTCTTTCACGTTGGGCGTCGGGACGGGTGAGCGAACGGGAACGGCAGGATGGCCCGGGCGATTCCGCGTGAGCCAGCGCGAAGCGACGATCGCGGCAGTTCAGTCCACCATCGTCACCCCGGTCCGGCGCTTCTCGTAGGCGCGGTACTGCAGCGCTTCGGCCAGCATCACGGGCGCCACGCGTTCGGCGTGTTCGAGATCCGCGATCGTGCGCGCCACGCGCAGCGCGCGATGCACGGCCCGCGCGCTCATGCCGCCGCGGTCCATCGCGTCGGCGATCAGGCGATGTGACGCAGCATCGAGTGCACAGTGTTCACGCAGTGCGGCGTTGGTGAGCAGCGCGTTGAAGGTCCCGCGCGCGGCCTGCCGCTCTCGCGCCGCGAGTACGCGCTGGCGGACATGCGCGGAGGACTCGCCTGCGGTAGCGGTGAGTAAGTCGGTAGACGTGAGTGCGGGCACCTCTACCTGAATATCAATACGATCCAATATCGGCCCGCTCACGCGCGCCGCGTACTGCGCCAGCTCGGTCGGCGTGCAGCGGCAACCTCGCTTTGGGTGTCCGAGCCAGCCGCACTTGCAGGGGTTCATCGCCGCCACGATGAACGGCCGCGCCGGGAACCGGGCGCGGCCGCTCGCGCGGGCCAGGTCCACGATGCCGGTCTCGAGTGGTTCGCGCAGTGCGTCGAGCAGGCTGCGCGGGTACTCCGCCATCTCGTCCAGGAACAGCACGCCGTGGTGGGCGAGGCTCAGTTCGCCGGGGCGTGGAGGCGCGCCACCGCCGATCAGCCCGGCGCGCGACAGTGAGTGATGCGGCGCGCGGAACGGCCGCTCGCGCATCAGGCCGCTGCCCGGACGCCGCAGGCCCGCAACCGAGTGCAGCCGCGTCACGGTGAGCGCCTCGGCGCTCGTGAGCGGTGGCAGGATGCCGGGCAGGCGGCGCGCGAGCATGGACTTGCCCGCGCCCGGCGGACCGACGAGCAGCAGGTGGTGACCGCCCGCTGCAGCCAGTTCCAGCGCGCGGCGCGCAATGGCCTGGCCGCGCACGTCCGCAAGGTCGTCTTCGCTCGCGTGCGTGTCGTCGGGTGCGGCCGCCTGCGCCACGTCGAGTACTTCGCCGCGCAGCCAGTCGCAGGCGTCCTGCAGCGTCGCGGCCGCCAGCACCTGCAGGCCTTCGACCAGCGCGGCTTCGCGCGCGGACTCGACGGCGCACACCAGCGTGCGCGCGCCGGCGCGCCAGCACGCTTCGGCCAGCGGCAGCGTGCCGCGCGTGGCACGCAGGCGGCCGTCGAGCGCCACCTCGGCCAGCGCGGCGGTGCGTTCGAGCCGCTCGGCGGGCGCCTGCCCGGTCGCGACGAGCAGGCCCATGGCCAGGGCGAGGTCGGCCGCCGCGCCTTCCTTGCGGCGGTCGGCCGGCGCCAGGTTCACGGTCACGCGCCGGTCGGGCGGCGACAGCCCGGCATTGCGCAACGCCGGCCACACACGTTCGCGTGCCTCACGTGCCGACGTGTCGGGCAGTCCCACCATGACGAAGCCGGGCAGCCCCGGGCCCACGTCCACTTCGCAGTCCACCGCGAAGGCGTCGAGTCCCCAGAGCGCGGCCGTGCGGACGCGAGCGAGCATGCCGGATCACCCGGGCGGGGGCGGGTCACGCGTGGCGCACTGCAAGCGTCGTGCACGGCGCGCGACGACGCTCGCGCACGCAGTTGGCGGCCCGGGGCGAGCCGCGAGCCGTCGCGGCGGTGGACGACCTGCCCACGCCGGCGACGGCGCCCGGGCGTCGTGCGATCACGATCCGAGCCGGCGTTGCATGCGTCTTGCCCGTGAAATCCGCGGTCCGAACCCGGCTCGGGTTCTTACCGCAATCCGGCGCAGCGGCCGGCCCGCGGTCGTGGTCCGCGCTCTACTTCGCCGGCTTCGGCTGGGGCAGCAGCATGTCGAGCAGCAGCTCCCACGGTTTGTCGGCGCCGCGCTGCCACACGTGCACGTAGTAGCTCGAGTCCACTTCGGCGCCGCGCGTCTGGACGAACGTGCCGTAGGTGTAGCCGAGATCACCGCCCGCCGAGATGAACTGCGCCAGCGACATGAACGTGCCGCGCTCGTCGCGCACCGCGGCGGAATCGCGCGCGGCCGTGCGGCCGACGATCGGCAGCGAGCCTTCGCGCAGCCGGCGATGCTCGATCGCCGCGAACTGGTCGAGCGCGCCGGACACGCCGGCGGTGCCGGCGGCCTTCGCGAACGCCACGTCCGCCTGCCAGAGCGTCTGCCGGCGCGCGAGCGGGCCCTTGCCGGCACGGGCCGGCGGCGCCAGTTTCGACGCGATCGCGTCCACCGAGTCCGCGGCGGGCCGGGCGTGCTCGATGCCCGCGTCGAGCACCAGCTTCCACTTACCGTCCGCGGAGCGGCGCCAGAGCGAGAGGAACGTGCCCCACGCCACGGCCGGCTTGTGCGCGATCGGGTGGTAGCTCCACGGGCCGGTGGACATGGCGAGGTCGCTGCTCGACGCCAGCACCACGCGCTCGGGCATCCACGCCAGCGTCGCGGGCGACACGGGCGTCGCCTCCATGGCCTTCACGCCGTTCACCGGCCCGGGGCGGAACAACACGCCGGTCGGGGCGAGGTAGGCGAGGAACCCGGCCTTGATGCCGATCCCGTCCACCGTGCGCGCGAACATCCGCTCGGTCTCGACGACCTCGTGCGGATCGGCGGGGGCGAATGTGGCGGCGGGCGGCGGGGGTGCGGCGGCCAGCAGGCCGAGCGCGGGAACGAACAACAGCCAGCGCGGGATGTTCACGTGCGTTCCTCCGAGCGTCCTGGGGAGTCCATAAGAGTCTCGGGACGGATAACACCGAAGCCGCCCCTCTGGCGAATCGCCGCAACGGGCGTGCCGGGTACGCCGACCGGCGCGGAGGGATTCCCCGGGGGCGTGCATCCTGCAATTCGACCCGGCGATCTCACGAAAGTGGCCGTCGCCATGCCGGAAAGCTCAAGCGCGCGGCGTCCACTTCCGAAAACCAGAGGGTCCGAAACCCCCTCCCTCGGAGAGAGTCACCGTGTACGCGTCCATCGCACGCTACCTGAAGCGTCATCGTGCGTCTTTGGCGGAAGCCATCGCCGCGCCATTGGAAAGGTCGCTGGGACCCGAGACCGCGCTCGCCGAAGCGAGCGACCTGGTCGCGGGCCTCGAGCAGTCTTTCCTGCAGCCGGACTCCACGGCGTTCCTGCAGCTCACACGCACCGTGATCGGGCGCTGGACGACACTCGGGGTGTCGCGTTCGGCGGTCGGCGAGGCGCTCACCGCGCTGATCCGCGCGCAGGGCCGCGGCCAGTCGCGCGCGCGCGCGCAGGACTGGGTGTCGGAACTGACGCCGCTGCTGCAGTTCATTCCCGCGCCGGTCGTGTTCACCGACGACCAGATGCGCATCACCGCGACCAATCCCGCGTTCCGCGAACTGGCCGGCGAGCGCGGCGACGTGCTCGTGGGCATGCGCCTGCCCGAACTGTTCGTGGGCAAGGAAGACTGCTGCGACCATTCGCCGGGCGACGGGGCGCACGACGAACACGCGCTCGAGCTCGATCGCGCGCGGCTGCGATCGGCGCCCGAGCGCGAGCTCGTGGTGTCGCGCGTGCCGTTCGCGCCCGCGGGGCGGCTGCACGGCTGGTTCGTGAGCTTCTCGACCGACGCGTCTCAGGCGCTCGCCGAGGCGACGCTCGCCGACATGCTCGAGCGCGAGAAGCGCCAGAACGAGAAGTTCGCCGCGCTGCTCGAAGTGAGCCACGCGGTCGTCAACTCGCTCGACCTGAACACGATTCTCGGCACCATCGCCAAGCTCGTGCGCCAGGTGATCCAGACCGACGAGTGCAGCGTGTTCCTGTTCGACGAGAACGAGCAGGTGCTCGTGCCGGTGGTGTGCGACGCGCGCTCGTACATGGAAGAGATGATGGCGGTGCGGCTCAAGCTGGGCGAGGGCATCACCGGCATGGTGGCCCTGACCGGCAAGGGCGAGATCGTGAACGACGCCGAAGCCGACCCGCGCGCCGTGACCGTGCCCGGCACGCCGCCCGAGCAGACGGCGCTGCTCTGCGTGCCGCTGCAGTCGCGCGACAAGGTCGTGGGCGTGATCACGCTCACACGCATCGGGCCGCGCGGGTTCCAGACCGACGACCTCGAACTGGCCACGCTGTTCGCCGGGCAGTGCAGCGCCGCGATCGCGAACGCACGGCTGTACGCCGACATGAAGGTGGCGTACGACGAGCTGCGGCAGACGCAGGCCCAGCTGGTGCAGTCGGCCAAGCTCAATGCGCTCGGCGAAATGGCCGGCGGCGTGGCGCACGACTTCAACAACATCCTCGCCGCGATCCTCGGCCGTACGCAGCTGCTGCTGCAGACCACGACCGACTCCGACCTGAGGCGCCAGCTCGCGGTGATCGAACAGGCCGCGCTCGACGGTGCGCACACGGTGCGCCGCGTGCAGGAATTCACGCGCGTCCGGCAGGACGAACGCTTCGAGACGCTCGACATCAACCAGGTGCTGCTCGGCGTGCTCGAGCTGACGCGGCCGGCCTGGGAAACCAGCATGAAGCGCCGCGGCATGCAGGTGGACGTGCACCTCGAGCTGCAGGCCAACCAGCCGACCGCGGGCAACGCGTCCGAGTTGCGCGAGGTGTTCACGAACCTCGTGCTCAACGCGCTCGACGCCATGCCCGACGGCGGCGCGCTGTGGATCACGTCCGAGAACGGCCCAGGCAAGGTGCGCGTGCAGGTGCGCGATTCGGGCGTGGGCATGGACGAGGACACGCGCGCGAAGATCTTCGACCCGTTCTTCACGACCAAGGAGATCAAGGGCACCGGGCTCGGGCTGTCGGTCGCCTACGGCATCGTGTCACGGCACCGCGGCGAGATCGAGGTGCACAGCGAGCCCGGTGTGGGCACGGTGTTCACGCTCGAGTTCCCGATCGGCGCGGTGCAGGCGGATTCGCCGCAGGATGACGCGTCGCTCGCCCCCGAGTCGCGCCGCGTGCTGGTCGTGGACGACGAGCAGACGGTGCTCGAAGTGCTCGTGGACCTGCTCGCCGCCATGGGCATGCAGGTCACGCGCGCGCACGGCGGGCCCGCGGGCGTCGAGGCGCTGCAGCGCGACTCGTTCGACGTCGTGTTCACCGACCTCGGCATGCCCGACGTGAACGGCTGGGACCTGGCGCTGACCGCCAAGGCCTGCGCGCACCCGCCCGACGTGGTGCTCGTGACCGGCTGGGGATTCCAGCTCGAGGAAGAAGCGGCCGCATCGCGCGGCGTTGACCTCGTGCTCGCCAAGCCGTTCTCGTGGGAGGACGTGGACCACGCGCTGCGCGTGCTGAGCGCGCGGCGGCTCAAGGCCGCCTGAGGGCGCAGGGCGAACGAAAGGCCGCCGCGAGCGTGCTCGCGGCGGCCTTCGTGTTCGGGGGAGTGCCCGCGTCAGCGCGTCGAAGCGGGGCGCGGGTCTTCGTGGCGCGGCAGGCCGAGCGCGTTCGAAGCGATCTCGGACCACTCGCGGTCGGGCCAGTGGAAGCGGTTCAGGTCGCGCACGTGGCCGCGCGAGTCCACCACGAACCACGCGGGGGCCGCGGCGCGCGAAGCGGGTTCGAGCGCGTTGAACTGCGCCGCGATCAGCCGGCGCGGGTCGGGAATCACGGGGTAGCCGAGGCCGAGACGCTGCGCCTGGCGGCGGCACGCGCCTTCGCGCTTGTCCACCACCGCCACGGGCACCACGCCCATCGCGAGCAGCGCATCGCGTTCGCGCTGCAGTGCGGTGAGCTGCGATTCGTCGGCGCCGATCACCAGCAGCACGGGGCCCTGCGCGCGCAGGTCGTGCAGGCGGTTCGCGCCGCCGTCGAGCGCGGTGTACGAGAAGTCGGGTGCGGCCGAGCCGACGTCCACGATCGCGTACTCGCCACTGGTGCCGAGCGGAACGAGCGGCAGCGACGTGGAGGCGTTGACGGGCGGGGGCGGGCTGTTCCAACCGGCGGCCAGTGCGAGTGACGCGCCGCAGACGAGCATCGCGAGCGATGCGGAGAGGGTGTGTTTCGTCATGGTTGTCCTCTTGGGGAGTTCGAACGGGAAGCAGTGTCCAACCACCACACCGTCGTCTTCGTCCCCGGAACGCGGCCGGTTGAATCGGTGCGATCTGCGAGAGGACAAGTCACGGCGTCCCAGCGAATCGCCGGGACGCCGTGCATTCCTAGAGGCTGGTCTTCGCGATTTGCACCATGCGCCGGGCGTCCTCCGGCGTGAGCGCCGCTCCCAGTACCGCCACGCGCACCACGCCCTGCTCGTCGAGCAGCACGAACCCGGGCGCGGACTGGCCGCGCGACTGGTCGAACGCGCCGTACTCGCACGCGATGTCGGCCATCGCGTCCGACATCAGCGTGGCGGTCGCTTCGGGGTGCTGCGCGAGCCACGAGCGCAGCATGCCCGTGCGCTCGCGTGCGATCATCAGCACGGCGACTCCGTCGGCGGCGACGCTCGCCGCGAGTGCGTCGGCGTCGGCGATGCCCGCCGCGCGCGAGCCGAACCACAGCGCGACCCAGCTGCCGCGCCACTCGCTCAGCCGGCGCTTGCCGCCGGCCGCGGTCTCGAGTTCGAAGTCCGGCGCGCGTTCACCGACCGAAACGCTGCCGATCGAACGATGCGGCACGGGCAGCGTGCCGCCCTCGAACGTCGAGCGCGGGACGGGTACGGGGGTATTGGTGGGGAAGCGTTCGACGCTTTGCGCGAACGCCGCCCCCGCGACCAGCAGCAGCACGAGGACGATCCACAGCTTCCGCATGGCGCACCTCCACTCGTGGCGCGGGGCGGCGGGGAACCGCTCCGCGATGTCGAGGGCGCAGCCGGAACGACTAACGGGTCATGCGCCCTTCGGACGCGACCGTGTGGAGGACGTCTTCCCGGATCGCCGCGAGGTTTCCCTCGGGTGTGGCGGGTGGCATCGAGCACCCGGGCGCGACCAGCCAGCGCCGTCCGCCCGTCTGCTCGAGCGCACGGCGGTACTGCACGCGCACGCCTTCGGGCGACGCGTCCTGCAGCGGGCCCTCATGAGCGATGCCGCCCATGACGGCTCCCGGCAGGCGTTGCAGCCCTTCGGCGAGCGAGGGATTTCCCGGCGCGGTCGCATCCCAGGAAAACGCGCCGACCGGGTAGTCGGAGAACTCGAACAACAGGGCGTCGTCCTTGCACACGTGCAGCGTGTGGAACGGCGACGGTCCCGCGGCCTGCAGCAGGCGCAGGTCGTACGGCCGCGACCAGCGCTTCAACAGTTCGGGCGTCACGAAGCGGCGAGAGCCCCAGTCCACCGTGGCGAGGTAGAGCCCGTCGGCGCCGGCCTGCATGAGCGAGCGCACGTAGCGCTCGTAGACGCGCGTCACCTTTTCGAGCGCGCGCTCGACCGCGGCGGGAGCGCTCGAGAGGTGTTCGCGCAGCACGGTCGGCGGCTCGGTGAGCTCGCCCAGGATCGCGAGCGGAGTGAACACCGTCGCCAGTATCGGCACGTCGTGCGGCAGGCGAGCGCGCAATTGCCGTACCGCTTCGATCTGTTCGCCGAGCGCGCCCTGGTCGTGAGGCACTTCGCCGATGCGGTCCCAGTCCGAAGCGTGAACGACCGGAAAATACTCGAGCGTCGGCTTGGCATCCGGCACGCCGCTGTAGCGGTAGGTCACGCCCCACGGTTCGACGTGGTAGTGCTTCCGCGGGTTGAGCTTGATCCAGTCCCACCGCCAGCGCTGCCAGAGTTCGAGCGTGTGCTCGACGAGCGCTTCGGCGCTCGACTCACGATGGTAGACGTGGCCCCAGAACGACACGGGCGGGCGGTCGAGTTCGGCGCCGCTCAACGCGGCGATCATGCGTTCGCGAGAGGTCATGTCCCGACACTAGTCCCCGGCCGGAGGGCGAACAAGCCCGCGCTCGCGTGCGTGCTTCGTGCCAGCGATCCCTTCGGAGTGATGCGCCCCGGGCAGGGGAGCGGGTAGTGTGCCGCCCATGCAAAAGTTCCGGTTCCTCGTGTGCGGTTTCGTGCTGGCGGGCTGCAGCGGCATGCCGTCGCGGCAAACTCCCGCCCCGGCCGCCGACTCGGCTCACGCCGCGGCCGCCGCGGCCGCCGCGGAGTCCGCGCCCGGTGCGCTGCGCCCGTTGGCGGGCTTCGATCCCGCCACGCTGCCCCCGGCGCGCGTGGCGTTCGTGCGCGTCTCGCCGCGTCGCGAAGGACTGCACGTGCCGTCGCCCGCGCCCGAGGCCGCGGCGCCCGAACCACACGCCGAGGTGCCCGCGATCGCGGCGCTCACCGCCGACGACGAACTGCGCGCGCCGATCCTGCGCGACACCGTGCGCGTGGATCGCGCGCGTGCGCGCCGCGGCTGGGTCGAGCTCGACGTGCGTGTGGACGAGGACGGCGCCGTGTCCGACGCGATGTTCGCCGAGGGCGCGGCCGACTCGGCCGCGGTCGAAGCGGCGATCGAAGCGGCGCTCGCGATGAAGTACTGGCCGGCGGTGCGCTCGGGGCGCGCGGTGGCGGTGTGGTGCCGCCAGCGCTTCGAGTTCGGGCGCTAGGCTACTCGGCCGCGCTCGCGCGCATGCGCGCTTCGAGCGTTGCGAAGCCCGGCGTCAGCATGCGCGCGCCGCTCACCACCGTGATGGTGGCGCCCGCCAGCGTCACCACGAGCCACGGCTCGAAGCGTACCGCCAGCCAGCCCGCGACCAGCGTGCCCAGCGGGAACGCGATCTGCGAGATGAAGCGCCGGCTCGACAGCGCGCGCGCGAGCCGTTCGGGCGGCGTGATCTCCTGCCACAACAGCATGGAGTGCGAGTTGAGCAGCGGCGTGAGCACGCCGGTCGCGAAGCAGGCCGCGCCGAACAGCACCACGGTGGGCGACAGCCCGACCGCGGCCTGGCCGAGCCCGACCAGCGCGATCGAGCCGACCAGCCCCAGCACGCGGCGCCCGCGCAGCCCGCCCCATGTGGTCATGAGCACGCCGCCGACCACGCCGCCGATGCCCATGAGCGAGTTGACCAGCGCGAGCGCGGCCTCGTACGAGAGGTGCCGTCGCGCGCAGTCGGCGGCCAGCCGGTCGCGCACGAGCAGCGGCGTGAGCAGCACGAGCGGCGCGATCGCGAAGTTCACGAGCGAGCCGAACTGGATCAGCTCGACGAGCGGCCGGCGCCGGACGATCCACGTGAGCCCCTCGATCGCGTCGTGGAAGACGCTCGCCCCGCTCTTCGTGCGCGGTGGCGCGGGCGGGAACCGCAGCGCCGCCACGGCGAGCGCGCCGATCACGAACGTGACGCCGTCGGCCGCGAACGCGAACGGCACGCCGGACACGAGCCACGCCGGCACCGGCGCGCCGCCGCCGCGCAGCAGCGCCGGCAGTCCCACGAGCGTGGCGGCGAGCGCGGGCGAGAGCACCTGCGACAGCGCGAAGGACGTCTGCACCATGCCGGTCGCGCGCCCGCGCTGCGCCGGCTCGACCAGCAGGAGGTAGCCGCTGTCGAACGCGGAGCTGTGGAACGAGCCGGTGAACGCGTACGCCGCGAGCAGCAGTACCGCGGCCGGCAGCTCGAGCCGGCCCGCGAAGTGCAGCGCCACGAGCAGCACCGTGAGCGCGGCCGACACGGCGTTCGCCACGACCAGGATGCGGCGGCGGTCGTGGCGGTCGGCGAACGCTCCGGCCAGCGGCAGGAAGAAGATCGCGGGCAGCGTGCTCGCGATCGTGCAGGCGGTCAGCGCGAGCGCGAGCTGCGGTTTCTGCTCGGGCCGCGGGTAGCGCTCCACGGTGAGCCAGATGTTGACCGCGAACTGCGTCACGAACGTGCCGAACAGCGACAGCGTCTGCGACGCCCACAGCACGAGGAACGTGCGGAACGAGCGGGGCGCGGGCGTGGTCGTGGGCGCGGCGCCGCTCAAGGGCGCTCGCCCGGCGCGAAGGCGCGGCCCCACAGCCGGCGGGTGCGCGCCACGTCGAAACCTTCGCCGCGGTAGAGCCGCAGCGCGCTCTCGTTCTCGCCGTCCACCAGCAGCGTGACCGGCAGCGTGGTGTTCGCTTCGAGCCAGCCGACGCCCCAGCGCAGCAGCGCGCGCCCGAGCCCGAGCCCGCGCGCGTCGGGCGCGGTGCCGAGCGTGCCGATCTCGCCGCGCGTCTCGTGCAGCTCGATGCGGCAGAACCCGGCGCAACGCCCGTCGCGGTACGCGAGCAGCAGGCCGTCGGGCCGGAAGTGCGGGCCCGCCGCGATGCGCCGCGCGTCGTCTTCGTTCGAACGGTGGAAGCGGTAGTGGTGCGCGAACGACGCGTTGTAGATCGCGGTCCAGTCGCGCAGCATGGCCGGGCTGCCGTCCCACGTGCGCAGCGTCGTGCCTTCGGGCCAGGTGGGAGGTGCCACGCCGCCGCGCGGGCGTTCCATGAGCCAGAACGTGCGCTCGGGCACGAAGCCGAGCGAGCCCGCCAGCGCCGCGGCCGCGTCCATGGGCATCCACGCCGCGCCCGCGATCTCGGCCCGCCGGCCCGGCGGTACGCGCTCGAGCGCCTGCGCGATCACGGCGCGCGCCAGCGCGCGCCCGATGCCGCGGCGTCGGAACGGCTCGCGCACGGCGACGCGCGTCATGGCCCAGAAGCCGGCGGACTCGACGATCACCCACGCGACGCCGAAACCGGCGGGCTCGCCGCCGACGAACGCCAGCCGCAGGCACTCGCGCGCCAGCACGCGGTCGGCCAGCTTGTGCTCGAGGCCGTCGGGTCCGAGAAACTTGTCGAACTGCGGCGCGATGGATCCGTCATGCAGCAGCGCGCGCAGCGTCTCGGCGTCGGCGTCGGTGTAGGGGCGGATCTCGAAGGACATGCGGGAGGGGTACCCAAGCACGCGGCGCCACGTCAATTCTCGCCACGACCGGCGCGGCGGCGTTGCATCCGGGCGCGGGCTGCGCTTTCATGCTCCCGCGCTTCACCCGTGGACCACGGCGTTCAAGACGGACGTCGCCCTCGGGACGCGGCGCGCAGCGCTGTACGACTCACAGCGAAGCGGAGCATCACGCACGCGGACCCGCTCCAAGACGGAGCCGGGTCCGCGTCCCATTTTGCGCTTGCGCGATCAACAGGGGCGCGCGAGCCTGCGGGAGTTCACCCCACGCTCGATCCCGTGAGGCCGCGCCATGGACGTCCGCTCGTCGTTGCTGTCCGCCCTGTTCGCCGTCGTCGTCGCCACTCCGTCGCTCGCTGCGCCCCGACCCGCCGCATGGTCGCCGCCACGTGCCGCCGAACACGCGGAGTCCCGCGAAGCAGCGGACGCCGACATGCCGCGCTTCGCCCGCGACCTGCTGGACCGCGACACCTACCTGGCGCGCCGCCAGGGCTGGTACGACAAGATGCGCGGCACGCTCGCCGGTGCGACCGCGCGCGATCGCGCCCGTGCGGTGGCCGACCTGCAGGCGCAGCAGCGCGCGCTCGGCCCGTTCGGGCTGGGACCGAGCTGGACGTCGCTGGGCCCCGAGCCGATCCCGAACGGCCAGACGTTTCCCGTGGTGCCGGTGAGCGGCCGCGTCACCGCGATCGCGGTGGACCCGCAGCACGCCGACACCGTCTACGTGGGCACCGCGCAGGGCGGCGTCTACCGCTCGTTCGACGGCGGCCAGCACTGGACCGCGCTGTTCGACGGCGCCGCGTCACTGGCCATCGGCGCGCTCGCGCTCGCGCCCTCGAACCCGTCCGTCCTCTACGTGGGCACGGGCGAGTCGAGCAGTTCGTGCGACAGCTACTTCGGCGTCGGGCTCTACCGCGTGGACGGCGCCAACGCCACGCCGGTGCTGAACGGGCCGTTCGATCCGCCTGTCACGACCGGCGTGGCGGGCACGCACGCGTTCACGGGCAGCGCGATCTCGAAGATCCTCGTGAAGCCCGACGACCCGGCGCACATCTGGGTCGCGACCTCGACCGGCATCGGCGGCATCGGCTGCGATCCGCTGTCCGGCCTCGTGCCGCCGCTGGGCCTGCGCGGCCTGTACGAGAGCACCGACGCCACGTCGGCCAGCCCCGCGTTCGTGAAGCGCACGGTGACGACCGACGGCAGCGTGGCGCCGGACGTGACCGGCAACCGCTCGATCATGGACATGGAGTTCCTGCCCGAGGACCCGAACGCGATGCTCGTGTACGTGCGTTCCTCGGTCGGCGTGGGCGGCGTGTACCGCACGGGCAACCTGCTCTCGGGCTCGCCCACGTTCGCGCTGGTGCTCGCGACCACCGACGCCAACGGCCGCGCCGACCTGAGCGTGACCGCGCGCCCGAGCGGGCCGTCGCGCGTGATCCTCGGCACGAGCGAAGGCGCGACGGGCACGAACTGCACGAGCGGTTCGGGCGCGATCCGCCGCTCGAACGACGGCGGCCGCACGTTCGGCGCCAAGCAGGCGACCGGCGGAGGCGGCTTCTGCGGCGGCCAGTGCTGGTACGACCTCGTGCTCACCGCCGATCCCGTGGACAGCATGGTGGTGCACCTGGGCGGTTCGGCCTACGGCACGTGCTCGCGCGAGTACACGCGCTCGCTCGACGGCGGCCTGACCTTCACGGACCTGAACTGGGACGGCAACTCGATCCACGCCGACTGCCACGCGATCGAGTACGCGCCGTCGAAACCGCAGGTCGTGTACATGGGCAACGACGGCGGCATCTACCGTTCGACCGACCGCGGCCAGTCGTGGACCAGCCTGAACACCGCGGGCTTCAACGCGACGCAGTTCCAGTCGCTCGCCGTGCATCCGTACGATCCGCACTTCACGATCGGCGGCACGCAGGACAACGGCACCAATTGGATGGACCACGATCACAACTGGCTGCGCACGGATTACGGCGACGGCGGTTTCACGGCCATCGACCAGAGCTCGGCCGACACGACGAACGTCACCATGTACCACACGTACTTCAACGCCCCGAACTCGCTGATCGGGTTCGCCCGCGTGGCCACGACCGAGTGCGCGTTCGACGGGCTGTGGGCGTTCCGTGGCGCGGGCTACCTCGACAACTCCACCAACTGCGACGGCGTGGCCACGGGCGCGGCGAACGGCATCGTGATCTCCGAGCCGGTGCTGTTCTACGCCCCGCTCGCGCTGGGACCGGGCACGCCGAACACGGTGTACTTCGGCACGAGCCGGCTGTACCGCTCCACCAGCCGCGGCGACACGATGACGGCGGTCAGCCAGACGTTCGCGTCGGGCATCGCCGTGAGCGCGATCGGCATCGCCGCCATGAACGACAACGTGCGCATCGTGGGCACCGAGGACGGCCGGGTGTACGCCACCACGACCGGCTCGAGCACCCTGACCGACGTGCGGCACTCGTTCATGCCCATCAACTACGTCTCGCGTGCGGTCGTGGACCCCGCCGACCCGAACACCGCGTACGTCACGTTCGCGGGCTACGGCGTGACGGCCGGGCAGCACATCTGGCGCACGCGCAACCTGGCGGGCGGCGCGCTCACGTGGGAGCCGGCCGGCACGGGCCTGCCCGACGTGCCGGTCAACGCGTTCGTCGTGGACTCGCTGAGCCACAACCGGCTCTTCGCGGGCACGGACATCGGCGTGTACTACTCGACCGACTACGGCGATTCGTGGGCGCCGCTCGGCACCGGGTTCCCGGTGATCGCGGTCTACGACATGGCGATCCAGCCGCGCGCGCGGCTCCTGCGCGTCGCGACCCACGGCCGCGGCCTGTGGGAGTACCCGCTCGACAACTCCACCGCCGCGCTCGCCTCGCTCATGGAGGCGCGCGTCGAGGGCGGCCGCGTGTTCCTGCGCTGGCACGTGGCGGGCGACCCGACCACGGTGGTGCAGCTCGAGCGACGCGCCCCGGCGGGCGAGTGGACCGGGCTCGGCACACTGCCGCTCGACGGCACGGGCAACGTGGCCTACGAGGACGCGGACGTGATTCCCGGCGTGCGCTACGAGTACGCGCTGCGCGCCGACGGCCGCCGCATCGGGCAGGTGGCGGTGGACGTGACCGAGGCCGCGCGCTTCGCGGTGGACGCGATCGCGCCGAACCCGGCCACGCGCGGCTTCGTGGTGCGCTTCACGCTGGCGAGCACCGCTCCGGCGACGCTCGACGTGCTCGACGTGACCGGCCGCCGAGTGGTGACGCGCGAACTGGCCGGATTGTCGGCCGGCACGCACGACGTGGACCTGCGCGGCGAGCGGTTCGCGCCGGGCGCTTACTTCGTGCGCGTGCAGCAGGCCGGGCACCTGGCGACGCGGCGCGTGAGCGTGGTGCGCTGACGCCCGGCGGTACGAACAGCGGCGCCCCGCGGTCCGCACCGGCCGCGGGGCGCCGTTCGTTGACGGCCCCGGGTGCCGCTCCTAACCTGCCGCGCATGTCCGCCCACGCCGCCTTCGCGCTTCCGCGCCTGCACGAACTCGTGCAGCGTTTCGCCGGCCGACGCATCCTCGTGCTCGGCGACGTCATGCTCGATCACTACCTGTGGGGCCGCTGCGAGCGCATCTCGCCCGAAGCGCCCGTGCCCGTCGTCGAAGTGCAGCGCGAATCGAGCTCGCTCGGCGGCGCCGGCAACGTGGCCGCGAACCTCGTGGCGCTGGGCGCGACGCCCGCGCTGCTCGGCGTGATCGGCGACGACGTGCGCGCCCAGTCGCTGCTCGACGCGTTCGCCGCGCGCGGCGTGGACACGCGCCTGCTCGTGCGCGACCCGTCGCGCCCGACCACCATCAAGACGCGCATCATCGCGCAGCACCAGCAGGTGGTGCGCGCCGACTGGGAGTCGCGCGCCGAACTCGAGGGCGAAGCGCTCGCCGGCGTTCTGGGCGCGATCGAGCGCGAGCTGGCCGCGTGCGACGGGCTGCTGATCTCCGACTACGGCAAGGGCGTGCTCACGCGCGAGGTGCTCGACCGCGCGATCGCGCAGGCGCGCGGTCGCGGCATCCCGATCGCGGTGGATCCCAAGGAAAGCCACATCGACGCGTATCGCGGCGTGAGCATCCTGACGCCGAACCAGCACGAGGCGGGCTGGGTGATGGGCCGCCGCGTGACCGACGAGGCCAGCCTGATGGAAGTGGGCTGGGGCCTGCAGCGCCGGCTCGACGCCGAGTGCGCGCTGGTGACGCGGGGCGCCGACGGCATGAGCCTGTTCGAGAAGAGCGGGCGCTACACGCACCTGCCGACCGTCGCGCGCGAGGTGTTCGACGTGACGGGCGCGGGCGACACGGTCGTGAGCGTGGTGATCGCCGCGCTCGCCGCCGGCGCCGACTACCCCGAGGCGTGCTACCTCGCGAACCACGCCGCCGGCGTGGTGATCCGCGAGATCGGCACCGCGAGCTGTTCGGCCGCGCAGCTGCGCGAGTCGCTCGCGAGCGTGACGCCGTGAGCGCGCCGTTCGCGCTGCCCGACGACGCGCGTGCGAAGCTCGAACTCTGGCGCGCCGCCGGCGACGCGATCGTGTTCACGAACGGCGTGTACGACCTGCTGCACCGAGGTCACGTCGAGTACCTCGAGGAGGCGCGCGCGCTGGGCGACCGGCTCGTGGTGGGCGTGAACTCCGACGCCTCCGTGCGCCGGCTGAAGGGGCCCGAGCGCCCGATCCTCGACCAGCACGATCGCGCGGCGTTGATCGGCGCGCTGGCGTGCGTGGACCTGGCGATCGTGTTCGACGACGACACGCCGCTGCGGCTGATCGAGGCGGTGGCGCCCGACGTGCTGTGCAAGGGCGCCGACTACGCGCTCGACCAGATCGTCGGCCGCGAGGTGGTCGAGGCGCGCGGCGGGCGCGTGGAGCGGATCCGCCTGCGCGAAGGGCTCAGCACCAGCGCGCTCGTGGCGCGCATCCGCGCCGGCGAGTCCGGCTGGAAGGACGCGCCGCGGTGACCGATCGCGAACTGCTGCGGCACGCGCTCGCCGTGCTCGCGTACCGCGGCGGCAAGCCGCTGCGCGGCGCCCCGCCGGAGTTCGCCGGGTTCGACACCGGCGGCGGGCACACGCCGCTCGTGATCGTCGCGCACCTGGGCGACCTGCTCGAGTGGACGCTGTCGCACGCGCGTGGCGAGGGCCGGTGGCCGAATCACGCGCCCACCACGTGGGACGAAGAGTGCGCGCGATACTTCGCCGCGCTCGCGGCGCTCGACGCGTTCCTCGCGTCGGACGAGCCCGTGCGGCAGGAACTCACGCGGCTGCTGCAGGGCCCGATCGCCGACGCGCTCACGCACGTGGGCCAGCTCATGATGCTGCGGCGCATGAGCGGCTCGCCGGTGTACGGAGAGAACTACCTGGTCGCGGACATCGTGACCGGGCGCGTGGGCAGCGAGCAGTCCCCGCCGGTGAAGGCGTTCTGACGAGATTCCGCTTGGATCGCCGCCGGATCGTCGCCTAGTCTTTTCCGATCACATTCGACTCACTCGCGGCGCCCCCGAGCCGCGTCGAACCGCTTCCCCTGCGCGCCGCGCGCGAGACAGGCCGCTTCGACGTGACCGAGCTTCCCGACGACGACCCGCGCCGCGTGGTCGCCCGACTCCTGCCCGAGGTGTACGAGGAACTGCGCTCGCTGGCGGCGCATTACCTGCGGCAGGAGCGGTCGAATCACACGCTCCAGCCCACGGCGCTCGTGCACGAGGCGTTCCTGAAGCTCTCGCGCCAGTCGAAGCTCGCGGTCAACGACCGCACGCACTTCCTGGCGATCGCGGCCGGCGCCATGCGGCAGGTGCTCGTGGACCACGCGCGCGCCCACCTCGCCGCCAAGCGCGGCGGCGGCTGGCAGCGCATCACCGTGGACGAGTCGGTCGCCGTGTCCGCGGACGGCGTCGAGGACCTGATCGTGCTGGACGACACGCTCCAGCGCCTGGCGGTGCTGGACGAGCCCGCCGCCCGCATCGTGGAGATGCGCTTCTTCGCCGGCCTGACCGAGCTCGAGATCGCCGAGGCCATGGGCATGAGCGAGCGCTGGGTGCGCGGCCAGTGGGCCTTCGCCCGCGCCTGGCTCCGCCGGGAAATGGCGAAGGACTAGCGGGTTCCGCCGCCGCCGAGCGGAATCTCGCCGCGGCCGCGAAGTATTCCTGCCGGTTCGGCGGGGCGTTCCCGCTTGTGAGGTGGGGAGGTCACGGGAGCCAGGATGGCCCCGCCGCCGCATGCAGCGACTCTCCCCGCCCAGTCGCGACCGATTCCTGTCTGCTCGCCAGTTGCGGGCCGCACGCGAGGCCGTCGGTCGGACGCCAGATGCCTTCGGGGGAAGCGCTGGCGCTCCGATTCGGCGGCCTCGTGATTTCCGGCCGGCCGCCGGGTTCGACCGGTGCTACTCGAGCACGACGAGCTTGTGCGAGACGCGCTCGCGGCCGTCGCTCACGACGACCCAGTACATGCCCGCCCGCAGCCCGCGTCCGCCCAGCCCATCGCGCGTGATGCCGGCGGCGACCGGTCCGCGCCGCAACGTGCGCACGCGACGGCCGTGCACGTCGAACAGCTCGACGCACGCGTCCGCGGCCGCGGGCCAGGCCACGAGCACGTCGCCCGCACCGCGCAACGGCTGGCGCGGCAGCGTGAGCGTGAGGCGGGCGCGCGCCGGAGGGCCGGGTGGCGGCACGCCGAGCACGGCGTCGTTGCCGATCGTGAGCAGGCTGCCGCCGCGGTGCACGCGCACGCCTTCCACGGTGACGCGGCCGAGCGAGTCCGCGACCACGCTGCCCGACTGGATGATCGCGTCGTCCACGACGCGCAGGACGCGCCACGGCAGCACGGTGCCCGGTGGCGTCACGAACTTCTGCACGCGCCGCGGCGTCACGTCCACGGTGAACGAGTCCGGCGCGGGGCGCGGGCCGAACGACGTGACGAGGTCGCGAGGTCGCAGCGTGACGGCCCAGCCGTCGGGCTTGTCCACGAGCAGCGAGTCCCACTCGACGTGCCCGTTGATCGTGCCCAGCGAATCGCCCGACTGCTCGTGGCCGTCGCCGGGATCGTCGTCGGCGCTGCAGTTCGAGAGCGCGGGGTAGCTCATGTTCGTGCTCCAGCGCCACAGGTACGCCGGGCCGATCATGGGCAGCCACCACATCGAGGAGGTGTCGGTGTTGTGCTCGTGCATGTCCCAGAAGAACGCGCCGCCCTGCCGGTGGTACTGCATGGCCTGGTAGAAGCGCACCTTCTCGGCCCAGCCCATGGGCACGTCGCGCTTGCCGTCGAAGCTCATGAGCGGGGGCACCGACGCAGGCTCCATGTGGCCGGCGAGGAACGCGTTGTCGGTCAGGTCGTAGATCGGCAGCCCGGTGTTCGTGGGCAGGTTCAGCGACAGCGGGCCCCAGAGTTCGTTCATGAGGCCTTCGTAGTACTGGCCCGTGTTGAAGCCGGCGTTCGCCACGGGCTCGTCGCGGAACGAGTAGTCGTAGTGCCCCGACACGCTCTGCGTGCCCGCGATGTACTGCGGTGCCGCGAACGACAGCGTCGCCGCCGCGGCGCCGGCCAGCGAGTAGCCGAACGCGTACACGCGCGTCGTGTCCACGGGCAGCGTGCGCCGCGCCCACTCGAGCATGAACACGATGCGCTGGCGGGTGTAGTCGCGCACGACGCCGCCGGTCGGGGGCGGCTGGTGCGCGGCCTCGAGGTCGAAGCCTTCGTGATAGCCGTAGTAGAACGAGCCCTGCACCATGGGCAGCAGGTCGTCGAACGCCATGAGCCAGTAGCCGGGCGTGTACCAGATGACGTTCAGGCAGTACAGGTTGCGTGTGGCGGGGCGCACGAGCAGCGAGGTGCTGTCGTACGACGCGTAGCCGTGCCGGATCGCGCAGTCGAACGGTAGGCTGGTGCGGTTGCTCATGGCGGGGTAGAGCGGGGTGTCGTTCGCGCTCGTCCAGAGCGTGTACATGTCGGTCGGCTGGTCGTGCACCGTGATGCGGCGCTGCCAGACCGGCCGCGGCCGCGCGACCAGTTCCTGCACGGGCGCGACGAGCGCGTTCTCGCCGGGCGTGATCGTGAGGTCCTCGGCGTCTTCGGCCGCCTGCGCGGTGGCGGCGTACCAGCGGGCGTGGCTCGCGGTGGGCGTGACCACGAACAGCATCTGCGTGGAATCGAGCGGCGTGGCGAGCGAGTCCACGCAGTACGTGTACTTCGTGCCCATGAAATCAGAGAGCCGCTTCATGTACCAGCTCGAGTCCATCGGCGAGCCGACGTACGTCGCGTTCGCGAGATCGGCCGCGCTGGTGATCGGCGATTCCGACGCGTAGATGCGGTAGCGGTAGCCCGTGCTCGCCGGGGTCGTGGCGGTGAGGAACGTCTGGCCGTCGTGGTGCACGGCGGCCAGCTGGCGCAGGCGCGTCGGCAGCGGGCCGTCGGGTCCGAGCCGGTTGGAGTAGAGATCGAGATCGTTCGCCACCGCGTTGCGCGTGTCGGTCCACGCCGCGAGCGCGCCGCCGGTGCCGTCGGGCACGATCGCCGCCGCCGACTGGTCCGCGGAGTGCGTGCAGAACGGATGGCCGTTCGCGGGCCAGCCGGGCGCGCGCGAGCCGTCGGTCGCGAGGCGCAGGGCGTACAGGTCGCGCGCCGAGGTGGCGAAGTCGCGCGCGTCGGTCCACGCCACAAGCACGCCGCCGGTCGCGTCCGCGGTCAGCAGCGGCGCCGACTGCTCGCCGGCCGCCGTGCACACGTCGGTGCCGCCCGCCGGCCAGCCTGCGGCGATCGCGCCGTTCGCCGTGCGCGCGGCCGCGCGGATGTCGCCCGCGTCCGCCCAGCCGAACACGGCCACGTCGCCGGGCAGTGCCGCCACGCGGCAGGTGGTCTGCGCGCCCGCGCCCGAGGCCAGCGCATCGCCGTTCACGCTCCAGCCGCCCGCGCGTACGCCCGCGCCGGTGATGCGCGTGGCGTACACGTCGGCGTCGGCGCCGCGGCGGTCGGTCCACGCCAGCCACGCGCCGCCCTCGGCCGTGGCCGCCAGCGCCAGCTGTTCGCGCCGCCCCGCGGCCGCGCATGCGATCGCGCCGTTCGCGGGCCAGCCCGCGGCGACGGCGCCGGTCGCGGTCAGCCGCTGCACGTGCACGGTGTCGGACGCCGGGCCCACGACCACCCACGCCACCAATGCGCCACCCGCGCCGTCGCTCGCGATCGTCGCGGCGCACGTGTCGCGGGTGAACGGCGCCAGCTGCCGGCCGCTGTCGGCCCAGCCCGGGGCGAATGCGCCGTTGCCCTGCACGCGCGTCGCGTAGAGCGCCATGAAGCCCGAGCGCCGGTCGTTCCACACCACGAACGCACCGCCCGCGCCGTCGGTCGCGATCGCCGGCTTCTCCTGCAGCGCCGTGGCGGTGCAGAGCAGCTTCGCGTCGGCGGGCCATGCGGGATCCACGACGCCCGTGGGCCGCACTCGCTGCGCGTAGAGTCGCGCGATGCCGTTGCCCGGGCAGCGCAGGTCGGCCCACGCGGCGATCGCGCCGCCGTTGCCGTCCGCCGTCATCGTGAGGTCGTACTTGGTGCACGTGACGTGCGTCAGCCCGACGCCGTCGGGTGTCCAGTTGGTGCCGATCGAGCCGACCGGCAGCACGCGCTGCGCGTACACGTCGGTGTTGTAGCCCGTGCGCGGGTCGAGCCAGCCCACGATCATGCCGCCGGCGCCGTCGGTCACCGCCACCGCCCGCGTCTGCGCGCGTGCGGCACGCGTGACCGCGATCCCGCTGGTGCCCCAGCCGGCGTGGGCGGGCGCGGCCGAGAGCGCGAGCAGCACGACGGCGAGCGTGAGAGCGGAGCGCAGGTTCGTTTGCGGCATGGAGTGCTCGGTCGTGTCGAGGGTGGGGCGAGGTGTCCGGGCGACCCGTGAGCGCGGCGCGGAGTCCCGACAAGCGTAGTGGCAGCCGCCGCCCCGGGTGAAGCGCGAACTGCCCGCGGGGCCGCGAAAAGCCCCGGGGTTCGTGGCCCCGGGGCTCGCGAAGCGCCTGTCCGCCACGCTCAGCGGTGGCCCGACTTCAGCCGGCCCCACGTGGTGTGGTTCGCCGGCACAGGATGGTCGTTCGTGTCGAACGACACCGGGCCGACCGAGAAGCTGCGTGGCGTGCCTTCCTGCTCCGACGGCAGGTTCGAGTCGTAGATGATGGAGATGCCCGAGACGATCGAGAAGTCGAAGTCGCCGGAGCGCGTGAATGCGCCGAGCGGCAATACGAGCTCGCCCGGCTGGGTCGCGACCACCTCCAGGAGAGCGTAGTTCATGTACAACTCCGCGTCGTAGAGCTGCACGGAGCAGCGCACCGGCCGTGAGGGCGAGAGATCGCCGTACACGGAGAGTCGCACCGCCTCCACGCCGAGCGCGTTGAAGTCCTGCTTCCAGCTGTCCGGCCCTACGATCGGCCCGAAGGACTGACTAAGGGAGAACCCGTTGCCGTCGTTCGACGTTGTGGCGCTCAGCCGGTGGTTCACCGGGTCGATGCTGGCTTCCGCGCTGCCGGTCCATCGGTCCACGTCGAAACTGAGTTCCGTGAAACGGACGAGGGTCTGCGCCGGGTCCTGCCAGAGGCTCGGCAGCGAGAACTGCGCCGTGGATCCGGTGTTCGGGCTGTCGTCGATGACATCGCCCGGGGGGCAGCTCGCACCATCGCAATGGGCCCCGAGAAACAGGATGCGTGCCTGCGTCACGGGAAGGTACGGATGCGGCGGGAGTTCGTCCGTGAGTGGGTCGAGCACGATCGATCCGGCCGATGCGACGGAGGCGAAGGCGAGCGAAAGACACAGTGCCGTGGCGAGTGCGGCGGGGCGAGGGCGGAACATGCGGGCCTCGAGCGAGGAAGTGTGCCGTGGGGGAGGGCGGCGGGTGCGGGCGGCGATGAGCCCAGGACACCCGATGATTATGAGACGGGGCTTCGACCGCGTGCAACCTCCGGCACGCGACCTGGGACGGCGCCGTTCGCGTGACCGTGAGGCCGTTCGCGCCGCGGCCGGTGCGCGCGCGGAGGCGATCCGTCCGGCCGTCCCCGGGCACGCCGCGCGAAGTACCGGCACGCGCGGTGGCAGCCGCGGCTCCGGGTGAAGCGCGAACTGCCCGTAGGCCGCAAGAAGCCCCGGGACCTGTGGTCCCGGGGCTCGCGATCCGTCCGGCTGGCTGGATTCAGCGGTAACCCAGCTTGAGCCGTCCCCAGGTGCCGGCGCGAACCGGTACGACACTCTCGGGCAGGCCGACCGCATACATGATCGGGTTGCCTTCGAAGCCGTACGAGCACAGGTCGTAGTGGTTCCCCGGGTAGTAGTTGAACGACGTGCACGGTTCGCAGCCGCCGGTCAGCAGCAGCGCGGGCGTCTCGTACGAGAAGCCCCACTCCGTGAACGTGATCTCGAGGAAGGCCTTGCCGGCGAGCGAACAAGTCGCGGGCAGCGGGAGTGCCAGGTCCCACGCTCCGCCCGATGGCGCCGACAGCATGTAGTCCGTGGGCGGGCACAGGTACGAGCCCGGGATCGGCTTCGGGCATTCCGGGTCGCTCAGGTCGGCGCGCACGACGCTCACTCGCACCGGCGTCTCGTAGCCGTAAGAGAACTCGACGGCAAGATGCGCTTCCGTCAGCTGCACGCCGCCGGAGCCGGAGCAGTCGGTGTCCCCGGCATCGAGGAGCGTGAAGTACTGATCGTCCGGTGGGATCACGTACGAGACCACGTACACCGCGGGGTCCGTCACGCCGAGCGCGCACGACGGGGCGGTGCGTGTGGAGGTGCCGCGCTGGACCGGCAACTGCAGGGCACGCGCCACGGGCAGGGAGCGCTGGGCGTGGCTCGGGGCCGCGACGCACAGCAGTAGTAGCGCGGAGGCAAACAGGCGAACGCAAGATTTCATGGGAGGTTCCTCGGCAGTCTTGAAAGCCGATCCCGCCGGGCAACGGCGAGCATCGGCGCGTCATTCCGTGGGGAAACGGCAGGATGCCGCGTCCGTTCATGGTGCGCTTCGCCCGCACTCGTGCGCAGCGGGCCCGTGGGCTACCGGTGCACGTGGCAGATGGGACCACCGGTTCGGGGGGAGACCGCCCTGTCTGCGCGAAGCTGCAGGGCGGCCGCAGGCGTCCGCTGCCGTTCGCTTGCCAGTGCGCAGGCGCTTCGGTAGCTTTCCGCGTCCCTCTGCGCACCCCGGTCCATGCCCCGACGACGGGCCGGGACGGAGCGCCTCCAGCCGCTTCGGAATACGGGAGATCCCCATGAATCTGCACGAATACCAGGGCAAGGAACTGTTCGCCCGTTACGGATTGCCGGTGCTGCCCGGGCAGGTCGCGGGTACCCCGGAAGAGGCTCGCGACATCGCCGCCCAGATCGGCGGGCTCGTCGTGATCAAGGCGCAGGTGCAGGTCGGTGGCCGCGGCAAGGCCGGCGGCGTGAAGCTGGCGCACACGCCCGACGAGGCGTTCGAGAAGGCGCGCGACATCCTCGCGCTGACCATCAAGGGCCTGCCCGTGCGCAAGGTGCTCGTCGCGCAGGCGGCCGACATCGCGAAGGAGTATTACCTCTCCATCGTGATGGACCGCGAGAAGAAGCTGCCGCTCATCATGCTGTCCGCCGAGGGCGGCGTGGACATCGAGGAAGTGGCGCGCGTCGCGCCCGAGAAGATCCTCAAGCAGCACATCCCGCTCGAAGGGCTGCGCCCGTACGCGGCGCGCGCGCTCATGATGAAGGTCTTCCCGGACTTCTCGCAGGCGCAGCAGGCCGCTTCGATCCTGCTCAAGCTGTTCGACGTGTTCATGGACGGCGACTGCTCGCTGGCCGAGATCAACCCGCTCGCCGTGACGCCCGAGGGCAAGGTGATCGCGCTCGACGCCAAGGTGATCCTCGACGACAACGCCGACTTCCGGCACCGCGACTGGGCCGAGCACTGGCGCGATCCCGCGGACGAGTCGCAGTGGTCGCGGCTGGCGCGCGAGAAGGGGCTGTCGTACGTGAAGCTCGACGGCGACATCGGCTGCGTCGTGAACGGCGCCGGCCTCGCCATGGCCACCATGGACCTGATCAAGCACTACGGCGGCGAACCGGCCAACTTCCTCGACATCGGCGGCTCGTCGAATCCCGAGAAGGTGACCGCGGCGCTCAAGATCATCACGAACGACGGCCACGTCCGCGCGATCCTGTTCAACATCTTCGGCGGCATCACGCGCTGCGACGACGTCGCGAACGGCATCGTGTCCTCGCTCAAGGAATCGCCGCTGCCCGTGCCGCTCGTCATTCGCCTGACCGGCACCAACGAAGAGAAGGCGCGACAGATCCTGTCCGACTTCGGGCTCGGCGCCACGACCAGCATGGACGAGGCGGTGCAGATGGTGATCGCCAAGGCGCAGGAGGTGACGGCGTGAGCATCCTGATCGACAAGAACACGCGCCTGGTCGTGCAGGGCATCACCGGCCGCGACGGCGCGTTCCACACGCAGCAGATGATCGCGTACGGCACGAAGGTCGTGGCGGGCGTGACGCCCGGCAAGGGCGGCACCGAGATGCACGGCGTGCCGGTGTTCGACACGGTGGCCGAGGCGGTCGAGAAGACCAAGGCGAACACGTCGGTGATCTACGTGCCGGCGCCGTTCGCGGCCGACGCGATCCACGAGGCGGCCGACGCGGGCGTGCAGTTGATCGTCTGCATCACCGAAGGCGTGCCCGTGAACGACACGATGGACGCGTGGCACAAGGTCATCGAGATGCGCGGCGCCAACAACCCGCTCGGCAAGCCGCGCCTGATCGGCCCGAACTGCCCCGGCCTGATCACGCCCGGGCAGGCCAAGGTCGGCATCCTGCCCGGCCACATCGTGACGCCCGGTCCGATCGGCGTGGTGAGCAAGAGCGGCACGCTCACCTACGAGGTGGTCAAGCAGCTCACCGACAAGGGCCTCGGCCAGACCACGTGCATCGGCATCGGCGGTGACCCGATCATCGGCACCGACTTCATCGACGCGCTCGCGCTGTTCGAGGCGGACCCGAAGACCGAAGCGATCGTGCTCATGGGGGAGATCGGCGGCAACGCCGAGGAGCAGGCGGCGCTGTTCATCAAGCGCCACGTGACCAAGCCGGTCGTGGCGTTCATCGCGGGCCAGACGGCGCCCCCCGGCAAGCGCATGGGCCACGCCGGTGCGATCATCTCCGGCGGCACGGGCACCGCGGCCGAGAAGATGGCGGCGTTCGAGGCGGTGGGCGTGCCGGTCGCACGCATCCCGTCCGAGATCCCCGGCCTGATCGCCGAACTGCTGCAGCGCCGTCGCGCCCGCAGCAGGAAGTCCGCTCCGAAGGCGGCCAAGCCGGCCAAGAAGGCGGCGAAGCCGGCCAAGCCGGCCAAGAAGACGCCCGCGAAGAAGGCGCCCGCTCGCAAGGCGGCCAAGCCCGCACCCAGCAAGAAGGCTCCCGCCCGCAGGAAGTAGGGCGAGCCCCCGATTCATTCACGGAAGCACCATCGGGGACGGTCGCGATCCGCGGCCGTCCACCCCCCTGTCAGGAGGTCGGAAGTGTCGCTGGAACGCACGTTGTTCATCGTCAAGCCGGATGCCACCGAGCGGAACCTCGTGGGCAAGATCCTCGCCCACGTCGAAGACAAGGGTTTCCGCCTGGTCGAGGCGCGCTACACGCGCCTGACCCGCGAGCAGTGCCAGGAGTTCTACGCCGAGCACGTCGGCAAGCCGTTCTTCCCCGAGCTGGTGGACTTCATGACCTCGGCTCCGGTCATGCTGTGCTGCCTCGAGCGCGAGAACGCCGTGGCGTTCCTGCGCGAGACGATCGGCGCCACCGACCCGGCCCAGGCGGCCGAGGGCACGGTGCGCAAGCTGTACGCCAAGTCGAAGGGCCACAACTCGGTGCACGCCTCCGACAGCCTGCCGTCGGCCGAGCGCGAGGTGAAGCTGTTCTTCGGCGTCGCGGCGCTGTCGCACTGACGTCGTTCGCGGGCGGCCGTCCGGCATGGACGGCCGCTCTTGCTTTTCCACCAACTCGCGCCACCGCAACTGCTTGAAGCGTTTTCCCGGCCGGATTCCACCGCTCGGGACGGGGCTTCGACGCGAACACCCCGATCCGGCCCCATGCTGGACGGAAGCTTCGCGACTGTGCTAGCTTGCGCGCGCTTTTGGGGGGTCGGCCCTGGTGGCCGACTCTTTCATTCATGTCCGATTTCATCCTCGACCTGGCCACGCTGAAGCCCACGCTCAACCGCGTGCAGGTCGAAGCAACGGCACACGAAGTCGGTCTTCCCGAAGGGGAGTGGCGCGATGTGGTTCGCGGCACGCTCCGAATCGAGAAGTCCGGCTCGCGCGTGTCGGTGCGCGGCACGTTGAGTTCGTCCGCTCGGCTCGAGTGCGTTCGTTGCCTGAACGAGTTCGACCTGCCCGTGGACACCGACTTCACCGTGTTCGCGGATGTTTCGGGTTCCTCGGACCGCCGGGAAGAAGAAGCGCTCGAGCGGGACGACTACATGCTGTTTCATGACGGGCGGCGGCTGGACCTGCGCGAATCGGTGCGGGAACTGCTGCTTCTCGAGTTGCCCATCACTCCCCATTGTCGGGAGGATTGCCCGGGGCTGTGCCCGAAGTGTGGCGCCGACTTGAACGTCGGCCCGTGCGGTTGCACGGGATAGCGTCACCCTTCCGGCAGGCTCCGGCTGCAGGAGGTCGGTCTCATGGCGGTTCCCAAGCGGCGGCATTCGCACACGCGCGGCAAGAAGCGGCGCACCGGCTGGAAGCTCAAGAAGGTCGGCACCAGCAAGTGCAGCAACTGCGGCGCCCCGAGCCTCGCGCACCGCGTGTGCAAGGCTTGCGGCTACTACAAGGGCGAAGAGATCGTCGCGCCGCGCGAGCAGTAGGCGCCCGGCATTCCGATCATGTCACCCGTCCCGCGCATCGGGATTGATGCGATGGGAGGCGACTTCGGCCCGCAACCGGTGGCCGAAGGCGCCGCGCAAGCGCTGCGCGAATGGGCTGGAAAGTTCCAGCTGACGCTCGTCGGAGACGAAGCGGAGATTCGCGCGGCGCTCAAGCGCGCGCATGCCGAGCAACTGCCGATCACGGTCGTCCATGCCGCCGAGAAGGTGGACATGGGCGCGAAGGCGGCAGCAGCGGCCCGCAAGGCCGGCACCTCGCTCGGCGTGCTCACCCAGATGCACAAGGAAGGCAAGCTCGACGCCATCTTCAGCGCCGGCAACACCGGCGCCGTGGTGGCGACGGCGCTGCTGGGCCTGGGGCGCCTCGAAGGCGTCTCGCGGCCGGCGCTCGCCGCGTTCATCCCGAACGACGGCGCCGGCACGGTCGTGCTCGACGTGGGCGCGAACGCCGAGGTCAAGGCGTCCTACCTCCTGCAGTTCGCCCACATGGGTTCCTGCTACGCACGCACCCTTCTCGGCATCGAAAAGCCACGCGTCGGCCTGCTTTCGATCGGCGAAGAGGACAGCAAGGGCAACGCGCTCGTGCAGGAGACCCTGCCGCTGCTGCGCGAAGCCCGGCACCTGAACTTCATCGGCAACGTCGAGGGACGCGACGTGTTCAACGGACACTGCGACGTGATCGTGACCGACGGCTTCACGGGCAACGTGCTCCTGAAGACCGCCGAAGGCGCGGCCGCGTTCCTCAGCCGCGTGCTCAAGCGCGAGGCGAAGCGTGACCCCGTGTCCATGCTTGGTGCGCTGATCATGTCGCCCGCGCGTGGCCGCATGCGGCGCAAGCTCGACTGGCAGGAGTTCGGCGGGGTGCCGCTGCTCGGCGTGAACGGCGGCTGCTTCATCGGTCACGGTGCGAGCGGTCCGCGCGCGTTCCGCAGCGCGATCCAGCTGATGACCAACTTCGTCGAGCAGAAGGTCAACGAACAGATCCGCGAGGAGATCCTGAGCGACCATGTCCCTTCGGCCTGACACGCTGCGCGGCACGACCATCACCGGGACGGGCATGTACGTGCCCGACCAGATCGTCACCAACCACGATCTCGCCCAGCTGGTGGACACTTCCGACGAGTGGGTCGTCGAACGCACCGGCATCCGTGCGCGCCGCAAGGCCGCGCCGGACCAGGCGTCGTCCGACCTCGCGCTCATCGCCTGCCAGCGCGCGCTCGAGATGGCCAAGGTGGACGCGAAGGACGTGGACCAGATCATCCTCGCGACCACGACGCCGGACCGCATCCTGCCGTCGTGCGGCTGCACGCTGCAGCGCAAGCTGGGCGCGACGAAGGCCGCGGCCTACGACATGTTCGCGGCGTGCACCGGTTTCGTGTACGGCATGGGCATGGCGCGCGGCCTGATCGGCGGCCGCATGGCCGAGACCGTGCTCGTGGTGGGCGTCGAGACGCTGTCGCGCATCGTGGACTACACCGACCGCAACACCTGCGTGCTGTTCGGTGACGGCGCCGGCGCCGCGGTGTTCCAGGCGTGCGAGCCCGGCGTGGGCATTCACGCCGTGGACATGCACAGCGACGGCGAACTCGGCGAAGTGCTCGAAGTGCCCGCCGGCATCTCGCGCAATCCCGCGAGCGAAGGCACGGTCGCCGGGCGTGAGCACTTCATCCGCATGCAGGGCAAGAAGCTGTTCCCGTTCGCGGTCCGCAGCATGGAAGACGCGACGCGCAAGTGCGTCGAGCGCGCCGGCTGGTCCGTGGACGACGTGCAGGTGTTCATCCCGCACCAGGCGAACCTGCGCATCATCGAAGGCGTGCGCGAGCGCCTCGGCCTGCCCGAGGACCGTGTGTACGTGAACATCGACCGCTACGGCAACACGTCGTCGGCGTCCATCCCGATCGCGCTCGACGAACTCGTGCGCGCGGGCCGCATCAAGCCCGGCGACCACGTGGCGTTCGCCGCGTTCGGCGGCGGTGCGACGTGGGGCGCGAGCACCATGACGTGGACCGCGCCGGTGCCGGTGGGCGCGCCCTCGGAAGCCGCGGCCGCCGCGGGAGGTGTCGCGTGAAGCTCGCGTTCCTGTTCCCGGGCCAGGGCGCGCAGAGCGTCGGCATGGGCAAGGCGCTCGCCGACGCGCACGACGCCGCGCGCGACGCGTTCGTTACGGCCGATCGCGTGCTGGGCTACGGCCTGAGCGCGATGTGCTGGGAAGGCCCGGCGGAAGACCTCAAGAAGAGCGTGCACACGCAGCCCGCGCTGCTCACGCACAGCGTCGCCGCGTGGCGGCTGGTGCAGGCGGCCGGACTCGAACCGGCGTTCGTCGCCGGTCACTCGCTCGGCGAGTACTCGGCGTGCGTCGCCGCGGGCGCGCTCGCGTTCGAGGACGCGCTGCGCGTGACCAGCCGGCGCGGCGAACTCATGTACCAGGCCGGCCTCGATCGTCCCGGCGCGATGGCGGCCGTGCTCGGCCTGTCGCGCGAGGACGTCGAAGGCGCCTGCGCCGATGCGGCGCACGCCGGCATCGTGCGTGCGGCGAACCTCAACGCGCCCGGCCAGATCGTGATCAGCGGCGAGCCCGCGGCCGTGGACGCGGCCTGCGAGGCGGCCAAGGCGCGCGGCGCCAAGCGCGCGATCCGGCTCGAGGTGAGCGGTGCGTTCCATTCGCCGCTCATGGCGTCGGCCGCCGACGGCCTGCGCGAGGCGCTCGCAAACGTGACGATCCACGACGCGCGCTGCCCGATCGTCTCCAACGCGTGGGCGCGGCCGGTGCAGAAGGCCGACGAGATCCGCCGTGCGCTCGAGGAGCAGCTGCTCGCGTCCGTGCGCTGGGAAGACTCCATGCGACTCCTGCTCGACCAGGGCGTCGAAGGATTCGTCGAACTCGGCACCGGCAAGGTGCTGCGCGGACTGCTGCGCACGATCCACAAGGAAGCGGCGAGCTGGAACGTGGAAGACCCGGACAGCCTCACGGCGACGGTCACCGCGTTGGGCTCGGCGACGGGGAGCAACGCATGAGCGGGACGCAGGCCATGCCGGAGCAGGTGATCGCGAAGGACCTCGCGGGCCAGGTGGCGTTCGTCACCGGCGGCGCCACGGGCATCGGGCTCGCGGTGGCGCGACGGCTCGCCGCGGCGGGCGCGACGGTCGCGATCTTCAACCGCAACCAGGAGCGCGCGGAGGCCGCGGTGCAGGGCATCCGCGACGCGGGGCATTCCGCGCACGCGTTCGCGGCCGACATCGCGAGCACGGAGTCCGTGGACGCGGCGTTCGGCAAGGCGCTCGAACAGCTCGGTCGGGTGGACGTGCTGGTGAACAACGCCGGGCTCACGCGCGACGGCCTGTTCATGCGCATGAGCGACGAGCAGTGGCAGCAGGTGCTGGACACGAACCTCGGCGGCGCCTTCCGCTGCTGCCGCGCGGTCGCGCGCACCATGATGAAGGCGCGTGCCGGCCGCATCGTGAACATTTCGTCCGTCGTGGGCCTCATGGGCAACGCCGGGCAGGTGAACTACGCCGCGAGCAAGGCCGGGCTGCTCGGGCTCACGAAGTCGCTGGCGCGCGAGCTCGCCTCGCGCAACGTGACCGTGAACGCGGTGTGCCCGGGCTTCATCGAGACCGACATGACCGCGCAGCTGCCGGAAGCGGCGCGCGCGGAACTGTCGTCGAAGATTCCGCTGGGCCGGCTCGGCAGCCCCGAGGACGTCGCCGAAGTCGTGGCGTTCCTCGCGTCGCCGCGGTCGGCCTACGTCACCGGCCAGACCTGGACGGTGGACGGCGGCATGGTGATGGAATAGATCGAAGCAGAGAGAAGCAGACCCCAACGCCACAGGAGGTGAAAACATGGCAGCGTTCAACGAAGACAAGGTCAAGGAGATCATCGCCAAGGAGCTCGAGGTCGACGTCAAGAACCTGACGCCCGAGGCCAAGTTCATCGAGGACCTCGGTGCCGACTCGCTCGACATCGTGGAGCTCGTGATGGCGCTCGAGGAGGAGTTCGGTCTCGACATCCCCGACGAGGACGCCGACAAGCTGAAGACGGTCGGTGACGCCCTCAAGTACCTCCAGGAGCACTCGAACGCCTGATGCGTTCGTGATTGGACTCCGGGTCCCGGACCGGACCCGCGCCGTTCAGCCCAGTGTCGGGGCGGTGCGGCGCGGGTCGGCGGGCGGGCCCGGCAAGCGCAGGGAGAACGTGCAGACATGAGTGGAAACGGGCCACGCATTTTCGTGACCGGCGCAGGCGTACTTTCGCCGGTCGGCAATGACGTGGAGACGAGCTGGAACAGCCTGGTGGCGGGCAAGTCGGGCGCGGGACCGATCACGCGCTTCGACACCTCGGCCTACGAGACGAAGTTCGCCTGTGAGGTGAAGGACTTCAGTTTCGAAGGCATCATCGACCGCAAGGAGGCGAGGCGCATGGATCGCTTCGTCCAGTATGCGGTCGTGGCCAGCCACGAAGCCGTCCGGAGTGCCGGCCTGGAGCCCGAACGCCTCGACTGCAATCGCGTCGGCGTGATCATCGGCTCCGGCATTGGCGGCATGGAGACCTTCGAGACCCAGCATTCCGCGCTGGTCGAGAAGGGACCTGGTCGCGTCAGCCCGTTCTTCATTCCGATGATGATCTCGGACATGGCCGCCGGTCAGGTGTCCATCCAGTTCGGCTTCAAGGGGCCGAACTTCAGCACCGTGTCCGCGTGCGCCTCCGGGGCGCACGCCATCGGCGAAGCCTTCCGACTGCTTCGCGCCGGTGACGCCGACGTCATCATCGCTGGAGGTTCCGAAGCCACGATCACGCCCATGGCGGTGGCCGGCTTCGGGAACATGCGCGCACTCTCGACGCGTAACGACGACCCGCAACGCGCCAGCCGTCCGTTCGACAAGGACCGCGACGGCTTCGTCATCGGCGAAGGTGCCGGACTGCTCGTGCTCGAAACCGAAGAGCACGCCCGGCGCCGTGGTGCGACCGCGATCTGCGAACTCGTGGGCTATGGAGCCTCGGGCGACGCCTTCCACATGACCTCTCCCTGCCTCGACGGCGACGGCGCCGCTCGCGCGATGAAGCGCGCGCTGCAGGACGCCGCCATGTCGCTCGACGAGGTGGCCTACATCAACTCTCACGGCACCTCGACCCCCGCTGGGGATCCGATCGAGGTCACGGCCGTGAAGACGGTGTTCGGCGAGCATGCGAAGCGCCTGATGATGGGTTCGACGAAGTCCATGACCGGGCACCTGCTGGGTGCCGCCGGTGGACTCGAAGCGGTCGTGACCGCGCTGGTGCTGGCGCGAGGCGTCGTCCCCCCGACGATCAACCTCGACACACCGGATGAGGCATGCGATCTGGATTTCATTCCGAATCAGGCCCGAACCGTGAAGGTGAAGGCCGCACTGTCGAACAGCTTCGGGTTCGGCGGGCACAACGTGACACTCGCGATGAGGGCTATCGCGTAAAGGCTCGTGCTCGGCGCCGTGGCGGCCGTGGCCGCCGCCGCGGGCGCCGTGAGTCTTCGGCACCACCACCGCAGAAGCCGGGCTTCTTCGCCTGGCTCAAGTCGCTGTTCGGTTTCGGGCGCAAGGAGACCGAGAAGCGCCCGCGGCGTGGCTCGGCGTCGCTGGACCAGCAGGAAAAGCGCGTCCTCGAGGACTTCCAGAAGCAGTTCGGGATCACGTTCCGCGATCCGGGCCTGCTCAAGCTCGCCCTGACGCACCGCTCGTACCTGAGCGTGACCGGGCAGGGACCGCGCGAATCGAACGAGCGCCTCGAGTTCCTCGGGGACTCCGTGCTCGGCCTCGTGACGAGCGAATACCTCTATCGCCGGCACCCGGACGAGCACGAGGGGCAGCTCACCAAGACCAAGTCGCTGCTGGTCTCGAAGGCGATCCTGTCGCGGCGGGCGCTGCGCATGGGGCTCGGGCGCTTCGTGCTCATGAGCCACTCCGAGGTCGAATCGGGCGGCCGCCAGCGGCTGTCCATCCTGGCCGACGCGTTCGAGTCCGTGCTGGGGGCCGTGTACCTCGACCAGGGCTTCGAGGTCGCGCGCGAGTACATCCACAAGCACCTGCTCGCGGAGTCCGACTCGATCGTGGCGGACAAGCGCCACACGAACTACAAGAGCCACCTGCAGGAGTACGTGCAGAGCACGTACCGCACGCATCCCGTCTACCGCATCCGCAGCGAGAACGGGCCGGACCACTCGAAGTACTTCATGGTCGAGGTCATGGTCGGCCGCCGCACGCTGGGCGAGGGGCGCGGGCACAACAAGAAGGAAGCCGAGCAGGCGGCCGCACGCGATGCGCTCGAGCGCGTCGAGAAGTCGCGCGGTGGAGTCCGTGAGCCGCAGCCCGAGCCGACGCGTGAGCGGGCCCCCGCGGTGCGGGCGGTCGAACGCGACGAGGAAGGCGACGCCCCGGCCGAGAGCCGCCGGCGCCGGCGTGGCCGCCGTGGCGGCCGTGGTCGCGGCCAGGAGACCGAGGCGATCGCCGCACCGGTCCCGGTCGAGGACGAGACCGATCTCGAACTCGTGGGTGACGCCGGCGAAGCGGCCGATCCCGTCGAGGAGCGGCTCGAACGCGCGGCCGAAGCCCCGGCCGAACTCGCCGAACTCGAGCCCGAGGACGACGACGCGGACGACGAACTCGAAGAGGACGACGCCGACTTCGACGCCGAGGACGACGCGGAAGACGAGGACGAAGACGAGGACGACGACGACGACGACGACGACGACGAGATCGCCGATGCCGCCGCGGCCGAACTCGACGACGAAGGCGCCCTCGACGACCTCGAGGACGACGAAGTGGTCGAGGAGATCGTGGACGAGCCGGCCGAACGGCCGCGGGCGATGCTCACCGACGACGCCAAGCCGGCGCCGGTGGTGTCCGCACCCGTGGCAACCGAACGGTCCGCGACTCCGGCGGCCCAGCCTTCGGCGCCGCCTCCGGCCGCACCCATGGCCTGGGGACGCTCGAGCCGACGTGCGACCGGCAAGCCGGCGCCCGCGGCCGACAAGGGCCCGGCACCGGGCCCGATGACCGAGCCCGTGCCGCCGCCGGCCGCCTCACTGCCCGACGAGCCCGTCGAGCAGGCCGCGCAGGAAGCGCTGCACGTGGATCCGTACGACCTGCACGAAGCACCCGAGGAAGGTGGTGCGGTCGAAGTCGTGCCGCCGGTCGAGGAGGATTCGGACGACGACGAGGTGGACGCGCGGATCGAGGAGATGGAACGCGCGATGGCGAACTTCGGCCAGCGCAAGGGCGGGGGCACCCCGAGCCGGCGCGGCCAGGGCTTCGGCCGTCGCAACCGCGGGCGCTGAGTCGCGAACACCAGTTGGCGAAGACGAACGAGGGCGGTTGCCGGTCGGCAGCCGCCCTCGTTCACAAACAGCGAGGCGAGGAGCTTGCGCTCCCCGCCTCAAGACTGCCGCCACGTACGATCAGGACAGGCCCCTCGGAATTTCCGTGCCCTTTCACATAGTGGCGACAGATGGTTGCGCCGTCCTCTGGCGCGAATCTGTCTCGGAGCTTCCTGCTGCTCCGGGCTCCCCCTGTCGCTTACGGGTTCTGCCTTCGACCAATACACTTTGCAGCATTGGTGCCAAGCGCTGCCGGTTTCTGGTCTCCAGGCTCACGAGCAAAGTCCCACAACACGTTGCACGATTTTCGTGGCCTCATGGCGCGTGGCGAGCTCGCACGGCTCGGCAGTACGTGCTGCGACATGATGTCGCGCCGATTCGCCTCGGCATGACGAAAGCCCGCTTGTGGCAACGAGAAAGCGCGAAGTGGTCAAACTGGCGCGGGGGTGCGACCGTGTGTCGCAGCTCAGGCGGTGCGGCGACGGCGTGCGGACAATCTCTGCAGCGTGCGGCGAGCGACGCCCAAGATTTTCGCCGCCTGGGTGAGATTGCCGCCGGTCGCCACGATCACTTCGTCCATGTACTGCTCCATCTTGTCGCGGAGCGGCAGGAAACCCTGCGTCCCCGCGGTCACATGGAGCGGGGAGACCGGGCCCACCGCGGCCTCCGTGACGCTTCCCAGGGGCGAGGACGTGGAGTCCTCTTCGCCCAGCATGAGCAGGTCGGGAGTGATCAGTCCGTCGTTGCAGAACTCGACCGCGCGCTGCATCACGTTCTCGAGCTCGCGCACGTTCCCCGGCCAGCGATAGCGCTCGAGCGCGAGCAGTGCTTCGTCGGTCAGCCGCGGCACGCGCCGACCGGGCCGCGAACCGAACCGATTGAGGAAGAACGCGCAGAGCTGCGGGATGTCCTCCATGCGCTCGCGCAGGGGAGGAAGCGAGATCGAGACCACGTTGATGCGGTAGTAGAGGTCCTCGCGGAAGCGGCCGTCCTTGAGCAGCTGGGGCAGGTTGCGGTTCGTGGCGGACACCAGCCGGATGTCCACGTCGACTTCCTCGTTCCCGCCGACCGGCTTGATCTTCCGCGTCTGGATCGCCCGCAGCAGCATGACCTGAAGCGGCATCCCGAGTTCGCCGATCTCGTCCAGGAACAAGGTGCCGCCGTGCGCCTGCTCGAAAAGGCCGGTGCGGTGCTCGCGTGCGTCGGTGAACGCGCCGCGGCGATGCCCGAAGAACTCGCTCTCGGCCACGCCGGCCGAGATCGCGCCCGTGTTCACGGGCACGAACGGCTGGTGGGCGCGCAGGCTGCCCTTGTGGAGCGCGCGCGCGACCATTTCCTTGCCCGTGCCGTTCTCGCCGAGGATGAGCACGTTGGCGTCGCCTCGCGCGGCACGCGCGACGCGCTTGAACGCGGCCAGCATGACCTTCGACTTGCCGATGATCAGGTCGGCCACGTCCGGCGTCGGCGCGTCGTCCGGCTCGTCCTCGGCCCGCACCATCATGCGGTGATGCTCGACCGCGCGCCGCAGCAGCGCGCCCAGTGGCGCGTATTCGACGGGCTTGCTCAGGTAGTCGAAGGCGCCCGCATCCATGGCGTCCATGGCGTCGGTGACGCTCGCCTGGCCGGTGATGAGCACGACGGGAACGTGAGGCGCACGGCTGCGGATGCCGCGGAGCAGGTCGAAGCCACCCAGCACGCCCATCTTGACGTCCGAGAGCACCACGTCGAACCGGTCCGCATCGAACGCGTGGAACGCGTCTTCGACGTTGTTGCACTCGACCGCGGCGTAGCCGTGCCTGCGCACCAGGTTCGCGATCGCGTGGCGCGCGGCGTCGTTGTCGTCCACGACGAGGACTTTGCTGACCTCTTCCATGGCTCCAGCTCCGTGAGGGCCCCATGCCCGGCGACGGCCCGAGAAGTACCACGACGGACCGCGCCGCGGCCAGTGCCCACCATGGCTACCCGGGAAAGCCGCATGCTACGCTTGGCCCGACCATGACCCGAACCACGCTTTCCATCCTGCTGGTGCTGGCCATCGCATTCGTGCCTGCGCCCGTGCGCGCGGCCGCGGACACGACCGGCGTGCGCGTGTCCCGTGAAGAGTCCATCCGGCACTACCTGCAGGGGCGCTGGCTGGAGGAGGAGGGTGACGCCGAAGGCGCCGCCGCCGAACTCAGCCGCGTGCTCATGCTCGAGCCGCGTGCCGTGGGCGTGCTGTTGCGCATCGCTGAAGCGGCGTCCCGCGCGGGCCAGCCGGCGCGCGTGCGCGAGCTGACCGCGCGCGTGCTCGCGATCGAACCCGACAACGCCCGTGCGCTGTGGCTCGACGGCGCGGCGATGTTCCAGCAGGACAAGGCCGCCGAATCGCTCGTGCCGCTCGGCCGCGCCGCCGCGCTCGATTCGCTCGACGCCGACTACCAGCGCACGCTCGCCCGCGCCGCCGAAACGGCCGACCGCCCCGACGTCGCCGAGCGCGCGTGGTCGCGCGCGGTGCGGCTCGACGGCGACGACGCCGAGGGCTGGTTCCAGCTCTCCACGCTCTGGGCGCGTTCGGGCCGCTTCGCCGACGCCGACTCCGCGCTCGAGATCGCGAGCGAGCTGAACCCGGCACGGCCGGGCTCGCTGTTCCTGCGCGGGTACATCCGCGAGAACCTCGGCGACTTCGACACCGCGATCGCGGCCTACCAGCACCATCTCGGCATCCACACCGACGACCAGGGCACGCGCCGGCGGCTGGTGGGGCTGCTCGCGCGCGCGGGCCGCACGGCGGCCGCGTACGACGAGGCCCGCACCGTGTCGCGCGCGCGCCCGCACGACGCCGACGCGATCCAGGCCGAAGCCACGCTGGCGTTCGAGCTCAAGCGTAACGACGAGGGTCGCCGGGCGCTCGAACGCATGCGTGCGCTCGATCCGCAGGATCCCGGGCTCGTCATGCGCTCGATCACCACGCTCACGCGCGCCGACCGCAACGCCGACGCCGTCGAACTCGGGCGGCGCTGGGCGGCCACGCACGGCGGCGACCCGCGTTCGCGGCTGATCGCGGCGCGCGCCTACGCCATGGCGGGCCGGCTCGATTCGGCTGCGGCGGTCGCGCGGCGCGAGATCGCCGCGACGCCGGATTCGACCGAGCCGCGGCGCCTGCTCGCCCGGATCCTGCAGGACCAGAAGCGCTGGCCCGAGGCCATCGCCGAGTGGCGCGCGCTGCGCGAGCGAGTCGGGGACGACCCGGCGCTGCTGCTCGACCTCGCCGTCTGCCTCGAACAGTCGGGCGACGTCGAGGCGGCCGAGCGCACCGGGCGCGAGGCGCTCCAGCTGGTGCCCGACGCGGCCCCCGTGCTGAACTTCGTCGGCTACCTGCTCGCCGATCACGAGCGCGACCTCGTCGAAGCCGAGGAGCTCATTCACCGCGCCCTCCTGCAGGAGCCCGACAACGGCGCCTACGTGGATTCGTGGGGCTGGGTGCTGTTCCGGCTCGGGCGCAGCGAAGAGGCGCGCCGGGCGCTGGAACGGGCGGTCGAACTGACCGAGGGCGACCCGGTCGTGCACGAGCACCTCGGCGACGTCTACGCCCGCCTGGGACTGGCCGACCTGGCCCGCCGGCAGTACCGGGCGAGCCTCGCGGCCGAGAGCCCCAACCCTCGGGTGCGCAGCAAGTTGGACGCGCTCAAGTGAGCCGGGCCGGGCGCCGCCCCGAGGGCGTGAGCCGCCGGGAACCGAAACGGCCCTGCGGGGTATGTCCGCGTGGTGAGGAACCACTTGGCCCCTGAACAACCTCCGCTGCCACAGGTCGTGAGCCTGTCCGACGAAGACCTCATGGCCCGGGTGGCCGAGGACGACGAACGGGCATTTCCCGAACTCGTCCGGCGGTTCCAGGGGCGTGTGACCAACCTCATCAGCCGGGTGCTGAACGACCGCAACGGGGCGGACGACCTCGCGCAGGAAGTGTTCGTGCGCGTGTTCGTGCATCGCCGCAACTACCGGCGCGGTTCCAAGTTCTCGACCTGGTTGTTCACGATCGCGGCGAACCTCGCGAAGAACGAGATCCGCCGCCGGGTACGCCGCAGGAACTGGTTCTCGCTCGACGCGCTGACCGAAGTGCTGCAGGACAGCGCGCCGCAGCTGGCCGATCCGACCGAGAATCACGAAATCGGGCTCGAACGCGAGCAGCTTCGTGACGAGGTCGGCAAGGCCATCGCGACGGTGCCGGAGAAGTACCGGCTGGCGCTGGTGCTTCGCGACATCGAGGGTTTGCCGTACGAGGAGATCGCCGAGGTGCTCGGCATCCCGGGCGGAACGGTGCGTTCACGCATCAATCGCGCTCGCGGCATGCTGAAGCGAAAGCTCCAACCGCTACTTCGAAAGCAGGATGCCCGATGAGCCACTGCACCCGCGCCCGCGACCTGTTCGGGGCGTTCTGGGACGACGAAATCACCCGCGCCGAGCGTGATTGGCTGGAAGGCCACTTCCGCGATTGCGCCGGCTGCCGTGCGGAGTACGACGCGTATTCGCGTGCGCTCGCGCTCGTGCAGGAGCTGCCTCGCGTCGAGGCCGCGCCCGATCTCGCGTCGCGCGCGCTCGCCGAGGCGAAGCGCCGCGCTCCCGCGCCGGATCGCATCTTCGTGTACTCGACGCCGCGCTGGGCGCCGGTCGCCGCCGCGGCCGCCGTGCTGCTCGCGGTGCTCGCGCTGGCGCCGTACGTCGCGCGCATGGGCGGCTCGCCGCTCCTGGCGAACCGCGGCGCGAAGGTCGAGGCCCCGCGCCTGGTCGCGGCCGCCACGCCCGCGAACGGAGCCGCCGCGACGCCCGAGACGTCGGCGACGCCCGCGCCGCAGGCCGGCGCCGGCAACGCGGTCGCCGAGAACCTGTTCGATCACAGCGAGGACATCGACTTCGTGCTCGACCCGGTGCAGGTGCGCCGCGGGCGCGCGGTCACGTCGTCGCATCTTCCGGAGGGAGTGCAGGGCGAACAGGCCGTCATCACGTTCTAGCCCGCCCGGCATGTTCTCGAAACGCATCCAGCTGCACCGCGCCGAGGCGCGGACGGTCCGCCACACGGGCCGCCCGCGCCTCGGCGTGTTCGGCATCCTGCTCCTCGCGACGATGATCGGGTTCGGCGACGCCGGGGTGCGCGTGCCGCGCGCACTGGCGCAGGGCGCCGTCACCGCCGTCGAAGTGGACGTGGACGCGCTCGTCGCCCGGGCGCGGCCGTCGCTGCTCACCGTGGTCGCGCAGCGCGACGTGGCGGCGAAGCCGCGCGCCGGCGCCGCCGCCGCGCCCCGCCGCACGCACAGCCGCATGGGCTCGGGCGTCGCGGTCGGAACGGACGAGATCCTCACCACCGCGAGCGTGGTGCTCGGCGCGAACAAGATCTTCGTGATCACCGCGAACGGCCTGCAGGTGGAGGCCGTGCTCGCCGGCATGGACCCGATCCGCAACATCGCGCTGCTGCGCGCGCCGCGGCTGCAGCTGCCGCCGATCCGCTTCGCGGCGCGCTCGCCGCAGCTGGGCGACTGGGTCGTGACGCTCGGCAGTTCGTACCGCGCGCAGCCGACGCAGTCGGTCGGGCACGTGTCGTCGCGCTACGACGAGCCGCGCACGAGCCTGCTGCAGCTGACGAACGAAGTGTTCCCGGGCAACAGCGGCGGCGCCGCGCTCAACACGCGCGGCGAACTCGTCGGGCTGGTGCAGGGCGAACTCGGCGCGCCGCAGGCGCCCGGCGCCTCGCGCGGCTCCGACGCCGAGCGCCGGCCGAGCGGCATGAGCTTCGTGATCCCGTCGGCCGACATCATGCCCGTGCATCGCAGCCTGCAGCGCGAGGGCCGCGTGCGGCTGGGCTACTTCGGCATCTCGACGCGCTCGGCGTTCGTCGAGAGCGAAGGTGAACCCGGCGTGCGGATCCCGATCGGCGCGATCGTCGAGAACACCCAGCCCGGCGGGCCTGCCGACAAGCTCGGGTTGCGCAAGGGCGACCTGATCGTGGCGTACGACGGCGAACGCGTGGAGTACTCCGAGCAGCTCGCGCGCTGGGTGGCCGCGACGCCGCCCGGCACGATCGTGCCCGTGGTCTGGGCGCGGAACGACATGCGCCAGGCGGGACGCGTGGCGGTGGGCGAATCGCGCGAGACGATTCCGTCGTGGATGCGCGTCGAAGGCGACGACGCGCCTGTCGCGAACGCCGGCACCGACCCGGCGCGCATCAAGGGGCTGCAGGACGAGATCCGCCGCCTCAACCGCGAGCTCGGCCGGCTGCGTGGCCAGCCCGATTCCGTGCGCTGACACCTGCGCGCGCGCTGGTGTAGGGTGCGCCGCGTGAGCCGCGACCTCGTCCTGACGTATCCCGGCACCGCCGTCCGTTCGCGCGTGCGCATCCGTCCCGGTGCGCTCGCCGCGCTCGGCGAGTTCACCGCCGCCACGACCGGCGCCGCGCGCGCGGTCGTGGTCACCGACACGCACGTCGGCCCGCTGTACGCCGCGGCCGCGCGGCGTTCGCTCGAGCGCGCGCCGGCGTCGCCGCGAGCGTCGTCACCGTGCCCGCCGGCGAGCGCGCGAAGAGCGCCGCCCAGCTCGCGCGGCTGTGGGACGCGTTCGCCGCCGTGCGGCTCGCGCGCGCCGACGCCGTGGTGGCGCTCGGTGGTGGCGTGGTCGGCGACCTCGCGGGCTTCGCGGCCGCGACCTGGCTGCGCGGGGTGGCGTGGGTGTGCGTGCCCACTTCGCTGCTCGCGCAGGTGGACAGCAGCATCGGCGGCAAGACCGCCGTGGACACGGCGGCGGGCAAGAACCTCGTCGGCGCGTTCCACCAGCCGGCCGGCGTGCTCGTGGATGCGAACACGCTCGCGACATTGCCGGCGCGCCACGTGCGCGCGGGCCTCGCCGAGGTGGTGAAGAAAGGCTTCGCCGTGGACGCCGGCCTGTTCGCGTGGGTCGAGCGCCGGCTCGACGCGCTCGCCGACGGCGAGCCAGACGCGCTCGCGGGCGCGGTCGAGCGCGCGATCCGGGTGAAGGCGGTGGTGGTGAAAGCCGACGAGCGCGAGCGCGAAGGCGGGGGGCGCACGGCGCTCAACTTCGGGCACACGCTCGGCCACGCGATCGAAGCGGCGCTCGGCTACCGGCGCCTGCTGCACGGCGAAGCGGTCGCGATCGGCATGCGCGCCGCCGCGGAGTTGAGCGTGCGCGAAGCCGGACTCGCGGTGGAATCGCGCGTCCGGCTGGAGGCCGCGCTCGATCATCTCGGCCTGCCCATCACGATGCCGTCCTTGCCGTTGCGTGCGTTGCTTGAGGCGATGACCCGGGACAAGAAGAGCGCGCGAGGACAGGTGCGCTGGGTGTTGACGCCCCGAATTGGAGTTGCTAGCGTGCCGCGCGCCATGAATCACTCGCTCGTGCGTGCCGCGTTGCTGCACGCCGGCGCGCGCGGTTGACGCCCGTCCGGTGAATGCACCGATGCCCCGCATCCTGATCCTGCACGGTCCCAACCTGCACGCACTCGGCACCCGCGAGCCCGAGGTGTATGGCCGTGTCACGCTGGCGGATATCGAGTCGCGCCTGAGCGCGCTGGCCGGCGAACTGGGTTCCGAAGTCGAGTTCTTCCACAGCAATCACGAGGGGCTGCTGATCGACGCGCTCTACCAGGCGCGCGGCCGCTTCCAGGGTGTCGTGATCAATCCGGGGGGCCTCACCCACACGAGCGTCGCGCTGCGCGACGCGATCCGGGGGGCGGGCCTGCCGACGGTCGAGGTGCACGTGTCCAATCCGCACACGCGGGAAGAGTTCCGCCACACCTCCTTCGTTTCGGGCGTCGCGCTCGGCACGGTGCAGGGCTTCGGTGTGGACAGCTATCTCCTGGGTCTTCGGGCCCTCCACCAGCACCTGTCCCATGGCGAGTAAGCGCAAGTCGGGCGCTGAAAAGCGCGGCAAGAACGTCAAGAACGCCGCCGTGAAGGCCGATAGCACCGGTGGTGCGTCGGTCGCCGGCTTCGAACTTGGTGAGCTCCGTCAGCTCATCCAGCTGGTCCAGCGCACCGGCATCGGCGAGCTCGAGCTCACCTCGGGCGGCCGTTCGGTGCGGATCTCCGCGACCGGCTTCGCGCCGGCCGCGACGCACGTGGTGAGTGCGCCTGCTCCCGTCCGCGCGGCCGCCGAAGCGGCGCCGCCGGCCGCGGCTCCGGCCCCCGCCGCTGCGGCTCCCGCGGCGAACGACAAGCTCAAGGCGATCACCTCGCCGATGGTCGGAACCTTCTACCGTTCGCCCGCGCCCGACGCGGACCCGTTCGTCGAGAACGGGGACTCGGTGGACGTCGGCCAGACGGTCTGCATCATCGAAGCGATGAAGCTCATGAACGAGATCGAATCCGAGTTCAAGGGCCGCATCGTGCAGATCCTGGTCGAGAACGCCCAGCCCGTGGAGTTCGGTCAGAAGCTCTTCCTGGTGGAACCGGCCTGACGATCCGGCGTCACCGGCGCCGCAGTCCGGCGCCGCACCTGATGGGGGCGGCATGAACATCCGTGGCGTGCTGGACAAGATGATCGCGGCTCGCGCCAGCGACCTGCACCTGAAGGCCGGCACTCCTCCCGTCGTGCGTGTGGACGGCGTGCTGTACACGCTCGACGAGCCGCCGCCGTCGGCGCAGGACCTGCGCGACGTGGCGAACCAGCTGCTCAACGAAGAGCAGCGCGTCTACTTCTCCAGCCACAGCGAGATCGACTTCGCATTCGGCGTCGCGGGGCTCGCGCGCTTCCGCGCGAACGTGTTCATGCAGCGCGGCACGCCCGCCATGGCGCTGCGTCACGTGCCCGTCGAGGTGCCGACGCTCGAGGACCTGGGGCTGCCGCCGGTGGTGCGCGACCTGGCGTTCTCGCCGCGCGGCCTCGTGCTGGTCACCGGCCGTACGGGCTCGGGCAAGTCCACGACGCTCGCGGCGATGATCGACACGATCAACCGCACGACCACGCGCAACGTGATCACGGTCGAGGACCCGATCGAGTTCCTCCACCGCGACCGCCTGTCGTTCATCCACCAGCGCGAGGTCGGCCTCGACACGCAGTCGTTCCACGACGGCCTGCGCTACGTGCTGCGGCAGGATCCCGACATCATCCTCGTCGGCGAAATCCGCAACCTCGAGACCATGAGCACCGCGCTCATGGCCGCCGACACCGGGCATCTCGTGATGTCCACGCTCCACACCACGGACGTGGTGCAGAGCCTGCAGCGCATCATCTCGTTCTACCCGCCGCACCAGCACGACGAAATCCGCATGTCGCTGGCGGCGAACCTGCGCGCCGTGATCTCGCAGCGCCTCATCCCGAGGCGTGACGGCGCGGGCCGCGTGCCCGCGTGCGAAGTCATGGTGAGCACTCCGACCATCCGCGAGTACATCCTCAACCCCGAGAAGATTCCGCTCATCCACACGGTGGTGGCGGAAGGCGTGACGCAGTACGGCATGCAGACGTTCGACCAGTCCGTGCTGGCGCTGCTGCGCGAGGGGCTCATCACCGAAGAGGAAGCGCTCCGGAACTGCAACAACCCGAACGAACTCGGCCTCAAGCTCAAGGGCATCTCGGCGACGAGCGACCGCATGTGGCAGCCGGTGGACGCCGCCTCGGGCGACAAGGGCGACGCGCAGGCTTCGGCCGGCGGCTCCCGTCCCGACTGGATGACCAAGGAGTAGGAGTCGAGCGGACCCCTTCCGCCGCCCATGTTCCGAAAAGTCCTGATCGCCAATCGTGGCGAGATCGCGCTCCGCGTGATCCGCGCCTGCAAGGAACTCGACATCGCCACCGTGGCGGTGTTCAGCGAAGCCGACCGTGAAAGCATGCACGTGCGGCTCGCGGACGAGTCGGTGTGCATCGGCCCGCCCGCGCCGGCGCAGTCGTACAACTACATCGCGCGAGTGATCTCGGCCGCCGAGGTCACCGGCGCCGACGCGGTGCATCCCGGCTACGGGTTCCTGTCCGAGAACGCCCACTTCGCCGAGGTCTGCGGCGCGAGCGGGTTCACGTTCATCGGCCCGAGCCCCGAGATGATCCGCCGCATGGGTGACAAGGCCGAGGCCAAGCGCACCATGAAGGCCGCCGGGCTGCCCATGGTGCCGGGCTCCGACGGCATTATCGAGAGCGTGGACGAGGCCGTCGAGATCGCCAAGTCCATCGGCTTCCCGGTGATCGTGAAGGCGAGCGCCGGCGGCGGTGGCCGCGGCATGCGCATCGCGTGGGACGAACGCCAGCTGCGCGCGGGCTTCGGCATCGCGCAGGCGGAGGCCGGTGCCGCGTTCAACAACAGCGCCGTCTACGTCGAGAAGTACATCGTCCAGCCGCGCCACATCGAGTTCCAGCTGTTCGGCGACGGGCAGGGCAACGTCGTGCACCTCGGCGAGCGCGAATGCTCGGTGCAGCGCAATCACCAGAAGCTGATCGAGGAGGCGCCAAGTTCGATCCTGACGCCGGAACAGCGCGACAAGATCGGCGCGCTGGCCTCGAAGGGCGCCGCGAGCATCTCGTACCGCAACGCCGGCACGATGGAGTTCCTCTACGACGCCGACGGCAGCTTCTACTTCATGGAGATGAACACGCGCATCCAGGTCGAGCACCCGGTGACGGAAGAGGTCACGGGCATCGACCTGGTCAAGGAGCAGCTGCGCGTCGCGGCGGGCGAGAAGATGTCGTTCCGCCAGAAGGACGTGAAGATCCTCGGTCACGCGATCGAATGCCGCATCAACGCCGAGGACTTCGAGCACAACTTCCGGCCCAGCCCGGGACAGGTCACGTACTGGCACAAGCCCGGTGGGCCCGGCATCCGCGTGGACAGCCACGTGTACGGCGGCTATTCGATCCCGCCGTACTACGACTCGATGATCGGCAAGCTGATCGCGTACGGCGCCACGCGCGCCGAGGCGATCCGCCGCGCCGAGCTGGCGCTCGAGGAGATGGTGGTCGAAGGCATCAAGACCACGATCCCGTTCCACCGGATCACGCTGCGCCACCCGCGCTTCCGCGCCGGCAAGATCGACACGCGCTTCGTCGAGGAGCTCTTCAAGGAGCTCGAAGCGGCGAAGGCGGCCGCGAAGGCCTGAGCGCCGGGAGCACCACGCCGATGAAAGTCCGGGTCCACCTGACGCCGCCGCCGCGCGGCAGTGCGGGTGGACCCGGTTTCGTCGGCGTCGCGGTGGACGTGCTGCGCGCCACGAGCACGCTGACCGCCGCTTCGGCGCACGGTGCCGCGCGCATCGTGCCGTTCGCCGAGACCGCCGAGGCGCTGCGGTTCCGCGACGCGACGCCGGGCACGCTCGCGTGCGGCGAGCGCGACGGCCGCATCGTCGCGGGCTTCGACCTCGGCAACTCGCCGTTCGAGTACGGCCCGGACGTGGTGGGCGGGCGGACGCTCGCGTTCGCGTCCACGAACGGCTCGCGCGCGATGCTCGCGCTGGAGCGCTGCGACCGCGTGCTGCTGGGCGCGTTCGTCAACGCGTCCGCGCTGCGGCGACTGCTGCTGCGCGACGGCGGGGAGGCCGGCGTCGAGATCTGCTGCGCGGGCACGCTCGGGCGCTTCTCGCACGAGGACGCCGCGTTCGCGGGCTGGCTCTGCCGTGCGCTCGCGGCCGCGGGGGCCGAGCTCGAGGGCGAGGCGGCGGTCGAGGCGGCCGCCGCCGCTCCGGCCGACGCATCCGGCGTGCGCGCGCGCGTCGAGGGCGCGCCGCACGCGCGCTACCTGTGTTCGCTCGGGGCCGAGTTCGTGCGCGACGTGGAGTGGTGCGCGACGCTCGACCGGCTCGACCACGTCGCGTCGCTCTGACGCGGCGCGGTGCGGCTCACGACTTCTGCGCGAGGCGCAGCATCCACAGCCCGACCGCTCCGAAGATCGCGTCGCCCATCCACGCGGCGAGGTACGGCGGCATCGCGCCGTTGTGCCCGAGCGCCTGCCCCGCGCGCATGACCGCGTAGTACAGGATCGCGATCGCTATGGACAGGCCGAACCCGAGCGCCGCGCTCTGCATGCGCAGCCGGGTCGCGAGCGCGCCGCCGATCAGCACGACGACCACGCAGATCACCGGGAACGCGAGCTTCATGTGCAGGTCCACGAGGTAGTTCGCCACCCGCGCGCCGCTCGAACGCAGGCGCTGGATGTAGGCGGACAGCTCGAACCAGTTCATCTCTTCGGGCCGAATGTCGTCGCGCGAGAAGTCCTCGGGCGATTCGGCGAGCCCGCCGACCGCGAGCCGCGGGAACGACTCGGCGATCTCGCGGCCGCCCGCGTCGAACGTGCGCTTCACGCCGGACACGAACACCCAGCGCGAGCCGTCCCACGTGGCTTCGGACGCGTCGATGCGGCGCACGAGCACGCCCTGCTTGAACTCCTGCAGCGTCACCTCGTGCATGCGGCGCTCGGGCACGATGTACAGCCGCATGTACCAGATGCGGCCGCCCTGCCCGAGGTAGGTGAGGTCGGTGCGCTCGATGCCGCGCAGGTTCTGCATCTGCTGGATGCGCCGGTTGAGGATGTCGTTGCACTCGCGTGCCGCGCGGGGCACGACGAACTCCGACAGCAGCAGCGTGGCGACCGCGCACACGGCCGCGACGCCGAACACCGGCACCAGGATGCGCACGATCGAGATGCCCGCCGCGCGCATCGCGGTGAGCTCGCCGAACTTGTTGAGCTGCCCGAGCGCGAGGAACGTGGCGAGCAGCAGCGCCACGGGCATCATCTGCACCACGATCTTGGGCACCAGGTTCGCGTAGTAGGTCGCGATGAGCACGAACGTGGCGCGATGGTCGAGGAAGCTGCCGAGCTTCTCGATCACATCCACGACGGCGTAGATCACGATGAAGCCCACCAGCCCGAGCGTGAGGTAGGTCACGAACTCCCGCAGCAGGTAGCGGTCGAGGATCCTCACGTCGCCGCTCCGGTGGCGGGCCGCCGGCCGCTCGGGTCGGCGCCGCGCGGCACGCGCGCGTGCACGAACCGCGCGTGCCACGGCAGCCGCACGTCGCAGGCGCGCGCGGTCAGGTCCACGCCGAGCAGCCCGAGCAGGATGTTCGCCAGCCAGATCGCGAGCCACGCGGGCAGCAGCAGCCGGTCCGCGAGTTCCTCGCCGCCGACGAGGCAGACGTAGTAGAGCAGGAAGAACCCGATGGACAGGAACGCGACCGCCGGGCCGGCGCGCTTGACCCGCATGCCGATCGGCGCGCCGATCAGCACGAACACCACGCACGCGGCGGGCAGCGCGAACTTCTTGTGGATCTCGACCGACAGCGACGCGATGCGCTTGCGCAGCGATTCGCTCTCGAGCCTCCACAGGTCCACGTCCATCGCGAGCGCGGGCACCTTCTTCGCGACCGGCGCGAGCGCCCAGCCCTTGTGCGTGAGCGCGGCCCACCACAGCGCCGGCCGGTGGGCGAGCGGCGCGCGCTCGGGCGCCAGCGCCTCGAGGTCGCGCTCCGTCACGCCGAGCGAACGGAAGCGGTCGAGCCGCACCGCGAGCGAGCGGTCGTACTGGTCGAGGATCTGCTTGCGCTCGTCGAGCAGCAGCCGGGCGCTCTTCTCGCGGTCGCTGCGCGAGTTCCGCACCGTGCGGTCGAGCATGCCGCCCGCGTCCTGGATGAAGATCTTGTGCTGCTCGAAACGCAGCTTGTGGTACACGCGCGGTCCGTCGCCGCCGGGCGGGATCTCGTGGATCTCGCCGTCACGCAGCTCGAGCACGGCCGTGCGGCCGTCGGGCGTGTACGTGAGCTTGCCGGTCTTCGCGAGGATCGTGGTCGGGGTGGCGCCGTTGTTGAGCTGGTAGATCGTGACGCCGCGCATTTCGCTGGTGCGGCTGTTCACCGACTGCACGAGCAGGTTGTAGCCGGGCAGGTCGGTGATGAACACGCCTTCCTGCAGCCGCACGGTCGGACGCATGCGCTGGATGTCCACGAGCAGGTTCGCGAACGCGTGGTTGACCTCGGGATACACGTGGTTGTTGAACAGCGTCAGCCCGATCGCGAGCACGACCGAGGCGAGCAGCGACGGGATGATCGCCCGGAACAGGTGCACGCCGCTCGCGCGCAGGGCGGTGATCTCGTTGTCCTGGCTCAGCCGGCCGAACACCATGAGCTCGGCCACGAGCACGGCGCAGGGCACCGAGAGCACGGCCACGAAGCCGAGCGAGAGCACGAACATCTGGACCACGGCCCAGACCGGCACCCCGCGGTTGAGCACGAGGTCGAGGTACTGGAACAGGGCGTCCATCTGGAACAGGAACGTGACGACGCCGAGGCCGAGGAGAAACGGAACCAGATGCTGGCGGAGGATGTACCACGAGAGAATGCGCACGGTGGCGCAATCTACTCGTACCCCCCGCGGACCGCTAGCCTGCGGAGGGTCGAAACACCCAGCCGGCGGCCGGACCGAGCGGGCGAGGGAGGACCCGGGCAAGCGAGGGCAAACTCTTTGACCGCCGCCGGAAGCGGCTGATACGGTCCGCGCTCCCGTCGCACCCCTCCCCGTCCGCGCTCCCGACCCGACCATGCTCAATGTGCTCGCCGTACCGGTGCTCGCGTTCCTGATGGGGATCTCCGGGATCCCCGGATTGAACGCCTTGCCCGGGTTGAAGGGTCTGGGGCGCCACAAGCCGAAGCCCGTGGCCGCCGACACCCTGCCGCCGGTCTGGAAGCCCGGCCCGCGACTGGCGCTCGAGCGCACGTTCGTGCGCCGCGGGCTGCCGGCGTTCGGCATGGGACCGGCCGGGCTCAAGCTCAACCCGCAGGTGGACCCCCGCAAGGTGCGCACCCGGGTCGAGCCCGACTCCGGCCAGTGGTCCGTGGCGGTCGAGGTCGGCGACATCCGGCTCGGCAACGCCTACCGGCAGTCGCTCACCCAGTTCGCGCCGACCACCATGCAGCAGGGTTTCCTGCAACGCTGGCAGGAACGTTCGCGCCGCGACCTGAACTCGCTCGGCGCCGGCAACACGCCCGTGGCGCGGCAGGGCCTGCAGCTTGCGCTGCCGGTGCAGCTGCCGAGCTTCGCGACCAGCATCCTGGGGCCCGGCGGGCCCGCACTGAACGTGTCGGGCTCGGAGAGCATCCGGCTCTCGGGCCAGAGCAACTGGACGAACCAGCAGACCACGGTGCTCGGGCAGCGCAAGTCGCTGTTCCCTTCGCTCGACATGCAGCAGGACCTCGACATCCGGCTCGAAGGCCAGCTGTCGGACCGGGTGAAGGTCAACCTGCTGCAGAACTCGGCCAACCAGATCCCGCTCGCGAACCGCATCGCGATCAACTATCGCGGCGACGAAGACGACCTCGTGCAGGCGCTCGACCTCGGCAACACGAGCCTCGCGCTGCCCGGCACGCAGTACGTGTCGTACTCGGGGCGCAACGAAGGCCTGTTCGGCGTCAAGGTCGCCACCCGCTTCGGTCCGCTCGACTTCACGGCGCTCGCGTCGAAGCAGGAGGGACGTTCGGAGCGCGCCTCGTACAGCGGCGGTTCCACGCGCAGCACGCAGACCATCGCGGACGTGGACTGGATCAAGGGCCAGTACTTCCTGCTGTACGACCCGCAGTACGGCGCGTGGAACATCGACGACGCCGACATCCGCATCTACCGCGACGACCGCATCAACAGCAACGACACGAATCCGCTCAAGGGCAAGGCCATGGTGGACCCGACCGGGGCCATGATGCAGGGCGTGCTCGGCGCCACGCCCGCGGACACGGCCGGCTACCGCGGCAACTTCGACCAGCTCACGCCGCTCGTGGACTACGAGATCCTGCCGGACTTCTACACGTTCTCGAACGGGTTCCGGTACAAGATCATCCGGCTCAAGCAGCCGATGCCCACGAACAGCAACATGTGCCTGGCCGCGGCCTACCGGGCGACGCCCGTGAACCTCGCGACCGGCACCGCGATCGGCGCCGCGCTGTTGGTCGGCGGCGAGCGGCTGGGGCCGTCGGCGGGCGCGGACTCGGCCTACACGACGCTCAAGATGCTGCGCTCCCCGCGCGAACTGCTCGCGCCCGCGAACGCCGGCGATCTCACCCGCACGGCGTTCGACACGACCGCGGCGTTCGACCGGGTGCGCGAGCTCGAGATGAAGAACTTCTACGCGCTCGGCGGCTACGGCATCGACCCGAAGAGCTTCACGCTCACCGTGCAGCTCGGGCGCGACGTGCCGCCGGTGCAGTACACCGACGGTCCCGGCGGCACCCGCGTCAACTTCATCGAGGTGCTCGGCCTCGACAAGTGGGACGAGTCGAACGCCACGCCGGTCGAAGGCCACGACGAGAAGGTGGACGGCACCGGCCGCTCGTCGGGCGCGCGCGCGTACGTGGACTACGCGAACGGCGTGCTGTGGATCCCCGACCCGCGGCCGTTCGCGCCCCGCGTCACCGCCGCGGATCCGCAGTTCTTCGACCAGCTCATGGACGCGAACGCGAACCGCCGCGTGAACCTGACGGGCGAGGCCGGCACCACGAACGCCCCGAACTCGGGCGTGTACGACAAGTACTCGATCAACCCGAACCAGGACGCCCGCTTCTACCTCGTGTCGGACTTCGCGGCGCAGCGTTCCGGCGGCAACATCAACCTGCAGCGCGGCAGCCTGCTCGAGGGCTCGGAAGTCGTCACGGTGAACGGCGAGCGCTGGACGCGCGACCGCGACTACCGGATCGACTACGACACCGGGCAGATCACGCTCATCCGCGGCCTCGGGCCCACCGACCAGCTGAGCATCGACTACTCGTACGCGCCGCTGTTCCAGCAGGCGGGAAAGACGCTGATCGGCTCGGCGTTCCGGCTTGAGGGCCGCGACCGCAGCCTGGGCGGCGCGTTCCTGTACGAATCCAAGGGCGCGCAGGACCAGCGGCCGCGACTGGGCGAAGAACCGTCGCGTACGCTCATCACCGACCTGAACTCGGAATGGCGCTTCCATCCGTCGTTCCTGACGCGCGCGGTGGACGCGCTCCCCGGCGTGCGCACGAGCGCGCCGTCGGAGTTCAACCTGCAGGCCGAAGTGGGCGCGTCGTTCCCGAACCCGAACACGCGCAACGAAGTGTTCGTGGACGACATGGAAGGCGTGCGCGACGCCGTGTCGCTGTCGCTCACGGCCGACCGCTGGCACCCGATGAGCGTGCCGACGCGCGCGCGGGTCGTGGACGCGTCGGGGCGCGCGATCGTCACGGACAGCTTCCTCGACCTGCCCGGGCAGCGGAACGCCGAGCTGCACTGGTACATGCCGCCGAACTACGTGCACGAGCGCGACCTCAAGCCCACGCTCACCGACGCGCAGGGCGCGAAGAACCCGCGGCAGGCGCTCGCGCTGTCGGTGCCGCAGGTGCCCGAGGCCATGCGCGACGATCCGGGGTTGCGCGACTCGCTGTGGGCCGGTCTCACGTACGTGCTCGATCCGCAGGGCGTGGACCTGTCGCGCTCGCAGTTCCTCGAGATCTGGGTGAACGATTTCCGCGACCGCCACGATCCCGCGGTTCCGCACGACCTCGTGCGCGCGAACGACAAGCGCGTGCTGCTGCACGTGGACCTCGGCGTGGTGAGCGAGGACCAGATGCGCGCGCCGAACCGCCTGCCCGACGGCGTGCTGAACACCGAGGACCGTCCGCCGCGCGACAACCAGCTCACGGTCACGTCCGACAAGGACGAGGACACCGGCGTGGACGGCGTGCGGCGCACCGCCGAGCAGCTGCCGCTGGCCGACCTGCTCACCGCGAGCGAAGGCGATCCCGAAGGCGACAACTACCGCGATCCGGACAACGACAAGGAAGACATCGACCCGCGCAAGTTCCAGTACACGAACGGCACCGAGGACAACTACCGGCTCGCGCCGTACCCGGACACCGAGGACCTGAACGGCAACGACAACCTCGACCGCGCCGAGCACTACTTCGAGTACACGATCCCGCTCGCGGACTCGAGCCAGCGCTACCTCATGACCGACGTGCATCGCGACTTCTCGTCGCGTGCGAGCGTGAACGACGACAACGGCTGGCGCCGTTACCGCATCCCGATCTCCGACAGCCTGCGCGTGCAGTTCGGTTCGCCCGACCTCACGCTGGCGCGTCACGTGCGCGTCTGGGTCGAGGGCCTCGAGGAGGCCGAACCCAAGACCGCGGCCGTGCAGCGGCCGCTGCTGCTGCTCGGCGGCGTCGAGATCGTGGGCAGCCGCTGGCTGGCGGTCGAGCTTTCCGACGAGCAGCAGGGCCGCCAGACCACGATGACGCTGAACGCGGTCAACTCGCTCGACGACGCCGACGTGTACGTGCCGCCGTTCGACCCGGGCGAGACGCGCAACGGCAACCAGGCGCTCACCCGGCGCGAGCAGTCCATCTCGCTCGAGTTCACGAACCTCGGCCCCGACACGCTCGAGGCCTACCGCTCGTTCTCGCTCGAGGAGAACTACACGCGCTACGGCGCGCTCCGCTGGTACGCCTCGAGCTACGAGGTGTCCGGCTACGACGCGGCGGCGGACACGTCGCTCTTCTACTTCGTGCGCTTCGCGTCGGACGAGCGCGGCCTCAACTACTACGAGATCAAGCGCCGCATGCCGCGTTCCTCGGTCGCGCGCGCGATCGACTGGCAGGAGAGCCGCGTGGTGCTCGAGGAGATCTCGAACTTCAAGCTCACCCAGCCGTCGGTGATCACCCAGCCGCTGCGCGTGCCGTTCGGCAGCGCGGGCGACTCCGTGATCATCGTGGGCCGGCCGTCGTTCACGCGCCTTCGCCGCATCTCGTTCGGCGTGATCAACGCGAATCCCGCGGGCGGCCGCGTCTACCCGAGCGGGCGCCTGTGGTTCGACGAGGTGCGGGCGACCGACGTGAAGAAGGACGTCGGTTACGCGAACCGCCTGCTCGTGAACGGCCGCATGGCGAACCTGCTGTCGTACAACGTGTCGTGGAACTCGCGCGACGAGAACTTCCTCAGCGTCGGCGAAGCGCGCGGAACGGGCAGCCGCAGCACGCAGCTGCAGGCGACCACGCAGTTCGACACGCACCGGTTCTTCGAGGGGACGGGCATCACGCTGCCCGTGTCGGTCGCCTACAACCGCAACTCGTCCAAGCCGCGCTTCTCGGCGGGCGACGACGTGGTGCGCACCGGCGAGCAGCAGGCCGCGAGCGAGACGCGCTCGGAGTCGCGCAGCATCTCGACGTCGTACACGCGCGCGTGGAGCGAGCGCACGCACCCGCTGCTCAAGTACACGGTCGCCGGGCTGACCGCGAACATCAGCCGCTCCGAGACCGATTCGCGCACCCCGAGCGCGGTGTCGAGCAGTTCGACCACGAACGCGGGCGTCAACTGGGGCGTCGCGCCCCGGCAGCTGCTGCCCATCGGCATGCCGCTCTCGAAGGCGAAGTTCTACCCGCTGCCCGAGCGCGTGTACTGGAACTACCAGGTGAGCTCCAGCAAGAGCGAGTCGTTCACCCGCGCCACCGACGGGTCGGGCGACCTCGTGCCGAGCAGCAACCTGAAGGGCCGGCAGGCCACGCTCGGGTTCGGCGCGGACACGCGGCCGGTGGACCTGATCACGCACCACATCGAAGGCCAGCGCGCGCTCAGCCTGGACAACGTGCCGCTCGACCACATCGGGTTCGTGAACTTCGGCCGGCTTACGTCGTGGCGCCAGAACTTCACGTCGCGCTACGCGCTGCAGCGCGGTCCGTGGCTGCGGCCCAGCCTCAACTGGGGTTCGAACTTCTCGCAGCAGAACGACATCACCTCGCCGAACCTGTCGGTGCGCGCGGTCAACAACGGCCAGAACATCCAGATGAACTGGGACTTCCCGTTCGACGGCCTGCTGAACCGCCGCCCCGCGCCCGCGGTGACGCCCGCGAAGCCCGATTCCACCGGCGCCCGCACGAAGCCGCGCGGGCCCGCGCTCGGCTGGCGCGATTTCGTGGCGCGCGTGGGCAACGTGCAGACCGACCTGCAGCTCTCCCGCTCGAGCAGCTACTCGCGGCTGCGCGGCACGCCCAGCTTCCTGTACCTGGTCGGGCTCGCGGAGGACCCGGGCTTCTCCGACACGAGCGGCGTCGCCGCCGCGCCCGGCAACAACTCGCAGACCGGGCTCGACTGGCGCACGAACGCGCGCACGCGCATTCCCGTGGTGTACGGCAGCCAGCTCATGCTGCGCTTCAGCTACGGCGACCGCACGGGGGAGAACAACGGCGTGCTGTCGCGCACTTCGGACGTGCGTTTCCCCGACGTCGAAGTGGACTACGGCCGCGTGGCGCAGGCCATCAAGCTGACGCGGTTCCTGCAGAACCCCAACATCCGCACGGCGTGGAGCGTGTCGCGCTCGCACGACTACCAGGTGCGCCGCGACTCGCTCACCGGCGAGCTGAAGTCGAGCGACTTCCATCCGCTGCTCGCGCTCCGGGGCGGGTTCAAGAACGGGATCCAGGCGGATCTCGGCGTGAACCGGCGCAGCACCGAGCGGCTCGTGCACCAGTTCGGCACGTCGAGCTCGGTGGAGACGAACAGCGACGTGAACTTCACCCTGAGCCGCTCGTACTCGCAGGGCCAGAAGGTCACGTTCCTCGGCAAGACCAGCACGGTGCGCAGCAGCGTCAGCATGCAGCTGGCCACCATCTACTCGCACACCAAGGGCGAGACGCGCTACGCGAACAGCGTCGGCTCGGGCCAGCTGCGCGACGAGACGCGGCTTTCGGTCACCGGCACCGGCTCGTACGGCTTCAGCTCGAACGTCACGGGCAGCGCGGTGCTCGGCTTCAACCACAACAACAACCGTGCGAGCGGCATCGTGCGGCGTTCCGTGCGCGTCGAAGTGCGCGCGCAGTTCTCCTTCTGACCATGCGACCACTCCTCCTCGCCGCGATGCTGCTGGGCCTCGCGCTGCCGGTGTCCTGCGCCGGCAAGTCGAACGTCAACGGCGAGCGCGCGCTCGCGCGCGTGAAGCGGCAGTGCGACGCGGGCCCGCGCGTGGTCGGCACGCCGGCGCACGCGCAGGTGCTCGACTGGATCGCGGCCGAGGCGGCGCGCTGCGGCGGGCGCGTGGAGCGCCAGGCGTTCTCCGACTCGGCGCTCGGGCGCGAGGTGCCGCTCACCAACGTGATCGCGCGCTTCGGTCCCGAGGGCGGGCGGCGGATCCTGTTCTGCGCCCACTACGACTCGCGCCCGTGGTGCGACCGCGACCCGGACCCGGCCTACGCGAACGTGCCCGTGCCCGGCGCCAACGACGGCGCCTCGGGTGTCGCGGTGCTGCTCGAGCTGGCCGAGCTCATGAAGTCGGCGCCGCCGCCGGTGGGCGTGGACCTCGTGTTCTTCGACGGCGAGGACCTCGGCACGAACGACCGCCCCGAGGAGTTCTGCCTCGGCTCGCGCGGCTACGCCGCCCGGCTGCCGAAGCCCGGCGACCCGGCCCGGCCCGTGGCGGGGTTCCTGCTCGACATGATCGGCGACCGGGACCTGCAGGTGTTCCACGAGCAGAACTCGGTCGCCCGGGCGACCAACCTGACCGAACTGGTGGCCGAGGCGGCCCGCGCCACCGGGGCCCGCTCGTTCCACGACGAGGCCAAGTGGTCCATCATCGACGACCACGTGCCCCTGCTGGATGCCGGCCTGCCGACCGTGGACCTGATCGACTTCGACTACCCCGCCTGGCACACCCACCGGGACACCCCCGACCAGGTCAGCGCGGCCAGCCTGGCCGAGGTCGGACGGGTGATCGAGTGGATCGCCTACCGGAGCGTGCTCGCCCGGCCGTGAACGCGGCCGCCTTCCGCCCCCGGGGCCCCGACTTGCCCCGGGACGGCTCCATCGAGTAGTTTGCCGCGCAGGAGTGGGGCAGGTGCGACCACTCCATTTTTTGTCTTTCGCGGGAGCCTAAAGTGGAAGTGCGTGAAGAAGTTCGGCAGCTGGCGCAGCCATTGGCCGAAGAGGACGGGTTCGAGCTCGTGGACGTGGAACTGGCGTCCGCCGGCCGGCATCGCGTGATCCGCGTGTTCCTCGACAAGCCCGGTGGCGTGAGCGTCGGTGACTGCGCGCGGTTCAGCCGCCGTCTGTCGGACTGCCTCGACATGAACCAGACCATCCCCGGCAGCTACCACCTCGAGGTGAGTTCGCCGGGGCTCGACCGTCCGATCCGGACGCCCGAGCACGTCCGGCGTTACGCCGGCCAGAAGGTGGGGCTGAATACGCACGAACCACGAGACGGGCGCCGGCGCTGGGAAGGGACACTGCTCGCTTCCGGCGACGACCGCCTTGGACTACGCACCGACGAGAACGAAGAACATTGGTTCGAGTGGGCCGAGATCAAGTCGGCCCGCCTGGTGGTGGATCCGTGGGAAGGCTTGCGGAAGACCACGGGCCGCACGGCGGCGAAGCCGAAGCACGCGCAGAAGCCGCGGGGAGGGGCTCGATGAACAACGAAATCCTGGATGCGCTCAGCCAGATCACGCGCGAGAAGAGCGTGGACCGCGCGATGCTGATCGAGACCCTCGAAACGGGCCTCGCGAGCGCGGTGCGCAAGAAGCACGGCCTGACCGCCGACGTCGAGGTGCGCTTCAACGACAAGAGCGGCCAGCTCGAGTGCGCGCTGCGCATGACCGTCGTGGACACCGTTGAGGATCCCGCGTTCCAGTGGACCGTCGAGAAGGCGCGCGCGCACAAGAGCGACGCGGCCGTCGGCGACGTGATCCGCATTCCCCTGCCGATCAGCGAGTTCGGCCGCAACGCGATCCAGACCGCCAAGCAGGTGCTGATCCAGCGCGTGCGCGAGGCGGAGCGTGACCGCGTGTTCAAGGAGTACTCGGACAAGATCGGCACGCTCGTTCGCGGCGTGGTCCAGCAGGTGGACCGCGGCAACGTGATCGTGAAGCTCGACTTCTCCGAAGGCGTGCTGCCGGCGCGCGAGCAGATTCCCCGCTCGTACCACCGCCAGGGCGACTACGTGCGCGCCGTCGTGATCTCCGTGGACAAGTCCGCCAAGGGCCCGCAGGTGATCATGTCGCGTACGCACCCGGACTTCCTCAAGCGCCTGTTCGAGAACGAGGTCCCCGAGATCGCCGACGCCATCGTCGAGGTCAAGGCGGTCTCGCGCGAAGCCGGAGCGCGTTCGAAGATCTCGGTGTTCTCGACGGACCCGCGCGTGGACGCGGTCGGCTCGTGCGTCGGCCTGAAGGGTTCGCGCGTGCAGAGCATCGTGCGCGAACTCGGCGGCGAGCGCATCGACATCGTGCCGTGGTCGGCCGACCCGGCGGTGTTCGTGTCGCGCGCGCTGTCGCCGGCCCGCGTGATGGACGTGAAGGTGCACGAGGCCGAAGGCCGCATGGCGGTCGTGGTGGCCGACGACCAGCTGTCGCTGGCGATCGGCAAGGGCGGCCAGAACGCGCGCCTCGCCGCGCGCCTGACCGGCTGGAAGATCGACCTCATCTCGAAGAGCGAAGAAAAGAAGCGCCACGATCTCGAGCGGGCGAGCCGCATCGAGGTCGAGCAGCTCGGCCTGGGCGAGGCCACGACCGAGAAGCTCATCTCGGCGGGCATCGAGACCGTGCAGGAACTGGTCGCGACGCCGCTCGAGCAGCTCGTGCAGATCCCGGGCATCGGCGAGAAGACCGCCGAGAAGGTGCTCGCGACGGCGCAGGAGTACATGGCCGCGCACCCGCAGGCCGAGCCCGAAAGCACGGGGGGTGAGCTGGAGTTCACGCCCGAAATGACCGCCGGCGAGGACGAACTCGCGGCGGGCGACGGCACCGAGGCGCCCGCATCTCGCGAAGCCGCGGAAGGAGAGCACCGTGGCGAATAGTCCGGCCGGCAAGAAGCTGCGCATCTACGAGGTCGCCAAGGACCTCGGCATGTCGAGCGAGGTGATCATCCAGATCGCCCGCAAGCTCGGCGTCGAAGTGAAGAACCACATGAGCACGCTGCCCATCGAGATGGTGGACAAGGTGCGCTCGGAGATGGCGACCGAGAAGGCCGCGGCGCGCTCCGAGGTGGTGCAGCAGAAGGAGAAGGAAGAGCAGCGCGCGCGTGACGATCGTGCCCGTGCCGCGGCCGCTCCGCCTTCCCCCATGGACGTGCAGAACCCCGCACTGCCGTACAACCGTCCGCCCGGCGCCGGTTCGGCCGTCGTGTACCGCCCGCCGCAGCCGGTCGTCCCGACCGGTGCGCCGCGTGCGACCACGCCGCCGCCGGCGCGTCCGCCGCATCGCCAGGGCCCCGGTGGCCCGGGTGGTCCCGGCGGTCGTCCGGGCTTCGGTGGCGGGCCCGGCGGTGGCCGTCCGTCGTTCGGCGGCGGCCGTCCCGGAGGTCCCGGTGGTGCGGGTGGTCCCGGCGGCGGTGGCCGTCCGGGCGGTGGTGGCGGCTGGTCCGGTGGCGGGCGCCCGAGTGGCGGCCCCGGCGGTGCCGGTGGTGGCGCGGGTGGCGGCGGCTTCGCGGGCGGTGGTGGCACCAGTGCCCCGAGCGCGGGCGGGCCGAACTCGCAGAATCGCCGTCGCGACCGCAAGAAGAAGAAGAACTGGGTGGACGAGAAGCAGGCGGCCGAGTCCGTCCGCAAGACTCTCGCGAGCCTCGACCAGGGCGGCAAGCGCAAGCACCGCCGCCGTGACGAGGACGGTCCCGAGGTCGCCGGTGAAGAGGCGAAGGTCCTGAAGGCCGCCGAGTTCATCACGGTCGCCGAGCTGGCGAACATGATGGACGTCAAGCCGCAGGAAGTCATCATGACCTGCATGCGCATGGGGCTCATGGCGACGCTCAACAAGCGCCTCGACAAGGATTCCATGATGGCCGTGGCCGACGAGTTCGGCTTCGCGGTCGAGATCGTGTCGGAGTTCGCCGAGGACGAGGAGGCGGCCGCCGAGGCCGAAGCCGTGCCCGCCGAGCGCCTGCGTCCGCGCGCGCCCGTCGTCACGGTCATGGGTCACGTGGACCACGGCAAGACGTCGCTGCTCGACTACGTGCGCAAGACCAACGTCATCGCGGGCGAGGCCGGCGGCATCACGCAGCACATCGGCGCGTACGACGTGACGCTGCCCGACGGCCGCAAGATCTGCTTCCTCGACACGCCCGGTCACGAGGCGTTCACCGCCATGCGTGCCCGCGGCGCGCAGGTGACGGACGTCGTCGTGCTCGTCGTGGCCGCGGACGATCGCGTCATGCCGCAGACGATCGAGGCCATCGATCACGCGAAGGCCGCGAACGTGCCGATCGTGGTCGCGATCAACAAGTGCGACCTCCCGGCCGCCGACCCGCAGCGCATCAAGACCGAGCTCGCCGGCCACGGCGTCGTCGTCGAGGAGTTCGGCGGCAAGTACGTCGCGGTCGAGATCTCGGCCAAGAAGGGCCACAACATGGACAAGCTCCTGGACATGATCCTCCTGTCCACGGAGCTGCTCGAACTGAAGGCCGATCCGGACCGTCGCGCGCGCGGCGTCGTGCTCGAAGCACGCGTCGAGCAGGGCCGCGGCGTGGTCGCGTCGGTGCTCGTGCAGAGCGGTACGCTCAGCATCGGCGACCCGTTCGTGGCCGGCCAGAACTTCGGCCGCGTCCGCGCCATGTTCAACGAGCGCATGCAGCCGGTGAAGTCGGCGCCGCCGTCCACGCCGGTCGAAGTGCTCGGCTGGAACACGACACCCGGTGCCGGCGACCTGTTCGTGTCGCTCGAGGACGAGCGCGAGGCGCGCGAGATCGCGACCAAGCGCGCGGCGCTGCACCGCGAGCACGAGTTCCGCTCGACCAAGGCGGTCTCGCTCGTGGACTTCCACTCGCAGATGTCGCAGGGCGGCCCGAACGAGCTCAAGATGCTCATCAAGGGCGACGTGGACGGCTCGGTGGAAGCGCTCGCCGAATCGCTGCAGAAGCTCGGCACCGCGGAAGTCGCGGTGCGCGTCATCCGTCAGGCCGTCGGCCAGATCACCGAGTCCGACGTGCTGCTCGCCGCGGCTTCCGACGCGATCATCGTGGGCTTCCATGTGCGTCCGGACGCCAAGGCGCGCGAGCTGGCGGAGCGCGAGAAGGTCGAAATCCGCCTGTACGACATCATCTACAAGGCCGTCGAGGACGTGAAGCAGGCGCTCGAGGGCATGCTCAAGCCCGAGCTCAAGGAAGTCATCCTCGGCGTCGCCGAGGTGCGGCAGGTGTTCCGCCTGTCGAAGGGCTCCGTGGTGGCCGGCTGCATGGTGTCCACGGGCAAGATCTCGCGCAACGAGCAGGTCCGCCTCGTGCGCGCGGGCGAAACGGTGTTCACCGGCAAGGTGGACATGCTCAAGCGCTTCAAGGACGACGTCCGCGAAGTGCTGCAGGGCTTCGAGTGCGGCATCACGCTCAACGGCCACAACGACATCCAGGAAGGCGATCGCCTCGAGTCGTTCACGGTCCAGGAGCTGGCCCGCACGCTGTAGCGCCATCCCGAAGGCGGCGCGTCCCGCACGGACGCGCCGCCGTTCGTTTTCCGCGGCGACGCGGGAGAGGAAGCGATGTTCGTCGGCAAGGTCCGGGTCGAGCTGCACATTCCGGCCGCGCGCTCGCTGAAGGACAAGCGGCAGGTCGTACGCGCGCTCAAGGACCGGCTGCTCGCGCTGCACGCCGCCGTCGCCGAGGTCGAGTTCCAGGACCTGTGGCAGCGCACCGCGCTCGGGATCGCGGTGGTCTCGGGTGAGAGCGGGCACGTGCGCGAACTGCTCGATCGCGCACGCCGGGTCGTCGAGCAGGAGTACGCCGCGCAGGTCACCGACTGGCAGGAGACGATCGAGTGAGAATCCGTCCGGAAAAAGTCGCCCATCTCATGCGCCGCGAGGTCGCGGAGATCCTCGAGACGAAGCTGCGCGATCCGCGCCTCGCCTCGACGGTGACCGTGACCGACGTGCAGGTCACGCAGGACCTGTCGTTCGCGCGCATCTACGTCACGATCCTCGGGCCCGCCGATCACCGTGCCGCCGGCATGGCGGCGCTGCAGCACGCCGCGGGCTTCGTGCGCCACGAACTCGGCAGCCGGCTCGGCCTGCGCGAAGTGCCCGAAGTGCGCTTCCTGTACGACGAGTCGCTCGACCGCGGCCAGCGTGTCGAGGACCTGCTGCGCAAGATCGAGCGTGGCGAGCAGGTGGAGGACGAGGACACGGAATGACCGCCGCGTCCGAGCGCGCCGAACGCGGCGCGCGGGCCGCGCGACCGCCGCGCCCCGCGCCGCTCGAATGGGCGGGACTGCTGCCGGTGGACAAGCCGGCCGGCATGACGTCGCACGACGTCGTGGCGCGCGCCCGCCGCGTGCTGGGCACGCGCGCGATCGGGCACCTCGGCACGCTCGATCCGGGCGCGAGCGGACTGCTCGTGCTGGTCGTCGGCGCGGCCACGCGCTGCGTGACCGTGTGGCAGGGCGGGCTCAAGACCTACGACGCCGGCATCCGCTTCGGCGTGGTCACGACCTCGCAGGACCTTTCGGGCGACGTCGCCGCGACGCATCCCGTGCACGCGGGCGAACCCGACGTGCGCGCCGCCGCCGCGCGCATGCTCGGCGAGCAGCGCCAGGTGCCGCCCATGGTGTCGGCGCTCAAGCACAAGGGCGAGCGGCTCTACGACCTCGCGCGCCGCGGCGAGGTGGTCGAGCGCGAGCCGCGCACGATCGTGGTCGAGTCGTGGGAGTGGACGCGCTTCGCACTGCCGGACGCCGACTGCGTGGTGCGCTGCTCGGGCGGCACGTACGTGCGCACGCTCGCGCACGACCTCGGGCAGGCGCTCGGATGCGGCGCGGCGCTGTCGCGCCTGCGCCGGCTCGCGAGCGAGCCTTGGCGCGTCGAGGACGCCTGCCCCGACGCCGCGCTCGTGCCGGCGCCGGAGGGCGACGATCCCACCGTGCATCGCGACCGCCTGCTGCGCGACTGGGGCGTGGACCTGCACCGCGCGCTCGACGTGCTGCCCGCGGTCGTGCTCGACGCGCACGAGGTGGTGCTGCTCGGGCACGGCCGGGCGATCCCGCTGCGCCCCGCGGCCGCCGGGCTCGCGCCGATCGGCGCCGGGCCGCGCTCGATCGTGCTGCGCGACGCCGCCGGCCGCGCGCTCGCGCTGGGCGAACTGGTGGGCGACGCGCGCGAGGCGCAGGCGCGCCCGAACGTGGTGTTCCCGTGGGCCGTACTCGAGGGGAGGCCGGAGTGAGCGTCTTGGCCGTGGGGGTGTTCGACGGACTGCATCGCGGGCATCGCGCGCTGATCGACCGCGCGCGCGCGCTGGCCGGTGACGGCCGCTGCGTGGCGGTCAGTTTCGACCCGCATCCCGACATCGTGCTCGCGAAGGAGTTCCGCGCGATCGCACCGCTCACGCCGCTGCCCGAGAAGCAGGAACGGCTCGCCGCCATGGGCGTGGAACTGCACGTGCTGCCGTTCACGCGCGAGCTGGCCGCGCTGTCGCCCGAGGAGTTCGTCGAACGCCACCTGGTCGGGCCGTTCGCGCCGCGCGTGCTGGTAGTGGGCGCCGACTTCGCGCTCGGCCGCGGCCGCGCGGGCAACGTCGAACGCCTGCGAGCGATCGGCGCCGGCCACGGCTTCACGGTCGAGGCGGTGGACCTGCTCGGCGAAGACGGCGAGATCGTGAGCAGTTCGCGCATCCGCGCGGCACTGGCCGAGGGCCGGGTGGGCGACGCCGCGCGCTGGCTCGGGCGGCGCTACTCGCTGGTCGGGCTGGTCGTGCACGGCGACAAGATCGGGCGCACGCTGGGTTGGCCGACGGCGAACCTGCGGCTGCACGACGAGAAGGCCGTGCCCGCGCTCGGGATCTACGCCGTCTGGGCGCGCATCGCGGGCGAGCAGGTCTGGCGCGCCGGCGCGATGAGCGTGGGGATCCGCCCGACCTTCGACGGCAAGCTGCGTACGCTCGAGGTGCACCTGCTCGACTGGGACGGCGACCTGTACGGGCGCGACGTCGAGGTGCAGTTCGTCGAATGGCTGCGGCCCGAGCTCAAGTTCGACGGCCGGGACGCCCTCGTCGCGGCCATCGCCGCCGACGTGGAGAAGACCCGGGTGCGCCTCGCGGACCCGGCGAACGCCCCCGAAGAGCGCTGAAGCGGTCCCGAAAACCCCATTTGCCTTGCATGGCCATGACGTTTTCGCCATCCGGCGGGAGAAAACGCCGCCATCGGGGCCGGATCGAGCCTGAATCGTTGAACCCGACGGTGCCGGATGCTAGATTGCCGCGTCGCTCCGACCCCCTCGGGGTCCAGCGGGCGCCGCATCACTCCGCTCCCTCCGACGAGACCTGACACTCGCGGACGCGGGGCCTCGTCTTCCCACCTCATGGCAGGAGATCGCCACTGTGACGCTCACGAAGGAGCAGAAGCAGGGCATCATCGAGAAGTTCAAGACGCACGAAGGTGATTCCGGTTCCCCGGAAGTCCAGATCGCGCTCTTGACCGAGAAGATCAACTACCTCACGGAGCACTTCAAGGTTCACAAGCGCGATCACGCGTCGCGCCGGGGCCTGCTCCGCATGGTGGGCCAGCGCCGCCGGCTGCTGGACTACCTGAAGGCGACCAAGGTGGATCGCTACCGAAAGGTCGTCAAGGAACTGGGACTTCGTCGCTAGGAAGCACCTGGCGACATGGGAACGCGGCCCCCGCAAAGGGCCGCGTTTCTGATAGAGCGGGGAAGGTCCCTGCTCGACCCACCGGGCGCCGCACGCCCGGCCGGGTGGACGTGACGACGAGGGTCGTCGTCACATGCGAGAGCACAGGAAGAGCTAAGAATGGCAGAGCACAAGGTAAGCGTGGATCTCGGTGGCAAGGAGCTCACGATCAGCACGGGCAAGTGGGCCAAGCTCGCCGGCGGTTCCGCCGTCGTCCAGCTCGGCGGCACCGTCGTCCTGGTCGCCTCCAGCGCCGCGAAGACGGCCAAGCCGGGCATCGATTTCGTGCCCCTCACCTGCGACTACCGCGAGCGCACGTACGCCGCGGGCAAGATCCCCGGTGGGTTCTTCAAGCGTGAAGGCCGGCCGACCGAGAAGGAAACGCTCAGCTCGCGGCAGATCGATCGTCCGATCCGCCCGCTCATGAGCAAGCAGTGGCCGTTCGAGACCCAGGTCATGGCGACCGTGGTCTCGTCCGACCAGGAACACGACGCGGACGTCCTCGCGCTCATCGGCGGCTCGTGTTCGCTGGTGCTGTCGGACATCCCGTTCCCCGAGCCCGTCGCCGGCGTGCGCGTCGCGCGGGTCGAGGGCCAGTTCGTCTGCATGCCGACGTTTGCGCAGCTCGACGAGTCCGACATGGACGTCGTCGTGGCCGGCACCGCGAACGACATCATCATGGTCGAAGGCGGTTGCCGTGAGGTGAGCGAGGCCGACATGGTCGCCGCGCTCGACTTCGCGATGCAGCACATCCGCAACATCGTCGCCGTCCAGAACGAGCTCCAGAAGTTGCACGGAAAGGCCAAGCGCCCGGTCGTTCCCGCGGTGGACGTCGCCGAACTCGAGCACGCCCTGCGTGGCGAGTACGCCGAGCGCCTCAAGGCCGCGATCCGCATTCCCGGCAAGGAAGCGCGCCAGGAAGAGCTCGACATCATCACGTCCGAGGCCGTGGCGAAGTACACCGAGTCGCACGCCGACAAGGCGTCGTACATCGGCAAGATCCTCCACGAGATCGAACGCGACCTGCTCCGCGGCATGATCCTCGACCAGGGCGTGCGTTCGGACGGCCGCGACTGCGACACGATCCGCCCGATCTCGATCGAGGTCGGCGTGCTTCCGCGCACGCACGGCTCGTGCCTCTTCACGCGCGGCGAGACGCAGGCGCTCGTCGTGACGACGCTGGGCACGAAGGCCGACGAGCAGCGCATCGAGGAGCTCGAGGGCCAGTCGTGGAAGTCGTACATGCTGCACTACAACTTCCCGCCGTTCTCGGTCGGTGAGACCCGCCCGATCCGCGGGCCGGGCCGTCGCGAGATCGGCCACGGTGCCCTCGCCGAGCGCGCGGTCGAGCCGGTGATCCCGGCCGACACGCACTTCCCGTACACGATCCGCATCGTCTCGGACATCCTCGAGTCGAACGGCTCGTCGTCCATGGCGTCGGTCTGCGGCGCCTCGATGGCGCTGATGGACGCCGGCGTGCCGATCAAGGCTCCGGTCGCGGGCGTGGCCATGGGCCTGATCAAGGAAGGCGACAAGGTCGCCGTGCTGACCGACATCCTCGGCGTCGAAGACCACCTCGGCGACATGGACTTCAAGGTCACGGGCACGCGCGACGGCATCACGGCCTTCCAGATGGACACCAAGATCGGCGGCATCTCGTTCGAGATCATGCGGAACGCGCTCGAGAAGGCGCACAAGGGCCGCCTGTTCATCCTCGACAAGATGGCCGCGTGCCTCGAGACGTCGCGTCCGGAGATGTCGCCGTTCGCGCCGCGCATCACGATCGTGAACATCCACCCCGACAAGATCCGCGAAGTCATCGGGCCGGGCGGCAAGGTGATCAAGAAGATCACCGAGGAGACCGGTTGCCAGATCGACATCCAGGACACCGGTGAAGTGCGCATCGCCGCCGTGAACCTCGAGGGCGGGCGCCGTGCGGAAGAGCTCATCCGCAACATCACCGAGGACCCGGAAGTGGACCGCGTCTACCAGGGCAAGGTGCGCAGCATCGTCAACTTCGGCGCGTTCGTGGAGATCGTGCCGGGTCGCGACGGCCTGCTGCACGTGTCCGAGATCGACTGGGGCCGCACCGAGCGTGTCGAGGACGTGCTGAACGTCGGCGACATGGTGATGGTCAAGGTCATCGGCGTGGACAAGGAGGGCAAGGTCAAGCTGTCGCGCCGCGCCCTGCTGCCGCAGCCGGAAGGCTACGTGGAGCGTGCGCCGCGGGGTGACCGTGGCGACCGTGACCGTGGTGACCGGGGCCGCGACCGCGATCGCGGACCGCGCCGCCGCTAGGCTTCGCGCATCGGAACGGCGGGTGGCCCTCGCGGCCGCCCGCCGTTTGTCTTTCCGCCGCCGCGGTGGCAGCGTGCGGCCCTCGCGTTCCGTCCCGGTCCCCGGAGAGCCCGCTCGATGGCTTCGTCGCCCGTCCAGAAGGTCCGACTCGAATCCGGCATCACCCTGCTCACGCAGCCGATGCCCGACCGCCTCACGGTGGCGGCCGGCGTCTGGGTGCGCACGGGCTCGCGGGTCGAGAGCGACGCGCACCAGGGCATGGCGCACTTCATCGAGCACATGATGTTCAAGGGCACCGAGTCGCGCGACGCGCGCAGCATCGCCGCGAGCCTCGAAGGTCTCGGCGGCCACCTCGACGCGTGGACCAACCACGAACACGTCTGCTACGAGGCGCGCGCGCTGTCCGAGCACCTGCCGCAGGTCGTGGACGTGCTCGCCGACATCACCTGCCGCTCGCGCTTCGACGCGGGCGAGATCGAGCGCGAGAAGTCGGTCGTCAAGCAGGAGATCGCCGCCTGCGAGGACGACCCGTCCGACAAGATCCACGAACTGCTCGCGCGCCAGCTGTACGGCGGCCACGGGCTCGGCCGCCCGATCCTCGGCACGGTCGAGAGCGTGGACGCGTTCACGCGCTCGCACCTCATGGACCATTTCTCGAGCCGCTACCGCGCCGACGAGCTCGTGTTCGCCGCCGCCGGCGGGCTCGACCCCGACCACGTGCGCGAACTGGTGGAGCGCCATTTCTCCGCGCCCGCCGGGCCTGCGCCCGTTCGCGACGCCGCACCGGTGACGCACGCGCCGTCGGTCGTGCACGAGGAGCGCGACGAGCAGCAGCTCTACCTCGCGCTCGGCGCGCCCACGCCGGCCTACGCCGACCCGCGCCGCTACGGCCTGCGTGTGCTCAACACGCTGCTCGGCGGGCTCATGAGTTCGCGGCTGTTCCAGCGCATCCGCGAGGAAGCCGGGCTCGCGTACTCGGTCGGTTCGGGGCTCAGCTTCCTGTCCGACGCGGGCCTGCTCTCGATCCAGATGGGCGTGGCCCCCGAGCAGGGCCGTGAAGCGCTGCGGCTCCTGCGCGCCGAACTCCAGTCGCTGGCCGAGCACGGCCCGAGCGAGGCCGAGGTCGAGGCCGCCCGCATGTACCTCAAGGGCGGCGTGATCATCGGCATGGAGAGCGTCTCGAACCGCATGGAGCACATGGCGCGGCAGGAGCTGTACACCGGCCGCTACACGCCGCCCGAGGCGCACGTCGAAGCGGTGCTGGCGGTGACGCGCGACGAAGTCGCCGCACTGGCGGCCGAGTTCGTGCGCCCCGAACGCTTCGCGCTGGGCGCGCTGGGACCGGCGCCGGGTGGGGCGCTGAGCGAGCGCGACTGGCCGCTGGGGCGCTGAGACCGGGCCGGAGCGGGGAAGCGCGCGACAGCGGGCGAGCGGTTTGGTTATCATTCCCCGGTCCCGCGCACCGGATGCGCCCTGCTTCCCCGACCGAGACCCCACGCGCGGCCCCCTTCGACCGGTCCGCGTGCTCGAGAATCCCATGAGCGCTTCCCGATCCCCGTGGCTGTGGTGCTGGCTGCCGGCGCTGGCCTGGCTCGCCGCACGCGTGCTGCACGTGCCGCTCGTGCAGGGCGCCGCCGGCGTGCTGCTGGTGAACCTGCTGCCCGGGCTCGCGCTGCTCCGGCTGGCGGGGTTCGAGCGCCGCGGCGCGGCGTGGTTGTGGCTCGGCGCGGGCGTGCTGTCGCCGCCGCTCGTGGGCGCGGCCGCGCTCGCGGTGGGGCTGCCGCACGGCCCGATCGAAGGCGTCGCGCTGCCGCTCGCCGCGCTGTCGCTGGTGGTGCTGTCGCTGCCGCTGCCCGTGCGCGGCCCCGAGCCGCCCGAGTGGGGGAAGGCCGCGCCCGAGGACCGTGCCGCGCTCGGGCTGGGAGTGGCGCTGGCGGCGGTGGTCGCGCTCGGACTGCTCAACCCGCGGCTCGCGCGCTGGAGCGATTCGTGGTTCCACGCCGCGGTCTTCAACGAAATCCTGCGTGCCGGGGTGCCGGTGGAGTTCCCGCACTTCGCCGGCGGCCCGCTGCCGTACCCGTGGTTCTTCCACGTGTACCTCGTGGCGTGCCGCCCGGTGGTGAACGCCGATCCGTTCCTCGTCATGGCCTCGCTGAACGTGTGGACGGCGCTGCTCTGGGGCGCCGCGGTGCACGTGCTCGCGCGCGCGATCGGCCTGGCGCCGCGCGCGGCGCTCGCGTCCGCCGTGGTCGCGTTCGTGGGCGTGAATCCCGCCGGGCCGCTGCTGTTCCTCGCGCAGGGACTGGTGGGCGAGACCTCCGGACCGGCGGTGCTGCGCCAGATGGTGTCCGACGCGAACACCGTGCTGATCGCGCTGCAGTGGAACTTCCCCATGTTCCAGGCCACGTGGCTCGGACGGCTGTGGACCCCGACCGCGTTCAACTTCGCGCTCGCGCTGAGCGCGTTCCTGCTCGCGCTCGCGTTCGAGCTGTGGCGCGCGCCGTCCACTCGCACCACGCTGCTCTACGCACTCGGCACCGCGCTGCTCGTGTTCTGGCACACGCTCACCGCGCTCTCGATCGCGATCGCGCTGGGCGTGGGCGGGCTGCTCGGCGCGCTGCCGCGGCTGCGCGACGACGCGCGCGGCGCGCTGGGTGCGCTGCTGCGCCTGGGCCTGCCGATCGTGGTGGGGTTCGCGCTGGCGAAGCCCTACCTGAACCGGGTCACGGTGGGCGGCGACAACAAGGTCATGCTGCTCGCGCTGTCGCGGCTCAACCTCACCGGAACGGTGATCGCCGGCGGTGCCGTGCTGCTGCTGGCGGGGCTCGCGTGGCGCGCGCTGCCCGCGCGGGCGCGGGGACTGTGGACCGGCATGATGGTGGGGCTGGTGCTGCCCTGCCTGTGCTTCGACCTGCCCGGCGAGGCCGAGGAGAAGCTGTTCTATCCCATGTTCCTGGTCGCGGCGGCGGCCGCGGGCGCGACGTTCGAGCGCTGGCGCCACGGGGCGTGGCCGGCGCGTGCCGCCACGGCGCTGCTCGTCGCCGGCGGCGTGGGCACCGCGGCGATCACGACGCTCGGTTTCCTCGGCGACCATCGCCCGCTGCGCGACATGGTGGACACGCCGCACGCCGATCGTGCCGCGCTCTACACGCCGGACGAGGATGCCGCGCTGCGCTGGATCCGCGAGCGCTCGCCGCGCGAGGCGGTGTTCGTGCAGCCGCTGCGGCCGCAGGGCACCGAGCCGATCCTCGTGCACGGCGGACGCCGGCTGTTCCTCGGGTTCGCCGAAGTGTTCTACCGCGCGACGTTCTTCCCGAGCGGCGACCGCCCGCCGATTCCCGCACCGGTGTGGAGCGAGGTGATGCACCGCGACGCGGTGCAGCGCGCCGTGTTCGCGGACTCGGCGATGACCGCCGACGATCTGGCGTTCCTGCGCGCGAAGCCCTGGCCCACCTACGTGTGGTGGGACGACGCGCTCGCGGGCGGGCGGCTCAGCCCGACGCTGCGCGACACCACCGTGGCGCGCGTGGCGTTCGCCTCGCCGAGCGTGCGGATCCTCGAACTCCGCCCGGCCGCCGGCCGGTGAAGGAGTGACCGGGGCGCCACGCCGCCGCACGCTTCGCCACACTCGCGGCCCGCGGCGGCGGCGTTCCTCATCCCGTACGGGCGCCGCCGTGGCCCGGCAAGTGCGCCGTTGACTTGGCCTTGCACGCCGCACATAGTGCCGCGCCATGCGCCGCGAGAGCCGCGGCACCGGACTTGCGATTACGGAGAGGCATGAACCTCACTCCCCGGCAGGACCCGTCCGCGCGGCGCGCGTCGCCGCTCACGCTGCTCCGCTCGCTCGCCGCGAACGCCACGCTGCGCTTCGCGCTCACCGCGGCGCTGCTCGTACCCGCCGTCCCGGTGCACGCCGACGAGACCGACCTGCCGGACACGAACGACCTCGCGCTCAATCACCACGAGGTGCTGCCGGCGTCGCCGCACCCGTTCCGGGCGGGGGAGTCGCTGCGCTTCAGCGTGCAGTACGGCTTCATCAAGGCCGGCTCGGCGTGGCTCGAAGTGCCCGAGGTCACGCAGTGGAACGGCACGCCCGTCTGGCGGCTGGTCGCGCGCGCGGAGTCGAACTCGTTCTTCGACAAGATGTACAAGGTGCGCAATCGCATCGAGTCGTTCTGGGACCACGATTCGCTCTTCTCGTGGCGCTACTTCGAAGACCGCCACGAGGGGCACTTCAAGGCGAACGACACGCTGTGGTTCGATCCGTCCATCCGCCAGGTGCGCTACAAGAACGGCCAGACGTACGAAGTGCCGCCGCACGTGCAGGACGCGCTCTCGGCGTTCTACTACACGCGCTTCCAGGCGCTGCCGCTCGGCGGGTCGGTGGTGTTCGACTACCACGCCAGCCGCAAGAGCGCGCCGATGGAAGTGCGCGTGCTGGGCCGCCAGACCGTCAAGACCCCGGCGGGCAAGTTCAAGTGCGTCGTGATCGAGCCGCTGCTCAAGGCGGGCGGCATCTTCAAGAACAAGGGCCGGCTCGTGATCTGGCTGACCGACGACGAGCGCCGCATGCCCGTGCTCATGAAGAGCAAGGTGCTGATCGGTTCGATCAGCGTGGTCCTGCAGGAGGCGAAGCCCGGCGCCTGACGCCGGGCGGCACCCTCGCTGGCCGACGCCTGCGCCGGCCCGGCGCCCGGCACCCCCGGCGCCGTTCGCGCCCGGTGGCGTCACCCCGGCCGGGGCATCCGGCCCGGGCCGAGGGCCCGGATCGGGCATCCCGCCCCAGCGGGGCCCCGAGTGGACCCCACACTCACGCTCGAATCCCGGCTTCCAGCGGCCGATACCCCGGAACGGTGGCGGCACGGGGCTTGCGGTTCAGTCCTCCGTGACGGCACTGCAGTGGCGAGCGTTGACAGTCCGAAAAACCTCCTCCTATACTTTCGCCCCCGTGTCACCCCCTCCGGGGTGGCCTCATCGTCGCAGGCGGAGGAACGACCCAGACGCATCTTGCTACTGCTTCGGGAAGGGCCCACCAGATTCCAGCCCGACCGTCAGAGAAGTAAGCCGGGTTCGGCCATCGAGCCCGAATGCGTCCGGTCCAGCCTGCGAGCCGCCGAGTCCCTCGGCGTGCCCGCCACCCGGCACATTCGAACTCACCGGCCACGAACCTTCCAGAACCGGGAGATCGCGTGATTCGATTCGTGCACAGGATGATGCCCGCCTGCCTGCTCGCGCTGGCGCTCGTGACGAGCTCCGCGGCGGCGGCGCCCGCACCCGTGGTGGTGTCCGACACCCTCGGCATGGACTGGAGCCTCGTTCCCGAATACCGGATCGTTCCCGGTGACCGGCTGTCGCTCAACCTCGGTCCCAAGTCCGATCCGAGCATCGACAACGTGCACGAAGTGGTGGTGCGCTCCGACGGCCGCATCACGGTCTACCCGGTCGGCGACGTGGTCGCGGCCGGCCTGACCCCGATGGACCTGCAGCGCTCGATCACGTCGCTGCTGTCGGCGGACTTCCGTTCGCCGCGCGTGACCGTCGAGGTGGTCTCGACCGCGAGCAACCAGGTGCACGTGCTCGGGCGCGTCGAACGCCCGGGTTCGTACCCGACCGGGCCGTTCTTCACGCTCACGCAGGCGATCGCCGCCGCGGGCGGCCTGAAGGACGATGCGAACCGCGGTCACGTGCTGCTGATCCATCGTGACGGCGCGCGCACGGTGCGCGTGTCGCGCGTGCGTCTCGACCGCACGCTGAAGGGCGAGGAGTTCGTGGACGCGCCGGTGTCGCGCTTCGACATCGTGTACGTGCCGCGTACGTCCATCGGGAACCTGACCGTGTTCCTCCAGACGCTGTTCACGGGGCTGTCGCCGGCGGTCAGCACCGGCCTGCTCGGCTGGGAACTGTTCAATCTCGACCGCGTGTTCGTCACGCGCGTGGTCAAGGAGTAGCGCATGACGACGCCTCACGGTCCCGCCGCTCCGGTGAACACCTCCGCCCGCCAGGCGACGATGCGCGAGTTCTTCGCCGTCCTATTCCGGCGGCGCTGGTTCATCATCGGCCTGTTCGTCGTCGTGACGGCCACGGTGATGACCATCTCGCTCACCACGCCGACCACGTACTCGTCGTCCGGCCGCGTGCTCGTGATCCGCGGCGAACGCCAGAGCGCGCTGAACCCGGGCCGCCAGCTGTTCAGCGACTGGGAACAGGAGCTCGCGAGCGAAGTCGCGAACGTGCGCAGCACGCCCGTCATGGAGCGCACGCGTGCGCTGCTCGACGAGCGCGCGAAGGCGGCCGGCCGGCCGGCGCCCAAGATCAACTACGGCGCCGTGGACGTCGAAGTGATGGGCAAGAGCAACGTGCTCGGCATCGGCTACACCGACCTCGACGCCGAGGTCGCGCAGCAGATCTGCGACGCGCTGCTCACCTCGTACGTCGAGTACCGCCAGAACCGCCAGCGGCTGGGCCAACCCGAGTCGTTCTTCATCGCCAAGCTCGACAGCCTGAACGGCGAGATCGAGAAGCGGCTCGTCGAGCGCCAGCAGATCGGGGTCTCGAGCGGCGTGACGAACGCCGGCGACCAGGCGCGCGAGTGGGGCAACCAGCTCGGTTCGATCGAGCAGAAGCGCAACGACGCCGCGGCCGACCTCGCCGAGGCGAACCGCACGCTGCGGGCGATGCGTGACCTGCAGCGCAATCCCGACATCGACCTGCCCACGCTCGGCATGCCGTTCACGAACGAATCCGCGCTCGTCGGGTTGAAGCAGAAGATCATGGAGCAGCAGGCGCGCATCGCGACGCTGCGCGAGCGCTACCGCGACGAATCGGCCGAAGTCCAGAACGCCATGGAGACGCTCGAGACGCTGCAGGCGCTGCTGCGCAAGGAAGTGGACGCGCGGCTCGTCATGTACAGCTCGCGCATCGAGGTGCTGCAGGCACGCCTCGAGGTCTACGACCGCGACCTGGCCACGCTGCGTACGCGGCTCGGGCTCATCCCCGGCAGCCAGCGCCACCTCGACGACCTCGACTCCGAGATCAAGAGCCTGCGCGACCGCTACGCCGAGTTCGCCAAGGCGCGCGACCAGGCGCAGATCACCGCGAACACCTCGCAGGAGCGCAGCGTCGTGCTGCTGAATCCCGCGGGCATCGCCGTGGCCCAGAACACGCGCGACTACGTGCGCATGGCGCTCGCGCCCGCGTTCAGCCTCGTCGTCGGCATCGGTCTCGCCTTCTTCATCGATGGTCTCGACATGACCGTCCGCACCGCGGGTCAGGCCGAGGAGTACCTCGAGATCCCGGTGTTCGCCACGTTGTCCGAACGGCGCAGCAAGCGCGGTTGATCGTCCCCCAGAGGAGAGTCGCCCGGTCATGACCCGCATTTTCGACGCGCTCAAGAAGGCCGAAGCCGCCCGCGAAGCCGCCGGCGCCGCCGTCGGACCGCTCGCGCCCGTTCACGGCACCCCGGCTCCGGCCGCACGCGCGCCGCTCGCGCGCCCGGTGGGCGAGGGGGGGCCGCTGCCGTTGCTGGGAGCGGTCGAGATGAACGACGAGACGCTGCGCGAAATGGCGGCGTTGCGCGTGAGCCTCGAGTCCGCGCTGCGCGACCGCAATCCCCGCGTGCTCATGTTCCTGAGCCCGCAGGGCGGCGAAGGCACCTCGACGGTCGCGCTGCAGTTCGCGCAGGCGCTCGCCCGCGATCCCGGCGTGCGCCCCGTGCTCGTGGACGTGAACGTGCGCCGTCCCACCTACGACCAGGACGCCGCGGTGCGCGGCGCGGTCATTTCGCCGTCGGTCGCGCCGCGTGGCGCCGAGCCGCCGGCGGTGAGCGCCAACCTGTTCGTCGTGCCGTGCCCGGAGGACGTCCGGCGCACCGGGCTCTACCAGCCCGCGATGCTCCGCCAGGTGCTCGACGCCGCGGTCACCGGGTTCGACTGGGTGATCCTCGACGGCCCGCCTGTGCTCGAGGCGCCCGACGCGTCCGCGCTCGGCGCGCTCGCCGACGGTGTCGTGCTCGTCGTCCAGGCGGGCCGCACCAAGCGCCCCGTGCTCACCCGCGCCGCCGACCTGCTGCGCAAGGCCGGTGCCCGCGTCATGGGCAGCGTGCTGAACCGTCGCGTTCTCGAGATTCCCGAGTTCATCTACCGCCGGATCTGACCCGCCGGCAGGACGCCGCGGAAAGCCCAGGAAGGTCGGCGATGGCGCCGAGCCCCTTGCACGACGAATCCCAAGCCCGCGGAGGGCCCGCGTCGCCGGCGGACACGGCCGCGGGCTCTTCGGCTTTGTCGCGGCTCGAGCCCGCCTTCGCGATCGCACGCGAATGGGCGGGTGAGGGGCTCGAAGCGCTCGTGCTCTCGGGCAGCCACGCGAACGGCGAGGCGGTCTGGGTGGTCCACGAGGGCCGCGAGATCTCGCTCTCCGACCTCGACCTGTACGCGGTCATGCGCGACCCCTCCACGGCCGAAGCCGGTGCGGCCCGCGCCCGCGCGGCGACGGCCGGCCTGGCGGCGCGGCTGCTGGCGTTGGGCTGCGCGGCGCCGCTCGAGGTGGCGTTCCTGACGCGTGGCGACCTCGCGCGCCAGCCCGCGCGGCCCGGCACGATCGAACTGGCGCGCTGCGGCCGCGTGGTGTGGGGCGATCCCGGCGTGACGAGCGCGCTGCCGCGCTGGAACGTGTCCGACGTGCCGTTCGAGGAGGCGCGGCTGCTGCTCGAGAACCGCGCGTTCGAACTGCTCGACGCGGCGCCGGCGTCGGCGCGCCCCGGTGCGGGTGCGCTCGAACTCCTGCATGCCCGGCACGCGCTGCTCAAGAGCGCGGCCGACCTCGCGGCCGTGCTGTGCCTCGCGCGCGGTGAACTGCCCGAGGGCACCGCCGGGCGCGTCGCGTGGGCCTCGGCACACGTGCTGCCGCAGCTCGCGGCGGTGCTGCCCACGGAGTGGGGCGATGCGGCGGAACACCTGCCGCGGCTCTGGCGGACCGCGCTCGACTGGAAGGCCGGCGTGGTGCACCCGCTCGCGGGCGCCGAAGCGCGCGCCGAGTGGCACACCGTGGTGCGCTGCTGGTGCGCCGTCTGGTGGCTGACCGGCGACGAGCCGCGTCGCGACGTGTGGGAGCGCGCGCTCGAAGTGGCCGCGCGCGCGCCGCTGCGCCGCCGGCTGCGGCAGGCGGTCGAGCACGCGCCGCGCAGCGGCCGGCCCGAACCGGCGTTGCGCCGGCTGCGCGCGCTGCTCGCGGGCACGCCGCAGCACCGCGTGAACGGCAGCGCCGGCGTACTGCTGCTGGCGGCCGCGTCGTCGTCGCCCGCGCGCCCCGCGCTGCCGGTGGGTGCGCTGCGCGCGCTGCGCGTGCTCGGCGTGACGCAGGCCGCGCAGTGGGACGAAGCGCGCGCCGAAGTGCTGCGGGCCTGGGACGAGCGCGTGCTCGACGGCCAGCGCACCGCGGGGGCCGCGTGAAGCCCGTGATGGTCGTGCTGTTCGTGGACGCGCTCGGCTGGTCGCTGGCCGGTGCGCGCCCCGGCTTCGCGGCCGAGCTCGCGCACCGCCGCGAGATCGCCACGCTGCTCGGGTTCTCCTCGGGCGCGCTGCCCACCGCGTTCACCGGTCGCATGCCGTCCGAGCACGGCCGCTGGCTCATGTACCGCCGCGCCGGGCTCGAGCGCTCGCCGTTCGCGGGCTTCGAGCGCCTCGCGTGGCTGCCGCAGCGCGTGCGCCGCAGCTGGAAGTTCTCGCAGTGGCTGACGCGCCGGGTCGCGCGCTCGGTGCACGGCTACTTCAACCTGTACGAAGTGCCGGTCCACGAGTTGGCCGAGTTCGATCTCGCGGAGAAGGCCGACATCTTCGTGCCGGGCGGGCTGCCGGTGGAATCGCTCTGGGACACGCTCGAACGCCGCGGCGCCCGCTGGCGCGGCTGGAACTGGCGCACGCCCGAGACCGACGCGTTCGCGCAGCTCGAGCAGGCGCTCGGCGCGGGCGAGCACGACCTGCTGTTCCTGTACACCGCCGACCTCGACGCGCTGCTGCACCGCGAGGGCTCGCGCGGCGGCGCGGTGCACGAGCGGCTCGGGCGCTACGAGTCGTGGGTGCGGCGCGCGCTCGCTGCGAGCCGGCGCCCGGTGTGGTTCTACCTGTGCTCCGACCACGGCATGGTGGACGTGCACGAACGCGTGGACGTCATGGCGCGCGTGGACGCGCTGCCGCTGCGGCGCGGCCGCGACTACGTCGCCTTCTACGACTCGACCATGGCGCGCTTCTGGTGGCGCACGCCCGCGGCCCGCGACGCGGTGCGCGCCGCGCTCGCCGCGGAGCCCGCGGGACGCTGGCTCGACGACGACACCCTCGCGCGCGAGGGCGCGTTGTTCCCGCGCCGCGAGTACGGCGAGGACGTGTTCCTGCTGCGTCCGGGCGCGCTGCTCGTGCCGTCGTTCATGGGCTCGCGCCCGGTCGCGGGCATGCACGGCTACGACGCCGCGCACCCCGACATGACGGCGCTGCTGGCGTCGAACCGCCCGCTGCCCGCCGACGTCACGCATCTCGCGCACCTGCGCGGCTTCCTCGAGCGCGAGCACGCCGCGCTCGCCGCGGAGGCCGCATGAAGCGCGGCGAAGTCGTCAAGAGCCTGACCCGCGGCACGTTCTTCCTGGGGATCGAGAAGGGCATCGCGATCGCCTCGACGATCCTGTACACGCTGCTGCTGGCGCGCTGGCTGGGCCCGACCAAGTACGGCATGTTCACGCTCGCGTTCTCGGTCGTGAGCCTGGTCACGGCGTTCACCGGCAACTTCGAGATGTACCTCGAACGCTACGGCGCGGAGTACCAGGTGCACGGCCGGCTGCGCGCGCTGGGGCGCGCGTACTTCACCGCGCTCGGGCTCAAACTCGCGTTCGGCGTCGTCGCGACCGGCGTGCTGCTCGTGATCACGCCGCGGCTCGCGGCCTTCTACCACATCCCCGAACTCGCGGTGCTGCTGCCGCTGCTCGCGGTGTTCGTGGCCACGGACGGGCTCGCGACCACGGGACGCGCGCTGCTCTTCAGCCTGCAGCGCTTCGAGTGGGTGAGCGGGCTGTCGCTCATCTTCAACCTCGGCAAGACCGCGCTCGTGGCGTGGCTGTGGTGGCGGCACGAAGGCCTGTACGCGCTCGCGCTCGGGTTCTCGCTGCTCACCGCGGTGCAGGCGCTCGCGACGCTCGCGGGATCGCTCTGGGTGCTGCGCCGAGCGCAGGCCGCGGCGCCCGGCGACGCGTCGGCCGAACAGGGGCTGCTCTCGACGATCGTGCGCTACTGCCTGCCGCTCTACGGCGCGCGGCTGTCGTTCCTGTCGGGCCAGAACCTCGGCAAGCTCGTGCTCGGCACCGTGCTCGACGCCACCCAGCTCGGCTACTTCTCGTTCGCGTTCCAGACGGTCGAGCGCTTCGTCGAACTCGTGCACACGATCCCGACCGCGATGCTGCCGGCGTTCACGCAGATCGTGGCCCGCGACGAGCGCGAGAAGCTGCGCTACGTGGTGGACCAGGCGTTCCGGCTGGTGCAGCTGGTCGCCTGCATGCTGTCGTTCACGCTGTTCGTGTACGCGCACGAGATCGTGCGCATCGTGGGCAGCCCGCTGTTCGAGCCGGCCATCCCGCTGCTGCGCGTGCTCGCGCTGGTCCCGATCGCGCGCACGGCACAGCAGCCGCTCACGATGCTGTTCCAGGCCGCGCGCCGGCCGGGCTACGTGTTCGCGCTGGCGCTCGTGAAGCTGCTGTCCGAGGTCGCCGGCTACTTCGTGCTCCTGAAGGCGTTCGGTGCGATGGGCGCGTGCGCGGCGAACTTCGCCGGCGCCGCGGCGTCGTTCACGGGCGCGCTGATCCTCGCGTCCACGCTCGTGCCCGAGGGCACGTTCGAGCGGCTGGGCGCCGTCGCGCGAAACGTGCTGCTGCTCGCGCCGAGCCTGCTCCTCACGCTGTTCGCCGAGCGCGAGCTCGGCGTGCACGGGTCGCTGCCGATCCGGCTCGCGCTCGTCCTGCCGAGCATGCTGGGTGTGTTCGCGCTCGGCCTGCTCAACCGTTACGATTTGGAGAAAGTGTCGTCACTCCCCCTGCCGGGCGCGTGGTTGCCGCGCGTCCGCGATGCGGTCGTGTCGGTCGCGGACCGGCTCGCTCGCACCTTCGAATACCGGAGAGCCGCATGACGTCACCCCCACGCGTGCTGGTGATCATTCCCGCCCACAACGAGGAAGAGAGCCTGCCCGGGACGCTGGCCGAAGTCCGGTCGAAAGCGCCGGGTGTGGACATCCTCATCGTGGACGACGGATCACGTGATTCCACGAGCGCCGTCGCGCGCGCCCACGGCGTCCCCGTGGTGCGCCACCCCGTGAACCTCGGGGTGGGCGGAGCCCTGCAGACGGGCTTCCGCTTCGCCGTCGAGAAGGGCTACGACATCGGCGTGCAGCTCGACGCCGACGGGCAGCACGACCCGCTCTACCTGAACGTGCTGCTCGAGCCCGTACTGGAGGGCCGCTGCGACGTGTCCATCGGCTCGCGCTACGTCACGAGCACCGGCTACAAGGCGCCGTTGAACCGCCGCCTCGGCATGCTGCTGTTCTCGGGCGTGGTCAAGCTGGCGCTGGGCAAGACGATCACCGACACCACGTCCGGCTTCCGGGCGTACGCGCGAAAGGTCATGGTGGTCTGCCAGCACGACTTCCCGAAGGACTTCCCGGACGCGCCGCTGCTGATCACGTTCGCGCGGAACGGCTTCCGCCTGGTCGAGGTGCCCGTCGTGATGCGCGAACGCGTCGCGGGGCAGTCGTTCTACACGCTCGGCAAGCAGCTCTACTACCCGTACAAGAACCTGCTCGCGTCGCTCATGGCGCTCATCCGTCGTCCCGTCTGACCCGGAGGCTCCCGTGCCGTTTCTCTCGAGAACCCAGATCGTCGTGGCGGTGGGCGCGGTGCTGCTCGCGCTCTACGTCCTCGACCTCGTGCGCCGCCGCCGGCTCTCCGAGGAATACTCGCTGCTGTGGGTGATCGCGACCGCGGCGATCGCCGTGCTCGGCTTCTCCACGCCGCTGCTCGTCTGGATCACGGACCTGCTCGGCATGATGGGCGCCGCCTCGACGGTGTTCGCGTTCGGGCTCGCGTTCGCCGTGGCGATGCTGCTCTACCTGTCCATCAAGCTGTCGCGGCTCGGATTCGAGAACCACACGCTCACGCGCGACCTGGCGTTGCTGCGCCACGAGCTCGAAGAACTGCGCGCCCGCAAGGGTGAAGGGGAGGGCCGGTGAAGCGTCTGATCCAGTTGGCCGTCGCGATCGCGATTTCGGCCGTCTGCGTGTGGGTGTCCATGAAGGAAGTGGACCTGCACCTGGTGGCCACCGCGCTCGCGAACGCGAACCGCGGCGGATTCGTCGCCGTCATGGTGCTCACGATCTTCGCGTTCTGGGTGCGCGCGTTCCGCTGGAACTACTTCCTGCGGACCGACAAGCACGTGCCGCTCACGAACCTGTTCAGCGCCACCATGATCGGCTTCATGGCGAACAACGTGCTGCCGTTCCGGCTCGGCGAGTTCATCCGCCCGTGGGCGCTGGCGCGGCGAGAAGGGCTGTCGAAGAGCATGCTGATCGCGACGATCGTCGTGGAGCGCGTGGTGGACATGCTCACGCTGCTCGCGATCTTCGGCATCGCGCTCATGGTCGCCCCGATCCACGAGGACACCGCGGCCGGCAAGATGGTGCAGGGCGGTGCGCGCATCCTGCTCACGCTGTCCGTGCTGCTCACCGTGTTCGTGGTCACCGCCGAACGCAACCGCAAGTTCGCGCAGTCCGTGATCGCCATGCTGCCCGGCGGCGTGAGCGGCCGGGCGGGCAAGCTGCTCGACCGGTTCCTCGACGGCTTCGCGCTGTTCCGCGACCTGGGCAAGCTGGTCCAGGTGTTCGCGCTGTCGTTCGGCATGTTCGGCTGCTTCGCGATCGCGCTGTGGATCACCGCGTGGTCGCTCGGGATCGCGCTGCCGTGGTACGCCGGGCTCGTCATGCTGGTCGTGACCGCCATCGGCATCATGGTGCCCGCCGCGCCGGGCTACGTGGGCACGCTGAACATCGCGTGCACGGCCGGGCTCGCGCTGTACGGCGTGGGCAAGGCGCCGGCGAGCGCGTTCGGCTGGTTCTACTTCTTCAGCCAGTGGCTGCCCATCACGACGGTGGGCCTGATCTTCCTCAACCGCGAAGGGCTGTCGCTCAAGTCCCTCGAGCAGGCGCAGACCGCGAGCGAATGAGCGAGCGGGTCCCCGGCAGAAGCGCCGCGTCAGCGGCGGAACGCGCGCGCGATCTTCGCGACGGCCGCGCAGACGTCGTCCACGTCCGCGGCGGTCATGCGGGGGAACAGCGGCAGCGTGATCGCGCGGGCGTAGGCGTGCTCGGCGACCGGGAACGCGGCGGGCTGCAGCCGCAGGCTGTCGCGGAAGTGCGGATGCCGGTGGATGGGAATGAAGTGCACCGACGTGCCGATGTTCTCGGCGCGCAGCTCGTCGACGTAGCGCGCGCGGTCCACCGTGAGCGCGTCGAGGTCGAGCGCGATCGGGAACAGGTGCCAGGCGTGGGTCAGTCCCTCGCGGGCGCGCATGAAGCCCACCTCGGGCACCTGCGCCAGGTTCGACTGGTAGCGCGCGACGAGCGCGGCGCGAATGGCCTGCAGTTCGTCGAAGCGCTCGAGCTGTCCCAGCCCGATCGCCGCGAGGACGTCGGACAGGTTGTACTTCCAGCCCGGCGCGACGACCTCGTAGTACCACGAGCCGGTCGCGGTGTAGCGCTTCCAGGCGTCGCGGCTCATGCCGTGCAGGCTCAGCAGCCGGATGCGGTCGGCCAGCTCCTCGTCGTCGGTGACGGCGGCGCCGCCCTCGCCGGTCGAGAGATTCTTGGTCGCGTAGAACGAGAACGCGGTGACCTTCGCGAGCGAGCCCACGGGCCGTCCGCGCCACGCCGCGCCCAGCGCGTGCGCCGCGTCGTCCACGATCGCGATGCCGCGCGGGTCGCACAGCGCGTGCAGCGCGTCGTAGTCGCAGGGCTGGCCGCCGTAGTCCACGCTGAGCACGACCTTCGTGCGCGGCGTGAGCGCGGCCTCGACCGCGCGCGGGTCCATGTTGAGCGTGTCGGGCTCGACGTCCACGAGCACGGGCGTCGCGCCGCAATGCTCGATCACGTTGACCGTGGCGGCGAACGTCCACGTGGACGTGATCACCTCGTCGCCGGGCTGCACGTCCAGCGCCTCGAGCGCCAGGTGCAGCGCACCCGTCGCGCTGTTCACGGCCACGGCGTGCTTCGCGCCGGCCATGACGGCGATGCGCCGGGCGAGCTCCTGCACCTTGGGGCCCGTCGTGATCCAGCCGGATTCGAGCGCGTCGAGCACGAGCGCCTTTTCGCGCTCGCCGATCCACGGCACGGCGATGGGCAGGTAGTCCTTGCGGACCGGCGCGCCGCCGTTCGAGGCGAGCTGCGCGGCCGCGGCTTCACGAGTGTCGGGAGTGTTCACGCGGCCAGTCTAATGCGCGCGCGACCCGCGACGCCACACCGAACACGCACGACGCACCCGTAGATCCTTCGTCCCCCGTTCCACGAGGAGCCATTTCCCCCGATGCATCCTCGCAAGTTCATCCGCGATTCCATGAACTTCGCCTTCGCCCAGTACGTGGTGCGGGCGACGCTCATGCTGCGCGGCGTCGTCGCGGCCCGGCTCATCGGTCCCGACGCGTTCGGCGCGTGGTCCGCGCTCCAGATGATGATGGACTACGGCACGCTGCCGCTGCTCGGCACCCAGCAGGGGCTCGACCAGATGGTGCCGCCGCGCATCGTCGCGGGCGATCCCGTGGCGCTGCGGCGGGTCAAGCGTGCCGCGCTGTTCAACATCATGCTGCTCACGTCGCTGTTCATCGTGGCGTGCGTGGGCTGGGTCACGCTCGGCAGCAGCCGCCTGCTCGGCGCGTGGGGGCCGTGGGGCATCGTGCTGGCGCTCACCTGCATCGCGACGGTCAACCTCGCGAACTACCAGACGTCCATCCAGCGCTCGCACGGCGACTTCTCGACCGTGAGCGTGTGGATGCTCGTGCAGGGCGCGATCGGCGGCATCGCCGGGCTCGCGCTCACGCCGTGGCTCGGCGGCTGGGGGCTGCTCGCGGGCTGGACCGCCGGCTGCGTGTGCGCGTTCGCGTACAGCACGTCGCGCTCGCGCGCGCACGCGCCGCTCGCGCCCGTGCCGGCGGCCGAGGGGCTCGACCTCGTGCAGGTCGGGTTCCCGATGTTCGTGCTCACGGCGTCGGCCATGGTCATGCGCTCGCTCGACCGCCTGATCATCCTGCGGTACCTCGGCAACCGCGACTTCGGCTTCTACTCGATCTCGATGATGGCGCTCACGTTCCTGCTCTACATGCCGGACGCCGTGACGTACGTGATGTACCCGCGGCTGCTGCACCAGTTCGGCGAGGACAAGGGCGACCCGACGAACATCCGCGAGTCGGTCGTGCGCGTGCTGCGCACGAGCTCGGTGTTCGTGCCGGTGCTCTCGGGGCTCGTGTTCCTCGCGTCGGGCCCGCTCGTGGCGCTGCTGCTGCCCAAGTTCACGCCCGGCGTCGGCGCGCTGCGCGCGCTGTGCTACGGCGCGCTCGGGCTCGCGTTCGCGAACTTCGCGTCGGTCGTGCTCATGACCGTGGGACGCCAGGCCATGCTCATGCCCACTGCGCTCGTCTCGATCGGGCTGGGTGCGGCGCTCGACCTGGGCGCGGTGAAGATGGGGTACGGCATCACCGGCGTGGCGTGGGCCACGTTCGTGACCTATTCGGTGAACGGCGCCGTCCTGCTGACCATGGCCCTCACGGGCCTCGGCCAGCGCGGCCGCGACGTGCTGGCGGGCGTGGGCCGGCTGTTCGCGCCCATGCTGATCGCGCTCGCGCTCGCGTGGGCACTGCAGCGCGGGCTGCCGTGGGCCGATGCCTCACTGGGCAGGCGCCTCGCGCGCATGTGCGTGTCCATGATCCTCTTCGGCCTGCTCTACCTGGCCGCGGTGCGCCCGATCGCACGCGGCATCGGGATTCGTCAGATGTTGTCGGAGTTCAACCTGCCCGTGATCGGACCTCTCGTCCGGAGGTTCGCGAACGGGCATTCGTCCCGGGAAAAACCATGAAGATCCTCGTCACCGGGGCCGGCGGATTCATCGGCCTGCGGCTGCTGCACCGACTGCTGTCGGATGGTCACGACGTCGTCGCGCTCGTGCGCTCCGTGCGCGGCGAACTCAAGCTGCCGCGCGAGCGGCTGACCGTGGTGAAGGGCGACATGACCGACACGGCGTCGCTCGATCGCGCGGTCGCCGGTTGCGACGTGGTCGTGCACCTCGCGAACGCCACCGCAGTGACCGACTGGGCGAAGGCCCGCGCGATCAACGTGGACGGCACCAAGGCGCTCATCGCCGCCGCGCAGCGCGCGAAGGTGAAGCGGCTCGTGTTCACGTCCACGCTGTCGGCCCTGCGCGAGAAGCGCGGACCGTACGGCCAGACCAAGCTCGAAGCCGAAGTGGTGGTGCGCCAGTCCGGCATGCCGTTCGTGATCCTTCGCCCGTCGCTCGTGTACGGGGCGCACGGCATCGGGCTCGTGGCGAACCTCGCCGCGTACCTGCGCGGGCTGCCCGCGGTGCCGGTGATCGGCGACGGCAAGATCGAGCTGGACCCGATCCACCTGAACGACGTGAACGAGATCGTCGTGCAGTGCCTGACGCGCGACGACGTGCTCGGCAAGGCGTACGACCTGCTGGGTCCCGACCGCATCACGTTCAACGAGTTCCTCGACCGGCTGTCGGCCGAGATCGGCGTGAATAAGCCCTACGTGCACCTGCCCGGCGGGCCCATGCTGCTCGCGGCCCACGTCGGCAAGGCGGTGCTCGGCAAGTTCCCGATCACCGAGGACAACGTGCTCGGGCTCACGTCGCCCGCGAAGATCGACCGCGAAGGCGCGTTCCGCGACTTCCGGATCGCGTGGACGAAGCTCGACCAGGGCCTGCGCGACGTGCTGGTCGAACCGCCGCCCGGCGACGAGGGCGCGATCGCGCCCGGCCGCGCCGGCGTGCCGGTGGCGCCGAACATGCGCGAGATGCCGCGTCCGCAGCGCCCCGTGCGCGTGGCCGTGGTCGGCCTGGGCAAGCTCGGCGTGGCGCACACGGCCGTGCTGTCCATGGTGCCGAACACCGAGCTGGTCGGCGTGTCCGACCTCGCGCCCGCGCTGGGCAAGAGCCTGCGCGGGATGGGCTACCTCGCGCCGTTCTACCCGTCGGTGACCGAACTGCTCGCGCAGGCGAAGCCCGACGCCGTCTGGATCTGCACGCCGCCGCACGCGCACGAACCGGTCGCGCGCCAGGTGGTCGAAGCCGGCGCCGCGGCGTTCGTGGAGAAGCCGCTCGCGCATTCGGTCGCTTCGGCCGAGGCGCTCGCCGCGCTCGCGGCGAAGCCCGGCGCGAAGGTGGCCTGCGGCTACACGCTCGCGTTCTGGCCCAGCTTCGCGGCCGCGCAGCACGCCATCACGAGCGGCGCGATCGGCGAGGTGAAGGGCGCCCGGTCGAGCATGTTCCTGTCGCAGGTGTTCGGGCCGCAGAAGGGCTGGATCGCCGATCCCGCCAAGTCGGGCGGCGGCGTGGTCGCGAACATCTCGTCGCACCTGCTGTTCGTGCTGCGCTGGTGCCTCGGCCAGCCGGTCGCGGTGAAGGGCGAGTGGAAGAAGCTCTACGGCGCGGTCGAGGACGAGGTGAAGGCCACGTTCCGGCTCGCGAACGGCGCCGAGATCGCGTTCGAATCGTCGTGGAGCGTGAAGGGCTACAACATGTCGGCGACGACGCTCGAAGTGACGGGCACGAACGGCACGCTCACGGTGACCAACGAATCCGTCGAGCTGGACCTGAAGGAGGCCGCCGCGGGCTGGCCCGCCGGCGTCACGAAGCTCATGCATCCCGAGCTGCCGCAGCCGAGCCGGTTCGACCTGAACGGCGAGGCGTACACGCTCGAGGACGCGGCGTTCGCCGCATGGGTCGCGGGCGGCAGCGAACCGCCCGGCACCGCCGCGCTCGGGCTCGACGTGCAGCGCATGATGGGCGCGCTGTACGAGTCGTGCGAAAAGAATGGCGCGGAAGTGGAGGTGGCCCGATGAGCACGCCACGCCTGCTGTTCTCGACCGAAACCATGCTCGGCGTCACGCGCCACCCGCGCCAGGTGACCGCCGACCTGCAGGCCCGCTTCGACGACCCGGCCGCGCTCGCGCAGCAGTTCGCGCGCGCGATGGACGCGGGCGCCGATGGCGTGCTCGCGTCGCCCATGCCCGCCGTGCGCACCGCGCTCACGGCCGCCGGGCGCCCGATCCCGACGTGGGCGCTGCTGCCGAACGTGCCCGCGTTCGTGCGTGACTCGTCCGAAGGCGGCTTCGTCGGCGCCGCGGTCAAGCGCGTCAAGGGCGCCGGCCCGGGAACGCTCGTGCGACTCGGCCTGACGGGCGTGCAGCACGCGCTCGGCGTGGTCGGCGGCGACTTCGCGAGCATGGTGCCGCTGCTGCTCGAGCTCGAGGCCGCCGGCCTCGGCGCGAGCAAGTTGGAAGGTGTCGTGATCGCCGCGGCGATCACCGACGTGGCGCTGGCCGGGCGGCACCGCCGGTTCTTCTTCCACCTGACGCACTTCCTGCGCGCGCGCTACGGCGCCAAGGCGGGCTTCGAGACGCACAACCTCGGGCACCTGCTCGCGTACCTGCGCGAGTGGAACATCGCGCCCGATCTCGTCATCGGGCCGGTCACGCCGACCGGCTTCATGATGAAGCCCACGCCCGAGCGCACGCTGCAGGAGATCGCGATCGCCGAGTTCCCGGTGCTCGCGAAGGAGCTCACCGCGGGCGGCACGCAGCCGCTGGCGGACTCCGCGAAGCACGCGCTGGGCAAGGGCGCCGCGGGTCTCGTCGTGGATCTCGCCGACGTGGGCGGGGACGCGTCGAAGCTGGGCGGCCTGCTGGCGGGGGCCGTGAAGGCATGAGGCAGTTCCGGGCCGAATACGGGGCGGCGGCTGCGGCCGCCGCCCTTTCGGCCTTCTTCGGCGAGCGCCTCGGGCCCTTCGGCGCGGTGCTCGCCGGCTTCACGTGGTGCGTCACGCCGGGCCTGCTGCTCGCGCCGCGGTTGTTCGCGGGACACGCGCTGGCCGCGCGCGCACTCGCGGTGTTCGCGCTGTCGCCGTTCGTGGCGGGCGTGCCGTTCGCCGCGCTGGCGTGGGCCGGCGTGCCCGTGACCGCGGCGGCGCGCGCGGTCACGCTGGCGCTCGCGGTGGCGGCGCTGGTCGAGAGCCTGCGCGGGCGGCGGCGCGATCGCACGGCGCCCGCGGGCGCCACGCCGGCGGACCTCGCGGCGCTGGCGCTGGCCGCGCTGTGGGCGGCGCTCTGCGGCACGCTCATGGCGACGAACGCCTACCTGCCGCTGCGTTCGGACGGCTGGTTCCACGCGGCGGTCGTCACGCAGATCGCGCAGCGCGGCGTACCGCCCGAGGACCCGTACTTCGCCGGGTTGAAGCTGCTGTACTTCTGGGGTTCGCACGCGTGGGCCGCGGCCTGCGTGGCGGTCGCGCCGCGGCTGGAGCCGTGGACGCCGCTGATGTGGCTCAACGTGTCGGGGGCGTTCGCCGTGGTGCTCGGGTTCGGGGCGCTGGCACAGCGGCTCGGCGCGCGGGCCGGCGGGACGGCGTTCGCGTGCGCGCTCGGCGTGCTCGGCTACTCGCCGTTCGCGTGGGGGCGCATCGTGGGCCGCGCGTTCACGGGCGACGTGCGCGGCTGGCAGGACGTGGTGCACCAGGCCGGGCACGGGATCGACCCGGTGCTCGCCACCATGGCGGCCGGCCAGCTGCACGGCTCGCTCGCGTTCTTCGGCGACAAGTACATGGTGCTGACGCCGTTCGGCATGGGGCTCGCGCTGCTGCTGCTCGCCACCTGCGCGGCGTTCGAGCTGCTCGAACGGCCGTCGGCGCGCGCCGCGTGGGCGCTCGCGGCGGCTGTGGGCGCGACGCTGTTCGTGCACACGGTGGTGGGCTACGGGCTGCTGCTGCTGTGCGCGCTCTGGGGCGCGCTCGCGCTGGTGCAGGCGGTCGCGGGCTCGCGCGAGCGCGCGGCGGCGGTGCTGCCGTTCGCGCTCGCGGTCGCGGGCGCGGTGCTGCTGTTGTCGCCGTACCTCGCCGAGATCACGTGGGGCAAGCGCGGGCAGCTCTCGAGCGCCGGTTTCGGCCGGCGCGCGCTCTATTCGTTCGTGCTCGGCGGCGCGCTCTACGTGCCCGCCGGTTTCGCCTGGCTCGCCACGCGCGCGCGGCGCGGCTTCGCGCCGCTTGCGCTGCTGCTCGCCGCCGCGCTCGTGGCGGCGTTCGCGCTGGCGCTCAAGCTGCCCGAGAACAACCAGAGCAAGTTCCTCAACGTGCTCTGGCTGCTGCTCGCCGCGCCCGCCGCGCTCGGTTTCGAGGCCGCGCTGCGCCGCACGACGCGCGTGCTGGCGGTGGCCGGCTGGGCGTTTCTCGCGTGTGCCACGCTGCCGTCGCTCGCGCTCGCGGTGTGGGGCTTCGCCGGCGAGCGCGGGATCGGCATGCACGCGTGGCGCGCGACGCCGGCGCAGCGCGAGGCCTGCGCGTGGGTGCGTGCGCACACGCCGCCCGACGCGGCGCTCGGCGACCCGGTGGTCGCGCGCGACCTGCTGGTGCACGGCGGCCGCAGCGTGTGGTGGGGCGGGCCGTACGGCGAACGCGACTGGGGCTACGATCCCGCGGCGCTCGCGGCGCGGCGGGAGCTGGTGTCGTCGCTGGCGCTCGGGCGCGAGCCGCAGGGCGCGGGCGCGGCGCTGCTCGCGTCGGCGAAGCGCGAAGTGGTGCTGGTGGCACGCGCGGGCGCGCCGGACTCGCTGGTGGACGTGGCGGCGATCGAGGCGCGGCCCGAGCGCTTCGAGAAGCTGTGGGGCAACTCGGCGATGACGTTCTACCGCGTGCGAGGGCGCTCGTGAACCGCGGCGCGCTGGCCGCGCTGGCGCTGGCCGCGCTCGTGCTGCCGTTCGCGCTCGCGCACGGCACGTTCGCCTGGGCGAACGACGGCGTGCGGCTGGCGCTCGCGTTCGCGGCGTACGTGCTGCTGCCCGGGCACGCGCTGCTCGCGGCGACCGGCGCGCTGCCGCCGGGCGGGGCGTGGCTGTCGAGCGCGTGGGCGCTCGGCTTCGGCGTGGCGTGGCTGGGTGCGCAGGTGCTGGTGACGCGCGCGCTGGGCCTGCCGTTCACGGTGCTCGCGCCGTACGCGGGACTCACGTCGCTGCTCGCGTTCGCGCTGGCCTCGCGCCGCGCGCCGTCGCGCGAAGCACCCGGCACACCCGCGCTCTCGGGTGTCGCGCTCGTGCTCGTGCTGCTCGCGGCGCTGGTGGCGGCGGTGCACTGCGCGCGGCTCGGGACGCCGGTCAGCTACTACAGCGACTCGCCCGACCACATCGGCACGATCCGCCGCATGCTCGCGGGCGGCGACGCGTTCCCGACCGACGCGTTCTTCCGCGATGCCGGACGCGCGGGCGCCGATCCGCGCAAGGGCCTGTGGCACCCGGTCGTCGCGCTGCTGTGCCGGGCCTCGAGCGTGGACCCGCTGCCGGTGTGGCGCCTGCTCGCGGCGCTGGTGGCGCCGTTGTTCGTGCTCAACGCGGCGGCGTTCGCGTTCGTGCTGGCCGGGCCCGCGGCCGCGGCGGTGGGTGCGTGGGCGCTGCTGCTCACGTACGGCGGCTCGCTGGGCGCGCCGTACCTGCGCGAGGCGGTGTTCGCCACCAAGCTCGCCGACCAGCTGGCGCTCGCCACCGCCACGGCGGTGCTGGCCGACCTCGTCCGGCGCGACGCGTCGTCGCGCACCGCGGCGATCGGGCTGGCGCTCGGCGCGGTGGCGGCACACGTGTTCGCGTCGCTGCAGTTCGCGGTCACGTTCGGCGCGCTCTGGGCCGGCGTGGTGCTCCGCGACCGCGGGCTGTCGCGCGAGGCGAAGCGGCTGTTCGTCACCGCGCTCGCGCTGGGGCTGGCGTGCCTGCCGTACCTGCTGTGGCGGGCGCGGCTCTCGTACGCGCCGACCAACGTGATCCACACCGAGCCGCAGGGGCTGCTCACGCTGTGGCCGGGCGCCACGATCGTGTCGTTCGGCGTGCTGTGGGACTGGCTCGGCACCGCGTGGCTGCTGTTCCCGCTGTCGTGGTGGGCGTGGTCGCGCCGCGCCGCGCGCACGCCCGTGCTCTACCTGCTCACCACGTCGCTCGCGTGCGCCGTGCTCATGTTCTGCCCGCCGGTGGTCGCGATCCTGCGGCCGAAGCTCGGCTACCTCACCATGCGCTTCGTGTGGCTGCTGCCGCTCGCCGGGGCGCTCGCGTTCACCGTGACCGAGGCGTGGACCAGGCTGCGCGAGCGTGCGACCGGCGCCCGCGTGCAGGGCGTCGCCGCGCTGGTGGTCGTGCTGCTGCTGCTCAAGCTGCCGCTGCAGGACGCCGCGCACGTGCTGCGCGATCCTTCGGAATGGCAGGCGGCGCAGGCGCGCATCAGCGTCGAGCGCTGGCGCGCGGCGCTCACGTGGATGGACGAGCACCTGCCCGCGGGCAGCGTGGTGCTGTCGGACCCGGCGACCAGCTACTCGATTCCCATGATGACGCGGCACTGGGTCGCCACGCTGGTGGACCAGCACAGTTCGCCCAACGACTCGCTCGGGCTCACGCGCATCCTCGAGTCGCGCGACGCGCTCGATCCGTACGGCTCGTGGGCGCGCACGCGCGAGGTGGTCGCCGCGCGCGGGATCACCGCGATCGCGCTCAACGACCGCTTCGCCGAGACGCCGCGGCTCGACTACTGGGCGCCCTCGCGCGCGTGGTACGCGCTGGCGCGCGCGCGGTTCGACGCGCACCCCGACGCGTTCCCGCGGCTCCACGACACGGGCGACTTCGTGGTGTACGGCGTGAATCGCGCCGTGCTCGATACGCTTTCGGCGCCGGCCGCGCCACGGCCGTTCACGCGGCCGTTCGACCCGGCGCGCGACACCGCGGCGATCGCCATGGGCGAGGGGCTGCCCGAACTGGCCGGTGCGCGCGTCGAGCCCGCGACCGTGGCCGCCGGCGACAGCATCGCGGTGACGCTCGACTGGCACGCGCCGCAGCCGCTGCCCGCGGGCTCGTACCTCGTGGCGGTGCGCGTAGACCGCGACATGCCGGCCGATTTCCGTTCACCCGCGTGGCTCGAGAAGCCGCTGCGCAAGATCCGCGAGATCCGGGACGGCACGCTCTACCGCTTCCGGCTCGACCACCTGCCCGTCAACGGCGCGTACGGGCCCGACCTCTGGCGCGCGGACGAGATCGTCACCGAGCGCGTGATGCTGCGCCTGCCCGCGCGGCTCGCGCCGGGCGACTGGCGGGTCGAGGCGCGCATCCTGCGCCAGCCGCACTACCCGAACTACACGTTCTCCGACATCTTCTACTTCCGCGACTACTACAGCGGCCCCACCGTGGGTACGCTGCGCGTCACGGCACCGTCCACCGGCCACTGAGGACCCTCGCGCATGTGCGGCATCAACGGCGTCTTCCATTACCGCTCGGGTGAACCGGACCGCGAACTCGTCCGCCGCCAGGCCATGGCGCAGCGCCACCGCGGCCCGGACGACTGGGACGTGTGGTGCGACGGACCCGTGGCGCTCGCGCAGCGGCGGTTGTCCATCGTCGAGCTGTCGGCGGCCGGCCACCAGCCCATGCCGAACGAGGACCACAGCGTCTGGGTGACGTTCAACGGCGAGCTGTACAACTGGCCCGAGATCAAGCCGCAGCTGGTCGCGCGCGGCCACACGCTGCGCGGCAACTCGGACACCGAGATGCTGCTGCACCTGTGGGAGGAGAAAGGCCCCGAACTGCTGCAGGACCTGCGCGGCATGTTCGCGTTCGCGCTCTTCGACCGCCGCCGGCGCCGGCTCATGCTCGGCCGCGACCGGCTCGGCAAGAAGCCGCTCTACTGGCACGACGACGGCAACCGCATCGTGTTCGCGAGCGAGCTCAAGTCGCTCGTCATGGACCCGTCGGTGCCGCGCGAGGCCGATCCGCAGAGCATCTCGGACTTCCTCACATACCAGTACGTGCCCGGCCCGCAGACGATCCTGCGCGGCGTGCGCAAGCTGCCGCCCGCGCACCGGCTGATCGCCGACGAGAAGGGCGTGCGGGTCGAGCGCTACTGGTCGCTGCCGGTCGAGGCCGATCCGCGCATCGGGCCCGCCGAGGCCGTGGCGCGGCTGCGCGAGCTGCTCGCCGAAGCCGTGCGCATCCGGCTCATGTCCGACGTGCCGCTGGGCGCGTTCCTGTCGGGCGGCATCGATTCCAGCGTGGTCGTGGCGCTCATGGCGGCGGCGAGCAGCGGACCCGTGAAGACGTTCTCGATCGGCTTCGAGGACCAGGACTTCTCCGAGCTCGAACACGCCGGCAAGGTGGCGCGCCACCTGGGCACCGAGCACCGCGAACTGGTCGTGCGGCCGCGCGCGCTCGAACTGATGCCGCGGCTCGTGTGGGGCATGGACGAGCCGTTCTCCGACGCGTCCATGATCCCGACCTACCACGTGGCCGAGATGGCGCGCGAGCACGTGACCGTGGCGCTGTCGGGCGACGGCGGCGACGAGGCGTTCGCGGGCTACGTCACCTATCCGTGGGCGCGGCGCTACGCGAAGCTCGACTTCGTGCCGGCGCCGCTGCGGCGGCTGGCCGCGGCGCCCGCGGCGCTGCTCGGGCCCGACGACGCGCTCGGCCGCAAGCTGCACCGCATGGGGCTGTCGGTGGTGGACCGCCACCTGGAAGCCATGTCGCACTTCCCGCCGCGCGAGCGCCACGCCGTGCTGGGCGCGGCGCTGCGCGCGTCCACGTCGCGCCACGACCCGTACAAGGCCGCCCGTGCCGTGCACGCGCGCGCGAAGGCCGCGGTCGGCGACATCCCGGCGCTGCTCTACCTCGACGCGATGACCTACATGACCGACGACGTGCTCGTGAAGGTGGACCGCACGAGCATGCTGAACTCGCTCGAGGTGCGGGCGCCGCTGCTCGACCACGTGGTGCTGGAGTACGTGGCGCGGCTGCCGTTCGACCTCAAGCTGCGCGGCGACGTGACCAAGTGGGCGCTCAAGGAGACCGCGCGCACGCTGCTGCCGCCCGACATCCTGCAGCGCGGCAAGCAGGGCTTCGGCGTGCCGCTCGAGCGCTGGTTTGGGAACGACTTTGGCCGGCTCGCACGCGAGGTGCTGCTCGACCGCCGCTGCCGCGAACGCGGCTGGCTCGACGCCGGAGGCGTCGAAGCCGTGCTGGCGGGGAAATCCGCTCGCGAGGACAAGCACGCCCGGCAGGTGTTCACGCTCGTGTGCCTCGAACTCTGGGCGCAGACCTGGCTCGACCGTCCGCGCGAGGCGCTGGCCGAGCCGACCGACGGCCCGCTGCCGCTGCACCCCGCGGTGGCGGCCACGGCCAAGGGCTGAGCGTCGCGTGCACGTCGCCATCCTGATCGGGCACTTCCCGCCGGGCAGTTTCGGTGGCGCCGAGATCCAGGCCGAGGGCTGGGCGAAACGCCTGTCCGACCGGCACCGCGTCACCGTGCTCACGCGCCGTGACCCGCCGGAGCAGCCCGAGCGCGAGGAGCGCGACGGCTTCACCGTGCTGCGCCTGCCGGTCTCGCGCGTGCCGCTCTGGCGCACGTTCGCCGACGTCGCGGCGATCGAGGCGGCGCTCGCGAAGCTGTCGCCGCGGCCCGACGTGCTGCTGTGTTTCCAGACGTTCGTGTCCGGGCTGGCGGGCGTGCGCGCGGGCCGGGCGCTGGGCGTGCCCGCGATCGTGTGGATCCGCGGCGAGGCCGAGTACCGGCTGCGCGACTCGCGCGTGCACGGCTGGGTGAGCCCGCGCGTGTGGAGCGGCGCCGCCGCGGTGCTGGTGCAGAGCGAGCAGAACCGCGTGGACCTGCTGCACGAACTCGACCGCCACGCACCCGCCCGCGTCGCGGCGATGCGCGCGAAGCTGGGCGTGATCGGCAACGGGCTCGACCTGCCCGACGGGCCGTTCGCGCCGGGCACGCGCGTGACGAGCGTGGGGCGGCTGATCGCGGACAAAGGCATGGACGTGGTGATCGACGCCGCGCGCGCGGCGTCGCTGCCGCTCACGATCTGCGGCGAGGGCCCCGAGCGCGCCGCGCTCGAGGCGCGCGCCGCCGGTCACGACGTGCGCTTCACCGGTTTCGTGTCGCGCGCCGCGCTCGAGGGCGTGCTGCGCGACACGCGCATCGCCGTGCTGGCCGCGCGCCGCGGCGAGGGCCTGCCGAACGTGCTGCTCGAAGCCATGGCCTACGCGCGGCCGGTGATCGCCACGCCGTGCGCGGGCACGCGCGACCTGCTCGTGGACGGCGTGAACGGGCTGGTGATCCCGCCCGACGACGCGCCCGCGCTGGCCGCGGCCCTGCGGCGGCTGGCCGGCGACCCGGCGCTCGCGGCGCGACTCGGCGCCGAAGCGCGCCGCACCGCCGAGCGCTTCGCGTGGGACGCCGTGCGGCCCGCGCTCGAGACCGCGCTCGAACGCGCGCGCGCGGGATCATGAATCCGGAAGGCGCGCCCCCGGACCGGCCAACGATTCGAACAGTGACCGCAGTTGCCGCAGGACGGATCCCGACTCGTGCGCGCGCCCCACGTACGCAAGAGCGCGGGCGCCGGTTTCCGCCCGGAGAGTGCGATCCACCGACCACTCCTCCACCAGCCGGATGAGTGCGGCGGGATCGGTGGCGATCGCGCCCAGCCGCTCGGTCGCGACGATCCCGTCCGGGTCGGTGCAGCAGAGGGTAGGCAAGCCGTGCGCCCAGGCTTCGAGCACCGTGTTCGGGAAGCCCTCGGCCGGAGACGTGTGCACGAAGAGCGCGGCCGAGCTCAACAGCTGGGAGACCTCGTGGCGTTCGAGGAAGCCCCGGACCTCGAGATTGGGCAACTCGTCGGCCGCCGCACGGCACCGGTCCCAGATGTCGGTGGAATCGGGCGGTTGCGGAACCACACCGCACATGACGAACTTCCGGTGCGGCAGCGCCCGAGCTGCCTCCACGAACCAGAGGGGGCGCTTCGAGGCCTTGTACGTCGCCACCCACACGATGGTCTCCGATTCCGCGGGCAGCGCCGTGCGCTCGGGGATCGAGACCATGTTCCGGATCACGAGGCTGTCCACGTCGAACTGCTCGCGGAAGAGCCGCTTCTGGACTTCAGTCTGGGCGATCACGGCGCGGGCGCCACGCAGGGCCCGGCGGTAGAAGAACTGATCGCGGGGGTTCGGGATCTCCGGGAGCGAGCGGTGCGCATCGTGCTCGTGTGCGGCTCCGAAGACGAACGGCCGGCCCATGAGCTGAGCGCCGAGGTAGGCGATCCCGGCCTCGAGCGTGGCACCTCGCGCGTAGTACACGTCGGCGTCGGCCCGCCGCAACGCGGCGAGCGCGAGACTCATGCGCGGGTGGAAGAAGCGCATCACGGGCACGCCCGCGTCGAGCCGATAGGTCTTCAGCACGCGCACGCCCTCGACGATCGTGGGCGAGGGCTGGCCGAAATCACAGGTGACCACCGTCACGTCCACGCCGAGCGCCGCGAGCCCGCGGGCGATCGCGGCTTGCTGGACCTCGGCCCCGCCGCTGAACTTCAGCTTGCCGCCGCTCCACAGTGGCCAGATCAGCGGGGCATAGAGGCAGAGCCTGAGCGGGCGGTCGTGCTTCGGCATTCCCGGACTCGAGCGGCCTTCAGGCGATCGGCCGACGGAACACGTGCTCGTTGCACGCGTTTCCTTCGAGTGTGTTCATCGCGACGAGCTGGTAGCCGTGCTTGTCGTGCACGTACTGGAAGATCTCGCCTGCGTTCGCGTACTCGTAGGGGAAGCCGCCGAGCCAGTCGCGCACGTCGTGGATGAAGTCCATCCCGCGGCGTCCGTCGCCTTCCTTGTCAAGCATCGGCGCAAGCGGATTGCGCAGCGTCACGAGCCGGGTGAGCACGAAGTTCGTGATGTAGCACGCTTCGAAGAAGAGCCGCACGACCGGACCACCCGTCGTGTACGCACGCTTGATCTTCCACCACATGGACGACTTGTCGGGGAAGCGGTCGACCTTGTTGTAGATCGCGATCGCGAAGAGCCCGCCCGGCTTGACCCGAGTCGCGGCGAGATCGATTGCGCGCCACATCTCCCCGGTGTGGTGCAGCACGCCCCACGAGTAGACGATGTCCGCCTGGGGAAGCGACGTGACGAACGCTTCATCGAGCACGGAGTTGCGGGAGATCGACCATCGTGACTCGGGAATCCCGAATCGGGTGCGCAGGCCCTCGGACGTGCTGACCGAGTTCGGGTCATAGTCGAACCCGATCACGCGTTCGGCCCCGAGCAGGCAGGCCGCGAGCGAGAAGAGCCCGCTGCCGCAGCCGATGTCCATGACCGTCAGGCCCTCGAGCGTTTCGACCCGCAGGAACTTCTTGAGCGAGTCCACGGCGTGCGCGACGCGCCGGTCATTCAGGGAGTGCTCGACGAAGTCCTTCCAGTTCGCGCCGAACCCATAGCGCACTTCCGTGTCGGCCATCAAACCCATCTCCCGTGATTTCGCGTTTCGCCTCCGGGCCAGAGATTCCATCACATTCTCGGTATCCCGGCCTGTCGGCGCAACCGGGCGCACGACGGCGGTCTCACACACACCCCTCGTGTTGTCGGCGAACGACATGCCGACCTTTCGGCGAATCACCGCCTCCCGGCTGCCCTTGCCCTCAGCGCGCCGTGCGCTCGAGGCGCCAGACTTCCGCCCAGCCCGTGTCGAACGCCCGCGTGTAGCGGCTCGACGGCGGCAGCATGGGCGCGAGCGCGTCGCCCGGCTGCGGCGCGGCGCCGGCCGGGTCCGGGGCGGGAGCGGCGGTCTGCACGAAGTACGCCCAGTCGGTGCTGCCGCGGTACTCGCCCGGCGGCATCGGCACCGCCGGCGCCATGCGCACGACCCAGTCGGGGGCGCGGCGGGCGTAGAACGCGCGCGTCGCCGCCTGCTCCGCGGGCGAGACGCGCGCGTAGTCGAGCGGCAGCACCGGCGCCGGGCGCGGCGCGCCGAGCAGCAGCAGCGGCGCGTAGCCGTTGCCCTGCACGAGCACCGTTTCCCCCGCGCGGTACGACGCGCGCAGGCGCGCCACGAGGAACTCGTCGGGCGACTGCGCGTGCGCCAGCGTGCGCAGCTGGAACGCACGCAGTTCGGCGCGCGCCTGCGGCAACAGCCACGGTGCCAGCGCCAGCAGCGGCACGCACCAGCCCACCAGCGCGTAGCGCCGCGCGTGCCCGTCGCGCACGTCGGACGCGCCCAGCAGCGCGGCGCCCAGCAGCAGCGGTGCGAGCGTGGCCGTGGGCAGGTAGTGCCACACCGCGCCCTCGCCGGTCATGCGCAGCAGCTCGGCGCCCACGCCTGCCGCCGCGAGCGCGGCGAGCCGCGTGTGCCCGGCGCGCCAGCCGCGCACGATGCCCGCGAGGCTCACGAGCAGCAGGTAGTCGAGTCCGCAGTCGCGCAGCAGGCCGAGCACACCCGAGACGCCGCCCAGCTGCTCGCCGCCCACGGCGCGTGTCTCGCGTGGCCACGCCACGCACTGCCGGTACCAGCCCGCGATGCTGTCCGCGGTCGCGAGCCACGCGAACACCGCGCCGCACGCGAGCGCGAAGCCCGCCAGCGCCGCCCACGCGGGGCGCGCCGCCGCGCCGCGGTCCGCGCGGCCGTCCGCCGCGTCGTCCACGGCGTCACGCCATGCCGCCGCGAGCGTGATCGCCAGCGGCGCCAGCGCGAGCGTGAGCTTGGTGAAGAGCAGCGCGCCGGCCAGCGCGCCGCCGGCCAGCCGCCACGCGGCGCCCCGGCGGGCGCCGGCGGCCAGCGCCAGCGCCACGGCGCCGAACGCGAAGTTCTCGGGGCGCGCGACCGCGCCCCACAGGAACGGCGAACAGCCCAGCACGAGGCCGAGCGAGGCGAACAGCAGCGCTTCGGCCCGGCCCGCGAACCGGCGCACGAGCGCGAACAGCGCGAGCGCGGCGGCCGCGTAGGCCACGGCCTGCGCCGCCGCGGCCGCCGCCGCGGTCGCGCCCAGCAGGCGCACCGCCGGAGCGAGCGCCAGCGCGAGCAGCGGGCCCTTGGAGTCGAACGACGACACGAACCGGTTGCCTTCGGCGAGCCAGGTGCGCGCGTGCAGCAGGTACACCGTGGTGTCGGGCGTCAGGTGGTGCCGGAATGTGTCCGCGATCGACAGCAGCGCGAACGCGGCCAGCGCGGCTGCGACGGCCGGGGCCGCCGCCGCGCGCACGACATGCGGCAACGCGGACGCCTCGGGCTGGTTCGTGGGCCGTTCGGCCATCGTGCTCCCGCGGCAGGAGGTGAAAGGGCGCCCGGGAGTCGTGTGGCGCGGCCCGGGAAGGCGCGAGCGTACTCCGGGCCGTGCGCGGCGCGCCAGCGTTCGGCCCGCGTCCACAGGCGCTCGTCGGGGCGGCTGGGCGCGGAGCCCCCACTCGTGCGAGACTGCCGCCTCGTATTCCGGCCGCATCGCCGCCGGCTCTCGCACCATCTGAAGATCGGCTGCCCGTGCACGCCCCCTCCATCCCCGACGCGCTTCGCGCGCTCGGCGGGGCGCCGCCGGGGCCCATCCGCCCAGACACATCCTCCCGGAGTTTTCCCACTCATGTCCCGACGCCTGATCCAGACGTTGGTCGCGATCGTCGTTTTCGTGGCCGCGATCGGTTTCTACAAGTTCAACCAGATCCAGGCCGCCATCGCGCAGGGCAAGGCGTTCCAGATGCCGCCGACCGCGGTCACCACCGTGGTCGCGAAGAGCGTGGACTGGCCGCTCACGCTGGACGCGGTCGGCACCGTGGCGCCCGTGCAGGGCGTCACCGTGAGCGCCGACATGGGCGGCGTCGTGGACGCGATCCGCTTCGAGTCCGGCGCGCGCGTGACCGCGGGCCAGGTGCTCGTGACGCTCGACGGGCGGCAGGAACGCGCCGCGCTCGAAGGCGCGGTGGCGCAGCGCGAGCTCGCCAAGGCGCAGCTCGCGCGCTCGAAGAAGCTGCTCGAGACCCAGTCGGTGTCGCAGGCGGACTACGACCTGGTCGAGGCCCAGTACCAGATCGCCGAGGCGGCCGTGGGCCAGATGCAGGCCGCGCTCGACCGCAAGACCATCCGCGCGCCGTTCACCGGGCTGGCCGGCATCCGGCAGGTCAACGTCGGGCAGTACCTGCACTCGGGCGACCCGGTCGTGCCGATCCAGTCGCTCGACCCGGTGTTCGTGAACTTCGCCGTGCCGCAGCAGCAGATCCTCGAGCTGCGGGTCGGTTCGCTGGTCGAGGTGAGCGCCGACACCGCGCGCACCGTGCGCGCGAAGGGCCGCGTCACCGCGATCAACCCGGTCGTGGACGAGTCCACGCGCAACGTGCAGGTGCAGGCGACGCTCGCGAACCCGGGCGGGCGGTTCCGCGCCGGCATGTTCGTGGACGTGCGGCTCGGCATGGGCGGGGCGCGCCGCGTGATCGCGGTGCCGATCTCGGCGGTGAACTACGCGCCGTACGGCAACTCGGTGTTCGTGGTCGGCGACGTGAAGGGGCCGGACGGCAAGACCTTCAAGGGCGCCAGCCAGAAGTTCGTCCAGCTCGGCAACCAGCGCGGCGACCAGGTCGCGGTGCTCTCCGGGCTCGCCGAAGGCGACGAAGTCGTGAGCTCCGGCGTGTTCAAGCTGCGCAGCGGCGCCGCGGTGGTGGTGAACAACAAGGTCCAGCCGGGCAACAGCGCGACCCCGAAGCCGGAAGAGAACTGAGCATGAAGTTCACCGACCTCTTCATCCGCCGGCCGGTCCTCGCGATCGTCGTCAACCTCGTCATCCTGATCGCCGGCCTGCAGGCCGTGCGGTCGCTCGTCGTGCGGCAGTACCCGCGTTCCGACGTGGCCGTGGTCACGGTCACCACGGTGTACGTCGGCGCGAACGCCGACCTCGTGCGCGGCTTCATCACCACGCCGCTCGAGCGCGTGATCGCGTCGGCCGACGGCATCGACTACATGGAGTCGTCGAGCGGCCAGAGCGTCAGCACGATCACCGTGCACCTGAAGCTCAACTACGACACGAACGCCGCGCTCACGCAGATCCAGGCCAAGGTCGCGCAGGTGCGAAACGACCTGCCGCCCGAATCTCAGGCGCCGGTGATCGCGGTGCAGACCGCGGATTCGCAGTTCGCGTCCATGTACCTCGGATTCGCGTCCAAGGACCTCGACCGCAACCAGATCACCGACTACCTCACGCGCGTCGTGCAGCCGCGGCTGTCCGCCATCAACGGCGTGCAGCGCGCCGAGATCCTCGGCGGCCGCACGTTCGCGATGCGCATCTGGCTCAAGCCCGACCGCCTCGCGGCGCGCGGGCTGTCGAGCACGGCGGTCTGGACCGCGCTGTCGCAGAACAACTACCTGTCCGCGCTCGGCCGCACCAAGGGCTCGATGGTGTCGGTCAACCTCGTCGCGAACACCGACCTCAAGACGCCGGAGGACTTCCGGCGCATGGTGGTCAAGCAGGAGGGCTCGGACGTCGTCCGCCTCGGCGACGTCGCCGACGTCGTGCTCGGCGCCGAGGACTACGACACCGACGTGCGCTTCAACGGGCAGGCGGCGACGTTCATGGGCATCTGGGTGCTGCCCACGGCGAACTCGCTGTCCGTGATCAAGGAAGTGCGCGCCGCCATGAAGGAAGTGGACGCGCAGCTGCCCGTGGGCATGACCTCGGGCATCCCGTACGACTCGACCGTGTACATCCAGAGCGCCATCGACGAGGTGCTCAAGACGCTCGTCGAGACGCTGCTGATCGTAGTGCTCATCATCTTCCTGTTCCTCGGCTCGGTGCGGTCGCTGATCATCCCGGTCGTGGCGATCCCGATCTCGCTGGTCGGCGCGTTCTTCCTCATGCTCGTCGCCGGCTTCACGATCAACCTGCTCACGCTGCTCGCGATCGTGCTGTCGGTGGGTCTCGTCGTGGACGACGCCATCGTCATGGTCGAGAACATCGAGCGGCACGTGCACGAGGGCGCTCCACCGCTGCAGGCGGCGCTGCAGGCGGCTCGCGAGCTGGTCAATCCCATCATCTCCATGACCATCACGCTGGCCGCGGTGTACACGCCGCTCGGCATCCAGGGCGGGCTCACGGGCTCGCTGTTCCGCGAGTTCGCGTTCACGCTGGCCGGCGCGGTGATCGTGTCGGGCATCGTGGCGCTGACGCTGTCGCCCATGATGGGCTCGCGCCTGATCCGCGCGGGCGACTCCGAGAAGGGCTTCGCGGGCTGGATCAACACGCGCTTCGAGGCGATCCGCCACGACTACATGAGCCGCATCAGCGGTGCGCTGCAGCACCGCGGCGCCGTGTTCACGGTGTGGATCGTGTTCGTGCTGCTCATGGTGCCGTTCTACCTGTTCTCGCAGCGCGAACTCGCGCCGGTCGAGGACCAGTCGGTGGTCTTCGGCATCGTGCAGGCGGCCCCGAACGCCACGCTCGACCAGACGCGATTGTTCACGCAGCAGATCCACGACGTCATGCGCGCGCAGCCGGAAACGCGCAACATCTTCCAGATCACGTTCCCCTCGGGCGGCTTCTGCGGCGCGAATCTGGCGCCGTGGGACCAGCGCAAGGCGAAGGCGCCCGAAGTGCAGATGAAGATGGCCGGCGGGCTCAACAACATTCCCGGCGTGCGCGTCATCTCGCTCGTGCCGCCGGCGCTGCCGGGCGGCGGCGGCTTCCCGGTGGACGTGGTGCTCGCGTCCACGGCCCCGCCCGAGGAGGTCGCCGAACTGGCCGGCCAGCTCGTGCAGAAGGCGTACGCGAGCGGGCAGTTCATGTTCGTGGACACCGACGTCAAGTTCGACCAGCCGCAGACCGAAGTCGTGTTCGACCGCGACAAGGTGCGCGCGCTCGGGCTCGACATGCGGCGCGTGGGGCAGGACCTGTCCACGATGCTCGGCGGCAACTTCGTGAACCGGTTCAGCATCCAGGGCCGCAGCTACAAGGTGATCCCGCAGGTCTCGCGGGTCGAGCGGCTGACGCCCGACCAGCTGCAGGAGCTCTACGTGAGCGGGCCCGGCGACCAGCTGGTGCCGCTGTCCACGTTCGCCACGCTGCAGACCACCACGCAGCCGCGCGAACTGAAGCGCTTCCAGCAGCTGAACGCCGTGCGCATCCAGGGCGCGATCCCGCCCGGGGTGCCGCTCGACAAGGCGCTGCGCGTGCTCGAGGACGAGGCGCGGCGCATCCTGCCGCGCGGCTACAGCATCGACTACGCGGGCGAGTCGCGGCAGCTGCGCACCGAGGGCGGCAAGTTCCTCGGCGTGTTCCTGCTGTCGGCGATCCTCATCTTCCTCGTGCTCGCGGCGCAGTTCGAGAGCTTCCGCGATCCGTTCGTGATCCTCGCGGGTTCGGCGCCGCTCGCGCTGTCGGGCGCCATGCTGTTCACGTTCCTCGGCTTCACGTCGCTCAACGTGTACAGCCAGGTCGGCCTCATCACGCTGGTCGGCCTGATCGCGAAGAACGGCATCCTGATCGTGGAGTTCGCGAACGAACTGCAGATGCGCGGCCGCAGCAAGGTGCAGGCGGTGGTCGAGGCGGCCGGCACGCGGTTGCGCCCGATCCTCATGACCACGGCGGCCACGGTGTTCGGCCACCTGCCGCTGATCTTCGCGCACGGCCCGGGCGCGGGCGCGCGCAACAGCATCGGCATCACGCTGGTCTCGGGCATGATCATCGGTACCATCTTCACGCTGCTCGTGGTGCCGGCGGTGTACGTGCTGTTCGCCAAGGTGCGCGGCACGGTCGCGGCCGAGGCGCCCGCCGCGGACGCGGTCGAGGTCGAGGCGACGCCGGCCTGAACGGATCCAAGACCGCCCGGAATTCGAAACGGCCGCCGTGGGAGCGCTCACGGCGGCCGTCGGGTTCTTACCGCCGGTCAGGGCTTCGGGGCGGCGGGCGGCCCCAGCCAGCCCTCGCGTTCGAGGATCTCGCGCATCGGCGCCCAGCGGTAGCGACCGAACAGGTGCTCGAGCTTGCCGACCACGGTGTGCAGGTTCACGTACGTGATGAAGCCGTCGAGCGGGTCGAGCGCCATGCGCTGCGACTCGGGCGTGACCTCTCGCGGGTGCAGGTACAGCACGAACGGCCGCCGCCGCAGGATGTAGTCCAGCCCGGCGCGGAACACCGGCAGCGGCAGCGCGCGCAGGTAGAAGCCGCCGCCGAGCGGGAACCGCAGCTTGACCACCTGCGCGGTCGCGACCGGGAACTCGACGAGGTCGGCGTGCGGGTCGTGGCGGGTGAGGTCCGTGGGCGAGGGCCGGTAGATCCAGCACGGCGCGCCCGGCGTGCCGTACATCTTCACCTTCATGGGGAAGATGCTCGAGTCGTAGCGGTAGCCCTCGGCACGCAGCACGTCGAGCGCCCAAGGGTTCGTGCGGTCGATGCTGAACGTGGGGGCGCGGAAGCCGACCACCGGGAACTCGCCGAGCGCGTCGGTCACGACCTGGCGGAACTCGCGCAGTTCGTCGCGGAACGTTTCCGGGGTCGCGCGCCACACCGGGCGGTGCGACATGCCGTGGCAGGCGAGCTCGTGGCCTTCGTCCACCATGCGCCGGACCAGCGCCGGATGCTCGCGCACCACGTCGCCGAGCACGAAGAACGTGCTGCGCAGGCCGTGGCGCTTGAGCAGGTCGAGGATCGCTTCCGTGCCCTTGACCACGATGCTCTCGCGGGCGCGCACGTCGTCGGCCACGACGTTCACTTCACTGTGGTGCCAGTCCTCGATGTCGAACGAGAACGAGGCGAGATGGGGGAAGTCGGGTGCGCTCATCGGGGCAGGTCGAAGAGGTAGATCCGGAAGCCGTCGCGGTCGTAGCGCTTGGTGACGAGCCCGGGGAGCGCGGCTTCGAGCCGCTCCCACGGCCGGTCGTCCGGCGCGAAGTCCGACGCACGATACAGGATGCCGACGGTGGACACCGGGTGCAGCCGGCGCGCGTCGCGCACGGACTGCGCGAGGTACTCGAAGTCGGCGCGCGCGTACGACACGCCGCCGTACAGGTCGTCGGTCAGGCCGCGGCGCGCCGCGAGCTCCTCGGCCGGGAAGCCGGCGCGCTCGGTGTTGAAGATCGTGCCCGCGATCATGCGGCGCTGGCCCCGCACGAGCAGCAGGTCGCGCGAGTTCCGGTCGATCAGCGCGACGTCGCGGTCGAGGCTGTCGCGTACGAACGCGTACATCTCGCGCTCGCCGGGCCGAGGCGCCAGCGCCTCGGCCTGCGTGCGCATGGGATCGAGCAGGTAGCCGCGCAGGAACGCGGCCGGCGGCACCAGCGCCACGAGCGCGAACAGCACGGCGAACACCGGCGTGCCGAGACGCGCGCGCCACGCGGCGAGCCGGTCGAGCACCACGGGGGCGCCCAGCAGCGCGAGCGCCGCCGAGATCTCCCAGACGAACTTGTGCTCGTTGCCCTCGGGCAGGTGCACGATGCAGGCGAGCGCGGTGAGCCCGAGCACCCAGATCGCGAGCCACGCCGCGAGCCCGCGCCGTTCGTCGAGCGCACGCCGCACGCCGCCGGCGGCGAACGTGGCCGTGATGCCGCACGCCGTGAGCACGGTCCACGGCATCATGAAGCCGGGCTGGATCACGTGGTGCTCCATGCCGGACTTCTTCGCGCTCCAGCCGGTGGCGATGGACACGAGGTAGGGCAGCGCCACCGCGAACCCGGCCACGAGCGCAGCCCAGAACGCGAGCAGCGGCTTCGGCGCGGGCAGCCACGGCGCGCGCGGGCGCAGCAGCAGCGCGAGCACGACCGCGCCGGTCGTGACCGGGATCACCCCGAGCGCGACCACGCTGTGCAGCAGCACGCCACCCGTGCCCGCGAGGCAGGCGACCGCGAGCCAGCGCCACTGGCCGTCGCGCAGCCAGCGCGCGAGCGCCCAGAACGTGAGCAGCAGGTACAGGTACGCGCCACCGAGCGGGCCGCCGAGCGTGTACTTGTCCCAGAAGTTCACCATGTGCGCGAACGGCGCCTGCAGCTCGTACAGCACGTCGGTCGAGTCCCACTTCGCGTTCGCGAGCACGCGCCGCATCTCGTCGAGCCCGCGCACGTCGCCGGTGAGCGCGCGCGCGAAGCGCAGCGGCCACAGCAGCCACGCGCCGGCGTTGAGCCCGAGCGTGAGCAGCAGCACGGCGCCGCGCGCCGCGCGTTCGGAGTCCCACAGCTCGTGCGCCAGCTGCCACACCGTGCTCACGAGCACGCCCATCGCGGTCACGTTGAACAGCACCATGAACACGAACGGGTCCTGCCCGCGGAAGCTGGTCAGCTGCGCGACGAACAGGTGGAAGATCCAGACGTAGTTGAGCTTCATGCCGATGAAGCGAGGGTCCACCGGCGGCACGCCGTGCTGCGCGATCTCGGTCACGATGGCGCCGTGCACCCACGTGTCGGAGCGGATCCGGATCCACGGGTTGAACGCCGGCCCGAGCAGCGCGAACAGCACCGCCGCGCCGATCGCGCACCACGCCCAGCGCGTCATGGGTGCGTCCGGCTCGCCGGCGTCGCGGTCGCCCAGCGAGCGGCCTTCGCCGCCCGCGAACAGCAGCCAGCCGCCGATGCCGACCAGCTTGGACGCCGTGGCGAGGTCCTGCCCGGCGCGCAGCAGCGCCCAGGCGACGAGCGCCGACACGAGCGGCGAGACGAGCAGCCCGAACGTCCAGCGCGTGGCGTTGCGCGCGCGCGGGAGCAGCAGCCGCGCCACCGCGAGCCCGGGGAACACGCCGAGCCACACGTAGGTGCCCACCTGCCCCGCGATCCCGGGCGCCTTGAGCCCGGCGACCGCCAGCGCGAGCAGCGCCGCGAGCACCCAGACGCGCGGCGCCAGCTTCACCGCGCCGCTTCCTTGAGCACGCGCGCCGGCACGCCGCCCACGACGGTGCCCGCCGGGACGTCGCGCGTGACCACGGCGCCGGCGGCGACGACCGCGCCTTCACCCACGGTGACGCCCGGCAGCAGCAGCGAGCCCGCACCGAGGTAGCAGCCGCGCTTGAGCACCACCGGCGCCACCGTGCCGTCGCCGGCACCGGCTTCGGTGCGGTCCATGCGCTTCGCGTCGTCGTGCACGATCACCGTGACGCGGAACGAAATGGTGACGTCGTCCTCGATCACGATGAGCTCGGGGAACTGGTCGTCGAGCCAGGTGTCGAGCCCGATGAAGCAGTGCCGCCCGATCGAGATGCCCATCCAGCGGTAGAGCTGGATCCGCAGGTCGGGGGGGATCGTGGCGCGCGCGATCATGTGGAGCTGCTTCTGCACGAACGTCCGCCACAGCGGGCGCGGTGCGATTCCACGCTCGTAGTCGCGGCGCGCGACGCGCTGCGCGATCTTCGGACCGGCCATCACAGCACCTCCGGGAACATCCGCTTCGCGTGCTCGCCGAGCACGCCGGCGAGCGGCACGGGCAGTTTCTTCCACAGCTGCACGACGGTGTCGAGCGAGCCCTTCTGCGCCGCGAGAGTGGGGAACGCCTTCGCGGTGCCGAGCACGTACTGATAGTGCAGCTGCACGGGTTCGGCGCCCCACTGCTTCTTGAACGCGAACGTGCCCGAGTCCCACTGGCTGCGGCCGAAGTCGAACCGCTTGAGGCCGAGCGCGAACGCGTGCTGCAGCGCTTCCCAGTAGAGCACCTGGTTGGGGCAGTGCGCGAAGAACCGGCGCAGGGAGCTGGCCCACGGGTCGGCGAACGTGTCGCCGTGGCGCACGCAGAACATGACACCCGCGGCCTCGCGCTCGCGTTCGATCACGAGGATCTCGGCCGCGTCGCCCAGCGCCGCGAGCGCGCCCTCGTAGTAGCGCGAGTTGCGGATCGGCGAGCCCAGGTCGCGCATGTTCTCGAGCAGCACGCGGTGGAACGTCGCGGCGTCGCGGCCCCAGCGCCGCTCGAACGCCGCCTTCTCGCCCTTGCGGATCTGGTTGCGCAGCTTGGCGTCGAACGCCTTCCACTGCGCCTCGGGGCTCTCGGCGAGCGTGAGCACCATGGTCACGTGCTCGTCGTTCGTCGCGAGTCCCGGCCACGCGGCCTTCTGGTCGCGCAGCTCGATCCACGCCATGCGCCGCCGGCTCATCTCCTCGCGGGCGGGTGCGAGCAGCGCCTCGGCGATCGCGGGCGAGTCCGCCAGCAGCCCGCCCGGCGCCGAGAAGAACTGCGGGTGGCCGCCGCCCTTCGCGAACAGCGGCAGCACGCCGACGATCGCGCCGGCTTCCTCGGCGAGCCACCAGTGCGCGGGCACGCCGTAGGCGCGCTCGGTGAGGTCCTTCCACGCGGTGAGCTGCCCGAAGTGCGACAGCGCGGAGGCGCGCACGTAGGCGTCCCAGCGTTCGCGATCGGTGGGCCGCAGCAGGCGGACGTTCGGCATGATCAGGCGCGCGGCGAGGCCTGCTCGGTGGCGCCGCCGTCGAGCCAGCGGCCGAGCGCGGGAAACACCCGCAGCAGGCCGAGCGCGGCGAGCACGATCATCATGGGCTCGACCGGGATCCGGTAGCGCGTCTGCGTGAAGAACAGCGCGTAGATCCCCGCGGTGGCCAGCACGAGCGTGGCGAGCCCCCAGCGGCGGCGCGTGGTGCCGGCGCCGAACAGCAGTCCGACGATCGAGAACACGAGCACCGGGATGAAGCTGAGCGCCCCGATCCAGAGTACGGGACCGCGGTTGTACTGGTTCTTGGTCTGGATGCGGTCGGGCAGCGGCTTGAAGAAGTGCAGGAACTCCGAAGCCACGTCGTGCACGTAGGCGGCGGGCTGCTCGCGCAGGAGCTTCACTTCCTGCCGCACGAACGCACCGGTCGCGAGCGGCACGTACGGCATGCCGGCGGGCAGCTGGACCTGGCGGCCCTCGGCGAGCGTGGAATCGGTGCGCGAGTAGTGGAGCACGTACTGCGCCTTCTGCATGAACACGGCCTTGTTGCCGTAGGCGGCCTTGCGCCAGGCCACGTAGGGGCCGAGCACCACGACGATCGCCAGGATCGCGGCCGCGAACGGCACGAGCACGCGGCGGTCGCGCCACGCACCGCCGGCGAGCCAGCCCAGCAGCGCCAGCGCGGGGGCGAGCGCGACCGGGTCGGTGAGGTAGCCGAACGACAGTGCGGCCCCGAGCACCGCACCGTGGCGCGGCGAGGGCGTTTCGTCGGCGGCCAGCGCGGCGGCGAGCGCGACGATGAGCATGGTGGCGTAGAGCGTGGTGGGATAGAGCATGCCGACCGTGAACACGAGCGTCGGCGTCAGCGCGATGCACCATCCGGTGAGCACCGCGGCCGGGCGCCCGGCGAAGCGCTCGGCGATCCGCATGCCGACGACCAGCATGGCGGCGGCGAGCACCAGCTGCAGCAGGCGCACGGCGAAGTAGTTGTGCGCACCGCCCAGGAGGAAGCCCAGCGCCATCTCGATCGGGAACAGCGGCGCGCGCGGTGACGTGGCGCCGGGCGCCTGCCCGGCGAGCACGCGCATGGCGGCTTCCTCGTACTCGAGCGTGTCGGCGAAGAAGTACTTGCCGCCCATGGACAGCACGAACGCGAACCGCAGCGCCAGCGCGACGCCGACGATGACCGCCGTCGAGCCGAGTACACGGGCGAGTGGCGAGCGGTTCACGAGCGGGCCTCCCGGGGCTTCGCCGACGGCAGCACGGACAGCGCCAGGCCCACGAGGCCGGGCAGCAGCGTGGCGGTGAGGAACCACAGCAGCGAGAAGGCCGCGCCGGTGGCGGCGCCGGCGCCGAACTGCCCGAACAGCGCCGCGCTCACCTGCTCGCGCAGCCCGAGCCCCCCGAACGCGATCGGCAGGTTGCCGAGCAGCGGAATGACCGGCAGTCCCAGCAACAGCAGCGGCGACGTGCCGGGCGCGAGGTCGCGCAGCAGCAGCCACGCGCCGGCGTAGCCGAACACGTAGAAGAACAGGCCGTAGAGCAGGCTCGAGCCGAACGCGGCCGAGCTCGCGATGCCCGACGAGCTCTCGGTCCAGCGGCCGAGCGGGCCGGCGGCGAAAGGCAGCGCGCGCGCCGCGGCGCGCAGCACGCCGGGGTGCGAGAGCGCGACCACGCCGGCCACGGTCACCAGCACGAGCGCGCCGAAGATCGCGAGCAGCGCGCCGCGCCACGCCGGCACCAGCAGGAACGCCGGCAGCGACATGAGCTCGAGCAGCACCACGTCGGCGACGCGGTCCCAGACGACCGACGGCAGCGTGCGCGAACGCGGCGCGTCCATGTGCAGCACGCGCGCGAACTCGCCCACGCGGCCGGGCGTGAACAGCCCGTAGAACGTGCCGACCAGCGTGAGGCAGTAGCTGGTCCAGGTGCGCAGCGCGAGTCCCGCGCGTTCGAGCAGCACCGTCCAGCGCCGGGCGCGGCCCCAGTAGCCGGCGAGCGACAGCGCCACGGCGAACGCGATCGTGGCCGGTTTCACGCGCGCGAACGCCGCGAGCGCGTCGGCGAGCGGCACCTTGCGCGCGAGCAGCACGAGCAGCGCCGCGGAGACGGCGAACTGGAGCAGCATGCCGAGCCGGCCGCGCTTCATCGCGCCCCGCCCGGCCGCACGCGCGCGAGCACCTGCGTCCACGGCAGCGGCGAGCGCGTCGCGACCACGTCGAGCCGGGTCGACACGAACTTCACCATGGCGCCGCGGCTCCAGTGCTGCACGTGGCCGTCGGTGTTGCCCCACGCGGACCAGTACTGGCCGCGCAGCATGTTCAGGGCGCGCCACAGCGGTTCGCGCGGCACCGTGACGAGCACGTGGCCGGTCGAGACCGACGCGACGACCTCGAGCGCCTTCGCGGGCTCGTCGAGGTGCTCGAACACCTCGCACGCGACCACCAGGTCCCACGTGCCGAGGCGCGCGGCGTCGTACACCGAACACACTTCGAATTCGCGGTCCGGGTGCGCGCGGCGGGCGATGTCCACGATCGCGGTGGAGAAGTCCGTGCCGAGCACGCGCGCGCCGGGGAAGAAGCGCGCCAGCTTGTCGGTCACGTGGCCTTCGCCGCAGCCTACTTCGAGAATGGTGCGCGGCTTGGGGATCCCCGCGAGCATGTCGAACATGCCGCGGTCGAAGCCTTCCATGAGCCGGCGCACGACCGGGTTGCCCGAGCCGTGCTTGTCGAACCGGTTGCCGATGACGATGTCGTCTTCGAGCAGGGGACCGCCGCTCACGAGAGCTCCTCTTCCTTGCGCGTGCGTCCGTAGCGGAGCGCGCGGGAGTTCATCACGATCTCCTCGAGGATGCGGCGGTTCATGGCGGTGAGGTCGCCGAGGATCCCGAGCGCGCCGAACAGCGCCGAGATCATGGCGAGCACGCCGCCCACGATGACCGACTGCACGTGGCCCGTCTGGCCGGTGGTCGTGAAGTAGAGCCAGAAGAAGCGCGCGAACAGCACGAGCGACGCCGCGCCGAACATGGCCGCGAGCGTGAGGAAGAACTTGAGCGGCTGGTAGAGCACGTACACGCGGAACATGGTGCCGAGCGAGCGCGTGATGTACGCGCGCATGCCCTTGAACAGGCGCGACTCGCGCAGCATGCCGTTCGTGCGGATCGGCACGCCCACCACGGTGATGTTCTTCTGGCTCGCCTGGATGATCGTCTCGAGCGTGTACGTGAAGTTCGTGAGCACCGTCAGCTTCATGGCCGCTTCGCGCGAGTACGCGCGGAACCCGGACGTGGCGTCCGGCACGTCGGTGCCCGACAGCGTGCGCACCACGCCGCTGCCGAGCTTCTGCAGCGACTTCTTGAGCGGGCTGAAGTGCTCGATCGAGTCGATCGGCCGCGTGCCGATCACCATGTCGGCGCGCCGGTCGAGGATCGGCTGCACCAGCTTGCCGATGTCGGCGCCCTGGTACTGGTTGTCCGCGTCGGTGTTCACGATCACGTCGGCGCCCATCGCGAGCGCCTCGCGCAGGCCGGCCTCGAAGCCGCGCGCGAGCCCGCGGCGCGCCGGGAACCGGACGACGCGGTGCACGCCCAGTTCGCGCGCGACTTCGCTGGTGCGATCGGTGCTGCCGTCGTCGATGACGAGGTATTCGATCGTGGCGATGCCGGGCAGCGAGCGCGGCAGGTCCGCGAACGTCGCCGGGAGCGTCTGCTCTTCGTTCAGGCAGGGAATCTGGATGACGAGTTTCACGAGGGACAGCTCCAGGCAGCCGGTGACGGGCCGGTCGGCTCTCCCCGTGAGGCGCGGAGCAGGCGGGAGCACGGGGTGTGGGGTGAGCGCAGGATGAACCGGCAAGGCCGGTTCGGGGCATGATGCGGCATCGCCGCACCGCTGGCCAGCGGCCGGGTCATGCGGTCCTCGCCGTGGCGTCCACCGCGCGGGGCGGCATGGTCCAGGGCACGGCGCGCTCGGGCGCGCGGTCCACCCAGTGCTGGTGCCAGAGTTCGAGCGTGAGCAGCGTCCAGAGCTCGCGCCCGCGGTCGCGGCGCCCGGCGAGGTGGTCGTCCACGTAGCCGCGCAGCACGGCGGCGTCCACGTAGCCGCGGCCGAGCGCGGCCGGCGCCAGCAGCGTGTCGCCCAGCAGCTCCCGCAGCTCGGATCGGAACCACGGCGACAGCGGCACCGTGAAGCCCACCTTGGGGCGGTCCACCACTTCGACCGGCAGCAGCTTCCGGGCGAGGCGCTTGAGCAGCACCTTGCCTTCGAGTCCGCGGATCTTGTGGCGGTCGGACAGCGTCATGGCCCAGTCGATGAGCGGATTGTCCAGCAGGGGCACCCGCGCCTCGATCGACGCGGCCATGCTCATCTTGTCCATCTTCATGAGCAGGTCGTCCACGAGCCACGTACGCACGTCCACGTCGAGCATGCGGTCGAGCGGGCCGCGCGCGGCGGTGGCCGCCAGCGCCCGGCGGAACGGCGCCACGCCGGCCGCGGCGCGCTCGCGCAGCGCCGGACCCAGCAGGCGGTCGCGCTCGGTGCCCGTGAAGCCCGCGAACCAGGCGGCGAGCCGCTCGGCTTCGTCGCGGAAGCGCGCGCTGCGTCCGACGACCTGCAGCTTGCGGAACCGGAACGGCAGCCGGTCCACGCCGTGGTCGAGGAAGGCGTCGCGCAGGAACGCCGGCCAGTGCGCGAGCGTGCGCGCCCACGGCTCGACGGCGTACTTGGGATAGCCGGCGAACAGTTCGTCGCCGCCTTCGCCCGTCAGCACCACGGTCACGGTGCGGCGCGCGAACTGCGAGATCAGGAACGTGGGAATCGCGGCGGGCTCGGAGACGGGCTCGTCCTGGTGCCACACCAGCTGCGGCAGCTCGCGCGCGAGGTCGGCGGCGCCCACGACGATCTCGTGATGGTCGGTGCCGCAGTGCTCGGCCACGCGGCGCGCGAACGGCAGTTCGCTGTAAGGCCCGGGCGCGTCGAAGCCCACGGAGAACGTCTGCACGGGCTGGCGGCTCATGCGGCTCATGAGCGCGACCACGAGGCTCGAGTCCACGCCGCCCGAGAGCAGCGCGCCGAGCGGCACGTCGCTCATGAGGTGCGAGCGCACCGAGGCTTCGAGCCGGGACTCGACCTCGGCGAGCGCGTCGTCGTCGGACGGGTCGTGCTTGGGCTCGTACGTGCCCTGCCACCAGCACTCGAGCGTCTCGCGGCCCGCTTCGAGCGTGAGCGAGTGCCCGGCGGGCAGCTTGTGGATGCCCTCGAACATGGTCGCCGGCGCGGCGACGTAGCGCAGCGTGAGGTGCTCGACCACCGAGTCGAGGTTCGCGCGGCGGGCCACGCCCGGGAACGCGAACAGCGCCTTGATCTCGGAGCCGAACGCGTACGTGCCGCTCGCGCTCTTCGTCCAGTAGACGGGCTTGATGCCCACGCGGTCGCGCGCCACGAACAGCCGGCGGCGCGGGCGGTCCCAGATCGCGAAGCCGAACATGCCGTTCAGCCGCTTCACGAACGCGGGGCCCCACTCCTCGTAGGCGTGCACGAGCGTCTCGGTGTCCGAATGCGTGCGGTAGCGGTGCCCCTTCGCCTCGAGTTCGGCGCGCAGCTCGGCGTGGTTGTAGATCTCGCCGTTGAACGAGATCCAGATCGTGCCGTCCTCGTTCGACAGCGGCTGGTGACCGGTCTCGACGTCCACGATCGCGAGCCGCCGGAACGCGAGCCCGACCCCGGGCTCGCAGAAGAAGCCCTCGTCGTCCGGGCCGCGATGGCGGATGCGATCGGCCGCCGCCTGCAGCCAGGCGCGGTCGGGCGGCGAGCCCGCGGGGTCGTACCACGCCGCGAAGCCGCACATCAGCGTGCCGCCTTTCGGACGGCGCGCGCCGCTGGCGCGCCGTCGCCGGGACGCCGACCCATGCCGGGCAGCCGCTTCACGCCGCTCCGAAGCGCTTGGCGACGAGGTGGGTGAGGTTGAGCCAGCCGTCCCGCCACTTCTGCAGCTTCACTTCGCCGATGCGGGCGCCGTACGGGATGTGCGACTCGCCGAACTTCCCGCCGCGCAGGATCGCCTCGAGCTTGATCTCCTGCGACAGCGGCATGCCGTCCGACTTCAGCTTCATCTTCTTCAGCATGTCCCGCTTGAACACCCACATGCCCGACTGGCTGTCGCGGATCGGCACGAAGAACAGCACCAGCGCCGTCACCGTCAGCACCCAGTTGCCGATCCGGTTCGTCACGTTCATCGCCTTCGGGTCCGTCAGCGGGAACCGGCTCGCCGAAAGGAAGTCCCACTTCTTCGCCACCAGCTCGTCCACCAGCCGGTCGATCTCCTCGGGCGGGTACGTGCCGTCGCCGTCCATCGTGATGATCACGTCACCCGTCGCCGCCGCCAGGCCGGTCTTGTACGCCGCGCCGTAGCCCGGAACCTTCTCCGCCACCACGCGCGCGCCCAGCGACGTCGCCACCTCGGCCGTGCGGTCGGTGCAGTTGTTGTCCACCACCACGATCTCGTCCACCGAAGAAGGCATGCGCCCGATCACTTCACGCACGCCGTCCTCCTCGTTGTAGCACGGGATCACGACGCTCAACTTCAGGTTCTGTCGCATGCCGATTCGCTTCCGGGTGGAGAAGGATGCCGCGGGATCGGCGAAGTGGGGGTGCGCCTTCCCGAAATCGTAGTCCGCTCCGGAAAGCCGCGACAAGCACCGCTGCGCGAGGACACCCCGGGCACGCTCCGGACCGTTGCAACCTGCACGTTCGCGGGAACGCTCAACGCGTCCCGCCCGCTTCCATCGGGTCATCGGCCCGTGGCGGCGCGGGATTCACCACCCGTTCGATGCGCCCGAGGCGCGTGTGGTACACCGCCGTCACGTCCGCGGGGAGCGCGGCGAGGCTCGCCGCCTCCGGGCCGTAGAGCGTCGTGCCCTGCAGATCGGAACGGCCGTAGTGCAGGCGCAGCATGGCGCCGGTCGCACCGTCGAAGATCAGGTTGAAGATCGAGCGCCCCACGAAGCACTCGGCGCCCGAAGCGTCGAGGAACACGAACTTCGCGCCGGGCGGCGGCTCGGGGTACTCGCGATCGAGCGTGGCCCAGACGGCGAGCGTGCGCGCCCGGTAGGTGTGCCACGCGCCCGCCCAGAGCCCGGTCGCGACCAGCGCCAGCAGCAGCGCGAAATGCGTGGCGAGTGCGCCGGCCGCGCCCAGCCGTGCCGGGCGCGCGGCCGCGGCCGCGTGTGCGAGCAGCCGTGCGGTGCCGAGCGCGACGGCGAACGCCGGAAGGTAGTAGTAGCCGTACGCGGGCTTGCCCGAGATCGGCAGGTAGAGCAGCGTCGCGCTCGCCGCCCACGCGAACGCCGCGAGCGCCTCGCGGCGTGCGGCGCGCCCGGCCGGCGAGTCCCAGGTGTCGCGTGCGTGGCTCGCGGGCCACAGCACGCGCGTGAGCGCCCACGCGGTGGCCGGCAGCGCGCCGAGGTGCGCCGCGAAGTACGCCGCACTCACCAGCACGTTCGCGCCGAACGTCAGGTGATAGCGCTGGCTGCCGACCTGCGGCGTGGGCAGCACCTGCGTGCGGAACACGAGGTAGGCCGCCGCCAGCACGGCGAGCGCGAGCCACGAGCGCAACGCCGCGGTACGTTCGCGCGGCGAGAGCCGGTCGCGCCGCGCCCACTCGAGTGCCGCGAGCCCGGCGGGCAGCAGCACGATCTCCTCCTTGCAGAGCGCCCCCGCGGCGAACGCCGCGAGCATCGCCAGCACGGCCGGCACGGCCGAGCGGCCGCGGCCCGCCGCGCGCACCGCGCGGTGGTGCTGCACGAGCGCGAGCAGCGAGAACAGCGCGAGCAGGCTGCCGGTCACGTTCGACACCCACTGCGTGGTCCACGCGTAGGCGTTGACCTGCGCCCACCACGCCGCCGCGGCGAGCGCGGCCGCGGTCCGGTCGCCGCCGCGCTCGCGCGCCAGCCGGGCGAGCAGCGCGGTCTGCGCCAGCGCGAGCAGCGTCATGACCAGCAGCATGGGCGGGGCGTTCAGGCCGAACAGCGCCATCATCGCGCCGTGCCAGAGGTCCACGAGCGGGCGGTAGAGCGTGAACGGGTTGAGCCCGGTCCAGATCCCGCGCAGTCCCTCGGGCGTGAGCGCCCAGCGGCCGCGCTCGAGGTTCGTCCAGTCGTCGGCGCGGAACGCGCCGATCGTGGCGCCCGCGCACTGCACGAGTGCCGCGGCCGCGACGAGGGCGAGCGCGTGCGGACGGGTGCGCGAGGCCTGCGGGTCGGGGGCATGCATGGGCGGGCAAGCTAGCCCGGACGATGCGCGAAGTCGAGCACCGCGGCGCCGCGGCAACGCCCCGTCGTGCCGTCCGGCGGTGCGGCTGTGTTAGGCTTTTTCGCCACATGTCCACCCTGCCCTCGAGCCTGCCCGTCCCGATCCCGGTTTCCGCCGGGCTCATCGATCCCGCCGTCGTCGCCGTGGTCGTGCCCGCGTGGAACGAGCACGGCAAGATCGGCGACGTCGTGCGCAAGGTGCCGCGTCGCTGGGCGGCCACGGTCATCGTGGTGGACGACTGTTCCGGCGACGACACCGCCGACGAGGCGCGCGCGGCGGGCGCCGAAGTGGTGATTCGCCACGAGGTGAATCGCGGCGTGGGCGCGGCCATCCGTACGGGGCTGCTCGAGGCCAAGCGGCGGGGCCTGCGCTACGCGGCGATCCTCTCGGGCGACGACCAGCACGAGCCCGACGAACTGCCGCGCATCCTCGGGCCGCTGTTCGCGGGCGAGGCCGATCTCGTGCAGGGCAGCCGCTGGCTTCCCGGCGGTGCGACCCCCGGCATTCCGGCCGACCGGCGCTGGCTCACGCAGCTCTACCCGCTGTTGTTCCGCATCACCAGCGGCTTCCCGGTCACCGACGGCACGAACGGCATGCGCGCGTTCCGGCTCGACCTGCTCGACGACCCGGCGATCCGGCTCGAGCAGGACTGGCTCGACCGCTACGAGCTCGAACCATACCTGTTGTTCCAGGTGGTCCGCGGCCGATACCGGGTGCGCGAAGCGCCCGTCACCGTCCGCTACCACTCGCGTGGCACCACCAAGATGCGGCTGCTTCAGGACGGCTGGCGCATCCTGCGTCCGCTCGTCTTCCTGCGTTTCGGCTGGCGCCGCTGACGGCGCCGGGGGAGAACGTCGTGATCCGCTTCGACAACAAGCGCGTGCTGGTGACCGGCGGTGCCGGGTTCGTGGGCAGCAATCTCGTGAAGCGCCTGATCGGCGAGGGCGCGCGCGTCACCGTGCTCGACGACCTGTTCACCGGCCGGCCCGAGAACCTGCCCGCCACCGGCTTCGACTTCATCGAAGGCTCGGTGTGCGACGCCGCGCTCGTGGACAAGGTCGTCGCCGAGCACCCGGTCATCTTCCACGTCGCGGCGCGCAACATCGTGGTGAGCACGAAGAACCCGCGCGAGGACTTCCAGACGAACATCGGCGGCACGCTCAACGTGCTCATGGCCGCGCGCGAGGCGAAGGTCGAGCGCGTGCTCTACACCTCGAGCACGTCGGTGTACGGCAACCCGCGCTACCTGCCCATCAACGAGGACGACCGGCTGTCGCTGCTCACGCCGTACGCGGTCTCGAAGCTCGGCGGCGAGAACTACTGCATGGCGTTCTACGAGTCGTACGGGCTGCCGACGACCGCGGTGCGCTATTCGAACGTGTACGGCCCCGGGCAGGATCCCGCGAACCCGTACTGCGGCGTGGTCGCCAAGTTCATCGAGGCCCTGTTCGAAGGGCGCCCGCCCGTGATCCACGGCGACGGCAACCAGACGCGCGACTTCACCTACGTGGACGACGCCGTGGGCGCCACGCTCGCGGCCGCGCAGTCCGACCGCGCCCTGGGCGAGGTGTTCAACGTCGGCACGGGCGTCGAGACGCGCGTGAACGAACTCGTCGCCACGCTGATCAAGGTCACCGGCGTGAACGTCGAACCGCAGCACCACGACCGCCGCGACATCGACAACATCCGCCGCCGCGTCGTGAACATCGAGAAGACGCGCCGCACGCTGCGCTGGACGCCCGACGTGACGCTCGAGAACGGGCTGCGCCGCACGGTGGAGTGGCAGCGCGCGAAGACGGCCTCGCGCGCATGAGCGGAACGCAGCGGAACGAGGCCGTGGGGACGGGCGGCGCGACGAATCCGGCGGAAGTGCTGCGGAACTCGCAGTACCGCGACCGGTTCATCGAGCTCACGCTCGACCATCGCGAGAACGACTCGTCCCGCGCGCTCATCGAGCAGGAATGGCGCTATCTCGGGCCGCTGCTCGCGCACCTGCCGGCGGGCGCACCGCTGCTCGACCTCGCCTGCGGCTCGGGCCCGCACACGCTCGCGTGGGCCGAGCGCGGTTTCCGCGTCACGGGCATCGACTTCGACGCCGACCTCGTGAAGGCCGGCCGCCGCCGCGTCGCCGAGGCCGCGCCCGGCGCGCACGCACCCGGCTGGACGTGCGGCGACGCCACGCGGCTGCCGTACGCGGCCGCGAGCTTCGACGCCGTGTTCTGCAACTCGCTGCTCGAGCACGTGCCGGCGTGGGAGGACGTGCTCGCCGAATCCGCGCGCGTGCTGCGCCCGGGCGGCGTGTTCGTCATGTACACGACGAACCGCACGTGCCCGCTGCAGCAGGAAGTGAATCACTTCCCGTTCTATTCGTGGCTGCCCGACCCGATCCAGCGGCGCGTGCTCGCGTGGATCATGGCGCACCGCCGCGACCTCGTGAACTTCACGGACTTCCCGGCCGTGAACTGGTTCACGTTCCCGGCCATGTCCGACGCGTTCCGCCGTCACGGCCTCGAACCGTTCGACCGCGTGGACCTGATCGCCCGCTGCGGTTCCGGCGGCGCGAAGGGTGCCGTCGTGCGCGCCATGCACCGCATGCCGGTGCTCAAGTGGCCCTACTACTTCTACGCCATCTCGATGGGACTGTACGGGGTCAAGCGCGCCGGATGAGCTTCGTCAGCCTGGTCTTCCTCGCGTTCATCGCGATCTTCTACCCGCTCTACCGGCTGCTGCCGCACCGCGGGCAGAATCACCTGCTGCTCGCCGGGAGCCTGCTGTTCTACGGCTGGTGGGACTGGCGCTTCCTGTTCCTGCTGCTCGGCACCTCGACGCTGGACTGGTTCGTGGGGCTCAAGCTGGGCGAGATCGCGGACGACGCGCGCCGCAAGCGCTGGCTGGTCGCGTCGCTGACGGCGAACCTGACCGTGCTCGGGTTCTTCAAGTACTTCAACTTCTTCGCGGACTCGGTCGCGCACGTCCTGAGCCTGTTCGGTCTGCACGCGAGCTGGACCACGCTGCACATCGTGCTGCCGATCGGCATCTCGTTCTACACGTTCCAGTCCATGAGCTACACGATCGACGTGTACCGGCGGCATCTCAAGCCGGGCAAGGACTACTTCGAGTTCCTCACGTTCGTGTCGTTCTTCCCGCAGCTGGTCGCCGGCCCGATCGAGCGCGCCGTCACGCTGCTGCCGCGGGTGCAGTCGCCGCGCCGCGTGACGTGGGACGGGTTCACGCGCGGCATGTTCCTGATCCTGCTCGGGCTGGTGAAGAAGGTGGCGATCTCCGACGGCGTCGCCGGTTCGGTGGACGCGATCTACAACCGCGCGGGCGTGGTGGCCGGGCCCGACGTGGTCGTGGCGACGTGGCTGTTCGCGATCCAGATCTACGGCGACTTCGCCGGCTACTCGGACATCGCGCGCGGGCTGTCGAAGATCATGGGCTTCGACCTGATCACGAACTTCGACCAGCCGTACTTCGCGGTGAACCCGAGCGACTTCTGGCGGCGCTGGCACATCTCGCTCTCGAGCTGGCTGCGCGACTACCTGTACGTCCCGCTCGGCGGCAATCGCGGCAGCACCGCGAATACCTACCGCAACCTCATGCTCACGATGGGGCTCGGCGGCCTGTGGCACGGCGCGGCGTGGAACTACATCCTGTGGGGCGTTTGGCAGGGCGGCATCCTGTGCGTGCACCGGCTGTGGACCGGCGGGCGCAAGGCCGCGTCGCGCGCCGCGACGTGGTGGAACTCCGCCCGCTTCGCGCTGGCGGCGCTGTTCTTCTTCCAGGTCACCTGCTACGGCTGGCTGCTGTTCCGGGCCCGCTCGTTCGCGCAGATCGTGCACTACACCACGGCGCTCGCGCGGCCCGTCGGCCCGGTGTCGGTGCCGCTGCCCACGCTGCCCGCGATCCTCGGCACGGCGGTGCTGTTCGTGCTCGAGGTGATGCAGTGGCGCGCGCAGGACGTGCGCTTCTACCGCCGCTGGCCGGCACCGCTGCGCGGCGTGCTGTACGCCGCGCTGCTCGTGCTGGTCTGCATGGGACTCGGCAACACCTCGACGCAGTTCATCTACTTCCAGTTCTGACCATGACCACGCCCGCCCGGAAACCGCTGCTGCCCGACTGGCTCGCCACGCTGCTGTGGACGCTCGTGGCGCTCGCCGTGATCGACCAGGCGCTCGACCGCGCGTTCCCGCTGCCGGCCGACCCCAGCGTGCCGCCGGGGCGGGTCGCGAGCTACCTGGACGCGGGCCGCTCGGTGGAGGCGAAGCTGCGCCACATGCTGGGCACCGACAACACGCATGCGGCGCCGGTCGTGCTGTCGGGCTGGGTGGACCCGGTGCGCTGGCCGGCCGACCGGCCGCCGGCGCCGGGCAAGCGCGTGCTGACGGTGTTCGGGCCGTCGTTCGCGCTCGCGATCGGCGACACGCTGGCTTCGCTCGATCCGAGCTGGCAGTTCCGCGCCCGCGGTGGTCCCGCCGCCCCGGTGTCGCACGTGTTCGCGCTGTGGCGCGTGGACCGGCGCCGCGCGCACTCGGACGCGGCCATCCTCGGCATCCTCGCGTCGAGCCTGCGCGGCGTGGACGCGGCCTCCGGCGCGACGTGGATGTTCGAGAGCCCGTACCCGTACACCTACCCGCGCTGGCGCAGCGAGGGAGACTCGCTGGTGGGGGACTGGCCCGGCATCGCCAACGCCGAGGACATGCGTGCGGCGCTGCACGATCCGGTGCGCTGGCGCGCCTACGAGGCCGAACTCGCGCGCACCGACGCGTGGTACCGCCCGCTGCTGTTCCGCGCGTCATGGCTCGACCACTCGGTCACGTTCCGGCTGCTGCGCAAGGCGTGGGCGCAGCGCGAGACCCGGCTGCACACCGAGCGGCTGCACGACCGCCACGGGTTCCGGCCCGGCACCGAAGCGCTGCGCACGGCGGAGGCGCTCGCGGTGCAGTTCGCGCGGGAAGTGCGGGCCGACGGGGGCGTGCCGGTGGTGCTGTTGATCGAGGATCGCGGCTACGACGACCACCTCGATCGTGCGTTGGCCGCACCGCTGCGCGCCGCGGGGGTGCCTTGCTTGTCCACACACGCGATCGCGCCCCCGGGCGATCCGGGCACGTTCACCGCCGACGCCCACTTCCGGGGCGAACTGAACCAGCGCCTGGCGGCCGTGGTGGACTCGCTCATCCGTGCGCAGGTGGTCCCATTTGCCGGAAACGCGGCCGAAACCTCCCGGCCATGAAATCTGCGGTTGAAGTGCCTGTCATGGCCTTGCTAACCTGATGTCCGTCGGCGGCAGTCCCAGCCGCCCGGAAGTCCCACGCGGAGAGAGCCCACCACGATCCCTTGCGAACTGTGTTGTGCACGACGAGCAGCATCGGGCCGCCCTCGGGCAGCCCGGGTGTACGGAGAAGTCCGGGTACCGCATCTCGAGAAGCAGACATCTTGGTGATCCCCCAGTCGCTCGTGCTCGAACAGTCCAGCGAGTCTCTCGATCGGATGAAGCGAGTGGCGTGAACGCCGAGAGGTTGAGTTCGCCTTTCGGTTTTCTCGTCTCGGGTGACGACAACTGAGAATGGCCCCGATGGAGCCCGACATCCTCTCGTCCGCAGGTGAGGCAGCGGCCAGTAGACCGGACTGGCAGCCCTCGGTGGAACATCCGGCAAGGGACAACGACTCCGTGGAAACGACAACGCCGACCGGAGCAACACTCCCGTCGCGGCTGCAGTCGGCCGTACGGGCGCCGATCTGGTCCAAGCCCGCGAACGCCAACGGCAACGGGCACGCGGCCCCGCACACGGCGGGCTTCGCCAACGGCCACGCCCGTCCCCGCGTGGGCGCCCACGCCTCGTCGCACGGCCCGCGCGCCGCGTCGCTGTCCGCCAGCGTCGCCCCGGTGCTGCCGTTCGAGACGCCGGAGCCCGCGGGGCTGTACCTGCGCTTCGGCAAGCGCTGCCTCGACGTCCTCGGCTCGGTCGTCGCGCTCGTGCTGGCCTCGCCGATCATCGCCGTGCTCGCCGTGCTGATCCGGCTCGAGTCGCGCGGCTCGGTGTTCTACAAGTCCACGCGCATCGGCCGCGGCGGCCGTCCGTTCACGTTCTACAAGCTGCGCTCGATGGTGCAGGACGCCGACCGCAAGCGGCACAAGATCGCGCACATGAACGAAGCCGACGGCCCGATCTTCAAGATCGCGCGCGACCCGCGCATCACGCGCGTCGGCCGCTTCATCCGCACCACCAGCCTCGACGAGATTCCGCAGTTCTACAACGTGCTGATCGGCGACATGAGCCTGGTCGGCCCGCGTCCGCCGATCCCCGAGGAAGTCGCGCAGTACGAGCCGTGGCAGCTGCGCCGGCTCGACGTGCGCCCCGGCATCACCTGCCTGTGGCAGATCAGCGGCCGCAGCCGGATCGGCTTCCAGGAGTGGATGCGCCTCGACCTCGAGTACATCAAGCACCAGTCGCTCGGCCTCGACCTGAAGATCCTGCTGCGCACCATCCCGGCCGTGCTGTCCCGCGAGGGAGCGTACTGACCGAGTGTCCACGCCCGCCCGGCGAGCGCGGCCGGCCGCAGAGCTTCGCATTCCATCCTCCACATCGGCCACGTACCGCATGATCGCCGCCGCCACGCTCGTGGCGGCGGCACTGCGTCTTTTCCGGCTCGGCCACCAGAGCCTCTGGATCGACGAGATCTTCTCGTGGTACTCGGCGGGCATGGGCGGCCCGCTCGCGGTGCGCGACCTGCTCGAGAACGTGCACGGTCCGCTCTACAGCCTGCTGCTGCACGCGTGCATGCGCGCCGGCGGCGACGCCGAATGGGTGCTGCGCGCGCCGAGCGCGCTGGCCGGCATCCTGACGGTGCCCGCGTTCGCATGGCTCGCCGCGCGCTGGCTCGGGCGCGAATCGGCCGGCATCGCGGCGTGGGTCGCGGCAGGCTCGCCGTTCCTCGTGTGGTACTCGCAGGAGGCGCGCAACTACTCGCTGCTCGTGCTGCTCGTGTGCGTGAGCGCGGCCGCGCTGCTCGAACTGCAGCGCCGGTGCGATGTCCCGCGCGTCGCGCGCTACCTGCTGCTCGCCGGCGCCGCGCTGCTGTCGAACCTGTCGTTCGCGCTGCTCGCACCGCTGCACCTGCGCTGGTGGCTCGCCGGCGACGCCGCGACGCGCACCGCCCGCGTGCGCGCGCTGCTCGCGGTGACCGCGTTGCTCGTCCTGCTGGCGGCGCCGTGGTTCGGCTCGATCGCGCGCACCTGGGACTGGCGTCGCCTGCAGCCCGACCGCGAAGCCGTGGCGGGCGAGACCGCGTTGCGGGGCGCGACCACGTTCCACGCCGCGGCGGTGCCGTTCGCGCTGCACGCGTTCGCCGTCGGGTACACGCTGGGACCGAGCCTGCGCGAGTTGCGCGCGCACGCCGGGGCGGCCACGCTGAAGCGGCACGCGCCCGAGCTGCTCGCGGCCGGGACCGTGTTCGGGGCCCTCGCGGTGGCCGGAATCGTGGCGCTGGCGAGACGCAAGCGGCTGGCCGATACCCTCTTGTGGCTCGTCGCACCGGGGCTGGTCGTCAGCTATTTTGCGGCCCAGAACTTCAAGGTCTTCCATCCCCGATACCTCGCCGTGTCGCTGCCGTGCGTGCTGCTCGTGCTCGTGGCGGCGTTCACCGACCTGCCGTCACGCTGGCGGCGGATCGGCATGGCGGCGGTCGCGGCGTTGTGGGCGATGTCGCTGTACCAGCACTATTTCGTCGCGGACTACGCGCGCGAGGACTATCGCGGCGCGCTGGCCGTGGTGCGCGGCCGGATCGCGCCGGGCGAACAGGTGCTGGCGATGGGTTCGGAGGATCCCGTGCGCTTCTACGCGCGGGGCCTGACGGTGGACCGGCTGTGGCTGGGGCACGTGGACCAGCCGGGCGTGATGCCGGAGAAGTTCGCAGCGAAGCTGTCGCAGGCGGGAGGAACGTGGGTCGTGCTGAGCCGGGAAGAAGACCTCGACCCGGCCGACCGCTTCGCCCGCTGGTTGGAACAGACGTATCCGCGGGCCGGCCGCTGGAAGCGGCCCGGCGTGCGGGTGTGGCACCTCACCGGTTCGGACGTGGCCGCAGCGGCCCCCGCCGCGCCGGCCGTGCCGTGAACCTTCCCGTGTCGAAAGCGGAGCGGTCCCCCGGTCACTCGGCGCTCCGGAGGAAATGATCATGCAGGTCGTCGTCGTCGGTCTGGGTTACGTGGGTTCGGTGTGTTCGGCGTGCCTCGCGAGCCGCGGCCACACGGTCGTGGGCGTGGACACCAGTGCGTACAAGGTGGACTGCATCGAGCGCGGCGAGAGCCCGATCGTGGAAAAGGGGCTCGGCGAACTGATCGCCGCGGCGAAGGCCGCCGGCCGGCTCTCGGCCACGACCGACATCGCGAAGGCGATGCCCGCCGCCGACGTCGTGCTCGTGTGCGTGGGCACGCCCTCGCGCGAGGACGGTTCGCTCAACCTCGACCACGTCAAGCGCGCCTGCGCCGAGGTCGGTTCGGCGATCGCGAGCACGGGGCGCTTCACCACGGTGGTCATGCGCAGCACCATGCTGCCGGGCTCGGTGCTCGACGAACTCGCGCCCGTGATCGAGCAGGCCGCGGGCGGCAAGGCCGGCCAGAAGTTCGGCGTCGCGTACAACCCCGAGTTCCTGCGCGAAGGCACGGCGGTGGACGACTTCAACAACGCCGAGTACACGGTGATCGGCGCGGGCTGCGAGCGCTCGGGCGCCGCGTTGAAGGCGCTCTACGACGGCGTCGGCGGCGAACTGTTCGTGACGAGCATTCCCGAAGCCGAGATGCTCAAGTACGTGAACAACTCGTTCCACGCCCTCAAGGTGGCGTTCGCGAACGAGGTCGGCCGCATCTGCAAGCGCGAGGGCGTCGACAGCCACGCGGTCATGAAGCTCATGGTGCGCGACACCAAGCTGAACCTGTCGCCGTACTACCTGAGCCCCGGCTTCGCGTTCGGCGGCTCGTGCCTGCCCAAGGACGTGCGCGCGATCGTCGCGCGTTCGCGCCAGCACGCGCTCGAACTGCCGGTGATGCAGAACATCATCCGTTCGAACGACGTGCACGTCGAAGAGGCGATCCACCTGATCGAGAAGTTCAAGCAGCGCAAGGTCGGGTTCCTCGGCCTGTCGTTCAAGGCCGGCACCGACGACCTGCGCGAGAGCCCGATCCTGCGCGTGATCGGCACGCTCGTGGGCAAGGGCTACGCGGTGCTGCTGCACGACCCGAACATCGACATGGAGCGCGTGCTCGGCGCGAACCGCCGTTTCGTCGAGGACGAGGTCCCGTACCTGCCCGAACGCCTGCGCGCGGACCTGCGCGAGGTGGTCGAGGCGAGCGACGTGATCGTGGTCGGCAACCGCGCGCCGATGTACCGGCAGATCGGGCCGATGCTGCGCGAAGGCCAGGTCGTGGTGGACCTGGTCGCGGGCGTGGATCGCGGCACGATCGGGCGCGGGGAGTACCATGGCCTCGCGTGGTAGCGTCCTCCACCTGTCGCAGAACCTCACGCTGCCCTTCGACCGCCGCGTGTGGATGGAGCTCAACGCGCTCAAGGGCGCCGGGTACGAGGTGTCGGCGATCTGCCCGATGGGCGACGGCGGCACGCTGCCGTACGAGGAACTGAACGGCATCCACATCTGGCGCTATCCGCCGCCGCCGGAGGCGTCGGGCTTCGCGAGCTACGCGTGGGAGTTCCTGTACTGCTGGCTGCAGACCGCGCGGCTCACGCTGCGCGTGCTCGCGCGCCACGGCTTCGACGTGATCCACAGCGCGAACCCGCCCGACACGTTCTGGGCGATCGCGGCGTTCTTCAAGCCGTTCGGCCGCAAGTTCGTGTTCGATCACCACGACCTGTGCCCCGAGCTCTACCTGTCGCGCTTCGGCGAGAAGGGCGCGGGTTCGCTGCCGCACCGCGCGCTGCAGTGGCTCGAGAAGATGCAGTTCGCGACCGCCGACATGGTGATCTCGACGAACGAGTCGTACCGGCGCGTCGCCATGGCGCGCGGCGGCAAGCGTCCCGACCGCGTGTTCGTGGTGCGTTCAGGCCCGAGCCGCGCGCGCTTCGGCACCGTGCGCGAGGCCGAGCCGGCGCTCAAGCGCGGCAAGCGCTTCCTCGTCGCGTACCTCGGCGTCATGGCGCCGCAGGACGGCGTGGACCATCTCGTGCGCGCGGCGAAGGTGCTGGTGCAGGCCCGCGGCCGCGCCGACGTGGCGTTCACGTTCATCGGCGGCGGCGATTCGTTCGCCGACCTCAAGGCGCTCACGCACGAGCTCGGTCTCGACGACGTCTGCGAGTTCACGGGCCGCGTGCCGGACGCCGACGTCGAACGCATCCTCGCGACCGCGGACGTGTGCGTGAGCCCGGACCCGAAGAACCCGCTCAACGACGTGAGCACCATGAACAAGGTGCTCGAGTACATGGCGTGCGCGAAGCCCGTCGTGTGCTACGACCTGCGCGAGCACCGCTTCTCGGCCGGCGACGGCGCGCTGTACGCCGAGGCCGACGTGGTCGAGGACCTGGCCGCGAAGATCGAGCAGCTGCTGGACGATCCCGCCCTGCGCGAGCGCATGGGCGCCTACAACCGCGAACGGTTCCTCACGCAGATGGCGTGGGAGCACAACGCGGGCGAGCTGATCCGGGCCTACGAGACCCTATGCGGAACGCCTCGGGCGAACGCCTGAAAGTCCTGCTCGTCGAGAGCGGAACCAGCGTCGGCGGCACCGAGCGCGTGGTGTGGGAGCTCGCGACCCGGCTCTCGCCGGCGCGCTTCGAGGTGCACGTCTGGCTGAGCCCGGCACCGGCGCTGGACGAGTTCGCCGCGGCGCTCGCCGCGCGCGGGATTTCGGTCGCCCGCCTGGCCGAAGTGGATTCGCGCTGGGACTGGCGCGGCATGCTCGACACGTGGCTGCGGCTGCGCCGGCTCAAGCCCGCGCTGCTGCACGTGCACCACGTGTGGCCGGCCGCCGACCGCTACCTGTGCATGCTCGCGCGCGCGGCCGGCGTGCCGCACGTGGTCGTGACCGAGCACATCGTGGGCGAATCGCACTCGGGCGGGCAGCGCGCCCTCAAGCGCGACGAACTGCTGCGTGCCGACGCCGTGACCGCGGTCTGCAGCGCGGTGGCGGACACGCTCGTGCGCGACTACGGCGTGGGCCGCGACCGCGTGCGCGTGGTGCCGAACGGCGCCGAGCTTCCCGACGAGGAGGCCGAGGCCGAACCGGCGCGCGCGTGGCGCGAGCGCTTCCACGCCCAGCTGATCCGTCCGCTGTGGGCGGTGGTCGGCCGGCTCGAGGAACAGAAGGGTCACGCCGTGTTGTTCGACGCGCTCGCCGAGCTGTGGCGGCGCGGGCTCGACTTCTCGCTCGTCGTCGCGGGCGACGGTTCGCTGCGCGAGCCCCTGCAGCAGCGCGCGGCGGCGCTCGGGCTCGACCGCAAGATCCACTTCGTGGGCACGCTCGACGACGCCGGACCGCTGCTCGCCGCGTCGGACGCCGTGCTGCTGCCGTCGCTCTGGGAAGGACTGCCGCTCGTGCTGCTCGAGGCCATGGCGCGTTCGCGGCCGGTGCTCGCCACCGCGGTCGGCGGCGTGCCCGAGCTGATCGAGCACGGCGTGAACGGTCACCTCGTGCCGCCGAACGACGCGGCCGCGCTGGCCGACGCGCTCGAGCTGTTCCACCGCAAGACCGACCGCGCGGCGCGCATGGGGCGCGCCGGCGGCGAGCTCGTGCGCCGCGATTACACGTGGCAGGCGGTCGCCGACGGCTTCGAGGCGGTGTACGACGAGGCGCTCGGGCTCGCGACGTTCGCGCCCGCGGACGCGCGCGGCGGGAGGGCGCGATGACGATCGGCGTGGTCATTCCGTGCTACCGCCAGGAGCGCTTCCTGCCGCGTACCGTGGCCGCGCTCGAAGCGGCGCTCGCGGGCCGTGACTGGCAGGGCGTGCTCGTGCTGAGCAGCCCGGACGAAGCGACCGCGCTGCCCGAGCTGTCGGCGCGCTGGCAGGTGCTGCGCCCCGGCGTGCGCCGCCCGCTCACGCCGGGCGCGGCGCGCAATCGCGGGTTCGCGGCGTGCGGCGGCGCGTGGGTGCTGTTCGCGGACGCCGACGTGGAACTGCAGCCCGACTGGATCGCGCGCGTGCTGGCCGAGGCCGAACGCGCCGACGCGCAGGTGGCGGGCTACTGGGGTCGGCTCGAGGAGTGGTTCGTGGACGGCGCGCGGCAGCGCCCCGGCGCACGCGACATGTACCGCGTGGGTGACGGCGACCACGAGTCGCCCTATCTCGCCACGCTCGCGCTCTATCGCCGCGACGCGCTCGCACGCGCGGGCGCCTACGACCCGCGCCTGAACAGCGAAGAGGACTTCGAGCTGGGCCTGCGCCTGCGCGCGCACGGCTTCCGGCTCTATGCCCGCGCGCCGCTGGCGGCGAAGCACTGGAGCGCGCCGCGCCCGAGCTTCGCGGAGATCGGCCGGCGCTGGCGCACGGGACTGTGCTTCGGGCAGGGGCAGGCGCTGCGGCTGGCGCGCGGCCCCGCCGAGTTCGCGGCGCACGCGCGGCGGCAGGCGCACTACTTCGCGACGCTCGCGCTGTGGCTCGCGGCGCCCGCGCTGGCCGCGGCTGCGGGCGCGCGCGGGCTGGGGCTGTGGGCGCTGGCGCTGGCCGCGCTGTTCGCGTTCATGACCGTGCGCAAGCGCGACCCGCGGCTCGCCGCGCATTCGCTGCTCACGTGGACGGTGAACGCGGCGGGCATGGTCGTCGGGTTCGCGCGCGGCGGTGCCCGCGCGGACGCGCTCGACTGGGGGAGGCCCGCATGACGGTGCACGGCCTCGTGGACAACGACATCTTCCCGGCACGCTTCGGCGGCGCGCAGCGCAGCTTCGGGCTGGCGCGCGGGCTCGCGCGACGGCACGCCGTGCGCATGCTGTGCCTGGTGCCCAACCAGAGCACCGGCGCTCCGGAGGAACGCGTCTCGAACGTCACGCTGCTGCGGCGCCGGACGTGGCACACGAGCGTGGCGTGGCGGCTCGAACGCGCGGGGCTGGCGCCGCTCTTCACCGTCGCGGGCGCGCACCGGGGCAACGCCCGCGCCTACCGCGCGGCGCTCGGGCCCGGCGCCGACGTGCTGACCGCCGACCTGCACCTGTGCGGCGCGTTCGACGGCGCCGACGCCGCGCTGCGCGTGCACACGTCGCACAACGTGGAGTACGACCGCTTCCGTTCGTCCGCACCGCGCGTGCTCGCGCGCGGCGCGTGGGCCGAGCGCCTGCGCGCGCTCGAGGCGCGCGCGGTGCGCCGTGCCGACGTGACGGTGGTCTGCACCGACGAGGACGCCGGGCGCATGCGTGAACTGTACGGCGCGGCGGCCGAGCGGCTCGTGGTGATCGCGAACGGCTACGACGAGACCGAACTGCGCGCGCCCGGTCCGGGCGAACGCGCGCGCGCGCGTGCCGCGCTCGGGTTCGTCGAGCGCGACTACGTCGCGGTGTTCGTGGGCGCCGACTGGGGCCCGAACCGCGAGGCGCTCGCGCTGCTCGTGGACCGCGTGATGCCGGCCGTGGCGGGCGAGGGCGTGAAGCTGCTCGTCGTGGGTTCGGTGGCGCGCGCACTGGCGGGCCGCCGCGAACCGTGGCTGCTCGCGCACGGCGAAGCGGACGAACTGCTGCCGCTGCTGCACGCGGCCGACGCGGGGCTCAATCCCGTGCGCGCCGGCGGCGGCAGCAACGTGAAGGTGCCGACGTACCTCGCCGCGGGGCTCGCGGTGGTCACCACGCCGTTCGGCCTGCGCGGCTACGCGCCGCTCGCGCCGCACGTGGTCGTGGCCGAGGCCGACGCGTTCGCCGACGCGCTGCGTGCGCGGCCCGCCGGGTACGGCGCGCGGGGCGAAACGGCGCCCGCGGCGCTCGAGGCCTACGCGTGGGGCCGCCTCGGTGAGACACTCGGGGACGATCTCGAACGCCGGCTGCGCGGCAGCGCCGCGGCGGGAACGAAGGGAGCCGCCTGATGCGCGTCGCGATGATCGGCCAGAAGGGCATCCCGGCCACGTACGGCGGCATCGAGCGCCACGTGGACGAGATCGCGCGCCGCCTCGTGCCCATGGGCATCGACGTGGACGTGTTCTGCCGGCTCTACTACACGCCGGCCGGCGCGGACTACCACGGCGTGAAGCTGCTGCGCCGGCCCAGCCTGCACACGAAGCACCTCGACGCGATCTCGCACACCACGTGGGCGACGTTCGAATCGCTGTTCCGGCACTACGACATCGTGCACTTCCACGCGCTCGGCCCGGCGCTGTTCTCGGGGCTGCCGCGCCTGACGGGCGCGAAGACCGCGGTCACCGTGCACGGGCTCGACTGGCAGCGCGAGAAGTGGGGCAAGTTCGCGCGCTGGTTCCTGCGCCAGTGCGAAGGCCCGGCCGCGCACCTGCCCGATCGCACGATCGTGGTGAGCAAGACGCTGCGCCAGCACTTCCGCGAAGCGCACAAGTGCGACGCGGTGTTCATTCCCAACGGCACCAACCTGCCGGTCGTGCGGCCGCCGAAAAAGCTCGCCTCGCTCGGGCTGACGCCGGGCAAGTACGTGCTGTTCGTGGGACGCCTGGTGCCCGAGAAGGGCGTGCACTTCCTGTGCGAGGCGTTCCAGCGCATCGACACCGACATGAAGCTCGCGCTCGTGGGCGGGCTGAGCTTCTCGCAGGGCTACGTGGACGTGCTCAAGAAGTACGAGAGCGACCGCATCCGGCTGCTCGACTACGTGTTCGGCGAATCGCTCGACGAACTCTGGAGCAACGCCTACTGCGTGGTGCAGCCGTCCACCATGGAAGGGCTGTCCATCGCGCTGCTCGAGGCGCTGTCGTACGGGCGCTGCGTGCTGATCTCCGACATCCCGGAGAACATGGAAGTCGCCGAGGAGTGCGCGGTGAGCTTCCGCAGCAAGGACGTGGACGACCTCAAGGAGAAGCTCGAGCACCTGATTCGCCACCCGGAGGTGGTGCACAGCTTCGGGGACCGCGCGCGGCAGCACATCCTGCAGCACTACTCGTGGGACAAGGTCGCCGAGTCCACCGCCGAACTGTACCGTTCGATGCTCGCCTGAGCCGCGACCGCGGCCGTCCGGGCGGCCCACCGCGGGCGCGTCCGTGCTCGCGTCGGGCCCCGGGCGGCGCCTGTTGTTCCGGTCCGGCGGCGTGTGCTAAACCTGCGCCCCACATGGCACTTCCGACGAAGCGACCCGGCGCCCTGATTCTCGCGGGTGGGCGTGGAGAACGATTCTGGCCGTGGAGCACCGCGGCCCGCCCCAAGCAACTGCTGCCGCTCGCGCGCGGCGGCCGCACGCTGCTGGCGGCCACGTTCGAGCGTGCCTGCCGCGTGGTCGAGCCCTCGCGCGTCGTGGTAATGACGGCCGAATCGCTCGTGGACGCCTGCCGGGCCGAGTGCCCCGGCGCGATCGTGGTGGGCGAGCCCGTCATGCGGAACACCGCGCCGGCGATCGCCGCCGCCGCCGCGTTCTTCGGGCCCGACGACGCGTTCGTGGTGCTGCCGTCCGATCACGCGATCGACGACGAGGCGGCGTTCGAAGCCGACCTGCGGCGCGCGTTCGACCTGGCCACGCAGGACGCCGTGCTGGTGACGTTCGGCATCCGGCCGACCGCCGCCGAGACCAACTTCGGCTACGTCCGGCGCGGTGACGCGCTGGGCGAACGCCTGCACCGCGTGGCGCAGTTCACCGAGAAGCCCGATCGCGAACGCGCCACCGCGTGGGTCGCGAGCGGCGAGTACGCGTGGAACAGCGGCATGTTCGTGTGGACGCGCCGCACGTTCTTCGCCGCGCTCGAGGCGGGCCGTCCCGCGATCGCGCGGGCGCTCGCCGACCTGTCGTTCGGGCCCGGCGAGGAACGCGCGTTCGAGCAGGCGCTGCGCGACCGGTTCCCGGCGCTCGAATCGGTGTCGGTGGACTACGCCGTGCTCGAGGTCGCGAAGAACACGGTGGTGATCGAGGCGGCGTTCGACTGGGACGACCTCGGCTCGTGGAGCGCGTGGGCGCGCCGCGAGCCGCGCGACGCGCGCGGCAACGTGTGCTTCGGCGACGCCGTGCCGGTCGAATGCGACGGCTGCATCGTGGTCGGCGACGGCGTGACCGCCGCGCCGCTGCGCATGCGCGACATGATCGTGGTCGCGACCGCGAACGGCGTGCTCGCGTGCCGCATCGAGGACAGCGAACACGTGCGCAAGGTCTCCGAGGCCGTGCGTGCCCGGAGGAACGGCTGATGCGCGCGCTTCGACTGGTGTGGGCCGCCGCCGCACTCGCGGCGCTGGCGTCCTGTGCACCCGCGCTGCGCGAGCCCGCGAGCCTGCCGGGCGCGCCGCCCGCCGCGAGCACCCCGCCCGCGCCGGCCACGCCGCGCCCCGCGGCCCCGCGCTCGGGCCCGAGCTTCGCTTCGCCCGACACGGTGCCGTCGCCCGAGGCGGTGGCCGTGCTCGCCAGCATTCCCGAGCCGCTCGGCGAGACGGCGCCGGCCACGAAGGGCCGCCGTCCCCCGGCCAACGCGCCGAAGCCCGCGCCCACACCGGCTCCCGTGCCGGTGAACGTGCCCGCGCCGGCCGAAGCCGCGGACTCGCTGCAGGCGGGGCAGGCGCCCCCGAGCGACGCGCCCCCGGCCGCTGCCGCCGCCGCGCCCGACACCGGCACCATTCCGGTGCCCGCCCCGACCCGCCCGCTCGGCGCCGACGCGACGCCCGCCGCGCCCACGCCGCCGCCGGCCACGCCGGCCGCGCCCGCGCCGACGTTCGAGGAGACCGCCGCCCCGGCCGCGGCCGACACCTGCTGGCGCGTGCAGGTCGGCGCCTCGAGCCAGCGCGCCAAGGCGTCGCGCCTGCGCTCGGCGGCCGAGTCGCAGCTGCTCATGCGCATGGTGGTCGAGCGCGAGCGCAACCTGTGGAAGGTGCGCACGCAGGACTGCGTCGGGCGCGGCACGGCCGAGAGCCTCAAGGCGCGCGCGATCGCGTCGGGGTTCCAGGGCGTGTTCCTCGTGCGCTACGTGAAGCGGCCATGAACCGCCGGCTCGTCCTGTACGAAGACCGCCACTGGCGCACGCTGCGCCCGCTCACCGACCTGCTGCCCGTGCCGGCGCTGACGTTCGGCGCGTCCGATCTCGCGCGCCGCGCCATGCGCGCGGCCGGCGCGCCGCTGTTCGCGATCGAGGCGCGCGCGCACGCGCTCGCCTGCTGGCACCACGCGCCCGTGCCGGACACGTCGCCGGCCGGCGCAGACACCGAGGCGATCGTGCTCAACGCCGCGGCGCTGCCCGGGCCGTGGCTCGCGGCCGCGCTCGACGCGCGCGCGCCGTCACTGTGGATGGGCGAGGGCCGCATCGCCGGCGCGCGCCTGCCGCTCGCGCAGCTGCGCCCGGCGTTCGGGCGCGGTGAGGCGTTCGAGCAGGTGCTGCTGGGCATGGGGCTGCCCACCGTGGCCGTGGACGCGACGTTCCTGAACTACCCGTGGCAGATCATCGAGTGGAACGCCGACGCGATCGTTTCCGATCTCGCCGACGCGAAGGCCGGCGTGCACGGCGACGTGCATGCGCTCGCGTGCCTCGTGGCGCCGGAGCGCATCACGGTCGCACGTGGCGCGAAGGTCGGGCCGTTCGCGGTGCTCGACGCGAGCGCCGGCCCGATCTACGTGGCGCACGGCGCGCAGGTCGCGCCGCACACGGTGGTGACCGGACCGTGCGTGATCGGTGGCGGCACGCAGCTGCTGGGCGGTTTCGTCTCGGGCACGACGTTCGGTCCCGAGTGCCGCATCGCCGGCGAAGTCGAGGCGAGCGTGTGGCAGGGTTACGGCAACAAGCGCCACCACGGCTTCGTGGGACACAGCCTCGTGGGCGAGTGGGTGAACCTCGGCGCGCTCACCACGACCAGCGACCTGAAGAACAACTACGGCCACGTGCGGGTGCGCGTGGACCGCGCGGACATGGACAGCGGCACGAGCAAGGTGGGCGCCCTGATCGGCTCGCACGTCAAGACCGGCATCGGCACGCTGCTGCCGACCGGCGCGAGCATCGGCACGGGCGCGAACCTGTTCGGCGGCGGCCGTTTCGCGCCCAAGTTCGTGCCGGCGTTCGCATGGTGGGATGGCGAACGCGCGGTGGACCACCGTCTGGAGAAGTTCACGGGCACGGCCCGGATCGCCCTGTCCCGCCGTTCCCGGACGTTCGGGCCGGCCGAAGAGGCCGCCTGCGCCGAACTTTTCGCCTCGACCGCGGACGAACGCCGTCCGATGACAGAGGTGCACTGACAGCACACCGGCCGCCCGCGGCCGGGCGACACCGGCCCCGGGATGCTTGACCCGGTTCCGGCCCCGTTCCTAGACTTCCTCGGCTTTTTCCCTCGTGCGCGGCCCTCGTGGCCGCGTGGGACGCTTGACGCAAGGACAGCACATGCCCGAACTCCGCAAGGACCCGGTCGTCGGCCGTTGGGTGATCATCTCCACCGAGCGCAGCCGCCGGCCCACGAACTTCACGCCCGAGAACCTCGCCAAGATCCAGACCTTCTCGCCGTTCGCCGAAGGTCGCGAGGACATGACGCCGCCCGAGGTCTACGCGGTGCGGCCCGCGGGCGGCAAGCCGAACACCCCGGGCTGGAACGTCCGCGTGGTGCCGAACAAGTTCCCGGCGCTGCAGGTCGAGGGTTCGCTCGACCGCCGCGGCGAGGGCCTGTACGACAAGATGACTGGCGTGGGCGCCCACGAGGTCGTCATCGAGAGCACCGACCCCGCGCTGCAGCTGGCCGACCTGCCGGTCGAGCAGATCCAGCAGGTGCTCATCGCGTACAAGGAGCGCATGCTCGACCTGAAGAAGGACAAGCGGCTCCGCTACGTGCTGGTGTTCAAGAACCACGGCGCGGGCGCGGGCGCGACGCTCGAGCACACGCACAGCCAGATCATCGCCACGCCGATCATCCCGCGCATGGTGCAGGACGAACTCGACGGCGCCCGGCGCTACTACGAACTCAAGGAGCGCAGCGTCTTCACGGACATCCTCGACCAGGAGATGTCCGAGGGGAACGGCCGGCGCCTGATCTCGAGCACGGACCGCTTCGTGGCGCTCGCGCCGTTTGCGCCGCGGTTCCCGTTCGAGACCTGGATCCTGCCGCGCGCGCACCGCTCCAGCTACCACATGATCGACGACCCCGACGAGTTCCTCGAACTGGCGCGGATCCTCAAGGACACGCTGCAGCGGCTCAACGTGGCGCTCGATCATCCGCCCTACAACTTCGTGCTGCACACGGCGCCGCTCGGCGACGACGACCTGCCGTACTACCACTGGCACTTCGAGATCATGCCCAAGCTGACGCGCGTGGCGGGTTTCGAGATGGGCTCGGGCTTCTACATCAACCCGACGCCGCCCGAGGACGCGGCCCAGTACCTGCGGGAGATCGTCGCGCTCGCGTGACGCGCGCGGCAGGGACCGGACGATGAAGCCGCTTTCGATCGCGCACGTCGCGAGCGAGATGGCACCGCTGGCCAAGGTCGGCGGGCTCGGGGACGTGGTCTCCGCGCTCGCGTCCGAGCAGGCCAAGCGTGGCCATCGCGTGCTCGTGGTGATGCCGCGCTACCGCGACCTCAAGCTGCCCAAGGGCTGGACCCTGACCGACTGGGGTGCCACGCGCGTGCCGTGGGGCGTGGGGCAGGAGCCCGCGCGCTTCCAGATCGCCGAGGAAGAGGGCGGCCACCTGCGCGCGCTGCTCGTGGAGCACGCGGGCGAGCGCCGGTTCTTCGACCGGCCCGGCTTCTACGACGACCCGAACACCGGCGAGGGCTGGCCCGACAACGCGGAGCGCTTCCTGTTCTTCGCGCGCGCCGCGGTCGAGGCGCTCAAGGGCTTCGGCGAGACGTTCGACGTGATCCACGCGCACGACCAGCAGGCAGCGTGGGTGCCGTGCTTCGTGCGCACGCACGAGGCCGACGAGCCCGCGTTCGCCGACGTCGCGACCATCTACACGATCCACAACCTCGGCTACCAGGGCATCGTGGACCCGTGGGTGCTCGGCGTGGCCGGTTTCACGCGCGAGTTCTTCTTCCCGCAGAGCCCGTTCGAGTACTGGGGCCGCGTGAACTTCATGAAGGTCGGCATCGTGTTCGCCGACCTCGTGAGCACGGTGAGCCCGACCTACGCGCGCGAGATCCAGTCGAGCGGCGAAGTCGGCTGCGGCCTCGAGGGTGTGCTGCGGCGCCGCACCGGCGACGTGCGCGGCATCCTGAACGGCATCGACGACGCCGTCTGGGATCCGGCCACCGATCCGCACCTCGACGCGCACTACGACCGCGACCGGCTCGAAGGCAAGCAGGCGAACCGCCGCCGCCTCGCCATGGCGTGCGGGTTCCCGCTCGAGCCGGACTGGCCGATCGTGGGCATCGTGTCGCGCCTCGTGGAGCAGAAGGGCTTCGACCTGATCGAGCACGCCGAACGCGACCTGTGCGACCTGCACGCGCGCTTCGTGGTGCTCGGCGTGGGCCAGCCGCGCTACCAGGAGCTGTTCCGCCGGCTCGCGTTCGAGCGGCCCTGGCAGTGGCACTTCGCGACCGCGCACGACGAGGCGCTCGCGCACCGCATCGAGGCGGGTTCGGACCTGTTCCTGATGCCGTCGCGCTACGAGCCGTGCGGGCTCAACCAGCTGTACTCGCTGCGCTACGGCACCGTGCCGGTCGTGCGCGCGACCGGCGGGCTCGCCGACACCGTGCGCGAGTTCGATCCGATCACGCGCGAGGGCAACGGCTTCGTGTTCCATCCGTTCGCGGCCGAGGACATGGTCATGGCGCTGCGCCGCGCGCTCGCCGTGCACGCCGAGCCGCCGCTGTGGGAAGCGCTCCAGCGCAACGGCATGGGCCAGGACTTCAGCTGGCGCGCGAGCACGGACGGCTACGACCGCCTCTACGAAGAGGCGCTCGAGCGCATCGCGCACGGCCGCGTTCCGACGCTCGAGACCGTGCGCGACTCGTTCTGAGCGGCGCGTGAATCCCGAACTCTGGCGGACGCAGCCCCTGCTCGCGCTGGCGAGCGTGCTGCCGGTGCCGCTGGGCGCGCTGTGGATGGCCGTGGCGCCGCAGCTGCCGTTCTTCAAGGCCCACCGCGTGCCGCTGGCGTGGGGCACGTGGCTCGCGACGCGCGTGGCATTCGGCGCCCTGCTCTGGGGCGTGCTCGGGCATTCGGGCGTGGACCAGCTCGCGTTCTTCCTGCCGCAGGCGAAGCAGGCGCTCGCCGGCGGACTGCCGTACCGCGACTTCGCCAGCGCGTACGGCCCGCTGTTCGCGCCACTGCTCGGCGTGGCGGTGCGCGCCGTGGGCGACGCCGGGCCGTTCGTGATGTTCGTGCTCGCGGACTTCGTCACGTGGCGTGCGCTCGTCGCGGCCGACGAGGAAGAAGGCGAGGCGGCCTGGGCGTGGGCGGCGCTGCCCATGATCTGGTATTTCACGGTGCGCTACGCACAGGACGAAGCGCTCGGCGCGATGTTCGTGGCGCTCGCGTGGGCCTGCCTGCGGCTGCGCCGTCCGGGCTTCGCCGGGCTCGCGCTCGGGCTGGGGTTGCTCGCGACCAAGCCGCTGTTCGCGCTGCTCGCGCTGCCGTTCGTGCTCGCCACGCCGCGCCGCCGCGTGGTGATCGCCGCCGCGGCCGCGCCCGTCGTGCTCGGCTACGGCGCGCTGCTCGCGCTGGGCGCGCCGGTGTGGCAGCCGTTCGTGCTCGAGGGCGCGAACTTCGGCGTCGGTCCCACGTTCTGGCGCGTGCCCGTGGTGCTCACGGGCTTCGATCCCGGGGCCGCGGGCTGGCTGCCGTTCGTCGCGCTCGCGCTCGTGGGCGCGGTGCTGCTGCTGCGCCGCCACGCGAGCATCGCCGACCACGCGGTGTGGCAGTACGCGGCGTTCGCGGCGTTCGCGCCCAAGTTCATGCCGATGTACGCCGTGCTGTGGGCGCCGCTGCTCGCCGTGTGGGCGGCGGACGACGCCGACCGGCGCGGGTGGCTGCTGCTCTACGGCACCGCGCTGCCGCTCGCGTGGTACCTCGACTCCGGGCCGCTGCAGGGCCTGTTCGGGTTCGGCTGGCACGTGGTGGCCGTGCTGGGCCTGCTCGGGGTTGCGGCGCTGGCGCTGTGGCCGCTGCGCGCCGTGCTCCGGCCCGTCGCGCCGCGCTGAGCGCGTCCGCGCCCGGGCCGCGGGTGCGCGTCCGCGCTCAGGCCGCCTGCGCGCTGCGCGCGGCGGTGAGCTCGCGCACGAGCGCCGACGCCTTCGCGATCGCGCCCGACCAGTCGCCGCCGCGCTCCTGCGCGCACACCGTGACGCGCGGGTACCAGCCGTCCCAGCGCCAGTCCCAGTCGGGCACCGCGAGCACGCCGGTGGGCACGCCCATCGCGCCGGACAGGTTCGGGATCGCCGTCTCGGTGGACAGCACGAGATCGCACCCGGCGACCGCGCGCGCGGTGTCGAGGAAGTCGGCAGCGTCCGCGAGCGGCCGGGGCAGCCCGTACTCGGCCGCCTCGCCCTCGCGCACGCCGCGGTGCAGCGACACCCACTCGACCTCCGGGTGTGCGGCCACGAGCGGCGCGAACGTGGCGAGCGGCGCGGAGCGCACGAAGTCGTACGCGTAGGACGGATTGCCCGCCCAGTTCAGCCCCACGCGCGGGCGCGCGTCGGCCGCGCGCGGCGGCACGTCGGCGCGCACCCAGGGCTCGAGCGGGAGGTCGGCCCGCGACCGCACGCCGCACAGCAGCGGCAGGCTCATGACGGGCACCCACAGGTCCCAGCGCGCGCCGCCGAGCTCGGTCACGACCTCGAGCCGCGGATCGAGCGCGGCCGCGAGCCGCGCCAGCGGCGGCGGCGCCTGCACGACCACGCGCGCGAACGCGTCCGCGAGCCGGGGCAGGAAGCGCGCGTTCAGCAGGAAGTCGCCGAGCCCCTGCTCGGGAATCACCAGCAGCGTCGCCTGCGGCGCCGGCGTGCCGTTCCACGGCTTGCCCGCGAGCCCCGCGCCGATCCGCAGCACGCCGCGGCGCGACTCGAACAGCGGCAGGCCGCGCTCGAGGTCGCCCATCAGCAGCAGCGTGTGGCCGGCGTTGAAGCGCGCCATCGGGTGATCGCCCGCGCGCTCGAACGCCGTGAGCGCGTCGGCGTGGCGGCGCAGTCCCTTGTACGCCATGCCGAGGTTGACGAGCGCGAGCGGGTTGCCGGGCGCGATCCGCAGCACCAGCGAGCAGAGCTGGATCGCGAGTTCGTGCTCGCCGGTGCGGTTGCACGCCACCGACAGGTTGAGCATGGCCTCGGGAAACGGCGAGCGCAGCCGCATCGCGTGCTGGTACGCCGCGATCGCGGCCGGGTAGTCGCGCCGCTCCATCGCGACGAGCCCGCGCAGGTTGTGCGCGACGGGATCGTTCGGCGACTGCGCGAGCGCACGGTCGAGCGTGGCGTCGGCGTCGTCGAGCGCGCGCCGCCGCAGCTGCTCGGCGGCGCGTTCGAGCAGGCGCGACACGTTCACGCCGCCTCCGGCATGAGCGCGAAGAACACGTCGGTGTCGAGCACGCCGCGGAACCCGGCCCGCTCGGGCAGCGTCGCGATCACGAGTGCCGCCTGGTCGCCGACGCGCCAGAGTCCCGGCGCGAGGGGCTCGGCGCCGTGCACGAGCAGCGACTCGGGCGCGAACGTCCCGCTCTCGACGGTGCCGTCCGGAGCGCGCCAGTGCACGCGCATGCCGGTGACACGCAGCAGTGCGCGCGGCGCCGCGAGGCCGAAGCCGACCTGCGCGATCGAGCGGTCCTGCACGCCGAGCGACGCGCGGTGCCAGCACGAGCCGCGGCTGTTCAGCGTGTACTCGACCGCCTGGCAGCATTCCTCGCGGAAGCCGCCGCCGTCGTCCCACAGGAACGTCATCGGTTGCGGACCGGCGGCGGAGTCGAACGCCTGTGGCGCGGCCGAGCGCAGGAAGATGTGCGCGACCGCGTCGCCCAGCGTCGGGCTCGTGGCCCACGCGAGGCCGAACGGCCAGTACACCTGGCGGTGCGGCAGGCTCGCGAGCTGGTGCGCCGACAGGTGCGTGCGCTCCCAGTCGTGCAGGTCGGCGACGGTCGTGAGCGAGCGCACTCGCTCGGAGCCGAAGTTCTCGTCGTGCTGCCAGTGCCCGAACAGCTCGAGTTCGGCGCGCGGGCGCGCGATGGCGCGCACCGTGATCGCGCGGCAGTGATCGCGCAGTACGTCGTCGTCGGGTGCGCCTTCGCGTGCCTCGTGCTCGACCCAGCGGCGCGCGAAGCGCAGCGCGCCACGCTGCACCGCGGCGATCTCGGCGCGCTGCTCGGGCGGCACGTGGAACTCGTCCAGCTTCGGCGTGCCGTCCGCCTCGTGGCCGAGCGTGGTGCCGCAGTCGGCCATGAGCCCCTGCTCGAAGATCTCGGGCGAGCGCATGAACGTGTGCGCCATGGACGTCGGCTGGCCGTTCTCCGCGAGCCAGCCCTCGACCGTCGCGCCGGTGCCCTGCGTCTCGTGCACCTCGCCGCCGGTCACGAGGTAGAGCCCGTGCGTCCGCACGCCGAGGTGCGCGTGGTCGAACACCTCCTGCAGGCCCATCTGGATCGTGCCCTTGTAGCCGAGATCCGCGAACGCCACCGTGCCACCGCGTGGCGGCAGCATGGGGCGGAGGTGGGCGAGCAGCGCCTGGCGCGCGGCGGCCGAGCATTCGACGACCTTGCGCCGCAGGTGCGGATCGTTCGCCACGCGGCGCGCGAACGCCTTGGTGGCCGCGGGCGGCAGCGAGGACTCGGGATCGAGGTCGGGCATGTCGGCGGGTTCGAGGCCGAGCTGCGCGAACAGCTTCTTCACGCGCACGGCGCTCGGCCGGCGCACGAAGCGCAGGATTTCGTCCTCGCAGCCGCGCACGATGGACGCCTTGAGCGCGACGTAGCGCGAGACGAACACCTCGTGCGCCGCGACCGGCGCGCCGATGGCCTCGAGCGCCGCCCGGATCGTGCGGCCCTCGCGCATGAGGCAGAACACGGTGGCGATTCCCTCGGCGGCGCACCGCGAGGCGAGCCAGCGCACGTAGCCGGTGAGCACCGGCCCGAGCACGCCGGCGCCCCAGCGTTCGTGTGCGTCGGTGCATTCGGCCATCGTCTGGCTTCGCAGCGCGGTGAGCCCGTGGTCGGGCTGCGTGACGAACGCCGCGCGCGCGGTGAGCGAGTCGGGCAGTTCGTGCGGGAACGCCGGTGCGAACTCGTCGGGGAATCGGCGGAACCAGTAGCGCGTGATGCCGAATCGCCCGGGCCCTTCGACGTCCGCGGCGTGGTTGTCGCCCGCGTGCAGGATGCGTTCGGGGGCGACGTTCGACTTCTGCAGCAGCACGCGGTGGAGCCCGGCGTGCTTCGAGGCGCCGTGCTCGCAGGACACCACGAGCCAGTCCGGTTCGATGCCCACGAGATCGCGCACCTGGCGGCGCGAGAAGTACGTGTCGGAGACGAACGCGATCTTGAGCCGGTGGGCGCGCGCGTGCGCGATCAGCGCGCGCATGGGTTCGTACACGCGCACCACCCGGCGTTCGCACTCGAGCTCGACGTGCATCCCGGTCTCGAGCGTGGCGCGGCGCAGGTAGCCGCGCGGGAACTCCGCCCAGATCTGTTCGAGCGTGGCCTCGCCGCCGGGCGCGTGACGGCGTGCGCGCATCTCGGCGTTCACGCGCTCGCGCACGAAACTCTCGGCCGACGACGACTCGTGCAGCGCCCCCTGCCGGCGCAGTTCCTCCGCGACGTGGAAGAACACGTCGGTGGGCCGTGGCGCCGCACGCCAGACGATCGTGTCGAACACGTCCAGGCTGAGCACGGCGTAGTTCCCCGACTCGACGAGCCGCGCGAGGTCGGCGATGCGGCGATCGGGGTGGGCGTTCAGCGGCGTTTCCGGCGCGATCGCGTTCGGCGTCGCGAGGAGCGGACCTTCCATGGCTCATCCTTCCGGGGGGCGGCGTTCTGCCGCCGGTCACGGGGGCGAGGGAATCGGTCCGAGGGTGCCCGGGTTATCGGCGCCCGGGCGGCCCGGCTGTGGCGCAAAATGTCGGCGGCTCCAGCCGAAAGGCCGGAGCCGCCGGGGCGGGAATCCACGCCGTGCCGGCGGCCGGAGGCCGCCGGCCTCAGGTCCCGAGAAACTCCGCGTGCAGGGCGCGCACGGCCGGCTCGCACTGCGGCCCCGGGACGCGCCAGATGAGCGCCGCGGTCGTGCAGCGCAGCGCCAGCATCTCGAGACCGGCCTTTTCGAGCGCGCGCTCGCCGCGCGCCGCCTCGGCCGCGCCGAGCCCGAGTCCGACCACCGACACGAATGCGGCGTCGTGCTGGAGCGTGAGCGACCACTCCCCGCCGGGCCCGCGCAGGTCGCGGAACCGCGCCTGCAGCGATTCGGCGTCGGCGCGCGAACCGGTCCACACGAGCGCGCCGTGCGCCTCGGTGAGCTTCTCGTGCGCGACCAGCTGCAGGCCGGGGAACGCTTCGGCGACCGCCTCGAGAATGCCGCGGGCCTCGCCGCGTCCGCCCGAGGTGCCCTCGGCGATCACGACGGTGACGTCCTGCTGGTGGGCGATCGCTTCGACACGGGGAGCTTCCACGGATTCCTCCACGAGCAGCGTGCCGCTCGAGTCGTTGAAGGACGAGCGCACCTGGAGCGGGACGTTCTCGCGTGCCGCGAGATCCACGCAGCGCGCGTGCAGCACGCGGCCTCCGAGGTGTGCCAGCGCCGAGCAGGCGCGGAAGGACAGGCGCGGGATGAGCCGCGCGCCGGGCACCACGCGCGGATCGGCGGTGAAGACGCCGTCCACGTCGGTGTAGATCTCGCACGCCGAGCGCCCGAGGGCCGCCGCGAGCGCCACCGCGGTGGTGTCGGAGCCGCCGCGACCGAGCGTGGTGATCTCCTTGGTCACCGGGCTCACGCCCTGGAACCCGGCCACGATCACCACCCGGCCCTGCCCGAGCGCGGCACGGATGCGTTCGGGGCGGATGTCCACGATGCGCGCGTTCGAGTGCGCGTCGTCGGTGAGGATGCCGCTCTGCGAGCCGGTGAACGAGATCGCCTCGACCCCGAGGTCGTGCAGGGCCATCGCGAGCAGCGCCATGGACACGCGCTCGCCGGTCGTGAGCAGCATGTCCATTTCGCGGCGGTTGGGTCTGGGCGAGACCTGCCGGGCGAGCGCGATCAGTTCGTCGGTCGTGTGGCCCATGGCCGACACCACGACCACCATGTCGTGACCGGCGGCACGCGCGGCGGCGATGCGCTGCGCCACGGCGCGGATGCGCTCGGGACCGTTGACCGAGGTGCCGCCGTACTTCTGGACCAGGATGGGCATGAGGGTAGTTTTACCCCGAGCGCGGGCCGAGCGCACCTCGGGGACGGGCGGCGAGGCTTCACGAACTCCTGTCCGAGTCCCGACTTGACGCCCCGGGGCTCGATTCGTATATTCCGCGCCGCTCTTGTTTGCGGAAGTAGCTCAGCCCGGTAGAGCACAACCTTGCCAAGGTTGGGGTCGGGGGTTCGAATCCCCTCTTCCGCTCCATCTCGCGGGGTCGGCTGGAAACAGCCGACCCCGTTGATTTTTGCCCGTGGTTCGCAGATTGTGCCCGGGCACGGAAGCGCCCGTAACTCGTTGTCCCGCGACTCCGGAAGAGCCCGAAACGCCCGCGATTCGCCCGGGCAACAATCTGCGAACCACGACCCCGGAACCCCGGGGGGAGCTGGAACTCCATGAGCGCCATCGTTCCCGGCAGCGACGTGACCGCCGTCCGCAAGGCCATGGCCGACCTGATCCGTGCCCTCGGCCTCGATCCTGCCGCCGAGCCGGAACTCCTCGAGACGCCTGCCCGCGTCGCGGACCTGTACCGCGAGATCTTCGGTGGCCTCGACCCGGCACAGATGCCCGAGGTGGCGACGTTCCCGCACGACGGCCAGGGCGATCTCGTGCTGGTGCGGGACATGCCGTTCCACTCGCTGTGCGTGCACCACTTCGTGCCGTTCTTCGGGCGTGCGCTGGTCGCGTACCTGCCCGGCGAGCAGCTGCTCGGCATCAGCGCCATGGCGCGACTGCTCGACACCTACGCGCGCCGGCCGCAGCTGCAGGAGCGCATCGGGCAGCAGTTGGCCGATCACATCGAACGCGTGGCGAAGCCGCGGGGTGTGGCGGTGATTCTCGAAGCGCGGCACCTGTGCATGGAGATGCGCGGGATCCGGCGCTACGGCGTGGTCGAGACGCGCACCGTGCGTGGCGAACTGGCCGATCCGCGCTGGGCGGAGACGCTGCAGTTCGGGCCGGCGCGGGAGCGCTGAGGACCGGTCGCGTGAGCGTCGAGCTGCTCGTCGTCGGCGCGGGACCCGCGGGAGTGTCGGCGGCGCTGTGGGCGAAGGCGCTCGAGCTCGACGTGCTGCTGCTCGACGGCGCACCGGTGCCGGGCGGGCAGCTGCACTCCGTGTACTTCCATCCGCAGGACGTGCCGGGATTCGAGCAGGGAGACGGACCGGCGCTGGCGGCGTCGTACGCGCGCCAGCTGGCCGCCGCCAGCGTGCCGCTGCGCACGGCGAGCATGGCCGCGGCACTCGAGCCGCGCGCATCCCGCGACGGCGTCGCGCACGTGCGGCTCGCGGACGGCGAGACATTGTCCGCGCGCGCGGTGTTGGTCGCCAGCGGTGTGCGGCGCCGGCGCCTCGAGGTGCCCGGGGAGCGCGAGTTCGAAGGGCGCGGGGTGTCGTTCTCGGCGACGCGCGACAAGGCCGAGCTCGCCGGGCGCAGCGTGGTCGTGGTGGGAGGCGGCGATGCCGCGTTCGAGAACGCGCTGCTGCTCGCGCAGGCCGGCAGCCGTGTCGCGATCGTGGTGCGCGAAACCCCGATCGCGCGGCCGGAGTTCCGTGCCTGCGTCGCGGCGGCGGGCATCGCGGTGTTCGTGCACACCCGGGTGCTGTCGGTGCTGGGCGATTCGCGGGCACGGGCGCTGCGCGTGAGCGGCCCCGAGGGCGAGCGCGAACTGGCGGCCGAGGGGTTCGTGATCAAGATCGGCGTGCTGCCGAACACCGAATGGTGCCGGTCCACGCTGGCCTGCGATGCCGACGGCTACCTGCGCGTGGACGAGCGGCTGGCGACCAGCGCCCCGGGTGTCTGGGCGGCCGGTGACGTCACCCGGCCGCAGCCGCCGAGCATCCCGGTGGCGATCGGGCAGGGTGCGCAGGCCATCGCGATGATACGGGCCGATCTGCGGCCCCGCTGAGGGCCGCTCAGCAGGCTCAAGCGCACGCGCCCGCAGGCCGAAACCCCGGGATATCGCGCCGCTCCCCCCGGGCGGTGAACCAGGCTTCTTTCCGGGAGATGGATGGCTCCTCAGCCTGCCTACGCGGGCCTCGGCGACGAGGTCTCGGTCAGCGCTCACGCCCGCCACATGGCCGCGTGGAGCGTGACCGCCGTCGTGCTCGCCGCGGGTGCCGACGCGCTCGGCCTGCCCTGGCGGCCGTTCGGCGTGCACGTCGCGTGGATCGAGTGCGCGGCCGTGTTCGTGCTTGCGGGCGCGTGCCTCGTGCCGGGTGCGTGGCGCGAGGCGAAGCTGTGGCGAACGCCGCTCGACGGCCGGGTGCTGTGCGCGCTGCTGCTGGCGTCGTTGCAGCTCCTGCCGGTGCCGCGTGGCGGCGAGCCCGCGTTCACGCTGCGGCAGGCCATGGCCTGCTCGGCGATCTACTTCGGGCTCGTCGCGCAGGCGCGCGCGGGCCGCATGGACATCGAGCGGCTGTGGCTGGCATTCGCGCTCGCCGCCACGCTCGCCTCCGCGCACGTGCTGTTCGCGATCACCGGCGGTGTGGCGAACCTGCGCGCGGCGTCCGACGCGGCCGATGCCGCGTGGGGCGCGCACGGCGGGCTGTTCAAGTCGCTGCTCTTCACCACGCTGCTCGTCTGCGGCCGCGCGCTCGAGCCGCAGGCGCCGCGGCACTGGCGCGTCCTCGCGATCGCCGGCGGCGTCGCCACGGTGGTGCAGGGCGTCGTGGCCGGTACCGGGCTGCATTCCTCGGCACTCGCGCAACTGGACGACCCGCTGCACTTCAGCGGCATCGTGGTGCTCCTGCTGCTGGTCGCCGAACTGCTGCGGCGGGCGTGGGCGCTGCGGCGGGACCAGCCCGAACTGGCGTTCCGCTGGCGCGGCGCCGGACTGGCCTCGCTCACGCTGGCGATGATCGCGGTGTTCGGCGGGGTGACCGGGGGCGAGGGCCTGCGCGCGCTGGGCACGCTGCTCGCCGTCCTGCTCGTGCTCGGGGCCGAAGCGCCGACGGAGGACGGCCTCGGCGAAACCGTGGACTTCCCGGCGGAAGAGCCGGAACTGCGCGAGGCGGCCTGACGATTCGGCAGGGGAAACGGCCCGGCAGGGGCTCAAGCCGGGGCCGAATCGTCCGAGACCAGCCCTGCAGCCCCGCCCGGAAGCCCCGCGGCAGGGACGACCGCAACCGATCCGTCCGAGGGGGGAACTCGAGATGCAGATGGAAGATCGCGTCGAACGGGGCGTGCTCGTGGTCAAGCCGCTCGAGCAGGCGCTCGATGCCTACGCGGCGTCGCCGTTTCGCGAGCGCATGGCGGAGTTCGTCGCGCAGGGCTCCCGCCAGATCGTGCTCGACCTGAGCGCCGTCCACTTCCTCGACAGCACGGGCCTCGGCGCGATCGTGTCGAGCCTCAAGCGTCTCGAGGGCAACGGCGTCATGGTGATCTGCGGCGCCGGCGAGATGGTGACCGACGTGTTCAAGCTGACACGCATGGATCGCGTGTTCCCGCTCGTCGCGACGCTCGAAGAGGCGATGGTGGTGATTGAGGAACGTTCGCGCCGCGCCGCCTGACGCACACCGCACACCGCAACTTCCGCAGGGGCGTGGCCGCCGAGGCCGCGCCCCTGCGGCGTTGCGGGGCGCACCACGAAGGGCGCGTGGCGGATCGGTCAGGCCGCGATGCGGCGGGTCATCACCAGCGAGTTGCGCCCGCCGTGGCTGTGGTACTCCACCGAATCCATGACGCTGTGGATCAGGTAGAGGCCCATCCCGCCCTCGGGCAGCGCCTGCAGGTCGTCGGGATCGAAGTCGATCACCGGGGCCGGCCGCGGCGCCATGGGCTCGCCTTCGTCCGCGACCTCGAGCGAGATGCGGTCCGGTTCGGCGACGAACACCACCTCGACGAGCCCGCCGGCGCGCCCGTGGTAGGCGTGGCGGACGACGTTGTTCACCGCTTCGACCAGCGCGAGCTCGACGTGCGCACAGTCGCGGCCGTCCATGCCGGCGGCGCCGCACAGTCCGCGCACGGCGCGGCCGACCAGCTCGACGTTCGCGAGCCGGCTGTCCGTGCGCAGCGTCACGGCGCGCATGGGGGTGTCGGGCGCGCTCATACGGCCTTCCGTTCGAGCGCGAGCAGCGTGACGTCGTCGTCGAACTCGGTGGCCGCGTGCCAGCGCCGCAGCGAGCCCTCGATGGTGCGCATCGCGTCCTCGAGCGGTTCGCTCCGGGTGTCGCGCACGCACTGCTCGAGGCGCTCGAGCCGGAACTGCTCGCGCGCGGGACCGGCGCACTCCGTGACGCCGTCCGAGTAGAGGAACAGCCGGTCGCCCGGCTCGAACGCGAACTCGCTCTCCTCGTACTCGAGGCCGGGCAGCATGCCGACCGGGAACCCGGAGTCCCCGGTGCGCTCGATGCGCTCGCCGCGCTGCAGCAGCGGCGTGGGGTGCCCCGCGTGCGCGAGCCGGATCACGTTGCGTTCGGCGTCCGCGATGCCGTAGACCATGGTGAAGTACTTCAGCGCGTCGCTGTCGTCCTGGAAGCGCGCGTTCAGTTCGCGCAGCACCTCGGCCGGTGGCGCGAGCTCCCAGCCGCGCGCGTTCGCGGCCGCGTGCTTCACGAGGCCGTCCGGCGCGTGCGAGGGTGCGAGCAGCTTGCTGAGCGTGAACGAGAGCATGGCCGAGGGCACGCCGTGCCCGGCCACGTCGAGCAGGTAGAAGGTCGACCGGTGCTCGTCCACGGCATGCACGTTGAACACGTCGCCGGCCACGAAGCTGGCCGGCAGGAAGCGCCACGCCGGACGCAGCGTGGCGAGTTCGAGTCGCGGCGACGGCAGCAGCGCCTTCTGCATCGCGGCCGCCGACTCGAGGTCGCGGCGCGCGGCCTGCGCGGCGTCGGACAACCGGCGGTTGTGATCCGCGAGGTCGGACTCCAGCTGCAGCACACGTTCGCCCGCGCGCAGGCGAGCGCGCAGTTCCTCGGCCTGGAACGGCTTCACCATGAAGTCGTCGGCGCCGGCGTCCATGCCTTCGACCAGCGCCTCGGTGCCCGAGCTCGCGGTGAGCAGGAGCACGTACGTGTAGCCGCCCTGGGGCGAATGCCGGATCCGGCGCGTGAGTTCGATGCCGTCCATCTCGGGCATCATCCAGTCCGTGATGACCATGCGGAACGGCTCTTCCTGCTGCATGGCCCACGCCTGCTCGCCGTCGGCGGCCTGCACCACGTCGTGTCCCCAGCCGCGCAGCTTGCGTGCGAGCACCAGCCGGTTCACCGGCTCGTCGTCCACGATCAGGATACGCATGGCTGGCCCTCTCGACGGTGACTTGCCCGGGGCGGGGGAGGCTTGCGAAGGTGCCGGGACACGGACGACCCATTCGGAACAGGTTTCGGCAGCGGCGGCGGACTCCTGAAGACCCGGCCGTGCAGAATGCAATCCCGCCGGCCGATGACGCCGGGACACCCGACGAAGAGGAGGAGGCATGACTGGCCGAGCGGAATCGCTGACCGCACAGGACGCCGAGGTGCTGGCGCGGCGCGGGATCGCGAAGGAAGAGGCGGAACGGCAGCTGCGCACGCTGGCGCAGCCTCCGGGCTACGCCGTGCTCGACCGGCCGTGCACCACCGGTGACGGCATCGTGGCGCTCACGGACGCCGAGTGCGACGCGCTCGCCGCCGAACACGCGGCGGCCGCGGCGGCGGGCCGCGTGACGGCATTCGTGCCGGCCTCCGGTGCGGCCACGCGCATGTTCAAGGAACTGCTCGCGCTGCTCGCCGGTCCGGACCCGCTCGAACCCGCCGCCGTGCGCGCGCGCGCCGCGGCCGGTGATGCCGACGCGCGCGCGCTGGTGCGCTGGATCGAGGGGCTCGACGCCTTCGCGTTCCGTGACGCGCTGCAGGCGGTGCTGCGCGCGCGGGGCGCCGAGCTCGCCCTGCTGCGCGAGCACGGACCGTGGCGCACGCTGCTCGAGGCGGCGCTCGGCAGCGACGGTCTCGCCCAGGCGCAGGCGCCCAAGGCGCTGCTCGCGTTCCACCGCGAGTCCGGGCGCGCCCGCACCGCGCTCGAGGAGCAGCTCGCCGAGGGCGAGGCGTTCGCGCGCGACGCCGCCGGCCGGGTGCGCATGCACTTCACGGTGTCGCCCGAGCATCGCGCGGGCTTCGAAGCACTGCTCGCGAACGCGCGGCGCGAGCGCGAGCGCCCGGGCGCGCTCGCGTTCGAGGTGGGCTTCTCCGAGCAGCACCCGGCCACCGACACGCTGGCCGCGGATCCCGGCGGCGGTCCGTTCCGCGATCCGGACGGCCGGATCCTGTTCCGCCCGGCGGGACATGGCGCGCTGCTGCGCAATCTCGGTGCACTGGGCGGCGACCTCGTGTTCGTCAAGAACATCGACAACGTGGCGGTGCCGCGGTTGCGCGCCGAGACCACGCGCTGGGCGTCCGCGCTCACCGCGCTCGCGGCGCGCATCGCCGGCGAGGCGGCGGCGCACGCCGTCGCGCTCCAGCGCGGCGACGCCGGGGCGGTGACGGCCGCGGCGGAGTTCCTGCGCACGCGGCTCGGCGAGCCCGCGCCGCCCGAGGACGCCGCGGCGCTGCTGCGGCTGCTCGAGCGGCCGGTGCGCGTGGCCGGCATGGTGCGCAACACCGGCGAACCCGGCGGCGGCCCATTCTGGGTGCGCGGCCGTGACGGCCGCGTGGGCCGCCAGGTCGTCGAGAGCGCGCAGGTGGACCCGGCGTCCGCGGAGCAGGTCGCGATCCTGCGTGCGGCGACGCACTTCAACCCGGTCTTCCTCGCGTGCGCGCTGCGCGATCGTCACGGCCGTCCGTACGACCTCGAACGCCACGTGGACACGGACGCGGTGATCGTGACGCGGAAGTCGGCGTTCGGGCGCGACCTGCTCGCGCTGGAACGCCCGGGGCTGTGGAACGGCGCCATGGCGGACTGGAACACGCTGTTCGTCGAGGTGCCGCTGGCGGTGTTCAACCCGGTCAAGACGGTGCTCGACCTGCTGCGCCCCGAGCACCAGGCCTGAAACGCGACGGCGCGGGCTCCGTCACCGGGGCCCGCGCCGTCCTGCCGATTCCGCGTCAGCGGAGCCGCGTCAGCTTCACCACGCGGTCTTCGCCGCCGGCCGAGAGGCGCACGAAGTACAGCCCGGCGCCGGCATCGCGGCCGCTCGCGTCCGCACCGTCCCACGCGAGCGCGTGGCGGCCCGCCGCGTACTCGCCGTCGGCGAGCGTGCGCACCAGCCGGCCCGCGAGGTCGTGCACCGTGAGGCGCACGTGCCCGTCGCGCGGCAGCCCGAACGCCAGGCTGGCGCCCGTGCGCGTCGGGTTCGGGAACGGCCGCGCGAGCTCGAGCGACGCCGTGGCGGGCGCGGGACCGTCCACGTCCACGGTGGACTTCGGGCCGAGCACGATGAGCGCCATCTTCGGCACGTTGACGACCACGGACTGGTTGAACCCGTCGTACGCCCAGTTCTGCGCCGCGATGTTGAGCCCGTTCACCGGGCCGGGACCGCCGTAGGCCGGGTCCTGGCTGTTCACGAGCTCCATCCACTGGCCGCCCTCGGGTACGCCGATGCGGTAGTTCGCGTAGTCGTTGTTCGAGAAGTTCGCGAGCACCATGACGCTGTTGCCGTTGTTGTCGTAGCGGCGGAACCCGATCACGTTGCCGCCCTCGTTCACGTGCGCGACGTACACGTAGGCGGACGAACGCAGCGCCGGCAGCGTACGGCGCAGGAAGTTCAGGCGCTTGTAGTACGAGAAGATCGGGGCGTAGAGCGACTTCTTCGACCAGTCGATGCGCGCGCTGCCGTCGGCGCCGAAGCCGATGTCCTCGAGCCACTCGTCGCCCTGCAGCATCTCGGGAATCGCCGGCGACGTGAGCACGAGGCCCTCGCCGAGCTTCGAGCGGCCGGTCGCCCACTGGTCGTTCGAGGGGTACGAGCCGTCGATGGTCTTGACGAGCCGCTGGCCGCCGCTCGAGGGCCAGGCCTCGTCGTGCAGCTGGATGTAATTGAGCGCCTTCGTGTAGCTGATGTACTGGCCGCTGCCGAGCAGGCCGTTGCGCACGGCGTTCATGTCGGGATCGCCGAACGCGGCCGCGAAGATCGCGTTGCGCACCGCGTCGCGGAACAGCATGTGGTACTGCGCGTCGAAGCCCGCGCCGCCTTCGGCGGAAGGCTTGCTGACCCATTCGTTGTTCGGCAGGTTCTCGGCGATCGTGATCTTGTCGGCCCAGCGGTTGTACTTCTCGTTGTTCAGCCGCTGCATGAGCCCCCAGCCCGACGCCGCGTGGATGCCCGGGTTCATGTAGGCGGTCGCGTCCATGCGGTAGCCGTCCACGTGGAACTCCTCGAACCAGTACAGCGACGAGTTCGCGAAGTAGTCGGCCACGGCGCCGGTGCCGAAGTTCGCCTGCGAGCCCCACGGAGTCTCGACCGTCGGCGTGTCGAACCAGATCTGCGTGCCGTCGTAGTTCCACAGGAAGTTGTCGGTGGCCGAGAAGTGGTTCCACACGAGGTCGAGCAGCACCGCGATGCCGTTCTGGTGCAGCTTGTCGATCATGAACTTGAGGTCGTCCGGTGTGCCGTACTTCCATTCGGGCGACCACTGCGTGATCGGGTTGTAGCCGGCCGAGAGATCGCCGGGGAACTCGACCCACGGGCAGACCTGTACGGCGTTGATGCCCAGTTCCTTCAGGTGCGCCGCGCGGTTGCCGACGTCGCGGTAGCCCGAGGGGAAGTTCGTCGAGCCCGCCGGGTCGTTGTAGCCGGCGAACGTGCCGATGTGCAGCTGGTACACGACGAGCTGGTCCCAGTTCGGGATCGTCCACGTGCTGTCGCCCCACGAGTACCGGAACGGGTTCTCGACGTAGGCGTTGTAGGCCGCACCGGCGGCGTTCAGGCCGCGCGCGCGCGGATCGGTGTTCCAGGTCGCGTTGTTGAAGTAGTACTTGTACTCCGCGCGGTCGGGCACGTTGCTGATCTTGCCCACGAAGTACTCGCCCACTCGCGTCAGCGGCGCGGTCATGCCCCAGCCGTTGAAGGTGCCGCGGACGTAGCACGAGGCCGCCGCGGGCGACCACACCTTGAACACGCACGCGTTGCCGTTCACGAGCGTCGCGCCGACGGGAGCGTGCGAGTAGTTCGTGAAGTTGATCGCGTAGCCGCCGTCGGCCGGCACGGTGTGCGAAAGGCCGTTCACGCTCAGGTAGTCGGTGAGCGTGCCGTCGGTCAGTTCGATCCAGTAGTTCTCGGTCGTCGAGGCGGTCGCGGGCACGGTGGCGGCCCAGATGTCGTACGGGCCGCGCACGCCGATCTTCGTCGCCACGGGATACGTGGTGGACGCGCCCGCGGTGAGCTTGAGCCGGGCGGACGTGATGTCGTTGCGCCAGGTCTGGAAGCGCACCTGGAACGACTCGCCGTTCACGGGGCACAACGGACGGCGGTCCTGCCAGCTGACGTGCGAGACGCCGGACCATTCGACGTTGTTGTCGGGGCCGGCGGCGTGGGCGAATGAAGCGGCGCCGAGCAGCAGCACGAGGGCGGCCGCGGCGCGCGGGAAGACGGAGCTCGGATGCATGGTGGGGCCCTCGGTGGAGTAAAGGTCCCCTACAGTTTGACCGATGCTCGCCCGACCGCGCAACGCCTCCGGCCACCGGCAGGTGCCGGTGGCCGGGGGATTTTCGTCAACGCGACGGCTCGAACTTCAGGGCCGCGGAGTTGATGCAGTAGCGCAGCCCGGTCGGCGGCGGCCCGTCGTCGAACACGTGCCCCAGGTGGCCGCCGCAGCGGGCGCAGCGCAGCTCGTCGCGTTCCATGCCGAGCGACGTGTCGAGCGCGCGGTCCACGTGGTTCGCCGCGTAGGGCCGGAAGAAGCTCGGCCAGCCGGTGCCGGACTCGAACTTGGTGCTCGAGTCGAACAACTCGAGCGCGCAGCCGGCGCAGCGGTAGATGCCCTTGCGGTGCTCGTTCCAGTAGGCGCCGGTGAATGCGCGCTCCGTGCCCGCGCGGCGCAGGACCTCGAACTGGGCGGGCGTCAGGCGGCGCTTCCATTCGGCGTCGTCGAGTTCGAGCCGCGCGGGTTTCGCCGCCGCCGCCGGCCGGCCGCCGGCCGGCTTGCCGGCGTGGGCGAGGAACGGGACCGTCAGGGCGGCGCAGGCGAGGGCGCCGGCCACGAGGAACGCGAGCAGGTACGGCGTGAACGGGATGGACGGCGGACGCATGCGGGGCACCTCCCGGGGCGGATGGCGACGACGGGGGCGGAACGGCCTTCCCTCGGACGCGCGCGGACCCGGACCGGGTGTCCCGGAGCGGTCAAGCTTGGCGCCGGACGTGCGAGCGGCGCCGCCCGGTGACCCGGACGGCGCCGCGATCGGAACCGGAACGCTCAGGCGGCCGCGAGGTCGCTGCGGCGCACGTAGAGCTCCATCTCTTCCTTCGTGAAGGCGTCCCAGAGCCGGCCGCTGTCGTGCAGTGCGATGAAGGTGTCCACCACCTCGGGAAAGAACTGCGTGCCCGCGTGGCGCTTCAGCTCCTCGCACGCCGCGCGCGGCGACAGCCCGCGGCGGTACGGGCGGTCCTCGGTCATGGCGTCGTACGCCGCACAGACCATGACGACGCGCGAGCCGAGCGGAATGCGCTCCGGCCCGAGCGCGCGCGGGTAACCCTTGCCGTCGGGGCGCTCGTGATGCTTCCACACGACCTCGGCGGCCTCTTCGAGCCCGGGAATGTCCTTCAGCATGTCGTGCCCGATCTGCACGTGCGTCTGCACCACCGCACGCTCGGTCGCGTCGAGCGGGCGCGGGCTGGTGACCACGTCGTTCAGGAGCGCCGTACGCCCGAGATCGTGCAGCAGGGCGCCGAGCTCGATGCCCACCAGGTCGGAAGCGCTCGCGCCCAGCTCGCGCGCGAGGCGCACCGCGTAGCGCGAGATGCGCAGCGAACGGCCGCGCGTGAACGGGTCACCGCCGTCCATGACGAGCGTGAGCGCGCGCACGGTGCGGAGCAGCGACTCGCGCGGCACGAGGTCCTGCGGAGCGACGTCGCCGAGGGTCTCGGCCGGCGGGGGCGTGACGGATTTCGGTGTGCGCTTCATGCCGCTTCTCCCGTGGCGTAGCGCTCGAACAGCTGCCGGTCGAGCGCGTGGTCGTAGGCTTCCTCTCCGCTGATCACCTCGCGACGCACGAGGTCCTGCAGCTGCGAATCGAGCGACTGCATGCCGGCGCGCTGGCCGGACTGGATCGCCGAGGCGAGCTTGTGCGCGCCGCCCTGGCGGATCATCGCGCTCACGGCGGCGGTGTTGACGAGCACTTCGCACGCCGCCAGCCGGCCGCCGCGGTCGAGCCGCCGCACGAGCGCCTGCGAGATCACCATGCGCAGCGCGTCCGCGAGCATCGTGCGCACCTGGTCCTGGCGGCGCGCCGGGAACACGTTGACCATGCGGTCCACCGCGCGGATCGCGCCGTTCGTGTGCAGCGTGCCGAGCACGAGGATGCCCGTCTCGGCGGCGGTCAACGCGAGCTGGATCGTTTCGAGGTCGCGCATTTCGCCGACGAGCACGACGTTCGGGTCCTCGCGCACGGCCGCGTGCAGCGCCTCGGCGAACGACGGCGCGTGTGCGCCCACCTCACGCTGCGTGACCACGCAGCGCTGGTTGTCGTGCAGGAACTCGATCGGGTCCTCGATCGTGATGATGTGACCGGTGCGGTTGCGGTTCATCCAGTCCACCATCGCGGCGAGCGTCGTGGACTTGCCGGAGCCGGTGGGGCCGGTGACCAGCACGAGGCCCTTGCCGACCGACAGCACCTGCTGGACCACGTTCGGGAGCCCGAGCGATTCGAGCTGCGGCGGCGCGCCCGCGACCGCGCGGAACGCGGCGCCGAGTCCGCTCGAGTGGCGGTACACGTTGACGCGGAAGCGCCCGCTCGGCGAGTCGTACGCGAAGTCCACCGCGCTGCGCGACTCGAGCGCCTCGCGCTGCTCCGGCGTCATGAACTCGGTGAGGAACTCGAGCACGTCGTGCGTGGACAGCTCGCGGAAGCGCACGGGCTGCAGCTCGCCCCAGATGCGGATCCGCGGCGGCTGGCCGGACACGAGGTGCAGGTCGGAGCCGCCCTGCTGCACGGCGAGTTCGAGGAACGCGTCGATGCGGTTCATGTCAGGCCGCCCGGTCGCCGTGCGCCATGGTGAGGAGTTCCGGCCGCGTGAGGAACGGCGCGAATCCCCACTTGTCCTCGGCGCGCAGGAACGCTTCGTCGGGATCGATCTCGCCGGCGCGCACGAGCGACAGCATGGCCTGGTCCATCAGCTGCATGCCGAGCCGCTTGCCGGTCGTGATCGCGCCGGGGATCTGGAACGTCTTGCCCTCGCGGACCATCTGCTGGACCGCGGTGGTGAGGACGAGGATCTCGAGCGCCGCACGCCGTCCACGGCCGTCGGCCGCCCGGATGAGTTCCTGGCTCACGACCGCCTTGAGGTTGTCCGCGAGCGAGTGGCGCACCTGCGCCTGCTGGTCCGCATGATGCGCGTCCACGATGCGGTCGATGGTCTGCGCCGCGCCGCGCGTGTGCAGCGTGCCGAGCACGAGGTGCCCGGTCTCGGCGGCTTCGAGCGCGAGCGAGATCGCGTCCGGTTCGCGCAGCTCGCCCACGAGGATCACGTCGGGATCCTGCCGGAGCGCGTCGCGCAGGCCGTCGCGGAACGTGGCCACCTGCGTGCCGATCTCGCGCTGGATCACGAGCGAGCGGCCGCCGCGGTGCAGGAACTCGACCGGGTCCTCGAGCGTCACGATGTTCACGCTGCGGGTCTCGGCGATCTGCCGGATCATCGCGGCGAGCGTGGTGGACTTGCCCGTGCCGGTCGGGCCGGTCACGAGCACGAGCCCCGAGCGCAACGCGCTGAACTGGTGCACGACGCGCGGCAGCCCGAGCGAGGCGAGCGTCGGCACCTCGTCGGGAATCACGCGGAAGATCGCGCCCGTGCCGCGGCGCTGGCGCAGGACGTTCACGCGGAAGCGCCCGATGCCTTCGGCGGAGTAGGCGAAGTCGCACGCGCCGCGGGCATGGAGTTCCGACTCGTGGTGCGGCGAGAGGATCTCGGCGACGAACCCCTGCAGCTCCTCGGACTCGAGCGCACGGTACTTGACGGGGAGCAGCTCGCCGTCGAGCCGCACCAGCGGCGGCTGGCCGACGGTGAAATGGATGTCGGAGCCGCCCTGCTGCCGGCCGATCTCGAGGAAGGCGTCGATACGCGGCATGCGGTTCAGCCCACGTGGCGGAGCATCTCGAGCATGGCTCGGGCGCTCGCCGGGCGATCGTCGGGGAACCGGGACATGCAGCGCATGACGAGTTCGTCCACCGCCGACGGAATGCCGGCGACGACGCTCGAGAGGCGCGGGATGTCGGCTTCGAGGTGCTGGAACAGCACGTTCACGGCGTTCGCGCCGGCGAACGGCTGCTTGCCGGACGCCAGCTCGTAGAGCACGGCGCCGAGCGAGTAGAGGTCCGTGCGCGCGTCCACGTCGTGCCCGGTGATCTGCTCGGGCGAGATGTACTCGGGCGTGCCCACGAGGATGCCGCTCTGCGTGATGCGCGAGCGTCCGTCCTGCCCGACGGCCGCCAGGCCGAAGTCCACGATCTTGAGTTCGTCGGCGTCGTTGAGCAGCAGGTTCGCGGGCTTGAGGTCGCGATGGATGATGCCCGCGTCGTGCGCGGCCGCGAGCCCTTCGAGCGTCTGCGTCGCCACCGACAGCACGCGGCCGACGCTGAACGGCCCCTCGGCCTTGAGCAGCGTGCCGAGATCACGCGCGGCGAAGTACTCCATCGAGATCGCGTGCGCGCCTTCGAGGTCCACGAGGTCGTGGATGCGGATCACGTTGTGGTGCGTGACGCGCCGCGACAGGCGCAGCTCCTGCACGAAACGCCGGATCATCTGGTCGTCGAGCGAGAGCTGCGGGCTCAGCACCTTGAGCACGAGTTCCTCGCGGACGATCACGTCCTCGACGAGGTAGACGGTGCCGAAGCCGCCGCCGCCCACGCGCTGCAGCACGCGATAGCGGCCCACGAGCATCGTCCCCGGATCGAGCTTCTGGAAGTTGACCGGCCGCGGCGTGGGGCTGGCCGAGCCGTGCTCGATGCCTTCGACGCGTGGAGGAGTCCGCCGGTGCGACACGTCCTGCCGCACGGACTCCGGCGCGTTGCCGCGCACCTCGAGCGGGCGTGCGGAGCCGGCCGGGGCGGCCGCACCGGCACGCTGCAGAGTCTCGGCCAGCAGCCGCCGGTGTTCCGCGGAGTGGTCGCGGCGCGCGAGCAGGCCGAGCGCGGTGATCGCCTCGCGGCGGACTTCCGGCTGTTCGGAGCCCGCGAGCCGGCACAGCGGCTCGACCGCACGCTCGTCGCCGATCTGGCCGAGCGCGCGGATGCAGACCGGCAGCGCCTTGACGTCGCGCGCGAGCATGCGCAGCAGCGGCTCGACCGCGCGGGGGTCGCCACCCTTGCCGAGCGCGTCCACGGCGCGCTCACGCACCCACCAGTCCTCGTCGTCCAGCGCGAAGACGAGCGCTTCCGTCGCGCGCTTGTCCGGCACCGTGTTCAGGATCTCGATCGCGTAACGGCGCACGAACTCGTCGGGATCGCGCACGAGCGCGATCGTCGCGTCCAGCACGCGGCTGCCGCCGAGCGTGCCGAGCGCGTCGGCGGCGCGTACGCGCACCCACCAGTCGCTGTCGCGCAGCGCGTCCACGAGGTCCTTGATCGCGTCCACGGTCACGACCTGGTTGAGCACCTCGACGGCCGCGCGGCGCACGTACTCCGACTCGTCCTTCAGGTGGTCGAGCAGGTGCGGCACCGCCGCCGCGTCACCGATCGCGATGAGCGCCTCGATCGCCGCGCCCTGCACCGGCAGGTCGCTGTCGCGCAGGCGCGCGCACAGCGCGGGCAGGCACGCGCTCGAGCGCGTGGCGCCGAGCGCCTTGACCGCCTCGAGCCGGATGCCGGAGTGATCGTCCCGCGTGAGCCGCGTCACGGCTTCCAGGCCCTGCGCGCTCGGGAAGCGCGCGAGCAGCTTGACCGCGTGCAGGCGCACCCACCATTCGGCGTGCCCGGTCAGGCGCACGGCTTCGGGCACCACGCTCACGTCCGCGTGCTGCTCGAGCACGCGAAACACGCTCACGCGGCCTTCCTTGCCGAGCCCGGGCAGCGCGCGCAGCAGCGTGATCGGCTGCAGCCGCGTGATCTGCCCGACGACGACACGGTCGAGCCGCGCGCGCGCGATCGCCGAGTCGCCGTACAGCGCGAGCAGCGGCGTCGCGTCGTAGCCGCGGCCACGGGCGAGCACGCGCTCGGCGGCCTCGGAGACGGCGGGCACGGGCGAGGCGAGGGCGACCAGGAACAGCCGCAGCGTCTCGTCGTTCAGCAGCCGCTCGAGCACGTCCTCGGCGCCGTTCGCGGGGTGACCCGCGGCGATGCCGTCGAACAACGAACGGATGGCGTGCGGCCCGAGCGCGACGAGATCCTCGCGCGCGCGCGTCGAGCGGCCCGAGTCGTCCGCGTCGTGCAGACGGCGGGCCGCGAGGCCCGCCTGGAATCGCCGGAAGAGATTCATGGTCGTGCCGGCCGGCGTCGTGCCGGCGAGCGGGGCCTCAACGGGTGAGCAGCAGGTAGGCGGCGCCGGCGCCGAGCGCCGCGCCCAGGAGGAACGCCATCACGATCGCGGCATGCGGCGCCGGTGCGGGTGCCACGACGCGTGCCGGCGGGGGAGTCGCGGGAGTCGCCGCGGCGGCGGCCGGCGCGGGACGCGATTCGGCGTCGCGCACGTGGTCGAAGAGCTGGCCCAGTTCGCTGCGCGACAGCACCACGGTGTTGCCTTGCGTCAGCGGCGCGGCGGGCTGCGCATCGGCGCCGGAGCGGCGGTCGTGCTCGTAGCCCACCCACAGCGTGTACTTGCCGAAGCGCACGACGTCGTTGTTGCGCACCGTCGCGGAGTTCACCATCTGGTCGTTCAGGTAGGTGCCGTTCGCGCTCCCGAGATCGGTGATCTGGTAGTCGCCGCTCGGCGTGCGTTCGAGCCGGAAGTGGTCGCGCGAGACGCCCGGGTTGTCCACGAAGATGTCGGCTTCGGGGTCGCGACCCACGCAGACCACCGGCTTGTCGAAGGTGTAGTTGCGAACCGGGCGGCCCATGAGCGACAGGCGAAGTTTGAGCACGGTCGAATCGGGCATGATTGGCGTCCTCCTGACGCGCCGGGGGCGCGACCACGAACCGGCACGCGAACGCGCCGGGGCTGCAACACCGGGAATCGGTCAGGCGGGTTATCGGACGCGAAGTGGCGGGGACTTGAGCCGGAAACCGGGCCGGCCGGCCGCCACCCGGCCGTCACTGACGAATCCCGGACGATTCCGCTCGAACGGCAACCTTCCGCCAAGAGCGCGCTGGCCCCGGGGCGGGAATGCTGTTGCGAGCCGAGACTCGGCGCTGCACCCGGGCCAGCGGCCCCTGGCCCGGGCTGCGTCGTCACCGCAGCACGTTCGAGTCCTTCCGTCCGCTCCGGCGGCCGGAGGACATTCTTCCGGGGGCTGGAGTCATGAAGGGATTTCTCGATCTGCCCATGCGCGCCAAGCTGATGACCGGCTTCGGCGCCGTGTCCGTGCTCGCCGCCGTGATGTGCATCACCGGCGTGCTCGCCGTCGGTTCGCTCCAGAAGCACATGGACGCCGTGTTCCAGCGGCACGCGATCGGCCTCGCCCATCTCAAGGAGGGCGCGTGGAACACCCTCGCCGCCGCGAACGAGGTGCGCAGCGCGATTCTCGCACCGGGCGGCGAAGCGGCGCGGGCCTTCGAGGCCGAGTTCCGCGGCCACGACGAGAAGTCGCGCGCCGAGTTCGAGCAGTACATCGCGAGGATCCAGCAGCCCAAGAACAAGGAGAAGGCGGCCCGGCTCATGGATCACTATCGCGAGGCGTTCGCGCACTGGGAACGAGCGCTCGAACTGGCCGTGCAGGATCGCGACTTCGAGGCGGTCGAGGAGCTGGCCAAGGCCGACGAGCCCTACGCCGCCTACGAGACGCTCCGCCTGGAACTCGACTCCGAGAAGATGGAGAACCTGGGCAAGGCGGGCGCCAAGGCGATCGCGCTGTCGAACTCGGGGCGCACCCGCCTGCTGGTCGTGGGCGTGCTGATCGTGGCGCTGTCCATCTTCTTCGGGATGCGGCTGTCCGGCATGGTCACCCGCCCGCTCGCGGACCTCGTGCGGTGCGTGGACCGGGCGTCGAAGGGCGACCTGTCCGTGCGCGCGAAGCTGGCGCAGCGCGACGAGCTCGGCCGGCTCGGCGCGGCGTTCGATCGCATGATCGGGGAGTTCGACCGCCAGATCGCCGGCGTCCGCATGGCGGCCGACCGCACGGCCGAAGCCGCGCGCGAACTGTCGTCCGGCAGCGCGGCGCTGAGCGAGGGGGCGCAGACGCAGGCTTCGGCGCTCGAGGAGACCGCGGCGTCCCTCACGCAGATGAGCGAGAGCGTGCGGGGCAACTCCGAGCACGCGTCGCAGGCCGACCAGCGCGCGACCGGCACCCGGGCCGGAGCCGAGAGCGGCGGCGAGACCGTGCGCCGGGCCGTGGATTCGATGCAGCGGCTGTCCGAGTCCTCGCGCCGCATCTCCGAGATCAGCGCCACGATCGACGAGATCGCGTTCCAGACCAACCTGCTCGCGCTCAACGCCTCGGTCGAGGCCGCGCGCGCCGGCGAACAGGGCCGCGGCTTCGCGGTCGTCGCGGCCGAGGTTCGGGCGCTCGCGCTGCGTTCGGCGAACGCGTCGCACGAGATCAAGGACCTGATCAACGACTCGGTGGCCCGCGTCGAAGACAGCACGAAGCTCGTGGATCTCGCGGGCGACAACCTGCAGCGCATCGTGGGCGACATCCGTGCGGTGGCCACGCTGGTGGGCGAGATCAGCGCCGCCACGCGCGAGCAGTCGCAGGGCATCGACCAGGTGCACAAGGCCGTCGAACAGATGGACCGCATCACGCAGGGGTACGCGGCGCAGGCGGAGGAACTCACCTCCACGGCGCGCAATCTCGCGGAGTCCGCGGATTCGCTGCAGCACCAGATGGCGCACTTCCAGCTGAGCGGCACGGCCGGCTGAGACTGCTGCCCCCCCCACGGGTGTCACGCGAGCGGCGCGGCCGGCAGGCCGCGCCGCTTCGTGCGTGCGCGGTGCGAGGGTGGCGCCCGCTCCGGGGCGGGCCCGAACGCGAGCCGCCGCCCCGGAAGCGATCCGGGGCGGCGGCGAGCGGCGTGGGAGAGCGGTGGGCGGACGGAGGTCAGGGGTTCGCGGCTTCGTCGCCGGTGCGGCGCTGCAGCACTTCCTCGATCTTCGCGCGCAGCACTTCCGGCGTGAACGGCTTGATGATGTAGCCGTCGATGCCCGCGTTGGCCGCCTCGACGACGTCTTCCTTGCCGTTGCGCGACGTGATCAGGAGCACCGGCAGTGCGCTGAACTCGGGATTCGCGCGCAGCGCGCGCACGAGTTCGACACCGGCCATGCCGGGCATGTTCCAGTCGGTCAGCACGACGTCCACGTTCGAATCGCACAGGTGGAGCGCCTGCTTGCCGTCGCCGGCCTCCACGATTTCCTGGAAGCCGATCGAGCGCAGGCTGTTCACCAGGATCCGGCGGGTGATGGCGGAGTCGTCGACGACGAGGCACTTCATGATCGGTCCCTGGGTTCGGGGGAAGGCTACTGGAGTTCCTCGACGATCCGCTTGAGCACGGCGTCCTGGACTTCCGGACGATCGTAGTGGCCGTCGCTCATGCGCTGCAGGATCGTGCGCAGGCGGTCGGGGGCGAGCGCGCCGGCGTCTTCACGCGAGGCGCCGTCCGTCTTCTGGAGCTGGCGCGCCTGGGCGGAGATCTGCACGGCGTCGCGGGCCGTTGCGGCGGGCAGGGCCGGAGCGGGCGCGGCGTCCGACTGACGCTGCGGCGCCGCGGGCACGGCGGACGAGTTCGCGCGCTGGAGCGGCGTGCGCGACGTCTGTCCGGACTGTGGCGGACGAATGGTCATGTTCCCCTCGGAGCAGTGATGACGGTACGTGGATGCGTCTGCAAGATGCGGACGCTTCCGGCGTCCCGGGGCCATCCGGGCCCACTGCCTTCGGGAGGCATTATCGGTCGGATCCTTGCCCGACTTGAGCGACTCGTGTTGCAAAACGCAGGGTCGGCTCTCAGGCCGCCCGGGCGGTCACCTCGGCTGCCGCCGCCGGCGTCGAGAGGCCCGCCGCGATCTGGCGGTCGATCTCGATGAGGGCTCGCAGGCCCTCGCTCGTCGGTGCGGCGATCATCTCGAACGTCCGGCGGTCCACGAACGCGCTCAAGCGGAGCAGGTTCGTGCGGAGGTTCGCCGGCAGCGGGCAGTCCTCCGCCATCCACTCGCCCTGGAAGAACGTCCAGAGGCGCTGGTTGTAGCGCAACGCTTCGTCGAGCCGGCGTTCACGGTCCGGGGCCTGCCAGTCCTGGCGGCAGCTCTCGAGCTGCCGTGCGGCCTTGAAGAGTGCCGCGGCTTCCAGTTCCCGGCCCGAGGGTGCCGCCTTGGTGCCGGACTCGTATGCGCGACGTGCGCTAGCGAACATTCGAGAGGAGTTCCTTTTCGAAGGCGATCAGCTGCTTGCCGTGCTTGAGTGCCTGGTAGAACTGGCCCGAACGGACGCAGTCCTCGATCGGTTCGATCCACCGGCGTGAACTGGGGCTGGCGTCGAGTACGTCCTCGACCAGCGTCCGATACGTCTGTTCGTGCGCGGAGCGCCGCTGCGGGTCCACGTACATCAACTGGATGGCGAGCACGATCCGTTCGCACGGCGTGCGCACCATGGACGGACTGAGGATGTCCGAACCACGCAGTACGGGCACCTCCGTCTCCACGAACAATTCGGCACGATGCTTCCCGTTCGTGAGCACGGCTCCACCGAGGATCGCTCGCTCGTTGGGTTTGAGTGTGAGCCGCAGTGCCATGAGTTCGATGCTTTCTGGTCGTCTTGACCGTTCGTTCCGGCCGCCTTCCCGAGCGACCGGCGGGTACCGGCGAGACCGGAACTGGGTCCCGGCTCGCCGGCCCGCACTTCGCGAACTTCAGTGGGTCTTGGAGGGGGACCGGTCACCCGGCCCCGACTCCTACGAACCCGCCTCGGCTAGAAAAGTCGCATCACGGACTGCTGCGCCTGCGACGACAGCTGGAGGGCGACGATGCCGAGCTGCTGACGCGTCTGCAGCGCGAGCATGTTGGCGCCTTCCTCGTTCGAATCCGCCGCCGTGAGCGCGTCCGCGCCCGACGTCAGCGTGTTGATCATCTGCGTGGTGAACTCCTGACGGGTCGTCACGACGCCGTTGTTCGAGGCCAGGGTCTTGGCGTTCGAACGGAGGGTCGAGAGCGCGCTGTCGAGGTCGGACACGGCCGCGTCGATGTTCGCATCCGACGCCCAGTTGCTGGCGGCGGCGCCGATCGACAGGCCGGTCGTCGAGGCGTCGAAGCCCGAGACCGTCAGCGTCGAGGACGCGTCTTCGTTGAACTCGACCGTCAGCGAGCCGCTGTCCAGGAAGTTCGTGCCCTTGTAGCCGGCGTCGGCGGCGAGCTGGTCGATCTGCGTGCGCAGCGAGTCGAACTGGCCGGCGAGCGTCGAGCGGTCGGACGTGGTCGCCGAACGGGCGGACGCCGCGAGACCCTTGGCCTGCTCGATCAGCTTGGTGATGCCTTCGATACCCTGAAGGGCAGCCTTCACGGTCTGGATGGCTTCACCCATCGAGTCCTTCTTGGCCGCGAGGTCGCTGGCGCGGTTGCGGTGATTCTGCGCGGCGAAGAAGGCGGACGGATCGTCGACCGCGCTGTTCACGCGCTTGCCGGTGGCGAGGCGCTCGGTCGTGCGGGCCTGGAGGCTCGTCACGTTCTGGAGCGACACGAGGTTGTTGCGCATTCCGCCGGCGAGGGTGACGTCGTTGATGGCCATGAGTCTCGAATCCCTTTCTCGGGATCTTGAAGTTCTAGACCCGGCTTCTGCCTGGCCGCCGGCACCATGCCGACGCCCCAAGGTTCGGGTGGAGAGGCGGAAACTTGAGGGTTGAACCCCGTGGCGGGCAACGATTTTCGCCTTGATTTCCGCGGGCGAAACGCATGTCGGGGGATTGCGATCCGCAGCGCCCGGGCGGGCGCCGTGCGCCCCCGGAAACGCCGACGGCGGGTCTCGAAGTGGCCTTCGAGCCCGCCGGCGGCACCCTCCCTGGGGCCCGGCCCGCCGACGCATCCTGCGCCTCGCGAACCGGTTCCTTGTGCTGCTTCCGGTGACGTCTCCTCGATCCTAGAAGAGACGCATGATGCTCTGCTGCGCCTGCGACGAGAGCTGCAGGGCCACGATGCCGAGCTGCTGGCGCGTCTGCAGCGCGAGCATGTTCGCGCCTTCCTCGTTCGTGTCCGCGGCCGTCAGCACGTCCGCGCCCGTCGTGAGCGTGTTGATGAGCTGGGTGGTGAACTCCTGGCGGGCGGTGACCACGCCGTTGTTGGAGGCGAGCGTCTTGGCGTTCGCGCGCAGCGTCGAGAGGGCGCCGTCGAGGTCGGTCACGGCCGCGTCGATGTCGCCGTCCGCCACCCAGTTGTTCGTCGAGGCCGCGATCGCGAGGCCGGTCGTCGAGGCGTCGAAGCCGCTCACCGTCAGGCTCGAGCTGCCGTCTTCGTTGAAGTCCACGGTCAGCGAGTCGCTGGCGAGGAAGTTCGTGCCCTTGTAGCTGCCGTCGGCGGCCATCTGGTCGATCTGCGTGCGCAGCGCGTCGAACTGGTCGGAGAGCGAGGCACGGTCGGCGGCGCTGGCCGAGCGGGCGGACGCGGCGAGACCCTTGGCCTGCTCGATGAGCTTCGTGATGCCTTCGATGCCCTGGAGGGCGGCCTTCACCGTCTGGATCGCTTCGCCCATCTGGTCCTTGCGGGCGGCGAGGTCGTTCGCGCGATTGCGGTGGTTCTGCGCGGCGAAGTAGGCGGACGGATCGTCCACAGCGGAGTTCACACGCTTGCCGGTGGCAAGACGTTCGGTCGTCCGCGCCTGCATGGCCGAGACCATCTGCAGGGAGACGAGGTTGTTCCGCATTCCACCCGCGAGGGTGATGTCATTGATCGCCATGGCGATTTCCCCTTTTCTAGGGTTCCGGTTCTCCGACATCCGGCGTTCTGCCGGGCTGCCCGCGTGACCAACGGGAGCAAGCTTCGTGGTCCGCCCGAAAAACTTGAGGCCCCGCCCGAAGATTTCGGGCGGGGCCTCGCAAGTGCCGGAAGGATCAGCGCAGGTAGTCGGTGAGCGTGCTCTGCAGCACCCGGCTCACGACCGCGTAGGCGCGTTCGAGCGCCGCCTGTTCGGTCTGCGCCTTGATGATGGACTCGGCCGGATCCACGTCGCGGAGCGCGTCGCGCCGGTCGAGCAGTGCCGCGCTCTGCTTCGCGAGCGCCGCGCTGGTGTCGGAGATGTCCTTGAGCCGCGCGCCCGTCTCGGACTGCAGCTGCATCACCTGCTGCGTGGCGGACTCGAGATCGGAGATCGCCGCCGACACCTGGTCGGACGTGCCGGTCTGCAGCTGCTGGATGAGCGCGTCCAGCGAGGCGATCGCGTCGGTGAAGAGCGGCTGGCCGGAGTGGTTCAGCGAGACCGACACCCCTTCGTTGATCGAGACCGAGCGGGTGTTGCCGTCGCCCACGTAGGTGCCGTCGGCGAGGAACGGCGCCGTCGTGCTGCGGTCGCCACCGAAGATGTACTCGTTGCCGACGCGCGTGTTGCCCAGCGCGACGGTCTCCTCCTTCAGCTGGCGCACGCTCGCGAGCGCGGCCAGCCGGCCGGGATCCGTCGGGTCACTCGACGTCGTGGACATGGCCAGCGTCTTCGCGCGCTGCATCACGTCGCGCAGCGTCGAGAGCGCCACGTCTTCCGTGGACAGCTTCGTCGTCGCGAAGGTGCCGTTGCGGCGGAACTGGTCGATGTCACGGACCTGCGACTCCATGCGCATGATCTGCGACGCGTCCACCGGGTCGTCCGAAACGGTCCGCACCCGGCGCCCGGTCGAGGCTTCGGCCCCGGCGCGAGCAATGGACTCCATCCGGCCGCGCAGGCCGGAGACGAGGCTCTTCTGAAGCATCAAGGTCGAGATCCGCATGTGCCCCCTCGTGTACTTGCGGTGGTCTGCACGGGGAAGTATCGGCTATGGTGCGGCCACTCTTGAGCCATGCTGCGGCGAACACGGAGGTTTCGCCGGGTCAGGCTCGCGTCCCGTGTCGGTCGAAACAGTCCTGAACCCCTCCAGGACCCCGGCCGATAACGCGAGGGTCATGTCCAACATTCTCTGCATCGACGACGAGCCATCCGTCGGGGTGGTGCTCGAACACCACCTGACGGAGATCGGCCACCATCCGGTGCTGGCGACGAGCGTGGACGAGGGGCTGAAGGCCGTCCGCGAACAGTCGTTCGACCTGATCATTTCCGACTACCGGATGCCCAACGCCACGGGGCTCGACCTGCTCGAGCTGCTGCGGGCGCAGGGCTACGAGATCCCGGTCATCATCATGACCGGGTACTCGAGCATCGAGCACGCGGTGCTCTCGATCCGTCACGGGGCCGTGGACTACCTCACGAAACCCCTGCGGCAGGAGGCGCTGCGCATCGCGGTCAACAACGCGATCGA
>JAXLXR010000005.1:0-271147 GCA_046327815.1 Candidatus Eiseniibacteriota bacterium | reverse complement strand
CGGCGGGTGGTCGGTCAGCGCAGCTTGAACAACAACATGCAGCCGGCCGGTCGAGCTTCGGGCTGCCGTGCCCACAGCGGCCGGAAGTCCAGCATCACGGCGTCGCTGGTTCGGCCTTGCGATGTGGTCATGCGCTGCGAAAGGCCGACGAAGTAGTAGCTGCTGATCGCGATCCAGTCGCTCTCCGGGCCCGGCTGTCCCCCGAGATAGGGGACGTAGTCGATTCCGTAGATGGCCGGGTCGGTCGTTCCGTGGTAGGCGAGGTGAACCTTGGAGATGCCACGTGCGGCGAGTTCCTCGCGCAGCGCGATCAACCCTTGTCCCCAGTCCACGTTCGAATCGTTGACGATCCACTGTCCTCGTGCGGCACCACCCGCAAGCGCGTTGTAGAAACTCAAGTGCCACGGAGCGTTCGCCGCCATTTCGAGCGATTGCACGCAGGCCAGTGCGATTGCGGCCTGACGCCAACGGGGTGACCCAAAACCACGCTCACGACCCAGCGCCCCGAGCGAGATCGCGAGCAGGGGTACCAGCGGGAGCGCGTATCGGATACCGACACCCATGCGCCCGACGAAGACGAGTGAGGCGAGGAAGAGTGTCGCCGTGAGCACGGGCCACATCATCCGGCGAGCAGCGCGACCCCGGCGAACCGTGAATACGGCCAGAAGCGCGAGCGCAGCCAGGAAGCCGAGCGGCCACTTCGCCAGGAATGCGATGGGGAAGTAGGACATCGGCGCCACGTCATGGATGGTGCCGAGCAGGAAGCACCGCGTGTGACCCGTCTCGGAGTCGAGGGCCTGGCGGTCGAAACCCATCAGGTAGGTGTCGGGCAGCGGCAAGCGCAGGTCGGGTGCCGACGCTGCGAGCGCACGCCACGGTCGGGACTGGAGCGGGAGCTCACGGAGGGGTTCGAACGACGTCCGGAAGAGATAGCCGGCGTTGAGCAACAGCAACGTGGAGACGAGGAGGACCGCGAACCCGAGCCCGACCCGCTTCGGGGCTCGTGAACGGCCGGCGGCAACTTCGATCACCGCGAACAGGGCCAGCAGCGCAGGCAACAGAACGGCCGAGAAACGAACCAGGAACGTGAAGCCCGAAGCGAAGGAGGCGAGTGCCAGGTAACGCCAGCGGCCGCTTCGCACGAAGCCCTGCCATGCGAAGAGGGTCGAGGTGAAGCCGAGCGCGGTGGGTACATCCATCGTCATCACGCCGGCGTGCGCGAGCGCCTCGGGCGCGGTCGCGTAGAACGCGAGCGCAACGAGCCCGCCTCGCGCGCCCCAGAGCCGGCGCGCCCAGCGCCACACCACGTACGCGAGCAGCGCCGACAGCGCCACGTTGACGAGGCGGCCGGCGAAGAACACCGGGTGGTACCGGTCGGCGTTCGCCCGCATGAAGGCCAGCCCGACGCGGCCCTGCTCCCCGTCGCCCATGGCGGCTTCGGTCGGCACGCGCGCCCCGGCGGCCAGTGCGGCGGCGCCGGCGAGTGCCTTCACGAGCGGCGGGTTGACCGCCGACACGCGCAGTTCGCCGCGTGCGGCTTCGAGCACGCCGGCGGGCAGGTGGAAGTTCTCGTCGAACGTCACGCTCTGCCGCGCCGCACCCCATGTCGCGAGCACCACGTGCAGCGCGATCAGCGCGGCGACCAGGATCCGAACGCGTCCGGGAGCGAGCGGAGCCGCATGGATCGCGGTCGCGCGCCTGCCTGGGTTCTTACCGGTCGAACGAGCCACGGCTACTTCGCCCGCTTCACGACCATGACGGTGACGTCGTCCTCGAACGGCTTCCTGGGCGCGTGCTCGTCGAGGCGGCGCATGAGGTCGTCCACGGCTTCCTTGGCCGACAGCTTGCGCGACTCCTTGAGCCACTTGCGCACGCGGGTGAGCCCGAACTCCTCGCCCCACGTGGTGCCGCGTTCGATCACGCCGTCGCTGAACAGCACCAGCGTGGCGCCGCGGTCCACGTGCGTGAACCCGAGCTTGTACGTGGCCGTGGGATCGGGCCCCAGCACGATGCCGCCCACCGACAGCTCGCGAATGCCCTTCTCGTCCATGAGCAGCGCGGGCGGGTGCCCGGCGTTCACGTACGCGAAGTTGCCGTTCGATTCGAGTTCGCCGAACAGCAGCGAAATGAACCGTGAGGTGAGCCCGCTGCGGTGGATGACGCGGTTGAGCTTCTCGATCGCGGACACCAGCTTGAGGTCGCGCTCGACGCCCATGCGCAGGCCGACCGCCACGTCGCGCGCCTGCAGCGCGGCGGGCAGGCCGTGCCCCGACGCGTCGGCCACCGCGAGCCCCATGGTGCCGGGCGCGACGGGCAGGAAGTCGTAGAGGTCGCCGCCGACCGACGAGGCCGGGAAGCTCTCGGCGTGGATGTCGTAGCCCGCGAACTCGCACTTCGCCGGCGGCAGCAGGCTCAGCTGGATCGCACGCGCCTGTTCGATCAGGTCGTGCAGTTCGCTCTTCTCGAGGTGCTGGCGGATCGCGAACAGCAGCGAGTTGAGCGCGGCCGCGAACTCCGTGCGCGACGCGCCCTTTTCGATCGCGCCGCGCGCCGGCCCGAACATGACCAGCATGGGGCCGTCCATGCCGCCCACGGCGAGCAGTCCCACGCGCTCGCCCGACACGTCGCCGACCCACGGCAGTTCGCCGATGTGGTCGTCGCCCGTGCTCGCGAAGCGGCGCTGCAGGTCGGGGCCCAGGTCGGCGCGCTTGGCGCCCCACGTCTTGGGCGCGGCGAAGCCGTCCTTCTTGCGCTCGTACAGGTGCACGGCCGTCACGCCGAGCGAGCTCTTCATGCCCTCGAGCAACGCGGGCGCGATGCGCTGCGCGAAGCGTTCGCGCTGCTTCACGCGGCCGGCGGTGGCGAGGATCTTCTCGACGCTGCGGTAGAAACCCTTGGTCTGGATCATGAGTCCTTCATCGTGTTCGTGCCGTCCGCCGCGCCCTCGGAGCGTTCTTCGAGATCGTCGTACGTGAACTTCACGTTCGCGCGGTGCACGTCGTTCATGGAGTAGGCCGCATCCTTGCCCACGTGGTCCATCTGCGCCAGTCGGGCCTGCGTTTCCTCCAGCGAACAGCCCTGCTCGCGCGCCTTGGCCACGTCGTGCTCGAGCTTCAGCAGGTAGTCCACGTCGCGCAGCAGGCGCCGGTACGAATCCGACCGGCCGTGGGTGATCGCGCCGTGGCCGGGCACGAGGTGGCGCACCTGCTCCTGTTCGAAGACCCAGTGCAGCGCCTGCAGGCTGCGGCGGTACACCCACGGCGGACCGTCGAGCCACGGGATCTCGATGTCCGAGAGCGTATCGGCCGCGACGAACAGCCCGATGTCGGGCAGGTAACAGGCGATCTGGCTCGGGTTGTGGCCGGGCACGTCGTAGGCAACCAGTTCGAGCCCGGCGATGCGCGTGTTGATCGTGCCGCGCAGCGTGAGCGCCGGCGTGAACGGCTCGAACGGCCGCGGCCACGGTTCGCCGGCCGCTTCGATGTCCTGCTTCGCGCTCTTCTCGATTTCCGCGGCGTCGCGCTCGAGCTCGTCGGCGAAGCCCACGTGCGCCACGGTGGCCGCGAGCGGGAACCACGGCTTGCCCAGCACGTGGTCCCAGTGCGGGTGCGTGAACACCAGCGTCACGTCCTCGAACTTCGGCACGCGCGCGTGCACGAAGTCGGCGATGTCCGTGAGTTCGGACGGCAGCACGCCCGGGTCGAACACGAGCGCCTGCCCGTCACGCACGACGACGGTGGAGTTCATCCAGTAGCGGCGGCTCTGGCGCACGAACACGCCGTCGCCGAGTTCGGTCCACGCGGACATGCGATGGGGCTTTCGGGATGCGGGAGGGGCTGCGCGCGACGCAGGCGCCGCGCGAGTGATGGACGCCGGGCAGAGTGGCAAACGGGCGGCGCGGCCGCAAACCCGCTCTCGTGGCGTGAGAAGAGGCGTGCCCCTGCGGCGGCCGGCGCCGACAATGCCGGGTTCGCCTTGGCACGACGGGAGGCCGGCATGAAAGATGGGAGCGCCACGCCGGACCTGATGACTCGCACGCGCCGCGCGGCTGACGGACACCCCGGCGGCCGTCGCAGCCACCGGGGTGTCGTCCTGCATTCAGCCGTGTGCGCTCGCGACTCAGGTGCGCACGCGGGTGGCCACGCCCGTCTCGAGGTCGACGACGTAGTGCACGCCGTCCACCACGAGCGCGGCCGTGCGGGTGCCGTTGAACGTGAGCACGGCGTCAACGGTCACGTTGCCCGTGTCGTGCTGCGAGCCCCAGGTGTCGTTCCAGGCCAGGTTCAGGTGCTGCGTGATGCTCCCGGCCACGGGATACGTGGGCGTGCCGCTCTTCTCGAACGCAACCGTGTTGATCGTGTGTTCACCGAGGACGTGCCAGATCCAGTGGTATGCCTCGAAGATCTGGTCCCAGTCCCAGAGCCACGTGCCCGTGCCGCTCACCACCCAGCGCGACTGTGACGAGGAGAAGCCGGAGAAGTCGAACGTATCCGTCCAGTGCATCAGGTAACTGAGCGAGTCGACGAGGATCGGGAGTAGAACTCCCACGCGATCGTCACATGGCTGATCTGTTCGGCCGTTGCCGTGTTCCAGTCGAGCTCCTGGCCTTCGAGGCCGTAGACGTGCGCGGTGTAGCTGTAAGAGACGCTGTCACTGTCCACCCCGCCGGCCGCCGCGGGCCGGGGACGATGCGAGCCCGGACGTGGCCCGAACTGGCCCGCGACCAGACCGCGGGCGAGACCGAGTGTGCCGCTCGAGAGCGCGACCGACGCGGCCTGCTGCGCCGCCGCGTCGAGCGTCTGTTCGGGGATCTGGGTGCCGGTGGAGCGCGTGCCCGAGCTGGACTTGCCGCCGCAGCCGGGGAGCGTGAGGAGCAGGAGCGCGCCGAGCGCGCCGTGAACGAGCAGGTTTCGCGGGATCTTCATGGGCGGACTCCGTGGGAGAAGGGTGGGCGATGAGTGCGCAGCCGGATGGGCGGGACGGCGACACGGCAAGGAGGTCGGGCCGCCGCCCGCGTCACCCGTCACAGGCGAATGGACGCTCCGAGCGCCAGCTCGCCCAGCCCGTAACCCGCCTCGGCGAACACGGCGGCCTTGGGGGTGAAGTACCAGCGCGCGCCGCCGTACAGGCCGTAGAGCACGTACGACGCGCCGACGTCGTAGCCGAACACGGTCGCACCGGTCTCGGACACGCCCACATGGTTGTAGCCGAGCGACACGCCGGCGTAGAGATCGAGCGGCTTGTCCGGCGCGACCGTGATGAAGTGGTACGAGCCGCGGGCGGCGATCACCGAATACGAGTACTTGGCCGAGTACTCGAAGTACTCGTACTTCGACGACGCGAACCCCGCCGAGCCGCCGATCGACACCTTCGGGGTGACGCCGTACTCGGCGGTCGCGGCGAACAGCGGCGTGCCGTTGGTGCCGTAGGTGTTGGCGAGGCCGAGTCCGAGGCTGCCGGAGAGGACCCAGCGATTCTGTTCGTAGCCCGGGATCGCGGACGTGGCGGCGTGAGCGGACTGTGCGCCGGCGAACGAGACGACGGCGAGAACGGCAAGCGCGCGAATGTGGTTCGAGAAGTTCATCCCAGGCTCCCTGCGTGAAGTGGTGCGATACCAAAAAGCTCGTGTCGAAGGGTGCGCGCGGGTGCTAGCCTGCCCGCCTCTGTCGGCCGCTCACGGCGGCTCACGGTCGGCCTGCGTTCCCACGCTCACCTCGCCATGCGCAGTGCCCGGCCCAAAGCCGTCATATTTCTTTTCCGTGCGACGCCCGTTGGGCATGACCGCGCCTCGGCGCGCGTCGGAGGGGCGCATGACCGAAGGCCGGGACGGCCTCGACGCACTGTTCAGCCACGCCTACGAAGAGCTGCGCCGGCTCGCGTCGGCGGTGCGCCGGGGCGACGGGAGCAGGACGATCACGCCCACGGTGCTGGTGCACGAGGCGTGGCTGCGGCTCGCCCGCGACACCGCGATCCCGGCGACCGACGAACTGCACTTCAAGCGCATCGCGGCGCGCGCCATGCGGCGCGTGCTGATCGAGGCGGCGCGCGCCCGCAAGGCGGAGAAGCGTGGAGGCGGCAGTCCGCTCGTGACGTTCGACGAAGCGCTGGCCGGTGGCGGCGCCGCGGCGCCCGACGACGTGCTCGCGCTGGATGCGGCGCTCGACGAGCTCGCACGACTGAACCCGCGGCAGGCGCAGGTGGTCGAGCATCGCTTCTTCGGCGGGCTCGAGATGGCGGAGATTGCGCAGGCGTTGGAAGTGTCGGAAACCACCGTCGAGCGGGACTGGCGTGCGGCGCGCGCCTGGCTCGCGGTCGCGGTGAAGAAGTCCTAGACCGCGAGGTTCCCATGGCCGGCGACACTTCGAACGACGCGGCGAAGCGATGGGAGCGCGTGCAGGACGTTTTCCATCGCGCGCTCGAGCTTGGGCCGGATGCGCGCGACGCATTCGTCCGCCGCGAGTGCGGCGACGACGGTGCGCTCGCCGCGGACGTGCTGGGATTGATCGCCGCCGACGCCGAGGCGGGCGAGCTGCTGCCGGGCGGGCTCGCGGCGACGGCGGACCTCGTGCTGGACGATGCGGCGCTCAACGCCGCGGGCCGCCGGTTCGGTCCGTACGTCACGGCGGGCGTGCTGGGCGAGGGCGGCATGGGCGTGGTGCTGCGCGCCCGCCGCGACGATCTCGGCAGCGAGGCCGCCATCAAGGTGCTGCGCGACTTCTCGCTGTCGCCGGCGCGGCGCGAGCGCTTCGCCTTCGAACAGCGTGCGCTCGCGCAGCTCGATCATCCCGGAATCGCGCGGCTGTTCGACGCCGACGTGCTCGCCGACGGCACGCCGTGGTTCGCGATGGAGCTGGTCGAGGGCCGGCCGCTGAACGAGCACTGCGCGCAGGAACACCTCACCGTGGAGCAGCGGCTGAGGCTGTTCCTCGAGGTCTGCGACGCGGTGCAGCACGCGCACGGCCGCGCGATCCTGCATCGGGACCTGAAGCCGTCCAACATCCTCGTGCGGCCCGACGGTCGCGTGAAGCTGCTCGACTTCGGGATCGCCAAGTCGCTCGAGGCGCTCGAAACGCCGGAGCTGGCCACGCGCACCGGGCTGCGCATGATGACGCCGGCGTACGCGTCGCCCGAGCAGATGCGCGGCGAGGGCGTCGGCGTGCACTCCGACGTGTACTCGCTCGGCGTGCTGCTGTTCGAGCTGCTGGCCGGCCGCCTGCCGTTCGATCTCGCCGGGCGCACGCCGTCCGAGGCGATCCGCGTGCTCTTCGAACAGCCGCTGCGCGCCCGTCCACGGTCACGGCCGAACTGCGTCCGCCCGGACGTGCGGGTCGCGAGGCGTGGCGCGACCTCGACGTGATCTGCCTGACCGCCATGCATCGCGACGTGGCACGACGCTATCCCACGGTGGACGCGCTGCGCAGCGACCTCGAGCGCTTCCTCGCCGGGCTGCCCGTGCGCGCGCGCGGCGATTCGTTCGGTTACCTCGCGAACAAGTTCGTGCGCCGCCACGCCGTACAGGTGGGCATCGCCGCAGCGGCGATCGTGCTGCTGGTGGGGGTGGTGTCGGTCTACACGTGGCGGCTCAACGCCGAGCGCGAACATGCGCAGCGCATGGCGGGCCGTGCGCAACGCGTGCAGCAGTTCATGCAGGATCTCTTCCGCGGCGATGACGAACAGATCGGCCCGTCGGACACTCTGCGGGTCGTCACGTTGCTGCAGCGCGGCATCGAGCAGGCGGCCGCGCTCGCTTCGGAGCCCGAAGCGCAGGCCGACCTGCGCTGGACCCTGGGCCGGCTCATGCTCGCCCGCGGACAGGTGGCCGCAGCGGAGTCGCTGCTTTCGCCGGCGTACCAGTACGTCGCACGCTCGAAGTCCCCCGACCCCGAGGACCTCGTGGGGCTGGGGACGGATCTCGGCATGCTGCGCGCCGCACAGGAACGCTGGGCCGACGGCGAGCGGCTGCTGCGCGAAGCCACTGCGCTTGCGAAGGCGAAACTGCCGCCGGACAACGAGAGCGCGATTCATGCACTCGCGTGCCTCGGTTCGATCCTGATGCGGCAGGGCAAGTACACCGACGCCGAGCCCGTCCTGAACGAGGCGATCGCCCGCATGCAAGCCACCGGTGAGGTCACGGACCTGCTGATCGGTACGGTCAATGATCTCGCGATCCTGCGCTTCGACTCCGGCGGTCCGGCCGCGGATTCGTTGTTTCGCTATGTGGCGCAGCTCTCGCGCAGGCGGTACGGCGATCGGCATCCCAACGTGGCGCACGACCTCATCGACATCGCCGCCGTGGAGCAGCAGGCCGGGCGTTACGAGGTCGCGGACTCGCTCGACCATGAGGCGCTCGGCATCATGAGCGACTGGTACGGCGCCGACAGCCCGAACGCCGCCGACGTCATGTCCATCACCGCCCGCAACCTGCTGTTCCTCCAGCGCTACGACGAAGCGGGCGCGCTGTTTCGCTCCGCGCTCGCGATTCTCGAACGCGCCTACGGTCCCGAGCACTCGCTCGTCGGCAAGGCGTGGGGCGGGTTGGCGTCGGTCGCCGAGGCGAAGGGCGACGCGCCCGCGGCGGAAGCCGCCTACAAGCGTGCCGCCGGGATCGCACGCCGGGCGTTCGGTGCGCATCACCTCGACGTCGGCGTCGCGATCGGAAACCTCGGCACGTTCTACATGCACCACGGCCAGCTCGCGCTCGCCGAGCGCTGCTTCCGCGAATCGCTGGCCGCGTACGAGGGCGTACTGACGCCCGACGCGTTCGACCGGGGCGTGGGGCACCTGAAGCTGGGGCGTGCGCTGCTCATGCAGGAGCGCGTCGCCGAAGCCGAGAAGGAGACCTCGCTCGGGTACCGCATCATCGCTCCGCAGGCCGACACCACGAGCAACTTCCTGCGCGCGGCGATCAACGACCTGTACGTGGAGTACACCGCGCTCGGCCGACCGGCCGACGCCGCGCGCTTCCGTCCGATGCGCTGAACACCGCGCGCGGCACGCGAAACGCCCCGGCGGCCTGAGCGGCCACCGGGGCGTTCCTGCATCGCGTCGTCGCGCGCCGCTCCGTTACTCCGGCACGAACGGCACCACGATCTTGCCCGCGACGATGTCCGCCTGCAGCGCGTCCACGCGCGCCTTCGCAGCGTCGGGGATCAGCGGCTTGTTGCGATCGTCGTACACCCACGTCACGCCGTTGTCGGCGAGACCCAGGTGCTGCACGCCGCCCTGCCAGCGGTTCTCGTGCACCATGCGGATCGCTTCGAACACGGCCACGTCCACGCGCTTCACCATGCTCGTCAGGATGAAGCCGGGCGCGTCGTCGTACTGGTCCTTGTCCACGCCGATCGCCAGCTTGTTCAGCTCGCGCGCGGCTTCGAACACGCCCAGTCCGGTCGAGCCGGACGCGTGATAGATGATGTCGGCGCCCGCGTGGTACTCGGCGAGACCGAGCTCCTTGCCCTTCGTGGGATCCTTGAACGCGGCGCCCGAATTGCCGGCGTACTTCACGAGCACTTCGCACTTCGGGTCCACGGCCTTCACGCCGGCCACGTAACCTGCCTGGAACTTGCGGATCAGCGGCACTTCCATGCCGCCCACGAAGCCGACCTTGTGCGTCTTCGAGATCAACGCCGACAGCGCGCCGACGAGGAACGAACCTTCCTCTTCCTTGAACGTCAGCGCCAGCAGGTTCGGCGGCAGCGAGTCGCCTTCGTTCACGGTGAAGTCCACGCACGCGAACTTCTTGTCCGGGAATTCCTTCGCGAGCGCGCGGATGTCGTCGGTGAACAGGAAGCCGACGCCGAAGATGATCTGCGACGGTCCGGCCGCCAGCTGGCGCAGCTGCACTTCGCGGTCGGCGCCTTCGCTGGTCTCGAGCGTAGTGAAGTGCACGCCGAGTTCCTTCTGCGCGCGCTCGAGGCCCGCGTACGCGGCGTCGTTGAACGACTTGTCGCCACGGCCGCCGACGTCGAACACGAGCCCGACTTCGAGCGGCGCACCCGCGCCGCCGGCGGCGGGCTTGTCAGCGGGCTTGGCCGCGCACCCGGCGAGAAGAGAAGACTTGCGGCGAGCGCCAGCGGGGCGGCGAGCAGTTTGCGGACGAGCATCGGTTTCTCCCGTGAACTCGTGGATCGGCGCCGCGGCCTGCGCGCGGCGTCCGAGGTCGAAGCAACGGCGGCAGCGCGCTTCGTACAGATCGGCGCCGCCCACCACCACGCGGCCGCCCTTGGCGACCTTGCGGTAGGTGCGGTTGGCCGGCGCGCCGCACACCATGCAGATGGCGAGCGTCTTGGTGATGTACTCGGCGATGGCGAGCAGCTGCGGCATGGGCTCGAACGGCTGGCCCATGTAGTCCTGGTCGAGCCCGGCCACGATCACGCGCTTGCCCTGCCGCGCGAGCCGTTCGACCACGTCGAGCAGCGCCGGGCCCAGGAACTGGCCCTCGTCGATACCGATCACCTGCGCCTCGTGCGCCCAGCGCAGGATCTCCTTGGCGGTCTTGATGGACCGCGACGGAATGCGCAGTTCGCTGTGCGAGACGATGTGGTCCTTGGCGTAACGATCATCGATGACCGGCTTGAAGATCTCGACGCGCTGGCGGGCGATCTGGGCACGGCGGAGGCGACGGATCAGCTCTTCCGTCTTGCCGCTGTACATGCTGCCGACGACGACTTCGATCCAGCCGGAACCGGAACGGGGCGGAATGTGTTCATCCATGGTGGGCGCAGGCTAGGGGGGCGTCGCGCGGGGTGTCAATCGCCGGCGGCTTCGTGCATCTTGGCCGGGAACCCGCGCCCGGTTCGTTCGTCCATTCGCCGACCGGTCACCGTAAGGAGTCCGCCCATGCCCGCGTTCGTCCGCCGACTCGCGATCCTCTCCGCCGCCGTCACACTGCTCGCCGTGCGCGCCCCGCTGGCGCGCGCGGTGGACCTGTCCGTGCCCGATCGCGCGATCGAGGGCATCTGGCGGCTCGACCCGAAGAAGTCCGACGACCCCGCCAAGGCCATGCCGCGCGGCGGCCCGGGCGGGCCCGGCATGCGCGGCGGTCTGGGTGGCCCCGGCATGGGCATGGGCGGCCCGCCGATGGGCGGCGGCATGGGGCCGGGCCGGCACGAAGGCCGGCCGGACGGCGGCCCCGGCGAGGGGCCGGGCGAGGACTATCCCGTGGACGAAGAAGGTGCCGAGGGCGATGGCGCCACCCCGCGCGCACCGCGCGTGGATCCCATGCGCCGCATCCTGCACCCGGCCGAACAGGTCGTGATCTTCGTGCTGAGTGAGAACGTCGAGATTTCCGAAGACGAGCGCCCGCCGCTCACGTTCGCGCTGCAGGATTCGCTCGACGCGCACGGCCGCGTGCAGGAGATACCCGGGCCGGTGGCGCGCTGGAAACAGGCGTCGCTCGTGACCCGGTTGCCGCTCGGCCGGTCGGGAATGCTCACCGAGACGTACGAGTTCTCGGCCGACGGCCGCACCCTGACCGTGCGTGCGAAGAGCGACGGCGGCCCCCCTGGCGCGCCGACGATCCAGCTCAAGCGGGTCTATACGCGCTACGACGGCGAGTAGCCGCGAGCGCGAGTGCGTCGGGCGGTTCCCTCGGGCGCGTTCCAGGCGCGTCCGGGCGGGCCCGCCCGGCTTTTTTCTGTGACGACGGCGCGGCGGCGGCGACTACGCTCCATGGTCACAAGCGCTTCGTCATCCCCCGGAGGCCCGTCCATGCGCCGCGTCGTGCTCGCCCTCGCTGCCCTCGCTCTGGCTTCCGCCGCATACGCGCAATCCACGCCGGGACTGGTGGCACTGACCGACATGGGCTCGGCCACCTACCGGGGCTACGACGGCGGGCTCTACGGCGGCGGTCTCAACGTTCCGCCCCCGGCGCACCTCGCCGCGGCGTTGTCGCGTGCCGCGGAGATCGTGCCGCGCGACGCGAGTGGAATGCCCGACCCGAACGGCTGGATCGGCTTCATCGCCGTGGGCATGTCGAACACGACGCACGAGTTCGGCGCGTTCGAGCGCGACGCCGACCTCGACACCACGCGCAACGCGCGTGGTGCTCATGGACACGGGCTTCGGCGGCATGTCGGCCGACGTGATCGCGAACCCGGCGGCGCCGTACTGGACCACCATGAACCAGCGCGTCGCGGCCATGGGGCTGACCGCGGCGCAGGTGCAGGTCGCCTGGCTCAAGGAAGCGTTCCCGATGCCCGCGAACGACTTCCCGGTGCACGCGCTGGCGCTGCGCGACTCGATCGCCAGGATCTGCCGCAACCTGCACGACAAGTTCCCGAACCTGAAGATCGTGTACCTCTCGAGCCGGATCTACGGCGGCTACCAGGGCCCGGGCGGCACGAACCCCGAGCCGCAGGCGTTCGAGTCGGGCTACTCGGTGCGCTGGCTCATCGAGCAGCAGATCGCCGGCGATCCTTCGCTCAATCACGATCCCGACGTGGGGCCGGTACGCGCGCCGCTGCTGCTGTGGGGGCCGTACCTGTGGGCCAACGGCACCACGCCTCGTGCCGACGGGCTCACGTGGCCGATCACCGACCTCGAGACCGATCGGGTGCATCCCGCGCCTTCGGGCGAACAGAAGGTGTCGGGCCTGCTGCGCGCGTTCTTCGCGAGCGAGCCGACCGCCGCCAGCTGGTGGCCCGCCACGACGGGCACCCGCCTGCGCGTGTTCGAGGCGACCGACGACGCGCACGTGAGCAGCGCGTTCCCGGCCACGAACTACGGCGGCTCGACGCTGCTCTACGCGTCGCAGGGTTCCGACGTGCGCTCGATCGTCGTGAAGTTCGACACGCACGCGCTCGCCGACAGCGTGCTGCTCGCCAAGCTGTCGCTGCGCGTGCTCACGATCGGCGGTGGCCAGCTGCGCCGGCTCGACGATCCGGCGTGGAGCGAGGCGACGATCACGTTCGCGAACGCGCCGGCGTTCGGGCCGCTGCTCGCGACGCCGCCGCAGAGCTCGCGCGACGGCGCCTGGGGCGTGAACGTGACGCCGACGATCCTCGCGAACGCCGACGGCTACCCCGGGTTCGCGCTGACCACGCCGACGATCAACCCGACCGACTACTGGAGCAAGGAAGGCGGTCACGCACCCCGGCTCGTGCTGGTGGTGACGTCGCCGGCGACCGCGGGCCGTGTCGACCCGAGCCGCCGGGCGCGGCGCGCTGGTTGCGGATCGCTCGGTCCCATGCCCTTCTCCACGGTGCGGGCGATCGCGCGCCGTAGCTGCCGAGGGCCTCGCGTCGACCTTGGCGGTGGCTGGTCATGCGTGCGCCGCTTGCGGCGCAGCGCCGCCGGCGAGTGCGCTGAACGCCGTGAGTGGAACCCCGGCGGCGCCGATGGCGAGGTTCAGGTGCAGCGGGTGCGCGCGGCTGTAGGCGAAGCGCTCGAACCCGTCGATGACCAGCGGCTCTCGAGCGGCCCCTTTGGCCGGTGCTCGGCCATGAACAGCAGCGCATGGCGCCCGAGCCTGCGCGTGCCGATGCACCAGCGCCGTGCGCGCAGCCCGCATCTCGCGCGCCATCTGGCGGTACCCGGAGCCGGCGTCGATGCGGTAGAGAAGCGGCAGCAGCTGCAGCTCGGGGCGCTTCGAAGTGAACGACGCTGACCGCGTCTGCTGAGGAGAAGCCGGCGCCGCAGTGACAACAGCGGAAGCGAGGGATCACCTTCGGTGACGCCTGCCGCGTGAAGGTGCCGGCACGCTTGAAGCGCCAGCCGGTCGGGTTGCGGTGGTAGGGACAACGACTTCGCGGGCAATGCGGGGGCACGAATGCAGCGATCGTGCGATCCATGCCCGCAGCTCACTGCACGCCCCGGGCCGGAACATTCTGCGAACCACAACCAAAAGCGAAACGCCCGGAGTCCGAGGACTCCGGGCGTTTCGTGCGTGCGGTACGACTAGCGCATGCGGGACTTCAGCGCGCCCCACGTCGAGCGGCTCACCGGCGTCGGGTTCACCGACTCCAGGAACAGCACGGCGTCGTCGTAATCCTGGTCCGAGCCGCCACCGATCTGCGTGTCCTCGAAGCCGAGCCACCACTGACCGGAGTTGACGCCCGTGCCCGCGTACGTGAGCGCCTGCGCCGCGCTGCCGGCATTGCGGACATCCTGCGAGTAGAACGTGCCGCCGGGGCCCGAGAGGTAGTAGCCGAAGTTCGTGCGATCGGCGCCGAGATACGTGGTCGTGCCCTGCAGCGCCGCGCTGGCGTCGAACAGGTTGACGACGACGCGCGTCGGCAGCGTGCGGAACGCGGCGGTCGCGAACCAGCCGGACGCCGCGGCGCCCGGGAACACCTGGTACAGCGCCGGGACGGCCGCCGCACCGTTGTAGATGCCGATCGAGTTCGCAGCCGCGTTGCCGGAGAGCTCGATCATCAGCGAGAACGTGGAGTTGTTCGACACGGTGGTCGACCAGGTCTGCACGGCGTTCTGGTCGGTGGCGACGTTGATGCCGCCGTCGTTGGCATTCAGGTAACCCTGAAGACCGCCACCAAGGACGGGGACCTGCGGAACGCGCAGCGCCGCGAACGCGGTGTTCGCGAGAGCGACGAGCAGCATGGTTCCGAGGACAGTGGTCGCAAGACGCTTCATGTTCGGCCTCCCTTGTGGTGAATGAACGAAAGTCGGCGCGGGGGGCACCGGTGTCCGCCGAGGAGAATGGAGTGACTCGACGGCCCTTGGACGAGCGACAAACTAGCACGACTGGCTCGCCGTGGTATGGAAAAAAATGTGTTCGCGCACGCTTTCGTTGTCAAATGTCTTGTCAGCCCCCCGGGCGACCCGGCAAGCTTAGTGCCCGGCAACGCTCCCCCCGCAAACTGCTGTCCCGCCGCTGCTGACCGGTATCCGGGCGGGCGGCATGGGCTTGCCCTTCGCGTTCCACCCCGACAGGAGTTCGCGCCATCCGCGGAGGTCCCTCGTTGTCGAGTCCGGTTGCTACCTTCGGGCGCTCGCTGGCGCCCGCGCCGGAGAGTGTCGGCGCCCGCACGCGCGCCCGATGGCGTCCACTTTTCCTCGTGGTCGCCGCCATCGTGCTGTCGCTCGGCGCCGCGAGACCGGCCCGGGCCGCGATCCAGGTCGCCCTCGCACCGGCACTGCAGTCGGTCGCGCCCGGCGCCGACTTCGACGTGCGCGTCGAGATTCCTTCCGCGGGTTCTCCTTTCAATGCGTTCGACGTGGTCGTGCAGTACGACCCGGCGGTCCTGACGTTCCTCCCGACGTCGCCGACCTCGCTCCAGCAGGGCTGTCTCGTGACCGGGGGCTGCAGTGCGGCGTGCGGGAGCACCTTTCACCTGTTCTCCGCCGCGGGCGACAGTCTCGCGATCACCGAGTCGCTGTTGTGCAACGGGATCTCCCTGACCGGGCCCGGGACCGCCTACACGCTGCGATTCCGCGCGTCGAACACGCCGCAGGTCACCACGCTCTCGATCCGTCGCAAGGAGTTCTTCGCGGCCGGCCTGCTCGTGACGCCCGTCTCGAGCACGAACTGCCAGGTGGGCATCGGGATCCCGCTCGACGTGACGCCGGGCCCCGCCGCGGCGTGGCGCGTGCAGGCCGATCCGAACCCGGCGTTCGGCCGCGTGCGGCTCACGGTGTCGGGTGACGGCGTCACGGCTCCCGAAGTGGACATTCTCGACGTGAGCGGCCGCGCGATCCGGCACCTCGCCGGCGGCAACGGCACGGCGCGCTCCTTTGAATGGAACGGCGTCACCGACTCGGGCACGCGCGCGAGCGCCGGGCTCTACCTGGTCCGGGTGCGCAGCGGTGCCCAGATGCGCCTGGCGCGCTTCGCGTGGCTGCCGTGACCGCACGCGTGCTTCGCGCACTCGCCGTCGCCTGCGCCCTCGTGCTGCTGCCCGTCGTGGCCGCGGCGCAGTCGGCACGCACCGACTTCTGGATCACGAACGGGCAGGTGAATGCCCAGGTCGTGAAGGACGGCAAGCTCTACCTGGGCGGCACGTTCTCGCAGGTCGGCGCGGTCACGGGCGCGGGCCTGCCGGTGGACCAGAACACGGGCCTGCCCGATCCCGGCTTCCCGCTCGTCAACGGCACCGTGATGTGCGCGATTCCCGACGGCGTCGGCGGCTGGTACATCGGCGGCCAGTTCACCGCCGTGGACGGGGCCGCGCGTTCGAACCTCGCGCACGTGCTGGTGGACCACTCGGTGGACTCGTGGAACCCCGGCACGAACGGCGCGGTGCGCACGATCGTGCTGTCGGGCGGGCAGCTCTACGTGGGCGGCGACTTCACCACGCTCGGCACCAGCTCGCGCAGCCGCGCGGGCAGCGTGGACGTGGTGACGGGCGCGGTCTCGGCGTGGAACCCGAACGCGAACGGCACGGTGCGCGAGTTCGAGCTGAACGGTTCGTGGATGATCGTGGCCGGCCAGTTCACCACGATCGGCGGCCAGACCCGCAACCGCATCGCCGAGGTCAATCTCACGAACGGCGCCGCGAACACGCTGTGGAACCCGAACGCGAACAGCTCGGTGCTTTCGATCGAGATCTCGGGCGGCACGCTGTACCTGGCCGGGCAGTTCACGAACGTCGGCGGGCAGGCGCGCAACCGCATCGCGGCGCTGCAACTTTCGTCGGGCAACGTGCTGTCGTGGAATCCCAACGCGAGCAACACCGTCAACGCGCTCGCCGTGCACGACGGCGTGGTCTACGCGGGCGGCGCGTTCAACTCGATCGGCGGCCAGCTGCGCAACCGCATCGCCGCGGTGGATTCGGTCACCGCCACCGCGACCGCGTGGAACCCGAACGCGAGCGCGACCGTGCAGGTGCTGCGCTGGTCGGGCTGGTCGCTCTACGTGGGCGGCGACTTCTTCACGATCGGCGGCCAGCCGCGCAGCCGCGTGGCCGAGCTGAGCCCCGCGACCGGGCTGGCGACGGCGTGGAACCCGAGCGCGTTCGGTTCGGTGCAGGCGCTGGGTGTGGCGTCGCCGGAGATCTTCGTGGGTGGCGCGTTCTCCGCGCTCGGCGGCGTGACGCGCAACAACCTCGCGGCGTTCGACATCGCGAGCGGTACCGCGACCGCGTGGGACCCGAACGCGAACGGGCAGGTGCAGGCCCTGCTCGTGCACGAGGGCCGGATCTACGCGGGCGGCAACTTCTCGACGATCGGCGCGCAGGTCCGCAACGGCATCGCGGCGATGGACACCGCGACGGGCCTTCCGACCGCGTGGGATCCCAACGTGAGCGGCCAGGTGTCCGCGCTCGCGGCCGGCCCGGGCGTGATCTACGCCGGCGGCATCTTCACCAACGCCGGCGGGCAAGTGCGTACGAACGCCGCCGCGCTCGACACGGCGACCGGGCTCGCGACCGCGTGGGCGCCCGAGCCCGACGACCAGGTGCTCGTGCTCGAGCCCTCGGGTTCGACCGTCTACCTCGGCGGCAGCTTCCTCACCGCCGGCGGCCAGCCGCGCACGTTCCTCGCCGCGGTGGACGCGGCGACGGGTGTGGCGACCGCGTGGAATCCCGGTGCCGACGGCACGGTGCGCGCGATCGCGGCGACCTGCGATCGCGTGTACGTCGGCGGCTTCTTCACGAACGTCGGCGGTGCCGCGCGCAACCGCCTCGCCGCGCTCGATCCCGGCACGGGCAACGCGCTCGGCTGGAACCCGAACTCCGACGGCCCCGTGTTCGCGGTCACGCCGGGCCCCGGCGCGGTCTACGTCGGCGGCGTGTTCACGTCGGTCGGCGGCCAGCCGCGCAGCCGCGCCGCGGCGCTCGATCCGCCGACCGGCAACGTCACGTCGTGGAACCCGTCGCCCAACAGCACCATCCGCACGATCGCGACCGCGCCCGACGACGTGTTCCTCGCCGGTGCGTTCACGGCCGTCGGCCCGAGCGCGTCGGGCAACGTGGCGGCCGTTCCGCCGGATGCGACGCACCCCTGCGCCACGATCACGATCACGCCCGCGCTGCTGCCGCCCGGTGTCGTCGGCACGCCGTACGCGGTCGCGTCGTCGGCCACCGGTGGCGTGGCGCCGTGGTGCTGGACGCTCGTGTCCGGCACGTTGCCGCCCGGCCTGTCGCTCGATCGCTCGACCGGCCAGCTGTCGGGCACGCCGACCGCCTCGGCCGTCGCCGACCTCACCGTGTCCGCGACCGACGCGTACGGCTGCTCGGCTTCGCTCACGCGCACGCTCGTGGTGACCAACGCGCCGGCCGTCACCGCCGTGGCGCCGCAGGCGAACGGCCTGTGCCTGAACCCTGCGCTGGCCTGCGTCACCGTGCCGTTCGTGCTCACGCGCGGCGAGACGACCGCGCTGCGCGACGTGCGCGTCACGTTCCACGTCGAAGCGGCGAAGCTGGCGCTGTGCGCGGCCGGTCCGCTCACGAACAGCATCCGCAACGGCGACTGGGCCGCAGCGTTCCCGAACATGGGCTACAGCGTGCTCTCGAACGGCGGCGGCGCGTACACCGTGCGCCACCTGATCACGAGCGGCGCGTGCGGCCCGACCACGGGCGGCACGTTGTTCGAAGTGGACCTGCGTTCGCTGGGCTACGACGGCACCGCGAGCGTCGTGGTGGACCAGGTGCTCGCGCTGGGCTGCGACGGCGAGCCGCTCGCGATCTCGCTCGGCGGCCCGGCCACGATCTCGGGCTCGACGACCGCGATCACCGTGCTGCCGGCGTCGCTGCCGAATGCCGTCGCGGGGCTGTCGTACTCGCAGACGCTGACGTCGGCGCCCGGCCACACGTTCACCGTCACCGCCGGGGCGCTGCCGCCCGGCCTGACGCTGTCGAGCGGCGGCGTGCTGAGCGGCACCGCGACGCAGGCGGGCGCGTTCGCGTTCACCGTCACCGCGACCGACGCCGGTGGCTGCACGGGCTCGCGCGCGTACTCGCTCGGCGTGGACTGCCAGAACGTGGCGGTCGTGCCGCCGGTGCTGCCGGACGGCGCGGTCGGCGCGCCCTACTCGTACACGCTGTCGGCGAGCGCGGGGCTGGCGCCGTTCACGTTCGCCGTGCCGACCGGCACGCTGCCCGACGGACTGACGCTGTCCGGTGCGGGCGTGCTCGCGGGCACGCCGACCACCGCGGGCCAGTCGCTGTTCCGCGTCTCGGTCACCGACGCCGCGGGTTGCTCGGCGGGCGTGGACTACGTGTTCGACGTGTTCGCGTCGGCGCCGGTGTCGCAGGTGGCCGCGGTGCCGGGGCCGCTCGCGATCTCCACGGCGAACCCGTGCGTGAGCGTGCCCGTCGTGTACACGCGCGGCGAAACCACGCCCGTGCGCGGCACCAAGGTCACGCTCCAGCTGGATCCCGCCATGCTGTCGCTGTGCACGCCGGCGCATCCGGAATCGAGCATCGTGCTCGGGCCGTGGGCCGACGACTTCGGCGGCAGTGCGTTCCTCGTCACCGACCTCGGTGCGGGCGCGTACCAGGTGGACTTCAGCATTCTCGGCCTGCCGTGCGGCATCACCACCGGCGGCACCCTGTTCGAAGTGCACGTGCAGGCGGCCGGGCCCGACGGCGACGGCACGATCGGCGTGAGCGCGGTCAAGGTGCGCGACTGCGACAACGGCCCGGTGCCGGTGCTCGCCGGCGCGCAGGGCGTGGTGCACGTGCACCTGGCGCCGCTCACCCTGGGTCCCACCACGCTGCCGAACGGCGTGGCGGGCGTGGCGTACTCGCAGACGTTGACCGCGAGCGGCGGCACCGCGCCGTACACGTTCACGCTGCTCGCGGGCGCACTGCCCGACGGTCTCGAACTCGGCGCCGGGGGTGAGCTCGGCGGCACGCCGACGCAGACGGGCACGTTCGGCTTCACGGTCGGCGTCACCGATGCCGCGGGTGTGCCGGGCACGCGCGTGTATACGCTCGCGGTGACCTGCGGCCCGATCACGGTGGCGCCCACGAGCCTGCCGTTCGCGCAGGTCGGCGTGCCGTACGCGCAGATGCTCACCGCGACCAGCGCGCTCACGCCCGTCACGTGGAGCGTCACGTCCGGCGCGTTGCCCGCGGGCCTCACGCTGCACCCGTTGACCGGCATGCTCGCCGGCACGCCGACCGCGGCCGGCTTCGCGTCGTTCACCGCCACCGCGACCGATCCGGCCGGCTGCACCGGCAGCGAAAGCTACGGCCTGTCGGTTTTCGTGGACCCCGCGGCGTCCAACGTGGCGGCGCGCACCACCGGACTGTGCCTCTCGTCCGTGCACCCGACCGTGACCGTGCCGTTCGCCTACACGCGCGGCGAGTTCGCCAACGCGCGCAGCGTGCAGGTGACGTTCGCGCTCGAGGCGCCGGTGCTGGAACTGGCCACGCCGGGTTCGCCCGCGGCGAGCATTCACGCGGGCGCGTGGCTGCTCACGTACGGCAACCGCACGTTCTCGGTGACCGACAACGGCGGCGGCTCGTACACCGTGCAGTACGGTCTCACCGGCGCGCCGTGCGGGCCCGACTCGAGCGGCACCGTGTTCACCGTGGACGTGCGCGCGAGCGGCGCCGACGCGATCGGCCACATCGCGGTGACGAGCGTGCAGGCCTACGGCTGCGACGGCCTGCCGTTGCCCGCGGTGCCCGGTGCGACCGCGCCGCTCGCGGTCAGCCACACCGCACCGCCCGCGATCGGCGATCTTTCCGCGGCGCAGCAGCTGACCGGCAACGGCGGCTCGGGCCGCACCGGCATCGTGGTCACGTGGACGCCGCCCGCGCCCGGCACGGTCGCGCTCTATCGCGCGCCCTTCGGCACGTACCCCGAGTACGACGACGCCGGCGGCGTGACGCCGGACTCGTCGCTCGCGCCCGCGGCGCCGTGGACGCTGGTCAGCGCGAACGCCGTGTCGGGCCTGGTGGACCACCCGCCGGTGCGCGGTTTCTGGCACTACGTGGCGTTCTACACCGACTCGTGCGGCAACACGTCGGCGGTCTCGAACCTGTCGCGCGGCGCGCTCGACTACCACCTCGGCGACGTATCGAACCGCGTCGCGCAGGGCACGGGCGACAACACGGTCGCGCTGGAGGACGTGTCGCTCCTCGGCGCGCACTACGGCATCACGGGCACGCAGCTCGCGACCGACGGCGTCGCCTACCTCGACGTGGGCCCGACCACCGACGGCCAGCCGACCTCGCGTCCGCTCACCGACAACGTGCTCGATTTCGAGGACCTGCTCATGTTCGCGCTTGACTTCCGCGCGGTCTCGGCGCCGCAGTACGCGGTCGAGCCGCTGGCGCACGCGGCGGCGGGCGAGACGTTCGCGATCGAGGCGCCGAGCCTGGTCGAGTCCGGCCGCACGTTCGACGCCACGCTGTCGGTGGAGGCGAGCGGCGCCATGCAGGGCTTCTCGGTCGCGCTCGAGTGGAACCGCGAAGTCGTCGAACCCGTGAGCGTGACGAGCGCGAACTGGCTCGAAGGCCAGGGCGGCATGGTGCTGTCGGCGCGCCCCGGCGCGGTGGACGGCGTGCTGCTCGGACGCCGCTCGAACGGCGTGGAAGGGGCCGGCGACGTGGCGCGCGTGCGCTTCCGCGCGCTGCGCGAGGGCGACCCGGGGATCCGCGTGGGCGCCGTGTTCGCGCGCGACGCGGCGAACCGCCCGCTCGATCCGTCGCGGCTCGGCCGCGTGGTGCGTGAACTCGTGCCCACGCGCACGCTGCTGCTCGCACCCGCGCCGAACCCCGCGCCCGGCGCGGCGATGCTGTCGTTCGCGCTCGCGCGTGCGGGCGAGGTGGACCTCGCGCTCGACGGCGTGGACGGCCGCCGCGTGGCCACGCTGGCGCACGGTGTCTATGCTGCGGGCATGCACCATCTGGACTGGCAGGGCGAAGCGCGCGATCGCGGCCGGGTCGCGCCGGGCGTCTACTGGCTGCGGCTCGACGCGGCCGGCGTGCGCGACACGCGCCGCCTCGTGCTCCTGCGGTGACGCCGCGCGCCGCACTCGCGCTGACGCTGCTCGCCGCGCTCGCCGCGGCGGCGCTCGCCTGTGCCGCGCCGGCGTCCGCGCCGGCCGGCGGCCCGGCGCAGGCCGCCTCGCCCGCCGCGGCGCCCGTGCGCCAGCCGCGCCTCGAGGACTACATCCAGCCGCCGGGCAGCTCGCAGCCCATGCAGCCGTTCATGCTGCACGCCGACCTGTGGATCGGCATGGACCAGCGTTCGGTACTCGACACGGTGGTGTACGCGCTCGAGAACGGGGCGCGCTGCTGCAAGGTGCTGAACGCCGACAGCCTGTGGGCGGTGGACTACACGTGGATCTACCCGCACGCCGTGTTCCCGCCGCGCTGGTACGACGCGCGCGGGCTGCTCGCGGCCGCGGACTCGCTGCAGGTGCCCGACGACGCGGTGCTCGACTTCACGTTCGGCACCTGCCGCGTGGGCGTGCGCGCGAAGACGTACGAACAGGCGCGGGCCGAGGCGATGCGGCAGTGGCCGGCGGTGATGCCGGAGCGTCTCGCGGGCCGGCTGCGGCTGAAGTTGGACCGCGCGAACCAGGCGCTCGGCCGCAAGCCGGCGGAATAGGCGCGTCCTTCGCGGTTCCGGAGGGCCTTGGTGCCCCGGGGCGACCGCCGTATCCTGCCGCCGTCCGACTCCCCCCGGCGCGGAGGATCCCATGTCGCCCATCCGTCTCGGCCGCGAGGTCCTCGGTGACCTCGCCGCCGCATCCCGTCTCGAATGGCTCGTCACGAACGGCATCGGCGGATACGCCGCCGGCACCGTCGGTGGCGCGCTCACCCGCCGCTACCACGGTCTGCTGATCGCCGCGCGCAAGCCTCCGGTCGAGCGCACGCTGCTGCTGGCGAAGCTCGCCGAACGCGTGCAGCTCGACGGTGGCGAGTGGACCGAGCTCGACCTGAACCACTGGCGCGGCGGCAGTTCGAGCCCGCTCGGCCACCTGCACCTCGAGTCGTTTGCGCTCGAAGGCGCGGTGCCGGTGTGGACGTGGGCGATCGGCGACACGCGGATCGAGAAGCGCGTGTGGATGGAGCAGGGGCACAACGTGACCTACGTGCAGTACCGGCTGGTGTCGGCGCACGCGCCGGTCACCCTGTCGCTGCGCGCGTTCGTGGACCATCGCGACCACCATGAGACCACGACCGCGGGCGACGCCATGGCCGCGGTCGAACCCGTCACCGGCGGGCTCGAGATCCGGCTGGGCGCCGACACGATGCCGTTGTGGCTGTTCGCCGACGGCGCCGAGTTCAAGCCCACGCACGTCTGGTACCGCCACTTCGCGCTCGCGGTCGAAACCGAGCGCGGGCTCGACGACGAACAGGACCTGCTGCTGGCGGGCGAGATCCTGGCCACGCTGCAGCCGGGCGAAGCGTTCACCGTGGTCGCGAGCACGCGCCACGACACGGGGCGCGGCGTGCTCGCCGTGACCGGTGCGCTGCAGCGCCGGCGCGCGCACGAGAAGTCGCTGCTCGACACCTGGACGAAGGCGCAGGGCAAGACCGCGAAGTCGGCACCCGAGTGGATTCGCCAGCTCGTGCTCGCCGCCGATGCGTTCGTGGTGGAGCGCGCGCGTCCCGGCAGTCCCGACGGCCTCGTCATGGGCGCGACGGGAGCGCCGCGCAGCATCCTGGCGGGCTACCCGTGGTTCACCGACTGGGGCCGCGACACCATGATCGCGCTGCCCGGCCTGCTGCTCACGACCGGTCGTCACGAACTCGCGCGCGCCGTGCTGTCCACGTTCGCGGCGCACGTGGATCGCGGCATGCTGCCGAACATGTTCCCCGACGACGGTTCGCCGCCCGAGTACAACACCGTGGACGCGGCGCTCTGGTTCTTCCAGGCGGTCGAGGCCTACGTCGAGGCGACCGGGGACACGTCGCTGCTCGAACAGGTGTACCCGGCGCTCGAGGACATCGGCGCGTACTACGAGCGCGGCACGCGCTTCGGCATCGGCGTGGACCCGCGCGACGGGCTCGTGTCGCAGGGTGCCGACGGCGTCGCGCTCACGTGGATGGACGCGCGCGTCGAGGAATGGGTGGTCACGCCGCGCCGCGGCAAGCCGGTCGAGATCAACGCGCTCTGGTACGCCGCGCTCGCGATCATGTCGCGCTTCGCGCGCAAGCTGGGCCGGCCGCACGAGGCCTACGACGCGCTGCAGCGCCGCGTCGGCCACGCGTTCGCGAAGTACTGGAACGACGACCAGAAGTGCCTGTACGACGTGCTCGACACGCCGACGGGGCCCGACGCGTCGGTGCGGCCGAACCAGGTGTTCGCCGCCTCGCTCGCGGACTCGCCGCTCGACGCCGCACAGCGCCGCGCGGTGGTGGATGCCGTCGGGCGCCTGCTGCTCACGTCGCACGGGCTGCGCTCGCTGGCGCCGGCACACGCCGGCTACCGCGGCCGCATGGTGGGCGACCGGCGCGTGCGCGACGGCGCGTACCACCAGGGCACGGTGTGGACGTGGCTGCTGCCGCACTACGCGCTGGCGCACTTCCGTGCGTACGGCGATCGCGACGCGGCGCTGGCGCTGCTCGAACCGTACCGCGACCTGATGCACGCGATGGCCGTGGGCACGCTGCCCGAGGTCGCTGACGGCGACGTGCCGCACACGCCGCGCGGCTGCTTCGCGCAGGCGTGGACCGTGGGCGAGACGCTGCGCGCGTGGCACGTGCTCGAGGCCGTGAAGCCCAAGCCGAAGCCGCGGGTGCGCGCGGCGACGGCGCGGCCGGCCAAGCGCGCGAAGAACGCCGTGGCCGCCCGGACGTGAGCGGCGGCCGAAGCTGAGCAACGGGGGCGTTCGATCCGGACGCCCCCGCGACGTTCCCCGATCGACACTCAAAGGAAGAGACATGCGCGTTCCCTTCGGACGCTTCGGGATGTTCCGTGCCGCCGCACTGCTGCTGTGCGTGGCGGCCGCGGTCGTGTCGCTCGCCGCCGCGCGCAAGCGCGATCCGCTGCCGCCGCTGGTGTTCGTGCAGCGCAATCCCGTGCCCGGGAGCGGCATCGTGCCCGGCGTCGGTCCCGCCGGGCGCACGATCGTCACCGGCGGGCGGCTGATCGTGCGCGAGAGCGACGGCCGCATGCATCCGCTGCTCGCGGCGGGCCGGTTCCACGACGTCGCCGATCCCGCGGTGTCGTACGACGGCCAGTGGATCGCGTTCGCGGGCGTGGTCGCGCGCGACAGCGCGTGGCGCATCTGGGTGTGCGACGCCGGCGGCCGCACCGTGCGCGCGCTCACGCACGGCGATCGCGTGCTCGATCCCGCCGCGGTCGGGGGCGCCGCGGCCGCCGAGCGCTTCGCGCGCTACGACGACTTCGACCCGTGCTGGCTGCCCGACGGGCGCGTGGTGTTCGCGAGCACGCGGTTCCCGATGCAGTCCGAGCCCGGGCCGCTCGCGAGCAACCTGTTCGTGGTCAACGCCGACGGCACGAACCTCACGCGCATCACCATGGAACGCCAGGGCGGCGAGGAGCCGAGCGTGGACCCGACCGACGGCCGGCTCACCTACGCGCGCTGGTTCTTCAACCGGTTCCGTGCGTCGAGCGAACCGCCGGGCATCGTCGCCGGATTCGCGGGCTCGATGCCCGCGGACACCGTGGACCTGTGGCACGCCGGCGCGATCGAGTACGACGGTGATCACCTGCGACTGGCGGGCGGCGAACCGCGCACGCGCGCCGGCCAGATGGCGTACCAGCCGATCCTGCTCGCCGACACCACGTTCCTCGGCGTGCGCGCCGAGCGCGGCGACCTCACGCGTGCCACGCGGCTCGGCATCCAGGCGTTCACGCGGCGGTTCTCGACCGCGCGGCCGCTGTTCGGCTACGGCGCCGCGACCGGCTGGTCGGCGTGCGCGCCGGTCGCGTTGCCCGACGGCCGGATCGTGTTCTCCATGGACGAGCACGGCACCGGCAACTTCGACCTGTACGTGGCCGGCGCGAACGGCGCCGACATGCAGCCGATCGTGATGGAACCCGCGACGCTCGAGCTGGACGCCGCGGTGCTCGTGCGGCGGCCGCTGCCGCCGAAGCCGCTGTACGGCCCGGGCTGGCCCGGCCCGCCCGATGCGGCGCCGCGCGGCACCGTGGAGGCGATCACGACCGACGAGCGCACCACGCGCTTCGACTGCTTCAACATCTTCGCCAACGCGCCGGTGGACACGCCGTGGCCGGACGGCCTGCCGGTGCAGCGCGGACTGCGCATCCGCTTCTTCACGGCGCTGCCGCGGCCGGGCGTCGAGGGCGGCGACAGCCTCGTGCTGCTGCGCGACGCGCCGGTCTCGCCGCAGGGCGGCGTGCACGTGGACACCGCGCCGAGCGACCTGCCCATGTTCGAGCAGATCGTGGACGCCGAAGGTCGCGTGCTCCGCTCGGCGACCGCGCCGGCACACGTGCCGGGGTTCAACTACACGCGCCCGGGCACGGGCACGAAGTGCGTCGGCTGCCACGCCGGGCATTCGGCACTGGCGGTGGCGGTGAGCGCGGGCGATGCCGAATGGTTCAACCCGGCCCCGTCCGCGATCGTGTCCGCGTCGAGCGTGTTGCGGGAGGCCGCTTTGCCGCAGGCGGTGGTGGACCGGCGCACGCAGGGTCTCCCGACGGAGGTCGGGTGGATGGCCGACACCAGTACGGCGCAATGGATCCGGCTTGATTGGAAAGAATCACTAGAGACGAAGGCCGTGGTTCTGTACGCTTTGCGTGGACGTAACAAGGAGGGCGGCCCCTGGCGCGTGCGCCGGGGCGAGATCGTCCTCTTCAACAAGGGTCGGGAAGTGGGGCGGGTCCCCGTCGCGCGCGAACTGTCCGCGGAGGGAACCCGTTTCGATTTCCCGCCCGTCCGCATGGACGCGCTGGAGTTCCGTCCCACGCAAGTGGACGGCAAATGGCGCGGTCGTCCCGTCACCGGTCTCGCCGAGATCACCGTCCTGTCTCGACTCGCCTGGGAGTAACGCATGCGCGGATTCCGCCCCTCGGTCCTCGCCGTACTGCTGTGCACGCTCGCCACGTTCGTTCACGCCCCCTCGCACGCACAGGGATTCCAGGCGGTGAACAGCAAGGACGGCACCGACGTCTGGGCCGTGGGCGACAACGGCGTCGTCTACCGCTCGCTCGTGGGCGGCACGTCGTACGCGAGCCAGCAGCTGGGCATCCGCACGCTGCGCGCGATCGCGCATCGCGGGCTGAACGTGATCGTGGTGGGCGACTCGGGCTACGTGTTCCGCAGCACGGACAACGGGCTGTCGTTCAGCACCTACGTGGTGCCCGGCGCACCCGTGCTGCGCGCCGCGGCGTTCGCTTCGGCGAACCGCGTGCTGGTCGCCGGCGACGGCGGCGCGGTGCTGCGCAGCGAAGACACGGGCGCGACGTGGTCGGTGATCAGCTCGGGCAGCGTCGAGGCCCTGCACGCGCTCGCGTTCTCGAACGCGACCGACGGTTTCGCCGCCGGTGCGAACGGCACGCTGCTCGCCACGACGAACGGCGGCGCCAGTTGGACGCCGGTCCCGGTGCCGACCACGAACGACCTGTACGCGCTCGCGCAGAACGGCAGCACCGTGTGGGCCGGCGGCGCGGGCGGTGCGCTGCTCAAGAGCACGAACGGCGGCTCGAGCTTCGCGCACGTCGCGCTCAAGATGGAGTTCCGCCCCGACGTGCGCGCGCTGGCCGCGCCGGCCGCGAACGAAATCTGGGTCGGCGGTGGCGGCGGTTTCGTGCGCCGCAGCACCGACGGCGGCAACGTCTGGACGTTCCCGACGCACGACCTGCACGGCATGGTCGCCGGGCTGAGCGTGAACGGCAGCACCGGCTTCGCGGTGTCGCGCGGCTCGCGCATCGTGGCGCGCTGGTCGGGCGGCACGTCGCTCGCCATGCCGTCCGGCGCCACGGTCACGCGCTCGTGGTCGAAGACGCTGGGCACGAACGGCACGCAGGCCATTCGCGGCCGCTCGATCGTGGTGAATCCGTGGGCGCGTGACGTGATCTTCGCGCTCAGCGCCGACAGCCTGTGGCGTTCGCCGGATGCCGGCGAGACGTGGAAGTTCGTCCGCCGCTTCAACAACAACGGCCACGCGAACGCGCTCACGATTTCGCCCAAGGACACCGCGCAGTGGGTCGCGGCGATCGTCACCAGCGGCGGCACGCGCCAGATGTGGCGCTCGACCGACGCGGGCGCGACCTGGACGCCCACGCTCACGCACGCGTTCGGCGAGTACGGCATTCCGCTCGAGCGGCATCCCGACAAGCCCGACACGCTGCTGTTCGGCGGCGACTCGGACTCGCTGCAGCGTTCGGTGGACGGCGGCCAGACGTGGCAGTACTACGGACACCGCTGGTTCCGCAGCCCGTGCGACATCATCATCGTGCCCGACGCGAACCAGTACGTGCTCGTGGGCGACGGCATCACGGGCTCCGGCATCGGCGAACTGTTCCAGTCCGAGGACGGCGGGCTCTTCTACACGAGCCGCCAGAACGCGAACGGTTCCGAGATCCCCGGCATGAGCTGCTCGCGGCTGCGCAACAACGTCGCGTTCGGCACCACGTGGTCGGCGACCGGCGTGCGCGCGACGACCGACTTCGGCAAGACCTGGCCGACCGTCACCGATCTCAACCGCACCGGCCAGAACGTGGCTTCGTCGTGGGGCACCGACATCGCGGGTGACGACCCGAACGTGGTGATCGTGGGCCAGTACTCCGGCGGCATCGGCTACCTGAGCCTCGACGGCGCCACGACGTTCGCGGGTGCCGCGCTCGCGGGTTCGAACTACAGCTTCCTGCTCCGCGACCGCGGCACGCTGCTCGCCCAGCAGAGCGGCGGCGTCTACAAGATGCGCTTCGCGTACGCCTACACGCCCACCTCGCCGACGCAGTCGGTCGCGGTCACCGCGCCCAACGGCGGCGAGTCGTGGGACGTGGGCAGCGTGCACAACATCACGTGGAGCGGCGCGAACCTGGCGCTCGCACGCATCGAGTACCGACGCAGCGCGTCGGATCCGTGGGTGACGGTCGCGGACGTCGAGGGCTACGCCGGCACGTACGCGTGGACGGTGCCGAACGACCCCACGACCACCGCCGAAGTGCGCGTGCGCGACGCCGGCGACGGCAACCCGAGCGACGTGAGCAACGCGACGTTCGCGATCGTGCAGGTGGCCGCGCCGCAATACGACGCGCTGCCCGCCCTGCTCGACATGAGCACGGTGGACGTGACGATCGGCGAGTTCGGTGCGTTCACGATCTCGAACCCCGGCACGGCGACCCTGCAGGTGACGAACGTCACTTCGGACAACGCGCGCTTCGCGCCCGTGCGCACCGCGTTCTCGATCGCCGCGAGCCTGAACGACACGCTCGGCGTGTGGTTCCGTCCGGTCGCCGCAGGCGCCGACAGCGCCACGCTCACGATCACGAGCAATGACGCCGGCTCCCCGCACACGCTCAAGGTGCGCGGCACAGCCGGCGCCTTCCTCGGCGTGGGCGACGGCATGCCCGCCGCATTCGCGCTCGAACCGAACGCCCCGAACCCGTTCCCGGCTTCGGGCCGCACGCTCGTGCGCTTCGACGTGCCCGTGCGCGCCCGCGTGCGGCTCGAAGTGTTCGACGTGCTCGGCCACCGCGTCGCCACACTGGCCGACGGCGACACCGCCCCCGGCCGCTACTCGATCCCCTTCGGCAGCGGCACCCCCGGCGTGGCCCGGCTGCGCTCCGGCATGTTCTTCGTACGCATGACCGCCCCCGGCTTCGACACGACGCGCCGCATGCTGGTGATCGAGTAACGCCGCCCACGCACCACGAACGCCGGCCCGCGCACTCCCGCGGGCCGGCGTTCTCGCGTTCCGGCGCATCACGGCGCGCAGGTGGACTCGAAGCCACCTCGTGGTGCTCGCTCGCGCCCGGAACGTCAACGCGATGACAGAAACTGGCAGCGCTGCCAGTCGCGTGACGGGAACATGACGCGGGGGCGTGCGCGAGCGGCGTGATGCGCCGCGGGGCGGCTACGCGGTGATCGTGGCGCCGTCGACCGCGACGCCGCGTTCGCGCAGCAGTTCGCGGATCTTCGTCTTCACGAGATCGATCGCCACCTTGTTGTGGCCGCCGCCGGGAATGATCACGTCGGCGAAGCGCTTGGTGGGTTCGACGAACTGCAGGTGCATCGGGCGCACGCTCTCTTCGTACTGGCGCAGGATCGAGTCCACGGCGCGGCCGCGTTCGATGAGGTCGCGCTTCAGGCGGCGCACGAGCCGTACGTCGGCGTCGGCGTCCACGAACAACTTGATGTCCATCAGCGCACGCAACTCGGGATCGTGGAAGATCAGGATGCCTTCGAGCACCACGATGAGGTGATCGCTGATGCGGCGCGTCTCGGGCAGCCGGCAGTGATGCGTGTAGTCGTACATCGGCTGGTCGATCGCCTTGCCTTCGAGCAGCTCGCGGAGGTGTGCGGCGAGCAGGTTGTTGTCGAAGGCGTCGGGGTGATCGAAGTTGCGCGCCTCGCGATCCCGGAACGGGATCTCTTCGAGGTTCTTGTAGTAGGAGTCCTGATCGACGATGACGACTTTTTCGGACCCGAGTTCGCGGACGATCGTCCGCGCCACCAGGGTCTTTCCGGAGCCGGATCCACCGGCGATGCCGATCAGGATGCGCCGTGCCATGCGAGCCGCACCCTAGCGTGCGGCTCGCGGCGGGTCAACGATGCGACGCGACTCAGCGCTTCGGCGTGAGCAGCAGCACGGCCTGGTGCGACGGATCCGTGAGCCACGCCGCGAACGTGTTGTGCCCGCGCAGCGTGGTCTGGAGCCGTCCGAGGTACTCCGCCCAGAACGCGTCGCCCTTCCACAGCGTGCGCGAGGCCATGCCGGTCGCGAGCGTGCCCAGCGAGCCGGGCTGGCGGCGCATCTGCTCGCGTACGGACATCGGCAGCGGTCCGCCCACCAGCCACAGCACGTTGTGCCGCACGGCCTCGAACATGCCGCGCTCGAGCTGGGTCTCGGACAGCTTGTCCATGAGCCAGGACAGCTGCTCGTGCAGCACTTCGGGCTTGGTCTCGCCCGCGGCGGGCGAGAGGTTGAAGCGCACGAGGTCGGGCTCGTCGAAAAGCGAATACTGGAACCGCGACGTGAGCGGCGCGGCGGGGCGTCCCAGCGTGTTCGTCACGTAGGGCCCGCTGATGATCATGGCGAGGAAGAACGCGGGGTGGAGCGTGTCCTCGACCGCCGGGGCGATCACGCCCACGGTGCCGATGGGCTGATCGAGCCCGAGGAACGGCGAGCTGCGACGGCCGGGCACGAGCGGCGCCACCGCGGCTTCGGGCTGCGCGGCGCCCGCCGGGATGCCGCCGAACTCGTGCTCGACCAGCGCGTGCAGGTCCATGTCACCGAAATCCCCGGCGATCGCGAGGCAGGCGTTGGCGGGAACGAACGTGCGCCGCAACAGCGCGTTCACGTCCTTGAGCGCGAGCCCTTCGAGTCCCCGGGCCGTCGCACGGCGCAGCAGCTGCTCGTCGTTCTCGCCGCGGGCCAGGTCGCGCACGCGGTAATAGAGCGCCAGGTCGGCGCGGCCCAGCCGGCGCTGGCCCTGGTCGGCGCGCACGCTGGCGAGCGCGCGCGTGAGGTCGCCGGCCGTCGGCTGGACGCCGCGCATGCGGGCGGCGACCTGGTGCAGCACGCCGGGGAAGCGGTCGCGGGTGGCGATCTCGGTGAGCACCGCGAGTCGGTCGTTCACCTGCAGCCCCCAGCCCTGCGGGCGCAGTCCGTCCATCTCCTCGCGGGTCCGCTCCGGGATGTCGCCGGCCGGAGCCGTGAACTCGAGCTCGGCGAGCAGCGCGGCGAGGCCTTCGCGGCCGGCCGGGTCGTAGGCGTGCCCCGCCCGGTAGGCCACCGACATGGCCACCCCGGCGGCGCCGGGGACGCGGCGCACCCGGACCTCGAGCCCGTTCGCGAGCCGGAAAGCGTCGGTCGTGGTGCTGTCGGGCAGCTCGGCCGAGCGCACGGCCGCGGGAAGGGCGAGCAGCAGCGGCAGGGCCAGCAGGAACGCGCGAAGGTGGGGTCGAAGGCTCGTCACGGGCTCTCCAGCGGAACTCGGTCGGTTCGGCGGGGCCGGATGGGCCCACCGGGGGAGCGAACGGGCGGAAAGTCTAGCACGCGGCCGCACATCCGGACGGTGTTGCCGTTGTGAAAGAACGGCGTCGAGGCTATCCTGCCCGGCCCATGAGCACTCCCGACGAAGCCACCGTTCGACGTCTCGTTCGCGAGGCCGTCACGCGTGCGCTCGGGCCCGAGAGCCCGGCCCGCTCCTCCGCCGCGGCCGCGCCTGCCGCTCCCGCCCACACGCCGGTCAGCCCGAAGCGCGTGGCCATCGGCTGCGATCACGGCGGTGTGCAGCTCAAGGAAGTGCTCAAGCGGGCGATCGTGGACGACCTCGGCTGGGAAGTGCACGACTGCGGCACGCACTCCACCGAGGCGGTGGACTACCCGGACTTCGCCGCCGCGGTCGGGCGCGAAGTGGCGTCGGGACGCGCAGCCCGCGGCATCGTGATCGACGCCGCCGGCATCGGTTCGACGATGGCGGCCAACAAGGTCGCGGGCGTGCGCTGCGCGCTCTGCCACGACGACGCCACGGTGCTCAACAGTCGCGAGCACAACGACGCCAACGTGCTCGCACTGGGCGCGCGCGTCGTACATCGCGGCGCGGCGACCCGGATGGTGAGGTTGTTCCTGCAGACTCCGTTCGCCGGCGGCCGACACGAGCGCCGGGTCAAGAAGATCATGGCGCTGGAGTCCCGCTGACTCCGGCGCCTTTTGCTATGCGCCGATCGGGCGCGCTTTCGAGGATGATCCCCGCATGAAGCTCTCGCTCGACGTGATCCGCCGACTGCCCAAGACCGAACTGCACTGCCACCTCGACGGCAGCGTCCGCCCGAAGACGGTGCTCGACCTCGCGAAGGAGCAGGGCGTCACGCTGCCGACGACGAACCTCGCCAAGCTCACGAAGCTCATGCAGGCGGGCAAGCGCACGCGCAACCTGGGCGACTACCTCAAGATCTTCGACATCACGCTCAGCGTCATGCAGGAGAAGGAAGCGCTCTACCGGATCGCGTACGAACTGGTCGAGGACTGCGCCGAAGAGAATGTGCGCCACCTCGAAGTGCGCTACTCGCCGATCCTGCACCGCAAGCGCCGCCTGAGCTTCCCCGACATCGTGGACCCGGTGATCGCCGGCCTGCGCGACGCGGGCGCGCGCCACAACATGAGCACGGGCGTGATCATCTGCGGCATCCGCTCCATGAGCCCCAAGGTGTCCATGGAGCTCGCGCAGCTCGCGGTGGCGTACAAGGGCCGCGGCGTGCTGGCGTTCGACCTCGCCGGACAGGAGCGCGACTACCCGGCCAAGGCGCACCGCGACGCGTTCGAGGTGATCCACAAGAACAACATCAACTCCACGGTGCACGCGGGCGAGGCGTTCGGCCCCGAGAGCATCGGGCAGGCGCTGCACTACTGCGGCGCGCACCGGATCGGCCACGGCACGCGGCTGCTCGAGGACGACGGCCTGCTGCGCTACGTGCGCGACCACCGCATTCCGCTCGAGATGTGCCTGTCGTCGAACGTGCAGACGCGCGTGTCGAAGACGCCGCAGGCGCACCCGTTCGGCCAGTACTTCCGCCAGGGCCTGCGCGTCACGCTCAACACGGACAACCGGCTCATGTCGGCCACGACCGTGTCGGACGAGATCGCGCTCGCGGTGAAGGCGTTCAAGCTGAGCCCGTACGAGATCAAGCGCATCATCATCAACGGGTTCAAGAGCGCGTTCATGCCGTACCCGCAGAAGGCGCGGATGCTGCGCGAGGTGAACCTCGAGATGGACCGCCTGTTCCTCGACGCGTTCCCCCAGGAATACGACCTGCGCGGCAGCTACTGAGCGGTCGGTGAGGCGCGTCGCTCTTTTCGCGGCCGCCGGTGCCGTGGCGCTGTTCGCCACGGCGGTGCCGTCGCGCGCCGCCGACTACGCGGTGCGCGTCGAGATGGTGAACCGCGTCGGGCTGCAGCTGTCGAACTACGGGTTCCTCGGGAACAACTTCATCTCCCGCTCGGCGTCGTTCGAGTATCCGCTCGGCGCGGGTTACGAGCACCTGTCGCGCGGCGGCCTGTGGGTGGGCGCGCACGCGCTCGACGACGACGGCGCGTTCACCGGCGTGTCGGCGGCGATCGTGGACAACTCGCAGGGCTCCAGCGGGCCGAGCGAGACCGAGTTCACGCCGCTCGAGGGCCGGTTCACCGAGCGATCACGCATCCAGAACGCGAAGCGCTATTCGCCCGACGCGATCTCGGACCAGGACCTGATCGCGTTCTACGCCGACACGCCGGCGAAGCCGTCGTACGGCTTCCAGCGCGAGCCGCACCGCCCGATGCACCTGCGCATCACGCAGCGCGGGCTGGGGTTCACGCTGCCCGCGGCCAACTCGTTCGTCGTGACCAGCTTCACGATCCACAACGACGGCCCGCCGCTGGCCGACGTCTGGGTCGGGCTCTACGCGCAGCTCGCGAGCGGCAATCGCGAGGCGTACTCGGTGTGGCCGCCTTCGGCCGCGAACGGCCCGGGCTCGTGGTACTACCGCGCGTACTCGGAGTACGACAGTTCGCGCACGATGGTGGCCGAGCGCTTCTGCCAGGCGCTTCCGCTGTTCGACGGCTGTCGCGTGCAGCTGTGCCCGCCGTGGGTCGGCCTCAAGTACCTGCGCTCGGTCGCGCCAGGCGGCGAGCCCGCGCACGTCGTGCACCGCTGGTGGATGTGGGCGCCCGGCGACACCACCCGCGACGAGGACCTCGAGCGCTACCGGCTCATGTCGGGCGGCGGTCCTCCGAACCCGCCGGAGTGCCCGCTCGACGGTTCGTGCTCGCCCATCCAGCTGCTGTCGGTGGGGCCGTTCCCGCGCATCGAGGCGGGGGACAGCGTCACGGTGGACTTCGCCTTCGTGGGCGGGGATGACCGCGCAAAGCTCTCGAACAACGCCGACTACGCCGCATTCGCGGCCAGCATCAACTACCACCTGCCCAGCCCGCCGCCCTCGCCGCGCGTGCACGTGGTCCCGGGCGATCGCAGCGTCGACCTCTGGTGGGACGATTCTCCCGAGTTCGCCACCGATCCCACCAGTCCCGCCCCCGGCGGCCGCGACTTCGAGGGCTACCGGATCTACCTGGGCGAGGATCGCGCCGCGCCGCTGCTGTTGGCGCAGTACGACCTTCCCGACACCACCGGCTTCGACACCGGCCTCTCGCGGGTGCTGGCGCCGCAGCCGCTGGTGGTGGACGGCGTGACCTACCGCTATCGCCAGACCGTGAATCACCTGCGCAACGGCTTCCGCTACTTCGGCGCGATCACCAGCTACGACATCGGTGACGTCGGCACCCCGCCACTCGAGAGCGGGCTCGAGCAGAACAAGTTCGCCCTGGTCACCAACGCCGGCGCGGGCGCGGCCGGTGGGGTCACGGTGTACCCGAATCCTTACCGGGTGGACGCCGCGTGGGACGCCGGCGCCGGTTCGCGGCGGCACTACGTGTGGTTCGCCGGGCTGCCCGCGCGCGCCACGATCCGGATCTACTCGCTCTCGGGGGACCTCATCTACGAGCGCGACTTCGACGGCGGCACCTACCACGGCGAGAGCGCGCCGGGCCTGTACGACCCCGCGCGGGACGTGGACATCACTCCCATGAAGCAGTCGGGCGGGGCGTTCGCGTGGGACCTGGTGTCGCGCCGGGGCCAGGCGGTGGCCACGGGGCTCTACGTCTGGTCCGTCGAGGATCGCGCATCGGGCGCGGTTTCGCGGGGCAAGCTGTTGCTCGTCAAGTCGGACCGGGAGTAGCCCGGGGGAGAAACGCCTAAGGTCCAGTGAGAAGGCAACAAAAGGACCGCTTGACCATGCAGTCGGGGGGACACTAGGGTCGCCCTCCAACCTTTCACCCACACTTCATGAAAACACTTCGATTCGCAGTACACGCGTTGCTGCTGGTGGTCTCCCTCGGACTGACCACGGTGGCCCGAGCCGCGGATGTCGGCTCGATCACCGGAAGCGTCACCGACAAGCGGACCAACCACGCCATCCCGTTCGCAAGCGTCGGTCTCGTCGGCCAGAAGCGCGGCGGCATGACCGATTCCGAAGGCCACTACACCATCTCCGGCGTGCCCCCGGGCACCTACGAGCTCAAGGTCCAGTTCCTCGGCTACAAGCCGGGCGGCTCGACGAGCGTCGTGGTGGTTGCCGGTAAGGCGACCGTGTTCAACGTCGCGCTCGAGGAAAACGTCGTGCGCGAAGAGAAGACGGTCGAGGTGACGGCCGAACGCCGCCTCGTCGAGGCCCGCCAGGGCGCCACCGTGCGCTCGGTCAACTCGCGGGACATCCGCAACATGCCCGTCACCACGGTCGGCGACGTCATGCAGCGGCAGGCCGGCATCAGCACCGACGCCGAGCAGATCCACGTGCGCGGCGGCCGTGCGGACGAAACCATCTTCAATATCAACGGCGTCACCAACCGTGACCTCGTGACCGGGCAGTCCACGGCGGGCAGCCTGAACGCCCGCTCGGTCGAGGCCATGGACGTGAACACGGGCGCGCTCGACGTGCGCTATGGCCAGGCGCTGTCCGGCGTCGTGGACATCCGCCTCAAGGAAGGCCGCGACAAGTTCGAGGGCGGCATCACGACCACGACCGGCAGCTACGGCGGTCGCTCGTGGCAGGTGCTGGTCTCGGGACCGGACCCGGTGTGGCAGAGGGGCCTGCGCGCGATCGGCGTGAAGGTGCCCGGCACCGTGAGCTCGATCCTCGACCTCTCGGGCAGCCTGTTCGAGACGCGGTTCCGCTACATGAACACGCCGAACGCGAGCCTGTTCGACCGCACGATCTACCCGCCGTCGTGGCCGCGCCTCAAGTCGGGCTACGAAGACTCGTTCTTCGGCTACAAGTTCAAGTACCCGGACATGTGGTCCCCCTCGGCGGACAACCGCTGGTCCGGCCGCTACGGCATCACGTGGAAGCCGAACAGCCGCGACAAGCTCAACTACAGCTTCTCGAAGCGCATCGCGATCGACCAGGGCTTCTCTCGCAGCTCGATCTCGGCGTCGGGTGACCAGATCGATCCGTCGTACCCGTGGCAGTGGGACCACCGGATCTCGAACGCGCCGACGATCTTCGAGGACAACGTCCAGACCTCGATGCAGTGGCGCCGCACGCTGTCGGCGAGCGGTTACACCGAGTTCAACGTGTCGCGCTACTTCTTCGCCCAGCGCACCGACGTGAACGGCAAGCACTGGTCCGAGTACGAGGAGCCGGACGACCGGTCCGCGTTCCCGGTCGGCGACCCGCGCCGCGACGACTACTTCATCGACACCGGCGACGGCGACACGTGGCAGGACCGCCGCTCGACCAGCTGGTCCATGAGCTGGAACCTCACGCAGCGCGTCATGCGCCGCCACGAGATCGAGGTCGGCTTCGAGCACCAGTTCCAGTCGGTGCAGTACCTGACCATCGAGCGCCCGTGGGTGTACGACCAGGACGGCCTCGGCGCCTCGCACGACGTGTGGATGGCGCACCCGTGGGTCGGCGACATGTACCTGCGCGACAAGCTCGAGTTCGAAGGCTTCACCGCGAACGTCGGCCTGCGTGCGGACTACTGGTTCGTCGGCCGCGAAGCCGAGAACGCGCTGGCCGACACGAGCCGCGCGAACATCGCGACCTCGACGCGCAACCAGTTCTACTCGGACACGCGTTCGTTCTTCGGCCGCCGCTACAAGCTGCACATCTCGCCGCGCATCGAAGTGGCGCACCCGATCACCGAGTACTCGAGCTTCTTCTTCAACTACGGCGAGTTCACCCAGAACCCGTCGTACCGCTACGTGTACTCGAAGCTCAACTCGATCTCGAGCGAGTCGTTCCCGCTGCAGGGCAACCCGAACCTGAATCCGCAGGTCTCGGTGAGCTACGAAGTGGGCGCGAAGCACCAGTTTCATCCGAAGGCGGCCGCGAACATCTCGTTCTTCGTGAAGGACGTGTACGACTACCCGGCGTCCACGCGCGTCGATCCCGTCGAGGGCACGAACCTCGCCTCGTACTTCATCTACCTGAACGGCCACTTCTCGCGGTCGAAGGGATTCGAGGTCGAAGTCGAGAAGCGCGTCTCGAACCACTGGTCGGGCAAGCTGTCGTACTCGTACCAGCAGACGAAGGGCAAGAGCAGCGACCCGAACGAGGACCGCGTGCTGCAGGAGATCGGTGGCAGCTCCGAGACGCGACTGTCCGAAACGTTCGTGCGCTGGAACCGTCCGCACAAGATCTCGGCGAGCGCGGACGTGCGCTTCGACAAGGAGACGCCGCCCACGCTGCGCTTCCTCAAGCAGTCCGGCCTGAACCTGTTCATGCAGGGTTCGTCGGGCCGCGCCTACACGCCCTACTCGGCGACCGGCGACCGCACGGTCGGCGAGCCGTACTCCGAGAACGCACCGGTGCAGATCACGACGGACGTGCGCTTCAACCGCTGGTTCAAGGTGGGGACGCGCAAGCTCGACATCAGCCTGCAGGGCACGAACATCTTCTCGAACCGCCTGATCTATCGCGTGGATTCGATCACCGGCCGTGGCTACGTGTGGGGACAGGGCCAGTTCGATCCCAACAACGTGACCCGCACGCTGAACGACTACACGTACATCTCGACGCTGCTGGACCCCTCGAATTACGGCCCCGGCGCTCAGTGGAGGTTGACGCTCGATGTGGACTTCTAGGCGTCTCGCCGCTTTCGCCGGCTTCGCCGCGCTGCTGCTGACCGGGGCGGTCGCCACCGCCCACGCCCAGGCTTCGCTGGGCGGTCAGCGCGCCGGTACGTCGTCGGCGACGTTCCTGCGCATCTCGATCGGCGCGCGCGCCACCGGACTCGGCGAGTCCTTCGTGGCCGTGGCGAACGATCCGAGCGCGATCTTCTGGAATCCGGCCGGTCTGGCCTCGCTGCAGCGCCGCGAGGCGGCGTTCTCGCACGTGGACTGGCCCGCGGACATCTCGTACGAGCACTTCACGCTGGTGCAGCCGTCGCAGAAGCTGGGCGGTTCGGTGGCGTTCCAGGTGGGCCTGCTCAGCACGGACATCGAGGAGACCACCGAGCTCATGCCGTTCGGCACGGGCCGTACGTTCACGTACTCCGACTTCCTCGTCGGCGGTGCGTACGCGCGGCGCTGGACCGACAAGCTGCTGGTCGGCGCGGGCCTGAAGTACGTGCACGAGGACCTCGGCAAGGACGTCGGCGGACCGACCACGTCGGCCGTGCTGTTCGACGTCGGTTCGATCTTCTACCTCGGTCTCGGCAGCGTGCGCATCGCGACCGCGCTGACGAACTTCGGCTCGGAGCTGAAGCCTTCCGGCAGCTGGATCTCGCCGTACACGGGCGAGAAGCGCAGCTACGACGGCTACGATCCGCCGCTGAACTTCCGCTACGGCCTCGCGTTCGAGCCGATCGAGAACGCGAAGAGCCGTCTCACGTATTCGCTCGAGGTGAACCAGCCCGCCGACAACCAGCGCCTGCTCAAGATGGGCGCCGAGTGGTCGTACCTGCGCCAGTTCGCCGTGCGCAGCGGTTACAACTTCCAGGCGGACGCACTCAAGTTCTCGGCCGGCGCCGGTTTCATGGCCGACCTCGGGCAGAAGCGCGTCAACCTCGACTACGCCTACACCGACGGCGGCCCGCTCGGGGCCGTGAACCGTCTTTCGTTGGGAGTGCGTTTCTGATGCGCCGGCTCCTCTCGCTTCTCGCGCTGCCGCTGGCCCTCGGTCTCGCCACGGGCTGCGGCAACAAGTTCGAACTGCCCACGGAGCGCCCGCGCGAAATCGGCGTGCCCTCCGACCAGAGCTACCAGATGATCGCGACCTGGACCGGGATGACCGGCATCCAGGACATCCTGCTCACGCAGGGTTCGGGCACGCAGCTGTTCCTGCTCTTCAACGACGGCGCGCCCATCGCCCCGACCGATCCCATCACGCCGCACGGCTCGCTGGGCCTGTACCCGCTGTCGCGCCCGACGCCGATCGTCGGTGCGTACTTCCAGCCGCTCACGAGCCTGTTCAACCCGATCGCGGTCGCGTCGGCGCAGAACAAGCTGTTCGTGCTCGACGCCGGCGACACGTGCATGGCGCACTACGACCCGGTGCGTGGCAACTGCCTCGCGAACACCACGCCGTTCGCTCCGAACTTCATCCAGAACATCAACGCCTACTGGCGCGTGCGCGAGTACGGGCTGGGCGGCGGCGACACGGTGAGCACGTTCACGGACACGACCTTCGCGACCGTGACCGGCATCGCCGCGGGTGAGGACGGCTACGTCTACGTGTGCGGGCAGGCGATCATGCTCGACACGCTCGAGACGGACCAGCGCATCCGCACGCGCCAGTTCGTGTCGCGCATCTACCGCTACGCGCGGGGCCCGAAGTACCCGGGCGCGCCGAACGCGCAGGACCGCAACATGCCGGGCTGCAACTGGCACCGCGACACGACGTGGGTCATCGAGGACGGTTCGGGCAACTCGACCGTGTTCGATCCCGCGGGCCTGTACTACTCGCGCTACGCGAGCCGCCCGGTGTTCGTGGCGGACCGCGGCAACAGCAAGGTGAAGGGCCTCTCGAGCGTGGTGACCAACCTCGGTCTCGTGCAGACGGACGGCTCGACCACCGGATCCAACTTCGTCCAGCCCACCGACGTGACCGCGGACCTCGCGGGCTTCTTCTACGTCGTGGACCGGGGCAACCGCCGCGTGCTGCGTTTCGACGTGAACAGCGGCGAGTACATCCAGCGCGTGGACAACGAACCCAACGCGCAGTCCGAAGAGCTGCTCGACCCCGTGGCCGTTGCGGTGGACGACTCGCTCGCCTACATCGCCGACCGCGGCCGCGGGAAGGTCATCCGCTTCAAGAGGCGTCCATGATGCGTCGTATCGCGTTGTTGTTGGGACTCATGCTCGCGGCGATGCCCGCGCAGGGGGCCGAGGATCCGGATCATTTCGCTCCGGGGGCTCGCCCGATGATCAGCCAGTCGGCGCAGGATGCCGTGAACTTCGCGATGCTGGTGATGAGCCAGAACAAGCTGGGCATCGCGATCACGAACTACGGCTTCGTGGGAAACAACTTCACGACCCGCTCCGCGTCCATGGAATACCCGCTGGGGTCCGGCTACGAGCATCTCGTGCGTGGCGGCCTGTGGGTCGGCGGGCTCGCCGTGGACGACAACGGCAGCTTCACGGGCGTCACGACCGCGGCCGTGGACGGTTCGCAGGGCAGCGCGAGTGCCGACGCCACGGAGTTCACGCCGATCACCCCGAAGGTGACGGTGCGTTCCACGCTCCCGAACAGCCGTTACTACAACCCGCAGGCGATCAGCGAGCAGGACTACAGCTCGACGTTCTGGGACGGGATCGCGAAGAGCGTGCCCGGGAGCAACGAAGATCACCGGCCGATGCGGCTCGAGGTGAAGCAGGAGAACTACGCCTGGTCGTTCTCGGACTACGGCAACTTCGTGATCTTCCACTACACGATCAAGAACGTCGGCCCACCGCTACGCAACGTCTGGGTCGGCTCGTACAACGAAATGCAGACGGGCAACAAGGCGGGCTACAACTGCTGGCCGCCGAGTGCCGGCTGCGGTTCGCTGGGCGGCTGGTTCGCGAAGAAGCAGGTGGGTTACACGGATTCGCTCCGCCTCTTCAACGAGAGCTATTGCCAGAACATCATCGACTGCAAGAACTTCCTCGCGCCGCCGATGGCCGGCATGATGCTGCTGGGCGTCCGCCCCGGAACCGTGGTGGACACCGTCTCCGGGCACAAGCAGGTCTCGCTGAGCGTGTGGAGCTACTCGCCCGGCAGCCGTGCGCGTGACGAGGACGTCGAGAAGTACGCGCTCATGAGCACCGGCGTCATCACGCCGCTGTCTCCCGTGCCGGATTCGCTGCTGCCGCCGACCGGGGATCCCGTCTCGCTCCTGAGTGCCGGACCCTTCGAGACCCTCAATCCCGGCGACAGCATCACGGTGGACTTCGCCTACCTGGGTTCCACCGGTGCGAACGACGCCGAGAAGATCGCGAACCTGCGCCGGTTCGCGCGCTTCGCGCAGCGCGCCTACGACCGTGGCTACAAGGTGCCCGTTCCGCCGCCGTCCCCGCGCATGAAGGTCGTGCCGCGCGAGGCCGCGCTGGACATCTACTGGGACGAGTCGCCGGAGTTCTTCGTGGACCGCACGAGCCCCGACTCGCTCGACTTCGAGGGCTACCGGATCTACGTGGGCGAGGGGCGCGACACGCTCCAGCTGGTCTCGCAGTACGACAAGGCGACCGCGCCGGGTGACACGCTCGGGTTCAACACGGGCTTCGCCGCCGTCCGGCTGGCCACGCCCGTCGTGTTCGACGGCGTGACCTACCACTACAAGTACTCCGTGAACCACCTGCGCAACGGCTTCCGCTACTACGTCGCGGTCACCGCGTACGACCTCGGCAACTCCGAGATCGAGTCGCTCGAGAGCGGCGTCGCGCAGAACGAACTCATGGCGACGCCCGCGCCCGCGGTCGGCGAACGCGTGGGGGCCGGGGTGACGGTGTTCCCGAACCCGTACCGCGTGGACGCGATGTGGGACCAGGGCGCCAGCGTCCGGGACCACTACCTGTGGTTCGCGAACATGCCGTCCAAGGCGATCGTCCGCATCTACACGCTGTCGGGCGACCTCGTCTACGAGAGCGACTTCGACGGCGCCACGTACGACGGCCGGAACGCGCGCGGCGTGAACGATCCGCGCACGGACCTGCGCTCGGTGATGTCGGGCGCGACGTTCGGCTGGGACATGATCACCCGCAATGGACAGGCGGCCGCCACGGGGCTGTACATGTGGTCGGTCGAGGACAAGCAGTCCGGCAAGCGATCGGTCGGCAAGTTCCTGATCGTGAAGTCCGATCGTGAGGGCCTCCAGTGATGCGTCTCTTCCTTCGACTCCTCCTGCCGCTGGCGGCGCTGCTCGCGTTCGTCGCCGGTTGCGGCATGACCGGCAAGATCCAGCCGAACCAGGCTCCCGAAACCACGTTGTTCATCTCCGGCACCGTGGACACGGTGAATCACGTGGTCCACATGCACTGGTTCGGTTCCGACGTGGACGGCGTGGTGAGCGGCTACGAAATCCGCCTGCTCAACCCGCTGCAGCCCGCGGACACGAACTGGGTGTTCACGCTGCGCGCCGACTCGGTGATGACGGTGTTCACGCCGACCGGCTTCAGCGCCCCGGTGTTCGAGGTCCGGGCGATCGACAACGAAGGCCTGCGCGACGCCACCCCGGCTCGCCAGGACTTCCTGTTCAGGAACCAGCCTCCGACCGTGCTGCTCGTCGGACGCCCGGGCGCGACGGACACGACGTTCGCTTCCGTGACGGTCACCTGGAACGCCGGCGACATCGACGGCAACCTGGCGAACGCGAAGTACTTCCTGTGGCTCGACGGGCAGGCGGACTCGCCCGAGAGCACCACGGCGAAGTCGTTCACCATGCCCAGCGCGCGGTTCTTCAACGCCGGCACCACGAACTACAACAACGGCTACCGCACGCTCTACCTGCAGGCGCGTGACGACGGCGGCCGCTACGGCAACGTGGACAGCGTGCGCTGGTTCGTGCGCCGCCCCGTGACCGGAACGCGCGCCCGCCTGCTGATCCTCGACGACGTGCCGACCAGCAACTCGAGCAACATCCGCTTCGACTCGCTGTACATGAACACGGCCGCCCGCAACCTGCCGGCGGACCAGTACGCGATCATGCGCCTGCAGAACAAGACGCCGTTCCGCTCGGCGATGGACGTGCAGCAGACGTTCCAGCAGTTCGAGTCGGTCATCTGGTACCGGGCGAACGAGACGAGCTTCTCCGCGTTCCTGCACGACTACCAGGCCGGCGTCGAGGGCTACCTCGATCACGGCGGCAAGCTGTTCCTCGAGGGGCTGTACCTGATCGAGGGCAAGAACTCGGTCGGCGCGCTCAGCCCGAGTTTCGTGACCAACTACCTCGATTGCCGCGGCCTGCTGAACACCTACGTGATCACGCCGGCCGTGCTGGACTCCAGCTCGGGCTGGGGCAACGGCAACAACTCCCGCTTCCTGAGCTACACCCTGCAGGACAGCTCGCGCCAGCAGGCGCTGGCCAGCCGCACGGGTGAGCCGGGCGGCGTGCGCGTGTTCCTCGTGAAGGACAACTCCAAGGCGCTGCTCTGGGCGCTTCCGGCGTCGCTCATCCCGTCGGCCGCCCCGGACACCGTGCCCGTCGCGGTCATGGCGGACCGCCCCGGAAACGGCCGCGTGGTCCTGACCACGATGCCGTTCTCGACCAGTATCCCGGCCGTCGGTGGGCCGGCCCCGCGCCTGATCCTCAAGGTCTTCGGGCTGCTCGGCCTGCTGTCGCCGTAGCGATCCCACCCAGAGCAACGGAAATCCCGGGCCGGTTCCCCCAGGTGGGGAGCCGGCCCGGGGCCTGTTTGGGCATCCCATGGGTTACCCCGCCTTAACCCAAAGTGTCCAAGCTTTTTCCTTCCCGCCGAGGGGGGAGGGGTTGTTACAATCATCGGCGGCAGAAACTGTACCGCGGGAAGTCCCACTTCGGAGGCTCTCCGGCCCTCGCCGGGAGCGAGTGGAGCACCGCCAAGTTCGATCGACCCTACGGACAGCCCTCTTCCCACCAACGACCAGCAACCAGGGGTGAGATCCATGAAGAAAACGCTGATGAGCATGTTGGGAGTCGCCGCTCTGCTCGCGTGTACCGCGAGTGCCTCCCTCGCGAAGCAGTACCCGCCGGGCCCCGGGGGCGCCTTCCCGGATACGCTGTCCATCGTGAACGTGCAGAGCACCGCGGCCGTTCCGGCCCTGGCGACGCCCGACACGGTGTACGGCATCGGCGGTATCGTCACCGGCTTCGACGCCAAGTCGTCTGGCTACGCGTTCTACATCCAGCTTTCGAACGGTGCCCAGAACTCGGGCCTCGACATCTTCACGGGCTCGTACAACAAGGCCGCGGCTCCCTACAACCTGGCGATCGGTGACTCGGTCGTGGTGTACGGCCGCGTCCAGGTGTTCCAGGGCGAAGCCGAGCTCGAAGGCTACGACGGCGTTCAGGGCACGGACGACTGCATCGTCCGCGTCGTGTCGACGGGCAACCCGGTGCCCCCGTTCTTCGTGGGCACGACCACTCAGCTGAAGGAAACGCCCACCAACACGACCGCGGAAGCCTACGAAGGCATGCTCGCGCGCGTGAACCAGTCCGGCTCCGGCACCCTCAAGGTGGCGCGTGTGACCGGCCTCGGCACCAACTCCTTCATCGTTGTGGACAGCGCCGCCCCGAGCGACTCGGTCTTCATCGACGGCAACACGCTCGCCACGTACCCGGCGCCCGCGCTCGGCACGCCCGTGACGTTCGTGCAGGGCATCGTGAACCAGCGTACGCGCGGCTACCGCATCCAGCTGCGTGACGGCAACGACATCCTCGCCGCGACGCCCCCGAACGTGACCGACGCCTACCCGGTGGAGGACAACCAGATCCGCGTCCTGTTCGACCGCTCGGTGACCTCGGGCTCCGCGACCGACGTGAACAACTACTCGCTGGCGTCCTTCGGTTCCGTGGACGCTGCCGTCATGGACGGCTCCGACGCCGTGCTCCTGACGATCACGAACGGCCTGCCGCACGGCATCAACGAGACCGTCACGGTCAACGGCGTCACCGGCCAGGCGAACGGCCTCACGATGACCAGCGGCCAGTCGCGCACGTTCATCAACGGCGTGCTCAGCTGCGCCGAGATCCAGGCCGCGAACCCCGACTCGCTCGCGCGCGTCGCGGGCTGCCTCGACATGTCGCGCTTCGCCGGCAGCAACGGCCAGACCTCGCAGGGCCTCGGCGGTACGCGCTGCACCGTCGTCGGCGTCATGACGGCCAAGTTCACGCCGTCGAACTACCTCGCGGACGTGGGCGGCGGTCTGCGCTCCGGCCTGCAGGTGTTCGCTCCCCCGGTCCCGATGTTCAACGGCCACAAGTACCGGGTCGTCGGCGCGGTCCAGGAGTTCTACGGCGAGACCGAGTTCAACTTCGTCACCAGTGCGACCGACCTCGGCACCGTCGCCGCTCCGGCGCCGGCCCAGCCGCTCCTGTCGGTCTACGATCACGGCGGTTGCGATGCGACCGGCCTGCTCGAAGACGCCGAGGACTACGAAGGCGTGCTCATGCGCGTCAACTACGGCAAGGTCGTTCTTGCTCAGGGTCTCGTGACGCCTCCGACCAACGGCTTCCACATCTCGAACATCGCCGGCACGGACACGATCTTCGTGTCGAACTTCAACAGCGCGCTCGGCGCCAACCCGATCACGCCGCCGACGATGGGCACCACCGTGCAGGTGACGGGCATCCTCGGCTTCAGCACCAGCTTCCGCATCATGCCGCGCAGCTGGGCGGACGTCGTGGACCTCGGCGTCGGCGCGGGTGTGAACCCGTCGCAGGCGCAGGTGCACTTCTCCGTCGCCCAGAACCCGTCGTCGCGTCCGCGTCTCGTGTTCGGCCTGCCGCAGGCGTCGGACGTCGAGCTCGGCGTGTTCGACGTGTCGGGCCGCCAGATCGCGTCGCTCGAGAAGGGTCGCTTCCCGGCGGGCGAGTACTCGCGCGCGTGGGACGGCCGCACCTCGGCCGGCACGAAGACGGGCCCGGGCGTGTACTTCTATCGCCTGACGGTCAACGGCAAGGTCTACTCGACCCGTTCGACCAAGCTCCAGTAGTCGCAGCTCGTACCCGGCGGCCGGAGTCCTCACGGACTCCGGCCGTCGTCTTTTTGCGCCCCCTCGGGGGCACCCCTATACTGCCGCCTCCCGTGAGCTCGCCTGCCCGAACGGGCACGGGCCCCTCCATCCCGGACCCGAGGAATACCCCCGACGTGAGTCCCGACACCCCCCGCGAAGGGCGCCGGGTGGCCGATTCGGCCACCGAGATGACCCAGCTGGTGCTGCCCCAGCACGCCAACGTCCACGGCTCGCTGCTGGGCGGTACGGTGATGCACTGGGTGGACCTCGCGGCGGCGATCGTGGCCAACCGGCACAGCCGGCGTCCGGTGGTGACCGCGGCATTCGACGACATGGCGTTCCTGGCCCCGGTGATGGTCGGCCAGCTCGCGCTGATCCACGCGCGGATGACGCTGGTGGACCGCAGCAGCATGGAGATCCGGGTGGACGTGGTCTCCGAGGACGTGCTCACGGGCGAACGGCGCAAGACCGGCACGGCGTTCGTGACGTTCGTGGCGCTCGACCCGGTGACGAAGCGCCCTGCTCCGGTGCCGCCGCTGGTGCTGGAGACCGACGAAGAGAAGGCCGAGCACGTGCGCGCGCTGGAGCGCCGCCGGCTGCGGCTGGAGCGCCGCAAGGCGCACGCGAACGACTGACGACTTCGCGCCCCGCGCACCGCGGGTGCGCGCGACGACATTCACGAGCAGAAGCACACGCGCGGCGAGCCCGCCGCGGCAACGAACCGAAGGAGAAGCGGGATGGCCATCTCGATCGTGGTGCCCCAGCTGGGCGAAAGCGTCGCCGAAGGAACCGTCGCCAAGTGGCTCAAGGCCGTGGGCGACAAGGTGCGCAAGGAAGAGCCGCTGGTGGAGATCCAGACGGATAAGATCAACGTCGAGATCCCGTCGCCCGCCGACGGCACGCTGACCGCGATCGTGGTCGCCGAGGGCACCACGGTGCTCGTGGGCACCGAGATCGGGCAGATCGACGCCGCGGGTGGCGCCGCTGCCGCCGCGCCCGCCGCGGCCCCGGCTGCCGCCGCCGCTCCGGCCGCCGCCGCGCCCAGTGCCGCGCCCGCTGCTGCCGCAACCGCCGGCTCCACCGGCGCCGGAGGCGCCGGGGTCGGATCCATCGACGACCGCACGCTGTCGCCGGCGGTGCGCCGCCTGATGGGCGAGCACAACGTGTCGCTGGCCGAGGTGAAGAGCATCCGGGGTTCGGGTTCGGCCGGCCGCGTCACCCGCGACGACCTGCTCGACTACCTCAAGACGCGCGGGGCCGCTCCGGCCACCGCGCCCGCCGCGGCCGCGCCGATGGCGGCTGCTCCCGCCGCCGCCGCGCCGCTGCCGACGTTCCTGCGTGGGGCCACGACCGGTGCCGCCGCCGACGGCCCGCGCGAGGAAGTCATCGCGTTCTCGCGCGTGCGCAAGGTGATCGCGGACAACATGATCAAGGCCAAGCACACCGCCGCGCACACGCACTGCTTCGACGAGTGCGACCTGAGCACGCTGGTGGCGCTGCGCAAGGAATGGGCGCCGAAGCTCGAGAAGTCGGGCGTGAAGCTCACGTACATGCCCTTCTTCATCAAGGCGGCCGTGCTCGCGCTGAAGGAGTTCCCGTGGATGAACGGCTCGGTCAACGAAGCCGGCGACGCCATGGTGCTCAAGCGCTACTACAACGTCGGCTTCGCGGTCGGCCGCGACGACAAGGGCCTGATCGTCCCGAACATCAAGGACTGCGACCGCAAGAACGTGGTGCAGATCGCCACCGAACTCGCGGACATCGCCGGCCGTGCGCGCGCCGACAAGCTCAAGACCGACGAGATCATGGGCGGCACGTTCAGCATCTCGAACGCCGGCGTGTACGGCGCGATCAACTCGGCGCCCGTGATCAGCGTGCCCGAGGTCGCCATCCTCGGCGTGCACAAGATCGTCGAACGCCCGGTCGTGAAGAACGGCCAGATCGTCGTGGCGCCCATGATGAACGCCGTGATCGGGTTCGATCACCGCGTCATCGACGGTGAAATGGCGGTCAAGTTCCTGCGCCGCGTGTGCGAGCTGCTCGAGAAGCCCGAGCTGCTCTGGTTCTACGCGTAGCCGAACCCCGGAGACGATGCCCGACCAGCTGACCGTGTGTGCGCTCGGCGCCACCTCGTATCGCGAAGGACTCGCCATACAGGATGCGCTGGTGCACGCCCGGGCGGCGGGCGAGACGGGCGACTGGCTGCTGTATCCCGACCACCCGCCGGTGCTGACCGCCGGCCGCAGCACGGCCGGCGACAGCCTGCTGGCCGACCGGGCCACGCTCGAGCGTCTCGGGATCGAGGTGTTCGAGGTGTCCCGCGGGGGCGACGTCACCTGGCACGGGCCGGGGCAGCTGGTCGGCTACCCGATCGTGGCGCTGGACCGCGTGGGGCGCGACCTGCACCGCTGGCTGCGCACGCTGGAAGAGGTGCTGATCCGGTCCGTGGCCCGCTGGGGCGTGACCGGGACCCGTTCCGACGGGCGGACCGGCGTGTGGGTGGAAGAGCGCAAGCTGGCCAGCATCGGCGTCGCCGTCCGCCGCTGGGTGGGCTATCATGGGTTCGCCTTGAATGTCAGCCCGGACCTCGCGGGGTTTTCGCTCATCCATCCCTGCGGACTCAAGGGCGTCGAGATGACTTCGCTGGCCGAACTGCTCGGCCCGGAGGCTCCCTCGCTCGCCGAGGTCCGTGAAGTCGTGACACACGAGCTTGCGTCGCAGTTGGGCTACGAAGGCGTGACGCAGGCAGGGCCCGATGCGCCCCGCGCGTTCGTGCGCGTGGTCGAACGGGCCGATTGATCATCTGGCCGGACCCATCCCTCGGGGGATCATCCCCCTCCTGGAGGAATAGAACGATGCTGACCGTGACCGAAGCCGCCACCAAGAAGCTCTCCGAACTCCTCTCGCAGCAGGAAGGCGTGCTCGGCCTGCGCCTGTCCGCCATTCCGGGCGGGTGCTCGGGCTACCAGTACGGCATGGCGTTCGCCGAGCAGACCGTCGAAGGCGACTGGGTCGGCGAGTTCGACGGCGTGAAGGTGTTCGTGGACGCCGACAGCGCGACCGTGCTGAGCGGCGTGAAGGTGGACTACGTCGAGACGTTGCAGGCCACCGGCTTCACGATCCACAACCCGAACGCGGTGCGTTCGTGCGGCTGTGGCAAGTCGTTCGAGACCGAGGAAGCGCAGGGCTCCGGCGGCGGCTGCGGCGGTGGCGGCTGCGGCTCGCACTGAGCTCCCGCTCCGCGAGCGCACCGTGCCCGTCAAGATCACCCTGTTCGACATCGCCGAGGCGAACCGGCTGCTGGAGGAGATCCGCAAGCCGCTCGAACGCCTGCGTGCGATGAAGCGCGAGTTCGACCGCCTCGAAACGCGCATCAGCGTCATGCTGGTCGCGACGTCCGGCGCCGATGCCGGGAACCCCGATGCGGTCGAACTGCGCGATCTGTCGCGCAAGCGCCTCCGCCTGGGCGAGATGATCGGGCGCGGCGTGCTCAAGCTGGAGGAGCGCGGCGTGGTCGTGAAGGACCTCGACAAGGGCCTGTGCGACTTCTACGCGCTGCAGGGCGACCGGCTGGTGTTCCTGTGCTGGCACCTCGGCGAGCCCGCGGTGTCGCACTGGCACACGCTGCAGGACGGCTTCGCCGGACGGCGCTCGCTGAAGAGCTTCGAGGAACTCGACTGACATGTCGCTCCTGACCCCGCTCCCGACCGGCGCGAAGCCGTTCTCCGAGTTCGCCGCGCTCGACGCCGAGACGATCCGGCGCCGTACGATCGAGGCGCGCGAACGCCTCGGCACGCGCGCCGTCGTGCTCGGGCACCACTACCAGCGCGAGAGCATCATCGAGTTCGCGGACTTCCGCGGCGACTCGTTCAAGCTGTCGCAGCTCGCCGCGCAGCAGGGCGCGGCCGACACGATCGTGTTCTGCGGCGTGCACTTCATGGCCGAGTCGGCCGACGTGCTGCGGCAGGACCACCAGACGGTCGTGCTGCCCGACCTGAAGGCCGGCTGCTCCATGGCCGACATGGCCTCCATCGCCGACGTCGAGGAAGCGTGGGAGCGGCTCGTGCGTGCTCACGGCGACGTGTTCACGCCGGTCACCTACATGAACTCGACCGCCGCGCTCAAGGCGTTCTGCGGGCGTCACGGCGGCGTGGTCTGCACGTCGAGCAACGCCGCGCAGGTGCTCGAGTGGGCGTGGGCGCGCAAGCCGAAGGTGTTCTTCTTCCCGGACCAGCACCTCGGGCGCAACACGTCGTTCGCCATGGGCGTGCCGCTCGAGCAGATGGCCGAGTGGGACTGGCGCGCCGAGGACCTCACGGGCACGAACGCGAAGGCGTTCGACCCCGCCACGCGCATCGTGCTGTGGAAGGGCTTCTGTTCGGTGCACACCAAGTTCGCGAAGTCGCAGATCGACGACGCGCGCAAGGCCGATCCGGCCGTGAAGGTGCTCGTGCACCCCGAGTGCCCGTTCGAGGTGGTGCGTCACGCCGACCTCGTGGGTTCGACCGAGTACATCATCGAGCAGGTGCGGGCCGCGGCGCCGGGCACGCACTGGGCGATCGGCACCGAGATCAACCTGGTGCACCGGCTCGCGCTCGAGCATCCCGAGCAGGCGATCCATTCGCTGCAGAAGAACGTCTGCCCGTGCGCCACCATGAACCGCATCGATCCGGCCCACCTGTTGTGGGCGCTGGAGAACCTCGCCGACGGGCACGTGATCAATCCCGTCCGCGTGAGCGACGACATCAAGCGCGACGCGCGCACGGCGCTCGACCGCATGCTCGCCCTCAAGGGCTCGGGCGCGGTCGCGGTGGGCGTGGGCCTCGCGAAGGACTAGGGCAGCCATGAACGACTTCGACAGCAACGCCGGCAGCGAGCCGCTCGTCTCGATCGGTGAACCCGGCGCGACGCCCGACGTGGGCGTGATCGGCGCACCGCGTCCCGCGGTGCCGCAGCGCCTGCCGCTCGCGCCGCGCACCAAGGGCTGCGGCAGCGGCGCCGGCACCGGCGCGCCGGGCGAGTTCCGGCGGCTGCCGTCGTGGCTCAAGATCAAGCTGCCCGGCAAGGGCGAGTACGCCGAGACCAAGGCGCTGCTGCGCGAGAAGCGCATGGTCACCGTGTGCGAAGAGGCGCGCTGCCCGAACCTCGGGCACTGCTGGGAGCGCGGCACCGCCACGATCATGATCCTGGGCGAACTGTGCACGCGCCGCTGCGGCTTCTGCGCGGTCGCGCCCGGCAAGCCGAACGGCTATGTGGACTGGGACGAGCCGCGCCGCGTGGGCGAGTCGGTCGAGATCATGAAGCTGCGCCACACGGTGATCACGTCCGTCTGCCGCGACGACCTGAAGGACGGCGGTTCGACCATCTTCGCCATGGTGATCGAGGAGATCCGCAAGCGCTCCACCACCAAGATCGAAGTGCTGATTCCCGACTTCCGCGGCAACGCCGAACAGCTGCAGCGCGTGATCGACGCGCACCCCGACGTGATCAACCACAACGTCGAGACCGTCGAACGCCTGCACGAGGTGGTGCGCCCGAGCGCGCGCTACGAGCGCTCGCTGCAGGTGCTGAAGCGCGTGGCCGACAGCGGCACGGGCATCAAGGCCAAGTCGGGCATCATGCTGGGCCTGGGCGAGACCGACGACGAAGTCCGTCGCACGCTCGAGGACCTGCGCGCGCACGACTGCCACCTGCTCACGATCGGCCAGTACCTGCGCCCGTCGGAGTTCCACCTGCCGGTGATCGAATACGTGCACCCGGACAAGTTCGCGTACTGGAAGCAGGTCGCCGACGAACTGGGCTTCGAGAGCACCGCGAGCGGTCCGCTCGTGCGTTCGAGCTACCACGCCGACCTGCTCGCGGGCACCGTGCGCGACGGCGAATCGAGCAAGCTCGAGGGCTGAGCGCCGCACGACTGGCACGAAGACGGACCGGCCGGCACTCCGAAAGGAGCGCCGGCCGGTCCGTTTCGTGGCGGACGACCTCAGTGGTACTGCGACTTGATCGTGCCCCACGTCGAGTTGCGCGCGGGGATCGGCAGCGAACAGCCGACCGTGCGGTAGGGGTACGGATTGTGGTTGCTGACCGGCTCCACGTAGCCCGAGGGCACCGCGTTCTGCCAGGACACGTAGGAGCTGCCCGGGAAACTCTCGTCGGTCAGGTGCACCCGCGGAGTCGGGGAACGCGTGAGGTCCACGACGTTGAGGCCGATGCACACCGGTTCGTTGCAGCCGGAGCACGAGCCTGTCCCGACGGTCTTCACGTGCGAGACGGCGATGCGTCCGGCGAAATACTCGGTGCCCGCCTGGACCGTGAAGGGCGTCCCCGTGGCGAGCACGAAGAGGAGTTGCTTGTAGTTCGTGGCTCCCGGGGCGGGATCGGTGTAGGCCGCCAGGCCGCCGGCGGCATTGCCGGCGAATGTGTTCTGGCAGGTGGCCGACTGGGCGCCTTCCGTGAACGCGAGGGAAAACGCCGTCGGGCGGCACGAGCTGGGGGTGAAGGAGGACCACCACGACGGCATCGTCGCGGCCACCGAATGCAGGTGCACCGCCACCTCGACGCCCGTCACGTCCGCGATCGGCTGGCTCGACACGTACGAGACGTACAGGTATTCCGAGCCCGAGTTCGTGTTGCAGGCGAAGTTCTTGTTGGAGACCCCGGCGTCGCCGAGACAGGCGTCCCAGCGCAGGTGAATGCCGTCCGCGAAGGCGTTCGTGGCCGCGGTGAGCAATGCGAACAGTACGAAGAGACCGAAGCAGCTTCTGCGCATGGCGAACTCCTCCTATCGGTACAGCGACTTGATCGCGCCCCACGTGTGGTTGCGTGCGGGCACGGCGGCATCACAGGTGACGATGCGGTAGCTCGGGCGTGTGGCGGGGAAGAGCGGGTCCTCGTACAGGTACGATCCGGCGGCGGAACCCTGCCAGTTCACGGTGCTGCTGTTGGGGGCGGTCTCGGCGCTCAGCTGGATGTCGCCCACTCCCACCGGGCGGGACAGCTTCACGTGGCGGAGGCCCAGGCAGACCGGGTCCGCGCAACCGGGGCAGGCGCTGGTGCCCACCGTCTTCGCGTGCGACAGGGTGACGGTGCCGGCCACGTACTCCGTGCCGGTCCACAGGTCGGTGGCGGCGTTCGGCGCGAGCGCCCCGATCAGGGACAGCCGGTAGAAGTTGGCGCCATTGAACGCGACGCCGTACGTGACGCCGCCGGCGGGGGCGCCGGCCCACCAGGCGTTCTCGCAGCCCACGGGATCACCGGCGGGGCCGAACACGAGCGAGAGCGATCCGTTGCGACAGGCGCCGGCACCCGACAGGGCCCACCACGCCGGTGGGAGCGTGTTCGGTGTCGGGATGTCCACGGCCGCCTCGATCCCGGTGACCTGCGTGAGGTCCGCAGGCAGCTGGAACGACACGACCAGCTTCTCGCTGCCGGTGTTCGTGTCGCAGGCGAACGTCTTGTTGCGCACGCCACCGTCGGCGACGCAGGCGTCCCAGCGCAGGTTGATGCCGGGTGCGGCATGAGCCGAAGCGGCGGTGCAGGCGAGGAGCAGGGCAACGACGAAGCGGCGCATGGATGGGCTCCACATGCGACGTCGGGGGGCGTCGGCGAGGGGTGATCTCGAATGGACGCCAAGAGGATCCCATTTGCCGATGCCCGCCCGCCATACCTACTTCGGGCCCAGCCCGGGATATGAATCGGCCGGCGCCCCCGAAGAGCGCCGGCCGGTCATGAAGAAGAGAATGTGTACAGCCGTATGAAACCGCAGAGGCCGGGTGCCGCCTTGCCGCGCGGCTTCGCGGGCAAGCCGCGACTACCGGTAGAACGCCTTGATGCCGCCCCAGGTGTGGTTGCGCGCCGGAACCGGAAGCGCACAGGAAATGAGCCGATCGGGACCCGGGTCGTTGCCCTGTGGGAACGGATCCACGTACGACGTCACCGCGGCACCCTGCCAGGTCACGGCCGAGCCGCCCGGCGTGGTCTCGAGGTAGATCGGGACGTCTCCCACGCCCGCGGGCCGCGTCACCTTGAGCTTGTGCAGTCCCAGGCACACCGGGGTCGAACAGCCGGCACACGAAGGCGAACCCACGGTGCGGCTGTGGTTCAGGTTCAGGCGTACGACGGTCAGCTCCTGCCCGGCCGGCGCGGTGAATGCGTCCTCCGGCGCCACGGCGACCACGCCGAGCAGGCGCCGGAAGTTGTCCGCACCCGCGAACTGCTGGGTGTAGGACGCCAGCCCACCGGCCCCCGCTGCGAGGAACGGGCTGGTGCAGCCCGGTGCTTCGGGGCCCGCTCCGAGGCTCATGCCGATGCCGGCCTGCCGGCAGCTGCCGGCGTTCCGAAGCAACCACCACGACGGCATGGCGCTCGACGTCGAGTTGACTTCGATCGAGAACTCGACACCGAGGATCTGGGGGAGCGCAGTGTCGCTGACGAACGACACGAAGAGGTAATCCGTCCCCGAGTTGGTATTGCAGGCGAACGCCTTGTTGACGACACCACCCTGGCCGGCACAAGCGTCCCAGCGCAGGTTCATGCCGCCCGCGAAGGCGGACGTGGCGAACAGGCAAGCGATCAGCGATGCGAGCACGGTACGACGCATGACAGGTCTCCTCATGCGACGTCGGAGGGCGTCGGCGGGTCGGCGGGGATGCCGGAAGGACGGGAAGATCATCCGGGGTTCGCAGGCGCGACCGCAACGCCGACTTCGGTCCTCGACCGGAAATGTAATTCGGCCGGCGCCCCTCGCGGAGCGCCGGCCGAATCCCACCCGGAAGTTCAGTCGTACTACTCGTCGGAATCGAGCCACTTCTTCCAGCCGGCCTCGTTGAACGGCCGGCCGAGGAAGTCGGACACGAGCTGGGCCGCAGGCTTGGAGCCGCCCGGGGCGAGCACGGTGTCGCGGTAACGCTTCGCCACCGCGGGCGCCATCATGTCCGCGTGGTCGAACTGGGAGTAGAAGTCCTTCGCGATCACGAGCGACCACATGTAGGTGTAGTAGGCCGCCGAATAGCCGTCGAGATGGCCGAACGCGCACTGGAAGTGCGTGCCGTCCACGAACGGGTACGGCTGATACTTCTTGGTCATCTCGGTCATGATCGCGTCCGACGTGATGGTGGACGGATCGCGGTCGTAGCAGGCGAGCGACGTGCCCGCGTAGACCATCTGGCGGCGCACGTCGAGCGCCTTGGCGAACGCGTTCGCCCGGTTCATCTGCTGCACGAGCGACGCCGGGATCGGCTCGCCGGTCTGGTAGTGCTTCGCGAACATCGCCAGCACCTGCGGACTGCGCACCCACTCCTCGAGCATCTGCGAGGGCGCTTCGACGAAGTCGCGCTCGGTCTTGATGCCGCCGACGCCGACCCACTGGTGACCGCCGGCGAACAGCGTGTGCAGCAGGTGGCCGAACTCGTGGAAGAACGTCTCGACGTCGTCGTACTCGCACAGGCCCGGATCGCCCGGCTTGCCGCCCGGCAGGTTGCACACGAGTGCAGCCTCGGGGATCTGCTTGCCGGCGACGCCGGTGCGGATGTCGAACTGCGCGGCGTGGTTGTACTTGTTCGGGCGCGGGTGCATGTCGAGGTAGAAGCGGCCGGCCAGCTTGCCGCCGTCGTACATCTCGTAGCACTCGACCGACGGATCCCACACGGGCGCGTTCGGCACGCGGCGGAACTCGACGCTGAACAGCTTGGCGGTCACGTCGAGCACGCCCTGCTTCACCTTGTCGAACGGCAGGTACGGCCGGATGCTCTGCGAGTCGAAGTCGTAGTCGGTGCGGCGGACGGCTTCCTTGTAGTAGTTCACTTCCCAGAAGTTCACTTCCGTCGCGCCGGGCACGTCCTTCTGCTTGCGCGCGAGCAGCTGCTGGTATTCACGCGCCTGCTTCTCCTGCGACGCGGTCACCACGCGGCCGATGAAGTCGCGCGCGTTCGCGGCGCTGCCGACCATCTTGTCGGCGGTCACGTAGTCTGCGAAGTTCGAGAACCCCATGGTCTGCGCCAGTTCGTGCCGGCGCATGCGCATGCGGTCGAGCACGCCGATGTTCGCGGGGTACGCACGGTTGTTGTAGGCCATGAACATGCGCTTGCGCAGGCCTTCGTTCTTCGCGTAGTTGAAGACCGGCACCGCGTCGGGGTATTCGCACGTCAGCGTGATCGTGCCGTCGGCCGCGGGCTTGTGGGCCGCGATCCAGTCGGCGGGCATGCCGTCGAGTTCGGCGGCCGTGCACGTGACGGTGCTCTTGTCCTCGCGGATGTTGCGGCCGAACTCCTGGCCGATCAGCGTGAGCGAATCGCTCAGGTCGCGGATGCGCTGGCGGGTCGCGTCGTCCTTGTCCACGCCCGCGAGCCGGAAGTCGCGCAGCGTGCGCGTGACGTAGAACTGCGTCTCGGGATCGGCCTGCGACACGTCGAGCGCCGCGATCGCGTCGTACACCGCGCGGTTGAGCGACAGCTCGGTCGCGTACGCGGACACGTCCTGCATGCATTTCTCGGCTGTCTCGCGCGTGGCCTTGTTCGGGCTGGTCTCCGAGATCAGCAGCGACTGCGCGCCGGCCTGCTCGAGCAGGTTGAGCGCGTCGTCGTAGGGCTGCAGCGTGTTCGCGATCGTGCGCGGGCCCTTCTCGGCGGTCATCCTGGCGATGAGCGCCTTGGCGCCGGCGAGGCGCCGGGCCTGCGTGGCCTTGAACGCGGCCGCGGTCGGCTTGCCGGTCCAGAACGGCAGGTTGGCGGCGGCGGCACGGGCCGCCGCCGGGGCGGCGGGCTTCGCGACGGCCAGCGCGGACGACGCCGCGCTCACGAGCAGCACGCCGGCGAGCGCGATCGAGGAAAGACGCTTCACGGGACCTCCGGGGATACGGGCGGGGGCCGGGGCCGCGGGGGGTGGGCGGCGAGCCGGCGGGGGTGGTGTGGGAGACGCGGGCAGGTTAGCCGAGCGCTTCCGGCCCGGACAACGCGAGGGGCCGCGAGCGTGGCGAATTGCCTCCCAAACGCGGGCGGCAGGGGCACGCGCGCCGTTGTACGCTGCCGCGCGCCCACGGCCGCCGCCCTCGTCCCGACTCCCAAGGAGCACTGCATGTCCGCATCCCACGGCAAGATCGCACTCGTCACCGGAGGCAATCGCGGCATCGGCCGCGGCATCGCGGCCGCGCTGGTGGCCGACGGCGCCACCGTCGCGATCACCGCCCGCAAGCAGGCCGACGCCGACGCCGCGGCGGCCGAACTCGGCCGCGGCACCCGCGGCTACGCGCTCGACGTGCGCGACCACGCGCAGGTCAAGGCGGTGATCGCGAAGGTCGTCGCCGATCTCGGCGGGCTCGACATTCTCGTGAACAACGCCGGCGTCGGCCTGTTCGGGCCGATCGCCGAGATGAGCCCCGCGGACTTCGACACCGTGATCGCCACCAACGTGAACGGCGTCTTCTACTGCACGCGCGAAGCGCTGCCGTACCTGCGCGCGCGCAAGGGCGGCTACATCTTCAACGTGTCGAGCCTCGCGGGACGCAACGCGTTCCCGGGTGCGGGCGCGTACTGCGCCAGCAAGCATGCGGTGAACGGCTTCAGCGAAGTGCTGTTCCAGGAAGTCCGCAACGACGACATCCGCGTCACCTACCTGATGCCGGGCAGCGTCGCCACGGACTTCGGGCGCGGCACGGCGGCCAAGCAGGACTGGGCGCTGCAGCCCTCGGACGTGGGCGAGATGGTCGTGGACCTGCTGCACACGTCGCCGCGCGCGCTGCACTCACGCGTCGAGATGCGCCCGGCGAAGCCGCAGAAGTGACGGCGGCGAAGGTCAGGGTACGTCGGCGGGCCGGATCACGCGCACGATTCGGCCCGTCCGGCGTTCGTCGTCGAGCGCGAGCACGGCGACCGTCCCCGGCGCGAATCCCGGGTCGTCACCCGTGAGGTGTCCGCACAGCAGCCCGACCAGCGGCAGGTGAGAGACCACGAGGACGTCGCCCTCGGGCAGGCCGCTCGCCACCAGCACCAGCCATGCGTCCTCGGCGTCGTGGTCGGGGGTCAACTCGCGAAGGGCGGTCACATCCGGCCGTTCGACGAGCTCGCTCGCCACGATGAACGCGGTGTCACGGGCCCGCAGGTACGTGCTCGACCACGTGGCGGCGAGCCGCAGGCCTTCGCCGCGGAGCATGCGGCCGAGCCGGCGGACGTGGTCGGCGCCCTCGGGCGTCAGGTTCGCGAGGGCCTCCTGGCCGGTGGCGCGGCCGTGCCTCATCAGCCAGAGCGTGGTTCCCATGGCGGCGCATTGTGGCCCCACCGCGCCCGGCGTCAAGGCGGTGGTTTGCGCCCCCCCGGGCCGCCCCGATAGCATTCCCTGCAAACCACCCACCGAACCCGCCGTGCCGGCCGCGCGGCCCTCCTCCGGAGCCCCCGAACTCATGAGTCTCCTGCTCGAAACGCTGCGCGAACGCGTGCTCTTCTACGACGGCGGCATGGGCACCCAGGTGCAGGCGCGCGACCTCGGCCCCGACGATTTCGGCGGCAAGCGCTGGGAAGGCTGCATCGACTACCTGAGCCTCACGCGCCCGGACGTGGTCGAGTCGATCCACGCCGCGTACTTCGAGGCCGGCGCCGACATCGTCGAGACCAACTCGTTCCAGGCGTCGCGCGTGCGGCTCGAGGAATGGGAGCTGGCCGACAAGACGGTCGAACTCAACCGTGCGGCCGCCGCGAACGCGCGCCGTGCGGCCGACCGCTTCACCGCCGCCGACGGCCGCCCGCGCTTCGTCGCGGGCTCGATGGGGCCGTCGGGCTACCTGCCGTCGTCCGAGGACGCCGAACTGGGCAAGCTCACGCTGGCCGACCTCGTCGCGACGTTCGTGGACCAGGCGCAGGGCCTGATCGAGGGTGGCGCCGACGTGCTCATTCTCGAGACCTGCCAGGACATCCTCGAGATGAAGGCGCAGATCCTCGCCGCGCGCGACGCCATGGCGCGCACGGGGAAGCAGCTGCCGATCCAGTGCTCGATCACGCTCGATCCCACGGGCCGCATGCTGCTGGGCACCGACTTCCGCGGCGCGCTCGCGACGCTCGAGGCCATGCACGTGGACATCGTCGGGCTCAACTGCTCGACGGGGCCCGACCTCATGCGCGACGCGGTGCGCTACCTGTGCGAGAACGCGAGCGTGCCGATCCACGTGATCCCGAACGCCGGCCTGCCGATCAACGACGGCGGGCGCACGCTCTACCCCATGAAGCCGGGGCCGTTCGCCGACACGCTGCGCGAGTTCGTGATGGACCTGGGCGTGAACATGGTCGGTGGTTGCTGCGGCACCACGCCCGACCACATCCGCGCCGTCGTGCAGGCGATCGGGCGTGTGGCCCCGAAGCAGCGTCCGGGCCGCAGCCAGTGGTTCGTGTCGAGCGGCATGACCGCCGCCGCGCTCGTGCAGCAGCCCCCGCCGCTGCTCATCGGCGAGCGGCTGAACACGCAGGGTTCGCGCAAGATGAAGCGGCTCGCGCTCGAGTCGAAGTACGAGGACATGATCCCGATCGCGCGCGAACAGGTGGACGGCGGCGCTCACGTGCTCGACGTGTGCCTCGCGCTCACCGAGCGCACCGACGAAGCCGAGACCATGCGCATGCTGGTCAAGAAGCTGTCGCTGTCGGTCGAGGCGCCGCTGTGCATCGACTCGACCGAGGCGAACGTGATCGAGGCGGCGCTGCAGACCTGCCCCGGCTCGGCGATCGTGAACTCGATCAACCTCGAGAACGGCCGCGAGCGCGTGGACTCGATCATGCCGCTGGTCATGAAGTACGGCGCCGCGGTGATCGCGCTCACGATCGACGAGACGGGCATGGCGAAGACCGCCGCGCGCAAGCTCGAGATCGCGCGCCGGATCCACGACATCTGCACGAAGGAATACGGGCTGCCGCCCGAGCGCCTGATCTTCGACGACCTCACGTTCACGCTCGCCACGGGCGAAGCCGAGTTCCTCGATTCGGCCGTCGAGACGATCGAGGGCATCCGGCTCATCAAGCGCGAGCTTCCCGGCGTGCTCACGTCGCTCGGCGTGTCGAACGTGTCGTTCGGCCTGGGCAAGGAAGCGCGCGCGGTGCTGAACAGCGTGATGCTCTACCACTGCGTGCAGGCGGGGCTCGACGCGGCGATCGTGAACCCGGCGGACATCATTCCGTACGCCGAGCTCTCGGCCGAGGACCGCAAGCTCGCCGACGACCTCGTGTACAACCGCGATCCGCAGGCGCTGGCCGCGTTCATCGCGCACTTCGAGGGCCGTACGAGCGACACGCGCGCCAAGGAGGACGAGTCCGCCGAAGCCGCGATGAGCGTGGAGGAGCGGCTTCACTTCCAGATCCTGCACCGCAAGCCCGCCGGCATCGAGGGCCTCGTGGACGAAGCGGTCCGGCGCCAGCCCGCGATCACGGTGCTGAACGACGTGCTGCTGCCGGCCATGAAGGACGTGGGCGACAAGTTCGGCGCGGGCGAACTGATCCTGCCGTTCGTGCTGCAGAGCGCCGAGGTCATGAAGAAGGCGGTCGCGCAGCTCGAGCGCTACCTCGAGAAGAAGGACGACGCGAGCAAGGGCCGCGTCGTGCTCGCCACGGTGTTCGGCGACGTGCACGACATCGGCAAGAACCTCGTGAAGACCATCCTGAGCAACAACGGCTACACGGTGTACGACCTCGGCAAGCAGGTCCCCGTGCAGAAGATCCTCGACAAGGCGCGCGAGGTGGACGCCACGGCCATCGGGCTGTCGGCGCTGCTCGTGTCCACGAGCAAGCAGATGCCGATCGCCGTGGCCGAGCTCGACCGGCTCTCGCTCGAGTATCCCGTGCTCATCGGGGGCGCCGCGATCAACCGCAACTTCGGCCGCCGGGCGGCCATGGTGGGCGGCGAGACCTTCTACGCACCGGGCGTGTTCTACTGCAAGGACGCGTTCGAAGGGCTCGACGTGATGAACGCGCTCACCGATCCCGCGCAGCGCGGCGAGCTGATCGAGCGCGTGAAGCGCGAGGCGCTCGAGTTCAAGACGAAGGCCGCCGAGATGGAGGCCCGCGTCGCCGCGTCGAGCGCGCAGCAGCAGGACTTCAAGGTCACCGTGTCGCGCGACCACGCGATTCCCGCGCCGCCGTTCTGGGGCGCGCGCGTCACGCCGGCCAAGGCGATCCCGTTCGCCGGCATGTACGCGGGCATGGACCTGAAGACGCTCTACCGCCTGCACTGGGGCGCCCGCGGCACCGGCGCCGAGTTCGACAAGCTGATCGCCGAGGACTTCGAGCCGCGGCGGCTCAGGCTGCAGGCCGAGGCCGAGGCGAAGGGCTGGCTGCGCCCGATCGCGTCGTACGGGTACTTCCCCTGCCAGTCCGAGGGGCAGGACCTGGTGATCTACGACCCGACCGCGTTCGTGGCGGGTTCGCTCACGCCGCGCGGCAAGATCGAAGAAGTCGCGCGCTTCACGTTCCCGCGGCAGGCCGAGCGCGAAGGGCTGTGCCTGAGCGACTACTTCCTGCCGGCGGACTCGTCGAAGTTCGACGTGATCCCCATGCAGGTCGTGACCGTGGGCCAGAGCGCCGACGATCTCTGCGCGGCGCTCAACGCACGCGGCGAGTTCGCGGACGCGCTGTTCATTCACGGTCTCGCGGTCGGCGCGGCGGAGGGCCTCGCCGAGTGGCACCACGCGCACATCCGCAGGGAACTCGGGCTGCCCGAGGAGCGCAGCAAGCGCTACTCGTTCGGCTACAGCGCGTGCCCCGAGTTGTCCGACCAGGCCAAGCTGTTCGCGCTGCTCGGCGCCGAGGACTCGATCGGCGCCACGCTCACCGAGGCGTTCCAGATCGTGCCCGAGGCGAGCACGAGCGCGATCGTCGTGCACCACCCGCAGGCCACGTACTACATGGTGCGCGAGTGAGCGAGCCGATCGTTCCGGTGGTGCTCGAGGGTGCGCACGTGCGCCTCGAGCCGCTCGACCTCGGGCGACACTGGAACGGCCTGCGCGCGATCGGGCTCGATCCGGAACTGTGGCGCTTCACCGCCAGCAAGTGCTTCGACGAGCCGGCGCTGCGCCGCTACTTCGACGCGGCCGAGGACGAAGTGCGCCGCGGCGTGGCCGTGGCGTTCGTCACCACGCTCGCGGCGAGCGGCGAAGTGATCGGCTCGACGCGCTTCGGCAACATCGTGGCGCCGCACCGCCGCGCCGAGATCGGCTGGACGTGGCTCGCGTCCCCGCACCAGCGCACGCGCGCGAACACCGAGGCCAAGTACCTCATGCTGCGCCACGCATTCGAGCACTGGGGCCTGCTGCGCGTCGAGTTCAAGACGTCCTCGACGAACCTGAAATCGCAGAACGCCATGCGCCGGCTCGGGCTGGTCGAGGAAGGCACGTTCCGCTCGTGGATGTTCAACGACGACGGCACGCGCCGCGACACCATGTGGTTCTCGGTGATCGAGCCCGAGTGGCCGGCCATGAAGTCGCGGCTCGAGGCGCTGCTCGCGCGGTGATCAGCGTCGCGCTTCGGCGCGCGCCACCGCCGCGACCACTTCGTCCGGATGCGTGCGCAGCAGCATGTGGCCGGCATCCGGCAACACGCGAAGCTCGCACGGCCCGCCCCAAAGCGCGGGCATGGGCTCGGCGTGGTACGCGGCCGGCGTGACGCGGTCGTCGCGCCCCGCGAGCACGACCAACGGAACGCGGCCCTCGCGGTAGCGCGGCACCTGCGCCGCCACGTCGCGCCATACGCGCTGCACGTTCTCGGCGAACGCACGGAACTGCGTGGCGACCAGCGGGAACGCGCGCGACGGCCCGGCCGGTCCGCCCGGCGCGCGCTGCGGGTACGCCGCGTGGTGGCGCGTGAAGTGCGCGAACACCAGCCCGAGCGGCAGCACGCAGGTCCACGCGAGCACGTGCCCGAGCACCGGCCAGACGAACGGCAGTGCGGTCCAGCGCGCGTGACGCGCGTACGGATGCGTGGCGGGCGCCACCGCGACCACCGCGGTCACTTCGCCCGGCGCCTCGAGCGCCCAGCGCAGCGCCAGCACGGCGCCGTACGAGTGCCCGACCAGCGTCGCGCGCTCCACACCCAGCGCCCGCAGTGCGGCTCGCATGGCGTGCACGTTGCCGTCGGCGTCGAGCCGGCGCGGGCCGTGCGTGCTGAACCCGTGTCCCGGCCGGTCGAGCGCCAGCACCGTGTGGTCGCGCGCGAGCGCCTCTCGCAGCGGCGCGGGGAAGTCGTGCAGCACGCCGGCCGCGCCGTGGATCAGCACCACGGCCGGCCCAGCGCCCGTGACCTCGACGTGCAGGCGCACGCCGTCGGCCTCGACGAGCCGTCCGGGTGCAGCGAAACGGCGGCGGACGTCGGCGCGATACCACGCCGAAGCCGCCGCCGATGCAGCCAGGAGCGCGAGCGCCCCGAAGCCGGCGTTCATGGTTCCCTACGCGTGGAGCGGCTCCACGGCGTCGGGGTTGATGCCGTACTCGCGGATCGCCTGCTCGACCACTTCGGGCTTCACCTTGCCCTCGAGCGCGAGCGCATGCAGCGTCGCGACCACGATGTGCTCGGCATCCACCTCGAAGTGACGGCGGAGCGCGTCGCGCGTGTCCGAGCGGCCGTAGCCGTCGGTGCCGAGCGCCACGAAGCGGTTCGGGATCCAGCGCGCCGGCATGTCGTTCACCGACTTCATCCAGTCGCTCGACGCGACCACCGGGCCTTCCGCGCCCTTCAGCGCCTGCGTCACGTACGGTACGCGCGGCGCCTGCGTCGGGTGCAGGCGGTTCCAGCGTTCGCACGACAGCGCTTCGTTGCGCAGCTGCTGGTAGCTCGTCGCGCTCCACACGTCGGCCGCGACGTCCCACTTCTCGGCGAGCATCTGCTGCGCGCGCAGCGCGTGCAGCATCATCGGGCCGCTGCCGAACAGCTGCGCCTTGTGCTTCGCCTTGGCCTTCGCACGCTGGTAGAGGTAGAGCCCCTTGAGGATGCCGTCGTCGGAACCCGCGACCTTCGCCGGCTGTGCGTAGTCCTGATTGTAGAGCGACAGGTAGTAGAAGATGTCCTCGCCGTTCTCGTACATGCGGCGCAGGCCGTCCTGGATGATCACGGCCAGCTCGTAGGCGAACGTCGGGTCGTACGCCACGCAGTTCGGCACCGCCGACGCGAGCAGCTGGCTGTGGCCGTCCTCGTGCTGCAGGCCTTCGCCGTTGAGCGTCGTGCGGCCCGCGGTGGCGCCGCACAGGAAGCCGCGGCCGCGCGCGTCGCCGAACGCCCAGATGCTGTCCATGGTGCGCTGGAAGCCGAACATCGAATAGAAGACGTAGAACGGGATCGTGGTGGCGCCGTGCGTCGAATAGCTGGTGCCCGCCGCCATCACCGACGCCATCGCGCCGGCTTCCGTAATGCCTTCCTCGAGCAGCTGGCCGTCGGCCTTCTCGGTGTACGAGAGCACGAGCTTGGAATCCACCGGCTCGTACTTCTGCCCGAACGGCTGGTAGATGCCGATCTCGCGGAACAGCACTTCCATGCCGAACGTGCGCGCCTCGTCGGGAATGATCGGCACGACGCGCTTGCCGTAGTTCGGGTCGCGGATCAGGTTGCGGAGCAGCTTGCCGAACACCATCGTGGTCGAGACGACCTGCCCCTCGGGCGTGCCGCCGTCGAACTCCGAGAACGACTTCGGCTGCGCCGGCGGCAGCGGCTTCGCGCGCACGACGCGCTTCGGCATGGGGCCGCCGAGTGCGTTGCGGCGCTCGCGCAGGTACTTCACCTCTTCGCTGTCGTCGGCCGGACGGTAGAACGGCGCCTCGCCGATCTTCTTGTCGGGGATCGGCAGCTCGAGCAGGTCGCGGAAGCGCTTGAGCTCGTCCATGTCGAGCTTCTTCTTCTGGTGCGTCATGTTGCGCGCTTCGGCGCCCGGGCCGAGCGTCCAGCCCTTGACGGTCTTCGCGAGGATGACCGTCGGCCGGCCCTTCGTGGCGAGCGCGGCGGCGTAGGCGGCGTAGATCTTCTTGTAGTCGTGGCCGCCGCGGCGCAGGTGCTTGAGGTCGTCGTCCGACAGGTGCTCGACCATCTTGAGCAGCCGCGGGTCGGAGCCGAAGAAGTGCTCGCGCACGTACGCGCCCGACTCGGTGACGTACTTCTGCCAGTCGCCGTCCACGGTCTCGTTGAGGCGGTCGAGCAGCACGCCCTCGACGTCCTTCGCGAGCAGCGGGTCCCACTCGCGCGCGAGGATCACCTTGATCACGTTCCAGCCCGCGCCGGTGAACACGGCCTCGAGCTCCTGGATGATCTTGCTGTTGCCGCGCACCGGTCCGTCGAGTCGCTGCAGGTTGCAGTTGATGACGAACGTGAGGTTGTCGAGGCCTTCGCGCGATGCCAGCGTCAGCGCGCCGGTCGCCTCCGGCTCGTCGGTCTCGCCGTCGCCGAGGTAGGCCCACACGTGCGAGTTCGCCGTGTCGGCGAGGCCGCGCGCGTGCAGGTAGCGGTTGTAGCGCGCCTGGTAGATGGCGTTGAGCGGTCCGAGGCCCATGCTGACCGTGGGGAACTCCCAGAAGTCCGGCAGCAGCCGCGGGTGCGGATAGCTCGGCAGCCCGACGCCGGCGCACTCGCGGCGGAACGACTGCAGCTGAGCCTCGCTGATGCGGCCTTCGAGGAACGCGCGCGCGTAGATGCCGGGCGCCGCGTGGCCCTGGAAGAAGATCTGGTCGCCCGAGCCGCCGTCGTCCTTGCCGCGGAAGAAGTGGTTGAAGCCGACTTCGTAGAGCGACGCGGCCGACGCGTAGGTCGAGAGATGCCCGCCGAGCCCTTCGAAATGCTTGTTCGCGTGCACCACCATGAGTGCGGCGTTCCAGCGGATGATGCGGCGGATGCGCTTCTCGAGTCGCTCGTCACCCGGGAACGGCGGCTCCTGCTCGGACGAGATCGTGTTGATGTAGCGCGACTGCACGAGCCCGGGCAGGCCGACCTGCAGCTGGCGGGCGCGCTTGAGGAGGCGGCGCAGGAGGAAGTCCGCGCGCTCCTTGCCGTGCACGCGCACGATGTCCTCGAGCGCGTCCAGCCACTCCTGGGTTTCGCCGGCGTCGCTGTCGGGCAGCTGGCGCTTGAACCCGGACAACATGTTGAGGATGAAGCGCTCGCTTTCGCGGCGGTCCGTCTGCATGCGGGTGTTCTCCCGTGTGAAGCGCGAGCCCGTGACGGCTCGGCGTGTCCGCCGGGGATGGCCTTCCGGCGGTCCAAGGTGTCGGCCCCCGGTCCGGTTCGCTCGCGGGAAGATCGCGCGGCGCGGCACTCGCGGTCGGGGTAGATGAGGATGGACGTGATTGCGGGGGGGAATAGACCACGCGACGCCGGGTGGGGCAAGCCGTGGCGTTCGGCGACGCCGAACAAAGTCGTGAAACGGTGAAACGCCTCTCCTCAGTCCACCGAGCCCATCACGACCACGAAGGTGACCGCGAACGCGACGGCTTCGGCCACCCACAGCGCGGCCGCGGGCCGGCCCGTGAAGCCGATGCCCCCGAACACGGCAGGGTCGCTGACCTCGTGCGCGATCATCGGGCCGTTGGGCGGGCCGAGCGGTTCCCACTCGAGACGGCGGAACGCGGTCACCCCGGCCTCGCCGTAGACCTGCGGGATCGGGGCGTACTTCACGCGCGCGATCGGGCCGTGCACGCCCTCGTCCTTGTTGTCCACGAACCCGAGCGAGGCGTCCACGCTCGCCGAGCGTCCCACGAACCGGCGCCAGCGCACGGTGGGGGTGAGCGTCATCGCGTCGCCCGTGCTGACCAGGTCGAGCGAGGCGCCCACCGCATCGCGCTCGCCCACGTTGCGCATCAGCCCGGCGCCGTTCGAGAACAGCGTGCGATCCACCCAGTCGTCTCTTCGCACGGCGATGCCGGCGGCGCCGATCTCGAACACCAGGAACCAGTCGCACCGCGCGAGCGGTCCCGGCGTGCTCCGGTACGTGAAGTGCTGCCCGGTGTCGCGCACCGCGCGGCGCGCGGTCCACGCGGAGTCCGATCGGGAGAAGCCACTGCCGACACGGTCGGCCGAGTGCGCCGCGGCGGCCGGCAGGAGCCCGGCGAGCAGGCAGGCGAGCAGGGTGGCCGTGCGCATCAGTCCATCCCCGCGAGCATCGCGCCGATCACGAGGATCGCTCCCGCTTCGGCGATCCAGACGACCGCGCCACCGGCGCCCGAGAGACCGATGCCTGCGAATCCGCAGGTGGTCTCCGTGGACGCGAAGCCGAATCCGCTGCCCACGGTCCAGTCGTATCGCTGCACCCGCACACGGCACACGCCGCCTTCGACGAACGCCGCGGGCAACGGACTGTAGCGCACGCTGCCGATCGGACCGACCGCACCGTCGCGCTGGTTGAGCACCCAGCCGGCCGATGCCTCGACGCTCTGGCGCCGCCCGAACCACTGGCGCGCCCGCACCGTGGGTGCGGCCGCGACCGTGCCCTGCAGCCACCAGAGGTCGAGCGAGCCACCGACGGAACGGTTGGCCGAGACGTTGCGCATGAGGCCGAAACTGTTCCGCACGAGGTGATCGTCGAGCCAGTCGTTCGCCTCGACGTTCACCTGGGCGACCGCCGACTCCATCACGATCCAGTGATCGCAGCGCGACAGGGGTGCGGGCGTGAACGCGACCGCCCGGCGCGCGCCGGGGGCGACCGACGTGTCGCGCTTCGCGACGGACATCGGTTCGCTGATCGAATGCGAGTCCTCGCTCCACGCTTGGCCGGCGCACGAGACGAGCAGGACCAGGGCACAGGCGGCGAGGCGGCCGTGAGTCATGGGGTCTCCGATGGACGAGCCCGGTCGGGCGCCGCGACTCTACCGCAGGCATTCGCCCCGATGTAGCATCCGTGCCTTCTCGCGCCCTCCTTCGCCCGGAGCCCATCATGCCCGTCACGCCCAAGCCGTTCGCCACGCTGTACGCGGCCCGCAGCGGTCCGCGCCCGATGACCGCCGAGGACCTCTGGAAGCTGCCGCGCGTCGGCGCGCCCGTTCCCGCGCCCTGCGGCACGTGGGCCGTGGTCCCCGTCACGCAGTACGACACCGAGACCAACGAGGGCCGCACCCGGCTCTACAAGATCGCGCTCGACGGCTCGCGCGAGCCGGTCGCGCTCACCTCGCCCGACGTGTCGGCGAGCGAACCGCGCGTGTCGCCGGACGGCGCGCACCTCGCGTTCACGCGCAAGGACGCCGGCGGCAGGGCGCAGCTCATGGTCATGCCGCTCGCCGGGGGCGAGGCGCGCAAGCTCACCGGCCTGCCGCTCGGCGTGTTCGACCCGAAGTGGCTCCCCGACGGCTCGGGGCTGATCGTCGCGAGCCCGGTCATCGCCGGGCACTTCACGCCCGAACAGACCGCGGCCGAACTCGAGCGCCGCGCGAAGGAGCCGGTGAAGGCGCACGTCACCGAGGAACGGCTCTACCGTTACTGGGACACGTGGCTCACGACGGGCGAGGTGCCGCACCTGTTCCGCGTGGAGCTGGCGAGCGGCGCGGTCACCGACGTCACGCCCGAGGCGAACGTGTGGTTCGACTGGATGGATCCGGCGGGCCAGTACGACGTGTCGCCCGACGGCACCACGATCGCGCTCGCCGGCATCACGTTCGATCACGCGCGCTCGCTCGTGCTGTCGAACGTCTACACCGTGCCCGTCGCGGGTGGAGCGCTCGCGTGCCGCACGAGCGGCAGTCCCGCCGAGAACCTGCGGCCGCGCTTCTCGCCCGACGGTCGCACGATCGTGTACGGGCGCACCGAGGACCCGCTGTTCTACGCCGACCGCGTGCGTCTCGTGAAGCTCGACGTGGCGAGCGGTGCGGTCACCCCGTGGCTCGCCGACTGGGACCTGACGCCCGCCGGCTGGGAATGGCTCGACGGCTCGCGGCTCGCGTTCGCGGCGGAATCGAACGGCCGCATGCTCGCCTACGTGTGGGAGGGTTCGGGCGAACCGCGCGCACTCACGAGCGACGGTTGCGTGGCGGGGATCGCGGTGACGAAATCCGGCGCGCTCACCTGCACCCACCAGTCGCTCGCGGCGCCGGCCGAAGCGTTCGTGATTCCCGCGAACGGCGCGCTCACGCGGCTCACGCGGTTCACCGACGGCGTGCTCGGCGGCTTCGCGCTCGGCGAAGTGCGCGAGACCACGTTCACGGGTTCGCGCGGCGAGACCGTGCAGATGTTCGTCGCGCTGCCGCCGGGTTTCGATGCGAAGCGGAAATGGCCGCTCGTGCACGTGATCCACGGCGGCCCGCACGGCATCACCGCCGACCAGTTCCACGCGCGCTGGAACGGCCAGTTGTTCGCGGCGCCGGGCTACGTGGTCGCGATGGTGAACTTCCAGGGCTCCACGTCGTGGGGGCAGGACTTCGCCAAGCGCATCCAGGGGGAATGGGCGGCGCGGCCGTTCGAGGACATCGAGGCGGGCACCGACGCGATGCTCGCCACCGGCTGGGTGGACGAGAAGCGCATGGCGGTCGCCGGCGGTTCGTACGGCGGCTACCTCGTCACGTGGATCGGCGGTCACACCGACCGCTATCGCTGCATCGTCAACCACGCGGGTGTCGCCGACCTCATGGGGCAGTACGCGAGCGACGTGACGCAGGGCCGCGGCGAAGCCACCGGCGGCGAGGCATGGGCGGGTCTCGAGAAGCAGGACCGCTGGTCGCCCATCCGTTTCGCGAGCGGCATGAACACGCCCATGCTCGTGATCCACGGCGAGCGTGACTACCGGGTGCCGGTGGGCCAGGGACTGCTCGTGTACGGAATGCTCAAGGCCAAGGGCGTGCCCGCGCGGCTGGTGTACTTCCCGGACGAGAACCACTGGATCCTCAAGCCGCGCAACTCGGTCTTCTGGAACCGCGAAGTGCACGGCTGGCTGGCCCGCTGGCTGGGCAACGGGAGCTGAGTCGCGCGCGGCGCCGAGCGCCATCGCATACCCGCGGGCCGCCACCTTGCGAAGTGGCGGCCCGCTCTTCTTTCCCCGGCGCGTGCGCGGACCCCGCTCCCGGAGTGTTGGAACGCGCAATTGAGTATGAAGTCGCAGGTGCCGTGGGCCGATCCTCATGTTCGAGGAGCTTCCGGCCGGCGGCCGAACCGCGCGTCCCGGCTCCTCGGAAGTGACGGGTCAATCTCGAAATGCACGTTCGCATCCGTCCGAAGCATGCATCGCGAGAGGGACCGCGGGAGGGGTAGACGGTCCGGCAACGAGTTGCGCGTGGCATCTCGCTTGCAGCCTCCCGCGGGTTCGAATCAGCGCGTTCGCACCCTTCCGTGAGCGGTACGAGCGCGGACCTCGGAGGAATTCATGTCGTCGCGTCGCCGGGAGCCCTCGGGCTTCACCTTGATCGAGCTGATGATCGTCGTCGTCGTCATGGGCCTCGTGCTCGGGCTGACGGCGCCGGCGGTTTCGCGCTTCGTCCGCTCGAGCCGGCTGGCTGGCGCCCGAAGCACGCTCGTGAACGACCTGCGCTACGCCCGTTCGCTCGCGGCCTCCGGGCGCACCACGTACGAACTGCGGCTCGCGCCCGAGCGCTACACGATCGTCCGCCTCGCGCCGGTGGACACCGTGCTCGTGCGTGCGCTGCCTCGCGGCGTGACGATCGCGAATCGCGACACGGCCAGCTTCTACGCGTGGGGGCTGACCGAGACCATGGCCATCACGCTGCGCGACGGAGGAAGTTCGAAAGTGATCCGGACCACCGCGAGCGGGCAGGTGACCTGTGACTGACCGCATTCCGCACCCGGGGCAGGCCCGCGACGCGGGCTTCACGCTCGTCGAGGTCATGATCGCGCTGGTCGTGATCGCGATCGGCATCATGGCGCTTTCGGGCGTGCAGACGCGCTCGTCCCGCGACGTCTACTCGACGGGACGCACCAGCCGTGCGCTCGCGCTGGCCCAGCAGCACATCGAGACGATCCGCGCCGGCGGCTACGCGGCGGCGGTGTCCGATTCGGGCCAGTCGGAAGTCTTCTCCTGGATGGCCCGCGTGGATTCCGCCGGCGTGGATCTCAAGAACATCGACGTCACCGTGACGTGGCCCGAACAGCAGCAGACCCGCAGCGTGCGGCTGACGACGCTGCTGTCGTCGCGTTGAGGACTCCGACCGTGAACCGACCGAACGCAACCCGCGGACAGCACGGCATGACGCTCGTCGAGCTCATGATCACGATCGGCGTGCTCGGCCTCGTGCTCGTCGCGCTCACGACGATCCTGTTCTCGTCCACGCACCAGAGCGGACGCACGGCGAAGCGCGCCGACGAACAGGCCGCCACCCGGCAGGCCATGTCGCTCATGACCACGGAACTGCGCCAGGCCGGCGCCGATCCGAGCATCCCGCCCGTCGGCGTGCTCGCGATCGTGACCGGCGACAGCGAGACCGTGCGCGTGCGCAGCGACCTGAGCGGCGACGGTGTGATCCAGACGGCCGAACCATCGGAAGACGTCACGTACGTCTACGACCGCAACACGCGCGTGCTCAGCCGCAACCCGGGCACGGGAGCCTCGGCGCTGCTGCCGAACGTGACCGCGCTCCGCTTCACCTACTACGACGCCGCGGGCGCGGTCCTCGCGCCGCTGCCCCTGAGCGCGGCGAACGCGGCGCTGGTCACCTCGGTGAACGTCGCCATGACCGTGCGGGAAGACGGTGCACAGCCCATGACGCTCTCGACGCGCGTCCAGCTCCGGAATCGGTGAACCATGTCGACCCAGACCCCACCTTGGGAGAGACACATGCAGGCACGTCACACGAACGAGCGCGGCAGCGCCCTGGTCATGGCGCTCGGAGCGCTCACGATCCTGGCGGTGATCGCGGTCGTGATCATCGCGATCGTCGTCTCCGAAAAGCGGACCGCGTCGTCGGACTACGCGGGAAGCCGCTCCTTCTACTCGGCGGATGCCGCGAGCGAAGCGGGTGTGAACTGGCTCGAACACCAGTACACGCCGGCCGCCGTCGTGGACACGATGAGCCACGTCTTCCGGGCCGACACCTTCACCACGATCGGTGAGAACGCCGGCTACCGCTTCGACGTGACGTACGTCCGCAAGCGTTACCGCGCCGGCTGGAGCACCGAGTACAAGGACTACGAGTACCGGGTGGACGCCACCGGCCAGAGCGCACAGCAGGCCGCCGCCAACATTCGAGTGGGTGCAACTCGCCTCTATCGGGAGGGGTACTGATCATGACGAAGGCCAGCATGCGGCTCCGGCTCGTTCTCGCGGCGGTGTTCCTGACGGCCCAGGCCGGTCTCGCCGGCGCGGTCTGCCAGATTCCGCTCGCGATCGGGCAGAACACCGGCAACGCGAACGTGCTCCTGCTGCTCGACAACTCGGGCAGCATGAACGAGGCGCTGCAGTCGAGCGCGTACAACAAGAACACCAACTACAGCAGCGGTTCGAAGAAGTTCGACCGCACGACGTCCTACGACATCACGACGTCGGGCTACTACACGCCCCGCAGCCTCAGCGGCAACAACAGCTGGGCCAGCACGCCGAGCGTGTACCTGGTCGCGAGCGACCAGGGCGAGGCCGGCGTGTACTACGGCAACTACCTCAACTGGCTCTTCTACAACGCCACCGCGGCGCAGCGCGCGGCGGCGCCGACCGTGACGCGCATCCAGGCGGCGAAGTCCACGGTGAACACGTTCCTCAACCAGATCACCGACTGCCGGCTCGGACTCATGGAGTTCAACCCGAACACGCGCATCGACGGTGGTGTCGTGCTCGCCAACATCGGGAGCAGCGTCGGTTCGATCCAGTCCATCGTGAACTCGACGCACGCCCAGACCATGACGCCGCTCGGCGAAACCATGATCACGGGCCTCAACTACTTCGCCACGACCGGCAGCAGCGCCCCGATCCAGGCGCCCTGCCAGAAGAGCTTCATCGTCATCGTGACGGACGGTCTCCCGACGGCGGATTCGTCGTTCCCGTCGTACATCCGCGACACGAACCGTGACGGCTACTACCTCGACGACGTCGCGACGTACATGTACCGGAACGACCTGCGCCCGGACATGGACGGCATCCAGAACGTCGCCACGTTCACGATCGGCTTCAACGTGGACAACGGCTCGCTGCTGCAGCGCACGGCGGACAACGGCGGTGGCGAGTACTACTCGATCAGCGACGCCAGCGGCCTCGCGCTCGCGCTGACGCAGTCGTTCAACGTGATCGCCGCGCGCGTCGCCGCCGGCGCCGCCGTGTCGGTGGTGTCGTCCGAAGACCGTTCGAACAACCGCCTGTTCCGCGCGCGCTACGAGTCGCAGACGTGGCGCGGTTTCCTCGAGTCGTTCACGCTGCCGTACCACGCGGGCAGCTCGCCCGAGTGGGACGCCGGCGCGCTCCTGCGGGCGCGCTCCGCGAGCACGCGCACGATCTACACGAGCACGAACGGCACGTCGCTGACCGCGTTCACGACGACCAACGCCTCGACGTTGCGCCCGTTCCTCGGCGCCGCGGACGTGGCGGCGGCCACCAACATCATCACGTACGTGCGCGGCGATTCCACGCCGAACAGCCGCAGCCGCAACGGCTGGAAGCTCGGCGACATCGTGGACGCCGCCCCCGTCATGGTGGGCAAGCCGAACAGCTATTACGAAATGGCCGGCTACGCGACCTACCGCGCCGCACAGGCGAGCCGGCAGGAAGTGCTCTACGTGGCCGCGAACGACGGCATGCTGCACTGCTTCAGCGTGGCCGACGGCAGCGAACTCTGGGCCTACATCCCGAAGGACCAGCTCCCGAACCTGTACACGCTCATGGACCCGGCGTACTGCCACCAGTACTTCCTCAACATGACGCCGGCGGCGTACGACGTGTACCTGGGCGGGTCGTGGAAGACGATCCTCGTGGGCGGTGAAGGCCAGGGCGGCAACGGCCTGTTCGCGCTCGACGTCACGAATCCCTCGAGCCCGAGCCTGCTGTGGGAAGTCAGCCCCACCGCGCTCAAGGGTGCGTACGCGCCCCCGACGCTCGTGCGCGACCGCACGCTGAACAGGCAGGTGTTCGCGATCGGCACCGGGTACGACGCGAGCAGCGCGCAGACGAACCTGCTCGTGATCGACCCGGCGGACGGCTCGATCCTGCGTACGATCGCGCTGGGTTCGGCCGTGACCGCGAACAAGACGACCAAGGCCACCGCCTTCGACACGAACTTCGACGGCTACGACGACCTGCTGTACCTGGGAGATCTCGCCGGCCGCATCTGGCGCGTGAACCTGACGGGCAGCACGTGGAGCGTGACCAACCTGTTCCTCGGCACGCAGCCGATCCAGGCGGCTCCGACCGTGACCACCGACAACCTCGGGCGGCCGATGATCTTCTTCGGCACCGGCAAGTTCATGACCTCCGGTGACGCCTCGACCACCTCGCAGCAGACCATCTACGGCATCGTGGACAAGAGCAACGGCGTGACGCTGCGGCCGGACAGCCTCCGGAACCAGACGTCCACGTTCGCGACGCTCACGAGCACGTCGAACGGCTGGTACGTGAACCTGTCGAACAGCGGCGAGCGCGTGACGCGCAACCCGACGCTGATCGCCGGCACGCTGTTCGTGCCCACGTTCGCGCCCACCGCGGCGGCGTGCACGGGCGGCGGCCAGTCGTGGCTGTACTCGCTCGACTACAAGGACGGCTCGGCGCCGGACCACGCGAACGGTTCGCCGAACAACACCACCGCCGATCGCTCGGAGTCCATGGGCGACGGCATCCTCGCCGACCCGACCGTGGACCTCGTCAACCAGCAGCTCATCCTGCAGTCCTCGAACGCGGTGCTCCTGGCCGTGGACATCAGCGCCGGGCTCCGGAAGCTGATGGTGCGCTCGTGGCGCCAGACCTGGAACTAGGGAGGAACCGCCCATGACCACGAACTCGAAGCTCGCGATGGGGTGCTCGGCGCTCGCGCTGCTGCTGGCGGCCTCGGTGGCCGCCGCGGACCCGATGGACCTGCTCCGCCGGCCGGCGCGCACGCCGCGTCCGCCCCGCGTGCAGACGCCCGGGTTCCACGCGTCGGGCACGTATTCGGGCAGCGTCGGCGGCCAGCTGATCATCGACGGCGTGTCGTACCCGCTGCGGACGAACACGAAGCCGTACCTGATCGGCTACGGCCCCGTCGAAGTGAACGAGGTCCCGATCGGCAGCCGCGTGTTCGCCACGATCGTGAACGGCGACCAGGGGAACGTGATCTGGGGGCTCATCGTGCGCCCGCCGGACGATCCGCGCACCGCCGGCGCCGACATGCACGCGTTCGTCCGGGTGCACGACCCGAACGCGCCCCGCTGACCGGCGATTCGAAGAGGACCGAACCATGCGCAACGTTCACGTCATCCTGCTCGCGGCGGCCGCGGTCGCCTGCGCGCTGTCCGTCTGCGGCTGCGGTCGCGGCGCCGATCGCGGCGCCGTGGCCGTGCAGAGTCACGATGCGGGGATCCGTATCGGTCCCGAGCGGCCGGACGTGACCTCGCAGCTCGAGGCCGTGGTCGAGGTGAACGGCGTGGACCCCGCGAGCTGCCGCTACGAGTGGCAGCGCAACGGCGAGCGGATCACCGGCGAGACGCGTGCCGTGCTGCCGCCTTCGGCGTTCCGCAAGGACGACCGGGTCGTGGCGATCGTCACGGTCCCGGGCTCCGCGGGCGGCGCCGAGCGCACGTTGCGCGCCGAAGTGCGGATCGCGAACGCGCCGCCGAGCGTGGCGTCGGCGCACATCGAGATCTCCGCGACGACCGCCGGCACCGTACTTCGCGCCGAACAGGAGAGCGTGGATCCGGACGGTGACGCGCTCGCGAACGACTACCGCTGGTTCGAGAACGGTCGCCTCGTGAACGGGGCGAACGGCTCCACCTACGCGTTGGCCTCGGCCTCGCGCGGTGGGCGCTGGGCCGTGGAGGTCGTGGCCAACGACGGCATGAGCCGGTCGGAGCCGCGGCGCAGCAGCGAGTTCGTGCTCGAGAACCGCCCGCCCGCGTTCACGTCGCAGCCGCCCGCGATGCTGCCCGCCGACGGCACGTACCGCTACGCGGTGACGGCGGTGGATCCCGACGGCGATCCGCTGCGCTTCGAACTCGCGTCCGCGCCCGACGGCATGACCATGAGCCCGGCGGGAGCGATCGAATGGAAGTTCCCGGGCGGTGCACTCTCGGGCAGCCGCTTCCACGTGGTGGTGAAGGTCAGCGACGGCCGCGGCGGCGAGACCACGCAGACGATCGACCTCTCGCGGTAGCCCCCGCGCTCAGTCGCCGCTCGCGATGAACGCCGCCCAGTAGAACGGGTGCGTCGAGCGGCCGTGCGCCCGGCGAGCGCCCAGCACCTCGCGACTCGCGGCCGCCATGGCGGCCGCGGTGCCCTCGCCGGCGGCGAGGCCGCGATGCAGCGCGGTCATCCACTCGCGCGTCGCCACGTCCTCGACCGCCCATTCGCTCGCGATCACGGCGCGCGCGCCCGCCAGCGCGAACGCGCGCCGCATGCCCAGCGCGCCTTCGCGTGACCAGCTCTCGGCGAGCCCGGAGTGGCAGGCGGACAGCACGACCCAGCGCGTGCCCGGACAGGTCGAGCGTCACCACCTCTTCGGCGGTGAGCCGGCCGTCGTCGTCGGCGGCGCGGCTGCCCGCGGGCTGCTGCGCGCCGGACAACGCGAGCCACGTGCGGCGTCCCGCCCACGGATCGGCGGCCGGCGCGGGCTCGGCGCCCACCCGCGTGGGGCGTGCGCGTGACGCGCGCGGAGCCGGAGGCGCGATCGGGTTCACGCCGCCGACGCCGCGCAGCCCGGCGATACCGCCGCAGTCGCCGACCACGACGCCGTGCGTCGCCAGGTGCAGCACGTTCGCGCGCGGGGCGTCGCGGCGCAGCGTGGCTTCGCTGGCGTCCGGGCCCGTCACGACTTCGGCGGTGGCGCCGCGTTCCCGCCACGATCGGGCGACGCCGGCGACCTCGTCGCGCGTGGCCGGCAGTGCGCCGAACGTCGGCGTGGCTTCGGCGCAGGGCGCACCGTTCGCACGCTGCGCGGAACTCGTGACGGCGCCGAAGTCGGCGGCGCCCAGCGCGAGCAGGCGCCGGTCGCCGGTCGCGACCGCGGTGTCGAGCAGGTCGCGTTCGGCGAGCAGCTGGTGCAGGCGCGGGCCCGTCTCGACCAGCCATCGGCCGCGCGGCGCGGGCAGCGCCTGCCACGGCAGCGACACGAGCGGTCCGTCGGCCACCAGCAGGACGTCCTCGGCGTCGCCGGCGAGCGGGGCGAGCACGTCCCACGCGGGCGCGTACGCGCTGACCCGCGCGGCGGCAGTTCGCCTCGGCGGCAGCCGCGCCTCGCGCGCCTGCGACGGCCAGCGCGCGAGCTGCTCGCGCCACGCACGCACGAGCGCGCGCAGTTCGGAGGACAGGCCGAGGTCGGCGCGGGCGACGGTGCCGCTCCCGGCACGCGCGGCGAACGCGACCACGCGCGCCGAGTCGGTGCCGCCGTACACCTCGAGCAGCGAGACGAGCGCCTGCTTCGGCGCCAGCTTCGCGCGCACGGCGTCGAGCGTCGCCTCGGGCGCGGGCAGCGAGCCCGCGCTCGGCGAGCGCACGTGCGTAGAGCCGTTCGCGTTCGGCGGCTTCGGCGCGCGCGCGATCGAGCGCCGCGCGTGCACGCGGGCTGCGCTCGGCGCCGGCGTCGAGCGATGCGCGCGCGAGCTGCTGCTGCGCGTCGTCCCAGCGTGCGTGCGCACCGGTCAGCACCGTGTCCCCGGCGAATGCGGCGGGCGCGTGACGGCGGGCGAGTTCCGCCCGGACCTGCCCGCGGCCGCGCACGACGCGATCCCACGCCTGCGCCCAGCGCGCGTCCGCGGCGGGACCGCCACCCGCGGCGAGCCGGCACAACAGGTCGAGCCGCGCGCCGACCTGCGAGCTGTGCAGCAGCGCGTGTTCGTCGCCCAGTGCACGGGCCACGCGGTTCGAGGACTCGCGCGAGAGCGCTTCGGAACGGAGTGCCTCGTCCCACGCTTCGTCCGGGCGTCCGAGCGCATCGAGCGCGCGGGCGTTCGCGGCATGCACCTCGTCGCCGATGCTGGACGAATCGAGCACCTGTTCCGCCGCGTACCCGAGCAGCGCCCGGCGCGCGGTCTCGAGCGTCGCGGTGTCGCGCACGCCCGCCATGACCAGCGCGTGCAGGCGCAGCGAGTGCAGCTGCCCGACCACGACCCGCAGGGACGACGTCGAGTTGCCCGAGATCGCGTCCAGCCCGCGCGCGCAGGTCGCCGCGGCGTCGAGCGGGCGGCCCTCGAGCAGTTCGAGGTTCGCGAGCGTGTGGCGGACGCGCGCCAGTTCGGCGTTCGGCCCCCCGCGCCGCGACAGGTAGATGGTCTCGGCCGTACGCAGGTCCGAAAGGCCCGAGCTGTCCCGCAGGCCGACCTTGGCGTTGCCCAGCGAGTTGAGGAGCGAGGCGACGCGCCAGTGGTTCGGGCCGTAGCTGCGCCGGTAGATCGGCAGCGTGGCTTCGAGCAGCGCGCGGGTCCCGGCGTAGTCGCCGAGCTCGTTCAGGCAGCTGCTGAGATTGCGCTGCAGCCGCGCGATCTCCGTGGAATCGGGAACCGGGCCGCTGGTGATCCGCCGCAACGCTTCCTGCCCGTGGTCGATCGCGCGCGTGAGGTTGCCGGCCGCGCGTTCGAGCGTGGCCATGTAGTCGAACACCAGCGCCGCGGCATAGGTCGCGCCCGGCTGGCGTTCGACGATCTCGAGCGCGCGGTGCATCGAATCGCGTGCGGCGCCGAACCGGCCGAGCAGCATGAGGCCGCGCCCCAGTTCGGCCAGCGTGAGCCCGAAGACGCGATCCTCGCCGCGCGCCGAGCGCCGGCGCGCGAGCGTGGAATCGAACGCGGCCACCGCGGCGGCGGCGTCGCCCTGGTCCCGAAGCGCGAACCCGAGTCCGCGCCACGCTTCGGGCAGGATCGTGTCGCGAGGGGTGGCGTACGGGGTGCGCAACGCCACCAGCCGCCGGAGCATGGCCACCGCCTCGTCGGTGTGCCCGGCACCGAGCTGGTAGCGCACCTGCGTCAACTGCGAGTTGCCGAGTGCGTCGGAGCCCGGCGGCAGCGCACGCTCGCGAATGGCGAGCGCGCGGTTCGCCGCGGCGATCGCCGCCGAATCGGTGAACATCGCGCGCACCGAGCGGCCGACCGCGAACAGGTGCAGCGCGTCGGCGAGCGCGAGCGAGTCGGGGAGCGGCTTCACGTCGAGACGCGCGATCGCCACGCGCAGCAGGCTGTCGGCCTCGGCGTAGCGCAGCTCGCCCTGCAGGCGGCGCGCTTCCGCGACCTCGGCCGGAACGGCCGCCGCGGCGACCCCCGGAAGGACCGCCGCGACGCAGGTGAAGCACAGGAAGGCGAGGAGCGTGATTCGCTTCATGGATTCTCCAGCGTGAACTGCCGCACCCACACGCCGCGCACACCGGCTTCGCGACCCGCGAGCGCGCGGAAGCGTTCGAACGCACCGGCGGCCGCCGGCGCGCCGCGTTCTCCGCGCGTCAGTGTCGCGACTCCGCCGACGCCGCGCAATCGCTCGATGGGCCCTTCGCCGACCTTCGCGTACGTCACCGGCCGCGGGGCTCGGCGCCGGCAAGCGTCCGAGTTCGGCCTCGAGATCGGCGACCGGTTCGGGACTCACCACCACGAGGAAATGCTCGCGGCCGCCGCGGCTGGTGACGGTCCACGCCTGGTCGGCGCCGCCCGCGGTGCCCGGGAGCACCACGTCGGTGTTCGCCGGCAGCGGGTTGTGCAGCTCGAAGCGCGGCTGCGGGAACAGCAGCCAGCGTTCGCCGTGATCGTCCTCGTTCAGCACGTACGCGTAGGCCGCGCGCGACACGTGGAGTTCGAACGTGAGCCGGTCGCCCGGGCGCACGCGTGCGCCGTCGGCCAGCGGTTCGCGCGCCTGCGCGGTGCGGCGCACGAATCGCGCGCTCACGTCGTAGGCGCCGGCGGCGGTCGCGCCGCGGGCGGTGCGGCCGGCGGCGCCTCGGCGCGCTCGTGGGTCCAGCGCCGCAGCACGAGCATCGCCACCAGCACCACGGCCGGCACCGCCACGAGCGCGAGCCAGGCGAACGTGCGCGCGGGTCGCTCGAGCCCGGCGCCGTCCGTTCCTGCGAGCCAGCCGCGCAGCGCCTGCTCGAACGCCTTCGCACCGGCGTGGCGCCGCTCCGGATCGGGCGCGAGCGCCTGCTCGACGATCGCGGCGAGCGCCGGGTCGGCGCCCGCGAGCGCGCCGGCCAGCCGCGGCGGCTCGGGCCGCGCCGCCAGCGCCGCGCGCTCGTCGAGCGAGCCCGCGGCGAGCGCGTCGCGTCCCGTGAGCGCGAACCACAGCGTGAGCGCGAGCGCGTACTGGTCGCTGGCCGCCGAGAGCGGCGCACCGGCGAACAGTTCGGGCGCGAGGAACATGGGCGTGCCCGCGGCGGCCGGTGCCGGCGCGTCGCGGCGGTCGCGGCTGACGCCGAGCCCGAAATCGGCGAGCACCCAGTGGCCGTCCTCGGCGCACAGCAGGTTCGCCGGCTTCACGTCGCGGTGCAGCACGCCGGCCGCGTGCAGCGCGGCGAGCGCGCCCGCCACGTCGGCCGCGAGCGCGACGGCCTCGCGCGCCGGCAACGGTCCGGAGGCGTGCACGCGTGCGGCGAGCGAGGCGCCGCGCACGTACTCCATCCACAGCCCGGCGTGCTCGCCGTGCCGCGCCACGCCGTGCACGACCACGATGTTCGGGTGCGACACCCGCGCGGCGGCGCGCGCCTCTTCGAGCAGTGCCGCTTCGGCGAGCGCCGTGCCCAGCGCCCCGGCACTCACCAGCTTGAGCGCCACCTCGCGACGCAGCGAGCGATCCCATGCCCGCCAGACCTCGCCGCGCGTGCCGCGGCCGATGCGTTCGAGCAGCAGCAGCGTGCCCCATTCGTGCGGGGCGTCGCCGCCGTCGCCGCGCTGCAGTTCGCGATGGAAGTCGGCGATGCGTGCCAGTTCGCGCAGTGAATCGAGCGAACGTGCGCCGTGCGCCGTGCCCCAATCGGCGGGCGTGTCGTCGGCGAGCGAGGCGAGCAGGCGTTCGTAGAGATCCGGAGGAGGCGTGCTCACGACGCCGCTCCCGGCCGGTCCACGGCCATCGCCTCGGCGACCCGCGCGAGCGCGCGCCGGGTGGCCATGCGCGCCGCGTCCGGGCTCGGCCGCCCGGTCATGCGCGCGATCTCGTCGTAGCCGAAGTCGAGTTCGAGCCTCAGGTGCACCAGTTCCCTCTCGTCCTCCCCGAGCGCCTCGAGCGCGGCTTCGTAGCGCGCCAGGGTGTCGGCGGTGATGGCCCGCTCCAGCGGAGTGGGTTCGCGTGCCGCCAGGTCCTCGGGCACGCCGTCCGGTCCGGGACGGCGCGAGGCCCAGCGCACTTCATCCCGAATACGATTGAGGACGGCGCGGCGAACATACGCCTGGAAGATTCCCGGGCCGCGCACCTCGACGCGGTCGAGCCCCTGCAGGGTCTTCAGGAACACGTCCTGCACGACGTCCGAGGTGTCCACCAGCGAGCGTGCCCACGCCGGCAACCGGCCGCTCGCCCAGCGCTGCAGGCGCGGCAGGTAGCGGGCGAGCAGCACTTCGCGCGCGCGGTCGTCGCCGTCCTTGGCCAGCCGCAGCAGCTCGCTGGTCTCGTGGAGCGACGGATCGGGCGTGGAGTTCGAGTCGCGGGACAGGGGGGGCTCCTACGTTCGCGGGTGGTATGGCGCGTGCAGGATAGCGCACGGCCGAACCGGCGTCGGAAGGGAAAGCGTCGCGTGATTGCGCTCCGGCGCCGAGCGGCTAACGACGCCGGTCGCGCTGCAGCACCGCGCCGAGGTGTGCGAGCACGAACGTCAGCACGAACATGCTCATCACGTTGTGCGCGCCGGAAAGCCACGCGGGATACGGCGCGATCCCCGTTCCGCCGAGCCGCGAGTTCCACCACACCGCGCCCAACCAGAGTCCGCTCAGTTGCGTGAGCGCCAGTGCGAGCGCGGCGATCAGTCCCAGCGCGTGGTCGAGGCGCGGCCGCCACGGGGCCACGCGTGCCCAGTGCGCCCACTGGTAGGCGGCGTAGACCAGCGTGAGCGCGAGCCCGGCCATCACGTGCAGCGCCTCGCCCGGAGTCGAGCCTGCGGCGAGGCGGGAGAAGAAGATCACCAGTCCGCCGGCGGCCTCGAACGCGAGCAGCACCCACAGGGCGACCAGCAGCGGTGCGCGCAGCCGTGCGGCGCGCGTGGTGCGCGGGCGGCTCACCGCAGGTAGCGGAGGGCGAAGATCGCCTCGCCAGACACGATGCTGATGGTCCAGAGCACGAGGAACGACCACGTGAGCGCGGGGCGTTCGCGGAAGAAGAAGCGCCCGCGCTGCTGCTCCTGGTGCGCGAACACGCCGAGCACCACGAACACGAGGTAGCCGACCAGGCTGAGCAGGCCGTGCAGCGCGAACGCCACCTTTATGCCGGCCGGCAGGGCGGCGGCCGTCGCGTGGCCGGCGGAGGCTTCGGACGCGCGGTTCGCCATGTACATGACGTTGACCAGCCCCTCGAACAATGCCGTGGCGAGGAACACGGGGAACGGGAACGGGCGGCGGGTCCAGTTGCGGCGGACCACGAACAGCACGCCGGCGGTCACGAACAGTTCGGAGACCGCGCTGAAGATCGAAAAGGGAGGAATGGGCACAGCGTGACTCTAGCCAGCGTGCACACGGTGCTTCCACGGTGAAAACCGGCCGGTTAACCTGACGCCATGCCACTGCCCGAACACCTCCAGCGCCTGCTCGCCGAGTGCGAGGTCGAGGCCTACCGCTCGTCCGGCCCCGGCGGACAGAAGAAGAACAAGACCGAGTCGAGCGTGCGCGTGCGCCACCTGCCCACGGGCCTCGTGCGCATCGCCACCGAGAGCCGCTCGCAGGCGCGCAACCGCGAGGCGGCGCTGGAGCGCGTGTGGGAGGCGCTCGAGGCGCGGCGGCGCAAGCCCAAGCCGCGCGTGGCGACGAAGCCGACGCGCGCCGCCCGGGAGCGCCGGGTCGAGGCGAAACGCCGCGCGGGCGAGACCAAGCGGCGGCGGACGGCCCGGCCGGACCCGGACTGACGCGCCTCGGCGCGCACCGCAGCCGGGTGCCGGCGCATCTTTGACAGTGCGGCGGTGGCCCGGCAGGGTTCCGCCGCGTTTCCGCGGTCCCGAACCCACCCTCGCCAGGGAACATTCCGTCATGAACTCCGACAAGACACCGGCCGATATCGTGGAAAGTCCGCGCCTCGAACCCCGGCTTCCCCCGGGACAGGTGCTGACCGAGAAGTGGCCGGTGCTCCACCACGGTCTCGTGCCCGACGTGGACCTGGCGAACTGGGATTTCACGGTGGACGGACTCGTCGAGCGTCCGCAGCGCTGGAACTGGGAAGAGTTCGGGCGGCTGCCGCGCACGCGAGTGCACAGCGACATCCACTGCGTCACGCGGTGGAGCCGCTACGACAACCGTTGGGACGGCGTCTCGCTGCGCACCGTGCTCGAGGCGGCGGCCCCACGACCGGAAGCACGTTTCGCCATCATCCACGCGGAGCAGGGCTTCACCACGAACCTGCCCCTCACGGAGCTCCTCGCCGATGACGTTCTTCTCGCCGACCTGCACGACGGTCAGCCGCTCACGCCGGAACACGGCTGGCCGCTGCGTCTCGTCGTGCCCCGGCGCTACTTCTGGAAGAGCGCGAAGTGGATCCGCCGCATCGAGCTCGTCGAGCGCGACGCGCCGGGCTTCTGGGAACGCAACGGCTACCACAACGAAGCCGACCCGTGGCGCGAGGAGCGCTTCGCGGACTGGTAGGCGCACGAGCGGGAGGGCGGCGTGAACGAACACGTGCAGCGCTGCCGCCAGATGCTCGCCGAGCAGATCACCGCGCTCGGCACCCTGCGCAACGCCAGCTCCCGTGACACCGGCTTCAAGCACTGGCGCCAGAACACGCTCACCGTGCTCCAGCGCGTGTGGCCGGGCGACATGACGCGCTCGGAGCGCTTCCGCCGGATCTCGTTCTCGCCTTCGCACGGCAAGGCCGACGGCCGCACGCTGCGCGAGTGGTACGCGCGTGGTTGCGCCGAGGCCACGGCCTACCTCGAGGCGCTCGTCGCCACGGTGGACCGCGAAGGCGTGCCGCCGCCCGTTTCCACGCCGAATGCCGCCGAGCCGACGCGGCGCGCGGTGCAGGAAGACGATTTCCCGGTGCTCGACCTGCCCGCGGCGGGTTCGAATCCCGTGGTGCTGTCGCAGGGCGATTCGCTGGCCGATCTCGCGGCGATGCCCGGTACCGACGGCCGCGAAGCGGGCTCGCCCGCTCCGCCGCAGCTCAAGGTGCAGCTCAAGTCGCCGGCTTCCAGCGCGGCTCCTCCGCCGGTGGCCGAAGAACCGAAGCCCGCGTCGTTGCACATCCAGCGCACCGAAGCGCTGCGTCCCGACGTGTCGGAGCCGGCGGGTCCGGCCCGGCTTCCGGGCGAGCCGCCCGCGGCGAGCGGCAAAGCCGGTGGGATCGTGAAGACGCCGGCGCGATCGGCCGTGCCGCAGGCGGAGGCGGCGAAGCCTGCCGCGACTCCGGCGGTGCCCGCGCCTCCTGCGGCGGCGCCGGCCGCGCGCAAGCCGGTGCGTGCGGGCAAGCCGCGCAAGAGCGCCGCGCCGCGCGGCAAGCTCAAGGACATGCTGGGGCTGAACGCGCTCGAGGCGGCCGCCGACGCCGCGGCTCGCGAACTGCGTGCCGCTGCGCCGCAGGCGCCGCAGGCGCCGAAGACTCCGAGGGCGACGCCGGCGCCGGCCGCGCCGGCTTCGCCGCCGCCGTCCACCGCGCCGCCGACGCCGCCCGTGTCGCAGCAGCCGGCCGCGCCGGCACCCGCGCTGCCCGAGCTCGACGACGCCGCGGCCGCGCGTGCGACCGAAGACTTCCTGCGCACGTCGCCGGTGCTCGGCCTGACCGGCAAGCCGGTCCAGCGCAACACCGACGACACCGGCTTCAGCGACCCCGACGCGATCGGCATCGCCACGCTGGCGAGCGACGCCGGCCGGCACGGCGTGGGCGAGGACCGCCGCGAGCAGGTGCGCGCCGAACTCATGGAGCTGGCGATCCAGTTCGAGGCGCACGCGCCGCAGTGGGCCACGCTGCAGCGCGCGGTCACGCTGTCCATGGAGTTCCCCGAGCTCGCCAAGCGGCTCATGCCGATCGTGCTGCCGTGGCTCGGACGCGCCGCCTGACCGCTTCCTTGCAGGCGTGACGCACACCTGACGCGCGGGCCCGAGTGGCCGCGCACCCCTGTGCTAACTTCCGCATCGGTTCGCACGGAGGTGATCCCGTCATGAATCTCGAACACTTCACGGTGAAGTCGCGCGAAGCGCTCGAACGCGCCCAGCGCGTGGCGCGCGACCGCGCGCACCAGGAACTGCAGCCCGAGCACCTGCTCGCGGCGCTGCTTCAGGAAGAAGGCGGCACGACCGCGGCCGTGCTCGCCAAGCTCGGCGTCCAGCCGGCCGCGATCGAATCCGCGAACGACGCGGCGCTCGCGCGCCTGCCGCGCGTGCAGGGCGGCCAGCCGTACCTCGGCGACGCGCTGCGCTCGGTGCTCGAGCGCGCGGCGACGCACGCGGAACGGTTGAAGGACGAGTTCGTCTCGGTCGAGCACCTGCTGCTCGCGCTCGCCGACGCCGCGTTCCCGAACGGCGCGCAGCGCGCGCTGGCGCGCGCCGGCGTGACGGACGAGGCGATCCTCAAGGGGCTCGCCACCGTGCGCGGCGGGCAGCGCGTGACCGACGACAGCCCCGAGGACAAGTACCAGGCGCTCAGCAAGTACGGCCGCGACCTCACCGCCGCCGCGCGCACCGGCAAGCTCGACCCGGTCATCGGCCGCGACGACGAGATCCGCCGCGTCGTGCAGGTGCTCAGCCGCCGCACGAAGAACAACCCCGTGCTGATCGGCGAGCCCGGCGTGGGCAAGACCGCGATCGTCGAGGGGCTGGCGCAGCGCATCGTGTCGGGCGACGTGCCCGAGTCGCTGCGCGAGAAGCGCGTCATCGCGCTCGATCTCGGCGCGCTCATCGCGGGCAGCAAGTTCCGCGGCGAGTTCGAGGACCGGCTCAAGGCGGTGCTCAAGGAAGTCACCACGGCCGAGAACCGCGTGGTGCTGTTCATCGACGAGCTGCACACGCTCGTCGGCGCCGGCGGCGCCGAAGGCGCGGTGGACGCGAGCAACCTGCTCAAGCCCGCGCTCGCGCGCGGCGAGCTGCACTGCGTGGGCGCCACCACGCTCGACGAGTACCGCAAGCACATCGAGAAGGACGCGGCGCTCGAGCGGCGCTTCCAGCCGATCGTGGTGGGCGAGCCGAGCGTCGAGGACGCGATCGCGATCCTGCGCGGGCTCAAGGAACGCTACGAAGTGCACCACGGCATCCGCATCAAGGACGCGGCGCTCGTCGCCGCGGCCATGCTGTCGCACCGCTACATTCCTGACCGCAAGCTGCCCGACAAGGCGATCGACCTGATCGACGAAGCCGCGTCGCGGCTGCGCATGGAGATCGACTCCATGCCCGTCGAACTCGACGAGATCTCTCGGCGCGTGCGCCAGCTCGAGATCGAGCGCATCGGGCTCGCCAAGGAGACCGACGCCGCCACCAAGGAACGGCTCGGGCGGCTCGACCTCGAACTGAACCGGCTCAAGGCCGAGCAGAAGTCGCTCGACGAGCACTGGCAGAAGGAGAAGGCCGCGGTCTCGAAGATCCGCGACCTCAAGAAGGAGCGCGAGCAGCTCAAGCTCGACGAGGCGCGCGCCGAGCGCGCCGGCGACCTGGGCACCATCGCGCGCATCCGCAACAACGACCTGCTCGTGCTGCAGCGCCAGCTCGACCAGGAGGCGGCGCGGCTCGCGCTCGTGCAGCAGACGCGCCGCATGCTGAAGGAAGAAGTGGACGAAGAGGACGTCGCCGAGGTCGTGGCGAAGTGGACCGGCGTGCCGGTGTCGCGGATGCTCGAGACCGAGGTGAAGAAGCTGCTCAAGATGGAGGAGCGGCTGCACCAGCGCGTGATCGGGCAGGACGAGGCCGTGCGCGTGGTGTCCGAGGCCGTGCGCCGCGCGCGCGCGGGCCTGCAGGACCCGAAGCGCCCGAGCGGCTCGTTCCTGTTCCTCGGTCCCACGGGCGTCGGCAAGACCGAACTCGCCCGCGCGCTCGCCGAGTTCCTGTTCGACGACGAAAAGGCCGTCGTGCGGCTCGACATGAGCGAGTACCAGGAGAAGCACACCGTGGCGCGCATGATCGGCGCGCCCCCGGGCTACGTCGGCTACGAGGAAGGCGGCGCGCTCACCGAGGCGGTGCGGCGGCGCTCGTACTCGGTCGTGCTGCTCGACGAAGTCGAGAAGGCGCATCCCGAGGTGCTGAACGTGCTGCTCCAGCTGCTCGACGACGGCCGGCTCACCGACGGGCAGGGGCGCACGGTGGATTTCCGCAACACGATCGTGATCATGACCAGCAATCTCGGCTCGGACGCGATCCTCGAGTTCGGCGAGGCCGACCGTGCCGCCATGGAGGCGCACGTGCAGCGGGCGCTGCGCGCGCATTTCCGTCCCGAACTGCTCAACCGTCTCGACGACATCGTGATCTTCCACTCGCTCACGCGCGCCCACATCCGCCAGGTGGTCGAGCTGCAGGTGGACCACGTCCGCATGCTGCTCGCCGAGCGGCGTGTCGGGCTGGTGCTGAGCGATGCGGCACTCGACCTGCTCGCCGAGGAGGGCTACGACGCCCACTTCGGGGCGCGGCCGCTCAAACGCACCATCCAGCGACGGCTCCAGAACCCGCTCGCCATGCAGCTCCTCGAAGGCACGTACCAGCCCGGCGATCTCGCCGAGGTGGGGGTGTCGAACGGCGCACTGACGTTCCGCGCCGTGAAAGGCCATCCGGTTCACGCATGAGCCATGATGCCGACGCGCCCCCCGCGAAGTTCGATCCTTCCAGCAAGCTCGGCCGGGCGCTGTTCCGGCTGGTGGACGTGTCGCAGAAGATGTCCGTCGAGGTGCGCACCGTGGTGGTGCGCGTGCGCAACGCCGTCGAGTCGTCGCCGGGCGATCCCATGGTGCGGTTCAAGGTGGACGGCGACCTGTCGTGGCTCATGCGCGACTCCAAGCTGAACGCCATCGTGCGCGCGATCCGGAAGGCGTTGCCCCGCTGAACTCCCGGGCTCCGGAGGGAGCCCGGAACGCGCCGATTCGTTGCATTCCAGCCACGCCCGGCCGCATTCTGCCCGCCCCGGGTGCCACACCCCGCTCCGGACGCCCCTCGCGCCCGGCTAACTGGTTGTGGCACAGTGCCGGAGTCCGGCCGAACGCGGCCGCCGCGTGGCACACGACGTGCAGATTCCGGGTGCCTCCTTCCGGCCTTCGGGGTAGGACGGAGCGCTCGGCAGTCCACTCAGCGAGGAGTCACCGCAGCCCATGTCCGCATCGTTCCGACGGCCATCGTTCCGGTTCGCCGTCGTCGCCGCGTTGTCCGCCTGCTTCGCGTTCGTCACGAACGCGGGTGCCGCGACGCGCTACGTGAGCCCGACGGGCAGCGACACGAACACGGGCGCGACGCTCGCCACCGCCTGGCGCACGATCTCCAAGGCGAACGCCTCGGCCGTCGCCGGCGACGTCATCTGGATCGCAGACGGCACCTACGCGCACTTCCCGGTCCCGGCCGTCAACGGCAGCCCGAGCGCGCGCATCACGTACGTCGGCAACCTCAAGAACCCCGGCGCGGTCGTGATCACGCCGAGCGGGATCCTCGGCAAGACCGACGTGACGATCAAGGGCATGACCCTGAACAACGGCTTCGACCTGACCGGCGTGCGCGACTCGATCGCGGACTGCCTCGTGTTCGGGTCGCGCTCGAACCTGTGGGCCGCGGACGACTGCGTGCTCGCGCGGCTGACCGTGAACAGCGAACGCTTCTGGTTCTACGGGAACGAAATCGACTCGCTGCCCGTGGCCGAGCGCGACACGATCGTGGACTGCACGTTCAACCTGAACGTGGTCAGCGGCGGTTCGCACACCGTGCGACTGCGCGCGCTCGACCGCTGCGTGTTCGCGCGCAACCGCTGGAACGAAGTCGTCGGTTCGGGCGGCGTGTCGTCGTCGTTCTTCAAGCTGTTCTGGGTGCGCAACTGCCAGTTCCTCGACAGCCATTGGGACCTGGTGAACAACTGCACCGGCAGCTGCGACGAAGCCGGCTGGTTCATGCAGCGCGACTTCACGCAGGGCAACCTGTGGGCGCGCGACACGATCGAAATGGGCGGCGCGGGCGAGGTGCAGTTCTTCGGCTCGGGCTCGGGCAGCTTCCCGGGCACGGTCATGAACAACACGTACGACCGCGTCGTGGTGAAGCAGTACGGCAACTCGTCGTACGGCGCCGCCATGGTCTACCAGGACGCCGCGCGCTGGGACACGCTCACGAACTGCACGTTCGTGGGCAAGGATTCCGGCCTGCTGATCAACGGCTCGAACATGGGCCCGATCCTGATCGACCACTGCACGGTCGTCGGCTTCAACCCCACGCTCGGCACGCTCGGCTTCGACGTCGGCGGCTCGACCACGTGGACCGGCACGATGACGCTGCGGAGCAACATCTTCTACACGCACGGGAACTCGCCGCGGTCGAACAACCGCGCGGCGCTCTACGTGCCCGTGAGCGTCGCACAGGGTCACCTCGTGGCGAACAACAACGTCTTCTACGGCCCGATGTCGCGCGACTCGCTCATCTACATGGCGGGTTTCGGCACCAGCGCTCCCGGCGTGGGCAAGCCGTGGTGCGTGCGCATGGCCGCGGACTCGCTGTCGATCAGCGGTTCGCCCCGGTTCCTCGACACCACCAGCGTGCGCAACTTCGACGCCCGGCTCGGCACGGGCTCCATGGCCAGGGCTGCCGGATGGGGGGGCAGCGACGCCGGTTCCTTTTGGAGCGCCTCTCCGGCCCCGGACCTCTCGGGCCCGACGCCGGTGAGCGACCTCGCCGCGCGCAACGTGAGCGACTCGCAGATGCTGCTCACGTGGACCGCGCCGGCGGACCTGCCGACCGGCACCGGCGCCGCGGCCTACGACCTGCGCTGGAGCAACCTGCCGATCACCGACCTGAACTTCGGCTCGGCCACCGCGCTGGCCAGCGAACCGCAACCCGGCGCGCCCGGCTCCTACCAGTCGTTCGCGTTCGGCGGGCTCACGTCCGGCGCGACCTACTACATCGCCGTGCGCGCGCAGGACGCCGCCGGCAACTGGTCCACCGTCTCCAACGTGATCCAGGTCATCGCTTCGCTCGACCAGACCGCACCGGCCGCGATCATCGACCTGAGTGCGCCGTAAGCCCGGCCCCGCGCGCATGGATGCGCCTTCGCCGCAGGGCCCGCCGCGTCCGACGTCGCCCGCCGAGCCGCTCGCGCTGCTGGTGATCGCGGTCCTGCTGCTCGCCGGCATCACGTGGGGGATGCACCCGCAGTGGTCGTGGGACGTGGACAACACCGCCCCCGGCTCGGTGCTCAAGGCGCTCGCACAGAAGTTCGGGCCGCACTGGTCGTCATCGTACGGACCGGTGCCCTACCTCGTGATGGCCGCACCCATGCTGCCGCTGCTGGTGGCCTTCAAGTCGAGCGGCGAACTCGGGCAGCCCTCGGCCGCGTACCCGTGGGGCTTCGCGCACCCGGAATGGTCGGTGCAGGCGCTCACGCTCGCCGCGCGCGGCACCACGCTGCTCGCGGCGCTGCTGATCGTGTGGATGGCGATGCGCGAGGCGCGCCGCGCGGGCTCGCCCCGCGCATGGCTCGCGGCGCTGCTGCTGGCGGGCTCGGCCACGTTCGTCTACTACGCGCGCACCACCAACGTGGACGTGCACTACCTGTTCTGGCTGTGGGCCGCGTTCCACCTGGCCGAGCACGGCCGGCGCCTGCGCACGCTGGCGGCGGCAGGGGCGTGCGCCGCGTTCGCGGTGTGCACCAAGGAGCAGGCGGCGCCGTTCGCGCTCGTGGCCACGCTGGTCGCCATGCGCCGCGCGCCGCGGCTGGCGCCGAACGCCGGCGCGCGTGCGGCACTGCTGCCGCCGCTCGCGGCGGTGTGCGCGTACGCGCTCGTGTGGCGTCTGCCGTGGGGACTGCCCGGGTGGCGCGAGCACCTGCGCTTCGTGTTCGAGGACGCGCGCTACGAGCGCACGTTCGCGGCCACGCCGGCGGGCTTCGCGCAGCTCGGGCTGCGCACGCTGGAACTGCTGCCGCTCGCGCTCGGGTGGGCGGCCGTCATGGCGCTCGTCACCGCGCTCACGCGGCGGCTGCCGTGGCGCGGGCTCGAAGCGCGCGCGATCGCGTGCGCGCTCTACCTGCTCGCGTTCGTCGCGCCCGTGGGCTACGTCTACCCGCGCTTCCTGCTGCCGCTGCTGCTGTTCGTGGTGCCGCTGGGCACGCGGGCGTTCGCGGTGCTGTGCGAAGGCAACCGCCGCGGCCTGATCGCCGCCTACGCGCTCATCGCGTGCACCGGCGGGTTCGCGCTCACCTGCACGCAGGCGTTCGACACACGGCTGGCGGTCGAGCGCTGGCTCGCGCCGCGGCTGGCCGCGGGAGCGCAGGTCGAGATCGCGGGCAACCCGCACTTCCAGGCACGCGTGCCGGCGGACCGCCTGCGCATCGCGCGACCCGACTCGCTCGCCGCGGCGCCGCGCGCGCCGCTCGGCGACATCGTGCTGGCGTCGTCCACCGACGAGGCGTTCCTCACGCACGTGCCCGCCGTCGCCGCGGCGTTCACGGCGCCGCTGCAGGATTCGTCGCGCTGGACGAAGCGCGTGTTCGAGCCGCCGTTCACCGCGCGCTACGTGCTCGGACTGCCCGTGGCGCCGCGGATCACCTCGTACGAACGCCGCCGGTAGTCGCCGGCGGCGTCGCGTTCACTTGAGGTGCAGGGCGCGGCCGCCCGCCGGCGGCCGGTAGAACACCACCTGGTTCTTGGGCGGTCGCTTGGCCTTGAGCAGCGCGGTGTTCGCGGCGCGCCAGAGTTCCTGCGGCGACTCGGCGTGGTCGGGGAACATCGCGATCCCGATGCTCGTGGTGACGTTCACGCGGTGGGCGCGGCCGTCCAGGCCCTCGAGCCGGATCGCGGTCTTCTCGACCGCGGCGCGCAGTCGTTCGGAGATCGCGAGCACGTCTTCCTCGAGCACCGGCGGCGTCAGCAGCACGACGAACTCTTCGCCGCCCCAGCGCGCCACGGTGTCGAACGGGCGCACGCCGGCGCGCAGCACCTGCGCCACCTGCACGAGCACCTGGTTGCCGGCCTCGTAGCCGAACGACGTGTTGAAGCTCTTGAAGTCGTCGATGTCGCAGATGAGCAGCGCGAGCGAGCTCTGTTCGCGCTGGGCGCGCGCGATTTCGTTGCGCACCTGCAGGTCGTAGTACGAGCGGTTGTACGCGGCCGTCAGCGGGTCCACGAACACCAGCTTCTCGATGCGCGCGGCGCGCTCGACCACGCCGCCGCAGAAGTCGGCGAGCAGCGCGATCATGGCCAGGTCGGCGCCCTGCCACGCGTCGGCCTCCGGGCTCAGCGCCTCGATGTGCCCGAGCGCGGTGCCGTCGCTCGCGGTGACCGCGGCGACCACGGCCGAACGCGCGCCGAGCGCGCGAGCCGCCACGGTGAGCGGCGCGCTCTTCTCGGTGTCGGGGCAGTAGAACAGGTTGCCGGGATGTGCGCGCGCGTCCTCGGCCAGCGCAGCGTCGAGCGGCTGCGCTTCGGTCGGCTCGAGCTCGTCGTCCTTGCCGAACCAGCGCAGCTCGGCCGAGCCGAGCAGTTCGCGGCCCGCCTGTTCGAGCTGCACGAGCAGGCCCGCGCGGGTGGTGCCGGTGCGCGGGTCGGAGAAGATCATGGGGTCGTCGAGCCGGATGAGCCGGCGGACCTGGTCGAGCCGCGCCGGCGCCTGCGTGGGCAGCGACGTGCGCGACTGGATCAGCACGCCGTCGCGCATGCGCGGGCCCGGCATCTCGAGCGTGATGATGTCCTGCTGGTCGCGCGACTGGTAGCGCACCACGGGCGACAGGCCCGAGCCCTCGGCGGGCATGCGCTTGAGCGCGCCCTGCTGTTCGAGCAGGTCCATCGCGTGCAGCGCGGCGCGTTCGACCTCGGCGGCGACTCCGGAACGGAGCGCGCGATGGACGCGCATGCGGTCCACCGGAGGGAGCTGTTCGATCGGCAGGAGCCGCTCGAGCAGGTCCTTGAATCCGATGTGCTGCTGCTTCATGGGATCACTCGCCTCCTTGCGGGTGTCCGTGCTTGCGTGCACCGGCCTGGGTCACTGGGGATGGCCTCGGTGGTGTCGTGCGAGGTGCGATCGGGTGGTGCTCACGCACGACCATAGCACAGGAAACCCGCGCTCCGGCTGCGCGAAACCACCCAACCGTGCTCGCGCACGCTTGACGCATGGCCGTCCGGTCCCTAGGTTGCAGCCGCGCTCCTACCGACCTTCCTTTCCGCCCCGGAACTTCCGTCATGCGGCTCTCCGAACTGCTCAATCCGCAGGCCGTCACCACCCGGCTGAAGGCCCGCACCAAGCGCGAGGCCATCGCCGAACTGGTGGACCTGCTCGAGTCCGCCCACGGGCTCGCGAGCCAGGGCGAGATCCTCGACCGCGTCCTGCGCCGCGAAGCCATGATGTCCACCGGCATCGGCAACGGCATCGCGATCCCGCACGGCAAGGCCCGCCTCGTGGACCGGCTCGTGGCCGCGTGCGGCGTGTCGGCCGAAGGCATCGAGTACGAATCGGTGGACGGCGAGGCCGCCACGCTGTTCGTGCTGCTCGTCGCGCCCGAATCCGGCGGCGCCCTGCACGTGAAGGTGCTCGCGAACATCTCGCGCCTGCTGAAGGAGGAGACCGTGCGCCGCGCGCTGCGCGATGCCGCCACTCCGGACGCGTTCCTCGCCGCGCTCAAGGCGGCCGAAGCCCTCCACATTCCGCAGTAGCATCCGTCCGTCGCCGCACGACCGGCCGCGACGTTCGCGCGCCGGGCCGCGGCCGTTCGTTTCGCCCGCGCGGAGGCCCCATGCACCTCCTCGACGCCTGGACCGCGCTTTCGGTCGCCGATCTCGCGCGGCTGCTGGGTATCCCGCTCGCGATCATCGTGGCGACGCTGCTGCCCGGGCGGCGCCCGAGCGGCGTGGCGGCACTGGTGATCGCGGTGGCGGTGGCGCTGTGCGTCGAACTGGCCGACGGCTGGCGCGTGCGTGCCGCGTGGACGGCGGCGTGGCTCGCGGTGGCGTGGTTCGCGGGCGCGCGCGGGCTCGACGGGCCGCGGCCGCGCACGCGGCGCCGCGGCGGCTTCGAAGCCGGCGTGGTGGCGTTGCCGCTGGGCGGCGCGCTGGCGCTGCTGCTGCTGGCCGCCGTGTCGCGCCAGTCGTCCACGCTCGCGCCGCTCGACGCGCGCCGCGCATCGCTCGGCGTGCTCGTGCTGGGCGCGGGGCTGCTGCACCTCATGATGCGCCGCCACGCGCGCCGCGCGACGCTGGCGTTCGCTTCGCTCGGGCTCGGGCTCGAACTGCTCGCCACGGCTGCGCGCCGTGCCGACGTGACGGGCGCGGGCGCGCCCGCGGGAGCGGCGCTGGCCGCGACGCTCGTGGCCGTGGCGCTGGTCGCGCGCATCGCGGGTGCGCGCGAGCGCTTCGCCGATTCGCCGCTCGTCTCCGACGCGCACGAGCTGCACGACTGATGAGCCGCACCCTGCACCTGCCCGCGCTCCGCGCGTTCGCGACCCCGCTCGCCGCGGGGCTGGCGGCGTGCGCGGGCGGCGTGGCGCTGCTGGCGTTCGACGGACTGTGGCGCGCGGCGCTCGGCGTGGAACTGGTGGCGCTCGCGTTCTGGCTGTGGGCGCGCGGCGCCGCCGAGCCGCGCGAGCAGATCGCGCGCTGGGGCTGGCTGCGGCGCCCGGCCATGGCGCTGTGGCTGGCGGCCGCGCTGCACGCGGCGCTGCCCGCACCGCTGCCGCCCGCGCCGCCGGCCGTGCCTGTGCGTGCGGGGCTCGCCACCGTGCTCGACATGCCGCAGCTCTCGCGCCCGGCCATGCCGGCCGAGCGCGATCCGCTCGCGCCGCTGCGCGCGCTCGAGGCGCTCGCGGTGCTGTGGGCGGGACTCGAACTGCTCGGCGCCCTGCCCGCGTCGCGGCCGTTCGCCGACCTGACCGGGCCGCTGCCGTACGCCGGGCCGTGGCTGCCCGCGGTGCTGCCGGCGGCCGGGTTCCTCGTGCTGTGGCGGCAGTCGGGCGCGTGGATGGGCGGACCGCTCATGCGCGAGCTGGCGGTCGTGCTGCTCGCGCTGGCCGCCGCGCTCGCGGTGCTGCGCGCGTACTCGCGCACCACGTGGACCGCGTCGCTGCGCTGGCTGGCGGTGTTCGATTCGGCGCTCGCCGCGCTGCTCGTGGCGCTCGACGTGGTGCCGCGCGAAGCGGTGCTGCTGCTGTGGTTCGCCGCCGCGGGCGGGCGGTTGCTGGCGCTCGCCGCCGAAGTGCGCGGCGCGAGCGGGCGGCGCGGCCCCGAGCGCGCGCGGCTCTGGCGGCTCGCCGGCTGGATGTCGCTCACATCGCTCGCCGGCGTGCTGCTGGCCGAGGCCGTGTACGCGAGCGGCCGCTGGCGCATCGGCGAATACCTCGCGCTCGCCGCGCCGGTGTACCTGGCGGCGGCGCTGTCGCTGCGGCGCGTGGTCGAGGCGCCCGAACGCCGCGCGGTCGTGCGCACCGATCCGTGGCGCTGGCTCGGCGCGGCGCCCGCGCTGGTGGTGACCGCGCTCGGTCCCGTGGCCATCGCGCTCGCGCTGGCCGGAGGGCTGCGCGTGACCGCGCTCGAGGCGGCGTTCGGGCTCGCGCCCTGCGTGCTGGCGCTGGCGCCGCGGCCGCGCAGCGTGACGGCCACCGAAATGCCCGCGCTGCTGCGCGGGCCCATCGCCGCGGGCGCCACGGCGCGCGACTTCGCGCTCAACGTGTTCCGGCTCGTCGTGACCGTGGAGCGACGCCTGGCCGCCGCGGTCGGCGCGTTGCTGCGCGGGCTCGGCGCGCCCGCGCGTGACCTGCACACGGGCGACGCGCAGGAGTACCTGCTCTTCCTGATCGGGCTCAGCGTGCTCGCGCTGGTGCTGCCGCTGCTGCGATGAACGCCGCGTTCGCATCGGTGCCGGCGCTCGCCGGCCTGCTGGCCGCGGCACTGGCCGGTGCGCTCGCACTGCAGCTCGCGCAGCCGCCGCGCCGTGGCGCGGCCGCGGTGCTCGCGGCGCTGCTGCCGTGGCTGGCGCTGGCGCCGTTCGCGTGGTGGATCGCGCGGCCCGAAGGCGTCACGCCCGCGCGTGCGGCGCTCGCGGCCGCGCTCGCGGTGGCGCTGCTCGCGCGCGAACGCGAGGACCGCCGCCAGAGCGAGGCCGCGCTCAAGCTGGCGTGGGTGCTGGGGGCGGCATTCGCGCTGGCCTGGGCGGGCGAGTCGCTGCTCGCGATCGCGGCGGGCACCGCGGTCAGCGCCGAGCAGTGGCCGGCGCTGGCGCTGCACCTCGATGCCTACGCGCTCTGGGGTTCGGCGCTCGCGCTCACGCTGCTGGCCGGGCTCGTGCTGCTCGGCGGCGCGCCGTTCCACTTCTGGGTGGCCGACGTGCTGCACGGCGCGCCGTCCGCACTGGCGCCGCTCGTGGTCGCGGGCCTGCAGGTGTCGGGCGCCGCGCTGCTCGTGGCACGCGTGCAGGGGCTCGGCGAGTTCGCGGCGGGCGTGGCACTGGTGGGTCCCATGCTGACCTTGTGCGCCGTGGTCGGGCTGGTCGCCGCCGCGGCGACGCTCGCGACCCAGCGCCGGCCCGAGCGCCGCGTGGGCACGCTCGCTTCGTTGCAGGGCACGCTCGTGCTGGCGTCGCTCGTGGCGGGGCGTGCCGACGTGCACGCACTCGCGGCGTGGGGCGCGCACCTCGCCGTCGCGCTCACCGGGGCGTGCGCGCTCGCGCGATTCCTGCCGGTGTCGGGCGATGCGGCCGACGCGCCGTCCGTGCTGTTCCGCCGCCATCCGCTCAGCGGCGCCGCCGGGCTCTACGCACTGCTGTCGCTGGCCGGCGTGCCCGGCACGCCGGGAGTGTGGCTCTGGCTCGGCACCGCACGCGACCTGGCCCAGACCCGGCACGTGGGGCTGCTGTTCGCGCTCGCGCTGGCGTGGCTCGTGGCGGTCGCGGTGACGGTGGGCGAGGCGCGCCGGGCGTTCGGTGCGCCCTCGACGCTCGCCGTGCCGAACCGCACGGTGTCGCCGCTCACCCGCGCGGCGCTCTGGTGTGCGGCGCTCGCGTTGGCGGCATGGATGGGTGGGGCGCTGGCCCACTGACGACGCGCCCGCGACCGAACCCCCAAGAACTGACGTCCTCCCAGAAAACGACGGCAGTTTGAAGCTGGAGTCGTCTGGCGGCTTCGAGGTCCCCAACCTCTCGGGAGGGATCCATGAAGCGCTCGAAGTTCTCCGAGGAACAGATCGCCTACGTACTTCGCCAGGTCGAGGCGGGAACGCCCGTCGCCGACGCCTGTCGGCAGCTCGGCATCAGCGAAGCGACCTTCGACGTCTGGAAGAAGAAGTACGCCGACCTGGGCGTGGGCGAGCTTCGCCGGCTTCGGCAGCTCGAAGACGAGAACGCGCGGTTGAAGCGCGTGGTGGCCGACCTGACGCTCGACAAGCACATGCTCTCGGAAGCGCTCCGAAAAAAAGTCTGAGGCCCGCGCGCCGTCGTGAGCGGGCTGGATGGTTCCTGTCGACCTTCGGCATCAGCTGTGTTCGGGCCTGTCAGCTGGCGCAGTTCAGTCGCGCAGCATGGTATCGGCGCAGCCGTGCGGCGGACCAGCCGGCGTTGCGGATGCGGATTCGCGAGATCGCCCACGCCCGCCCGCGGTTCGGCTTTCTCCGGATCTGGGTGCTGCTGCGACGTGAAGGCTGGAAGGTCAACCACAAGCGCGTCCGTCGCCTCTATCGGCTCGAGGGGCTGCAGCTGCGCATGCGCGTGCGACGGCGCAAGCACGTGGCGCCGCATCGTGGCCCGGCGCCGGTCCCGGTGGGACCCACCGAGCGATGGAGCATGGATTTCGTTCACGGCGCACTGGCCGACGGCCGACCGTTTCGAGTGCCGACGGTGGTCGATCAGTGGAGTCGCCAGAGTCCATTGTTGATGGTGGGCACGAGCGTGTCGGGAAAGCGCGTCGGCGAGGCGCTCGACCTGGCGTTGCTCGCAGGTCCGGTGCCGCGCTCGATCACCGTCGACCACGGGACCGAATTCCAGTCGCGCTCACTCGAAGACTGGGCGTATCGTCGCGGCGTGCAACTCGACTTCACGCGGCCCGGAAAACCCACGGAAAACGCCTTTATCGAGTCGTTCAACGGGCCGCTGCGCGACGAGTGCCTGAACGTGAGCCAGTTCTCGTCGATCGAGGACGCCCGGGCGAAGATCGAAGCCTGGCGGATCGACTACAACCACCATCGGCCGCACAGTTCGCTTGGGCATCAGGCGCCGGCCGAGTTCGCTCGGCGGCACATCACCGGGACACCGAAGCAGGCCGGATTTTCCAGCTGAGATCTGTCCGCAAATTGGGCCAACGTCACTTCGTTTTGGCGTCTCGCCCAACCCGGTTCTCCGCAGGGGGCACATCCGATTCACGCTTGCTGTTGCGGGCAGGGTGAAGTTGCGCATCTACGATGTCGCTGGGAGGTGCGTCAGGGAACTGGAATCGGGCCGTCTCACGCCGGGCGATAAGACCTATGTCTGGGATGTCTCCCAAGGTCCAGGTGCGATCATCCCTGCCGGAGTTTACTTCGCACGCTTGGAGTCGCCTGCCGGCACGCGCACAGTTCGCTTCGTCATGCTGCGTTGACAGCGATCTCGGCGTCGGCCCTCCCTTGGCCCGACATGACGAGAGCGCAACCACGCGACGCTCTGGTCGCTTGCCAGCATAGACCGATTCGACAGGAGACTGTTCCATGAAACCGAAAGGCATCGTTGGGTTATCAGTGCTGCTGTTCAGTATTGGGCTCGGCACGACTTCGGCGCGGGGGCTGACCACGATCAGCCCCGCGCAGCCGACGGCGACGGACACAGTCACAGTGACCGTCCACGCAGGATTCCCCGCGATGTGCTGGGACGTCGGGCCGGCGAGCTGGGTGCGGGTCCAGCCCGACACGCTGATGATTCTGGTGTCCGTCGACTATTGCGGTGGGTATCCTGGATGTTCGTGCGCCCAATTCCCAGACTTCTTCACACGCACGTGCAAGGTCGCACCACTTCCTGTCGGCACGTACATCGCGAAATCCGTGGAGCTTCACGTCAACCCAGCGGATCCGCTTCCCACCGTGACGACCTTCCTGCAGTTCACGGTGACGGAGTCCACCCCGACGCTTCGGCGATCGTGGGGAGCGCTGAAGTCATTCTATCGGTAAGGGAAGCTGAGGCTGGAGTGAGTGGCGCCGAGTCCGCGTGCCTTCATGCCCTGCCCGAAAGTCGAAGTTCGCGCTGCTTTCGCGTCGCTCGGCCGCTGAGCCTCGCGAAGATCCGCCTCGACCGCGGGAAGTCGGATCCTCATGGCGAGTGTCGCGATCGCGCCCGTGGCGAGCATCTCCGCCGCGCTGGCGCCGCTCGGCACCAGCGTGTCGGGCGGGGGCGGTCCGGACGGTGTCATCGCGAGGAGCAGTCTGCCCACGATCGAGCTGAGGTCGATCCACCGCGGTTCCTTGAGGCCGCGGATCACGCGAGCGAGCGTCCCGCCGCGATAAGCGGCCTCGGCGAAGCGCTCGATGCCGGTGAGCAGAAAGCAGAGTCCGGCGATCGCCGTGACCGGCAGCGCGCGGGTGTGCCACGCCGAGACCAGCACCGCGCCGAGCGCGAGATTGAGGAGGATCGAGAACGGCTGCGTCGTTACGAGCCAGCGGCCCTCCCAGCTTCGAGAGCACGGCCCGCTCGAGTGCACCGCTCAGCGCGCTAGCTCCGTCGGTGTGCTGCGGCATCCGCGCGGGGGGCGCCGCCCAGTACAGCCGATCTCGCAGGCCCGCCCCCCCAACGCACGAAACCCGCCCCGGTGACGGGACGGGCTCGGCGAAGAAAGCTGGTGCGCCGCCCAGGAATCGAACCTGGAACCTACTGATTAAGAGTCAGTTGCTCTGCCAATTGAGCTAGCGGCGCTCGCTGTGGCCGACGAGTTCGTGCGAGCGAAGGGGTCGGCGCAAAAGCCGGGGGAATCTATCGGCCCGACGTTCGCGCGTCAAGCGACCCTCTGGTAGTCTCGCCGCCCATTCGAACAAGTGTGGGTCAAGTGTGGGAGGCACGGTTGGCGAACGGCGGTCCCGGGCAGGAGAACTTCCGCTTCTTCCTGCGCTGGTGGCTGCCCGCGCTCGCCTACGTGGCGGTGATCTTCACGCTCAGCGCCCAGGAACGCCTGGCGCCGCCGTTCCACTTCCAGAACTCCGACAAGGTCATGCACCTGCTCGAGTACGGCGGCCTCGGGCTGCTGCTCGCGCGCGCGATCCGGGCGTCGTTGCCCGGGCGTTCGTGGCTCGAGACGGCGCTCGTGACCGCGGCCGTGGGACTGGCGATCGGCGCGTGCGACGAGAAGTTCCAATCGTACGTGCCCGGCCGCGAATCCTCGGTGTTCGACTGGTTCGCCGACGCAACCGGCATCACGTTCGCGCAGATCGCGTACCTCGCGTTCGCGAAAGAGCAGGAGAAGACGCACTGATGGCACCGAAGCACCAGGCACCGCGCGGCACGCGCGATCTGCTCCCGGCCGACACCACGCTGTGGCGCTGGGCCGAAGAGGCCGCGCGCGGCGTGCTCGCGCGCTACGGCTTCGGCGAACTGCGCACGCCGATCTTCGAGGACTACGAGCTCTTCGCCCGCACCGCTGGCGAGTCGAGCGACGTGGTGCAGAAGGAGATGTACCGCTTCCAGGACCTCGGCGAGCGCGAGCTGGCGCTGCGCCCCGAGTTCACCGCCGGCGTGATGCGCGCCTACCTCGAGCACGGCCTCGGCGGGCGCTCGCGCGTGCACCGGCTGTGGAGCACCGGCCCGGTGTTCCGCTACGGCCGCCCGCAGAAGGGCCGCTACCGCCAGTTCCACCAGCTGAACTGCGAGCTGGTGGGCTCGCCCGCGCCCGGCGCGGACGTCGAGATGATCACCCTGTTCGTGGACCTGTACGAGGCGTGGGGCTTCACGGACCTGACCGTGCTGGTGAACAGCGTCGGCCAGCCCGCGTCGCGCCGCGTGTACGGCGACCGGCTGCGCGAGTGGCTCGCACCGGTGCACGACCGGCTCAGCGCCGACTCGCAGGCGCGGCTCGTGACCAACCCGCTGCGCGTGCTCGACACGAAGGACGAGGGCGACCACGCGCTGTTCCGCGAACTCGGCGCCATGCCGCGCCTGCTCGACGTGCTCGACGCCGACGATCGCGCGCACTGGGACGCCGTGCTCGCCGGGCTCGACGCCGCGGGCGTGAAGTACGAAGTGGATCACGGGCTCGTGCGCGGGCTCGACTACTACACGCGCACGGCGTTCGAAGTACACGACCGATCGCTGGGCGCGCAGAGCGCGCTCGGCGGCGGCGGCCGTTACGACGGGCTGATCGAGATGCTCGGCGGCGCGCCCACGCCCGGCGTGGGCTTCGCGATCGGGCTCGATCGCGCGCTGCTCGTGCTCGAGGAGCGCGGCACCAGGGCCGCGTCGGCCGACGTGGTGTGCCTCGTGTCCATGGACGGCACGCGCGCCGCCGCCACCGCGCTCGCGCGCGAGCTGCGCCGCGAGTTCGTGGTCGAGTGCGACGTCGAGGCGCGCGGGTTCGGCGCGCAGATGAAGTCCGCCGGCAAGTCCGGCGCGCGATTCCTCGTGCTGATGGGCGAGGACGAGTGGAAGCGCGGGGAAGTCGCGCTCAAGGATTCGAAGTCGGGCACGCAGGACACGCTGGCGCGCGAAGCGCTCGCCGCGGCGCTGCGCGCGAAGATGGGAGAGACGAAGTGACGACGACGCTCGAAGGACTCGGCGACTGGCGCCGCACGCACACCTGCGGCGAACTTTCGAAGGCGGCCTCCGGCAGTACCGTGACGCTCATGGGCTGGGTGCACCGGCGCCGCGACCACGGTGGCGTCCTGTTCATTGACCTGCGCGACCGCTACGGGCTCACGCAGGTCGTGTTCTACCCGCAGACCGCCGGCACCGCGCTGATCGACCGCGCGTCGCACCTGGGCAACGAATGGGTGATCGCGGTGCGCGGCACCGTGCAGCCGCGACCCGCGGACGCGCTGAACCCGAACATGTCCACCGGTGAGATCGAAGTGGACGTGAACGAACTCAAGATCCTGTCCGCGTGCGAACCGCTGCCGTTCCAGGTGAACGAAGAGCACCAGCTCGCCGGCGAGGACCTGCGGCTCAAGTACCGCTACCTCGACCTGCGCCGTCCCGAACTGGCGCAGGTGCTGGCGCTGCGGCACCAGGCGGCGCTCGTGGCGCGCGCGTACATGACCAGCCAGCGCTTCCTCGAGATCGAGACGCCGCTGCTCGTGAAGCCCACGCCCGAAGGCGCGCGCGACTACGTCGTGCCGAGCCGCGTGCATCACGGCTCGTTCTACGCACTGCCGCAGAGCCCGCAGCTGTACAAGCAGACGCTCATGATCGCGGGGCTCGACCGCTACTTCCAGCTCGCACGCTGCCTGCGCGACGAGGACCTGCGCGCCGACCGCCAGCCCGAGCACACGCAGATCGACGTCGAGATGAGCTTCGCGAGCGAAGAAGACGTGTTCGCCACGGTCGAGGGCCTGTTCACCACGCTGTGGAAGGAGTGCCTCGGCGTCGAGGTGAAGGCGCCGTTTCTCCGCATCACCTACGACGAAGCCATGCGCACCTACGGCTCGGACAAGCCCGACCTGCGCTTCGGCCTCGAGTTCAAGGACGTCACCGCGCTGTGCGCGCAGTCGCCGCGCAACGTGGTCGCGAACGGCGCCAAGGCGCCGGGCGGCATCGCCGTGGCCATGACGATTCCCGGCGGCGCGGAAATCTCGGGCACGCAGCTGCGCAAGTTCGAGGACGTGGTCAAGCAGGCCGGCGCCGGCGGGCTCACGTTCTTCAAGGTGCAGGCCGCCGACCGCGAGAAGCAGCAGGTGATCTTCCCCGGTGAACTGCTCGACCAGTTCCTCGCCGCCGTCGGCGCGAAGGACGGCGACGCCGTCGTGTTCACGAACGGCCCGTGGGAGCGCACGTGCAAGGCGCTCGGCGTGCTGCGTTCGCAGCTGGGGCAGGCCGAGCTCGAGAAGAAGGGCCTGCTCGGCGCGACGCCCGACCGGCAGGACTGGCGCTTCCTGTGGGTGCGCCAGTTCCCGCTGTTCGAGTACAACGACGAGGCAAAGCGCTGGGAACCCAAGCACCACATGTTCACCATGCCGAACCCGGAGCACCTCGAGTACCTCGAGACCGACCCCGGCAAGGTGTACGCGCAGCTGTACGATCTCGTGCTCAACGGCAACGAGCTCGGCTCGGGTTCGGTCCGCATCCACCGGCCCGACATCCAGGAGCGCGTCATGAAGGTGATCGGGCTCACGCACGAGCAGGCGTACGAGAAGTTCGGCTTCCTGCTCGACGCCTACCGCTACGCGTCGCCGCCGCACGCCGGCATCGGGCTCGGGCTCGACCGCATCATCATGCTCATGGCCGGCCGCGACTCGATCCGTGACGTGATCGCGTTCCCCAAGACCGCGAGCGCCACGAGCCTCATGGACAACTCGCCGAGCCCGATCGAGGAGCAGTCGCTCAAGGAACTCGGCATCCGGCACGTGTAGCCGTTCCGCCGGACGGCCGATGAACTACGGGACGCCGCGCGCCTGGCGCGGCGGTCCCGCTTGCCAGATCGAATGGACGTGCTGCCGAGGAGAATGACGCCGTGATCAAGCTCATGCTGTTCATCGACGGAACGTGGCTGTATTCGAACACCCCGCGGCTCGTGGACGCGTCCGGCCAGCCGGGGTTCATGCTCGACTTCGGGCGGCTGCCGCGCGTGCTCGCCGACGAGGTCACGCGCCAGCTCGGGCACACCGAGTACACGGTCGTGCGCACGCACCTGTTCGGCAGCTACGCCGACAACGTGGACCCGCGCGACTCCGAGCCCGTGCAGCGGCGGCTGAACTTCTTCGGCATGCTGCGCCAGCAGCACCACTACGAGGTCGAGGCGTTCCCGATCAACTTCCGCGGCAACCGCCTGCGGCGCACCGACCGCGATCCCGCGAGCACGTTCGAGCCGAAGGAGAAGTGCGTGGACATCGCGCTCGCGACGTCCATGCTGTTCAACGCGGCCATGCCGAACTCGTACGACGTCGCGATCGCCGTGCTCGGCGACCAGGACTTCAAGCCCGTGCTGCAGAACGTGCGCCGGCTCGGCAAGCGGGTCGCCATCGCGAGCATCCAGGGCGCGTGCGCGTCGGAGTACTCCGACCCGATCGACCAGGCGCGCGTGCGCGACGTGGACCTGATCTGGCTCGAGGACCTGCTGCCCGCGCTGGCGCGGCGCTACGACCCGCATGTGCTCGAGTGCCAGGCGCCGCAGCATCGCGGCGACCGCCGCGTGCAGACGACCTACTACCCGAAGCGCGGCGAGAAGTTCTACTGCGAGGAGTGCCGCCAGTCGTTCGTGCGCCAGAAGCAGGAGAACGGCGGCACCACGGCCGCGGAGTCGGGCCCGCCGAAGTGGGCGCCCATGGGCACCGCGCTCGCGGGCGTCGTGTGCCACAAGCGCATGGACAAGAACTACGGCTTCATCCGCGTGGAAGGCTGCGGCGAGTGGGACGGGCCGGAGTACTTCTTCCACGAAAGCGACATCGCCGACGGCACGTCGTTCGCCGAACTGCCCGAAGGCGCCGAGGTCACGTTCGCGGTGAAGGCCGATCCGCCGGACGGCAAGGCCCCGCCCGCACGCGAAGTGAGGCGGCGGCGCTCGTAGTCCCCGGCCGCCGCGCCCGGCGTTTCACCGTGGCGCGCGGCCCCGTGCCTGCGGCATCCTGCGCATGAGCGCTGCAGGGCGCCTCCCGTCCGCGGAAAGACCCCGGTCACCTGCGCGGCACGACCTTCGTCCTCGACGAACCTTCTGCCCCAGCGTGCGGACCCCGGGCGACGTGGAGGGTCGTCGCATGTCCGATTCCGTCCGGGAGCCTTCGGCTTCCGATCCCGCCCCGACGTTCGAAAAGTCCCGCGCGCTCGCCAAGCGCCTGCTCCGCGAGTGCCGCGCCGGGGACGCCGCCGCGCTCGAACGTGTGCGCGCTCGCCTGCCGCAGCTCGCGGCGCTGGCTCCTGCCGCCGCGGCCGCGGCCGTGCGGCTCGCCGACGTGCAGCACGCGCTCGCGCGCGAAGCCGGCGTGGCGAACTGGGCCGAGCTCAAGCACGCGTTCGAAGCCGCCGAGCCTCTCGCCGCGCAGTTGCGGCGCTTCGTCGGCGCGTGGCACGAGAACGACGCCGCCACCATGCGGCGCGTGCTCGAGACGCACCCCGAGGTCGCGCGCACGAGCATCCACACCGCGTGCGGCGCGTGCGACGAGGTGCTCGTGCACGCGTTCCTCGCGCGCGACCCGTCGCTCGCCACCACGCCGTTCGCCGGCACGTCGTGGACGCCGATCGTGGCGCTCGCGGCGTCGCCGCTGTTCGACACGACGCCCGCGCACGCCGCCGCCAGCGTGGCGATCGCGCGGCGGCTGCTCGAGGCCGGCGCCGACCCGAACGCTTCGGTGCCGCAGCCGGGCGCCGAGCACGTGCGGCTGCCGGTGCTCTACTTCGCCGCGCACGTGGGCAACGCGCCGCTCGCGCGGCTGCTGCTCGAACGCGGCGCGCGGCCCGACGACGGCGAGTCCACCTACCAGGCGGCCGAACACGATCATCGCGGCGTGCTCGAGGCGCTGCGCGAGCACGGCGCCGACTTCTCGTCCACGCACCCGCACTGGAACAACACGGTGCTGTTCTACCTCTCCGGCTACCGCGAGCCGGACCCGCACGCGGCTTCGGCGCTGCGCGGCGCCGAGTGGCTGCTCGCGCACGGCGCCGACCCGAACGTGCCCAGCGGCGCGTCGCGCGAGACGCCGCTGCACCGGGTCGCCGACTTCGGCGGTCCGCTCGAGTTCGCACGAGTGCTGCTCGAGCACGGTGCCGATCCCGGGCGGGCGCGTGCCGACGGGCGCACGGCGCTCGACCTCGCGGAGCGCTCGGGGTTCGAGCCGGTGGCGGCGCTGCTGCGCGAGCACGGCGCGCGCGGCACGTCGCGGCCCGCCGACGCGCTGCTCGGCGCGTGCGCCCGCGGCGACGAGGCGGCGGCGCGCGCGGTGCTCGCCGCGCATCCGGGACTGCTCGGCGCGCTCGACGACGAAGACCGGCGCGCGCCGTTGCGTGCCGCCGAGTTCGGGAACGCCGCGGCGCTGCGCGTGCTGCACGCGCTCGGGTTCGACATGGCCGTGCACGGGCACGGGCGTTCGACGCCGCTGCACCAGGCGGCGTGGCGCGGGTACGTGGACGCGGTGCGCGTACTGCTCGCGGCGGGCGTCGAGGTGGATCCGCGCGAGTCCACGTACGGCAGCACGCCGCTCGCGTGGGCGGCGCACGGGTCGCGGAACTGCCGCGACGCCGACGACGACTACCTCGCGGTGGTGGACCTGCTGCTCGACGCCGGGGCGAAGCGCGAGCCGTCGTACAACCACTGGGGCGAGCCGCCCGAAGCGCTGTGCAGCGACGCCGTCGAAGCGCGGCTGCGCGAACGCGGGTTCGCGCCGGCGAACGCCTGACGCGTCAGCTCCACGCCCCGAGGGTGCGCGAAGCGGGCAGGCTCACGCCCGCTTCGCCACCGCCTCGGCGAGCGCCTCGTACTCCGCGGGCTCGTTGTAGACCTGCCCGCACACGCGGATCCACAGGCGGCCGTCGCGCACGAGCACCGGCACCTCGATGCGGTCCTCGAACAGCAGCGCGTCGCGCAGCCGCGACGCGTCTTCCGGGGTCGAGCCGAGCGACCCGGGCAACGGCACGGTGGCCATGCTCGCGATCATGGACTCGGGCGTCTCGAACTCCACGCCCCAGCGGGCCGCCATCACCAGCGCGCCGCCGTACGCGAGGGCGTGGTTCCACTGCCGCACGGCAGGCTCGCCGAGCGACTCGAGATACTCGAAGCCCGCGGGCGCCGACAACCACGGCGTGAAGTCGCGCGTGCCGACCCAGTCGAACTCGTGCGTGAAGCCGTGATCGAGCCCCCACGAGATCACCGCCGGGTGCAGGCCGGTCTGGCGGTGCGGCGGCGCCCACAGGAAGCCGCAGCTGCGCGGCGCGAACGCCCACTTGTGCAGGTTTGCCACGTACCAGTCGGCGCCGAGCGCGTCCAGGTCGAGCGGCAGCTGCCCGGGCACGTGCGCGCCGTCCACCAGGATCGGCACGCCGCGCTTGCGGCAGGTGGCCACGATGTCCTCCACCGGCAGCACGAGCGCGCTGCCCGACGTGATGTGGTCCACGATCACGAGCCGCGTGCGCGGACCGATCGCGAGGTCCACCGCGGCTGCGTACGCCTCGGGCCGCGCGCCGTAGCGGGGCATTTCCGCGGTGCGCACGAGCGCGCCCACGCCGCGCGTGACCGCCTGCGCCGCCAGCGTGATCGCGCCGTAGTTGTGGTCGGTCACGAGCACTTCGTCGCCGGGCCCGAACACGAGCGAGCGCAGCACGGCGTTCGCCGCGGCGGTGATGTTGTCCGTGAACACGAGATCGTCGCCGTTGCCGCCGAGCCGGCGCGCGACCTCGTGCGCGGCGAGCCGCAGCTCGGCGCGTTCGGGTACGGGCATGTCGTGCAGCGGCGTGAGCTCGCGGAACAGGAACGTGGCCGGGTTGCGCTCGATGCGGTCGCGCCACTGCTGCTGCGCCGCGAGCACCGCCCGCGGCGTGGCGCCGACGGTGCCGTGGTTCAGGTAACGGATCCCGGGATCCAGCAGGAAGTCGGCGAGCCGGTCACGACCGAAGTGCGCCAAACGGAGTCTCCTTGCGTGCGGAAGGTGGGCACGTTAGCGCGGGGCGCGCCGCTGGTCACATGCCGAACAGCCAGCTCGCCTTGGTGAACAGCGAATGGCCGGCCGCCGACAGAGGTCCGGACTCGTCGCCTGTCAGGCGCGTGGCGTAGCCGAGGTAGAACACCGTGCCCGGACGCAGCAGGTAGGAGAGCAGCAGGTCCTCGGTCAGCTGGCGGTCGCGCGCGACCAGCGCGTCGTGCTCGTCGTAGCGGCGGCGATCGCGCCACTCGGTGATCCAGCGCACCGACAGCTCGCGTGTGAGCTGGTAGTTGAGCCGCACGCGCGGCACGACCGCCTCGGCGAAGCGCGAGTCGTTCGAGTCGCGGCGGATGCGCGTGGCGTTCATCGAGAAGCTGCCGCCGAAGCGGTCGGAGAAGCGCAGGTCGGCCCACACCTCGGGCGAAACGCTCGAGCCCACGGCCACTTCCGAGTACAGGATGTCGCTGCCGCGGCTCACGAAGAACCCGGGGCGCACGGTCTGCCAGCGGCCGGTTTCGGCCCACAGGAACTGGCGGAAGCCCGGCTCGAACGCACGGCCGGCGTACCACGCCGAGAGCCGGTTCACGCCGGCGCCGATCGCGGTGCTGCGTTCGAAATGCACGACCAGCTCGGGACGCACCGAGAAGTCGGTGAGGCGGCCCGTGACGCCCTGCTCGCCGTGATCGATCGCCTGGTAGGAGCGCAGGACCGGTTCGAGCCACTGGTACCAGCCGCCCTTGCGGCCGTCGAGGTGGCCGGAGAAGCGGTTCGACAGCTCGATCACGCCGGGATGATTCACGAAGCCGACCTCGCTGCGGAAATCGCGGCTCACGTCCGTCGCCTCGGAGTTCCACGAGAACCGGCGCGAGCCGTAGTTGAGTCCGAGCAGCGTCGCGTTGCCTTCGCTGCGGCGGCCGCGCAGGTCGCGCACGAAGTCCGGCGCGTTCACGGCGGCGGCCGAGTCCAGCGTCGCGAACGCGCCGGAGAAGTCCGGGTCGGCCGACCATTCGTGCGCGCCCTGTGCCGTGAGCGTCCACGCACGCGCGAACGTCCAGCGCGCGTCGAGCGAGGCGACGCGGTTCCAGGCGTCGCGGTGCGTGCGGTCGGTGACCAGCGCGCCCACGCTCAGGTGGTCGTTCGCGTCGTGCCGTGCGCGCGCGACCAGGAACCGCGCGTCGTGGTCGAAGTAGGGGTTCGCCGCGTCGGGCAGCCCCGGCACGCCGTCGGCGGCGCTGCGGTCCTGCGCGTTCAGCACGCCGATCGCGGTGCGGCCGGCCTTGCCCGTCAGCTTCACGCCGTAGAGCGGGTCCACGATCGTGCGCGTGTGCACGAGCGTGATGGGCGTGGTGAAGATGTCGGCGCCTTCGAGGAAGAACGGCCGCTTCTCCGAGAAGAACAGCGCGAAGCGTTCGTTCACGTCGAGCACGCCGGCGTCGGCTTCGACCTGCGAGAAGTCCGGCGTCACGGTGGCGTCGAGCGTGAGCGCGCTGGTGAGCCCGTACTTGAGCCCGAAGCCCTCGCGGCGCTCGGCGTCGCCCCACGCGATCGCGCCGGCCTCGCGCCGCGCGGCATTCGCGCCCGTCACGTACGGGTTGAACTCCAGGTTGCGCCCCGGCCGCACGCCTTCGAGCTCGAGCAGGTCGCCGAGCTGGCGGTGGTAGCCCGCGACGTCGCGCGTGACCGGCGCCCAGTACAGGTGCGCGCCGGTGCGGCGCTGGTCGCGGATCGCGTTGAAGCCGAACGTCACGCGCGGCGACGGCGCGAAGCGCAGCGACTTGAACGGCACCGCGAACTCGACCTCGAAACCGTCGGCGGTCACGCGGCCGTTGCTCGTGTACTGGAAGTCGGGCGACGTGTCGCTGTCGCGGCCCTCCTGGTCGATGCCGTCCGCCTGGATGCCCCGCGGGTTCGCGCACAGGAAGTACGAGCGCTGGCGGTCGTGGTACGAGTCGATGCTCATGCCGACCCAGTCACCGCCCCAGATGTCGTCGCGGCTCACCATGGGCGCTTCGACCTTGCCGGGCAGCTCGCGGCAGCGGAACGCGATGTAGAGATGCTCCTGGTCGTAGCCCACGAGGCAGACCGTGCCGAGCGTGTCGGGCACGCCCTCGACCGGCCGGGAGTGCTGGAAGCCGTCGAGCCGCGCGGCGTCCGCCCATTCGGCGTCGTCCACGCGGCCGTCGATCACCGGCGCATGTGCGAGCCGCGGCGGCGAGACCTGCAGCTGGTGGTCGCGCCCGACGTACGTGAGCGCGTGGGCGGGCGCCGCGGCGGCGAACGCGAGCGAAGCGGCGAGCACGAGCCGCGAAATGGCGGGAGACGAACGGCGCATGGGGATCTCCGGTGGGCACGGCGCGTCGGGAGTGGCGCAGCCTGCCCGCTCGCGCGGCGGCTGTCGCGCCCGCGGGCACGGGCGCGGCGCGGTGCGTCACGAGCGCGGGAGGGCCGGGGGACGAACCCGTGCGCACGGGCCGCCCGCGACAGCGGGCTCCGGTTCGCCTACCTTCCGGCCGAAACCCCGACGAACCCGCGCGCGCCCCTCGAGCGTCGCGACCGCCCGCCACCGGAGCCGCCACGTGGACGCCGAGAGCCTTCGCCTGCAGCAGGACGCCGCGCGCGAACAGAACTGGAAACGCTGGGGCCCTTACCTGTCCGAGCGCCAGTGGGGCACCGTGCGCGAGGACTACTCGGCCGACGGCGACTCGTGGAGCGACCTGCCGCACGACCACGCGCGCAGCCGGGCGTACCGCTGGGGCGAGGACGGCCTGCTCGGCATCTGCGACCGCGAAGGCCGGCTGTGTTTCGCGCTCGCGCTGTGGAACGGCCGCGATCCCATCCTGAAGGAGCGGCTGTTCGGCCTGAACGGCCGCGAGGGCAACCACGGCGAGGACGTGAAGGAGGAGTACTTCTACCTCGACTCCACGCCGACGCACGCGTACCTCGACGCGCTCTACAAGTACCCGCAGGCCGAGTTCCCGTACGCGCGGCTGGTGGCGGAGAACGCGCGCCGCGGCAAGGACCAGCCCGAGTTCGAGCTGGCGGACACCGGCGTGTTCGCCGAGGGCCGCTACTTCGACGTACGCGCCGAGTACGCGAAGGCGTCGCCCGACGACGTGCTCGTGCGCATCACGGTGACCAACCGCGGGCCCGAGGCGGCGCCGCTGCACGTGCTGCCCACGCTGTGGTTCCGCAACACGTGGAGCTGGAACCGCGAGGGCGAGGCGTACCCGAAGCGGCCGCGCATGGCCGCCGACGGCGAGCGCGCGCTGCAGGCGTCGCACGCCACGCTCGGCGAGTGGCGGCTCGACGTGGACGACACGCCCGACGCGCTGCTGTTCACCGAGAACGAAACGAACCAGCAGCGGCTCTACCGGACGCCGAACCGCCAGCCCTACGTGAAGGACGCGTTCCACGAGTACGTGGTGCGCGGGGCGCGCGACGCGGTGCAGCCGCAGCGCTACGGCACCAAGGCGGCCGCGCACTTCGCGTGCGTGCTGCAGCCCGGCGAGTCGCGCGTGCTGCGTCTGCGGCTCGCGAGCGCGGCGAGCGCTTCGCCCGCGCCGTTCGGCGATGCGTTCGACGCGGTGTTCGCGGCGCGCATCGCCGAATGCGACGCGTTCTGGGACGCGCGCATTCCCGCGCAGCTCGACGCCGCCGAGCGCCGCGTCGCGCGGCAGGCGTACGCGGGCCTGCTGTGGAGCAAGCAGTTCTACTTCTACGTGGTGAAGGAGTGGCTCGAGGGCGACCCCGCCCTGCCCCCGCCGCCGCCGGCACGCGCGCAGGGACGCAATCGCGACTGGTCGCACCTGTACAACCGCGACGTGATCTCGATGCCGGACAAGTGGGAGTACCCCTGGTACGCGGCGTGGGACCTGGCGTTCCACATGCTGCCGTTCGCGCGCGCCGACGTGGACTTCGCCAAGCAGCAGCTCGTGCTGTTCACGCGCGAGTGGTACATGCACCCGAACGGCCAGATGCCCGCGTACGAGTGGGCGTTCGACGACGTGAACCCGCCCGTGCACGCGTGGGCGGCGTGGCGCGTGTACAAGCGCAGCGGACCGCGCGGAGGCCGCGACCGGCTGTTCCTCGAGCGCGTGTTCCAGAAGCTGCTGCTCAACTTCACGTGGTGGGTGAACCGCAAGGACGTGGACGGCAACCACCTGTTCGCGGGCGGCTTCCTCGGCCTCGACAACGTGGGCGTGTTCGACCGCAGCAAGCCGCTGCCCGGTGGCGCGCGGCTCGAGCAGGCGGACGGCACCGCGTGGATGGCGTTCTACTGCGGCACGATGCTCAGCATCGCGCTCGAGCTGGCGAGCGAGGACCCCGCGTACGAGGACCTCGCCTCGAAGTTCTTCGAACACTTCGTGGCGATCGCCGACGCCATGAACCACTTCGGCGGCACCGGCCTGTGGGACGACGCCGACGGCTTCTACTACGACCGCATCCACGTGAACGGCACCGCCATGCCCATGCGGCTGCGGTCGGCGGTCGGGCTGATCCCGCTGATCGCGGTCGAAGTGCTCGAGCAGGACGTGATCGACCGGCTGCCGGGATTCCAGCGGCGGCTGCAGTGGTTCCTCGAGAATCGCAAGGATCTCGCGGCGCACATCGCCTACTTCGACGCCGACGGCGACGGACGTCCCGACGCGCACGGCCATCGCCTGCTCGCGATCCCGTCACGCGAACGGCTCGAGCGCGTGCTGCGGGTGCTGCTCGACGAGCGCGAGTTCCTGTCGCCGCACGGCGTCCGCTCGCTGTCGCGCACGTACGCCGACGAGCCGTACGAGTTCGCGATCGGCGGCAACACGTACCGCGTGTGCTACTCGCCGGCCGAGAGCACGACCGAGCTGTTCGGCGGCAACTCGAACTGGCGCGGCCCCGTGTGGCTGCCGCTCAACTTCCTGCTCATCGAGGCGCTCGAGCGCTACCACCACTTCTACGGCGACACGCTGCGGGTCGAATGCCCCACGGGCTCGAACCGCTGGCTCGACCTGCGCGAGGTCGCCGACGAGCTGGCGCGGCGGCTCGTGTCGCTGTTCGTGCCCGGGGAACGGGGCATGCCGCCGTTCGCGGGTGGCGACGCGCGCTTCGCCGACGATCCGCACTGGCGGAATCTCCTGCTCTTCCACGAGTATTTCGACGGGGACACCGGCCGTGGGCTGGGCGCCAGCCACCAGACGGGGTGGACCGCGCTCGTCGTGCACGGCCTCGAGAAAGTGGCGCGGCAACGCGCGGCTTCGGCCGCCGCGGCCGCAGGCGACACACCGACCGGAGGAACTTCATGACGCACCGCACCGCCACGCTCTCGTGCTTCGCCGGCTTCGCGCTCGCCGTGGCGACCGCGTCCGCGCTCGTCGTACCGGCGCGCGCCGCCGAGCCGCCGATCTACTCGCAGGCTCCGGCCAAGGGCGCCACCGCGCACCTGCACGACGCCTGGGACGAGATCCTGCGCGCGCACGTGGCCGACGGCCGGGTGGACTACGTCGGCCTTGCCGGCAAGGACCTCGCGAAGCTCGACCGTTACCTGAGCCGGCTCGCGGCGGTGCAGGCAGACACGCTGCCCGGACCCGATCGCATCGCGTTCTGGATCAACCAGTACAACGCGACGCTCGTGCGCGTGGCCTGCGCGCGCTGGCACGACGGCTGGGGCCCGGACGAGAACAACTTCGAACTGTTCCGGGCGCCGATCGTGCAGACGCCCGACGGCGCCATGCCGCTCGACGCGCTGCAGCACGTGGTGCTCATGCGCCGGCTGCCCGACGTGCGGGTGAACGCGGCGCTCTGCAAGGGCGCGGTCGGCTTTCCCCGGTTGCGGTCCGGTGCGTACCACGGCGCCGACGTGGACTCGCTGCTCGAGGACGACATGCGCGCGTTCGTGGCCGATCCCGCGCGCAACCGCTTCGACGACTCGCGCCGCGTCGCCACGCTGTCGCCGGTGTTCGAACTGGTCATGCGCACGAACGGCGAGGACGAGTTCCGCGCGTGGCTCGAAGCGTACGCGGGCCGCAAGCTGGCCGGTTGGACGCTGGAGTTCGCCGAATGGGACTGGCGCGTGAACGCCAAGGGCGCGCCCGAGCCTCGGCTCGTGCCCGCGAAGCCGGCCGCCGCCCCCGCGGCACCCGCACCGGCCACGCCGGCGCCGTCCGCGAAACCGAAGCGCAGGTAGCGTCGCGCCGGCTCCGGCCGGCCGCGCGTCCGGGTTCTGGCTTTACAGCAAAAAGTACTTGACCGCCACCCCAAGTGCCCGCGAGCATGGAGCCATGTCCAGTTCCGGCACGCCGCGGCCCACGCCGCCCGACCCGATTCCGCTGCACGCGCACGTCGAAGCGAACCTGCGCTACATCCGCACCGCGATCGAACGCGCGGGCGAGTTCACGTCCATCTCCGGATGGGGGCAGGTGCTGGTCGGCGTCACGGCACTCGGCGCCGCCGCCGTCGCGCCCGCATCGCTCACGCACGACCGCTGGGTCGCGGTGTGGCTCGGCGAAGCGCTCGTCGCCGCCGCGATCAGCGTGAGCAGCGCCGCACTCAAGGCGCAGCGGCTCGGCCTGCCGCTGTTCGGCGTGGCCGGCCGCCGCTTCCTGCTCGCGTTCGCCACGCCCGCCGCCGCGGGCGTCGTGCTCACCGCGGCGCTGGTGCGCGCCGGTGCGCACGCGCTGCTGCCCGCGACCTGGCTGCTCACGTACGGCGCCGCGGTCACCGGTGGCGGTGCGTTCTCGGTGCCCAGCGTACCGGCGCTCGGCGTGACGCTCATGGCGACCGGCGTGCTGGCCGCGTTCGCACCGCCGGCGTGGGCGAACGCGATCCTCGCGCTCGGCTTCGGCGGCGCGCACGTGGTGTTCGGGTTCTGGATCGCGCGGAGGCACGATGGCTGACGCCGCCCGCCGCAGGGGAACCCGCCGCTCCGCGCCGAATGCCGCCGCGGAGGCCGCTTCGGCCGCGTCGGCGGCGCACGAGTCGCTCGACCGCGTGATCCACGAGCGCGTGCGGCTCGCCATCGTGAGCGCGCTGGCCGTCACGCCCGCCATGAGCTTCAACGACCTCAAGAAGCTGCTGCGCATCACCGACGGCAACCTGTCGGTGCACGCGCGCCGGCTCGAGGAGGCCGGCTACCTCGAATGCCTGAAGTCCTTCGAGGGCCGCGTGCCCCGGACGGAATACAAGCTGACCCCCGCGGGCCGCCGCGCCCTGCAGGGCTACCTCGACCACATGGAAGCGCTCATTCGGGCGACGCGCGCGAAGGGCTGAAGGGCCTCGCGCGTGAACTTCCACTTTATTGCGCAAAGGAGAAGGCCGATGACGGAAGCATTCGTTCCGTCGTGGGCCGGCCGCCCCGGCGCAAGAGCTTTCCCGTCTTCCGGAGACCACGTCCATGAAACGCTCGTCGAAGCGAGTGCGTCGTGAAGTCCGCGTTCCCGCCGTCAGCCGTCGTGCCGAGATCCGCCGCCTCCACGAGACGTGGCCGCGTGCGGGCCGCGTGGCCGTGGCTGTTCTGGGCGCTGTGGGGCGCCTGGCTCGCCGCCTCGGACCTGCGTAACGACGACGTCCAGCCCGCGGTCGTGCTGCTGTTCGCCGGCGCGGGCGTGCTCGGGTTCGCGCGCCCGGCCCGCTGGTGGGCGTGGGCAGTCGCACTGGGCGCCTGGGTCCCGGCCGAGCCGCTGCTGGCCGCCGTGACCCGGGCGCCCATGGCGTACCCGCCCAACTGGGGCGCCCTGCTGGCCTTCGTTCCGGCGTTGCTGGGGGGCGCCGCCGGCGCCTTCGCCGCCTCCTCAGCCGGGGCGCGCGCCGAATCCGGCCCCGGCCGGGACTGAGCACCGCCCGCGCCGACCGGCCCGATCCCCGCGCCAGTCCGCACTCCGGCCGCGCCGGGCCGCGCTCTCTTTCCCCGGCGGCGCCGGCTCGTCCAACCTTCCGGGCGGACTCCCCGTCCAAGCCAGTGCCATGACACACACGGCCCTCTGGCAGTTGAGCACTCCGATCCCGGAAGACCGAGCCCTGTCCCCGATCCTCGAGACCAGCGATGTGGCGTTGGCGGCGCGCGGTGACGCGCGTGCCTTCGCACGCCTGTACGAGGCGAACAAGGACCGGGTCTTCGCGCTCGCGTCCCGCATGGCGGGTTACGAACGCGCCGCCGAACTCACGCAGGACGTGTTCGTCCGCGCGTGGCAGAAACTCGGCAGCTTCCGGGGTGACGCGCAGTTCTCGACCTGGCTGCACCGGCTCGCGGTCAACTGGATCCTGAGCCGCCGGCAGAGCTGGGCCACCGAACGCATGCGCTTCCTCGACGCCGACGACGCCCTCGACGGGCTCGCGGCGCGGCCGAGCCAGCGCGAGCTGTCCATGGATTTCGAAACCGCCATCGCGAAGCTGCCCGAGGGCGCACGCATGGTGTTCGTGCTGCACGACGTCGAAGGTTACCGCCACGAGGAGATCGCCACGCTGCTCGGCGTGACCTCGGGCACCACCAAGGCGCAATTGCACCGCGCGCGCATGATGCTGCGCGCCGTGCTCGCACCGAAGGAAGTGAAGCCGTCATGAGCGACCGCTGGACCGACACGCTTTCCGACTACCTCGACAGCGATCTCGCCACGTCCGAGGCGCGCGAACTCGAGCGTCATCTCGAGTCGTGCGAGGAATGCCGCGTCACGCTCGAGGAGTTGAAGCAGGTGCGGGACCGCGCGCGCACGCTCGTGGACCCGCCGGCGCCGGACGATCTCTGGGCGGGGATCGCGTCTCGACTCGGCACGGCGGGATCCACCAGCGAGGCGCCGCGGCCCCGCCTCCTGCGGTTCCCCGCGCGCGTGCCGAGCGTCGCGCTGCCCTGGGCCCTCGCCGCGGGTTTCGCACTGGTGATGGCCGGCGCGGGCGGAGCGTGGCTCGCGCTGCGCGGCGGCTTCGCGGCGCCCGGCGCGCGCGAGGTGGCGCAGCACGACACGCTCGAGTCGCCCGACATCGCGCTCGCCTCGTTCGACGCCGTGAAGGTCGAGGGTGAGATCGCGGCGCTGCAGTCCGCGCTCGACGGCGGCCGCGGCCGGCTCGACCCGAAGACCGTGGCCGTGCTCGAACAGAACCTCGCGCTGATCCGCAAGGCGACCGAGGATGCCAAGGCCGCGCTCGCCGCCGATCCCGCGAATCGCGAACTGCAGAACTACTTCGCCGGCACCGTCGAGCAGAAGCTGCGGCTCGTGCGGCGCGCGGCCACGCTGGCGGGGGTGTGACGTGAAGCGCCGCCTGCTCACCGTGCTGCTCGCCGCCTGGGGCTTCGCCGCCGGCACCGCTGCCGCGGCCGACGCGCCGCCGGCCGAGCGCACGACCCGCGAGGTGCGCGTGATCCGCCTGCGCGCCGCCGCGTCGGCGACCGCCGCCGAGGCGGCCGCCGCCGCCGGTGCCATGGCCGAAGCCGAGCGTGCGATCGCGCGTGCCGCGGCGCTGGCCCGCGTCGCACCGGTGGCGCCCGTGTCGCCGGCCGCGCTCGAGGCGTACGCGCCCGAGCCGGATTCGCCGGCCTCGCCGCCGCTCGTGTGGGAAATGGTGTTCCCGGCCGGTCCGCGCACGTTCGAGACGAAGACCGACACGACCGTGAAGGTGTACCGCGGCGCGGCGCTCGTGCTGAACAACCTCGCCGGCGACATCTCGGTCGAGGCCTGGAAGAAGGACGCCGTGCGCATCCGCGCGAAGCACTCGAAGCGCGACCGCATCGTGGTGCAGTTCCAGCGCGGGGCGCTGAGCATCGAGGCGGTCAACCGCGCCGGTGCGGCCCCGATCGTCGAGTACGCGCTCGTGGTGCCGGAGTGGATGGCGGTGCAGCTGTCGGGCATCGAGTCGGACATCGCGGTGCAGGGCATGCGCGCGCCGGTCGAGGCCGACTGCATGCGCGGCGACATCCGCGTGGTCGGCAGCCACGGCCCGTTGCAGCTGAGCAGCGTCGAGGGCGAGGTGAACGTGGTGGACGCGCGCGACGTGCGGGCCACCTCGATCAACAACGGCGTGCAGCTCGAACAGGTGGTGGGGCAGATCGAGGTCGAGAGCGTGAACGGCGACATCGCCATGCGGCGCGTGCGTTCGCCGCGCGTGGTCGCGAGCTCGATCGGCGGCTCGGTGGTGTTCTCCGGCGCGTTCGAACCGCGCGGCCACTACCGGCTGGTGTCGCACACCGGCAACCTTCAGGTCGGCGTGCCCGTAGGCGCAGGCGTGGACGTCAACGTCGCCTCGTGGAACGGCGCGTTCCAGACCGACCTGCCGCTGCAGGTCGGGCGCCAGCGCCGGGGCCGGCAACTCCGGTTCACCCTCGGCGGCGGCGGTTCCACGCTCGAACTCGAGTCGTTCCAGGGCTTGATCCAGCTGCTCGCTCCCTCGGAGCTGCCGCCGGCCCAGCCCCCGAAGGCTCCCAGGGCACCGAAGGCTCCCCAGGCACCGGCCCGGCCGGACGAGGAGAAGGACCGATGAACCTCATGCGCAGGCGCAGCACGCTGCCGCTGTTCGCGGCGGTCGGCGCCACCGTGATCGCGCTCGCGAGCGGCAGCACGGCGTGGTCGGCGACCGAGCGGCACCAGCAGTGGACCTGGCAGGGCGCCGCGCCCGCGTCGGGCAAGCTCGAGATCCACGGCATCAACGGCGGCATCGTCGCCGAGCCCGGCACCGGCAACCAGATCGAAGTCGTCGCCGACAAGCACGGCAAGCGACACGATCCCGCCGAGGTCGAGATCAAGGTGGTGCAGGACTCCGACGGCATCACGATCTGCGCCGTGTATCCCAAGGGCGGCTCGCCGTGCACCGGGAACTCGTGGAACGGCGGCCACCACGACTGCGACGTGCAGGTGGAGTTCCACGTGAAGGTGCCCGCCGGCATCGCGTTCGACGCGAACACCGTGAACGGCGGCATCACCGCGCGCTCGCTCGCGGGCCCGGTCAAGGCGCACACCGTGAACGGCGAGTGCGAGATCGAGACGTCCATGAGCGGCGAGGCGCACACGGTCAACGGCGGCGTCCGCGCCACGCTCGGACGCGTGTCGGCGAACGACCGGCTCGAGTTCGAGACCGTGAACGGCAGCATCACGGTGTCGCTGCCCGACAACGCGAGCGCGCAGCTCGAAGGCGCCACGGTGAACGGCGGCATCCGCACCGATTTCCCGGCCGAGGTCCAGGGCAAGTGGGGACCGAAGTCCATGCGCGCCACGCTCGGCAAGGGCGGCGCACGCGTGCGCCTGAACACCGTGAACGGATCCATCGCGCTCAAGCGCGCATCACTGTGACGCGCCCCATGCGTCGCACCTCCCGCACCGGACGCGAACCCCGGTGAGGGCGTGAGCCGGGCCCGGCACTCGCGAGAGCGCCGGGTCCGGTGCTTTTCGCCTCCCTGACGGCCGCGCTGCCGCGGCGTGCTAGCATCGCCGCGCTTTCGCGTTCACGCCGCACGAACCGTCCGGGGACACGCCTCATGCGCCGACCGACCGACCTGCTCGCCGCCACCGCGCGCTTCGCGGCGGGCGCCGTGCTGCTGCTCGCGCTCGCGGCGCCGGCGGCCCGCGCGCAGTCGTCGCGATTCACCTGAGTGCCGGACATGGTCCCGTCGGGACCTGTCGTGGATTCGGACTTCGCGCTCTTCCACATGCGCCGCGCGCTGTGGGACCCGGTGGACCCGACGCGCGTGGGTTCGCTCGCCGACACGCTGCTCTGGCGCGTGAACGGCGAGGTGTACCGCTTCGCCGACGAGCACACGCTGCGCCGCTTCATGCAGGCGCCGCACCTGTACTGCGGGCTGGTGCGCGACCCGGTGAACGGCAAGCGCTTCTTCCCGTCGTCGCGCACGCCGGCCGCGTACTGGATCGGCGGGCCGTACTTCTTCTCGAGCGACTCGACCAAGGCCGCGTTCGTGGACGATCCGAAGAAGTTCGAAATCGTACGGAGGTTCTGAGCCCGTGATGCGCCGTGTCCCGCCGATCGCCTGCGCGCTCGCGTTGCTGCTCGGGCTGGGCGCGTGCGGGCGCGGTGGGCTGCCGGCGTTCTACGCATCGCGCCCGGTGTTCGAGCAGCCGTTCGCCGAGCAGCGCGTGCCCAAGGGCCTCAAGACCCTGTCGGCCGACGAATGCGGCAGCTGCCACACCGCGATCTGGCGTGAGTGGCGGCAGTCGGTGCACGCACAGGCGTGGGTGGACGAGCAGTTCCAGGCCGAGTTGGCGAAGCAGCCGGGCGTGGCGTGGCTGTGCGTGAACTGCCACACGCCGCTGGTCAACCAGCTCGACTCGCTGGTCGTGCGGCTCGAAGGCGGCGACGTCGAGAAGCCCGTGCTGCGCCGCAATCCGCGCTACGCGGGGGATGCGCTGCGCGACGAGGCGATCACCTGCGCGGTCTGCCACGTGCGCGACGGCGTGGTCGAAGGACCCTACGGAAACACGAAGGCGCCGCACGCGACGCGCGCGAACCCCGCCCTGCGCTCGGCGGAGTTCTGCCTGCGCTGCCACCAGGCGGTGCAGGCGTACCCGGGCAAGACGTTCGTGTGCACCTTCGCGACCGGCGACGAATGGCGCGCGGGTCCGTTCTTCGCCGCCGGCACGGTGTGCCAGGACTGCCACATGCCTGCGGTCGAGCGGCCGCTGGCCGACGGCTCGCCCGTACGGCGCACCGGCATGCACGGCTGGATCGGCAGCCACCTGCGCAAGGGCCACGAGACGTTGCCCGCGCTGTGGGATTCGCTTGCCGCTGTGCGTCCGCCCGGCGTGGCGCTGGGCGCGGACTCCGCGCTCGCGAAGGCCGGCCCCGACTCGCTGCGCTGGACGGTGCGCGCGACGAACGCGAACGCCGGGCACCGGCTGCCGACCGGCGATCCCGAACGCGCGGTGCTCGTGACGCTCGCGGCACTTGACGCCCGCGGCGACACGCTGGCGTCACACACCACGCGCATCGCGCAGCGCTGGGAGTGGTGGCCGGCGCCGCGCAGGCTTTCGGACGACCGGCTGGCGCCGGGCGAGACGCGCACGCTCGAACTGCGCTGGCCGGCGGGTACGCGCGTGGCGCGGCTCGTCGCGACCGCGGTCAACGAACGCATCTCGGACGCGAACGCCGACTACCACCGCCTGCCCGCGAGCTACCCGCGGCGCGTCGAGGTGGCGCGCGTCGAGTTCGTGCCGCCGCGCGCGCGCTGATCGCCGCAGACGGAAACGGGCGCCCGGTCTCTCCTCCGGACGCCCGCTCCGCTTTCCACCGGACCCCTCCGGTGTGACGCAAATCCCGTTCGGCTACGAGCCGAAGTACGCCTCGCCCTGCGACGGCGGCGCGCCCACGAGGATCGGCAGGATCCACGTGCGCGAGTCCGCCGGAGCCGCGGGGTCGAAGACGCTGGCGCGCGAGTACACCGTCACGCCGATGCTCTGCAGGCGCGCATCGCCGCCCAGCGCGAGCGCCGCCTCGAAGTGGCTCTCGCCGTCGTTGTGCGCGGCGAACGACCGTCCGTTCGCGAACACGGTCACGACCGCGTCCTTCGCCACGCCGCTCACGAACACGCGCACGCTGTCGCCCGCGGGCGTCACGGCGCACGTCTGCGGCAGCACGGCCAGTTCGTCGAGATCGGACAACACGCTCAGGTGCCCGCTGCTCACCGCGTGCGTGTTCAGGTCCACGAGCGGCAGCCGGGTGCGGCCGCCGCGCGACGCCAGCACTTCGGCGCTCATCGCGCGCACGCGCCAGCGGCCGCCGCTGCGCTGCATGGACACCTGGCGCACGGCGTCGTCGTCCACGGCCTTGCGCGAGAAGCGCTCGCGGCCCGTGAGGTCGGTGCGCTCGATGTCGAGCTTGCCGGTGACCCGCCGGGCGATGCGCACGGTCGCGGCGACCGGCTGCCCGGCGGGATCCCGCTCGTCCCAGGTGACGTCGATCACGGGCTCGGTGGTGCGCAGGTGATGCGTGATGCGCACGTCGCCGAGCGTGGTCACGGCGCCGGCGAGCGCGAGCGGATCGTTCAACAACCCCGAGGTCGCCAGTGCCGTCCGCACCTCCTCGATCGCGGAGCCGGCATCCGCCGACGCCTTCGTGGCGAACAGGGAGAGCGCCGAGCAGAGCGCGAACACGAGAAGTCGGGACATGAGCCTCGAAGAGGGCATGGCGGATCTCCGGCAGGGATGCGAATGCAGACGGACCGGGGGGAACGGGACCGTCCTGGGACTCCGAGGTGCCCGGAAGGATCGCAGGGCATGTGCCACGCGGGCGCACGAACACGCGGGCGTGGTTCCCGGCATTTGCGCGCGCGCCCCGCGCACGGCCGGTGCGGGGGGCGTCGCGGCCGCGCATTGCGCCATGCGCCTCCGTGCGGAATGCGTTAGCGTGCTCGCCCATGGAACGACTCGAATCCCACCTCGACACGAGCAGTCCCGAGTTCCGCGCCAACGCTGCGCACCACCGTGCGCTCGCGGCGGACCTCGCGAAGCGCCTCGGCACGGCCGCGCAGGGCGGCGGGGCCGAGGCCGTGGCCCGTCACACGTCGCGCGGCAAGCTGTTCGTGCGCGAGCGCATCGAGCGCCTGCTCGACCCGGGCACGCCGTTCCTCGAACTGTCGCCGCTGGCGGCGAACGGGCTGTACGGCGACGAAGCGCCGTCGGCCGGCGTCGTGACCGGCGTCGGCGTGGTGCACGGCCGCCAGGTCATGGTGGTGGCGAACGACGCCACCGTGAAGGGCGGCAGCTACCTGCCCATGACGGTCAAGAAGCACGTCCGCGCGCAGGAGATCGCGCTCGAGAACCGCCTGCCGTGCGTCTACCTCGTGGACTCGGGCGGTGCGTTCCTGCCGCTGCAGGCCGATGTGTTCCCCGACCGCGATCACTTCGGGCGCATCTTCTACAACCAGGCGCGCATGTCGGCGCAGGGCATCTCGCAGGTCGCGGTGGTGATGGGCTCCTGCACCGCCGGCGGTGCGTACGTGCCCGCGATGAGCGACGAGACCGTGATCGTGAAGAACCAGGGCACGATCTTCCTGGGCGGCCCGCCGCTCGTGAAGGCGGCCACGGGCGAAGAGGTGACCGCCGAAGAACTCGGCGGCGGCGACGTGCACACGCGCATCTCGGGCGTGGCCGACCACCTCGCCGACGACGACGCGCACGCGCTCGAGATCGCCCGCAGCATCGTCTCGCACCTCGGGCACGCGCCGCGCGCGACGCTCGACCTGCGGCCGAGCGAACCGCCCGCGTACGACCCGAGCGAACTGTACGGCGTGATTCCCGCCGACCCGCGCACGCCGTACGACGCGCACGAACTGATCGCGCGGCTCGTGGATGGTTCGCGGTTCCACGAGTTCAAGGCCCGCTACGGCACCACGCTGGTCACCGGCTTCGCGCACCTGCACGGCATGCCGGTCGCGATCCTCGCGAACCAGGGCATCCTGTTCTCGGAGTCCGCGCAGAAGGCCGCGCACTTCGTGCAGCTCGCCTCGCAGCGCGGCATGCCGCTGCTGTTCCTGCAGAACATCACGGGCTTCATGGTCGGCCGGCAGTACGAACACGGCGGCATCGCGAAGGACGGCGCCAAGATGGTGAACGCCGTCGCGAACGCGCCCGTGCCGCGGCTCACGCTGATCGTCGGCGGCAGCTTCGGCGCCGGCAACTACGGCATGTGCGGCCGCGCGTACCAGCCGCGCTACCTGTTCATGTGGCCGAACAGCCGGATCTCGGTCATGGGCGGCGAGCAGGCCGCGAGCGTGCTCGTGACCGTGAAGCGCCAGCAGCTCGAGGCCGCGGGCAAGCAGCTGTCGGCCGAAGAAGAGCGCGCGATCCGCGAACCCGTGCTCGCGAAGTACGAGGAGGAGGGCAATCCCTACTACTCGACCGCGCGGCTGTGGGACGACGGCGTGGTGGACCCGGCTTCGACGCGCGACGTGCTCGGCCTGGCGCTGAGCTCGTGCCTGAACGCGCCGATCCCCGCCGCGAAGTTCGGCGTCTTCCGGATGTGAGCGAGGCCGCCCGCGGCCGGCACTGCCGCCGCGGGCAGGCGCCTCCGTGGGGCCCGATCGGGGGATTCGACCCGGCACGAGCGGCCCGGTCCCGTCCGTCGGGGCGAACCGGCCCCGGTCGGTTCGATCCCGTCATACCGGATGGAGAATTCCGCGAAATCTCCACGGCGGATCGTCCGATGCCACGCGGGCCGGGGTATACTTCCCGGCCATCGTTGTCCACGGGCAGGCAATCGGCCCCACCGCCCTGCGGATTCCCGTCCGACCCGGCTGCCCCAGCGTCCACTTCCCGCTCCACTACTTCCGGGGAGAAGTCATGCCGTCGAAGCACCCGCTGCACGCTCTCGTGCTGGCGCTGGCCGTGTTCGCCAGCGCGCCCGTGTTCGCCCAGACCGCCGCGTCGCCCGCGGCACCCGCCGCGCCCGAAGCCGAGATCCGCGGCGTCAGCTACACCGGCGCGGTCGGTATCCACGAGCGCATGCGCGACATCTCGCTGCGCCAGGCGAAGGCCGACGCCCGCGGGCCGCGCCAGCTCCGCGACAACGAGGAAAAGGAAGAGCGCGTGCAGAAGCGCGATCGCCGCGGACTGGCGCAGAACCCGGCCTCGCCGCTGGTCGCCGCGAGCGGCGCCGACCTCGGCGCGCCGCTTCCCGCCACGCGCATCACGCAGCCGTTCGCGCCGCAGACGATCGGCACCAGCTTCACGGCGGCGACGCTGTCGGGCACGAACCCGACGCTGTCGTTCCCGCCCGACAACATGGGCGCCGTCGGCCCGACGCAGATGGTCGTGTTCGTGAACGGCCGGCTCGTGACGTTCAACAAGACCACGGGCGTCGCCGACGGCGTGCTCAACGCCGATCCCGACGTGTTCTTCGCGAGCGTCGTGAACGGCTCGAGCACGAGTGATCCGCGCATCCGCTACGACCGCCTGACCGGCCGCTGGTTCCTGATCATCATCAACGTCTCGACGCCGAACCGCGTGCTGTTCGCGGTCTCCGACGCGGCGAGCGCGGGCGTGATCTCGGGCAGCACGGTGTGGACGTACTTCTTCTTCGACATCAGCACGCTCGGCCTGGCGTCCACCTGCCTCGCGGACTACCCGACGCTCGGCCTCGACGCGAACGCGCTGTACATCGGCACGAACAACTTCTGCGGCTCGCCCACCCAGAGCTACACCGGCACGAGCGGCTTCGTGGTGCGCAAGACGTCCATCATGGGCGCGGGCCCGATCGTGGTGACCGCGTTCAACGGCCTCGTGGCGAGCTCCGCCGCGGCGGGCCCGTACACGCCGCAGGGCGTGGACAACTACGACCCGGCCGCGACCGAGGGCTACTTCATCGGCGTGGACAACGCGAGCTGGGGCCTGCTGCAGATGCGCCGCGTCTCGAACCCGGGCGGCACGCCGACCATCTCGGGCAACCTCGGCATCACGGTGGCGGCGACGCTCGCGCCCGTGCTCGTGAACCATCTCGGCAACACCGGCGGCACGAACGGCCGCCTGAGCTCGCTCGACGACCGCCTGTTCGCCGCCACGATGCGCAACGGCCACCTGTGGACCGCGCACAACGTCGGCGTGAACAACACCGGCGTGTCCTCGGGCACCACCACGCGCAACGGTTCGCGGTGGTACGAACTCAACGTGCCCACGGGCGGCACGCCCACGCTGGTGCAGTCGGGCACGGTGTTCACCGCGAACGCCAGCAACACGACCGACCAGCGCAGCTACTGGGTGCCGACGGTGAACGTGTCGGGCCAGGGCCACGTGGCCATGACCCTGTGCGCGGCCGGCACGAACGAATACGCGAACGCCGCCACGGTCGGCCGCCTGTCGGGCGACGCCGTCGGCACCATGCAGACGCCGGTGCTCATCACGTCGGCCGCGGCCGCGTACAACCCGCCCAGCGACCCGGGTTCGGCGGGTGTGGGCCGGCGCTGGGGCGACTACTCGTACACGAGCGTGGACCCGCTCGACGACATGACCATGTGGTCGGTCACGCAGTTCACGAACGCGGCGAACTCCTACGGCGTGCGGGTGACCAAGCTCATCGCGCCGCCGCCGGCCACGATCGCGTCGGCGACCGACGCGCCCGCGGGCCAGGCCACGACGACGGTCACGGTGTCGGGTACCTCGGTCTCGGGCTCGGGCTTCTTCGATCCCGGTGCGAACCTGCCCGGCGTGCCGGCGTTCAGTCACCTGTCCGCGACCGTCACGAACGGTGCGGCCACGGGCACGCCGCCGACCGTCGTGTCGGTGACGTACGTGAACCCGACCACGGCGACGCTGGTGCTCAACACTTCGGCGGCCACCGCGAACATCGGCTCCGAGAAGTACACGCTCACGATCACGAACCCCGACGGCCAGTCCACGTCGGCCGCGGTGCTCCGCGTGACCGGCGGCACGCCCACGGTGAGCGTGAACAGCGCGTCCGTGGCCGAAGGCAACAGCGGCACGACGAACCTGACGTTCACGGTGTCGCTGTCGGCGGCCCCGGCGTCCGCGGTGTCGGTGAACTACGCCACTTCGAACGGCACCGCGACGGTGGCCGACGGCGACTACGTGGCCGGCAGCGGCACGGTGACCATCCCGGCCAACCAGACGTCGGCCACGTTCAACGTGAGCGTGAACGGCGACACGAAGTACGAGAACAACGAGACGTTCACGGTCACGCTGTCCTCGCCCGTCGGCGCCACGATCGGCACCGGCACCGGCACGGGCACGATCACGAACGACGACTCGCAGCCCGTGCTCACCGTGAACAGCCCGACGCAGGCCGAAGGCAACTCCGGCACGTCGAGCATGGCGTTCACGGTCGGGCTGTCGAACCCGAGCGCGTTCGCGGTGAGCGTGAACTACGCCACGGCGAACGGGCTGGCGACCACGGCGGACGGTGACTACGTGGCCGCGAGCGGCACGCTCAACGTGCCGGCCGGCCAGACCTCGGGCACCGTGAACGTGACGGTGAACGGCGACGCCAAGTACGAGGACGACGAGACGTTCACGCTCGCGCTGTCGTCGGCGGTGGGCGCCACGCTCGGCGCGCCTTCGACCGGTGGCGCGACGATCACGAACGACGATTCCAAGCCCGTGCTGACGCTGGTCGGGTTCGTGACGCCCGAAGGCGACGCGGGCTCGCACGCCGTGTCGTGCGTGCTGTCGCTGTCGGCCGCGAGCGGGCTGCCCGTCGTGGTGGATTTCGGCACCGACGACAGCACCGCGACCGTCGCGCACGGCGACTACGCCTCGGGCGGCGGCACGGTGACGTTCTCGCCGGGCGAGACGAGCAAGAACCTCGGCGTGCTGGTGTACGGCGACGTCATCAACGAGCCGACCGAGTACCTGCTCATGCGGATCTCCAACCCCACCGGCGCGCTCATCCAGACGCCGTCGGCCGTATGCGGGATCCTCAACGACGACTCCGGTCCGGTGATCTCGGTGGGCGCGCCCTCGGTGCTCGAAGGCGATGCCGGCACCGTGGCGCTCAAGTTCCCGGTATCGCTCTCGAACGGCAGCAGCACCCCGGTGTCGTTCGACTGGACCACGTCGCCCGGAACGGCCTCGGCCGGCACCGACTACGTGACCGCGAACGGCACGCTGACGATCCCGGCCAAGGTGCTCGAGGACACGATCACCGTGACTGTGAACGGTGACGTGTGCGGCGAGGCCGACGAGACGTTCGACCTGCAGCTCTCGAACGCGGTCAACGGCACGCTCGCGGCTCCCAGCGCGACCGGCACGATCCTCGACGACGACGACTCGGTCGCCCCGAGCGTGGCGGTGACGTCGCCGAACGGCGGCGAGACGCTCACGACCGGCACGAGCGCGACGCTCACGTGGACGGCGAGCGACAACCTCGCCGTGACGAACGTGAAGCTCGAACTGTCGCGCGACGGCGGCGCGACGTTCCCCGAGGTGATCGCGGCGAGCGCGCCGAACACCGGTTCGTACCTCTGGACGGTGACGAGCCCGCTCACGACGACGGCGCTGCTGCGCGTGACCGCCGCCGACGCGAACTGCCACGCCACCGCGGACACGAGCGACGCCGTGTTCACGATCCAGGACCCGACCACGGGCGTGCCCGGCGGCTCGGTGGCGGACTTCGCGCTCGGCGCGATCGTCCCGAACCCGACGCGTGGCGCGATCCAGTTCGAGTACGCGCTGCCGCGTGACGCGCGTGTGCGCGTGAGCGTGCTCGACGTGCAGGGCCGCGAAGTCGCGGTGCTCGCCAGCGGCGTGGAGAACGCGGGCCGTCACTCGGTGCAGTGGTCCGGCGCCCGCGCCGGCGCCGCGGTGCCGCGCGGCCTGTACTTCGTCCGCTTCGAGGCGGGCGGGCGCGTGATCAGCCGGCGGTTCGCGATCGTGAAGTAGGCCGCCACGGCGGCGGAATGGACGGGCGGACCCTCGCGGGTTCGCCCGCTCGTCGTTTCGGCCGCCGCGGCCGTGCGCCGCTGCGCTAACGTGCGGCGCTCATGCATCCCGTCACGCTCGCGTTGGTGCTCGCGTCGGCCGTCGTGCACGCCACCTGGAACCTGTGGGCCAAGCAGGTCGGTCCGGGCGCGCGCCCGGCCGCGCTCATGTGGCTGCTTACCGGCATCTCGAGCGTGGCGTACGCGCCGATCGCGCTGTGGATGCTCGCGCACGGCACGTGGCGCCCGGGGCCGCTCGCGCTGGGCGTGACCGCGACGAGCGGCGTGATTCACGTGATCTACTTCCTGCTGCTGCTGCGCGGCTATCGCGTGGGCGACCTGTCGCTCGTCTACCCGGTGGCGCGCGGCACCGGTCCCATGCTGGCGTTCGGCGGCGCGCTGGCGCTGTTCGGCGAGAAGCTCTCGGCGGGCTCGCTGGCCGGCGTGCTGCTGGTGGTGACGGGCGTGCTCGTGCTCACGGCCGGCGCGCCGGTGGCCGACCGCGCGCGCATCGGCCCGGGCCTGCGCTACGGGCTGCTCACCGGCGCGCTCATCTGCACCTACACGCTCTGGGACGGCTGGGCGGTGAAGGTGGCCGCGGTGCCGGCGCTGCTCTTCTACTGGGGCGGCGAACTCACGCGCGTCGCGCTGTTCACGCCCGCGGCCATGGCGCAACGCGACGAGCTCGCGCGGCTGTGGCGCGAGCAGCGTCCGCGCGTGCTGGGGATCGCGCTGCTGAGCCCCCTGAGCTACATCCTCGTGCTGCTCGCCATGCGCACGGGCGAAGTGAGCCGCATCGCGCCCGCGCGCGAGGTGGGTATTCTCATCGGCGCGTGGCTCGGCGGGCGCGTGCTGGGCGAAGGCCAACGCCGTCGCCGGCTCGTGGCGGCCGCGGCGTTCGCGGCGGGCGTGATCGCGCTGGCGGTGGGGTAGGATGCGCCGCATGAACCTGCGCCGCCTGACGCCCGACGACGCCGTCGCCTACCGCGCGCTCATGCTCGAGGCCTACTCGGAGACGCCGATCGTGTTCGGCACCGCGCCGCACGAGGCGGTCGCGCAGCCGGACTCGTGGTGGCGGGCGCGCTGCAGCGCCGAGCCAGACTCGGCGCAGCTGGTGATCGGTGCGTTCGACGGCGCCACGCTGGCCGGGGCGCTCGGCGTGCAGTTCGCGCAGCGCGAGCGCGAACGCCACAAGGCGACGCTGTTCGGCATGTTCGTGAAGCCCGCCGCGCGCGGGAACGGACTGGGCCGCGCGCTGGTCGAGGCCGCGCTGGACGCGGCCCGCGCGCGCGAGGGCGTGCGCGTGGCCCAGCTCGCCGCGATCGAGGGCAACGACGGCGCGCTGCAGCTGTACGAACGCTGCGGGTTCGCGCGCTGGGGCGTCGAGCCCATGTGCTTCGCGAACCCCGAGCGCGGCTTCGTGGCGCGCGTGCAGCTCTGGCGCGAGTTGTAGGAGCACCGCGCCTGATCCCGGCCTCCGGCCGGGGCCCTCCGCCACGGCCCCTGCCCGGCCCCTCCACCGGTACTTTCGGCCCATCGACAAAAACTGAACGACTGTTCAAAGTTCTTCCGTCGGTTCGGGTTTTGGTCCGTCCCCGGTTCGGGAGGCCGTCATGGCCCGCAGCGCCGCGGCGAAGAAGTCCTCGCCGCACGTCCAGGAGAAGCGCGACCGCCGCAAGGGCGAAATCCAGCACGCCGCCCTGCGCGCGTTCCGCGAGCGCGGCTACCACGCCACGACGCTCGATCACATCGCCGAGCAGCTCGGCGTGCGGAAGACGGCGCTCTACCACTACTTCCCGGACAAGGACGCGATCCTGTTCGAGTGCCATCGCGAGGCGCTCGGCGAGCTGGCCCGCAACCTCGAGGAGGCGCGCCGCCTGAAATCGCCGGCCGCGCAGCTCCGCCACGTCATCGAGTCGCACGTCCGCGTCATGACCGAAACGCTCGACGGCTCGCCGCTCGCGTTCGAGGTGCCGTCGCTGTCGGGCGAGCGCCAGCGCGAGGTGATCGCCGGCCGCGACCGCTACGAGCGCGAACTGCGCCGCATCCTCGAGCGCGGCATGCGCGCCGGCGAGTTCCGCGGCACCGACGCCAAGGTCGCCGTGTTCGCCATCCTCGGTGCGATCAACTGGATCGCGCGCTGGTGGCGTCCCGGCGGCGCGCTTTCGACGGCCGAACTCGGCCGGCAGTTCGCCGATCACCTCGTCAGTGGGTTGGGGCCCCTGCCGCGTCCGCGCCTCGTGCGCAGCCCGAAGCCGCGCGCCGCGCGGCCTCGCACCCGGAGCAAGCCCATCCCATGAAGGCTTTGCGGTTGAACGCGGGCGGTGCGCCGCTGGCGTTGGAAGACGTCCCGCTTCCCGAGCCGGCCGCGCACGAAGTACGCGTGCGCGTGGCGGGCTGCGGCGTGTGCCACACCGACATCGGGTTCTGGCGCGACGGCGTGCCCACGCGCCGCGACCTGCCGCTCACGCTCGGCCACGAGATCAGCGGCGTCGTGGACGCCGCGGGCGAGCCGTACCGCGAGTGGATCGGCCGCGAGGTGATCGTGCCCGCCGTGATCTCGTGCGGCACGTGCGACCTGTGCACCGGCGGCCGCGGCAACGCCTGCCGCGCGCAGCTCATGCCGGGCAACGACATGGACGGCGGCTTCGCCGAAGCGATCGTGGTGCCGGGCCGCGGGCTCTGCCACGTGACCGACCGCGGCGGCTACGAGCTGTCCGAACTGTCGGTGGTCGCCGACGCCGTGACGACGCCCTACCAGGCGGTGGTGCGCAGCGGGCTCGCCGCGGGCGAACTGGCGATCGTGATCGGCGTGGGCGGCGTGGGCGGCTACGCGGTGCAGATCGCGAGCGCGCTGGGCGCGAAGGTGGTGGCGGTGGACGTGGACGACGCGAAGCTCGAGCTCATCGCGCGGCACGGCGCGCACGCCACGTTCAACAGCCGCACCACCGACTTCAAGACGCTCAAGAAGGAGATCGGTGCGAAGGCGAAGGCGTGGGGCTGCCCGTCGCACGGCGCCAAGGTGTTCGAGTGCTCGGGTTCCACGCCGGGGCAGGAAACCGCGTTCGGCCTGCTCGGCCACGCGGGCACGCTCATGGTCGTCGGCTTCACGCTCGGCAAGATCGAACTGCGGCTGTCGAACCTGATGGCGTTCGACGCCACCGTGCAGGGCACGTGGGGGTGCCGGCCGGAGCTCTACCCGGATGCGCTCGCGATGGTCACGAGCGGCCGCGTCGCGCTGAAACCGTTCGTCGAACGCCACCCGCTGTCGGACGGCCCCGAGGTCGTCCGCAAGGTCGCGGACCACGAACTCCACCGTCGCGCCATTCTCGAACCGGCGCGCTGACCCCCACGACGCCGCGCCGCGCGCGGCACGCACGGAGCCACGCACATGCTGAAGAGCCACGTTCTCGTCGACGGCTACCAGTTCCGCCACATCGGCTACGAGCTGCGCCCCGCGCGCGACCCCAGGGGCGCGACGGTCGAGGGACTGTTCCACGCCTGGATCGTGATCCAGAACCCCGAGCAGCTGAACAGCTACACCACCGAAGCCGCGCGCGAGATCGTGCTGGCGTTCCGGCAGGCGAGCATGGACCGCAGCGTGGTCTGCGTGGTGTTCACGGCCGTCGGCGACCGCGCGTTCTGCACCGGCGGCAACACCAAGGAGTACGCCGAGTACTACGCGGGCAATCCGCAGGAATACAAGCAGTACATGCGGATCTTCAACGACATGATCGATTCGATCCTGCGCTGCGACAAACCCGTCATCAATCGCGTGAACGGCATGCGCATCGGCGGCGGGCAGGAGATCGGCATGGCGTGCGACTTCTCGATCGCGGTGGACACCGCGCGCTTCGGGCAGGCCGGTCCCAAGCACGGTTCGGCGCCCGACGGCGGCAGCACCGACTTCCTGCCGCTCTACGTGGGCTTCGGCCACGCCATGGAGAGCGCGGTGCTGTGCGAGGCGTGGAGCGCACACAAGGCGTCGTGGCTCGGGCTGGTCAACGAAGTCGTGCCGGCGCTCCGGAAGGACGGCCGGTGGGTGCCGAACCCGTTCGTCGTGACGGACCGCGTGGCCGACGAGTGGGGCAAGGTCGTGTACGGCGACTACAAGACCGGCGCCGCGGCGGCCGAGGCGAAGGCGCTGTTCGCGCAGTGCACGAGCGACCTGTCGGCGCTCGACGAGGCGGTCGAGCGCATGTGCACCAAGCTGCTCATGCTCATGCCCGACTGCGTGAGCAAGACCGTGAACAGCGTGCGCAAGCACAAGCAGGCGCACTGGGACGTGCACAGCATCACGAACCGCGAATGGCTCGCGCTCAACATGATGACCGAGGGCCGCGCCGGGTTCCGCGCGTTCAACGAAGGCCCGAAGGAGCAGCGCGAGGTGGACTTCATCAAGCTGCGCCAGCTGCTCGCGGCCGGTCACCCGTGGAACGAGGAACTCATGCGCGCGATCGCGCCGGCCGGCACTGCGGAGACCGCGGCGCGCTGACGCGCCCGCACGGGAGACACGCGTGGACCTGGGACTGAAGGGCGCCGCCGCGATCGTGACGGGCGGCGCGTCGGGAATCGGCGCCGCGATCGCGGTCGAACTCGCGCGCGAGGGTGCGCGCATCGCGATCGTGGACCTGCGCCGCGACGCGAAGGCCGAGGCGGTGCTGGCGGAGATCGCCGCCGCCGGCGGCGAGGCGAGCTTCCACGAGGCCGACGTTCGCGATTTCGCGGCGGCGGAGCGCATCGCGCGGGAGGTGGCCGGGGCCGCTGGCCGGCTCGCCGCGCTCGTCTGTTGCGCGGGCGTCACGGACGACGCCCTCTCGTGGAAGATGACCGAGGCGCAGTGGGACCGCGTGCTCGACGTGAACCTGAAGGGCTGCTTCGCGTGGTGCCGCGTGGCGGGCGACCTCATGAAGGACGCGCGCGGCGGCCGCATCGTGAACATCGCCAGCATCAACGGCCTGCGCGGCAAGTTCGGGCAGGCGAACTACGCGGCGTCCAAAGGCGGCATGATCGCGCTGTCCAAGACGCTCGCACGCGAGCTGGGCAAGTTCGGCGTGACCGTGAACGTGGTCGCGCCCGGCATGGTGCGCACCGACATGGCGGCGGCGCTGCCGCAGGACGTGGTCGAGAAGGCGCTGAACGAGACCGTGCTCGGCCGCCTCGCCGACCCGCGCGACTGCGCGGCGGTGGTGGCGTTCCTGTGCTCGGACGCCGCGCGCCACGTGACCGGGCAGGTGGTGCAGGTGGACGGCGGGCAGTACCTGTGAGCGGCCGCGTCGGCATCGTCGGCATCGGCCACACGGCGTTCGGCCGCCGCGGCGACGCGACCGTGCAGGAACTCGCCGCCGAGGCGTTCCGCGCCGCCCTGGCCGACGCCGGGCTCGAGCGCGGCGCCGTGGACGCCACGGTGATCGGCTCGGTGCCCGAGTACCACAAGCAGCGTTCGATCCCCGGCGTGGTGCAGGAGTACCTCGGGCTGAACCCGAAGCCGGTGTGGCTCACCGAGGCCGCGTGCGCGTCGGGCAGCGCCGCGATCCGCTCGGCGTGGCTGGCGATCAAGGCCGGCGTGCACGATGTGGTCGCGGTGATCGGCTGCCAGAAGATGACCGAACTCGAGACGGCCGAGATCCTCGCGCTCATGGGGCGCGTGGGCGAGGTGCAGTGGGAGTCCACGTTCGGCAGCACGTTCCCGGGTTACTACGCCATGTTCGCGCGGCGCCACATGCACGAGTACGGCACGACGCGCGATCAGATGACGGCGGTCGCCGTGAAGAACCACTTCTACGGTGCGAAGAACCCGCTCGCCATGTTCCGCAAGGAAGTCAGCGCCGAGAGGGCGAACGCGTCCGAAGACGTGGCGACGCCGTTCCACGTGTTCGACTGCTGCGCGAACGCCGACGGCGCGGCCTGCGTGATCCTCGCGGCCGAACCGCGCGCGCGCGGGCTCGCGAAGCCGCCGGTGTGGCTGTCGGGCATGGGGGCCGCGAGCGACGCCATGAGCGTGCTGCGGCGGCCGAACCTCACCGGGCTCGGCGCCGCGCAGGAAGCGGCGCGGCAGGCGTACGCCATGGCGGGCGTGGACGCGAAGCGCATCCGCGTGGCCGACGTGCACGACTGCTTCACGATCGCCGAGATCCTCGCGTACGAGGACCTCGGGTTCTGCGGGAAGGGCGAGGGCGGTGCGTTCGTGGCCGAGAAGCGCTCGTGGATCGGCGGTTCGACGCCCGTGAACGTGGACGGCGGGCTCAAGGCGAAGGGGCACCCGATCGGCGCGACCGGCGTGTCCATGACGGTGGAGATCGCGAAGCAGCTGCGCGGCGACGCGGGCGAGCGCCAGGTGCCCGGCGCCGACGTCGGGCTCACGCACAACGTGGGCGGCATCGGCCAGTACTGCTTCGTGCAGGTCCTCACGAGGGACGCGTGATGTTCCAGTGGTTCGGACGGGTCAGCTTCGCGCCGCACACGAAGGTCGCGGCGTTCGCGCAGCACCTGCGCGAGGGAAGGCTCATGGCGTCGCGCTGCGAAGCGTGCGGCCACGTGTCGTTCCCGCCGCGCGCGGACTGCGAGGTGTGCCTGCACGGCGCGTTCGCGTTCGTCGAGGTGAACGGCCGCGGCACGCTGCACACGTGGACGCGCATCGCGGCGGCGCCCCGGGGATTCGAGCACCTCGCGCCGTACACGCTCGGACTGGTGGACCTCGAGGACGGCGGGCGCGCGCTGGCGTGGATCGGAACGTCGGTGCCGGAAGCGTCGCTCGCGATCGGCATGCCGCTGCGCGTCGTGCCGCGGGTCCTCGAGGACGTGGAGGAGATTCGGGTGGTCTACACGCTGGAAGCGCCGCCGGCCGGCGGCCACGACGAGGGAGGCGCCAGGACATGAACTGGAAGACGCACGTCGAACAGGGCGTCGCGACGCTCACGCTCGATCATCCGCCGCTCAACATCCTGACGCGCGCCGTGCTCGGCGGGCTGCGCGAATCGCTCGCGGCGCTCGAGGCCGCGCCCGAACTACGCGTGGTGCGGCTCGTCGCGACGGGCAAGCACTTCTCCGCGGGCGCCGACGTCGGCGAGCACCTTCCGCCGCAGTACGAAGAACTGATCCCCGAGTTCTGCGACACGATCGAACGGCTCGCCGCGTTCCCGCTGCCGGTCGTGGCCGCCGTGCGCGGCCGCTGCCTGGGCGGCGGTTTCGAGCTGGCCATGGCCGCCGACGTGATCGTGGCGGGCGAGAGCGCCACGTTCGGGCAGCCCGAAATCGTGCTCGGCGTCACCGCGCCGGTCGCGTGCGTGCTCCTGCCGCGGCTGTCGCAGCACGGGTTCGCGGCCGAGCTGCTGTTCGCCGGCGACGCCGTGGCGGCCACGCGCGCGCGTGCCGCCGGCGTGGTGCAGCACGTGGTGGCCGACGACACGGTCGAGGACGAGGCCATGGCGATCTGCCGCCGGATCGCGCGCCACAGCGCCGCGGCGCTGCGCGCGACCAAGAAGACGCTGCTCGCGTCCGCGACGCGGCCGGTGGGCGAAGCGCTGAAGGCCGCGAGCGACCAGTACGTGGGCGAGCTCATGAAGACCGACGACGCGCTCGAAGGACTCAACGCCTTCCTCGAGAAGCGTGCGCCCGTGTGGAGGCACCGATGAACGCCGTGCGCGTGTTCCCCGAATGGCGGGGCAAGGACCTCGACGGCATGCTGTTCGCGGTCGCCGAGCTGCTCGACGACACCGAGTTCCCGACCGTGAAGCGCTGGCGAGAAGCCGGCGGCAGGGTCGTCGGCCACTTCCAGGTGTACTTCCCCGAGGAACTCGCGCACGCAGCCGGCATGCTGCCGTTCAAGATGCGCGGCGCGCCGATCGAGCCGAAGCACGCCGACTCGCACTTCGGCTCGTACCTGTGCTCGATCCTCAAGACCTCGCTCGAGCTGGTGGTGAGCCGGCGCGTGCCGCTCGACCTGTTCGTCACGCACCCGATCTGCGACGCGGCGCGCAACCTCGCCGCGGTGTTCGGGCGCAACTTCCCCTACCCGTGCCAGATCCTGTACCTGCCGCAGAACGCCGCGTCGCCCGCGGCGCGCGAGTACCTCGCGGGCGAGTACGCGCGCGTGCGCGACCTGTGCGCCGAGATCGCGGGCCGTGCGGTGAGCGACGACGACGTGCGCGCGTCCATCGCGGTGTTCAACCGCAACCGCGCGCTGATCCGCGAGCTGTACGAGATCAAGCGCGAGACGCCGTGGCTCGTGGCCATGCACGAGGCGTACGCGCTCGTCGCCGTGGGCGGGCTCATGCCGCGCGAGGAGCACAACGAACTGCTCGAGGCCGTGCTGCCGCTGCTGCGCACGCGCGACCGCCGCAGGCAGGACCGCGTGCGCGTGGTGTTCGAGGGCGGCTTCTGCGAGCAGCCGCCGTTCGAGCTGATCCGCGCGATCGGGCGGTCGTGCTACGTGGTGGACGACGACCTGCTCATCGGGCTGCGCTGGATCCTGTCCGACGTGGACGTGACGGGCGATCCGTGCGACGCGCTCGCGGTGGGCTACCTCGACCGCTCCAGCTACAGCCCCGTGCAACACGACCCGCGAAAGCCCAAGGAGGACATGCTGCTCGAGCGCGTGCGCCGGTCGAACGCGTCGGCGGTGATCCTCGCCGCGGCCAAGATGTGCGAGCCCGGCCTCGAGGAGCAGGTGGCGTATGTGCACGCGCTCGAAGAAGCGCAGCTGCCGTACTTCGTCACCGAGTTCGAGGAGAACATGACCAGCTTCGACACGCTCGAAATCCAGCTCGAGACGTTCGTCGAGAACCTGTTGTTCGTCTGAGGAGGCCGTCATGAGCCACACCCACCCGCAGGAGCTCGTCGGACGCGGCAATCGCGAAGGTGCGCGGCTGTTCCGCGAGTGGTTCGACGGACTCGGGCGCGCGGCCGAGGAAGACCGCGGCGGCGCCTACGTGTTCGTCATGGGCAGCCTCGGCGAACTCCTGAGCACGTTCGACCTGCCGCTCGTGTTTCCCGAGATCAACTCGCTGCAGACCGCCGTACGCCATCAGGCGCACGACTACCTGAACGAGGCCGAGGACGTGGGCTATTCGCCCGACATCTGCGGCTACGTGAAGGCCGACGTCGCCACCCAGCGGCGCGGCGGTGTGCTGCCCATGGGCCGGATCCCGAAGCCGTCCATCGCGGTGCTCACGAACGCGTGCAACACGTACATCAAGTGGGCCGAGATCTGGGAGCGCATGTACAAGATGCCGGCGTACGTGCTCGACATTCCGGCGTCGCGGCAGGACGGGTTCCCGGTCAACCGTCACGCGAAGGGCTTCGACCGCGACAAGCGCTACGTGGCGGCGCAGCTGCGCGAGCTGATCGGCGTACTCGAGCAGGTCACGAAGAAGAAGTTCGACGTGGACCGGCTGCGCGAGACCATGAAGCACGCGAACACCATGAGCCGCGGCTGGAAGCGCGTGCTCGAACTGAACCAGAGCCGGCCGGCGCTGTTCAACGCGCTTTCGGACGGCACGATCTACCTGGGCGTGTGCAACGGCTTCCGCGGCCACGAGGCGGGCGCGAAGTTCTTCGACGACCTGGTCGAGGAGATGGAGTACAAGCGCGCGCACGGGATCGGCACGCTGGTGGACGAGAAGCACCGTCTGCTCTTCGTGGGCGTGCCGTGCTACCCGATCTTCCGCCGTTTCACCGAGCTGTTCAGCGAGCACGGCGGCGCGTTCGTGAACTCGACGTACCTGTGGTTCGCGTCGGGCGGCACGAACCTCGGCTTCGAGTACGACCTCGCCGATCCGCTCGATTCACTCGCCGAGGGGCTGCTGACCGGGGTGAGCGACGCCATGGACAGCATGTTCTTCCAGACGCACGCGCTCACGAAGATGGTGGACGACTTCGGCGCCGACGGCGTCGTGTTCCACCCCGTGAAGAGCTGCCGCACCACGTCCACCGGACAGGCCGACAGCCGTCGCGCGCTCATGGAAGCGCGTGACGTGAGCAGCCTGTTCATCGAGTCCGACATGATGGACCGCCGCGTCGTGTCCGAGGCGCAGCTGAAGAACCGCATCGACGCGTTCTTCGAGGGTCTCGTGTCGCGTCGCAACCAGGCCGCCTCGAGCGGCGCCTGAGCCGGGGGAGACGACATGGCCTACGCAGCGGGAGTGGACGTCGGCTCCACCCAGACGAAGGCGGTGGTGATCGACGAGCAGGGCAGGATCGTGGGCCGCGCGCTCACGATGACGGGCGCGAACGTGACGCGTGCCGCCGAGGAGGCGTTCGCGGTCGCGCTGGCCGACGGTGACGTGCGCGAGGAGGAGGTCGAATACGTGGTCGGCACCGGCTACGGGCGCTACAAGGTGACGTTCGGCAACACGCAGGTGACCGAGATCAGCTGCCACGGGCGCGGCGCGGTGCACATGTTCCCGAACACGCGCACGGTGGTGGACATGGGCGGGCAGGACACCAAGGCGATCCGCGTGTCGGCGCGGGGCGAGATCGTGGACTTCTGCATGAACGACAAGTGCGCGGCCGGCACCGGCCGGTTCCTGGGCGCGGCGTCGTCGGCGCTCGAGATCCCGCTCGACCAGCTCGGCCACACCGCGCTGCGCGGCGAGCGGCCGGTCAAGATCAGCACCACCTGCACCGTGTTCGCCGAATCCGAAGTGCTGAGCTGGCTGGGCAAGGGCAAGAAGATCGAGGACATCCTGCTCGGCGTGCACCAGTCCATCGCGGGACGTTCCACCGGACTCGCGTGGCGTGTCGGGATCGAACCCGAGGTCACGTTCACGGGTGGCGTGGCCCGGAACATCGCGATGATCGAGTCGCTCGAGAAGGCGATGGGCATGAAGGTCAACGTGGGCGAGGACTCGCACTTCATGGGAGCGCTCGGCGCGGCGCTGTTCGCGCTCGACCACATCTTCGCGGCCCGCAACCCGGTCGCGACGAGAGGGGTGACGGCATGAGACTGACCGCGGGCATCGACGTCGGTTCGACGTACACGAAGGCGGTGGTCGTGGACGAGACGGGCGCTTTCGCGGGGCGCGCGATTTCGCCGACCGGGTTCCGGCTGACCGAAGTGGCGACCGCGACGCTCGCGCAGGCGCTCGAGGCGGCGGGCCGCCGTCGCGACGAGATCGCGTACGTGGTGGCGACCGGCAGCGGCCGGCACCAGGCGACGTTCGCCGACATCCAGGTGACGGACCTGACCGCGGCGGCGCGCGGCGTGACGAAGCTGTTCCCGAACACGCGCACGATCCTCGACGTGGGCGGGCAGACCATGAAGGCCACGCGCCTGACGCCCGAAGCGAAGGTCCATTCGTTCCGCCTGAACGACAAGTGCGCGGCGGGCACGGGCGCGTTCCTCGAGAAGACCGCGCGCTACATGGGCTACAGCACGGAAGAGATCGGGCCGCTCGTGGACACGTCGAAGGGCAGCACGAGCATTTCCGGCGTGTGCGCGGTGTTCGCCGAGTCCGAGGTGATCAACCACCTGTCGCAGGGTGTCGCGCCGGCGGACATCATGCACGGCGCGATCGTGTCGCTGGTCGGACGTTCGGTGCAGCTCATGAAGCGCGTGAAGCTGGAGCCCGAGTTCACGCTGATCGGCGGCATCCTGCGGTTCGAAGCCATGGGCCGCGTGGTGCGCGACGCGCTCAAGTCCGACGTGAACGTGCCCGCGGGCGACCTGGTGCAGTACGTGTCGGCGTACGGCGCGGGGCTGCTGGCGCAGCGCCGGCTCGACGTGCTGGCGGCCGAGAAGGCGACGGCGTGAACGAAGACGACGCGAATCCGGACGCGGGCCGCACCGCGGAAGAGGTGGGCGAGCGTGCCAAGCGCTCGCTCACCTCGCTGGTTCGCGCCGAAGCGATGCGCGACGCGGCGCTCGAACGGATCACGCCGGATCCGGCGCGGCTCGCGGACGGCTGGAAGCGGCGCTTCGTGATCGAGCGCGCGCGGGTGGCGGACCTGGTGGGGTTGTACGAAGCGGGCGGGTTCGAGGTGGTGGCGGACGCGGTGACGCCGGAGCAGCTGGAGGACGACTGCACGGACTGCAAGCTGGTGGTGCACCTGGACTACGTGCAGGTGTACACGCGGGTGAAGCGGTCGGGCTGAACCGGCGCTTCTGCTCGCTTGCTTCGCTTCGCTGTTTCGGTGCTGCCTTCGGCGTCGCTTCACCCTGCGCAGCAAGGGGCCTTCCGCGGACATTCGGCTCCGCATCCTGCTCCACCTCAATGACGAAGAGCCTTGCTCTCGCCGTCCATGGCTTCGCAAGGCTCTTGGTCCCGCTGCAGGCCCCTTGCTGCTCCGGGCGCGGCTCGACTGCGGGAGCTGGGCCGGCACCACGCGCGACGGGCGGGGCTATCGCACGTGCACGATCTTCGCGGTCGCCTTGCCTTCTGTGGTGGTCAGGCGTGCAAGGTAGACGCCGAGGGGGAGCTGCGACGTGTCGAGCGTGCGCTGGTGCGTGCCCGCGGGGAATGAGCCGTCGGCCAACCTGCGCAGGCGTTCGCCGTGCAGGCCGAACAGTTCGAGCGTGGCGTGACCGGCGTGCGGGAGCGTGAAGCGGAGCGCGACGTCGCCACGTGCGGGTGAAGGGGCGGCGGCGAGCGCCAGTCCCGAGACCGGCGCGAATCCGTCCTCCACGCCGGCCGTCGTGAGCGAACCGTCGCCGAAGATGCGCTTGGCGTGTATGTCGTTGAACGTGCCGGCGCTCTGGTTGGTCGCCCACACGACGATCGCGGTGCTCTGAAGCCCGGGCACGATGGTCGCCTCGTCGTAGGTGAAGTTGCTGCTGTTCGCGTCCGAGAAGACCGAGCCGGCCGGCGGCAGCCAGAAGTCGCCCGAGGAACTCACGTGCTGCGCGACGCGATCGACGTTTTGGCTCCAGACGATCCACGCGCCATTCAGGTCGTTCGCCTCGATCGCGTGCCCGCCGCCATTCCAGGTGACGTCGGCGGTGATGAAGCGTCCGCCGGCGCCCCACTGGTGCGTACCGTCCGGGCGAATCTTCTGCGCGAAGATGCCACCTCCGGTGGGCCTGCTGTCGCGCCACGCGAGCAGCGCGCTGCCGTCGGGGCCGCCGCCCACGAGCTTCACCTGCTCCTGTGGGTAGACCGCGGCGACGACGCGCTGCGACGCCGGCCAGTGGTCACCGTTCGCGCCGAACCAGCGGATGTTCATGTTGTCCGCGCCCGTCATCATGAGATACGCGCCATTCCCGGCGGTCGCGCTGTGGAGCGCGGGCGGGGAGTACAGCCAGGAAGCGGTCGTGATGGTGTCCGACAGCACTCGCGTGCGCGCGTTGTCCACCGCCACCACGCCGAGCGGGCCGAACGTGTACCAGTAGCCGATGAACACGCCCCCGCCGGGGCGCCGGGTGACCGTGAGGCTGCGCACCTCGCCGCGCGCCACGAGCGAGTCACCACTCGCGCTCCACAGGCGGTTGCCGTCGCGATCGATGCGCTGGCCGCAGACGTTCGCGATGTTCGCGCTCCGCCAGTTGGCCCACACCACGATCGCGCCGCCCTGTTCGTCCCTCGAGATGCGGGGAAGACTCTGCGTCATCTCGGCGGTGCTGACCCGCATGCCGCCCGCGCCCCAGCGCCGCTGACCGTTCGCGTCGAGCCGCTGCGCACAGATGCGGTCGGACACCGGGCCGCCCGAGCGATACCACGAGACGATCACACCGCCGGAATCGTCCGGGCAGGCTTTCATGTCGAGGAGGGTTCCCACGGTCGCGTCCACCACGACGCCGTTCGCGGTCCAGCGAGCGAACCCGTTCGCGTCGAACGACTGGGCGTAGATGTCGTCGCGCGCACCCGAGCGCTGGTCCTGCCAGACGCTCACGAAGCCGCCGGCCCCATCCGAGACGGTGACCAGGTGGTTCTGGTTCCAGTCCGCGTTGCAGACGATGTTGTTCGTGCTCCGGGCGGTCACCCACTGGGCGTGGACGGCGGCGGGGGCGAACAGGAGCAGTGCGGCCGGCAGGACGAACAGCGAGCGCTTCACGGCATTCATGGCGAAATCTCCGTAGGGGTCCACCCTGAGAACGCCGGCCAGCGGGGAAAGCGCACGCCGGGCACTACTTCACGCTGACCACCTTCGCCGTCGCCATGCCTTCGCTCGTCGTCAGCCGTGCGTGATACACGCCCGGCCTGAGGCGCGACGTGTCGATGGTGCGGGCGTGCTCGCCCGCCGAAAACGCGCCGTCCGCCACCGTCGCCACGCGCTCACCCTGCAGGCCGAACAGTTCGAGCGTCGCGCGGCCGCCACGCGGCAGGGCGAAGCGCAGCGTGACGTCGCCGCGCGCGGGCGAGGGGCCGGCGACGAGCGCCAGTCCCGACAGCCGCGGTCCGCCGTCGCCCACGCCGGTCGTGGTGATCGAGCCGTTGCCGAACAGGTGCTTCGCGTGCACGTCGTTGAACGTGCCCGCGCTCTGGGTCGTCGCCCAGACGACGATCGCGGAGCTCTGCACACCGGGGACGATGGTGGCGGCGTCGTAAGTGAAGTTGGAGCTGTTCGCGTTCGAGAAGACCTTGCCTGCAGCGGGGAACCAGAAGGCGCCGCTCGACTGGATGTGCTGAGCGATGCGGTCCACGTTCGCGCTCCACGCCACCCACGCGCCGTTCAGGTCGTCGGCCGTGATCGCGTGACCGCCACCGTTCAACGTCACGTTGTTCGTGACGAACAGCCCGTCCGTGCCCCACAGCGGGGTGCCGTCCACGCGCAACTTCTGCACGAACACGCCGCCGCCCGAGGCGCGGCCATCGCGCCATGCGAGCAGCGCGCTGCCGTCGGGGCCGCCACCCACGAGCGTGGGATGGGCCTGCGAGTGGTTGCCGGCCACCACGCGCACCGACGCGGGCCAGCGGTCTCCGTTCGCGCCGAACCAGCGCACGTTCAGGTTGGTCCCGCCCGCCATCATCAGGTACGCACCGTCGCCCGCCGTCGCCGAGTACAGTCCGGGCGGTGACGTCTGGGACGCGGCCGTGGTGATGGTGTCGCTCATGAGCCGCGTACGCGCGTTGTCCAGGGCGATCATCCCGAGCGAGCCGAACGTGTACCAGTAGCCGACGAACGCGCCGCCGCCGGGACGTCGCGTCATGGTGAGGCTGCGCACCTCGCCACGCGCGACGATCGAGTCGCCCGTGGCGCTCCAGAGCCGCACGCCGTCCGGGGACAGGCGCTGGCCGTACACGTTGGCGGTGAAGCTGTTGTACCAGTTCGCCCACGCCACGATGGCGCCGCCTTCGCCGTCGGCCGCGATGCGCGGCAGTGTCTGGGTGACTTCGGCCGTGCCCACCCGCACACCGCCCGCGCCCCAACGCTGCTGCCCGAACGCGTCGAGGCGTTGCGCGAACACGCGATTCGCCGCCGCACCGTTGCCGCGCTGCCACGCCACGATCACGCCGCCCGAATCGTCCGGGCATGCGACCACGGCATCGAACGCGCCGACGGTCGAATCCACCACCACGCCGTTCGCGGTCCAGCGTGCGAAGCCGCTCGCGTCGTACGACTGCGCGTAGAGGTCGGCGTGCCCGCTCGTACGCGCATCGCGCCAGACGGTCACGAAACCACCCGAGCCGTCGGAGAACGTGAGCGGGGTGTTCTGGTTGTTCGCAGCGTTGCAGACGATGTTGTTCGCGCTCAGCGTGGTCACCCACTGGGCGTGAGCCGGGGCGACCGCGCAGGCGATCGACAGGAGAACGGGACCGGCGAACAGGCCGAGGGTTCGACGCATGGCGTGGCTCCGGGGTTGGGGTTCATCCCGTGAACGCCGTGCGCGGCCGGAAGCGCACGCGAAAAGACGCGTGCCGCGGCCGCGAGGACCGCGGCCGCGCCGCAGAGCGGGGACCGGTCTTCCCCCGAAGCCCGGGGCCCCATCCCCACAACGCCGGCGGGGGCCGGAACCGCACGCGAAGCTCGGACGCGGAACGTCATTTTCCCGATTTCGGCCTTGGTTCCCCTGCGTCCGGGCCGCAAGATTCACACTCCCCATTCGGGAGTTCCCGCCCGCCGGCCGCGCAGGCGGGGGCTCGCGATTGCCCTCGGAGTCCCACGTGCGCCTTGCCACCCCGCTGCTGCTCGCCGCCGCGCTGCTCGTTTCCGTCGCACCTGCTTCCGGCTTCGCGCTCCGCAACACGCCCGGGCTGTCCACGATCACCGTGCACGAAGTGTCGTTCGGCACGTTCACGCACTCGTGGCCGTTCTACGACGACGTGCTGTTCACCCGGCTGCCGGGCACGCTCGGACCGGGCAACGCCGATTTCACGGGCAACCTGAACGAGTTCTACGACATCTTCTATTCGGACGCGGACGGCAACCCCGACCCGATCGGGCAGTACCTCACCGTCGAGTGCGACGACCTCGACCCGAACGACGGCGGCGGCAACATCGCGGAGTTGCAGCTGGACTTCTCGAACGGCAATCCGTCCGTCTACGCCTGCAATCTCACGAGCCTGTTCCTCTGGGGGTCGCAGAGCTCGCTGTTCTCGGCGTTCTGGTCGGTGGACGGCGACCTCAACACGTTCAGCACGCTGGGCTCCAGCTTCGGCGCGCCGAGCCGGTTGCGCCTCACGTTTGGCTTCGACTGTCACCCGACGTCGGCGCAGGGCTCGACGTGGGGACGTTTGAAGTCCCTGTACCGCTGAGCGGCCGGGCTCCGGGGACACGCGATGCACGCTTGGTTCACGCGCACGCCGGCCGATAACCTGCACGCCATGCGCCCCCGGACCGTGCTCCTGCTGTCGCTCTGCCTGCTCACGTTCGCACCGCCCGCCACGGCGCGGGCGGCGAACACCCGCGCCGCCGCCGACTCTTCGCAGTGGACCACGCTCGGCCGCCGCCAGCCGTGGGAACAGCTGGCGTTGCAGCGGCGCTTCGGCGTCATGGACAGCCTCGCGCAGGCGTTGCTCGCGAAGGCGGTCGCGCGCGGTGAGCGGGACTCCAGCACGCTGGCCGCGCTGCTCACCGACGCGGTCGAGGCGGCGTCGCTCGCCGGCCGCGCGCGCGAAGACGAGCCTGCCGCCCAGCTCCAGCGCGCACAGGCGATCCGGCGCGCCATCCCGGGCCTCGATTCGCTGCCCTACGCCCGCGCGCTTCGCGTGTCGTCGGAGTTTCATCGCCGCCGTCGCGAGTTCGTGCCGGCGCTCGACGAAGCGAACGCCTCGCTGCGGATCTACTCACGCGCCCTGAGCCCCGATCACATCGAAGTCGGTGCGGCGCTGCGGCAGGTCGCGATTGTCGGTTCGGTCCTGCAGCGAGGAGCGTGGCTCGCCGAAGCCCGGCGCGCGGTGGACGTCGCGCGCCGGTACTGGGCGGACGACGATCCGCACCTGTTGCCTTACTGGTCCGTGCTCTCGTCGCAGCAGAACCTCGCCGGCGACCAGGTCGGCTCGCTGGCCTCCACCCAGCGCGTGCTGGCCGGACTCGAGGCCTCGTTGCCCGCCGACCATCCGGACGTCTCGCAGAGCCGCTACAACGTCGCGGTCGTGTCCATGCGCGTCGGCGATCTCGTGCGCGCGACCGACCTGCTCGCGCGCGTGCTCGAAGTCGAGACCTCGCGCGCCCGGCCCGATTCCGGTCGCATCGCCACTTCCGCCAGTGCGGGCATGGAGTGCCTGTCCGATCTCGGCGACTTCGCCGGCGCCCGGTCCTGGTACGAGCGCTACGGCTGGGCGTTCGCGTTCCATCGGCGCACGGACGACCCGGAGCGCTACTCGACCCTGCACGAGGTCGCGCGCGTGTTCGCGGCCACCGGCCGCGCGCAAGAAGCGGTGGCGCTCTTCGACAGCACGATCGCGTTCGAGGCGCGGCACAACGACAGCACCACGGCGGTCCCGATCCTGTTCGAGCGCGCGGGCGCCATGCGCGCCGCCGGTGACAGCGCCGGTGCGCTCGCGACGGTGCGGCTGGCGGGTGCGATCGCCGATCGCGCCGGCGATCGCGCGCCTTCCTTCTTCGAGGGGGGACTGATGTGGGGCCGCGTGCTCAACGACGCCGGCCGACCACGCGAAGCGCTTGCGCGGCTCGAAGGGGCGATGGATCGGACGATCGCACTGCTCGGCGAGGGCAGCACGCTCGAGGCGAAGCTGCTGCACGAACGCGCCCGCGCGCTCGTCATGATGCGCGATCCGGGTGCGTTCGCGATGGCGATGCGCTCCGCGAAGCTTCGCGCCGAACTGCTGCGTACGGGGGCGCGCGGCTTCCCGGACCGGCTGGCGCTCGTCTATCAGGCGAACCTCGGCAACGGCCTCGATCCGCTGCTCGCGCTCGCGGCCGACGGCGCACTCGCGGACGGGCAACGCCGTGCGGTGCTCGACCAGGTGGTCGAGGCGCGCTCGATGGTGCTCGACGAAGTCGCGCGGCGGCAGCGTGACGCGCGCGCGTCGCGTGATCCCGAGATGGCGGCGCTGCTCGATTCGCTCGCCGAGGCGCGCGCGGTGCTGGCGCGGCGGCTCGTACGCGGCGAGCCCGGCGCGGCGGTGGATTCGCTGCATCGCGTGATGCGCGAGCGTGTCGAACACTTCGAGCGCGCGCTGGCGGGCCGGGGCGTGGCCCGCGCCGATTCGGGCACGCGCTCGCCGTTTGCCGAGCTCGGGCCCGGTGACGCGCTGGTGTCGTTCGTCGAGTACGCCACGGCGGCGGCGCGGCCCGAGCGCCGGCTCGTCGCGTTCGTCACGCGCCGCGGGGCGGCGCCGGCGGCCGTGCCGCTGGGACGTGCCGCCGAGATCGCCGCCCTCGTACAGCAGTGGCGCGCGGACGCGGTCGGTTCCGGTGCCATGGCCGAGACGCGCGCCCGTGCGAGCGGTGCGAAGCTGCGCGCGCGCGTGTGGGACCCGCTCGCGGCGGCGGTCACCGGCGCGACGCGCCTGCTCGTCGTGCCGGACGGCGCGCTGCAGCTGGTGGATTTCGCGGCGCTGCCCGGCGCGCGCGATCGCTGGCTCGCCGAGACTTTGCCGCCGCTCGTGCGGCTCGGCGCCGAGCGCGACCTCGAGACGCTCGACGACACGGACTCGTCCGCGGGTTCGCTCGTGGCGTTCGGTGGCGCCGACTTCGACGGCGCGCCGGAGCTGGTCGCCGCGTCGCGTGAAGCCGCGGCGGCCGATGGCGCGCCGCGGCGGCGTGGCGAGCCGGTCGCGTGCGCGCAGTTCCGCCAGGTGCGCTTCGCGCCGCTCCCCGGCACGGCGCAGGAGGCCGAGCAGGTCGCGCAGTCGTGGCGTTCCGGCGGCCGCGTCGCCCGGGCCGTGACGGGTGCGTCGGCGACCGAAGGCGTGCTGCGCCACGAGCTCGGCGGTGCGAGCGCGCTGCACCTGGCGACGCACGGGTTCTTCGTCGCGAACGATTGTGGAGTCACCACGGGCGCTCGCGGCATCGGCGGGCTCGCGCCCGCGGTAGCCGCGCAGCCGGCAGCGGCCGCCGACGTGGCCGAGCCGCTGCGGCTCGCCGGGCTGGCGTTCGCGGGTGCGAATCACCGCGACGACGCGCCCGGTGGCGACGACGGCATCCTCACGGCCGAAGAAATCTCCTCGCTCGATCTTTCGGGCATCCGCGAAGTCGTGCTGTCGGCGTGCGACACCGGGCTCGGGGACATCGCCGCGGGCGAGGGCGTGATCGGGCTGCAGCGTGCGTTCCGTGTGGCGGGGGCGCGTGCGCTGGTCATGAGCCTCTGGCCGGTGGACGACCTGGCCACGCGCGACTGGATGCGCGCGTATTACGAGGCACGCGCCACGCGCGGCATGGGCATTGCCGCCAGCGTGCGCGCCGCCCAGCTCGCGCGGCTCGCGGCGCTGCGTGCCGCCCGGCTCCCGGCGCCGCCTTCGGCATGGGCGGGTTTCATCGGGTTGGGGGACTGATCGCGGAGCGCTCCCCCAACTGTCAATTCACGGGGTGAACGGAATTCGTACTTGAGCGCGACCGCAACGGGGTGTCTCCTGCCGGTGGACCGGGCGGCCGTTCCCACCGACCCTTGCGGAGACTTACGCATGCGCTCCCCGTTCACGGTCCTCGCGTTCGCCGCGCTCACTTCGTGCCTGTTCGCCGGCGCCGCGCTCGCCCAGCAATTCGATTTCATCTATTCCGATCGCGCCGAGGCGGCGATCTGCGACGGCTGCGGCATCATGCTCGCCGAGCAGGGCTACGCGGTGCTCGTCAACACCGGGCCCGTGCCCATCACCGTCGCGCAGATGGAAGCCGCCGTCTTCCACGCCACGAGCAACGTACCGGGTGTGGAGATGGGCGCGCTGCTCAACAACTGGGGCCCGACGTTCACCGACCTCGCGCCCGGCCATGCGCGCGGACCGGCGATCCCGTTGTTCCTGCCGTTGCTGCTCCCGGGCGAAGTGCTCGAGGACACGCAGCTGCCGCCGCCCGGCCACCAGTTCCTCGCTTACTGGATCCTGCGGGATCCGGGCAACACCTACGTGGGCCCGGTCACGTTCCACGTCACCCTGGACCTGGCGGGGCAGTGGGTCGAGTACACGATCGTCGTGAACCTCACGTTCAATCCGCCCGGCAACGACCCCGGCGTCACGTTCACGCACGCCACGCGCGCGAGTTCGACGTTCCCGCCGTTGCCCGCGAGGCACACGACGTGGGGCGCGGTGAAGTCCACGCACCACCCGTAGCGGAATGCCGTGAGCAGGACGACTGCGGGCGGGGCGCCGTCGTGCGCCCCGCCCGTCGTGTTCCGGTTCCCCCGATCCGGACCTATTCGATCGTCACGAACCTCCGCGTGAGCACGCGGCCGTTCACGCTGGCCTGCGCGAACCACACCGCCGCGCCCGCACCGTTCGCCGGGCGCCAGTCGAACACGTGCACGCCGGCGCCGCGCTCGCCCTCGGCCAGCTGCGCCACGCAACGCCCGGCGATGTCGTGGATCGTCACGCGCACGCGTGCCGCTCCGGGCAACGCGAGCCGCAGCGACGCGCCGCCGCGCGCGGGGTTCGCGCCGGCGATCCCGAACGCGAGCGCGTCGGGCAGCGGCTCGCCCGCGTCGAGCGTGCCGGTCACGGTGAACCGTCCGGCCGCGTCGAGCTCGTAGCCGTCGTCGCCGCCGTCGAGATCGGCGTACGCGTACGGCCCGCCGTCGCGGCGGAACCGGAAGCACCAGTCGTACTCGCCCGCCTGCGTGCCGCGCAGCAGGCCTTCCCAGTGCCGCAAGCCATCGCCGAGGTCTTCGACCAGCGTGGCCGGCGACCACTGCCATGCGGGCGAGACGTCGGGCCGCGTGCCGTGCGGACCGAACCCGACGTCCGCGGTGAACGTGGCGTTCGCGCGGAGTCCGGCGGACGGCCACGACCACGCGAGCCCCTGCACCGGCGTCTGCACGCCGGCGTCCGCGGTGACCGGCGCCTGCGTGTCGAGCTGGCTCCAGCCGATCGTGGGCTGCGCGGAGACCGAGAGCCTCCCGAGCAGTGCGGGATCGCAGCCGTTCGCCGAGCCGTCGAGATCGGCGTACGACCAGGTGCCGCTGTCGTAGCGGAAGCGGAACGTGTACGCGTACTCGCCCGCAACCGCAGGGGCCGGGAGCACGATGCCGCCCCAGTCCCCGTGCCTTTGCTGGTACGGATCGAAGAACACGGCCTCCCAGGTCCACGCCGACGACGTGTCGGGGCGCGTGCCCGCCGGGCCCCAGCCGAAGTGCGCGTTCATGAGGGGGACGGGATCGGCCACATGCATCACCGTGTAGTGCCCCAACGCCATGCGCGAGCCTTCGCCGACCGTCACGACGAGCTGCTGCGGAGCGAGCAGCTGTGCGTTCGCGTCGGGCTCCTGCGCGAACACCGTGAGCGTGCCCATGCTCGCCCAGTCGAACCCGTTGCCGGTGCCGTCGAGGTCGGCGTACTTCCACACCGAGTTCTGGTAGCGGAACCGGTACGCGTAACGCGACGTGCCCGGCTCGGTGGGCACGATCGTCGCGCCGTAGACGTCGTTGCCGCCGTCCTTGCCGGTCCAGCTCGCGTTCGTCCACGTCCACAGCGGCGACGTGCCCGGGTCCTCGCCCTCGGGACCGACCCCGAGCTGCGCGACGAGGTCGGAGTTGCCGCCCCAGCCCTCGGTCACACCGGTCATCCAGACGGACGCCGACACCACGCTGGACTCGTGGAACGTGCCGACGCTCATGGACGCCGGGCCCGTCATCACGGCGAAGTCCACCGTCGGCGCGGTCACGGTGAGCACGCCCGCGGTCGCGGCCGACCAGCCGTTCGCGCTGCCGTCGAGGTCGCCGTACACCCACTCGCCGCCGCCGAAGGCGAAGCGCCAGCCGTAGGCGAAGGTGCCCGAAGTCGCGGGCGTGACGCTCGCCACCCAGTCCTCGGCGCCGGAGATGTCGGTCGAGAACGTGCCGCTGGTCCAGGTCCACGAGGCCGCCGACGGCGCATCGGCTGCAGGACCGAAGCCGAACTGCCCCACGAGCCCGGGCGTCGCGCCCATCCCGCTCGTGACGCCGGGAACGAGCACGCGGCCCGTGCAGGTGTTCGTCGGTGCGCCCTGCGGCGTCGCGAGCGTGGCGGGGGAGACGGTCTGCGCCGTGATCGTGTACGTGCTGCGCAGGAGCGCGAAGAACCCGCCCGGCCGCTCGGCCACGGACCGGAACGTGCCCCCGAGCGCGGTGATGCCGGCTCCCGCGTCGAGCGCGTACACGTAACCCATCGGGCTGTACGCGCCGACGTCGAAGCGAGCCGCCGTCAACGCCGTGCCGCTGGCGTCGTAGGTGGCGAAGCCCAGGCGCGGCTGGCCGCCGATGGTCGTGAAGTAACCGCCGAGGTGGACGCCTTCCAAGCCGGTGGCGATGGCGTAGGAGGAATAGTTCGGCGCCGGGATCGCGACCGTGGTCGCTCCGGTCGTCGTGTCCACTCTCGCGACGCCGCCCACGGTGGCTCCGTTCACAATGTTGAATGCGCCGCAGAACCAGACCGCGGGGCCCGAAAGCGTCGAGGCGTAGACGGTCGAGTTCGGCGCCGGCCGCCAGAGGGCGTCCACGACCCCGGTGGCCCGCGCCAGGCGCGCGATGCCGCGTTGCGTCACGCCGCCGATGCTCGTGAAATCGCCGCTCACATAGAGCCGCGGGCCCGCCAGGGTCAGTCCGCGCACGTTGCTGTTGGCGGTCGGGTTCCACGGCTGCAGCGCGAGCGTCGCCGGGTCGAGCGCGGCGAGTCGCAGCCGCACGCTGCCGTTCAACGTCGCGAAGCGCCCGCCGAGGTAGACCGCCTCGTCGCTCGCCGCGATCGCGAGCACGCTGTCGAAGCCGGCGGAGCCGGTGTACACGATCTCGTGCGTGACGAGGTCGGCCATCGCGAAACCGCGGGTGAGCTGGCCTTCGACCAACTGGAACTTGCCGGCGATGTAGAGCTTCCGGCCGTGCACGGCCAGCGCCTGCACGCTCGTTCCGTACACCTGCGGACACCAACTCGCCGCCGGCTGCCCGGTGTTCAGGTCGATCGCCGCGAGCAGCGAACGGTTGGTGCCGCCGAGGCCCGTGAACGTGCCGCCGATGCGCACGAGCCCGTCGGCGCCCCCGGTGCCGAGCGCCAGCGTGGCGCCGTTCGGCGCGAGGGTCGAGGTCGCGACGTTCGCGCCGGTCGTGCGGTCGAGGGCGACGAAGCCGCTCGAGGCCTGCCCGTTGCTCGTGGTGAACAGCCCCGCGGCGTAGACGCGATCGCCCTCGGCCTTCAGGCATGTGACGTCGGCGTCGAACAGCGGGGCCCACGGCTGGAGCTCGGTCCCGAGGTCGAACTTCGCGGCGTGCGGGCGCGCCTCGCCCGCGATCGTGGTGAAGCCGCCGCACACGTAGATGCCGTCGTCCGCCACGGAGATGGTGGAGATGTAGCCGTCGGGTGCCGGCGCCCAGGTGCCGATCCCCGACGAGTTCGGAGCGAACACGCACAGGTTCGTGTGGGCCTCTCCGTCCATGTCGTTGAACAGCCCGCCCGCGAGATACGCGGTGTTGCCCAGCGCGACGACCTCGTTCACGACTCCGGTCGTCCGGTGGCTGACCCGGACTTCCCCGAGCGGCACCGAGACTTCGACGAGGTTCGCCACGCTCGTGGCGCCGACGGTGGAGAAGGACCCCGCGAGGCAGACGGTGTACGGGGTCACCGCGATCGACCGCACGAAGGGGGTGGGCCCGCCGTTGTACGAGCTGATGGCGGGGTCCCACGCGGACACGCTGTGCGTGGCGAGGTCGAACGCCGCCGCCCGGTAGCGTGCCGAGCCCGCCACGGACGTGAACGCACCGCCCACGTAGAGCGTGTTGCCCGACAGTGCGAGCGCGTAGACCGGGCCGTTGAACTCGGGCGCCCAGCTGTCCCACGAACCGTTCGCGAGCTGGTGCGCGAAGTACCGGCGCGCCACTCCGCCGATGCGCTCGAACGTGCCGCAGTAGTACCAGCCGCCCGATCCGTCGGCGATCACGCGGTACACCGCGCCGGCGGCAGTCGGTGCGCTGGCGGGGGTCGCGTTCGCGGCCTGCACCGCGACGAGCCCGCCACTGGGAGGGGCGAAGTTCGTGAAGTCGCCGCCCACGTACAGCGTGCTGCCGTCACGGGCGAGTGCACGCACGGTTCCGTTGGCGACCCACGCCGTCGAATCCAGCGACTGCGCGACGGCGAGGCCGGCGCCGAGTCCGGCGCCGAGCAGCATCAGGGCGATCGGGCAGGTGAGGCGAAGCAGGGACAGCAGGCGGGATTTCATCGAGGCGCCTCGTGAAGGCGATGCGGCGTGATCCGGCATTCCGGGGGGTGGACGGGGAACACCCCTGCGACCCGGCATTCGCGAACTCGTCAGCGGATTCCTCGGTCCGGCCCCGCTGGGGTAACGTGCCCGCCGCCCACGGCAGCCGATCCACCCGCCCACCGCTCCCGGAGTCGTCCATGGCGCTCGTCGAAGTCGAACGCGAAGGCGCACTCGCCCGCGTCTGGTTCCACCGTCCCGAAGTTCACAACGCGCTGAACGCCGAGCTTGGCGCGGCGCTGCTCGAGGCACTCGACGCGCTCGCGGCCGACGACTCGTGCCGCTGCGTGATCCTCGGCGGGCGGGGCGCAAGCTTCTGCGCGGGGGCGGACATCGGCGCCATGAAGGCGAGCGCCGCCGCTTCGTTCGACGAGAACGTGGCCGAAGCGAAGCGCCTGGGCGCGGTGTTCGCGGCACTCGCGGACTTCCCCAAGCCCGTCGTCGGCCGCGTCCACGGTGGCTGCTACGGCGGCGGCGTGGGCTTCGCGAGCGCGTGCGACATCACCGTGGCGAGCGACGACGCCAAGTTCGGGCTCACCGAGGTGCGGCTCGGCATCCTGCCGGGACTGATCTCGCCCTACGTGCTGCGCCGGCTGGGCGACCGGCAGGCGCGCGAACTCATGCTCACGGGCGAGCGCTTCGACGCCGCGACCGCGCTGCGCGTGGGGCTCGTGCACCACGTCGTGCCGGCGGCCGAACTCGACGCCAAGGTGGCCGAGCGCGCGGGCGAACTGCTCAAGGGCGGGCCGCACGCGCAGAAGCGCATCAAGGCGCTGCTGGTGGAGTGGGGCAACACGCCGTGGGACGCGTACCGCGCGTCGCTCCCGAATACGCTGGCCGAAGTGCGCTCGGGTGACGAGGCGAAGGACGCGCTCGCCGCGTTCTTCGAGAAGCGCAAGCCGCGCTGGATGGAGTAACCTTCCGCCCGACATGTTCCGCAAGGTCCTGATCGCCAATCGCGGCGAAATCGCCTGCCGCATCGCCGCCACGCTGCACGAAATGGGCATCCGCTCGGTCGCGGTGTTTTCCGACGCCGACCGCGGCGCCCTGCACACGCGGCTGTGCGACGAGGCTCGCCGCATCGGGCCGGCGGAGGCGCGCGAGTCGTACCTGAACGTGCCCGCCATTCTCGAAGCCGCCCGCGCCTCCGGCGCGGAGGCCGTGCACCCGGGCTTCGGCTTCCTCGCCGAGAACGCCGCATTCGCCGAAGCGGTCGAGGCCGCCGGGCTCACGTTCATCGGCCCGACGCCGAAGCAGATCCGCGACATGGGCGACAAGCGCGCCGCGCGCACGATCGCCGAAGCCGCCGGTGTGCCGATCGTGCCGGGCGCCGAGGGCGCCGACGTGGACGCCCTCGCGACGGCGGCCGCGAAGATCGGCTGGCCCGTCATGGTGAAGGCCGCGCTCGGTGGCGGCGGCAAGGGCATGAAGGCCGTGCACGACGAGGCGCAGCTGCGCGAAGCCGTCGAGTCCGCGCAGCGGCTCGCGCGCTCGGCGTTCGGCGACGCGGCCGTGTACCTCGAGAAGCTGGTCACGCGCGCGCGCCACATCGAGGTGCAGGTGCTCGGTGACGGCCACGGCCGCGCGGTGCACCTGTTCGAGCGCGAGTGTTCGCTGCAGCGCCGCCACCAGAAGGTGGTCGAAGAGGCGCCCTCGGCGGCGCTCACGCCGGAACTGCGTGCCGCCATGACCGGCGCGGCCGTGCGGCTCGCCGAGGCGGTCGAGTACCGCGGCGCGGGCACGATCGAAATGCTGCTCGGGCAGGACGGGGCGTTCTACTTCCTCGAGATGAACACGCGGCTCCAGGTCGAGCACCCGGTCACGGAGTTCGTCACCGGCTGCGACCTGGTGCGCGCCCAGCTGCACGTGGCGGCCACCGGCACGCTGCCGTTCGAGCAGGACGCGCTGCGCCACCGCGGGCACGCGATCGAGGCGCGGCTCTACGCCGAGGACGCCGCGCGCGGGTTCCTGCCGCAGGCCGGCACCGCGACGCGCGTGCGCTGGCCGCACGGCTCGTTCGTGCGCGTGGACCGCGGCATCGAGGCGGGCGACGACGTGTCGGTGCACTACGACCCGATGCTCGCCAAGATCATCGCGTACGGGCCCACGCGCGACGCGGCGCTCGCGCGGCTCGCAGGCGCGCTCGATTCGGCGCGCGTGCACGGCGTGGTCACGAACCTGCCGTTCCTGCGCGCGCTCACCCGCGCGCCGCAGGTGGCGGCCGCGGAGTTCGACACGGAGTGGATCGAGCGCGAGTTCCTGCCCGGGTTCGAGGCGCTCATGCAGGCGCCCGCGCCCGATCTCGTGCTCGCGGCCGCCGCGATCGCCGAGGCCATGGGACTGACCGCGGCCCGGCCCGACGGCGCCGAGAAGCACGCGCCCCGGGCGAAGACGCCGTTCGAGACGCTCGGGCGCTGGCGGCAGGCGGGGCTCGACGCATGAAGAGCGCGTGGAAGGACGGCGATCGCAGCCGCAACGTGCAGCTCGACGCGCTCGGTGACGGCAGGTTCCGCGTGCGCGTGGACGACGCCGAGTTCGTGGTCGAGACCGAAGCGCTCGAAGAGGGCCGGCTCAAGCTGCGTTCCGACGCGGGCGAGACGATCGCCGAAGTCACCGCGGCCGGTGCACGGCGCTTCGTGCGGCTGGGCACCGCCGACTTCGTGGTCGAACGCGACGCCGCGAGCCGCGGCCGTGGCGCACAGCAGGGGCACGGACTGTCGGCGCCCATGCCGGGCGTGGTGACGCGCGTCATGGCGAAGGCCGGTGACGACGTCACCAAGGGCCAGCCGCTCGTCGCGCTCGAGGCCATGAAGATGGAGCACCTGATCCGCGCGCCGCGTGACGGCCGCGTGAAGAGCGTGGCCGCGCAGGCTGGCGCCATGGTGCAGAGCGGGCAGGTGCTGGCGGAGCTGGAGGACTAGCCGGTGCGGGCGTTCGGGCGCATCGCGCTGTTGCTCGCGGCGCTCGCGGCGAGTGCGGTACTGGCCGGCTGCGGCGCGTCGTCGGACCTGACGCTGCCGGGGATCGTGGTGCACTGGCCGGACGAGTTCGATTCGCTCGCCACACGCTCGCAGCCCGCGGGTGCGGTGACCGCGAGCAACGTGCCCGGGAACGTGAGCCTGCTCGCCACGTTCGAGGTGTCGGGCCTGCGCAGCGCGTTCGGGCTGTTCACCGACGGCCTCTTCTTCGTGGACGCCGGGACCGTGCAGGTGCGCGCGCACGCGCCCATCGGCGGCGCCAGCGTGCAGAAGACGCTCGACAAGCTGTCCATGCTCGTGGGTGCGTCGCCCTGGTACCTGTACACCTCGCTGCCGTCCAACCCGCTGGGCGTGAACCTGGCGTTCGACGGCACCGAGCACCACGTGTTCAGCGTGAGCGGCTCGGGCAGCGTGGCGGCGTTCACCGACAGCGTGCGCTCGGTCGCGCACCCGGCGGTCACGGCGCCCGCGAACGGTGCCGCCGTGTCGCGCGCCGCGGACCTTGCCGTGAGCTGGTCCGACGCCGGCTCGGACACGACCGTGTACGTGCGCGCCCTGCTCGCATCGCAGGTGGACTCGTCGAAGGTCGCGTTCTCGGAGCTGGTGCGGGACGTGGCGGGCACGACCACCGTGCCGGCGTCCTGGCTCGCGGTGCTCCCGGCCGGCTCCGCCCGGCTGTCGGTCGCGCGCTGGCGGGTGGCGTATCACGGCACCGGCACGTCGCGCACCGCGCTGGTGTGCGAAACCGTCGAATTGCGCACGCTCACGCTGAACTGAGCGCCCGATCCGGGCGTATCGCCCGGGCCTGCCCCCCGCGCGTGGCGCGAACCGCGTTTTTCGCTGCGGTGCGGGCTCCGGACCGGGCTACCATGGTCGAGACTTCCCGGCACGGCCCCCGGGAAACCCACGCCGTTCGGAGCCCATCCTCATGCGTCGTTCCTCACTCGTGCTCGTGTGCGCGCTCGTCGCGCTCGTCGCCTCCGGCCCGGTTGCCGCGGGACCCGCCGGCGTGCGTTCACCGTTGGCGCCGCCGCAGTCCGGTCACGCGATCTGGGACCCGGACCGCCACTGGTTCTGGGTGTTCGAGTCCACGGCCGAGGGCGTGTGGTCGTGGGAGCCCGCGGCGCTCACGCACTGGAAGTGGCACGGCGTCGGCTCGTTCGGCGCCGGCGTGGGCAACTACAACTCCGGCCACCGCGTGTTCCTCGACCGCGCGCGCAACCGGCTGGTCGCGCCGTTCTCCGACCGGCTCGAGACGCTGCCGATCCGTACGCACATGACGTGGGAGGCGACACCCACTTCCGGCGCGCCGCCCATGGTGGGTGAGGCCGTTCACGACGTCGCGGGCGATCGGCTCGTGTGCGTGGGTGCGGAGGGTGCACTCTGGCAGCTCACGCTCACCGACCCGCCGACATGGTCCGCGCTGCCCGTGACGAACACGCTGCCCGGTCTCGCCGGCGACCAGGCGCTCGGCTTCGACAGCGAGCACGGCGTGCTCGTGCTCGCCGGCGGCACGCGCTTCGACGCCGCGTGCAACGCCTGGGTGCCGTCCACCCACGTGTGGAAGCTCGCGCTCTCGACCCTGACGTGGACGTCGCTGCCCGACCTGAACGTCCCCGGGGCGTACGACCTGCAGCTGCTGTGGGACGAACCGCGCCACCGCATGCTCGCCGCGGGCGGGCGTTACGGGTTCTTCTGCGAAGCGTCCGGTCAGTGGTACGAGGCCAGTTCTGCGCAGGTGCTGGCGCTGGACCCGGTCGCCGCCTCCCCGGCGTGGTCGCTGGTCACGACGCGGCCGGGCGCGCGCACTTCGGGCGCCATCGCGCGCAACGCCGACGCCGACCTGCTCGTCACGTTCGGCGGGTTCGCACCCGCGAACGCGCCGACGCCGGCGCGCACGTTCAACGACGTGCAGAGCATGCCGTTCGCCGGGCCGAGCGCGAACGTGTGGACGCAGGACTCGCCGAACTCGCCCGACGCCGCGGCCGGCCCGGACTTCGCGTTCGATCCCACGCGCGGCCACGTGCTCATGCACGGTGGGCTGCGTCCCTTGAGCGCGTACGGTGATTACGCCACCTCCGGGGCCGTGCTCGCGTTCGACGACCCCGACACGCTGTGGTCGGGCTTCACCACGGCGCACGACGCGATGGATGCCGCCGTCGTGGTGCTGCCGGCGTGGGACCGCATCGTGTGGTTCGGCGGCCGGTCGAAGAGCCCCATTCCCGCCAGCCTGCCCGTGTGGCTGAACGCGACCACGAGCGTCTCGCTCGCGACCGGCGTCGCGACCCAGCCCGTGACCGGCGCGTCGCCGCCCGCGCGTGCCGGCGCGACCATGGCCTACGACACGAACCGCGATCGCGTGCTGCTGCTCGGCGGGCGCGACGCCACGCTCGCACTGCGCACCGACGCGTGGACGCTCTCGCCGCTCACGTGGACCTGGAGCGCGCTGTCCACCACGGGCACGCCGCCCGCGGGCGACATCCGGAGTGCGTGCCATGACGCCGCGACCGATCGCACGTTCGTGCTCGCGAGCGACGGTGCTGCCGTCACGCTCCACGCGCTGCTGCCCACCGGTGCTTCGGCGGCGTGGAGCGAGCTGGCGAGCAACGGACCGATGCCGGGGCTGCAGTCGTTCGCACTCGATCCGGCGCGTCACCGGCTGCTCGGCGTGAGCGCCGAACTCGCCGTGTACGAGGCTGCGATCGGCACGGGCACCGGGCCGTTCACGTGGGTCGAGCTGCAGCCCGCGCTCGCCACCGGTGTGGACGTGACCGCGATGTTCGACACGGCCGACGACCGCCTGCTGCTCGGGCTGCGCAGCATGCCCGCGGCGCCCGAGAAGGGCGGGCTGTGGTCGGTCGAGTTCGGCGCGGGCGCACTCGACGTGCCGAATGCGCCGCACACCGGTGGTCCGGCGTTGCGGCTCGTGGGCCGGCAGCCCGCACCGCACGGTCCCGACGTCGAGTGCACGCTCGACGCGGCGGCCCCGGCCTCGCGGCTCGAGCTTTTCGACGTCGGCGGCCGTCGCGTGTGGGCGCGCGAACTGGGTACGCTCGGCGCGGGACGCCACGTGCTGCGCGCGGGCGAGGGTGTGGTGCTCGCTCCGGGGCTGTACGTCGTGCGGCTCGCGGCCGGCGGCCGCCAGGTGACCGCTCGCGCGATCGTGGTGCGCTAGGGGAGGCGCGCGGGCCCGGATTCACGGCGCTGCCCTGGGGGCGCCGGCCGGCCGTATTCCGGGGTCGAGTGGCCGCGTCGGGCATCCGATACCCCGGGTGCAGGTGGTTCCCCGCAGGCTCGGGAAACCATTGAGTCCCCGCGAATCGCTTTGCTATGGTCCCGGCGCCGCAACGGGCAGCAACGTGCGGCGGCGTGGCGCCCCACCGGAAGGCGGCGTCCCATGCAGCAGAGTCCCAGGGCACCCCGGATTGACATCGCGCTCCGCTGTCACAGCACCGGCATCACCTGAGCTCTTGATCGGCGTCCCCGTCCGGGACGGCACCGGTCAGGAGTTTTGCGTTTTCATTCGTCACCGAGGCCATTCGTGATCGCGAAAAAACTCCCCATCTCACATCTCGATCCGCTCGCACTGCTGGGGCACAACGACGCCAACCTTCGCCAGATCGAGCGCGAGATCCCCGTGCGCATCGTGCTGCGCGACGGGACGCTGACGGTTTCGGGAGAGGAACGCGACGTGAAACCCGCGGCGCGCGCGCTGGACGAACTCGTCCAGCTCGCCGAGCGCGGAAAATCCATCGAGGAGGCGGACGTGGCCACTGCGTTGGGGCAGGTGCGGCGTGACGGTGATTCGGACGACCACCACGGCAACGGCCACGCGAACGGACGCGCGCGACTGGTCGAGGCGTACGACGGCGCGCCGGGCTACAGCTTCGACCGCAAGTCGGTGCGCGCCCGCACGCCCACGCAGGCGATCTACCTCAAGGCGCTCGAGCAGCACGACGTCGTGTTCGGCATCGGGCCGGCCGGCACGGGCAAGACCTACCTCGCGGTGGCCGCGGCGGTCGCCGCGCTGCGCGCCAAGAAGGTGGACCGCATCATCCTCGTGCGCCCCGCGGTCGAGGCGGGCGAGAGCCTGGGCTTCCTGCCCGGCGACATGCAGGAGAAGGTGGATCCCTACCTTCGCCCCATGTACGACGCGCTCGCGGACCTGATGAGCTACGACAAGATGCGCCGGTTCCTCGAGATGGGCGTCATCGAGATCGCGCCGCTCGCGTTCATGCGCGGGCGCACGCTGCACAACGCGTTCATCATCCTCGACGAAGCGCAGAACACGACCGTGCGCCAGATGAAGATGTTCCTGACGCGCATGGGCACGGACTCGCGCGCGGTGATCACCGGCGACCTCACGCAGATCGACCTCAAGTCGGCCGACCAGTCGGGGCTCGTGCGCATCCAGTCCATCCTCGGGCACGTGCCCGGGATCGAGTTCGTGTACTTCCATCCCGAGGACGTGGTCCGCCACCGGTTGGTGCGCGAGATCATCCACGCGTTCGACCAGTACCACGCGAAGTCCGAAGGCCGCGCCGAGGACGGGGTGGGCGAGTCGCTCGACCCGCTCGCGCCCCGGCTCGAAACCGAGGAAGCGGCGCAGGCCGTTGCGGCGGAAGGAACTGCGGCGGATGCTCCGGCCCCGGATGCGGCGGCGGATGACGCCGCCGGGCCGCTCGCGTAAGGTCCGCGCCGTCTCGACCCGGGGCGTCCCCGCCCCGGGTCCTGTCTCCCTTCACGGAGTGACCGTCTGAGTACTTCGGAGCTCTCGCCCGTCCCGGCCCTGCCGGACCGGGCCCGCTCGGTGCGTTGGGGCTACTGGGCCCAGCGCCTGCTCATGGTGGTGGTGCTGCTGACCGCCGCCGCCCTGCTGCCGACGCGCCACGGCGCCGGCGACCGGCTGCGCTACCGCGAGGGCGACATCGCCCGCGAGCGCCTGGTCGCCCCGTACGACTTCCGCGTGCAGAAGGACGAACCCGTCCTGCGCCGCGAGCAGGAAGAGGCCGGGCTCGCGGTGCCGCCGGTGTACGTGGTGGACACGCGCGCGCAGGCCGACGTGCTCAACCGCTGGAGCGCGTTCGAGGAGCGTGCGCTCGCGGTCGTGTCGGACGTGCGCGTGAGCCCGGCCGAACGTGCGGCGAAACTCAAGGCGCTCGGGGTGCCGCTCGAGGAGAGCGCCGCCGACGCGCTCGCGGCGCCCGGTCGTGCGCGCAAGGCGCTCGGCGCGCTGGGCGGCTGGCTGGCCGAACTGGTGCAGTCGGGCATCGTGGCCGAGAAGAAGGGTGGGTTCATCCTCGGCTACCGCAACGTGACGCTGCGCGAGGGCGACACCGAGGCGCTCGCGCCCGCGAGCCGGTTCCTCGAACGCCGCGAAGCGCTCGACCGTCTGGCCGCCCGCGCGAAGGACGTGTTCCCGAACGACGCGCGCGGAGTGCAGCTCGTTCTCGGGCTGGCCGGTCCGTTCGTGCAGTCCACCGTGCTCTACGACCGCGCCGAGACCGAGTGGCGCCGCGTGCAGGCGCAAGGCGCCGTGTCGGGCGTGATCGGGACGGTGAAGAAGGATGAGCTCATCGTGGACGCGAACGAACGCGTCTCGCGCGAGGCGATGCAGAAGCTGCGCACGCTGCGCAACCTCGAGCTCGCGAAGAGCCACCAGAGCGAGTTCCTGTACCCGCCGGTCGCGCGCATGCTGCTCATGCTGCTGTTCATCGCGGCGTTCGCGACGTACCTGCGCATGGAGCTGATCGCCGTCTACCGCGACAACGGCATGCTCGCCATGTTCACGCTGCTCACGCTGGCCGTGCTCGGCTCGGCGGTGGGGCTCGTGGCGGTGGGCAACATGTCGGAGTTCACGGTGCCGCTCGCGCTGGCGCCGCTCGTCGTGGCGTCGCTGCTCGAGAAACGGCCCGCGCTGGTGTTCACGCTCGTGGTCGCGATCCTGGTCACCACCATCGCCGAGCTGCGCGCGCCGTTCGTGCCCGTCGCCATGATGGGCGGCGTGACCGCGACCTACTCGGTCGCGCGGCTGCGCCACCGCTGGCACTTCGTGCGCGCGTTCTTCGCCATCCTGCTCGCGAACCTCGCCGCGATCCTCGCGTGGGACCTGGCGCAGGCGGCGACCACGCCCGTGCTGCTGCGCGACACGCTCTGGGGCGCGCTCAACGCGTTCCTGTCCACGATGCTCGCGTTCATGTTCCTGCCGCTCGTCGAGAGCCTGTTCCGGCTCACCAGCGACATCACGCTGCTCGAACTGTCGGACCTGAACCGCCCGCTGCTGCGGCGCATGCAGCTCGAGGCGCCCGGCACGTACCACCACAGCATGGTCGTCGGCTCGCTCGCCGAGGCGGCATCCGAGGCGGTCGGCGCGAACTCGCTGCTCGCGCGCGTCGCGGCGTACTACCTCGACATCGGCAAGCTCGCGAAGCCCGAGTACTTCGACGAGAACGAGCCGGCCTCGTCGCGCTCGCGGCACGAGAAGCTGACGCCCTCCATGAGCGCGCTGGTCGTGAAGTCGCACATCACCGAGGGCCTCGAGCTCGCGCGCAAGCAGCGGCTGCCGCGCGCCGTGCTCGACGCGATCCCCGAGCACCACGGCACCATGGTGATGGCGTTCTTCTTCCACAAGGCGCTCGAGACCGATGCGAGCGCGCGCCGCGAGGACTACTCGTACCCGGGCCCGAAGCCGCGCTCGCGCGAGACCGCGATCCTCATGCTCGCCGACGGCGTCGAAGGCGCGTCGCGCGCGCTGGCCGAGCCCACGCCGAGCCGCATCCGCGGGCTCGTGCAGCGCATCATCGACGAGCGCGTGCGCGACGGACAGCTCGACGACTGCGGACTCACGCTGCAGGAACTCGCGCGCATCCGGGAGTCGTTCATTCCCGTGCTCACCGCGATCTTCCATGTGCGTGCGCCGTACCCCGAGGCGCCCAAGCGCCCCGGCAAGGCCGATGCCGATCTCCGTCGCAACGCCGACTGAACATCGCCCGCTTGTGGCCGCGCTGCGTGCGCTCGTCGCGCTGGTGCTCGCGCGCCTCGGCCGCCGCACCGGCGAAATCGCGATCGTGCTGGCCGACGACCCCACGACGCGCACGCTCAACCGCGACTGGCGCCGCATGGACCACGCGACCGACGTGATCACGTTCGCGTACGACGAGCACGAACCCGACGCGGCGACGCGCCCGGTGACCGGCGACCTCGTGGTGTCCATGGACCGCGTGCGCGTGCAGGCCAGGCGCTGGAAGGTGAGCGAGGCCGAGGAACTGGCGCGGCTCGTGATCCACGGCGCGCTGCACCTGTGCGGGCACGACCACATGCGCGCCGCCGAGCGCCGCGTGATGCGCGCCTACGAGGACGCCGCCATGGCCGAGGGGGCGGAGCACATCGCGACCCTGGCGCGGCGCTGGCCGAAGCCTGCCCGGGCCGCGTTGCGGCCCGCGCGAAAGGTCCCGGCCGCGACCAAGAAGCGTCCGGCCCTCGCCAAATCTCGCCGCCGGGCCCCGCGCGCACGCGGCTGATCCCTTCGGACCGCTGTGCCCCGTCGGGGGCACGGGTGTACGGTCGTGCACGACTCCCGTTCCCGCCGCACATCCGCCGGAGGCACCCGATGAAGTCCGCCGCGCCCTTCGCTCTTTCGTCGCTGCTGCTCGCGCTGGCCGCGAGCACCGCGCTGTCGTTTCCGCCCGCCGCATCGTCGCCGAGCACGTCCGCGCCCACGCCGCCGCCCGCGCCCGCGGACCCGAACGCGCCACGCCACCTGCCCGTCGAGGCGCTGATCACGTCCATGCAGGAGGCCGACTCGATCCAGGTCGGTCGCGTCGCGGTGTTCTGGCGCGACACCGTGAACGAGAAGGGCGAGAAGCAGCGCTGGCCGTTCACCGAGCGGCTGCGCATGGCGCGCGTGAGCAAGGGCTGGATGACCCGCTTCGCGCCGCAGCTGGTCACCACGAGCACGAACCTCTCGGACATGCTGCCGCCGCCGCCCGAGGCACGCGAAGGCGTGGACCAGCCGTGGATGACCACCGTGCTCTGGTTCTCGAGCAAGAGCCGCGGGCAGGCCTACCTGAACTTCCTCGACGAGGGTGCGTTCGCGGGCATCGGCGGGCGCCAGCCCGGCGGGTTCTGGATCGACGATCGCGCCGACACGCTGCTCGGCATGATGCGCGAAGCCCTGCCCGGCGACACCGTGATCGCGAACTTCCGCGCCGCGCGGCGCGCCCGGCTGGCCGCGGCGGGAGTGGACGAACGCCTGCCGCGCTTCGGCGAACGCGTGGCCGTGGACTCGCTGCCGGTGCCGGTCACGAAGGTCGCGCCGATCTACCCCGACGCGGCCCGCAACGCCGGACTGAAGGGCACGGTCATGGTCAGCGCCCTCGTGGGCCGCGACGGACTGGTGAAGGACATGAAGCTGGCCGAGAGCGTGAACGGCCTCGACGCGGCCGCGCTGGTCGCGGTGCGCCAGTGGAAGTTCCGGCCGGCGCAGCGCGCGGGCAAGCCGGTCGCGGTGTGGGTTTCCGTGCCGGTGGAGTTCAAGCTGCAGTAGGTTCGTCGCACCGGGAATGCAGGACCGGGAGCCGTCATCTTCCCCCGGGGAGGCATTCATGCGTGTTCCGATCGTCGCGCTGCTGCTCGCCGCGTTCACCTGTGCCGCGGGCGCGGCGGGCATGCACGCACACGCCGCGAGCGTGCCCGGCGAGTCCGTGCTGCCGGAACCCGGCGCCACGGCCGTCGCACGCGCCCGGCTGCTCGCGTGCGACAGCGCCGAGGTGATGCTCGAAGTCCAGACCACGTACAGCTCGACCGTGCGGCCCGATGGCTCGATCCGCAGCCACGGTACGAGCGAGTTCCTCGCTCGCGGCAGCAACGATGCCGCGTGGGTGAAGCGGTTCGCCGACGCACTGCTGCCCGAGGGGCGCGCGTGGAAGCTGCGCGCCGCGCCGGCCACGAACCTCGACCGATCCGACGGGCGCGATCCGTGGTCGGTGCGGGTGACCGGCTACGTGCGGGGCAATGCGGCCTGCTTCTGGCACGTGAACCTGCTCGACGGCTGGGCGGGCGAGGGACTGGGACCGCCCGTCGTGTTCGACCTGCTCGGCCCGGCGGACTCGCTGCGCGCGGTGCTCGCGGCCGGCATGAAGCCGGACCCCGACGGTGCGCGCCGCCTGCGCAAGATCCACGAGCCCGATGCCGCGATCCTGCCGCTGCCGCCGCACCTGCAGCGCTGACGGCGGCGTCGCACGCTGGCGGCCGTGCGTGGTTCGGGTAGAGTGCGCGCGTCACCGACCCTCGCATTCCGGAGCCTCGCTCGAACCATGACGCCCGTTCGTACTTCCAAGGGACCCGTCGGCCCGCTGGGCCGTCTGCGCAACTACCTGCTCACCGGGCTGCTCGTGCTCGCGCCGACGGGTGTGACCCTGTTCGTGTTCTACCGGCTGCTCAACTGGGTGGACAACCTGCTCGGGCGCTACCTGCGCTTCGAGGCGCTCGACTACCACCGCATTCCCGGGCTCGGCCTGCTCGCCACGCTCACGATCCTGGTGATCGTGGGGTTCCTCGCGTCGCTCGCGGGGCAGGGGCCCCTCGCGCGCCTGTGGGACAAGATGCTCACGCGCATTCCCGGCGTGGGGCTGGTGTACGGCTCGACCAAGTCGCTCGGCGAGGCGTTCCTCACGCAGAAGGAAGAGCAGGCGTTCCGCAAGGTGGTGCTCGTGCAGTGGCCACAGCCGAACATGTGGCGCATCGGCTTCGTGACCGGGCACGTGAGCGACGAGATCAAGAACCGGCTGGGCGCCGACGTGGCGTGCGTGTTCATTCCGCACACGCCGAACCCCGCGTCGGGTTTCGTGCACTACGCGCCCAAGCAGGACCTGCTGTACCTCGACTGGCCGGTGGAAGAGGGCCTCAAGGTCGTCGTCTCGGGCGGCGTCGTGCAGCCCGGCATGGCACCGCCCACGAGTCCCGACGCCGGCGCCTGACCGTCACGCCCCACCCTCGGAGCCCACGCGCATGGTGAGCAGCAAGGCCACGTCCGTCGCGCAGTACCTCAAGGAACTGCCGGCCGAGCGCCGCGAAGTGATCGCCGCGGTGCGCGCGCTGGTGCAGCGTCACCTGCCGAAGGGGTTCGACGAGGTCATGCAGTACGGCATGATCTCGTGGGTCGTGCCCCCGGCGAAGCTGCCGGTGACCTACAACGGCCAGCCGTTCGCGGTGCTCGCGCTCGCCGCGCAGAAGAACAACTTCGCGCTCTACAGCATGGGCGCCTACGCCCGCCCCGGCGTGCGCGAGCAGTTCGTGGCCGCGTACGCGAAGGCCGGCATGAAGCTCGACATGGGCGGCTCGTGCATCCGCTTCCGGTCGCTCGACGCGCTGCTGCAGCCCGCGGTCGCGAAGCTGGTGGCCACGGTGAGCGTGGCGGACGCGATCGCACAGCACGACGCGGCGCACGGCGAAGCAGGCAAGGCGAAGCGGCGCGAGGCGCGCGCGGCGTCGGCGAAGGCGCCGAAGGCGCCCAAGGCGAAGGCCGGGGCGATGCGGAAGCCCGCGGCGAAGGCGAAGCCCGCCGCGAAGCAGCGCACCGCGAAGAAGCGCGCGTAGCGCCGCTCAGGCCTTGCGCCGCGAGCGCCGGCGCGGCGTCGGGACTTCGCGCGGTGCGAACGCGGTGGCGCCGGACACGAGCATCGCGGCGGCGGTGCGGTTCTCGACGCCCAGCTTGTGGAGGATGTTCTCCACGTGCTTCTCGACCGTTCGCGGCTTCATCGCCAGGATCACGGCGATCTCCGGGTTCGTGCGCCCGCGAGCCAGCCACAGCGCCACGTCGGCTTCGCGCGGCGTCAGTCCCTGCGTGGACAGCACCGTGGCGCGCTCGGAGCGCAGCGACGTGATGCGTTCGGCCGCCCCGACCGCCTGCACGAAGTGCGGCATGAACCAGCGCATGAGCGCGCGCTCGCGCTCGTCGAACGCGCGGGCGCCGCGCTTGCGGGCGAGGTTCAGCGCCCCGAACCGGTTGCCCCGGAACGCACCCATGGACATCACGCGGTGCATGCCGATCGGCGCCAGCAGCCGCCGGTAGAAGTCGGACGCCGCGATCTCGCGCGCGCTCCAGAAGTCGGTGAGCAGGTGCGGTCCCCAGTTGCCGGTCTTGATCGAGTGCTGGGTGAACGGGTGTTCGGGCAGCTGCGACGTGGCCGCACGCACGATCGCGGGCCGCGCGAGCTCGGGGTGTTCCCAGAGCACGGGGCTGTGCAGCGGCGCGCGCAGGTCGTCGCCGTCGAAGCCGCTCTCGAACCAGCCGTACCAGTCGCAGGGGAGCAGCGGCAGCAGGATATCCGGCAACACGGCTCGCAGGGCCTCGAGCTCGCGCTCCACGTGCAGCGCGAGCGTGGCGTGCTGGAGCGCGTCGAGATCGCGTTCGGAGAGGCGCATGTTTCCCCCGGTCGTGGTCCTTCGTAGGGCTACGTATTCCGAACAGGAATACGGATTCCTAGGATTGCACCGGCATCACGAAACACGCGCGATGGCGCGAGCGGGGGATCGTGCCGCAGTGGGCAGGCGGGAAGGTAGCACGCCGGCCGCCGATCCCCGCGCCACATCGCGGCGCCACGGGCGGGAAGCGTCGGGTCGGAGCCTTCGGGGGAAGACCGGCTCGGCGTGGAACGTCCGTGACGGCGCGAGCCCCGCGCGGAGCGCACCACGAAGCCCACGAGTCCCCCGGGTTTCGCAGGTGTCGCCAAGCCGCGTGCCGCGCTCCCCTCGCGCGGCCGCGGCGCTCCAACGTAGACTGCGCCGGGGCGAGAACCCGCGCGACGCCATGGTGGCCCGCCGAATCCCGCGGCCCGCACGCATCGCACATGGCGATCGTCTCCACCGAAGGCATCGTGCTCAAGGTCCACGCGCTCGGCGACACCAGCCGGATCGTGGCGGCCTACACGCGCGACTTCGGGCTGCGCCGGTTCGTCGCCAAGGGCGCGCGCAAGACGCCTTCGCGGTTCGGCTTCGCGCTCGAGCCGCTGTCGCGTTCGCGCTTCACCTTCTACCAGAAGCCCGACCGCGACCTGCACCTGCTGAGCGCCGCCGAGGTGATCGACCCGCTCGGCTCGCGGCTCGGCGACATCACGCGGCTCGCGCACGCGCAGGCGGCGCTCGAACTGGTGGACCGGCTGGTGTGGGGCGAGGAGCCGCACGGCGAACTCTACGCGCTGCTCATGGCCACGCTCGCGAGCTGTGCCGACGCGCCGGTGGGCACGCTCGCGGCGGTCACGCTGGCGTTCCAGCTGCAGCTGGCGAGCGAGCTGGGCTACCGGCCGCGGCTCGACGCGTGCGCGGTGGACGGCCGTCCGGTGTCGGCGCGGCGCGTGTTCTCGCCCGCGCGCGGCGGCCTGTTGTGCGACGGCTGCGCCGCGCGCGAGGGCGGCATCGTGCTGTCGGGCGACGCGCTCGCGTCGTTCGCGCTGATCCTGTCGCGGCCGGTCGGCGACGCGGGCGAGTACGTCGAGATCCCGCGCGCGGGCGAACTGTTCCGCGTGGTGGACGACTTCCTGCGCATGCACTTCCAGCGCTTCCAGGGGCTGCGCTCGCTCGAGGTGCTGCGCACGCTGGAGAGCGCGGGGGAGCGGCGCGACGAGCGTCCACCCACGCCGGGTTCGCGGCCGTGAACGGCACGAGGGCCGCATGTTCCGCCTGATCGCGCTGCTCGCGCTGGCGCTGGCGCTCGCGGTCGCCGCGCTCGCGGTGTACGTGGCGCGCGGCGGCGAGCCCTGGGCCACGTTCCGCACGCTCGTGCTCGCGCACCGCGCGCACGCGGCGCCGGGCGCGCTCGTGACCGAGGCCGATCTCGCCGAACTGCCGCCGGCGGTCGCGCGCTACCTGCGGCTGGCCGGTGCGGTCGGGAGGCCGCGGCCCGCGGAGTACCGCGCACGCTTCCGCGGCCGCATCCGCAGCGGCCCCGACGCGCCGTGGATGCCTGTGAGCGTGGAACAGGTGAGCTTCACCGATCCGCCCGCGCGGTTCTTCTTCCTGCGCGCGAGCATGTTCGGCGTGCCCGTGCTCGGGCTGCACCACATGGAGGGCGCGCACGCGCGCATGCGCATCCTGGTCGCCGGACTGGTGCCGATCGTGGACGCGGCCGGCGCGCGCATGGACCGCTCGGAGACCGTCACGCTGCTCAACGACCTCGCGGTGCTCGCGCCCGCGGGCCTGCTCTCGCCCGCGATCACGTGGCGCGAGGTGAGCCCGGACACGGTCGAGGCCACGTGCACGAACGGCGAACACGTGGTGCGCGCCAAGCTCGTGTTCGCGCCGTCGGGCGAACTGGTGGACTTCGTGAGCGACGACCGCTGGCGCGCCTCGAGCGACGGCCGCACGTTCACGCGCGAACGCTGGAGCACGCCGCTCGGCACCTACCGCGCGTTCGGGGCGCGCCGGCTCGCGGGGCGCGGCGCCGGGCGCTGGCATCCCACGGGCGCCGCGCCGTTCGACTACCTGCAGCTCGAGATGACCGATCTCGGCGAGGACGCGGACAGCACCGCCGCGATCCTCGCCGCACCACGCTGACCCCTTCGGAGCCCGCCATGCCGCGCATCACCGGAGCGTTCGACGTCAAGATGCTGCCGCTCACCCCCGCCGAGGGCGCGCCGCCGTTCGGGCGCTTCGCGCTCGACAAGCGCTACCACGGCGCGCTCGACGCCACGGCGAAGGGCGAGATGATCGCCGCGATGACCGAGGTGAAGGGCTCGGCCGCGTACTCGGCGCTCGAGGTGGTGGACGGCGCGCTCGACGGCCGCCGCGGCACGTTCGTGCTGCAGCACACCGGCGTCATGGATCGCGGCGCGCCCAGCCTGCGCATCACGGTGGTGCCCGATTCGGGCACGGGCGAGCTGGCGGGACTGGCCGGGACCCTGGAGATCGTGATCGAGGGCGGCGCGCACTCGTACGTGTTCGACTACGTCCTCGGCGGCTGACGCGGGGGGCGTTTCTCGCGCCGGGCCGGGCCGGGTTAGACTGCCCGTTCGACACAGTCCCTCACGGCCTTCCCACCCGGTGTGAGCCCATGAGCACCCTGAAGCCCAACGAATCCCTGCAGGGGATGATCCTCGCGCTCGAGCAGTTCTGGGCCGAGCGCGGCTGCGTGATCCAGCAGCCGTACCCCTCCGAAGTCGGCGCCGGCACGTTCAACCCGGCGACCTTCCTGCGTTCGCTCGGCCCCGAGCCGTGGCGCGTCGCCTACGTCGAGCCTTCGCGCCGCCCCAAGGACGGCCGCTACGGCGAGAACCCGAACCGCTTCCAGCAGTTCTTCCAGTACCAGGTACTGCTGAAGCCGGCCCCGGCCGACGTGGTGGACGCGTACTTCCAGTCGCTCGCCGCCATGGGCATCGAGCCGCGCGAGCACGACCTGCGCCTGGTCGAGGACGACTGGGAATCGCCGACGCTCGGCGCCGCGGGACTCGGCTGGCAGGTGTGGATGGACGGCACCGAGATCTCGCAGTTCACCTACTTCCAGCAGTGCGGCGGGCTCGAACTGCCGGTCGTGTCGGCCGAGCTCACGTACGGGCTCGACCGCATCGGCATGATGCTGCAGAAGACGAGCCGCGTGCAGGACCTGATGTGGGCGCCCGGCGTGACGTGGGGCGACCTGTGGGTCCGCAACGAGTGGGAGTGGTCGCACTACAACTTCGAGCACGCCCCGGTCGCCGAACTGTTCACCATGTTCAAGATCTGGGAGGCCGAGGCGAACCGGCTGCTCGACCTGAAGCTCGTGAGCCCCGGCTACGACGCGGTCATCAAGTGCTCGCACATGTTCAACCTGCTCGACGCGCGCGGCGCCATTTCGGTGAGCGAGCGCGTGGGCTACATCGGGCGCGTGCGCGCGATCGCGCGCAAGGCCGCACTGGGCTACCACCACCTGCGCGCCGAGCTGCGCTACCCGCTCATCAAGGACGAGGCCGAGCGCGAACGCTGGCTGGCGCACTACGCCGACGGCCAGGCGCGGCAGAAGGCGCGCGAGAGCGCGCAGGCCGAGAAGAAGAAGGGGGCCGCGAAATGAGCCGCGACCTGCTGTTCGAGATCGGCGTCGAGGAACTGCCGTCGTCGTACGTGCTGCCCGCGCTGGAGCAGCTCGAGCGCGGCGTGCGCGCGGGACTCCAGGAGTTGCGGCTCGCGTTCGACGACGTGACGTTCTACGGCACGCCGCGCCGGCTCACCGTGCTGGTGACCGACGTGGCCGAACGCCAGTCGGACTTCGAGGAAGAGGCCATGGGCCCGGCCGCGAAGGCCGCGTTCGACGCCGAAGGCAAGCCGACCAAGGCGCTCGTGGGCTTCTGCGCCGGCAAGGGCGTGGACGTGTCCGCCGTGCGCCGCGTCGAGACGCCGAAGGGCGAGTACGTGGCGGTGACGGTGAAGCACGTGGGCAAGGCTGCGGCCGAAGTGCTGCCGGGCCTGCTCGGCGCGCTCGCGCCGAAGCTGCAGTTCCCGAAGACCATGCGCTGGGACGCGGGCGACTACCGCTTCGGCCGACCGGTGCGCTGGCTGGTGGCGCTGTTCGGCGACGCCGTGCTGCCGGTGCAGGCGTTCGGTCTCACGGCCGGCCGCCACACGTTCGGGCACCGGTTCCTGCACCCGGGCACGATCGAGATCCCGAGCCCGCGCAAGTACGTCGAGACGCTCAAGTCGGCGTTCGTGCTCGCGGACCATCGCGTGCGCGAGATCGCGGTGCGCGAACAGATCGACGCCGTGGCCGCGAAGCAGGGCGGCCGCGTGGTGGCCGACGACGAACTGGTGGACATCAACAACTTCCTCGTCGAGTGGCCCACGGGCGTGCCCGGCGAGTTCGCGGCGCAGTACCTCGACCTGCCGCGCGAAGTGATCGTGACCGCGCTGCGCGAACACCAGCGTTTCCACGCCATCGAGAAGGCCGACGGCACGCTGCTGCCGGGCTTCCTCGCGGTGCGCAACGGCGACGACGCCGGGCTGCCGCTCGTGCGCAAGGGCAACGAAGGCGTGCTCGTGGCGCGGCTCGAGGACGCGAAGTTCTACTGGGACACCGACTGCAAGCAGCCGCCCGCGGACATCGTCGAGAAGCTCTCGGCCGTCGTCTGGATGGAAGGACTGGGTTCGCTGCGCGAGAAGGCCACGCGGCTCGAGTCGCTCGGCGGTTGGCTCGCGGACAAGCTGGCGCCGGCGGCGAAGGCCTCGGTCACGCGCGCCGCGCTGCTGTGCAAAACCGACCTGCTCGGCGAAATGATCGGCTCGGGCAAGGAGTACGCGTCGCTCGAAGGCATCATGGGCGGCTACTACGCGAAGCGTGCGGGCGAACCGGCCGACGTGTGCACGGCGATCGCCGAGCACTACCGGCCGCGCGGCGCGGGCGACGACCTGCCGGCGAGCGAAGCCGGCGCGCTGCTCGCGCTGGCCGACAAGCTCGACCACGTGGCGGGCGCGTTCGTGGCGGGCAAGTCGCCGAGCGGCTCGGAAGACCCGTACGGCGTGCGGCGTGCCGGCAACGGCGCCGTGCGCATCGTGCTCGAGAAGTCGCTCGCGCTCGACCTGCGCGCGGCGGCCATGGAGATGACGCGGCACTTCTTCGCCGCCAACCCCGACCTGCCGCAGGCCGAGATCATGAAGAAGCTGGGCGACTTCCTGCGCACGCGCGTGGACACGGCGCTCGAGGATCGCGGCGTGGTCTACGACACGCGCGAGGCCGCGCTCGAGGCGCGCATCGTGATGGGCAACGCCACGCGGCCGGGCTGGTGCGACGCCGCCGACGCGCTCGCCCGCGCACAGGCGCTGGGCGCGTTCCGCGGCGATCCGCGGTTCGCTCCGCTCGTGATCCTGTTCAAGCGCGTCGCGAACATCCTCAAGGCGTCCACCGACGCGCTGCCGGGCAAGGTGGACGAGTCGAAGCTGGCCGAGAAGGTGGAGAAGGACCTGCTCGCGGCGCTGAAGCAGGCCACCGCCGACACGGCGCCGCTCTGGGACGCGAAGGCCTACGACCGGATCCTGCCCGCGCTGCTCGGGCTGGAGTCGGCGATCCACGCATTCTTCGACGGCGTCATGGTGAACGCCGAGGACGCCGCGGTGCGGCAGAACCGGCTGCAGCTGCTCGCCGACGTGCGCGACCTGTTCGTGCGCGGCTGGGACTTCTCGAAGGTCGTGGTCGAGGGCGAGAAGGCGTAGCGCGAACGGGAAGCACCCGCACGTCCGGCCTGTCGCCCGCACGGCGGCAGGCCGTTTCGTCGGCCCGCCGCCCACCGGGTGCGCGGAGCGCGTGCGGCGGCAAGAACCCGAACCCGGTTCCGGCCGCGATCCATGCGCCTCCGCGCGCTGCGACGCAGGCTGGGATGGTGCCCCGGCGGTGCGGGCGCTTTCGCCGCTGAAACGGCGTTCGCACGCGGCCGGCCGGGCGTCTGCGTGCTGGCGAGGGGCCCGCGAACGGCCGATAACGGTTGCGGCCGAGCGCCTTGGCGTCCGTGATAGCCTGCGCCCGGCCACCTTCCCGCACCGACACCATTCGAGGCCATCGTGACTCCTGGCAGCAGGCACCACGCCGTGCCGCGCACCCGCGCGCACGACGGGGCGGGCGTTTGACTCCCGACCGCCGCGCCCGCATCGAGCAGCTGCGCGACCGCGCGCTCGGCATGAGCGACGCGACGCGCGCGGCGTTCCTCGACGCCGCCTGCGGCGGCGACGTCGTGCTGCGCGCCGAGGCCGAGGCGCTCGTGCAGGCGGCGCGCGCGTCAAACGGCGGCGGGCCGCTCGCGCCGGCCGCGACCGCACCGGTGCCCGAGCCGCCGCTGCCCGTGGCGACGCCGGCGCTGGCGCCTACCGCGCCGCCGGTGCCCGCGCGCGACGGCGACGCCGCGCTCGAAGGCGAACCGATCACCGCCTACGCCGACCGCTTCCGGCTCGACCTGCGCGCGCGGCTCGCGCTGTTCGTGGACGCGTGCGAGTGCGTGCAGAGCGAGCACGACCGCGGCTTCATCCGCGGCTTCCTGCAGCCCGATGTCGTGCGCGTGGTGGAATCGAACCAGCGCGCCGTGGTGCGGCTCGCGCCGCCGAACGCGATCGCCATGGAGCGGCTGTGGGCCGCGCCCGAGTACCTGAGCCCCGAACAGCTCGGCTCGCAGGGCCGCGACGTGGACACGCGCACCGACGTGTATTCGCTCGGCGTGTTGCTCTACGAGCTGCTCACCGGCCAGCTGCCGTTCGACGTGGACGCGCTGCACCGCGCGGGTGCGATCGAGGCACAGCGGCTGGTGGCGAGCGTGCCGCCGCCGCTGCCGAGCACGCGCATGGGACACGCGGCGCCCGAGGCGCGCGAGGCGGCGCAGGCGCGGCACGCCACGCCGGTCGCGCTCGAACGCGACCTGCGCGGCGAGCTCGACGCGATCGTGCTGCGCGCCATGGCGAGCACGCGCGAGCAGCGCTACCGCACGTCGCACGCGCTGGCGCTCGACGTGCAGCGCCATCTCGCGCACGAACCCGTGCGCGCGGTCGAAAGCACGCCGTGGTACGTCGTGGGCAAGTTCGCGCGCCGTCACCGCGCCGCGGTGGTGGGACTGACCGTGGCCGGCGCGCTCATCGCGCTCGCGCTGGTGGTGTCGCTCACCGCCCTGTGGCGCGCGCAGGCCGAGCGCGCCGCGAGCGAGCGCGCGCTCGCCACCGCGCACGCGGCCAGCCTGGCCACGCGGCTCGAACTGGCCGGGGCGCGACTGGCGCAGGGGCATGCGGCCGCGGCCGAGTCGCTCGCCGCGGCGGTGTACGCGCAGGCGCCGCAGGTGTTCGGCGCCGATGCGCCGCGCACGCGCGAGGCGCTGGTGCTGCTCGCCCGCGCGCGCACCGCCGCGGGTGGCGACGCGGCGGCGCTGTGGCGCGCCGTGCTGCATCCGGCGGGGCGGTGCCCCGCGCCGCTGGCGATCGAGGCGCACGAAGCGCTCGCCCGTGCGCTCGCGCAGGGCGGCGCGGTCGCGGGCGCGGATTCGGCGTGGGCGGCCGCGGTGGCGGCGCGGCGTGCGGCCGGCGACACCACCGCGGCGTTCGCCGACGCGCTGTTCGCGCACGCCGGCACGCGCGCGGCGCTGGGGCACGCGGCGGCGGCCGAGTCGCTCGTGCGCGAATGCCTGCGCGGGCGCGAGCGCGCGCTCGGGCTGCATGCCGCGGCCACGGCCGAGGCGCGTGCGCTGCTGGGCGCGCTGCTCGTGCGCCAGGGCCGCACGCGCGACGCGTTGCCGGCGCTCGCGCTCGCCGTGCGCGACCTGTCGGCCACGCGCGCGGCGCCGATGCGCCCGTCACGCTCGAAGCACTCGACGCGCTGGCGGCCGCCGAAGCGGTGCTGGGCCGCCGCGGCGAGGCCGAGCGCGACGCTCGCCGCGCGTTCACGGCGCGGCTGCGGCTCGCCGGGCCCGACGCGCCCGCCACGCTGGGGTCGGCTCATGCGCTGGCCGACGTGCTGCGCGACGCCGGGCGCACCGCCGAAGCCGCGGCGCTGTACGCGCGCACGATCGCCGCGCTGCGCCGCACGCAGGGCGACGGTGCGGCCGCGACGGCGGCCGCCGCGTTCGACTACGCGCGGCTCGAACTGCGCCGCCGCCGCACCGGCGCGGCGCTGCCGTGGCTGGCGCTGGCCGCCGGGGCCGACGGCGGCACCCCGCCCGGGGCACGGTTGCTGTACGGCACCGCCTACGGTGCCGCACTGGGCGACCTGGGCCAGTACGTGCGCGCCGAGAGCGCGCTGGTCGCGGCCCGCAAGGCCACGCTCGACGCCGTGCCCGCCACGGACTCGATCGCCCGGCGCCATGCCGACGCGCTCGCCCGGGTCCGCGAGCGTGCGGCCGCGCCCGCGGCGCCGGCCGCGCCCGCGGCCCGGCACGCGTCCTCCCACGGGCGCTGAGCGCCCGTCCCGCCTTGCCGCATCGCTGCGCCAGCGGGTACTGTCGCGCCCACTTTCGTGCCCCGTGAGACACGTTTCCGCTGGAGGAGTCATGTCGCTCCGTGAAAAGGCCGAGATCGTCGATGCCGACGGACTCCGCCGCATCATCACGCGCATCGCCCACGAGATCGTCGAGCGAAACAAGGGCATCGACGACCTGGTCCTGGTGGGCATCCGCCGCCGCGGCGTGCCGCTCGCGAACCGGATCGCGCAGAAGATCAAGGAATTCGAGGGTCAGGCGCCGACCGAGGGCAGCCTCGACATCACGCTCTATCGGGACGACCTCTCGACCGTGGGAGCGCACCCGGTCGTCGGCGCGACCGAGATTCCCGTGGACATCAACGGCAAGGTCGCGGTGCTGATCGACGACGTGCTCTACACCGGCCGCACCGTGCGCGCCGCCATGGACGCGCTCATCGACTTCGGCCGCCCGCGCGCCATCCAGCTCGCCGTGGTCATCGATCGCGGGCACCGCGAGCTGCCGATCCGCGCCGACTTCGTGGGCAAGAACGTCCCGACGTCCAAGCGCGAGGTGATCGGCGTGAAGCTGCAGGAGATCGACGCCGTGGACTCCGTGGTCATCAAGGAGTTCGACGAGTAGGCCGCGTCCCCACGGGCCAAGTCCTGGGGCCGGTCCCGCTGCGCGGGGGCCGGCCTTTCGCTTGCCCCTCGGGGCGGCCATGGGGGTGCTTTGGCGAACGTTCTTCGGCTTGTGACGAAAGTTACGAACAGAAGCTTCGCTTGAGTGTCTCCCGGCGCGACGTATCATCCGAGTCCACCCAGGAGGCACACATGCTCGACGACGTGGACCGGCAGCTCCTCGAAATCCTGCAGGCCGACGGCCGCACCAGCAACGCCGAACTCGCCCGCCGCGTGAACATGGCCCCGTCGGCCGTGTTCGAGCGCGTGCGCCGGCTCGAACAGAAGGGCGTCATCGCGGGCTACGGCGCGCACGTGGACCCGCGTTCGATCGAGCGCTCGCTGCTGGCGTTCGTGCTCGTGCGTTCGGACGAGCGCACCGGCGAGGCGATCACCGGCAGCGCGCTGGCGCGCGAGCCCGAAGTGCTCGAAGTCCACCACGTGGCCGGGCAGGACAGCTACCTGGTCAAGGTGCGCGTGAAGGATCCCGAGGCGCTGGGCCGCCTGTTGCGCGAGCGATTCGGGGCGATTCCGGGCGTGCGGTCCACGCAGAGCACGATCGCGCTCGAGACGCTCAAGGAAACCTGGGCCATGCCGGTGCCGGCGCGGCGTGCGGAGCGCGTGCGTGGTTGAGGAACTGCGCGAGCGCGGCCTGCTGCCGCGCGTGCTCGTGGCGTTCGCGTGCATCTGGCTGGTGTGGGGCTCCACGTTCCTCGCCATCCGGATCGCGATCGAGCACCTGCCGCCGCTGCTCATGTGCGCGATCCGGCTGCTGCTCGCGGGCGCGGTGCTGTTCGCGTGGGCGAAGGCGACCGGCGTGGCGTGGCCCGAAGGCCGCCAGCTCCGCCACGCGGCGCTCGTCGGGATCCTGCTGCCCGCGATGGGCAACACGTCGGTCACGATCGGCGTGCAGCACATGCCGTCGGGACTCGCCGCGCTCATGGTGAGCACGATCCCGCTGTGGATGGCGCTGCTCGCGTCGTTCGGGCGCGGTGCGGTGCGGCCCGCGCCGCAGGTGATCGCGGGGCTGCTGCTCGGCTTCGCGGGCATCGTGCTGCTGATCGGGCCGGGGCTGGTGGACGCGCGCCGGGCGGAGTTCTCGCCGCTCTGGGCGCTCGTGCCGATCGCCGGTTCGGTGTCGTGGGCGTGGGGCTCGCTGTGGTCGCGCCGTGTGAGCATGCCCGCGTCGCCGCTGCTCGCGACCGGCGTCGGCATGCTCGCGGGCGGCGCGTGCGTGCTGGTGCTGAGCGCGGCGCTCGGCGAGTTCGGGCGCGTGCGGCTGGCCGAAGTGCCCGCGCATTCGTGGGCGGCGCTGCTCTACCTGGTCGCGTTCGGTTCGGTGGTGGGCTTCACCGCGTACCTGTACCTGCTGCGCGTGGCGCCGCCGGCGATCGTGAGCACGTACGCGTTCGTGAACCCGGTGGTCGCGATGGCGCTGGGCTGGGCGGTCGCGGGCGAAGCGCTCACGTCTCGCACGCTCGTCGCGGCCGCGGTCGTGCTCGTGGCGGTCGTGCTCATCACCACCGCGCGTGCACCGGCGCGTCCCGCGAATGCGGAGCAGCTCGATTCGGCGGCCTGACGCGGCCTTCGTGCTGGACCTCGGCGCTTCGCGCGCGTAGGTTGCGGAAAACCCCGCACGCACGCCCCGGAGCACGCCCATGACCTCGCTGCGCAAGGAAACCGAGAGCGAAGCCGGCCTGGCGGTCGACGACCTCCAGGAAACCTGGCGCATCCTCGCGCCCGAGGACCGGCTCGAGGCGTTCCTGGACCTGCCGCGCGCCGAGGCCGAGGACTTCTTCCTCGACCTGTCCGCGCGCGACCAGTTCGAGCTCATCTCGGCCATGCCGCCGGCGCAGCGGCGCTCGTGGATGCGGCTGCTGCCGCCCGACGACGCCGTGGACGTGGTGCAGGAGGCCGAGGAGCACTCCGAGCGCTACGAACTGCTCGCGCTGCTCGACGAGCAGACCAAGAACGAAGTCACCGCGCTGCTCGCGTACGCCGAGGACGACGCCGGCGGTCTCATGACGCCGAGCTACGCCCGCGTGCGCCCCGACGTGTCGGTGGACGAGGCGATCGCCTACCTGCGCCGGCAGGGCCGCGACCGGCTCGAGCACGTGAACTACGTGTACGTGCTGGACACCGACCAGAAGCTGCTCGGCATCGTGTCGTTCCGCGACCTGTTCACGGCGGCGCCGGGACGCACGGTGCGCGACATCATGGCGTCGGACATCGTCACCGCGCAGGAAGACACCGACCAGGAAGCGCTGGGCCGGATCTTCGCGCAGCACGACCTGCAGGCGGTGCCCGTCGTGGACGCCGACGGCCGCATGAAGGGCATCGTCACGGTGGACGACATCGTCGACGTGCTGCAGGAAGAGGCCACCGAAGATATCCAGAAGATCGGCGGTACCGAAGCACTCGACGCGCCGTACCTCGAGGTGTCGTTCTTCGAGATGCTCAAGAAGCGCGTGGTGTGGCTGGCGGTGCTGTTCGTGGGCGAGTCGTTCACGGCGGCGGCCATGGGCCGGTTCGAGAACGAGATCGCCAAGGCCGTCGTGCTGAGCCTGTTCATCCCGCTCATCATCTCGAGCGGCGGCAACAGCGGTTCGCAGGCGTCCACGCTGGTGATTCGCGCCATGGCGCTGGGCGAAGTGACGCTGCGCGACTGGTGGCGCGTGGTGCACCGCGAGATCGTGCAGGGCTTCTCGATGGGCGCGATCCTCGCCGTGATCGGCTTCGGCCGCGTGGTGCTGTGGCAGACGTTCCTGCACTCGTACGGCGAGCACTACCTGCTCGTCGCCGCGACCGTGGCGCTGAGCGTGGTCGGCGTGGTGATGTTCGGCACCATCGTCGGCTCGATGCTGCCGTTCCTGCTCAAGCGCATCGGGCTCGACCCCGCGAGCGCGTCGGCGCCGTTCGTCGCCACGCTCGTGGACGTGACGGGCATCGTGATCTACTTCACGTTCGCGAGCGTGCTGCTGCGGGGCGTGCTGCTTTAGGCCTGCTCGGCGCCGTCCTCGCGCGCAGCGCGTGCCGCCAGCCACGCGAGTGCGCCGGCCAGGTCGTCGAACGCGCCGTCGAGCTGCGCTTCGAACGCGTCGTGCAGCAGCGCGCCCATGCCGGGGCCGGCGTTCCAGCCGCGCTCGAGCAGGTGGCGGCCCAGCAGGATCGGGCGCGGTGCCGAGTCGCGCACGCGCAGGTTGGCCGCGGCGCGCAGCATGTCGTGGTACGCCGCGGGTGGTTCGGGCGTGAGCGGCGGCCGGCCGGCGAGGTCGGCGCGGATCACGGCGGCGAGCCCGTCCATGGTCTCGGGGTGCAGTCGCCGTGCGAGCCGGCGCACGGCGCGGTCGGTGCCGACCTGCAGGTAGCCCATGTGCTGCGTGACCAGCGGCACGACGCGCTCGATCAGTTCGCGCGGCGCCGCGATGCGGGTGAGGAACCGCTCGGCGATCTCGCCGCCGGCGATCTCGTGCCCGGGCGACACGATCCGCTCGACGCCGTCGCGCAGCTCGCGAGTGGTGCACGCGGGCTTGCCCGAGTCGTGCAGCAGCACGGCGAACATCCACGCGAGCCGGGTGACTTCGTCCTCGGTGCGCCACACGGGGTCGTGCGCGAGCGCGTCCACGCACAGCAGGGTGTGCGTCCAGACGTCGCCCTCGGGGTGCCACTCGGGCTCCTGCGCCACGCCGTACAGGATCGCGAGCTCGGGGAAGTGCACGAGCCAGCCGGTCGCGCGCAGGAACTCGAGCCCGAGTGCGGGCCGCGTGGCGAGCGCGCCCCACTTGCGCCACTCCAGCCACACGCGCTCGCGCGCCAGTTCGTCGTACGTGTCCACGATGTCGCGGCAGAGTTCGATCGTGGACGCGTCGGCGCGCAGGCCGAAGCGCGCCACGAACTGCATGCCGCGCAGCACGCGCAGCGGGTCCTCGGTGAACGCGCCGCTCACGTGGCGCAGCACGCCCGCACGCAGGTCGGCGATGCCCCCGTGATGGTCCACGGCCTCGTGTGTGCGCGGATCCCACGCGATCGCGTTGATCGTGAAGTCGCGCCGTGCGGCGGCCACGGCCGGGTCGAGCCCGGGATCGGGCGACACGCGGAACCCGCGGTGCCCGCGGCCTTCGCGCGAATCGCGCCGCGGCAGCGCGAAGTCCACCTCGGTGCCGCCGTCCACGCGCAGGATCACCACGCCGAACGAGCGCCCGACCACGTCGGTGGCGCCGAACGGCGCGAGCGCCCGTTGCAGCGCGTCGTAGTCGGTGCCGTACACCTCGACGTCGAAGTCCTTCGGCGGCACGCCGCGCAGCGCGTCGCGCACGCAGCCGCCCACGAGGAACGCGCGCTCGAAGAGCGGGTTCGATTCGAACACGCGGCGCAGCAGCGGCGGCAGCGTGATCTCGAGGGGTTCGCGGACCGGCGCGGGCATGCGCGCAGGATAGTGCTTCGGCACGGCGCTGCCGAATGTGCGGCGGCGCCGTGCGCGTGCCCGGCGACCCGGGGTAGAGTGCGCCCCCATGCGATTCGCGCACGCCGATCCCATCGTCACGTCCCGGCTCGAGTGCCGGCCCGGCTCGGTCGAGCTGGCCGAGGCCGAACTCGCGGCCGACGGTTCGTTCGCGACGCGGCTCGACTGCCGCGTGCCGCGCTCGTGGCCGCCCGGCGAGTACGACCTGCACGCGATCGCGTTCCTGCGCGACCGCATGCGCGAGGGCGGCACGGTGTGCGCGGGCTGGTACACGTGGTACGCCGTCGAGCGCGCCACCCGGACGCTGGTCGCGGCGGGCGGCTACTTCGGGCCGCCCGTGGACGGCGTGGTCGAGATCGGCTACTCGGTCGTGCCCGAGGCGCAGCGCCGCGGGCTGGCCAGCGAGCTCGCCGAAGCACTCGTGCAGCGTGCGTTCGCGCAGCCGCTCGTGCGCGTGGTGCGGGCGCACACGCACGAGCACAACCCGGCCTCGATCCGCGTGCTCGAACGCTGCGGGTTCCGGCGTTCGGGCGGCGTGTCGTCCGAAGGCGCGGTCGAGTTCGTGCGCGAGCGTTCCGCATGAGCGCGCTCGTGATCCGCCCCGCGCGGGAAACGGACGCCGCCGCGCTGCTCGCGATCTACGCGCCGTTCGTCGCGACGACGGCGGTGTCGTTCGAAGAGACGGTGCCCACGCCCGACGAGTTCGCCGCGCGCATCCGCACCGCGCAGGAGCGCTGGGCGTGGCTGGCCGCCGAGTCCGGCGGCGCCGTGGTGGGTTACGCCTACGCGGGCGCGCATCGCGCGCGGGCGGCGTACCGCCATTCCGTCGAGGTGTCGGCGTACGTGGCACCCGAGGCGCGCCGCCGTGGCGTGGCGCGCGCGCTGTACGCCGAACTGTTCGCGCGGCTCGCCGAACTGGGCTACTGCAACGCGTACGCCGGCATCGCGCTGCCGAACGACGCGAGCCTGGCGCTGCATCGCGCGCTCGGGTTCGCGGACGTGGGCGTGTTCCGGCGCGTGGGCCGCAAGTTCGGGCGCTGGCACGACGTGGCGTGGCTGCACCGCGTGCTGCGCGACGCGCCCGCGCGCGACTGAGCCGCGCTCAGAGCCGCGGCGCGATCGCGGCTGCCGCTTCGGCGGACGTGCGCACCGGCACGATCTCGAAGTCCACGAGGTCGTCCCACTGTGCCGTCCACACGTGCAGGCGTGCTTCGCTGTCGGCCTCCATCACCTGCCAGCAGGTGCGGAACTCCATGTCCACCCAGCTCGCCACGTACTTCACGTCGTCGGGCGCGAGCCGGCCGCGCTCGCGGAAACGACGATACACGTCGGGTGCGACGCCTTCGGCCCAGCGTTCGATCACCATGAACAGCATCGTCGGCATTCCTTTCGCGGTGGCGGCACCTGCGGCGGTTCGGACTCCGGGCGGACGAGCCACGTGCCCGTCGCCGTCACGAACGGGTGCGGTCAGCGTACGCGAACGATCGTCCGGGTGCGCACGCCGTCGGGCGTCACCAGCCGGGCCCAGTACACGCCGGGTGCGGCCGGATGCGAACCTCCGCCCGAGTCGGTGCGGCCGTTCCACGCGGCTCGCAGCTCGCCCGCCGGCGCTTCGCCGTCGTGCAGCGTGGCGACGCGGCGCCCGGACAGGTCGAGCACCTCGAGCCGGGCGTACTGCGCGCGCGGCAGCGCCCACGCCAGCGTCACGGTCCCGTACGAAGGGTTGGGCGACACGGCGAGCCGCAGTTCGGGCGCGCGCACGGGCGCGGGCGCGTCGAGGGTGAAGCCGGGCGAGTTGAAGTACGTCCACAGCGAGTCGAGCTGGCGGATGCTGTCGGGCTGCGTCGAGAACGCGACCAGTGTCCGGCGCGTCACGTCGGTCGTGTACGCGAGCGAATCCCAGAGCGGCGCGGCCCAGCCGGAGTAGGTGTTCGGCCCGCTGCCGCGCACGAACGGCTGGCCGGGGCGCACGCTGGCGGGGTAGATCGTGGTGACCGACTGGCCCTGGCCGAGCCGGTAGCCGACCGTCTGCAGCCAGCGCCCGTCCCAGCCTTGCGTCACGCAGGGCAGCGCGCACCACCCGCGCTGCTGCAACGCGCCGTTCGTGTCGCGGTAGCGCAGCGCACGATACGTGTCGTAGAACGCGATGCGCGCGAGGAAGTCCTGGTACGAGCCGGTGTACGGCACCTGCGAGTACTGGATGGTGCGCTCGACCACGAACCACGGCTGGTCCGCGAAGAACCAGTAGCGCGTCACCACCGGAGGCCGGTTCTCGGCGGCGCTCCGCGTCATGATCTGTGCGACCTGTGACGAGAGCGACTCCAGCTGCCACAGGACTTCGGTGTACTGCTCCGGGTAGACGGAGCCCACGGAATCGCGACCGCGGAGATCCTGCCCGAAGAACTCATGCCCGTAGTACTCCTCGGCCGCGAGGTCGCGGTACGGGTCGCGTGGCTTGAAGAACAGCGAGGTGATCGCGTCGGGCCGCGTCAGGTCGAACGCCACCCGGAAGTAGGGGGTCTCGACGGTCTCGGTGAACGTCGAGACCGTGAGCCACGGCTCCGGGTCCGCGGCGGCGGCCCGTGCGAACGGGGTCGCACATGCCGCGGCGGCGAGCAGGAAGGCGAGCAGGAGGTGGCGGAGGGGCTTCGGCATGCGGGGAAAGTCTAGGGGAGCCGCCTGCCCCGGGCCAGTGTCGTCACACGGGAAGGGGCCGTTTCCCGCAACTTCCGGGATGGGAAACATTGCGCCGTGCACGGGCGGCGCCGGCTGCGATGCGTTCTTGAACCGCCGCCCGCCGTTCCCGTACAGTGCCGCGCGAATCCAGCAGTCCATCTTCACCTTTTAATGGGACCCGGGAGGTCCCGAAAGGAGACTCGGATGACCATGTCCGTCTCTGCCCTGCACGCCCCGGCGCCCGTGAGCGCGGGGTCTTTTCATCGGTACTCGGTGCAAGGCGACGCCCGGCATCTCCTCGGTCTCGAGGGCATGCCGCGCGACGTGCTGCTTGCACTCCTCGAAGACGCCGCGCTCGAGCGCGAGTGGCTGCGCTCCGGCGCGCCCAATCGCGCCGACCTCGCCGGGTGCTCGGTCATGCTCGCGTTCGTCGAGGACTCGACGCGCACGCGCATGTCGTTCGAGGTCGCGGCCCGGCGCATGGGCGCGAACGCGCTCACGTTCAACGCCGGCGCCTCTTCGCTCAACAAGGGCGAGACGCTGCTCGACACGATGAAGCTGTTCGAGGCGATGGGCGCGCAGCTGCTGATCGTGCGCCACTCCATGTCGGGCGCGCCGGCCTACCTCGCGCGCCACCTCGGCGGCACGGGCGTGATCAACGCCGGCGACGGCATGCACGAACATCCCACGCAGGGCCTGCTCGACCTGCTCACGCTGCGCGACGCGTGGAGCGGCGAGTTCGAGGGCCGCCGGCTCGCGATCGTGGGCGACCTCGCGCACTCGCGCGTGGCGCGGTCGGCGATCGCCGGACTCACCACGCTCGGCGCCACGGTCACCGTGTGCGGCCCGGGCACGCTGCTGCCGGCCGACGTCGAGCAGCTCGGCTGCACGGTCGCACCCACCGTCGAGGACGCCATGACCGGCGCCGACGGCGTGATGGCGCTGCGCATCCAGAAGGAGCGCATGGAAGGCGGCCTGCTGCCGTCGCTCGTCGAGTACGCCCGCGAATGGGGCGTGAGCCACGAGCGCGTGGCGCGCATGAAGCCCGGCGCGGTGGTCATGCACCCCGGCCCGGTCAACCGCGGCGTCGAGCTGCAGGCGTCGGTCGCCGACTCGGCGCGCTCGGTGATCCTCGACCAGGTCGCGAACGGCGTCGCGGTGCGCTGCGCGGTGCTCAAGCGCTGCTGGAGCGCGTGGAAGGAGGCCGCATGAGCACGCTCACGCTGTTCAAGAACGTCACGCACTGGAAGACCGGCGAACGCGTCACGGTGGCGGTGGAGGACGGCGTCGTGGTGCCGCTGCCCAAGCGCGGGCACGAGCACGCGCGCGTGCTCGAGGCGCCGCAGGCGGTGCTCGCGCCGGGGCTCGTGGACCTGCACGTGCACCTGCGCGAGCCCGGCCAGTCGGGCAAGGAGACGATCGAGACGGGCACGCGCGCCGCGGCGGCCGGCGGCTTCACGTCGGTCGCGTGCATGCCGAACACCGTGCCGGTCGTGGACACGCCGGCGTGGGTCGAGTGGGTGCTGCACCGCGCCAAGGGCTCCGGCTTCGCGCGCGTGCTGCCGATCGCGGCCGTGACGCAGGGGCAGAAGGGCGAACAGCTCGCGCCGCTGCAGGCCATGGCGCGCGCGGGCGCGGTCGCGTTCTCGGACGACGGCCACCCGGTCGCGAGTGCCGCCATGATGCGGCGCGCGCTCGAGTACGCGCGCAACACCGGCCTGCCGATCATCTGCCACGAGGAAGACCCGACGCTGCGCGGCGAAGGCGTCATGAACGAGGGCTTCACCGCCACGCGGCTCGGGCTGCGCGGGCTGCCCAACGCCGCCGAGAGCATCATGTGCCGCCGCGACGCCGACCTCGCCGAACTGACCGGCGCGCGCGTGCACCTCGCGCACCTGTCGGCGGCGCAGAGCTTCGACGCGCTGCGCGACGCCAAGCGCCGCGGCCTGCCGGTGTCGGGCGAGACCTGCCCGCACTACTGGGTGCTCACCGACGAAGCCGTCGGCGACTACGACACCCACGCCAAGATGAACCCGCCGCTGCGTTCCGACGCCGACCGCGCGGCGTGCATCGCCGCCATCGTGGACGGCACGGTGGACTGCTTCGCGACCGATCACGCGCCGCACACCGCCGACGAGAAGGCCCGGCCGTTCGCCGAGGCGCCGTTCGGCATCGTGGGGCTCGAGACCGCGCTCGCCCTGACCCTGACGTACCTCGTGCGCCCCGGGCACCTGACGCTCGCCCGGGCGATCGAGCTCTGGACGGAGGCACCGCGCCGCCTGTTCCAGCTGCCGGAGGTGGACCTGGAGCCCGGCTCCGAGGCCGACCTCGTGTTGTTCGACCCGACTGCGGAGTGGACCGTGGATCCCGACCTGTTCTTCTCGAAGGGCCGCAACACGCCCTTCGCCGGCTGGACGCTGTCCGGCCGTGTGCTCGCCACCATGATGGCCGGCCGTTTCACGCACCTCGCGCCCGAGGTGGAGTTCGAGCACCAGCTGGTGCTGCCCGAGGGGGCGCGTTCGTGAGCCGCCGTGCTCCGGCGATGCTCGCGCTCGAGGACGGCCGCGTGTTCCGCGGCGAGGGCTTCGGCGCCGTCGCCGAGACCACGGGTGAAGTGGTGTTCAACACCGCCATGACCGGCTACCAGGAGGTCATGAGCGATCCGTCGTACTGCGGCCAGATCCTGACGTTCACGTACCCGCTGATCGGGAACTACGGCGTGAACGAGGAGGACTGGGAAAGCAACGCGCTGCGCGCGCAGGGCATGGTCGTGCGCGACCTGTGCGAAGTGCCGAGCAACTGGCGCAGCACCGGCACGCTCGACGCGCTGCTCGCCTCGCGCGGCGTGCCCGGGATCTCCGGGCTCGACACGCGCGCGCTCACGCGCCACCTGCGCGACCGCGGCACCATGCGCGGCTGCCTCAGCACGCAGTCCGTGAACGCCGACGAACTGGTCGAGAAGGCGCGCCGGAGCCCGAAGATGGAGGGCCTCGCGCTCGCCGACCTGGTCACGTGCGTCGAGCCCTACTGGTGGGGCGCCGACGGCATCACCGACGCCGAGCCCGCCGCCGACCGCGGCAAGCCGCTCGTGGTCGCGTTCGACTTCGGCATCAAGTGGAACATCCTGCGGCTGCTGCGCGCCGAGGGATTCCGCGTGAAGGTCGTGCCGGCGCGCACCCCGGCGGCCGACGTGCTCGCGATGCAGCCCGACGGCGTGTTCCTCTCGAACGGCCCCGGCGATCCCGAGCCGCTCGACTTCGCGATCGCCGCCGCGCGCGAGGTGTGCGCCAAGGTGCCGGTGCTCGGCATCTGCCTTGGGCACCAGCTCATCGGGCTCGCGTTCGGCGCGAAGACGCGCAAGCTCAAGTTCGGCCACCGCGGCGCGAACCACCCGGTCATCGACCGCCGCAACGGCGTGGTCGAGGTGACGAGCCAGAACCACGGCTTCATGGTGGACGCGGCCACGCTGCCCGAGGGCGAGTTCGATCTCACGCACTTCAGCGGCAACGACGGCACGCTCGAAGGCATGGTGCACCGCTCGCTGCCCGTCTTCAGCTGCCAGTACCACCCCGAATCCGCGCCCGGGCCGCACGACTCGCGCCCGTGGTTCCGCGTCTTCGCCGAAGCGGTCGGCAGGCGCGGCGGCCGCAAGCTCCAGCCGCTCGCGGTGGGAGGGAAGGACTGATGCCGAAGCGCACCGACATCAAGAAGGTCATGGTGCTCGGCGCCGGCCCGATCGTGATCGGGCAGGCGTGCGAGTTCGACTACTCGGGCACGCAGGGCTGCCGCGCGCTCAAGTCGCTCGGCTTCGAGGTCGTGCTGCTGAACTCGAACCCGGCCACGATCATGACCGACCCCGAGTTCGCGGATCGCACCTACGTCGAACCGCTGCTGCCCGAGGTCGCCGAACGCATCATCGAGAAGGAGCGCCCCGACGCGCTGCTGCCCACGCTGGGCGGCCAGACCGCGCTCAACCTGGCGGTCGAGCTCGCGCGCCGCGGCGTGCTCGCCGACTACGGCGTGCAGCTGATCGGCGCGTCGCTGTCGGCGATCGAGACCGCCGAGGACCGCGACCTGTTCAAGAAGGCCATGGAGCGCGCCGGCCAGCTGCTGCCCAAGTCCGGGTACGCGACCAGCGTGGCCGACGCCGTGGCGCTCGGCGAACAGCTCGGCTACCCGCTCGTGATCCGCTCGTCGTTCACGCTCGGCGGGCAGGGTTCGGGGCTCGTGAAGGACCGCCGCCAGCTGCGCGAGGCGGCGCGCATCGGCATCGCGGCCAGCCCGAACGGCAGCATCCTGATCGAGGAGTGCCTGCTCGGCTGGAAGGAGTTCGAACTCGAAGTGATGCGCGACCGCGCGGACAACGTGGTGATCGTGTGCGCGATCGAGAACTTCGACCCGATGGGCGTGCACACCGGCGACTCGATCACCGTCGCGCCCGCGCAGACGCTGACCGACCGCTGCTACCAGCGCATGCGGGACGCCGCGCTGCGGATCATCCGCGAGATCAAGATCGAAGCCGGCGGCTGCAACATCCAGTTCTCGGTGCATCCCGACACCGGCGAAATGCGCATCATCGAGATGAACCCGCGCGTCTCGCGCAGTTCGGCGCTGGCGAGCAAGGCGACGGGCTTCCCGATCGCCAAGATCTCGGCGCTGCTCGCCGCCGGGCTCACGCTCGACGAGATCCCGAACGACATCACGAAGAAGACCCCGGCGTGCTTCGAGCCGTCGCTCGACTACTGCGTGGTCAAGATCCCGCGCTGGGCGTTCGAGAAGTTCCGCGTCACCGAGCGCCGGCTCGGCACGCGCATGAAGTCGGTCGGCGAGGTCATGGCGATCGGGCGCACGTTCCCCGAGGCGCTGCTCAAGGGCTGGCGCGCGCTCGAGACCGGCGGCGACCTGCTGCCGGGCGCCGCGTCGCCCGAACAGATGGCCGAGCTCGAACTGTCGCTGCCCGAGCCGAACCCGGACCGCCTGCGCGACCTGTTCCGCGCGCTCGCGGCGAACGTCACGCCGGCCGAGCTGTCGCGGCTGACCGGCATCGATCCGTGGTTCCTGCACCAGATGAAGCGCATCACCGACTTCGACGCGCTGCTGACCGACACGGGCTGGGACGACGACCGCGTGCGCCAGGCCAAGCGGCTCGGATTTTCCGACCGCCACCTCGCGTTCCGCTTCGGCATGCGCGAACCCGAGGTGCGCGCGAAGCGCATCGCGGCGGGCATCCTGCCGGTCATGAAGGCCGTGGACACGTGCGGCGCCGAGTTCCAGGCCGAGACGCCGTACTTCTACTCGACCTACGAGGAGGAGTCCGAAGTCCCCGAGCCGCAGAAGCCGCGCGTGCTGATCCTCGGCAGCGGCCCGAACCGGATCGGGCAGGGGCTCGAGTTCGACTACTGCTGCGTGCAGGCCGCGCTCGAGCTCAAGCAGCGCGGGTTCGAGGTGCTGATCGCGAACTCGAATCCCGAGACCGTGAGCACCGACTACGACGTGTCGAGCCGGCTTTACTTCGAGCCGCTCACGGCCGAGGACGTGCTCAACGTGGTGGACGCCGAGAAGCCGATCGGCGTGATCGTGCAGCTCGGCGGCCAGACGCCGCTCAAGCTGTCGCGCGCGCTGCACGACGCCGGCGTGCCGATCCTCGGCACGTCGTTCGACGGCCTCGACCTGGCCGAGAACCGCTCGCGGTTCCGCGAACTGGTCGAGTCGCTCGGGCTGCTGCAGCCCGAGAGCCGCATCGCGTCCACGCGCGAAGAGGCGCTCGCGTTCGCCGACGAACTCGGCTACCCGGTGCTCGTGCGCCCGTCGTACGTGCTCGGTGGCCGCGGCATGCGCGTGGTGTACGCGCGGCCCGACCTCGAGGACTGGCTGCTGCGCGAGGCGCTGATCTCGGACGAGGAGCCGGTGCTGCTCGACAAGTTCCTCGAAGGCGCGCTCGAGATCGACGTGGACGCGGTGTGCGACGGCGAGACCGTCATGGTCGGCGCCGTCATGGAGCACATCGAGGAGGCCGGCATCCACTCGGGCGACTCGACCTGCGTGATCCCGCCGTTCACGCTCGGCGACCACACGATCAACGAAGTGCGCCGCGTCACGGCGAAGCTCGCGAACGCGCTGGGCGTGAAGGGCCTGATGAACGTGCAGTACGCCGTGCGCCACGACCACGTGTACATCCTCGAGGCGAACCCGCGTGCGTCGCGCACGGTGCCGTTCGTGAGCAAGGCGGTCGGTGTGCCGCTGGCGCGGCTGGCGGCCCGCGTCATGACGGGCGAGCGCCTGTCCGACATTCGCCCTCCGGAGCCGGACGTCACGATGGTCAGCGTCAAGAAGCCCGTGCTACCGTTCAACCGCTTTCCCGGCGAGGATGCGCTGCTCGGCCCCGAAATGAAGTCCACGGGCGAAGTCATGGGCCGCGACCTCGATTTCGGGCGCGCGCTCGCCAAGGCGCACCTGGGTTCGGGCGAGCCGCTGCCGGCCCGCGGGACGGTGTTCCTGAGCATCCGCGACGACGACAAGCGTTCGATCACTTTCATGGCGAAGAAATTGGCCGAACTGGGGTATGGACTGATCGCGACCCGCGGCACCGCCCGGTTCCTGCGCCGCAACGGCATCCGCGTGCGCGAGGTGTTCAAGGTGCACGAGGGCCGGCCGCACATCGTGGATCACATGGAGAACGGGGAAGTGCAGCTCGTGATCAACACTCCGCTGGGCCGCCAGACCGAGTTCGACGAGAAGGCCATCCGCGAGCGCGCGGTGGCGCTCGGGATCCCGGTCATCACGACGGTGGCGGGAGCGATCGCGGCGGTCTCCGGACTCGAAGCCCTGCGCCGCGGCCCGCTCGCCGTGACGAGCCTCCAGGAGGCGCTCTGAAGCGTTCCCGCGTCCTCGCCCTCGCGTTCGCCACGCTCGCGTTCGCCGCGTTCGCGTCGTCGTGCGCGTACTACAACACGTTCTTCCTCGCCCGCCGCTACTACTTCAAGGCCACGAACGGCATGCCGTACGAAGTGGAGCGGCAGGGCGGCGCGACGGCGCAGAGCTACGCGCGGTCCATCGACTACTCCAAGAAGGTGCTCGGGCAGTACTCGAAGTCCAAGTGGGTGGACGACGCCTACCTGCTGTGGGCGAAGAACCTGATCGGCCGCGAGGACCCGCTGCAGACGATCAACATGCTGCAGAACTTCGCGGACCAGTTCCCGCGCAGCGAGCTGCGGCCCGAGGCGCAGTTCTACCTCGGGCTCGCGTACCGCAACGCGCGCAAGTACACGCTCGCGGTGAACGCGTTCGACGAGTTCATCGGGCAGGTGAACAAGTCGCCGCTGCTGCCGTACGCGCACTACGAGCGTTCGCGCGCGCTCATGTCGCTGCAGCGCTACTCCGAAGCCGCCGACGCCGCGAGCGAGCTGCTCAAGCGCTGGCCCAAGCACGCGCTCGCCGACCGCGCGCTGCGCCAGCGCGCCGAGGCGCGGCTGCAGCAGGGCGACTGGCTGGCGGCACGCGAGGACTTCCGCGTGATCGGGCGGCGCGCGACGAGCGACGCCGACCGCTTCGACTTCTTCATGCGCGAGGTGGACTGCCTCGAGTCCGCGCGCGAGTACGACCAGGCGCTCGCGCTGCTGCGAAGCGAACTGACGCACACGCCGGCGCCGCCCGCGGTCCTGCCCGGACAGCTGCCGCCCGCGGGCTCCGACCACTTCGGCCGGCTCACCCTGCGCGTGGGCACGGTGCTCCTGCTGTCGGGCAAGTTCGACGCGGGACTGGCCGAGTACCGCAAGGTGCTGCAGGACTACCCGAAGACCGCGATCGCGGCCGAAGCGCAGTACCGCATCGGCTACGGCTACGAGTCGGTCGGCGACGACTTCGAACGCGCGCAGCAGGAATACGCGCTCGTGAAGGACCAGTTCGGCATGTCGAACTTCACGACGCAGGCGCAGCAGCGTTCGGACGACCTCGTGCGCATCATGCAGTTCCGCAAGGGCGGCGGCGCCGACTCGCTCGAGAAGAAGGCCGAAGCCGGCTTCCTCGTGGCCGAGCGGTTCCTGTTCCAGCTGAACAAGCCCGAACGCGCGCTCGAGGAATACGCGCGCGTGGTCGCCGACTACCCGAAGACCGCGGCGGCCGGCCGCGCGCTGAACGCGCAGGCGTGGGTGCTGCGCCGCAAGCTCGACCGCCCGGCCGGCGCCGATTCGCTGCTCTGGCGCGTCGTGCACGAGTACCCCGCGACCGAAGCGCAGCTCGCCGCGCGCGACTACCTCGAGAGCGCGGGCGCGACCGTGCCGGACTCGCTCATCAAGATGCCCTTGCCGCGGGTGCCGACGGCCACCGACAGCGCGCTCGCCGCACCGCTCACGCCGGTGCCGGCGGCCACGCCGCCGCTCGGGTTCGGGCCCGGAGCCATGTCGCACGAGGATTCGCTCGCGTGGCAGCGCACGCGCGCGCGCATGGGGCCGACGCCCGGCGACTCGACCATGATGAACGACCTGCGCCGCCGCTATCCCGGCGACCCGCGCTTCGGCCCGGGCAGCGCGGGGCGCGATTCGCTCGGCCGTCCGATCTATCCCGGCGTTCCTCCCGGCGCGATCCCGCCGGGCGCGATGCCCCCGGGCATGATGCCCGACACCACGCGCCGCAGGGACAACCGTTGAGCGCCACCGCGGTGCGGACCTGGCGGCAGAGCGAGGCGCGCGTGCGTGCGCAGCGCGACTACGCCGAAGGCTTCCGCTGGCTCGAACTCGACGTGCCGGCGGAGTTCGGCGCGCCCGTCGCGGGCCAGTTCGTGCAGCTGCTGCTCGGGCCGCCCTCGCCGGTGCTGCTGCCGCGGCCCATGAGCGTCGCCGCGGTCACGAAGCGCGGCGCGAAGCTGACGATCGGCTTTCTCTACGCGCCCGTGGGCGCCGGCACGCGTGTGCTCGCTGCGCTCGAACCGGGCGACGGCGTGCGCATCACCGGCCCGCTCGGCCGCGGCTACCCGCTCGACGAGCCCGGCACGCCGGTGCTGGTCGCCGGCGGCCGCGGGCTCGCGCCCCTGCTGATGGCCGCCGAGGCGCTCGCGAAGCGCCGCCGCACGTGCGAGTTCGTGTTCGGCGCGCGCACGAAGTCGCTGCTGATCGGGCTCGACGTGGCGCGCGAGACGCTGGCGAAGCGCGGCGGCCGGCTGCACGTGGCGACCGACGACGGTTCGCGCGGCCGCAAGGGCAACGTCGTGGACGTGCTCGACGCGCTCGCGCCGAAGCTCGACGCCCCGCTCGTGCTGCACGCGTGCGGACCACACGGCATGCTCGCGGCGGTCGCGCGCTGGGCCATGGCGAACGGCGCGCGCGCGCACCTCGCCATGGAGAGCGTCATGGCGTGCGGCACCGGCGTGTGCCGCGGCTGCCCGCTGCCGCGCTCGGCCGAGGCGCGCGAGCGCGTGCTCGCCACCGAGTCCGCCGCGTCGCCGCTCATGGGCAATCCCGAGTGGGCCATGTGCTGCACGGACGGCCCGGTGTTCGAAGCGCGCGAACTCGACTGGGACCGCGTGTCGTGAGCCATTCGCGTGCGTGGGGCGCGCCCGTCGCGGCGAAGCGCGTGGACCTGTCGGTCGCGATCGGGCCGCTGACGCTGCGCAACCCGGTGCTCACCGCGAGCGGCACGTTCGGCTACGGCGACGAGTACGCGCACGTCGTGAAGCTGCCGGCGCTGGGCGGCGTCGTGACCAAGACCATCACGGTGCACCCGCGCCCGGGCAACGGTCCCGCGCGCATCGCCGAGACCGCGAGCGGCATGCTCAACTCGATCGGGCTCGAGAACGTGGGGCTCGCACGCTTCCGCGACGAGAAGCTGCCGCGGCTGCGCGCGCTCGACGCGACCGTCGTGTGCAGCGTCGGCGGCGAGACGCCCGAGGAGCTCGAAACGCTGGTCGGCGCGCTGGGCGACGCCGACGGCATCGCCGCGTTCGAAGTGAACTTCTCGTGCCCGAACGTGGCCGCCGGTGGGGCGCGCTACTGGGCCGATCCCGACCGGCTCGAAGCCACGCTGCGCCGGCTCAAGCCGCTCACGCCGCGGCCGCTGGTCGCGAAACTTTCGCCTGATGTGACGGACGTGCGCGTGACCGCGCGCGCCTGCGAAGCCGGCGGCGCCGACGCGCTCACCTGCGTGAACACGTTCGTCGGCATGTCGGTGGACCTCGAGCGCATGACCAGCCGGCTCGGCAAGGCCACCGGCGGCTTGAGCGGCCCGGCGGTCAAGCCCATGGCGCTCGCGCGCTGCTGGGAGGCCGCGCACGCGGTGCGCATTCCCGTGATCGGCTCGGGCGGCATCGCCAGCGGCCGCGACGCGCTCGAGTTCCTCGCCGTGGGCGCCACCGCCGTGCAGGTGGGCACCGCCACGTTCGTCGAACCCGGCGCGTCGGTGCGCGTGGTGGACGAACTGCGCGACTGGCTCGCCACGCACGGCGTGACCCGCGCCGCCGACGTGATCGGCATGTTCGAAGCGCCCGCCGCGCAGGCGTGCGCACCCGCCGAAGGAGCCGTCCGATGACCCGTTCCGAGTTCGCGATCGCGTTCGACGTGGCCACGCTGCCCGAGGCGCTCGCGCTGCACGACGCGCTGGGCGAAGGACCCGAGCTCGCCAAGGTCGGGCTCGAACTGTTCGCGGCCGAAGGCCCCGCGGTCGTGCGTGCGCTGCAGGCGCGCGGACGGCGCGTGTTCCTCGATCTCAAGCTGCACGACACCCCGAACACCGTGAAGGGCGCGGCGACCTCGGCCGCGCGACTCGGCGCCGAACTGCTCACCGTGCACGCGACCGGCGGCGCCGACATGATCGCCGCCGCGGTGCAGGGCATCCGCGACGCCGGCGGCACCACGCGCGTGGTCGCCGTGACCATTCTCACGAGCCACGATCCCGCGCGCATGCCGCCGGGCTTCGCGCAGCCGTTCGACCTCGACGCCACGGCGCTCGCGCTCACGCGCACGGCGCTCGACGCCGGCGCCGCCGGCATCGTGTGCGCCGCGCCCGACCTGTCGCGCCTGCGCGCGGCGCTGGGCCCGGAGTTCTACGCCGTCACGCCCGGCATCCGCATGTCGGGCGGCGCGACGCACGACCAGAAGCGCGTCGCCACCGTCGAAGGCGCGGTGCGCGACGGCGCGAGCCTGCTGGTGCTCGGCCGCGCGGTCACCGGAGCGAGCGACGTGCGCGCGGCGCTGCACGCGGCCCGCGACGAACGCGATCGCGTCGAGGCGGCGGCGAAGGGCTGAGCGCCCGGCGCGGCCGACTCCGACCGCTTCGCCGCGAACGGGCGATCCGGGAGCGCGCATCGCGCGCCGCGCCCGCGGGAATCGCGAGCGCCGTTGTGGTCGGGTTCTTGCCGCATCCCGCCACGTCCCGCCGCGGGCCGCGCCGCCACGACGGGCTTCAGCGTTCGTCGGGCGCCGGCATCCGCGCGGCACCCGCGCCGCCTTCGCAGCCGGTCCCGCTCACCTCAGGAACAGCACCACCACGCCGGCCACGGCGACGAGCGCACCGACGATCGCGCGCCAGGTGAGGTGCTCGCCGTGGAAGCGCGCGGCGATCAGCATGGCGAAGATCGGGTAGATCGCGGTGATGCTGGCGGCGACGCCGGTGTCGATGTAGCGGATGGCGGTCAGCGACAGCGTCACGCCCATGAACGGGCCCATGAACGCGCCGCCGAACATGAACGCGCTGGCGCGGCGGTCCTTGAGCGCCGCGAGCGTCTCCGGCACCGCCTGCTCGAACACGGCGAGCACCCAGATCACGGCGGCGGCCGAGCTGACGCGGATCACCGTGGCGCTCAGCGGGTCGATGCCGGTCTTGAGCGCCATCTTGCTCAGCACGTAGCCGCCGGCCTGCCCGATCGCGCCGAGGATCGCGGCGAACACGCCCATGGCGATCGAGCCCTCGGGGTGCTCGTGCGCGAGGTCGCTGCGTGCGCTCACGACCCACGCGATGCCGCCCAGCGTCATCGCCATGCCCAGCACGACCAGTGGTCCCGGCTGCTCGTGAAGCACCGGCCACGCGATCAGCGCGGTGAAGAGCGGCGCGCTCGAGGCGATCAGCGCCGCGCGCCCGGGCCCGAGGATCACGAGCGAGCGGAAGTACCACGTGTCGCCGAACACGAACCCGATCAGCCCCGACAACGCCAGCAGCAGGACCTGCTGCTGCGTGGCCCACACCGGGTACGGCGCGCCACGCGTCACGAGCAGCGCGGTGCCGAGCAGCAGGCAGGCGGTCGTGATGCGCAGGCGGTTGAGCACCCGCGAGCCCATGACCCGGCCCGCGGCGGCGAAGAAGTTGGAACCCGTGGCCCAACAGGCCGCCGTCCCCAACGCGGCAAGCTCCCCGGCGAATCGCATCGTCGCACTATGCCCGCCGCACCCCGGACGGGCAACGCGGCGCGGCTCGCGAATCCCGAAGAATCTTCGTTGTGGTTCTCAGATTGTGTCCCGCCATCGGCGCGGCCTTCGTGGCCGCGCCGATGTGCGTTCAGGCGGCCAGCTTGAGCGTGTGACGCTTCGGGTTCGCGATCTCCGCCGTGTCCACGCCCCCGAAGTAGTACCTCCGCCACTCCTCCGTCAGCTCGACCTGCGTCACGAAGTACCGCTTCTTGAGCAGCACCTCTGGCCGCAGGGGCGTGTCGAACACGCCCGCCTTCATCGCCGGCGTCGCCCGGTCGTGGTTCACCGAACTGGGCGCGTAGTAGTTCGCCAGCATCAGGTGGATCGCCGCTCGCTCCACCACGCCCTGGTCGCGCTTCGAGAACGCGATCGTCTCGCGCCGGTGGTTCGCCCCGTTGTGGCGGATGACGAGGTCACGCTTGTTCACGAGGAACAGGTCGTTGTCCACCGTGCGCGGGTCCGTGGACGGCGTCTCGCGGTGCGCGATCGCGTAACCCGGCAGCCGACAGAACGCTCGCTTGTACGCCGGGTGCTCATCGGAGCGGATCTCGAGCGGCTGCGGCGCCGGCGCCGACATGCGGATCGCCTCGGCCATGCCCTTCTCGACGGCCTTGGGATCGGGGCGCCCGTAGGTGGCTTCGAGGGCTTCGCGCCGGACCTTCTGGTGGCTGGTCATGGTGCCCTTGCGGCGCAGGGGCGAGTGCGTGAACGCGTAGTGGAACCCGCTGCCGGCGCCGATGGCGAGGTTCAGGTGCAGCGGGTGGTACTGGCTGTAGGCGAAGCTCTCGAACCCGTCGATGACCAGCGGCTCGTCGAGCGGCCCCCTGGGCCGGTGCTCGGCCATGAACAGCAGCGCATGGCGGCCGAGCCGGGCGGCCTGGTGCACCAGCGTGCTGTGTGCGCACCGCATCTCGCGCGCCATCTGGCGGTACCCGGAGCCGGCGTCGATGCGGTAGAGCAGCGGCAGCTGCAGTTCGGGGCGCTTCAAGTAGTAGGTCGTGCTGAAGGTCTGCGAGGAGAAGCTGGCTCCGCAGTGACAACAGCGGAAGCGAGGGATCACCTTCGGTGACGCCTGCCGCGTGAAGGTGCCGGCACGCTTGAAGCGCCAGCCGGTGGCGTTGAAGTGGTAGGGACAACGACTTCGCGGACAATGCGGGGGCACGAATGCGGCGATCGTGCGATCCATGCCCGGAAGTCACTGCACGCCGCGGGCCGGACCATTCTGCGAACCACAATCAAGAATCTTCTGCTGACGGATCCGGCGAACCGGGGTCGCAGGGCATGGAGGCCGTCCCTGTCGACGGCTTCGCCGCCTTCGCCCGGAGGTTCGCCATGTTCCGTCGCTTCGCGCTCGCCGCATCGGTGTGCGCCCTGTTGTCCGCCGCCGCCGCAACACCCTCACATGCGAACTGGTCGCGCGACGTGCGCGTGAACACGCCCGTCTGCACCGCCACGGGCGATCAATGGGCGCCCGTGTCCGCTCCCGACGGCGCCGGCGGGTTCCTCGTCGCGTGGTACGACTGGCGCAGCGGCAACGCCGACGTCTACGTGCAGCGCTACGACGGCGCCGGCCGCGCGCTCTGGACCGCCGGCGGCGTGCTCGCCTGCGGCGCGACCGGCGACCAGACGAATGTCCACCTCGTGGCCGACGGCACCGGCGGTGCGCTGCTCGCGTGGCAGGACGATCGCGGCTCGGCCACCAAGGTGCTCGCGCAGCGCGTGAGCGCGCAGGGCGTGCCGCTGTGGGCGACCGACGGCATCAGCATGGGCACCGTGCTGATCTCGGTCGTGCAGACCAATCCCGAGCTCGTGCAGACCGGCTCGGGCTCGTGCGCGATCGCGTTCGAACAGAGCGGCAACATCTACGCGCAGCGGATCACCTCCGCGGGCGCGCTCGCGTTCGGCAGCTCCCCGCTGCTCGTGTGCGGCGCGACCGGCACGCAGGCCATGCCGCGCGTGGCGTACGAGGCCACACCGGCCGCACCGATGTTCTACGTGACGTGGGAAGACCCGCGCTCGGGCAACCTCGACGTCTACGCGCAGCGCCTCTCGATGACCGGCGCCGTGCAGTGGGCCGCCAACGGGCTCGCGATCTGCACCGCGACCGGCGACCAGGACCGCGCGTCCGTACACTGGGATCGCGGCGCGGGCATGTTCTTCTCGTGGACCGACCGGCGCTCGGGCAATCGCGACGTCTACGCGCAGCGCGTCACCACCGCGGGCGTGGTTCAGTGGGCCGCGAACGGCGTCGTGGTGTGCGCCGACGCGAGCGAGCAGTGGGCGCCCACCCTGGTCACCGGCGGATCCGGCAAGATCATCGTCGGCTGGGAGGACTGGCGTGACGGCGCGGGCGATCCCTACGCGCAGCTGCTGAACTCCTCGGGCGTGGCGCAATGGACCGCGAACGGAGCGCCGCTCTGCCAGGCGAGCGGGCACCAGACGAACCCCGACTGGACGGCCGACGGGAACGGCGGCGTGATCGCGGCGTGGGAGGACCAGCGCGACGCGGTGGGCTACCACGTCTACGCCCAGCGTCTCGACGCCACCGGCACGCGGTTGTGGGGCACGAACGGCGTCGCGGTGTGCCTCGCGGCGGCGCCGCAGCTGCAGGTCACCGTCGCGGCGAACGGCACGCCGCTCACGTTCGTCGCCTGGCGTGACCTGCGCACGCAGGATGTGCATTCGAACATCTACGCGCAGGCGATCGACGCGTACGGCCTGCCCGGTGGCGAACCCGTGCTCGAATTGGTGCGCGACGTGAGCGGCGATCAAGGTGGCAAGGTCGCGGTGCGCTGGTCGAATGCCGCGGCCGACGCGTACCCGTCGTACGCGGTGGACAAGTACCTCGTCTACGGGAAGGCGCCCGCGGCGACCACGTGGACGCTGCGCGACAGCCTCTGGGCCGCCGGACTCCCCGGCTACGAATACCTCGCGTCCACGACCGTGGACTCGACCGCGGCCGGCAACCCGCGTACGGCGTTCTACGTGGTCGCGCGCGAGTACGGGGGCGCGCGCACGTGGAGCACGCTCGCGGATTCCGGCTACAGCGTGGACAACCTGCTGCCGCCGGTGCCCTTCCAGTTCTCGGCGCTGTGGGAGTCGGGCGTCACGCGCCTGAGCTGGGGGGCGAGCGACGCGCCCGACCTCGCGGGCTACCGCATCTGGCGCGGCGAGACCGCCACGTTCACGCCGGGCGACGAGACGTTCGTCGCCGACGTGCAGGACACGCGCTGGAGCGCGGTGAACGCGCCGCCCGGCTGGTACCGGGTCGCCGCGCTCGACGTGCACGGCAATGCCGCACCGACCGCGGCGATCGCGCCGGCGGGCATCGCCGGGATCGGAGAGGAGGCGGCGCGCGACGGCGTCGTGTTCGCCGCGCCGAGCCCGAGCCCGCTGCGCACGACGAGCGTGCTGCGGTTCGCGCTGCCGCACGACGCGCGCGTCCGACTCGCCGTGCACGACGCACAGGGCCGCCTGCTGCGCACGCTCGCCGACGGCGAGTACGCCGCGGGCGAGCACGTCATTCGCTGGGACGGCTGCGACGCGCGTGGACGCGCCGTCGCGAGCGCGCTCTACTTCGTCCGACTCGAGACCGGCGGCCGCGCGTTCACGCGCCGGCTCGTCGTGGTGAGGTGATCATGAACCGCATGAAGAGCGCAGGCCTCGTCGCCGCTCTCGCCGCGCTGCTCGCCGTGGCGACGTGGGTGCCCGCCGAAGCGCGCTGGCCGGGGATCGGCCAGACGCTCAGCGTCTCCAGCAACACCGAGGACGAACTCGGCAGCGTGACGGTGCTCGACGGCAACGGCGGCGCGATCGTCGTATTCACGCGCGGCCTCACGCCGAAGCCGTGCGCGAAGCACATCGCCTCGAATGGTGTGCTCGACCCGGCGTGGCCGGCGGACGGCCGTATCCTCCAGACGCAATGGTGGTCGGCGCAGCAGCTCCGGGCCGTGTCCGACGGGGCGGGGGGCGCGATCGTGGCGTGGCTCGACGATCGATCGGCCCCGGTGACCACGGTCGTGGCCCAGCGCATCCGCTACGACGGCACGCTCGATCCCGCGTGGCCGGCGACCGGCGTCGTGCTGTGCTCCGCGACCGGCTTGCGCACCGCGCTCGAAATGGTGAGCGACGACTGCGGCGGAGCGATCCTGTCGTGGGTGGACCTGCGCTCGGGACTGCTGGATGTCTACGCGCAGCGCGTGCGCGTCACGGGCATCGTGGACCCGGCATGGCCCGCGGACGGACGGCTGTTGTGCAACAACGCCGCACAGCAGATGTACCCCACCATGATCAGTGACGGCCGCAACGGCGCCATCGTCGCGTGGAGCGACCTGCGATTCGGCAACGAGGACATCTACGCCCAGCACGTGTGGAGCAACGGCACGCTCGATTCGGCGTGGCCGGCGACGGGCATCAGCCTGTGTAATGCCGCCGGCAACCAGACGCTGCCCGAGATCACGAGCGACGGCGCGTACGGCGCGATCGTCGTGTGGCAGGACGGGCGGCCCGGCACGCACACGGACGTCTACGCGCAACATGTGCTCGCCGCGGGCACCGTGGATCCCGCATGGACCGCGAATGGTGTGCTGGTCTGCAGCGCGGCGAACAACCAGCAGCAGCCGCTCGTGGTGAGCGACGGCGCCGGCGGCGCGATCGCGAGTTGGCTCGACCACCGCAACTCGCCCTACGTCGAGTGCGGCTTCTACGTGCAGCACGTGCGTGCGGCCGGCAGCGTGGATCCCGCGTGGCCCGCGAACGGCCGGCTCGTGTACGCCTACGGAACGTACGACATGTACGAGCCACGCCTGCTTGCGGACGACCGTGGCGGCGCGATCGTGGGCTGGACCGGTGGCTCCGGCGGTGGTTACTACCTGATCGTGCATCACGTGTTCTCGACCGGCATGCTGGACACGCTCTGGTCGCGCGTGGACGAGGTGCGCGCGAACCACTCGGACGAACTGCAGGGGCTGTCGCTCGCCTCCGACGGAGCGGGCGGGGTGATCTACTCGTGGAGCGATGCGTGGTATCCCGGCAATCACGACATCGAAGCGCGTCGTGTGGACCGCTGGGGCGCGTTCTCGGGGGCGGCGTACTTCGGCTTGCTCCACGACTCTCGCCGCGACCAGGGGGGAATCGTCGAGGGCTACTTCTACACGAGCGAAGTGGTGCACGACCGCCCGGAGTGGATGGAGTACCGCATCTGGCGGCAGGTCCCGGTCGCGACCGCGCAGGCGCGCATCGCCGCCGGCGGACGGGAGATGCGTTCGAGCGGGTCCTGTGGACCCGCCCGGCCCGGGGACCTGATGTACGTCGCGTCCGGCGCACCGGCGGGCTGGTGGGAGTACGTCTGGAGCGACGACGAGTCCGGCTGGGTGAGCTCCCGCAACGTCTGGCTGGCGACCACGCGCGACTCGCTGCCGAACTCGAACCCGTACACCAGGTTCATGATCGAGACGTGGCGCTACTGGGGCGACGACGTTCAGCGCTGGTTCTCGGACGTGGACTCGGCGTACTCGGCGGACGACATCGGGCCGGATCAGGTGTACGGGTTCCACGCCACGTTCGGCGGCGGACACACCACGATCCGGTGGAACAAGGTCGCGGCACCGGACCTGCGGGGCTACGCGATCCACCGCACGACCCACCCGCTCGACGTGCCCTCGCTCTCGAACTTCGTCACGTTCGTCACCGACACGACCTGGGTGGATCCCTCGGGGCTGCCGTGGTTCTACTACGTGATCGCGACGGACATCCACGGCAACCAGGGTCCGTGGGCGTTCGGCATGCCCGACGGCGTGCTGGACACGGACGGGCGTCCGGCGGCACTGGCGCTCTCGGCACCTCTGCCGAACCCGGCACGCGAGGCCACGTCGTTCCGGCTGGCGTTGCCGGGCGCGGCTCGCGTGCGTGCGGACGTGTTCGATCCGCAGGGCCGGCGCGTGCGCGCGCTGCTGTCGCGGGAGTTCGCGCCCGGTGAGCACCTGCTCGGCTGGGACGGGCGCGACGACGACGGGCGCCGGGCCGCGGACGGGCTCTACTTCGTGCGCGTGGACGTGGGCGGCACGCGCTTCACGCGGCGAGTGGTGCTGGCACGCTGACGCGCACGGCTGCTCACCCCGGAACGCCGACGGCCACCCTTTCGGGTGGCCGCCGTCGTCTCGCGCCGGATCCTTCCGGCGTTCGTCCTCGTCTACTGCACGCGCACGAGTCGCGCGCCGTACTCACGGCCGTCCGCGGTCATGCGGATGAAGTACAGCCCGGCGCCGGCCGCGTGGCCCGCGTCGGTGCGGCCGTCCCACTCGAGTTCGTGGGCGCCCGCGGCCAGCGTGCCGCGCTGCAGCGTACGCACGAGGCGTCCCGCCACGTCGTACACGCCCGCGTTCACGCGCGCCGACTGCGCGAGCGTGAGCCGGATCTTCGTGCCGCCGCGGCTCGGGTTCGGCCATGCCGTCACGGCTTCGACGTTCCGCGCCGCCGCCGGCGGTTCGACCGCGAGCACCGCGCCGTCGGCGAGCAGCGCTTCGCCGCAGCCGAGCTCGGTCATCTCGAGATCGCTTTCGTCGTCGAGCCCGCGCACGACCAGCCACTGGTCGGGCAGGTGGCACCAGAGCGGGTAGGTGACGTCCACCTCGACCTCGATGGTCTCGCCACCGCCGATCGCACGCGTCACCCAGTACGGCTCACCCGGCGGCAGGCCGTTCAGGCTGATGTACGCCGCCTGCGGCGAGTCGCCCGCACTCAGCTGCAGCGCGAGCTGGCGCGACGTGCCCGGCGCTTCGGCGCTGGTCACCGAGAAGCGCACGAGCTTGTGGCCGCCGTGCCCGATCACGATCGAGTCGAGGCCCGTGTCCACCCAGATCTTCTTGATCGCGACCGCCTTGGTCTGGCAGTTGAAACAGGTGTGGTTCGTGTTGTTGGTCACGTTGAACACGATGCAGCCGCTCGTGCCCGCGACCAGCCACGCCGGGCGCGTGACGGTGACCGTCACGTTCTGGCAGCTGCCGGCGGGAATGGTCATCGAGCCGCTCGAAGGCGAATACGTGACCGGACCGTTCACCGAGCACGAACCCGCGGGCAGGCCGGCGAGCGACCACGAGTAGTTCATGGACGGCTGCGACCAGTCGTAGTTGCAGATCGTGAACGTGGCGGTCGCCGTGGTGGCGTACGGGCCGAACGTGATGCTCGTCGGCACCTTGCACCACTGCTTGCAGAGGATCCACGGGTTCCAGATGATCCCCACGTCGCCGACGTTGATCGCGCGCGCGAACAGCATCGGTTCGTCGATCTGGCCGCCGAACACCGAGACGCGCGCGGTGTTCGTGCCGATGTACAGGTCGCCGGTGTTCGCGAAGTCGATCGGCGTGCCGCCCGGCACCGAGGCGAAGGTCCCGATCTCCACGCCGTCGAGGTACACGGTGCCCTGCGGCGGCAACCCGGTGCCCGCGTCGGTCTGCTGCACGGAGACGGCCACGCTGTGCCACGTGTTCGCCGTGACCACCGGCGCCGACACGAACACCGGCGGCGCGGTGCCCTGCTGCTGCATGCGGAACACGACGGTGCCGTTGTCGATGGCCAACGACCAACCCTTCGGGCCCGACGTGCCCGGCGCGCGCTTGTCGAACACGTAGTGGGTGCCGGAGACGTTGTCGAGCAGGAAGCTCGCGGCCACGGAGAAGTCCTGGCCGCCGCCGAAGCCGATCGACGGCGAGTGCGGCACGCGCACGTAGTGGCCCTGCTGGCGGAATCGCAGGCCCTTGTCCATCGCGATCGGCACGATCAGCGACGGGTCGCCCACGATCTGGCCCGGGTTGCTGCCGGCCGGGTCGTGCACCACCACGCCGCCGGTCTCGTCGAACGGCAGCCACATCACCGCCGTGTTGGGGATCTTCACGCACGGCGGCTGCTGCACTTCGCACGGGCGGCAGTTGCCGAACAGCTGGCCGGTGGTGACGTTGCCGTTCACGGTCACCGTGTAGCAGCCGCTCGCGGGCATGGTCTGGTTCCAGCCCGGCTGGCCCAGTTCGCACAGCGTGTACGTGCCGTTCGGCAGGCCCCACAGGTGGAAGCTGCCGTTCGCCTGCGTGTAGATCGTGAACGTGCCCGAGGGCCCGGTCACGACGATCGGCCAGTTCGCCACGCCCGGCTCGCCCTGGTCGAACTTGCCGTCGCAGTCGAGGTCCTGGAACTTGCCGCCGTGGATCGAGCCCGTGTCCACCGGGCAGGTGATCTCGATGTCGCCGAGTTCGAACTTGTCGGACGTGAACACGAAGCCGTTGTAGTCGAACAGGAAGCTGTTCGTGGTCGTGCCGCCGCCCGGCGGGAATCCCTGCGCGCCGTAGATGTAGTCGCCCACGTTGTAGTGCAGCGCGTCGCCGGTGACCCAGTAGCGCCCGGGCACGGAGCCGGGGGTGTAGTTGCGGTAGTCCGAGTCCACGCCGCCTGCGGAACCTTCGTACGGCGGTCCGACGTAGTTGCCGATGCTGAACACGCCCGGCGACAGGTACCAGGTGCCGAGGTCGCAGGTGTACTCGAGCAGCCGCGACGCGTGCGCCGAGACGTACGAGTCGGTGTACATCTGCCGCTCGGCGAGCAGCATGTGGCCCTGCTTCGTGAACGTGATGTCCGAGATCGGGTACGAGTTGAAGCTCGCCGACAGCGGCACCGTGATCACGAGCACTTCGCTCGAAGGCACGAAGTTGCCCGTGCCGTCGAGCTGCAGCGACCAGATCTCCTTGAGCCCGGAGTTCCAGCGCGAGAAGTACAGCTTGTTGTCGGTGTGCCACTGCACCGCCCAGATGCGCTCGCCGAGCGGCGCCCAGCCCGGCAGGCCGTTGTCGGCGCCGAACGGGTCGTACGAGCCGCTGATCGTGCCGTTCATGTCGAGGCGGTAGATCATGCCGTCTTCCATGTCCGTCACGAACAGCTTCGCGTGCACCGGGTCGTACGTGATGTTGCCGAGGCACGGGTTCGCCTCGTTGGGCGTGCTCGACCACGCGGGGTCGGGCGAGTTCGGCAGGTTCGCGAACACGCCGACGTAGCCGGTCTGGTAGTCGATCTTGTAGATCGAACCCGGGGTCGCGCCGGGCAGCTGGCCCACCGCGTCGCCGTTGTACGACGACGAGGCGCACGCGTAGATGTTGCCGAGGTCGTCGAGCGTGACGCCGAACACCGTGCCGAGCGTGTCCATCTGCCAGCCGCCGAAGCCCGAGCCCCCGACCACGCCGTTGTAGCGGTACATGCCCGCCCAGTTCGCGTTCATGCCGGGCACGTTGGTGGCCAGGTCGAACAGCGCCAGCACGTAGTCACTGCCCGAGGCGCCCTGGTAGGTGCCGACGGCCATGTAGCGGCCCGGGAAGTGGTTCGTGTAGGCGGTGTCCCGGTATGCGGGAGCCCGTCCGGTACAACGTCCGTCGGGGCATTCGGACGGTGGGTCGCCGACGGCGCGCGCAGCGGGCGGCGCGAAGGCGAGCAGTACGGTGAGCAGCAGGAGCGCGAGCGGCGAGCGACGCATCGAGAGTCTCCTCTGGACCGGGCGAGCCCGGACGGTTGAGGGGCGGCAGGCCGGGGGACGGCCATGTCCGGGCAGCACGGGGCGAGCACCCGGGTCACGAGGGGTTTTCGTGGCGGCGGCCCGCTTCTAACGAGGGAATCGCGCGTCCCGGGCGGCGGTCGAGCACTCCCGCGGGAGGATGAAGCGGGGCGGCCGGGATCCCTGATGCGGGGCGCCCCCGCGCGCGGCTAAGCTGCACCCGGCCCGGTGCTGGGTGCCGGGCTCGCGACCCGAAGGAGGCTGGGCATGTCCCGCAGGTCCCGCGTGCTGCGCGCCGGCGTGAGCACGCTGCTCGTGGCGCTCGCCGCCGGTTGCGCGTCCCGGTCGCACGCGCCCCGCGTGGAAGGTGCCGTGCAGCTCGAGGAGTACGTCACCGATCCCGACGGCGTCACGACCGACAGCCTGCTGCTCGCCACCGCGACCGGCGTGCCGGTGTGGCTCGCCGCGGACAGCCTGCACTACACCTTCGCGGGCACGCGCCGCGGGTTCTTCAGCGTCGAGGCGCCCGCGGGCGACTACCTGCTGCTCGCGGGACCGACGCTCTGGACCGCCGACACGCTCGGCCCGGTGCACCTCGCGCAGGGCACGATGTCGCTGGACACCGCGATCGTGCTGGGGAACGCCGGGCGCGTGCGCGTGCGGGCGAACATGACCGGCCAGCCCGCCCGCGTGATCCGCTGCGACCTCGCAGGGAGCGCGCGGGTGCTGCTCGCGATTCGCGCACTCGACGGCCGCGTGGCCCGGGTGCTGGCCGACCGCTCGTTCGCCGCGGGCAGCTACGAGCTGACCTGGGACGGCACGGACGGCGTCGGCGTCCCGCTGGCGCCCGGCACCTACTGGGTGACGCTCGAGAAGTTTCCACCGGGCACCACCCGCACCGCGCCCGCCGGACCGCTCGACATTCCCGTCGGTGGAGGCGGTCCCTTCCCCGGCAGCCCCCGTCGTGGCGAGCGCGCGCTGCTGCATTGGCCTTGAGCGCTGGCGCATCGGGGCTTGACGCGTTTCCCCGCGCCCCTGAATCTGCGCGGGAATGAACCCGAATGTGCAGCGTATGTCAGACGCCAGTCCGCCGGACGACGACCTCATCGCCCGTTCCGCGCGGGGCGACCAGAAGGCGTTCGCCGAGATCATCCGCCGTTACCAGCGGAGCATCTACCGCGTCGCCTACGCCCTGACACGCAACACGTCGGATGCCGACGACCTGGCGCAGGAGACGTTCGTGCGCGCCTGGGGCGCGATCGGCCGGTTCGAGCTCGGACAGCCGCTCTATCCCTGGCTCGCGCGGATCTGCACGAACCAGGCGTTCTCGCTGTTCCGCCACCGCAAGCGGCGCCCCGAGACGCCCATCGAACCACTGGTGGAAGCCGGGCAGCAGTGGGGAGTGGACGACGACCCGGCCGACCACACCGCTCGCAGCGAGCGCGACGAATCCATCCGCGGATGCTTCGCGGAACTCGCGCCCGAATACCAGGCGGTGCTGGCGCTTCGAGTGATGCAGGACCTGAGTTACGACGAGATCGCCCGGACCCTGAACGTGCCGATCGGCACGGTGATGTCGCGCCTCTCCCGCGCGCGGGCCGAGCTGAAGAAACGCATGCAGCAGCGCAGTGGGGAAACGACATGAGCCACCTGAGCGACGAGCAGCTGTCGGCGCGTCTCGACGCGCACGAGTCGCGCGACGACGGCGCCGAGGCGCGGCACCTCGCCGAGTGCGCCGAATGCCGCGAACGCCTCGCGGCGCTCGCCGAGCTCGACGCGTCGCTGAAGGGCGCGCTCGCGCACGATCCGGGCGAAGAGTACTTCGCCTCGTTCGCCGACCGCGTGAGCGCGCGACTGGCCGCCGAAGCCCCGGCCGCCGCCGCCGCGCCGGCGACGCCCGCGCGCACCGGCGGCTGGCGGGCGTGGTGGAACTCGCCGCGCACGCTGGCGTGGGTCGGCAGCGCGGCCGCGCTCGCGGTGGTCGCGGCGCTCGCGCTGGTGCTCTCGCGCGACGGCGGCGCCGACCGCTTCGCCGCCGAGCAGGCGCCGCGTTCGGTGGTGGGGTCGGGCGCACCCGAGGGCGGCGGCAACGCGCCCGCGCCGGCGGCCGACGCCGCACCCGAAGCCGACGCCGTGCGCGAGTCCGCGCCGGCGGTGACGGCCGAAGCCGAAGCGCCGCTCGCGAAGGCCAGGCCGTCGGCCACGCCCGAACCGATGCGCGCGAGCGAAGTGCGCACCGAGGCGAACGGCGAGCAGGTCGCGGTCGGCCGTGCGAACACGCTGGGTGCGCGCCCCTCGCCGGCGCCGTCGCTGCCGGGCAGCGGACCGGTGCGCGCGAAGAAGCCGCTCGCGGTCGAGCCGCTGGCCCCGACCGGCACCACGGCGCTCAAGCCGGCACCGGCCACGCCGGCGGCGCAGTCGCTCGACGCCACCGCGAACGCCGCGCGCGCGAACGAATCGCCGGCCGAGAGCGCGCCGCCCGCGGCCACGCCCGCGCCCGCGCCGGCCGAACCCGAGAAGCGCTCGCGCTTCGACGTGAGCAAGCTGTTCGAACGCGCCAAGGGTTCGGCGAGCGCGCCGTCCACGAGCCCGCCGCCCGCGACCAGCCAGGGCTTCAGTGCGCCCGCGCCGGTCAGCGGCACGAGCGACAACGCCGCGCCGTCCACGGGCCTCGCGCCGCAGTCCACGGGCGGCGGTGGCCGCACGGGCGGCCGCGTCGGTGCCCCGGGTGCGCGCGCGACGGGCTACGAGTTCGCCGCGGCGCGCGCGCGCGAACTGGAATCGGTCGCGCAGCGCGAGCGCACCGCGACGGCGTGGGAGCGCGCCGCGACCGTGTGGGCCAACGCCGCGGCCATGGCGCCCGACGACGCGACCGCGCGTGCCGCGCGCCGCTCCGCCGCCGAGGGCTACGCCACCGCGTGGCGGCTCGAGCCCACCGAGCCGCGCCGCGCCGCCGCGCGCAACGCGGTGAGCGAGTGGCTCGCGCGCACCACGCCCGGCGCCGAACAGGACGCCGCCCGCCGGCTCGAGGCCGAGCTCGCGCGCTGACGCGCGAGACGGCGGTGCACCGGCGCGCATGAACGTGAACGCGTACGCGGCGCCGCCGGCCGCCGCCACGCGGCGCGACGTGTTCGCGCGGCTGGCGTTCGCGCTCGCGCTCGCCGCCGCGGCACAGCTCGCGTTCGGCGCGCTCGGCTTCAACCCGACCGACGACGGCTTCGTGCTCGCGCAGGCGCGCCGGCTGCTCGACGGCGAGCTGCCGCATCGCGACTTCGTGTCGGTGCGGCCCGTGGGTTCGGCGCTGCTGCACGCGGGCGAAGTCGCGTGGGGCGGCGCGTACGCGTTCCTGTGGTCGCGCGCCGCGTTCTGGCTCGAGCTCGCGCTGTCGGCCTGGTGCTGGACCGAACTGGCGCTGCGGCGCGTCGCGGCGCGCCCCGGGCTGGCGCTCGAGTGCGCGGCGATCGCGCTGGGATTCACCGGCGCGGCGCACACGTTCCCGGCCATGGCGTGGCACACGGTGGACGGCGTGCTGCTCGCGTCCGCGGGCGCGTGGCTCGCGTGCGAGCGCTCGCCCCGGCGCGCGGCGCTGGGGCTGGCGCTGGCCGGAGCGGCGGTGACGTGCAAGCAGAACTTCGCACCGCTGCTGCCCGCGCTCGTGCTGCTCGCCGGGCGCGGCCGCGCGCCGTGGGCGTGGCTGGCGGCGGCCGCCGCGCCGCTCGCGTACGCCGCGGTGCTCGCCGCGCACGGCGCGCTGGGTGACGCCGCGGCGCAGCTGTTCGCGCTGTCGGCGGCGGGCGAGGACGCGCTCGCACCATTCACGCGCACGCCGTTCTTCGCGTACGGCGCGCTGGCCGGCGTGCTCGCGGCCACGCTCGCCGTACGCGACGGCCGCGTGGCGCGGACGATCGCCGCGCTTCTGCCGTGCGCGCTCGCGCTGCTTGCCGCGCGCGCGCTCGACGCGGCCGACGCGCGCTACCTGCACCGCCACGCCTACGCCGTGCTCGGCTACGCCGCGGGCTTCGCGGCGCGCGCCGCGTTCGCGCGCGAACGGCGTGGCGTCGCGGCGCTGGTGGCGTGCGCCGCGCTGCTCGGTGCGTGCGCTTCGCTGTCGGTGGGCTGGCGCAGCCCGGCGCTGGCGCTGGGCGCGGTGTGGCCGGCCGTGCTCGTGGCGCAGTTCGGCGCGATGCAGTGGTTCGGCCCGCGCACGCGGGCGCTCGCGGCCGCCGCGGCGCTGGCGCTCGCGGCGTACGCGGGCGTGCACTTCGCGCACGCGCGCACCGAGCGGCTCTACCACCAGCCGCCGCGCGAGCGGCTCACGTTCGCGCTCGGCGGCGTGTGGCCGGGCGGGCGCGGGATCGTGACCGATGCGAACACGTACGCGGCGCTCGCCGAGCTGCGCGATGCCGCGAACGCCGCGGCCGCGCGTGGCGGCGCGTACGCCGTGCTCGTGGACGCGCCGGGCTGGTGGGCGTGCGCGCGCGAGCGCAACCCGCTGCCGGTCGCCTGGGCGCAGGACGTGGAACTGCCCACGCCCGCGCTGCGCGAACGGCTCGCGAGCACGCTGCGCGAGCGGCGCGGCACGCTGGTGCTGCTCGTGCAGCGCGGCAGTCTCGCGCAGGTGGCGCGTGGCCACGCGCCGATCGAGGGCGGCGGTTACGCGCATGCCGCGGCGCTCGCACGCGAGCTCTACCCGGACTCGCTGGCCGGCGAGTGGTGGACCGTGCGGCACTGAGCGCGACAGCGAAGACGACGGAGCCGCGGCGAACTTCACCGCGGCCCCGGACGATTCAGCGCAGGACGGCCAGTCGCCGTGTGCGTGTGCCCGCGTCGCAGTCGAGCCGCACGAAGTACGTGCCGGCCCGCACGCGTTCACCCGCGTCGTCGCGCAGGTCCCACGCCAGCGCGTGGCGACCCGCGGGCAGTGCCGCGTGCACCAGCGTGCGCACGCGGCGTCCGGACACGTCGTGGATCGCGAGCGTCACCGCGCCGCGCGACGCCGCGGGCAGCTCGAACGCCAGCCGTGCCGTCGTGCGCGCGGGCGAGGGCGAGGGCGCCGCGAGCGCGTACGCGAGCCCGGAACCGTCCACACCCACGTTGCCCACCCGCACGCGGATCAGTCCGTCGGTGGTGCCGCCCGAAGGCTGCTCGTTGAACAGGAAGCGTTCGACGGTGAGCCATACGTCGGTGCCCGCCGGCACGCCGGGCTTGAGCACCACGCGAAGCGTGGCGATGCGCGTCGAAGGCGACGCGAGCGGAGTGCCACCCGCGGCCGCCACCGTGATCGCCGACGTGCTCACGCTCGCGAACGGCGCGTTCCACGCGTACACCATGCCTTCGGGCAGCAGCTGCACCGACTGCACCCACGTGGGGTCGAGCGTGATGCGGAAATCCACCGACGTGATGCCGAGCCCCACGGGCGAGCCGGTGGCCTCGACCGGCACGTCCACCGTGGCGCCCGGCGAGACGAGCTTCGTGGGCAGGACCACGCCCAGGGGCCCGGCCAGCGCCGGAACGACGAGCGCCGCCAGCAGCGCCGTCAGCACGAGAAGCGCACTCGCGTGCGCGCGCGCGTTCACCGGTCCCCCGAGCGCACGACGGCGAGCTTGCGCACCTGCGTGCGCGAACCGGACGTGAGCCGCACGAAGTAGATGCCCGCGTCGGCCGCACGGCCCGAGCCGTCGCGGCCGTCCCACGCGGCGTCGTGCCGCCCGGGTGCGAACGCGCCGTCGGCGAGCCGGCGCACGAGCCGGCCGTCCACGCCGTACAGCGCCAGCTCCACGCGGCCACCGGTGTCGGCGGGCAGCGTGAACGGGATCCGGCAGGCGCCGCGCACGGGGTTCGGTGCGACCTCGCCCAGCCCGAACGCGAGCGTCACGCCGGACTCGGCATCCGCCAGGTTGCGCACCTGGATCGTGCCGTTCACCACCTGTGCCGCCGGGTCGCCTTCGTTGAACAGGAGCGGCGACAGCGTGAGCGTCACGTTGGTGCCCGAGGTCGCGCCGGGTGCGATGTCGAACTCGAACGCCGCCAGGTCCGGGCCCGAGTCGTCGAACGGCTCGGTGCCGGCCGCGGCGACGAAGATCGAGTTCGCGGTCGTGGTGTACGCCCACGGCGCCGGGCCCCAGCGCCACCACTGCGCCGAGAGCACCGGGCGAGCGGCCGCGATCGCGGTGCCGGTCCAGCTGATCTTGAGCTGTTCGGACACGATGCCCAGCGCGCCCACGCCGCGATCGGCGAGCAGCGGCACGCGCACCGTGGTGCCCGGCCGTCCGGTCACCGTGCCGAGCGTGGCCTTGAAGTCGTACACGCGCACGAACGTGTTGAGGTCGGTGGATCCGATCGCGTCCACGGCCTGCACCTGCGTGACACCCGAGTGCACCGCGGTCAGCAGCCCGGTGGGCGAGATCGTCGCCACCGCGGGGTCGAGCACCGACCACGCGATCGGGTTCGTGGGCGAACCGCTGACGCTCATCTGCTGCGCCTGGCCCGCGAGCAGCGTGACCTGGTCGGGATTGACCTGGATCGCGGGCAGCGTGGTCACGAAGATCGAGCCGTTCGTGGTCTTGGCGACGAGCGTCTCGTTGAACACCGCGTTCGAGACCACCAGCCCGGAACCGCCCGAGACGGTCGGTGAGCCGTGGAACGTGACGTAGCAGAGCACGCCGGAGCCCGTCAGGTCGCTCGCACCCGCGAAGTCCACGGTGCAGTGCGTCGGCGCGCCGGGCCCGTTGCCGGTGCCGATCGTGACCGGGCCCCAGCCGTTGAGCAGCGTGCCCGGGGGCGTGGACACGTCCACCGAGGTGATCATCGAGCCCGACCACGTCAGCGTGAACTGGCCCGAGCGGATGCCCAGTCCCGCGAGCGACGTGACCGTGATCGGCACGTTCACCGACAGCCCGAGCGGAGTGCTGCCCGAGCCCGCCGTGAGTCCCATGCCGCGCACGAGCACCGTGCCCGTGGTGGTGGCCGAGTGCGCCGCGGCGTCGGTCGCGGTCACCGTGACGGCGCCCGGCGCGACGCCCGTGAGCAGGCCGGTGGCCGAGATCGTGGCCACGAGCGGGTCGCTCGTGGACCACGAGATCGGGTTGGTGGGCGAGCCGAACACGCTGAACTGCAGCGTCTGGCCGCGCACGATCTCGCCCTGGTCGGGGCTGACGTCGATCTGCGGCGTCGCGAGGATCGTGAACGTGCCGTTCGCCGTGGTCGCGGTGGGCGTGCCTTCGTTCAGCAGCACGCTGCCGAGCGTGAGCGACGACGACGTGCCGGTGAGCTGCGCCGGGTTCACGACGAACCGGATCTTGAGCAGCGACCCCGCACCCGACAGCGCCGTGGTGCCGGCGGCCGACACCGTGATGCGCCCGGTGCTGGCCTGGGCCGTCACGTTGAACGCCGGCGCGGCCCAGCCGGCCGCCGCGGCGAGCGTGCCCGTGGTGATCACGTCGGTCGCGGTCAGGAAGTTCGCGTTGTAGGTGACCGTGAACTGCGCCGAGAGCACGCCGAGCCCGGTCATGCTCGCGGTGTTCACGTCCACGTCCACCGTCTGCCCCGCCTGTCCGCTGGCGGAGGCCATCGAGAGCGCCACGGCCCGGGCGGTGCCGGCGCCGGCGGCCGAGGCCGCCAGCGCGAGCATCACGCCGAGCGTGAGTGCGCGAATGCGATGCATGGTGTCTCTCCTCGCTCGCGCCGCGTCAGCGGACGACGATCAGGCGGCGGGTGAACGAGGCCGAGCCCACGCGGGCGCGGATGAAGTAGAGGCCTGCGCCGGCGGCCGAGCCGTCGTCGCGGGTCAGGTCCCACGTGAGCGTGTGCGCACCGGCGCCGAGCGGGGCGCGCGACAGCGCGCGCACGTGCCGGCCCGCCACGTCCACGACGTCCACCCGCGCGTTCGCCGCGCCGTCGGCGGCCGAGAGCGTGAGCTGCAGCGATGCCGGGCCCTTCGTCGGGTTCGGCGCGGGCAGTCCGAGCAGCGACACGCGCGGCGACTGCGGCGCGGGCGCGTTCGTGACTTCGGATTCGTTCACGCGGCCGAACGCGAGCGTCGGGGCGCGGAAGGCGGCGTCGGTGGCGGGGAACCGCAGCGTGGCCACTTCACCGTTCGCGACCGGGTCGAGCGACGCCATCGCGGCCCACGCCGCTTCGGAGTCGGCGTGGTGCGCCGAGAGCGGCGCGCCCGCGGCGGCGGTGAAGCCGCTCAGCGAGGCCGCGTCGCCGCCTTCGAGACGCAGTTCGAGCGCGTACACCGGCGCGTCGCCGGACATCGTCACCGGCACGAGCCACTCGTCGCCCGAGCGACGCGCCTCGCCCAGCGACAGCGCGAACGTGCCGCGCGTGCGTTCGACGAACGCGCGTGCCGCGAGCGCGCCGTCCGGCGCCTCGTGCGCCGAGTTCGAGACCGCCGGGAACGCCGGGATCACGCCGGCGACCCACTGCAGGATCAGCGAGCCGTCGAACGCCGTCACGCCGCTCGAGCCGCTCACGTCGGCGACCAGCTTCTGGAGCGGCGACAGTGCCAGCGAGTTCACCACGTGCTGCAGCACGAGCGACGCGTCGTACGCGAGCACGAGTCCGTTCAGCGATACGTCGCCGAGCAGCGGGTTCAGGATGCCGCTCGTGGCGAACGGCGTGTAGTCCACGTTGTTGCTCACGATGTCGCCGCTGCCGGCGTTCGTGGTCATGCCGCAGAGGTCGGCGGTCGCCGAAGCGTCGTTCGGGCCCGTGGCCGCGCCCCACCAGTTGCCGTCGGCGGCGACGCAGAACGCGTTGCCGGTGTTGTTGACGGCGTAGTACTGGCTGCCGAGGAAGCTGGAGCCGTGGATCGTCGGGTTGCTCGAACCTTCGACCGAGACGCCGACGGTGTTGTACGCGAACAGGCAGGAGTCCACCGAGGGCGAGGAGTTCACCGCCCGGATCGCGCCCTGCGTGCTGCCGCTGCCGCCGAACCGGAACAGGACGTTGCGGAACCGGCACTGCGCGTCGATGGCGGTACCGTCGATCTGGATGTAGCTCCAGTCGGAGTACCCGGGCGACGAGTTGCCGCCGTCGCCGTTCGAGTCGCCGCCGTAGGCGTCGTCGCGGTACGACGTGAACACGATCATGCTGTCCGGCTGCGTGCGGCCCTCCGCCTGGAACGCGCGCTGCACGAGGATCGATCCGTTGTAGCACTTCACGCGTACGCCCGGCTGCATGCTGAGCGTGGCGCCGAGGCCGACGGTGAGCTGCGAGTTGAGGTAGTAGGGCATGTTCAGCCGGCCCGCGACCGAACGGATCTTCCAGAGCACGTCCTGCGCGATGCTCTCGCCGATCACGCCGAGCGCCGTGTACCAGTTGCCGAGGAACCGGCAGTTCGTGAACGTGGGATCGCTGACGAGCGACAGGAACACCGGCAGGCCGTTCGAGGGCGAGGTGGTCGAGTCGAAGTCGCAGTTCACGAACGACGGCGTGGACGCGCCGGACACGTACGCGGGCGCGTTGTAGTTGCGCGTGAAGATGCAGTTCGTGAACGTCGGCGCGGCGCTCACGAGGTACACCACGCCGGTGCCGTTGCTGCCGTAGCGGAACCGGCAGTGCGTGAACTGGTTCGCGGCGTCGTTGCTCGCCGCGTTGAACTGGAGGCCGTACCACTGGCCCGGCGCGGGCGCGGTCGCGGCGCCGTCACCCATCACGTCCTGGCCGAACGCGTCGTCCGGCATGGCCGTGAAGATGATGAGGCTGTCGGGCTTGCCGACCGCCGAGATGGCGCCGTCCACCTGGATGTACGTGCCGATCGGGTCCGTGAACAGCCGCCCGAACTTGAGGACCACGCCGGGGTCGATGGTCCACTTGGCGCCGAACGCGATCGTGATGGTGCCGGTGGGCGCGTAGTTGAGGTTCGTGTACGGGCCGATCTTGCCGACGCGCGTGCGCACGTCCTGCGCGACGGTCTCACCCAGGATGCCGAGTGCCAGGTACTGGCTGTTCGCGAACGTGATCGTGTTGCCGTAGGTCGGGCTGCTCACGAGCGACGACACGATCGGCAGCTGCAGGCAGTTGAGGATGTTGAGCGAGTCGAGCGTCGGGGTCGAGTTGCCCGTGAACGTGAACGCGGTGCGGATCTGGAAGAACTCGAGCCGCGCGAACCGCGGTGCGGCGCTGTTCGTGGTGAGCACGCCGTTCGCGTTGCCGAACCCGCCGAACTGGAACAGCACGTTGCGCACGATGCAGGCGGCGTCCACGGCGGTGTCGTTGAACTCGATGTCGCCCCAGTCGCCGGCCTGCGGCGTGCTGGAGTCGGTCGGCGTGGTGTCGCCGCCCAGCGCGTCGTCGCGGCGCGAGGTGAAGAACACGCGGCCGGTGGTCGCGTTCGTGCCCACCAGGTTGAGCGCGCCGTTCACGTTGAACACCGTGAACGCGCCGGTCGGCTTGAGCACGACCTGCGGGTCCACGGACAGCGTCACGCCGCTCGCCACGGTGATCTGGCCGGTGGGCAGGTAGCAGAACGTCGGGCTCGCCGCGTTGCCCACGTTCGGGCGGTACTTGAGCCGCGCGTTCTGCGACAGCGTCTCGGAGAGCAGCGCGAGCGCGTTGTAGCCGTTCGTCGTGTAGGTGTTGCTCGTGCTGATCTGCGGGTCCGACAGCACGCTCATCGCGATCGGCGCGTAGGTCAGGTTGTCGAACGTGTCGCCGTCCACGACCGGTGCCGAGTCGCCGTCGGTGCGGATGCCGTACGGCCCCTTGAAGAACGTGCTGTTCGTGATCCGCGGGCTCGCGCTGGTCGCCCACACGAGCGGCGGCCACGAGTCGCCGGTGTAGTAACCGCCGTACGTCACGCGGCAGTTGTCGAGCACGCAGGTCGCGTCGTTCGAGGTGCCGAAGAAGTGGATGTACTGCCAGTTGCCCGAGCCGGGCGTCGTCGTGGCGCCGTCGCCGTTCGTGTCCTGCGGGCTGCCGTACTGGTCGTCGTAGAGCGACGTGAACACGATCGGTGCGACGGGCGTGCCGTCGGCGATCAGCGCGCCGTCCACGTTGATGCCGCCGCTGAACGGCTGGTTCTTGAGCACGATGCCCGGGGCGATCGTCAGCGTGACGCCGCTCGGCACGTGCAGCGGGCCGTTCATGAGGTAGTACGTGATGTTCGTGTAGCCCGCGACGTTCTGCTGCGACAGCGTCGAGTTCACGGTCACGTCCTCGCCGTGCAGGCCGATCGCCGTGATCGCGTTCGCGAGGAACGACAGGCTCGTGTACGTGGGCGTGGCGGCCACCGACTGCAGGATCGGCGTGGACGAGCAGTTGTTCATCGCCACGTTCGAGACGAGCGGGCTCGAGGTGCCGAACAACGCGAGCGCGTGCCCGGCGTCCGAGAGCAGCGAGTTCGAGATGGCGATGTTGTTGTTCGTCATCTGCACCATGCCGACCGTACCGGCGTTCGTGCCGAACTTGAGCCGGCAGCGCCCGATCGAGCCCGTGGCCCCCTGCGCGAACGCGATCTGCCCCCAGTCCCCGCGGTTCGGCGCGGTGATCGAGCCGTTGTTGTTCGTGTCGTTCGGGCCGCCGAAGTTGTCGTCGTGGATGGACGTGATCGTGATCGTGTCGCCCGCGGCCGCGGTGCCCACCATGGTGAGGTTGCCGCCGGAGTTCACCTGGATCGAGTAACCGCCGACCGGCTTGATCACGACGCCGGGGTTGATCGTGAGGTTGCCGCCCGCGTTGATCGTGAGTCCGCCGAGCAGCACGTACGTGACGTTCGAGACCGGGTTCGCGCCGACCGTGGCGCCGCGCTTCGGCAGTACGGCCGTGCTCGTCAGCGTGGTGCCGCGCAGGCCGATCGCGTCGTAGCCGTTGTTCGCGGTCGAGAACACGAGGCTGGAGAACGTGGGCGACGCGGTGAAGTCGAGCACGATGGGCGTGAGCGAGGACGCCTCGATGCTCGTGGTCGTCACCGTGGGCGAGGACAGGCCCTGGCAGTCGATGCCGTAGTAACCCTTGCGCACGAAGCAGTTCGTGATCGGGTGGCTGCACGAGAGGAACGTGAGCGCCGCGTACTGGCTCGAGCCGGCGTAGCGGATGTCGCACCACGTCAGCGCCGACGTGCCGTCCACCGTGGCGTCGGCGAACACGATGCTGTTCCAGTCCCCGGTCGCCGGCGAGGTCGTGTTGCCGTCGCCGTTCGTGTCGCCCGCCGGGTTGTTGTCGTCCTTGATGGACGTGAAGTAGATGTTGCTGCCCGCGGTGCCCACGGCCTGCAGGGCGCCGCTCACGGCGAGCTGGCAGCCCGGGTTGAACTTCACGACCACGCCCGGCTGCACGGTCAGCGTCGCCCCGGCCGTGATCGAGATGTTGTTCTTCACCCAGAACGTCGTGCCCACCACCGTGCCCGTCGGCCCCCACGTGGTGTTCGTGGTGACGTTGCTCGTGATGGAGATGGTCTGGGCGTGGGCGACGGTGGCGGCGAGCAGGAGCAGCGCCGCGCACAGCAGGACACGGACGGTACGCATGGGAGGGCCTCGAGGGACGGGAGGGGACGGACGCGTCGCGTGACGGGGGGGCACGCACCACGTACTGGGACGACCGGACCTGGGCTCCGTCACGGGAAACGCTCGCCGATGACGGATGCTCCCATGTTGGCCGAGCGGCCCCGCCGTCGGCAACGAAAAGCTCGTGCTTCGCGCGGGCCCGGCCGTCAATTCGTGCTTGCGCCGCGGCACGGCACTCGGGGACCCTGCCCGTCCGACCACGGCTTCCCGCAAGAAACCCCGCCCCCGAGGAACCGACGACCGTGTCCAGCCCCACTGAACCGACCGCCGCCGACCGGAAGCCGACCCCCGAGGAACTCGAGCGCCACTGGTTCGAGCACGTCTACCAGGGCGACAAGATGAAGCAGTTCACCGCCCGCGCCGTCCTCATGGGCATGGTGCTCGGCATGATCATGGTGTGCTCGAACGTGTACGTCGGGCTCAAGGCCGGCTGGAGCATGGGGGTGGCGATCACTTCGTGCGTGCTCGCCTACGTCACGTTCCAGGTGCTGCAGTCCACGATCGGCCCCGTGCTGGTGAAGCTGCACCGCGTGCCCGTGGTCGGCGGCTTCTTCCGGTGGATCTGGCCCGACAACCACTACTCGATCCTCGAGAACAACTGCATGCAGTCCACGGCCTCGGCCGGCGGCTCCATGACCAGCGCCGGGCTCGTGAACGCGATTCCCGCGCTCATGATGCTGAGCGCCGCGGCGATTCCCGCCAGCTTCGGCGACCGCTGCCTGGCGTTCATCCCGTGGGTCGCCGTGATCTCGGGACTCGGCGTGTTCCTCGCGATCCCGACCAAGCGCCAGATGATCAACATCGAGCAGCTGCCGTTCCCGACCGGCAAGGCCGCGGCGGCCACGCTCGAAGCGCTGCACTCGGGCGGTGAGGAGGCCGCGCTGCAGGCGCGCGCGCTCGGGCTGTCGGGCCTGCTCGGCCTGGTGGTCACGTGGCTGCGCGACTCGGCCGACCTCGCGTTCATGAAGACGTCCGAGATCGCGGGCGCGCCGGTGTGGTCGCCGGTCAAGTCGTGGCTGTTCCCGGCCGCCGCGCCGTGGCTGCGGTTGCCGAAGCTCGAGACCACGTGGGGTACCGGCGGCATCCCGCTGGGGCCCTACAAGGACGGCACGCTGTTCCTGAACCAGGTCACGATGTCGTTCGAGGGCTCGCTGCTGTTCGTGGCCTCGGGCGCCATCATGAGCTTCCGGCAGGCGTGGAGCCTCATGCTGGGCGCGGCGATCAACTACCTCGTGCTCGCGCCGATGTTCCTGCGCATGGGCGTGATCGAGTCGCCCAGCTTCCGCAAGATCTCGTCGTGGTCGCTGTGGATCGGCGTGCCCATGATGGTCACGTCGGGCCTGCTGCTGTTCGCGCTCAACTGGAAGTCGGTCGCGCGCGCGTTCTCGAGCATCACGGCGTTCGTCACCCAGAAGAAGGCGGGCGACGATCCCATGGAGCGCATCGAGGTGCCGGGCTCGTGGTTCGTGACGGGCTACCTGCTGTGCGGCGCCGGCTGCGTGCTGCTCGGCCAGCGGCTGTTCGGCATCCACTGGTGGATGGGCATCATCGCGGTGCTCGCCACGTTCCTGCTCGTGATCGTGTCCACGCGCGCGACGGGCGAGACCGACATCACGCCCGTGGGCCCGCTCAGCAAGATCACGCAGCTCACGTTCGGCGCGATCGCCCCGGGCAACATCCCCACCAACCTGATGACGGCGAACATCACCGCCGGCGCCACGAGCCACGCGGGCGACCTGCTCATCGATCTCAAGAGCGGCTACCTGCTGGGCGCGAACCCGCGGCGGCAGTTCCTCGCGCAGTTCTTCGGCGTCATGGCGGGCTCGCTGATCGTGGTGCCCGTGTTCTTCATCCTCGTGCCCGACGCCTCCGTGCTCGGCGGCGAGAAGTGGCCGGCGCCCGCGGCGCTCGTGTGGCGCGGCGTGGCCGAGCTGCTCGCGAAGGGCGTCGAGGCGCTGCCGGTGTCGGCGCGCTGGGGCCTGCTGGTCGGCAGCCTGCTCGGGATCGTGCTGCCGCTGCTCGAACTGCGGTTCCCGAAGGCCAAGCCGTTCATTCCTTCGGCGACGGGCGTGGGGTTGGCGTTCACGATCAACGGCTTCAACTCGATCTCCATGTTCCTCGGCGCCTGCATCGCGCTCGTTCTCCAGAAGCAGGCGAAGGCGTGGCACGAGCGCTACACGGTACCGGTGTCGTCCGGCATCATCGCGGGCGAGAGCATCATGGGCGTGGGCATCGCGCTGTACACCGCGATTCCCAAGGTCATCGAACTGGTGCGGAAGTAACTCCCGGCGGACGACAACGACCGTCATGAGGACGACTCTCCTGCGTCGCGTGCTGCTGTCCGCCACGGCCGTGCTGTGCACGGTCGCGGCGCCGGCGCGGGCGCAGTTCGTCTCGCCCGTGCCCGACTCGGCGGCCGATCGCGCGCTGTACGAACGCCTGAGCGCGCTGGCGATGGCGTCGTACGACAGCCTGCGCGGCGGCTTCGTGCGTCGCGACGGCACGCCGTGCGAGTCGGCGATCGAGCTGGCGCTGGTTCGCGGGCGCGAGGGCGACACGCTCGCGGCCGCGCGTGCGCGCCGCACGCTCGGCTGGATGCGCGCGCTGCTCGACACCGTGGGCGGCGGCTGGGTCAACGGTCTCAAGGATCGCGACCCCGGGCATTCGAGCTTCCAGAAGCTGACCGCGACCAACGCGCGGCGGCTGGAACTGCTCGCGCTCGCGCCCGGCGCGCTGCCCGGCGCGGAGCGTGCCGTCGTGGACTACTTCGACCGCGTGCTCGTGGACCCGCGCGGCGGGTTCCTGACCGGGCAGGGCGGCTCGCAGGACCTGGAGCCCGAGTCGAACGGTCTGGCGCTGCAGGCGTGGTGGCGGCTGGGCGTGCGCGACGCGGATTCCACCCGGCGCGCGTTCGCGTGGAAGTCGTCCGATCGCGCCTGGGCCGTGTGCCGGGACGAGGACTTCGGGCTCGTGCGCAAGGACCTGTGGGGCAAGATCCGCGAACCTTCGCTGCTCGCCGACCAGGTCGAGATGGGGCGCGCGCTGCTGTTCGCGTGGCGCGCGGCCGGCCGCGACACCGATCTCGTGCGCGCACGCGAGCTCGGGCTGGCGATCTGCGCGCACTTCGAAGACGACCACGGCGGCTTCCGCAACGACTTCGCGGGCGAACGCTTCGGCAAGGGTCGGCGCTCGCCGCGGCCGTTCGAGGACAACGCGCGCGCGGCGCGGTTTCTCGCCGAACTCGGCCGCACGACGGGCGAACGCCCGCTCGCGAACGCCGGCCGCCGTGCGTGGGTCGTGTTCCAGCGCCAGTTCGACAAGCCGCGCCTCGAGCTGGCGGACTGGGCACTCGCGGTGCGCGCGTCGTTCGCCGACGACGGGCCCGAGCGTTCGCGCTGGGGCGTGCCCGAGCCCAGGCCCGAGGCGCCGAAGCCCGCGAAGACGCCCGCGAAGAAGAAGGCCGCGAAGCGGCGCTGAACCTCGCGGCCGCGCGCGAGCGCGCGTTGACGCTGCCCAACCGACGGCCTACCTTCGCCGCGCCCTTTTCCCCACACCACCTCTTCCGGAGTCGTGCATGCGCAAGGTCCTGATCACCGGCGTCACCGGTTTCGCCGGCAGCCACCTCGTCGAATACCTGCAGACGCGCGGGGACTGCGAGATCCACGGCATCTACCGCTGGCGGAGCCGCACCGAGAACATCGAGCACCTGATGGACGTCATCCGGATGCACGAGTGCGACCTGCGCGACGCGACGAACACGTACGAGACGATCAATCGCATCCGGCCGGACTGGATCTTCCACCTCGCGGCGCAGTCGTTCGTGCCGACGTCGTGGGTCGCGCCCTCGGAGTCGCTGACCACGAACGTCATGGCGCAGGTGAACATCTTCGAGGCGGTGCGCCGGCTGGGCCTCAAGACGCGCATCCAGCTCGCGTGCTCGTCCGAGGAATACGGGATGGTGTATCCCGACGAGACGCCCATCAAGGAGACGAACCCGCTGCGCCCGCTGTCGCCGTACGCGGTCAGCAAGGTCGCGCAGGACATGCTGGGCTACCAGTACTGGATGAGCTGGAAGGTGGATTCCGTGCGCACGCGCGGCTTCAACCACGAAGGCCCGCGCCGCGGCCCGGTGTTCGTGGCGAGCGATTTCGCCAAGCAGATCGCCGACATCGAGAAGGGCAAGAAGGCGCCCGTGCTGCACGTGGGCAACCTCGAAGCGAAGCGCGACTTCACCGACGTGCGCGACATGGTGCGCGCCTACGTGCTGGCGCTCGAGAAGTGCGAGCCGGGCGAGGTCTACAACATCGCGAGCGGCTCGGCGTGGACCATCCAGGCGGTGCTCGACCACCTGCTCTCGCTCACGAAGCAGAAGATCGAGGTGAAGCAGGATCCCGCGCGCCTGCGGCCGTCGGACGTGCCGATCCTGCTCGGCGACAACAGCAAGTTCGTGAAGGCGACGGGCTGGCAGCCGACGATCAAGTTCGAGCAGACGCTGGCGGACATGCTGGAGTACTGGCGCACGCACTGACGCCATGACGGCCCCCGGCGGCGGACTCGCACGGAGGCTCGCCTCCAACACCCTGCACGCGGCGTCGGGCCGCGTCGCCGGGTTGCTGTTGTGGCTGCTGCTGACGCCGCCGCTCTACCACGCGCTCGGGCCCGAGGGGTTCGGCGTGTGGTCGCTGTTCTACGCGCTCACGGGCTGGCTCACCGCACTCGACTTCGGGCTCTCGGGCGCCACGCTGCGCCACGTCGCGGCGGCGCGCGCGCGCGGCGACGCGGGCTCGGCGGGCGCGTTCGCGAGCGTCTCGATGATCGGCTACGCGGCGCTCGGGCTCGTGTGGCTCGCGCTCGTGCCGGTGCTGCGCGGGCCCGCGCTCGACTTCCTGCGCGTGGCCGGCGACGTGCGGCCCGCGGCCGACTTCGCGTTCGTGATGGGCGCGCTCGTGTTCGCGCTGACGGGCTTCGGCACCACGACCGCGGCGACGCTGCAGGCGTACGAGCGCTTCGATCTCGCGAACGCCGTGACGCTGACCGCCACGCTCACGCAGGCGGCCGGGCTCGGCGCGTGCCTCGCGTTCGGCTGGGGCCTGCCGGGCGTGGTCACGGCCGCGGCCGCCGGCTGGGTGGTGGCCGCGTTCGTCGGCCTGCTGCTGCTGCGCCGGGGCGCGCCGGGGTTCGCGTGGGGCACGCCCGCGGCGGCGGCCGGCAAGCTGCGCGAGTCGCTCGCGTTCGGCGCGCCGCTGCAGCTGGCGAACATGCTCGCGGTCGCGCACCAACAGCTCGACAAGGTGCTGCTCGCGCGCTTCGTGGCGCTGGGCGCGGTGGCGCCGTACGAGCTGGGGCTGCGCATGGCGACGTCGGCCGCCACGTTCCCGCAGCTGCTCATGATGGCGCTGGTGCCCGCGGCCGCCGCGTTCCACGCGGGCGGCGAGCGCGCGCGGCTCGCCGAACTGCACAGCCGCAGCAACCGCTGGGTGCTGTTCGCCACCGTGACCGTAACTGCGGGCGTGGTCGCCGGCGCGCCGCGGCTGCTCGGTGCGTGGCTCGGGCACGACGACGCGCCCGCCGCGCTCGCGCTGCGCGGGCTCATGCTGGCCGCGTGCGCGGGCCTGGCCGCGGGCATGGCGTCGGTGACCGCGCGCGGCGTGGGGCGCACCGACCTCGAGGCCGAGTTCTCGGCGGTCGCGTTCACCGTGCACCTGGCGCTCGGGCTGTGGCTGGTGCCGGCGCGCGGACTCGAAGGCGCGCTCATCGCCGTCATCGCGGGCAACGCGCTCGGCGCGGCGTGGTTCCTCGCGCGACTCGCGCGCACGCTGGGCTGGCCGTTCGCCGCCACCGTGCTGGTGCCGCTCGCGCTGCCGCTGCTCGCGCTCGCCGCGGGTGCCGCGCTCGGCGTGGCGCTCGACCGCCTGCTGCCCGCGGTGACGGGCGCCGCGGCGTGGGGCGCCACGCTGGTGGTGGGCGGCGGCGCCGCGCTGGCGTGCGCCGCGCTCGCGCTGGCGCTGCGCTACGTGCGATGGTCGGAACTGCGCCGCCTGACCGGCGCGCGCACGCCATGAGGCCTTCGGAGAACGCATGACTTCGCTCGCGGGACGCAACGTGTTCGTGACCGGCGCCGCCGGTTTCGTGGGACCGCACCTCGCGCGCGCGCTGGTGGCGCGCGGCGCGACCGTGCACGGCTACGGACTCGGCGGCCCGGTCGCCGAGCCGGCGGTGGTGCGCTGGACCGAAGCGGGGCTTTCGGACGACGCGGCTCTCCGGGCCGCCCTGAGCGCCGCGTCTCCCGTGGCGGTCGTGCACCTGGCCGGGCAGAGCAGCGCGGCGCGGTCGTTCGAGGCGCCCGAGGAGACGTTCCATGCGAACGTCGCGGGCACGTGGGCGCTGCTCGAAGCCGTGCGCGACACCGCGCGCGAGGCGCGCGTGCTGGTGGTGGGGACGAGCGAGGTGTACGGCCCGTGCGAGCCGCCCGCGCGCGTGGACGAATTCGCGCCGTTCCGCCCCGTGAGCCCGTACGCGCTCAGCAAGGCCGCCGCCGACCAGCTCGCGGCGTCGTTCGGCGCGTCGTTCGGGCTCGACGTGGTGCGGGCGCGGCCGTTCGGGCACACCGGGCCGGGGCAGACGCCGCGGTTCGTGATTCCCGCGTGGGCCGAGCAGGTGGCGCGCATCGAGCGCGGCGAGCTCGAGCCCGTGCTGCGCGTGGGCAACCTCGAGGTGACGCGCGACCTGTCGGACGTGCGCGACATCGTGGCGGGCTACTGCGCGCTGCTCGAGCGCGGCCGCCGCGGCGAGGCGTACAACCTGTGCCGCGGCGAGGGCGCGAAGCTGACCGAGGTGGTGAAGACCATCGCCGCCGCCTCGCGCGTGCCCGTGAAGATCGAAGTGGACCCCGCGCGGCTGCGCCCGGCCGACGTGCCGTGGCTGGTCGGTGATCCCTCGCGCGCGGCGGCCGACTGCGGCTGGGCGTGCACGATCCCGCTCGAGCGGACGCTCGCGGACGTGCTGGAGGAGTGGCGCCGCCGGGTGTGACGGCGGGTCAGCGCCCCACGACCCTCGGGTACGCGTCGCCCGCGTCGAACTCGAGCGGCGAGCATTCGATCGCCTGCGCGTACTCGAGCGCGCGGAACGCGTGCGCGCAGCGCGGTTCGATCACGATCACGTCGCCGGCCGACAGTACGGCCTCGGCGCGTTCGCCGGTGTCCACGTCCTCGAACACGCCCTCGACGCGGCCCTTCACGATGTAGAAGTACTCGCGCTTCTTCTCGTGATAGTGGTTGCCGCGCCACGCGCCGGAGCCGGGCAGGAACTCGAGGTAGGCGATGAACCGCCACGGGCCGCCGTTGAACACCGGCGCGGCTTCACCCGCGGCCATCCGGATGCGCACGCCGTCGAGGCGCGGCTGCGCGGGCGGCGCGTCGAGCACGGGCAGCGAGCGGATCGCGACCTTGGGCAACATCAGCCGTTCTTCGGTTCCCACACGTCGGCGAGCACGCAGTCCCACGGGAACTTGAACTCGTCGGCCGCGTCGTAGACGTGGCTCTGGCAGTTCACCACCAGCACCTCGGGCTCGGACAGCGCCTTCCAGCCGTGCATGAGCCGCGGCGGGATCTTGATGAGCCGCGGTCGCAGCGAGCCGAGGAAGAACGTGTTCACGTGCCGGAACGTGGGCGATTCCTCGCGCAGGTCCACGATGGACACCTGCAGCTTGCCGCGCGTGACCGTGAAGTGGTCGGTGTGCACGTCGTGCAGGTGCCAGCACTTGATCACGCCGTAGTCGGTCGCGCTCTGGTAGATGTGCGCGACGCCGTCGAGACCGTCCTTCTGCCATGGCGTGCTGTACAGCTCGGTCACCTCGCCGCGGCCGTCCAGGTGCACGGTCAGGTCGCGCACGATCACGCCCTGGATGGTCGCCTTGTTGGCGCCTTGAACCTTGTAGTCGAGCGACTGGATCCACTCGACGGTGACTTCGCTGGCCTTCATGGGAGGTCTCCGTGCGGACGCGTCCGGGCCCGCGCGACGCGCTCGGGCCGTTGCGGGCGCGAAGGTACGCAGGGCGCGTTGGAGTGTCCACCCGGCACCGTGCCATTTCGGGCTTGCCCGGGCCGTGGGCGTTCTTTCAAACTCTTCGCCCCACATCTCTCGCTTCGTCTCCCCACAACGGAGGTCCCATGCGCCGCAGTCTCCTGGCGTGCGGGGTGCTGTCGTGCTTCCTCGCGCTCGCATCCCCTTCGCAGGCCCAGATCGTCAACGGTGGCTTCGAGTCGCCCTCGTCGCCCGTCGGCTACGCCCTGCTCGGCGGCGGCAGCACCGCCATCACCGGCTGGGTCACCACCGACAACGGTGTCGAGTGGTGGAGCCCCAGCGGCTACGGGCCGGTGCCCGCGGGGCCCAACGTCGTGGATCTCGCCTGCTACACGTACAGCGCGGGCGGCATCCAGCAGACGTTCGCGACGGTTCCCGGGCAGTCGTACCGGATCGACTACTGGCTCGGCACCCACGCCGTGTCCGGGCGTGACGGCACCGCGAGCATCGTCGTGTCGGCCGACGGCCAGAGCCAGACCGACACCGCCACCAGCTTGACCACGAACATCGGCTGGTTCCCGAAGACGTTCACGTTCGTCGCCGACGACGCGACGGCCACGCTCAGGTTCCGCTGCACGCAGAACGCGAACGTGCATTTCGCGTACATCGACGGTGTCGGCGCGAGCCAGGTCGTGCCCACGCGCGAATCTACGTGGGGGCGCGTCAAGTCGCTCTGGCGCTGACCGGTTCGGCGCGATCGGACGAAGGCCCCGGCGGCATCCCGCCGGGGCCTTCGCGTGATTGACCCGTTCCCGGGCGGTCCACTAACCTGCGCCCGCGTTTCTCCAGCGCTTTTCCCGGCAGCTTTCCAGTCATTCCACGCTGTTCCGGCCCGCATGGCCGGGCCGCAGCGAAAGGATCTGACCTTGTACGACATCACCGTGGTGGGTACGGGCTACGTCGGTCTGGTGACCGGCGCCTGCCTTGCGGACTTCGGCAACAACGTCACCTGTGTGGACAACGACGCGGCCAAGGTCGAGCGCATGAAGGCGCTCGAACTGCCGTTCTTCGAGCCCGGGCTTCCCGAGATCGTGGCGCGCAACTTCAACGAGGGCCGGCTCCACTTCTCGAGCGACCTCGCCGCCTGCGTGCGCGAGTCCACCGTGGTGTTCATCACGGTCGGCACCCCGCCGCGCGCCGACGGCAGCGCGGACACGAGCCAGATCTACGCGGTCGCCAAGACCGTGGCGCAGAACATGAACGGCTACAAGCTGGTCGTGCAGAAGAGCACCGCGCCGGTCGGCACCGCGCGCGACCTCATCGGCTGGATCCGCAAGTGGGCGAAGAAGGGCGCGGAGTTCGACGTCGCGTCGAACCCCGAGTTCCTGCGTGAAGGTTCGGCGCTCGAGACCACGCTGCGCCCGGACCGCACGGTGATCGGCGCCGAGTCGAAGAAGGCCGTCGAGATCCTGCGCAAGATCCACAAGCCGCTGTTCCTGCTCGACACGCCCATGGTCGTCACCGGCCTCGAGTCGGCCGAACTGATCAAGTACGCGTCGAACTGCTTCCTCGCCACCAAGATCTCGTTCATCAACGAGATGGCCAACCTGTGCGAGGCGCTCGGCGCCGACGTGCAGATGGTCGCCCGCGGCATGGGCATGGACGGGCGCATCGGCAAGAAGTTCCTGCACGCGGGCCCGGGCTACGGCGGCAGCTGCTTCCCCAAGGACACGCACGCGCTGAGCGCCTTCGCGAAGAAGGCGAAGGTCAAGAGCGGCATCGTGGACGCGGTGATCGCGGCGAACGAGAACCAGATGGCGCGCATGGTGGACAAGATCTGCGACGCGATCGGTTCGCCCAAGGGCAAGAAGGTCGCGGTGCTCGGGCTGTCGTTCAAGCCGAACACGGACGACCTGCGCGAAGCGCCGCCGCTCTACATCATCGAGGGCCTCAAGCGCCGCGGCGTGAAGATCGTGGCCTTCGACCCGATCTCGATGCCGAAGGCGGAGTCGCTGCCCGAAATGAAGGGCGTGATCCTCGCTGCGGACGCGTACGACGCGGCCCGCGGTGCGCACGCGGTGGCGATCATCACGGAGTGGAACGAGTTCCGCGGCATGAACCTGTCGCGGCTCAAGCGCGTGATGAAGAAGCCCGTGCTGTGTGACCTGCGCAACATCTACGACCCGGCCGAAGTCGAGGCCGCGGGCTTCGTGCACGTCGGCGTCGGCAAGGGCCGTCCCGCCGGCGCGGCGAAGGGCCGCAAGCCCGCGCGCAAGGCGGCACCCAAGCGCAAGAAGCGCTGACCGGAAGGAAAGACGTGAACGAGAAGCACACCATCGGCGGCCGCCGCGTCCTCGTGACCGGCGGCGCCGGTTTCATCGGCTCGAACTTCGTACACCGCCTGCTCGCGAAGCATCCCGACGCGCACGTCGTGGTGCTCGACGCGCTCACGTACGCCGGGCGCCGCGAGAACCTGCACGGCATCAAGGACACGCAGCTGACGTTCGTGCACGGCGACATCCGCGACCCCGAAGCGGTCGCGGTGGCCATGAAGGGCTGCGACTACGTGCTGAACTTCGCGGCCGAGTCGCACGTGGACCGCAGCATCGAGACGCCGGGCGACTTCATCCAGACCGACGTCTACGGCGTGTTCGTGCTGGCCGAGGAAGCGCGCCGCGTGGGCGTGAAGCGCTTCATCCAGGTGAGCACCGACGAAGTCTACGGCGAGGTGCTCGAAGGACACTCGACCGAGGACTGGCCGCTGAACCCGCGCTCGCCCTACGCCGCGAGCAAGGCCGGCGGCGACCGGCTCGCGTACGCGTACTGGTGCACGTACGGCCTGCCCGTGGTGGTGACGCGCTGCTCGAACAACTACGGCCCGCGCCAGTACCCCGAGAAACTCGTGCCGCTGTTCGTGACCAACGCGATCGACGGCGAGCCGCTGCCCGTGTACGGCAACGGCAGGAACACGCGCGACTGGCTGCACGTGGACGACCACTGCGACGCGCTGCTCACGTTGCTCGAGTTCCCGGGCATCGAGGGCGAGACGTTCAACATCGGCGCGCAGCACGAACTCGACGTGCTCACGATCACCAGCACGCTGCTCGGCCTGCTGGGCAAGCCGGACACGCTCATCCGTCACGTCGAGGACCGTCCGGGCCACGACCGCCGCTACGCGGTGGACTCGAGCAAGCTGACGCGCGTGACGGGCTGGAAGCCGCAGGTCACGTTCGCCGAGGGCATCGCGCAGACCGTGCGCTGGTTCCAGGCGAACGAAGCGTGGTGGCGCCCGATCAAGCAGGGCGAGTTCCGCGCGTACTACGAACGCATGTACGGACAACGCAAGGTGCTCGGCGAGGTGAAGGCGTGAAGGCGATCGCCTCGGCGATCGCGGCCACGCTTCTCGCCGCCAGTTCCGTCCTCGCGCAGGGCACGGCCCCGGAGGCGATTCTCACGCCTTCGCAGGAATCCGGCGCCGCCGCGGCTGCCGACCCGGCCTCGGGTGCGTTCCGCACACCGGTACCGCTTCCCGGTCCGATCGATCCGGCCACGTACCGCGTGGGACCGGGCGACGTGTTCCGGCTCTCGATCGCCGGACCACTGACCCGTGAAGTGCTGCTCACGGTCGGGCCCGAGGGCACGCTCGCGCTGCCCGGTGCCGGCACGCTCGTCGTGCGCGACCGCACGCTCGCGCAGGTGCGCCTGCAGGTGCTCGAGCGGGTTCGGCGTGACATCCGCGGCGCCGACCTCGACCTGAGGCTCGAACGCCCGCGCACGTTCCGCGTCTACGTGACGGGGCGGGTGCGCGAGCCCGGCGTACGGCTCGCCAACGGTGCGAGCCGGATCGCGGACGTGCTGCCCCCGTCGCAACTGCTCGACGACGCCTCGCGCCGCGGGGTGCGCGTGACGCATGCCGACGGCACCTCCGAACTCGCCGACCTCGGCCGGTTCCTCGAGACCGGCGACTCGGGCGGCATGCCGTTGCTGCGCGACGGCGACGTGCTGCAGGCGCCGGTCGCCTCGCAGTTCGTGTTCGTCGGCGGCGCCGTCACGCGCCCGGGTCGGTTCGAATGGCTCGCCGGCGACAGCCTGTCGACGCTGCTGCGCCTCGGCGGTGGCCTCGCGCCCGCCGCGATGCGCTCGCGACTGCTGTGGCTGCACTGGCGCAACGACGCGAAGCCGGATTCCGAGTGGGTGTCGGCCGACGAGCCCGTCCAGCTCTCCCGTGCGATCGTGGCGGGCGACCGGCTCTACGCGTACTTCGTGCCCGAGTGGCGACAGCAGCACGAGGTGATCGTGCTGGGTGAAGTCGGCCGGCCCGGCGCGTACCCGATCAACGAGGGCGCGACGCGGCTCAGCGACGTGCTCGGCGCCGCGGGCGGCTTCCTGCCGACCGCCGACCTCAGCAGCCTGCGCGTGCACCGCGCGAGCGGGCTCGCGGGTGAGGCCGACATCGAGCTCGACCGCATGCTGCGGCTCTCGCGTGGCGATCTCACGGCGTCGGAGTACGAAGTGCTGCGCACGAAACTGGCCGCGCGTCGCGAGGACTACCGGGTGAGCTGGTACGCGTTGCGCGAAAACCCCGCCGCCATGGATCTCGCGCTGCGCGACGGTGACGTGGTACGCGTCGAGCGGCTCGTGTCGTCCATCCGCATCGACGGTGAAGTGCGCAATCCCGCGATCCTCACGTACCGTCGCGGTGCCTCGGTCGACGACTACGTGCGGCAGGCGGGTGGCTTCACCAACCGCGCATGGGTCGGCAAGGTGCGCGTCACGCGCGCCGTGAACGGGCAGACGCTGCTCGCGCGCAACGTGAAGGAACTGAATCCCGGCGATTTCATCTGGGCGCCGGAGCGCCCCGACGTCACGATCTGGCAGCAGGGTCGCGAGATCCTCACCGCGCTTGCACAGGTCGCGACGATCGTGATCGCGATCCGCAGCGTGCGATAGGGGGCGAAGTGGCCGAGAAGGAAATGGACCTGCAGCCCGTGTTCGCGATCCTCTGGAAGCACCGAAGCGGCATCCTGCGCGCCGCGTTCGGCGCGGCCGCGCTCACGCTTGCGATCACGTTCGTGCTGCCGCGCTGGTACCGCGCGACGGCGGTACTGATGCCGCCGGAGGAGTCCGACCTGCTGTCGAACATGGCGTTCGCCCAGCGCGCGCTGACCAAGTTCCCGGCGTTCGGGGTCCTCGACGACTACTTCACGCCCGCCGACACCTACAAGGCGATCCTCGCGAGCCGTACGGTGCAGGAGGCGATCGTCGACCGGTTCCACCTCATGTCGGTCTACAAGCTCAAGAGCCGCGAGAAGACGGTGAAGGAGCTGAAGGGCCACGTGAAGGTGAAGCTCAATCCCGACGGTACGATCGCGATCTCGGTGGAGGACCGCGACAAGCAGCGCGCCGCGGACATGGCGAACGCCTACATCGGCGAACTCGACCGCTTCAACATGGAGAAGCGCAACACGCGCGCGAAGCAGACGCGGCGCTTTCTCGAAGCCCGCGTCGCCGAAACGGACTCGCTGCTTCGCGCGAGTGAACGCCAGCTGCAGCGGTACCAGGAGGGGCACGGCGCCATCGCGCCGACGAGCGCCGAGGCCGTGCAGGCGGGCGCTGCCGCCGACCTCATGGCGCGCAAGCTCATGCTCGAGGTGCGGCTCGGCATGTTGCGCCAGTACCTGCGTCCGGAGCACGAGCAGGTGCGCCAGGTCGAGGGCGAACTCGCCGCGCTGACGTCGCAGATCGCGAAGGTGCCCGCGCTGCAGAACGACCTCGCGCGGCTGTACCGCGACGCGAAGATTCGCGAGCAGCTGTTGCTGCTGCTCACGTCCGAGCTCGAGCAGGCGCGCATCCAGGAGTCCATGGATACGCCGACGCTCGCGGTGCTCGACGCGGCGATCCCGCCGGAGCGCCACGCACGTCCGCGCCGACTGACGCTCGCGGCCGCGGCCGCCCTGTGCGCGCTGGTGCTCAGCTCGGCGTGGTACGCGGCCCGCGAGCGAGACGCCGCCGGAGCATGAGCGACCGCGCTGCGGTTCGCCGCGGGCTCGGCCGCCAGATCGCGCGCAACTCCGCGCTGGGCCTCGTCGGACGGTTCTTCTCGGTTCTCGGCTGGACCCTGATCGCACCGTGGATGCTGCACGTGCTGGGCAGCGAGCGGTTCGGGCTGTGGTCGCTGTTCTCGATCTTCTCGAGCCTCGCGCTGACGTTCGATCTCGGGCTTCAGGGCGCGCTGACCCGGTACGTCGCGGAGCACCGCGCAGGGGACGGGCGCGGCCCCACGCGCGCGCTGCTCGGCATGGGGCTCGCGCTCTACCTCGCGCTCGGCCTGCTGTTGTTCGGCGGGGCCGCGCTGCTGCGCGGTCCGCTGCTCGACTTCTTCCACATCGCGCCGGAGTTGCGCGCCGAGGCCGGTGGAGCGCTGCTGCTCGCCGCCGCGGCGACGCTCGCGCTGAACCTGTCGCAGTATGGCGGTGCCGTACTCGGTGGACTGCAGCGCCTCGACCGCTGGAGCCAGGTGTCCATGGCCGGCACGTTCGTGCAGATCGCCGTGAGCGCGCTGGTGCTGGCGCGGGGCGGTGGCGTGACGCACCTGCTCGCCGTCAGCGCGCTCGTGAACCTCGCTGCGGCCGGTGCCTCCGCCGCGTGGGCGCTGCAGATCGACCCCACGCTCACGCCGGCCTTCTCCGGCTGGACCGCCGGGCTGTGGCGCGGCCTCGGCGGTTTCAGCCTCGCCATGCAGGTGGTCGGGGTCGGGTTGCTGCTGCAGTTCCAGCTCGACAAGGTGCTCTTCGGCCGCTGGGTCGGACTGACGGCCGTGGCGGAGTACGAACTCGCCTATCGCGTGGCGTTCGGCGCCTGGGCGCTTCCCGCACTGCTCCTCCCGCCGCTGCTGCCCGCGGTCGCGCACCTGCACGCCGCGGGCGATCACGACGGCGTGGTGGCCCTGCTGCGGCGCGCGACGCGCTACGTGCTCGCGCTCGCACTGCCGCTCGCCGCCGGCCTCGTCGCGCTGTCGCCGACCCTGCTCGCGGCGTGGCTCGGGCCGGGGCACGAATCCGCTTCGCGCGCGGCGGTCGCGCTCGGCGTCGTGCTCGGCGCCACGATCCTCACGGGCGCCGGATCCGCCGTGGTGCGGGGCATGGGACGTCCCGGCGTCGAGGCGTGGTACTTCGTCGTCGCCGCCGCCGTGCACGTCCCGCTCAGCCTCTGGTGGATACCGCGGTACGGCTTCACCGGCGGGCTGTGGGCGCTTGTCGTCTCGGGCATCGTCGGGCCGGTGTGGTTCGTCGTCCGCCTGCACCGATTCCTCGGATTGTCGCTCGCCGGCGAGCTGCGGCAGCGGATCGCGCCGCCGCTGTTCGCCTCGGTGGTCGCCGGCGTCGCGGGCGCCGAAGCCGCGCGGTTCGTCGCGGGGCTCGGTGCGGGCCGTTCGATCGAACTCGCGGCCTTCGTCGTCGGCGGCACCGTGCTCGTGAGCATCGCGGGCGGGGCGCTGCTGCTCGTGCGCTACGTCACGCTCGCCGAGCTCCGCGGGCTGTTCGTGCGGCCCGCCGTGGTGGGAGGGCCGCTCGTGTGAAGGCGAAGCACGCACCGGTCGAACTCACGCTCGACATCCTGCCCGGCCTGTTCCCCGCGGGCGGCATCGGGCGCTACGTGCGCGACCTCTGCGCCGCGCTGCGCACCCTCCCCGGCGCCCCGACGCACCGGTTCGCCTACCCGTCCAACCTGCGCACGACCGCGCTCGCGCGCTATCGCCCGGACGAGCTCATGGAGCTCGCGCCGAACTGGCTCGGGATGCGTGCCGCCTGTCTCGCGACGGTGCCGTTCGGGTTGCCGCTCGACGCGCTCTACGGGCCGTCGCGGCTCTACCACAGCCCGCTCGGCTACGGGCCGCTTCGGGCGAACGCACGGCTCGTCTCGCACGTGCACGATCTCACGTTCCTCCAGCACCCCGAATGGCACCCCGTGCACACGCGCCTGTTCCTCTCGGCGACGATCCCGCCTTCGGCGCGTCGCGCCGACCGGGTGATCTGCCATTCGGAATGGGTGAAGTCGGAGGTCGTGTCGGCGATCGGCGTGGCGCCCGAGAAGATCACCGTGATTCCTCCGCCGGTCGGCCATGACTTTCATCCGGTCGCCCGCGATGCGGCACGCGCGCACGTCGCCGCGCGCTTCGGGCTGCCGGAGCAGTTCTTCCTGCACGTGGGCACGATCGAGCCGCGCAAGAACCACGTGCGACTGCTCGAAGCGTACGAGCGGCTGCGGCGCGAAGGCTTCCCGGGCCCGCTCGTGCTCGTGGGCAAGGACGGCTGGCGGATCGCGCCGATCCTCGCGCGGCTCGAGTCGTCGAGCGAGCGTGCGCACGTGGTGCGGGTCTCCGATGCGTCCGAGGAGGATCTCGTGGCGCTCTACGGCGCCTGCACCGCCGTGTTGTTTCCCTCGCTCGAGGAGGGGTTCGGCATGCCGATCCTCGAGGCGATGGCGTGCGGCGTGCCGTGCGTGACCGGCGACCGCACGGCGATGCCCGAGGTGGCGGCCGGGTTCGCCGAGCTTGTCACCCCGGAAGACGTGGACCAGCTCGTCGAGGCGATGCGCCGGCTGTGGCACGACGACTCGTACCGCGAGCGCGCCGCGATCGAGGGGCCACCACGCGCGGCGGAGTACACGCTCGAAAAGTGGGCGGCGCGGACTTTCGCGCTCTATCGCTCCGAACTCGCGCTCGCGGATTCCGCCCGCGCGTAACCCACCATGCCGAGCCCGATCCAGAACCAGAGGAACTGGTACTGGACGCCCTGGAAGGTGGGTTCGACGAGCGTGTGCAGCTGTCCGAGCCAGAAGCCGACCTGCAGCCCGAGCCCCAGCCGTTCGAAGCCCGGTGTCCGGCGCACGCGGGCGAAGGCGCGCAACTGGAACGCGAGTGCGGCGAGCCACGCGAGAAGGCCGGGCACACCGACTTCGGACGTCACGACGAGCCAGTAGTCGTGCAGGTCGATGCCGCTCATCTTGTCCGCGTACGCGAGGCCCTGGTTGAGGCCCATGCCGAACGGGAAGAAGTCCACCACTCGGTGCCAGCCCTCGCGGAAATACCAGAGCCGGATCACCATGCTGCCGAGGTCCCGCAGGTTGGTGAAGCGCGAGATCAGGTTCTGCCCGAACGGTGACATGAGCGCGCCGGTCATGGCGAGCAGGATGAGTCCCACGCCGGTCCAGCGGGCGCGCGAGCGCAGCATGAGGAACACCTGCACCAGCACGCCGACGAAGAAGAGTACGGCGGCGGCGCGTGAAGCGACGAGCACCTGCAGGGCGCCTGCCGCCAGCAGGCCCGCGAGTGCGAGTGCCCGCATCGCGAGCGGGCGCGGGGCGACGAGCAGCGCGAGTGCGACCGGGGCGAGCAGCAGCAGGAGCGTGGCGACGTAGTTCGCCGTGCCCCAGCCGAGATCGCCGGCGGAGGCGCGGTGCAGCAACAGGCCCTGTGCCGAGAGCCCGGTGCCCGCGGTCTGGCGCAGCGCCGCGAGACTGATGAAGAACAGCCCCGAGAGCAGCGACCACTCGAATACGCGGCGCGAGACGTGGTGCGCGAGGCGGTACGCCGTCCACCCCGCGAGCACACCCACGAGCAGTCGCCGCACGCCCAGCAGGACGTGCAGCGTGTCGAAGCACCAGAAGATGGTCACGAACGACCACGCCACGAACACGAAGTTCGCGACTTCCCAGCGGCTCGCGCGCAGGATCCGTGACGGCTCGGAACGCCACAGCTGCAGGAGCAGGAGCGCGCTCGTGAGCCCGAGGACCAGCTCGAAGGGAAAGACGAGGCCGACGAGCGGGAGTGGGATCAGCGCCGGCGTGAGCAGTGCGGGCAGCCAGGGCGCCCGGGCGAGCACGAACGCGAGCCCCGCGCCGGCGGAGAGGCCCGCGAGCAGCAGGCCCGGCAGGCTGAGCACGCCGAGCCCGCCCCAGACGCCGACGAGCAGGGTGGCGAGCACTGCCGCCAGCGACGGAGCGGCCCAATCGGGCCACGCTCGCGTTCGCGCGCGTGGCGTCGGAGCGAAGTCGCGGATGCTCGGTGCCGGCATGGCCGCAGCCTAACGGCGCGATGTGCGACACGCCAGCGCGTGGACATCATGTGGCCGGGCGTCTAGCATGCTCGCCCCATGGCCCGAGTGATTCCCCACAAGTTCAAGGCGATTCGGCGGCATTTCGGTTCCCGTCCCTTCCGATTCCTCGACATCGGGGCGGGCAATCATTCCGCTTCCATCGCGAAGCGCTGGTTCCCGCAGTGCCGGTACACGGGTGTGGACCGCGAGCGCGGCTACAACAACTCGCCCGAGGACTTCGCCGCCATGGACGAGTTCTTCGAGCTCGACCTCGAGCAGCTCGACTACTCGGTGCTGACGGACCGGGGCTACGACGCGATTCTCATGGCGCACGTCGTCGAGCACCTCAAGAACGGCGACGAAGTCGTGCGGCTGCTCGCCGAGAAACTCGCACCCGGCGGGATCTTCTGTCTCGAGTTCCCCGGACGCCGCAGCCCGCACCTGCCGTCGCGCAAGGGCACGCTGAACTTCTACGACGACGACACGCACGTCCGGGTGTACCCGCACGAGGAAGTCGCGGGCGTGCTGCGCTCCGCGGGCCTCGAGATCCTCCGCCAGGGGACCCGCCGCGACTGGCTGCACCTGCTGCTCACCCCGGTGCACGCCGTGAAGGCGAAGCAGGTCCACGGCTACGTTCCCGGCGGGGTGTTCTGGGATCTCTTCGGGTTCGCCGAGGAAGTCTTCGCCGTGCGTCCCGTCGAGCACCGCTGAGCCGGGCGCACGAGCGCGTCATGCGCATCCTCTACGACCTGCGCTACGCCTCGCCACATTTCACGGGCATCGGCACTCACGCGTGGCAGCTGTTGCGTGCCCTGCTCGAAACGCGCGAGCCGGCGGAGACCTGGGTGCTCGCGTGGAACCCGCGTGAGCGCGCGACGCGGTTCGATCCCGAACTCCTGCGGCTTGCACCGGGCGTGGAGTGGCTCGAGACGGACGCGCCGCCGCTGGGGCTTCGCGCGCCGCTCGCAACCGGTGCACTCGTACGCGACGCCTGCGTCGACGCCTACCTGAGCCCGTTCTACCTGCGGCCGCTGGGCGCCGGAGTGCCGAGCGTGCTCACGCTGCACGACGCCATGCACCTCGCGCCCGAGGTGGGGGCGCCAGCGCGCGTTCGCGAGCTGTTCCGGCTCGCGCTCGCGTTCACGGCGCGGGCCGAAGCGGTGGTCACGAGCAGCGAGTTCTCGCGCACCGAAATCATGCGCCGTACCTTCCTGCCGGCCGAACGCCTGAGCGTGGCGCCGCTCGGCACGCCCGAGCGCGAAGCCGGTGAAGCGAGCCGGCCGGCCGGCGTGCCCGAGGCGCCGTTCGCGCTCGTCGTGGGTGGCAACCGCCCGCACAAGAACCTTCGACTGCTCGCGCGCGTATGGCGGGAGTCCGGGGCCGGGGCGCCGCTCGTGCTCGTTTCGGCGGGTGCGGTGGACGGCCGATTTCCCGGCCTCGAGGAACTGGGCGCTGGCCCGCGTGCGGTGTCGCTCGGTGGAGTCGCCGAAGCCGAGCTGCGCTGGCTCTACGCGCACGCGACCTTGCTGCTGTTCCCGACGCGCTACGAGGGCTTCGGCCTGCCGCTGCTCGAAGCGGCGGCCGCGGGCGTGCCCGTGCTCTGCTCCGACCTCCCGGTGCTGCGCGAGAGCGGGGAGGACTTCGCACGCTTCCTGCCGCTCGAGGACGCCGCGGCGTGGCGCGAGGCAGTCGTCGGACTGGCGGCTGACGCCGACGCACGCGCGCACATGAGCGCAGCCGGCCGCGCGGCGGCGGCGGCGCGGACTTACGCGGCGTGTGCGGACCGGGTGCGTGCGGTGGTCACGCGCGTGGTGAGGGCCGCATGAAGATCGTCCACGTGTACAAGGACTACCATCCGCCCGTACGCGGAGGCATCGAGCAGACGGTCGAGCGCATCGCGCGTGCGCAGGTCGCCGACGGTCACGAAGTGCACGTGCTCGTGTCGGCGAGCGGCGGCCGCAGGACCGTGCACGAGACCGTCGCCGGCGTGTGCGTGCATCGCGTCGCCGAGTGGGCGCGCGCGCTCTCGAGCCCGATCTGCCCGGCGTTCCCGGCCGAACTCGCGGCGCTGTCGGCCGAACTCTGGCACCTGCACTTCCCGAACCCGCTCGGCGAGACGAGTTGGCTGCTGCGCCGGCCGCCGGGCGCGACGCTCGTGACCTATTACGCCGACATCGTACGGCAGAGGGCGCTGCTGCCGCTGTACGCGCCGCTCGTGAACGCGGTGCTCCGCCGCGCCGACCTCGTGCACGTGATTTCGCCGCAGGCGCTCGAACGCTCCGACTCGCTCGTGCACGCCTACCGGGACAAGTGCCGGGTCGTGCCGCTGGGGGTGGACGCGGAGGCGTTCCTCGCGCTCGATCGCGGTGCGCCGGCCGCCGAAGCACTGCGGCGCCGCTACGGCGGCGAGTTCGTGCTGTTCGTGGGGCGGCTGCGCTACTACAAGGGCCTTGGCGTGCTGCTCGACGCCGCGGCCCGGATGCGTTCGCGGGTCGTGATCGTCGGCGACGGCCCCATGGAGTCGTCGTTGCGTGAACAGGCCGCCCGCCTGGGACTCGGTGACCGGGTGGTGTTCGCCGGGGCGGTGAGCGACGACGGCCTGCGCGAACACCTGGCCGCAGCCGCGGTCGGCGTGCTGCCGTCCATCCACCCGAGCGAAGCCTTCGGGCTCTCCATGGTCGAGTACCTCGCCGCAGGGCTGCCCGCCGTCTGTACCGAACTCGGCACCGGGACCACCTTCGTGAACGCGCCGGGCGAGACCGGGCTGGCGGTGGCACCGCACGATCCGGTGGCGCTCGCGGAAGCGCTCGATCGGCTCATGGCGGACGCGCCGGGCCGCGCGCGCATGGGTGCGGCGGGCCGCGAGCGCGTGCGACGGCTGTTCACGACCTCGGCGATGATGGCCGGGCTCGAAGGCGTGTACGCCGAGACGCTCGCGCGCCATGCCGGGCAGCGCCCGGCCGCCACAAGGCCCTGAGCGGCGGGAACTCGCGCCGGCCGGGGCGTGTATGGCACTTCGGACCGGACCACGGCCGCGCGTACGCTCGGCGGGAGAAACCGCACGCAGGCATGGAGTTCCGGTTGACTCCGGCAACCGGGCACCACTAACCTGCCCGGCCGGGACCGGCAAATTTCTCCTCCGGCCCGACCGCGGAGCCGGTACGACATCCATGCCTCATTACTCCGCGACTCCAGAAAATCATCGAGGGATGGTCATGAGGGTTCTGGTCACAGGAGGTGCCGGCTTCATCGGATCGCATCTGTCCGAGGAGCTGCTCCGGCGCGGACACGAAGTCTGGGCTCTCGATGACCTCTCGACCGGCCGGGTCGAGAACCTCCGTTCGTTCGCGCGCCATCCCGGGTTCCGCTTTCTCGAAGGCAACGTCATGGACTCGGCGCTGGTCCACGGGCTGGTCGCCCAGTGCGACCGCGTGTACCACCTCGCCGCGGCCGTCGGCGTCAAGTACGTGCTCGAGAACCCGCTGCGCTCGCTGCTGACCAACATCCGCGGCACCGAAGTGGTGCTCGAGGCCTGTTCGGCGCACCGCCGCAAGGTCATGGTCACCTCCAGCAGCGAGGTCTACGGCAAGGGCGTGTCGGTCCCGTTCCACGAGGACGACGACCGGCTCATGGGCCCCACCCACAAGCTGCGCTGGTCGTACGCGGCCGGCAAGGCCGTGGACGAGTGCCTCGCACAGGCCTACTTCCAGCAGCACCGGTTGCCGGTCGTGATCGTGCGCTGCTTCAACACCTGCGGCCCGCGCCAGTCGAGCGCGTACGGCATGGTGATTCCCAACATGGTGCAGCGGGCGCTGGCGAACGATCCGATCCTCGTGTTCGGCGACGGCCAGCAGTCGCGCTGCTTCTCCGCGGTGCACGACGTCGTGCGTGGCGCGCTCATGCTGATGGACAGCGCCGACGCCGAGGGCGAGGTCTTCAACGTCGGCTCCGACGAGGAAGTCACCGTGCTCGAACTGGCCCAGCGCATCAAGCGGCTGTGCCACAGCGACTCGACCATCGAGTTCGTTCCGTACGAGCAGGTCTACGGCCGCTCGTTCGAGGACATGCGCCGGCGCGTGCCGGACCTTCGCAAGATCCGCCGTTACGTGGGCTACCGCCCGCAGGTGTCGCTCGACCGTCTGCTCGAAATGACGATCCGCGACAACTGCGAGCAGATGGGCATTCCCTGCCCGATCGAAGCCACGACGGCCTGACGCTCGCGAGGGGGAAAGCCCCGATCCCTTGCCGCTGCTCGCCTTCCCGATCGCCCTCGTCGCCGCGCTGATCACGACGCCGCTCATGCTGCGGCTCGCGTGGGCGACCGGCTACCTCGACCAGCCCGAGGCCCGCAAGCTGCACACGTCGGCGACCGCCCTGCTGGGCGGCGCGGCGGTGTTCCTCGCGGCGCTCGTGGGCTGGGCGATCACGGTGGCGCGCCTGCCGCACGCCCCGGCCGAGGTCGAGGCGTACTACCTGCTGGCCGGCGCCGGCGTGGCGCTCGGGCTGGGGCTGTGGGACGACCGCTTCGGCATGCAGCCGAGCGTCAAGATGGTCGGGCAGGCCGCGGCCGCCACGCTGATCGTGTCGGCGGGCGTGGTGCCCGACACCGGGCTGCCGCTCGGCGTGACCGGCGCGCTGGCCATGATCGGGCTCATCGCGCTCATGAACGCGGTCAACTTCCTCGACAACATGAACGGCATGGTCGGCGGACTGGCGCCCATCGCGCTCGCCGGGTTCGCGTGGATGAGCTTCGAGCGCGGCGCCAACGGCGTGGCCGCGGCGCAGCTGGCGCTGGCCGGCGCCTGCGTCGGGTTCCTGCCGTTCAACTTCCCGCGCGCCCGCATCTTCCTCGGCGACGCGGGCAGCCTGTTCCTGGGCTACTCGCTCGGCGCCTCGGCGCTGATCGCCATGCGCAACCAGCCCCCGGGCTGGGCGCAGGTGGGGCCGCTGCTCGCGCTGGGCTACCCGGCGTTCGACATGGTGTTCGTGATCGTCACCCGGCTGCGCGACCACAGCCCGGTCTACCAGGGCGGCAAGGACCACACGAACCACCGGCTCGCCACGCTGGTGCGCCGGTCCGACCTGACCGTGGTCACGGTCTGGGCGATCGCCGCGGCGCTTGCGGCCAGCGGTTTCGTGCTCACCCGGCTCGCCCACGCGGGGCTGAACGCCACGGTCGTGGCCGGCTGGGCCGCCGTGGCGCTGGCCGGCGGGCTGCGGCTGGCCGCGGTCCCGGTCGTCCGGCGCTCCTGAGCGCCCGCCGCCCGCCGGTCCGGGGCGTGCTTACGCCCGGCGGGGGCGTTCGGGTATAGTCCCGCCCCGGTTCGCCGCCGCGCCTTCGCGGCGCGCGCGCACCACGATCGGCGCCCCCCGGGGCGCACCGCACCGCCGCTCGCGACGAGCCGGCACGCACCACCTCAACCGAACGGTGACCGTCTCCACATGTCCGACACGAACGCCGCGATGTTCGGCCGCACGCCGAAGCGCAAGCAGAAGTACGGCGCGCCCATGGCCACGACCGCCGATGCCGCCCCGGTGGGCCCGGTGACCGACCCGGAACTGCTCGCCAACGCCGCCACGATCATCCGCAGCGCCACGCCGCCGCCGGCTCCCGCCGCGCCGCGCGTGAAGGAGCGCATCCAGGCCGAGCCCGACGAGCACGATTTCCGCTTCCGCGATCTTGCCGTGCACATGGCCAAGGGCCTCGTGGACCATCCGGACGACGTCGCGGTCGAGATCATCACCGCGGGCGACGACGGCATCCTCGAACTGAGCGTCCACGCCGACGACATCGGCCACGTGATCGGCAAGCAGGGCCGCACCGCGAAGTCGCTGCGTCTCGCGCTCGGCGCCGCCGCGAAGCTGGTGAACCGCCGCGTGGACCTGGAGATCGCCGACTGAAGCTCGTCCAGCTCGGCCGCCTCGGGCGGCCCCACGGCGTGGACGGCGAGCAGTACCTCGACGGCTGCTCGCTGTCGGCCGAAGAATTGCGCGCGCTCGGTCGCGTGACCTGGCGCCGCAAGGGCGCGGACGAACTGTCGCTCGTGTTCCACGACGTGCGCCCCACGCACGACCGGCTGCTCGTGCGCTTCGCCGGCGTGAAGTCGCGCGAGGACGCCGCCGAACTCGTGAACGGCGAGCTGTGGGTGGACGCCGAAAAGCTGCCCGACCCCGGGCCGGGCGTGGCGTACACGTACCAGTTCGTCGGGCTCAAGCTGGTGGCGACCGACGGCCGCGCGCTGGGCACCGTGCGCGAGATCGTGGAAGTGGGCGACCGGCTGTTCTGCTCGGCCGGAAGCGCCAAGACGCTGCTGCCGATCCATGCGCCGTACCTCAAGCACGTGGATCTCGACGGCGGCACCATGACGATCGAACTTCCGGCGGGGTTCGAGGAGCTGCTCTGATGCGGCTCACGATCGTCACGATCTTTCCCGAGTACTTCACGGGTGCGCTCGCCGACGGCATGATCCGCGTGGCGATCGAGAAGTCGAAGCTGCAGGTGGACGTGGTGAACCTGCGCGACTTCACCGACGATCCGCACCGCACGACCGACGACTACCCGTTCGGTGGCGGCGCCGGCATGGTCATGAAGATCGAGCCCGTGGACCGCGCGCTCGCGGCCGTGGGCGTGGGCGCCAAGGGCGCGCGCGCCGCCGGCACCCGCGTGCTGCTCACGTCGCCGCAGGGCCGCCGGTTCTCGCAGCGCACCGCGATCGAGTGGGCGATCCTCGACCACGTCGTGATCGTGTGCGGGCGCTACAAGGGCGTGGACGAACGCGTCGCCGAGCACTTCGTGGACGAGGAGTTCTCGATCGGCGACTACGTGCTCTCGGGCGGCGAGCCGGCCGCGCTCGTGGTGATGGACGCGCTCGCGCGGCTGCAGCCCGACGTGCTCGGCAAGTTCGACTCGGCCGAGAGCGATTCGTTCCATTCGGGCCTGCTCGACTGCGCCTACTGGACGCGGCCCGCCGAGTACAAGGGCTGGAAGGTGCCCGACGTGCTCATGAGCGGGCACCACGCGAACATCGAGAAGGCGCGCCGCGAACAGGCGCTGGAGCGCACGCTCGCACGCCGCCCCGACCTGCTCGAACACGCCGACCTCGACTCCGACGACCGCACGTTCCTGGGCAAGCTGCAGCGCGCGCGCGAGGCGGCGATGCGGGCCGAAAAGCGCGCCGAAGGCGAGTGATGGTTCCCGCGCTGCGGAACGCCGCCGCGGTCTTCTTCGTGCTGCTCGTGGTCGCACTCGGGGGCCCGATCGCACCCATGGGCATCGCCGCGGTCGGCTGCACGGTGTTCACGCTGGCGTGGCTCGCGGCGTCGCCCGCGGCCACGCGGCCGCAGTGGCCCGCGACGCCGGTGCGCTGGGCGGCGGCGGGCTGGCTCGCGGCGTTCGTGCTGGTGAGCGCGTGCGCGATCGATCCCGCGCACAGCTTCGCGCGCGCGAACAAGTTCTTCATGCCGCTGCTCGTGATGCTGGCGGCGCTGCACGCGCGCGACCGCCGCGCCGGGCACCGCGCGCTCGCGGCCTACCTGGTCATGGGCGCGGTGAGCGCCGCGTTCGGGTTCGGCCAGTGGTGGGCGCACGGCCACAGCTACGCGTGGCGTGCGCGCGGACTGGCGCACCACCACATGACCTACGGCGGGCAGCTGCAGCTCGTGTTCCCGGTCGCGTTCGCGGTCGCGCTGCTCGCGCGCGCGCCGCGCTGGCGGTTCGGGGCCGTGGCCGTGACCGCGCTCACGGGCGCGGCGCTCGCGGCCACGTACACGCGCAGCTCGTGGCTGGGCGCACTCGCCGGCGCGGGCGTGGTGCTGGGCTTCGTGTGGCCGCTGGGCGTGGCGGCGCTGGTGGTGCTGGCCGTGGGCGCGGTGGCGTTCGCGCCCGGCGACTTCGGCGTGCGGCTGCGGCACATGTTCGACTCCAGCTACTCGTACAACGGCGAACGGCTGCTCATGTGGCAGGCCGGGCTCAAGATGTTCCGCGAGCGCCCGCTCACCGGGCTGGGGCTCGTGGACATGCACGGCGTGTACGAGCGCTACAAGCTGCCGGGCGCCACCGAGAGCGTCGGCCACCTGCACAACGCGTACGTGCAGATCGCCGCCACCATGGGCGTGGCCGGGCTGGCGGCGTTCGCGTGGCTGTACGCCATGCTGCTGCGCTGCGCGGCGCCGGGACGCGCGTTCGCGCGGCGGCTGCGCGAACGCGGCGAGGACGAGCTGGCCATGGCGCTGCGGCTGGGCGCGTTCGCCGCGCTCGCGGGGTTCCTCGTGGCCGCCTGCTTCGAGTGGAACTTCGGCGACGAGGAACTGCTCTACCACGTGTACGTGCTCGCGGGTCTCGCGTGGGCGTCGCGCGCGTGGGGCCGCGACGGCGCCGCCGGCGTCCCCGGCGGAAGGGCCTGAGCGCCGTGCGCACCGCGAGCGAGGGCCTCGCGATCATGGGCTTCAAGGCGGGACTGGCCGCGAGCCAGTTCCTGCTGCTCGTGCTCACCGCGCGCTGGTTCGGCATCGCGGTGCGCGGCGAGATCGCGCTGTTCAGCGCCAGCGTCAACCTGCTCATGCTGGTCGTGGGCTTCACCGGCGGCGCGGGCATCGTGTACCTGAGCGCACGCGAGCCGAGCCGGCCGCACCTCGCGCGGCTCATGGCGCTGTCGTACGCGTTCTGCGTGCTCATTCCCGCGGCCGCCGTGGCGCTCGCGCCGCACCTGCCGCTGCTCGGCGCCGCGATCGGCCGGCGCGCACCGCTCGTGGGCACGGTCGCGTCGCTGAACGCGATGCTCGTGGTCAACGCGTGCGTGCTGCTGTCGGGGCGCGCGGTGTGGCAGGCGAGCCTGCTCGAGTTCCTGCGGCTGTTCCCGGTCATGGCGCTGGCGGTGGGCGTGGCGCTCACGCGCGGCTTCCGTTCGCCCGACGAGTTCTACGTGGTGTGGACGATCGCCGCCGCGCTCGCGCTGGTGCTGTCGCTGCCGTTCGTCTGGCTGCACGCGCGCTCGCTCGATCCCGCGTGGCGCGGCGCGCCGGTCGGCGCGGGCGACCTGCTGCGCCGCCTGCTCGGCTACGGCTCGCTCGCGAGCACGTCGAACCTGGTGCAGTTCCTCAACTATCGCGGGCTGTTCTTCGCGCTCGAGAAGTCCGCCGGGCTCGCCACGGTGGGACTGTTCTCGACGGCCGTGGCGTTCGCCGAGGTGCTGTGGATCCCGGTCAACAGCCTCGCGTCCATGGCGCTCAGCCGGGTGTCGCGCGACGGCGCCGCGCGCCCGCGTGAAGCCGGCGCGTTCGCGCTGCTGCTGCTGCGCGTCTCGCTCGCGGCCATGCTCGTGGCGGCGCTCGCCGCGCTGGTGCTGCCGGTGGACCGCGTCACCGGGCTGCTCGGCCGCGACTTTGCCGGCGTGCGCGCCGTGCTGCTGCAGCTGCTGCCCGGCGCGATCGTGCTGGGCGTGTCCATGGTCGCGCAGGCGTACCATGCCGGGCACGGCCGCTACGTGGTCAACATCGCGGCCGCATCGGCCGGCCTGCTGGTCACGATCGCCGGCGGCCTGTTCCTCGTGCCCACCCGTGGCGCCGGAGGCGCCGTGCTCGCGATGAACGTGTCGTACGTGCTCACGGGAGCGTGGATGATCGCCGAGGTGCTGCGCCGCGAGGGCGCGCCCGCGTCGGCGCTCGTGCCGACGCCGGCCGACGTCGCGGCGCTCAGGGCCGCGCGCGCGGGAGGGCGCTGAACCATGTGCGGGATCGCGGGATTCGTCGGAACGCTGGGCCGCTGCGCCGACGCCGTGCGCGGCTGGGAGCGCACACTCGCGCACCGCGGCCCGGACGACTTCGGCGTGCTCGTGCGCGATCCGCGCGGGCTGGCCGTGGGCCGCGACGCCGCGCGCATCGGGCCCGACGCCGACGTGGTGCTGTGGCACCGGCGGCTGTCCATCCTCGACTTGTCCGAGGCCGGCTGGCAGCCCATGAGCACCGCCGACGGCCGGCACCACCTGATCCTGAACGGCGAGATCTACAACTACGTCGAGCTGCGCGAGGAACTGGCCGCCGAGGGCGTGACGTTCCGTTCCACGTCGGACACCGAAGTGCTGCTGCAGCTGCTCGCGCGCCGAGGCGCGGCCGCCACGCTGCCGCGCCTCGTGGGCATGTTCGCGTTCGCGCTGCTCGACGTGGCCGAGCGCACGCTCACGCTGGGGCGCGACCCGTTCGGCATCAAGCCGCTGCACTGGGCGCGCTGGGACGGCGGGTTCGCGTTCGCGTCCGAGCAGAAGGCGCTGCTCGAGCTGCCCACGGTGCCGCGCACGGTGGACGCGCAGCGCGTGTACGACTACGTGCGCTTCGGGCTCACCGATCACGGCGCCGACACGATGTTCGCGCACGTGAAGTCGCTGCCGCCGGCGCACTGGATGACGGTGACGCTCGACGGCGCACGCGTCGGCGAGCCGAAGCGCTACTGGGAGCTGAAGGCCGCCGGCGGGTTCGCGGGCAGCTTCGACGAGGCCGCGGCGCGGCTGCGCGAACTGTTCGTGGACAGCGTGCGGCTGCACCTGCGTTCCGACGTGCCGGTGGGCGCGGCGCTGTCGGGCGGCATCGACTCGAGCGCGATCGTGACCGCGATGCGCGAGGTCGAGCCGAAGCTCGAGCTGCACGCGTTCAGCTACATCGCCGACGACGAAGCGCTCACCGAGGAGCGCTGGGTGGACCTGGTCGGCGCGCGTGCGGGCGCCGTCGTGCACAAGACGCGCGCGAGCGCGGGCACGCTGACCGGCGAACTCGACGCGCTGCTCACCGCGCAGGACGAACCGTTCGGCAGCACGTCCATTCACGCGCAGCACCGCGTGTTCGCGCTCGCGAAGCAGCACGGCATCACCGTGATGCTCGACGGCCAGGGCGCCGACGAGCTGCTGGGCGGCTACCTGCCGCACACCGCCATGCGGCTCGCCTCGCTCGCGCGCCAGGGCCGCTTCGCCGAGGCGATCGCGTTCGCGCGCCGGGCGAGCCGCGATCCCGGCCGCCGCGGCATCGCGCTCTGGGCGGGCGAGTTCCTGGTGCCGCCCGCGCTGCAGGGGCCGCTGCGCCGCATGGTCGGGCAGGAGCTGGTGCCCGCGTGGCTGAACGCGGCGTGGTTCGCCGAACGCGGCGTGGTGACGCAGCCGGCCAAGTACACGTTCGGCGGTTCGCCGTACGTGCTGCGCGAGCAGCTGCTGCGCGCCACCACGTGGTCGAGCCTGCCCATGCTGCTGCGCTACGAGGACCGCAACTCCATGGCGCACTCGATCGAGTCGCGCGTCCCGTTCCTCACCCCGGCGCTCGCCGAGTTCGTGTTCACGCTGCCCGAGGAGTACGTGATCGACCCGACCGGCCTGTCGAAGGCGGTCTTCCGCCGTGCCATGCGCGGGCTGGTGCCCGACGCGATCCTCGACCGGCGCGACAAGATCGGCTTCGCCACGCCCGAACACGTGTGGCTGCCGTCGCTGGCGCCGCAGGTCGAGCCGCTGCTCGCGGGCGACGCGCTCGCGCGCGTGCCCGCGCTGAACGCGCCCGTGCTGCGCGAACAGTGGGGCGCCATCGCCGCCAAGGCGAAGCGCAGCGACTTCCGCGCGTGGCGCTGGCTCAACCTGGTCGAATGGGCGCGGCGCACGGGGGCGGAGTTCGCGTGAGCGCGCCGCGGCCGCTGCGGGTGGCGCACCTGACCACGACGCACGACGCGTTCGACGCGCGCGTGTTCCTGAAGGAATGCCGCACGCTCGCGGCCGCGGGCTGCGAGGTCACGCTGTGCGTGCCGCACGATCGTGACGAGACGCGCGACGGCGTGCGCGTGCGCGCGGTGCCGCACCCGGCGGGCCGCGCGGCGCGCGCCACCGTGGGCGCCTGGCGCGTGTTCCGGGCGGCGCTCGCGAGCGGCGCCGACGTGCTGCACACGCACGATCCCGAACTGCTGCCGTACGCGCTGCTCGCGAAGCTCATGGGCCGGCGCGCCGTGCACGACGTGCACGAGAACCTGCCGAAGGACGTGCGCAGCAAGCACTACCTGCCCGCGTGGCTGCGCGGCGCGCTCGCCGCGTGCGTGGACGTGCTCGAGCGCGCGGCCTGCGCGTGCCTCGACGCCGTGATCGTGGCCACGCCCGGCATCGCGCCGCGCTTCGCCGGGCCGCGCACGCACCTGGTGCGCAACGTGCCGCTGCTGTCGGAGTTCCCGGCGACCGGCGCCACGCCGTTCGCCGAACGCGCGCCCGTCGCGGTGTACCTGGGCGGGCTCAACGGCATCCGCGGGCTGCGCGAAATGACGCGCGCCGCGGCGCTCGCGGCCACCGCGCGCTTCACGCTGGCCGGGCGCTTCGATCCGCCCGCGTTGGAACGCGAGATCGCCGCCGAGCCGGGCTGGGCGCGCGTGACCGCGCTGCCGTGGCGCTCGCGCGCGGAAGTCGCGGCGCTGCTCGCGGACGCGCGCGCGGGACTGCTCGTGCTGCACCCGGTGCCCAACCATCTCGATTCGCTGCCGGTCAAGATGTTCGAGTACATGGCCGCGGGCCTGCCCGTGATCGCGTCGGACTTCCCGGTGTGGCGCGAGGCGATGGGCGAGGCGGCCGTGTACGTGGACCCGTTCGACCCGCCCGCGATCGCGCGTGCCGCCGACGCGCTGGTGGCCGATCCCGCCGCCGCGCAGCGCCGCGGCGCGCTCGGCCGCGCGGCGATCGAACGGGAATACTCGTGGGAGCGCGAGTCGCGCGAACTGCTGGCGTGCTACGCACAGCTGGCGCGCGCCGCGGGCTGCGCGGAGCCGCGAGCCTTCTCGGGGGGCGGCGCCGGTGCCGGCCCCGGCGCCGACCGCACCTCGCCGGAGGCGAGGCCCCCGGCATGTTGAAACTCTCGCTCCTCACCCAGTTCTTCCCGCCCGAGACGGCCGCGGGCGCCAACCGCACCGGCGCCCTCGCCGCCGCGCTGGCGGCGCGCCACGCGCTGCGCGTGCACACGCTCGCGCCCGGCTACCCCGAGCCCGCGCTCTACGACGGCGTGGACTGGGCGGCCGCCGACGCGGCGCGCGGCTTTCCCGTGCAGCGCGGCCCGGCGTTCAAGCCGCACGACCGCTCGCTCGTGAAGCGCGCGTGGCGCGAGATCGGCATGAGCCGCGCGCTCGTGGACGCCGCCGCGCGCGAGTGGCGCGCCGCGGGCGAACGGCCCGACGTGGTGCTCGTGAGCACGCCGAGCATGTTCCTGGCGCCGTTCGCCGCCGGCTGGGCGCGGCGCACGGGCGCGCGCTTCGTGTGGGACGTGCGCGACCTCACGTGGCGCTACGCGCGCGAGAGCGCGCCCACGAGCGGCGTGCAGCGGTTCCTGCTGGGCGGGCTCGAAGCGTTCCTGATGCACGAGATGAAGCGCGCCGATCTCGCCGTCGCCGCCACGGCCGGGCTCGGCCGCGTGCTCGTGCGCGAGGGCGTGCCCGAGTCGCGCGTGCACACGCTGGCGAACGGCGTGCCGCGTGCGTGGTTGGCGCGGTTCGCGAACGCCGCCGGCGCGCCTGCGGTGCGCCGTGCGTCGTTGCGCTCGCGCGTGTCGTACGTGGGCCTCATGGGCTACAACCACGGCATCGGCGTGCTGGTCGAGGCGGCGGCGAAGCTGGCGCACGTGGACTTCGTGCTGGTGGGCGACGGGCCCGAGCGCGAGGGGATCGCGGCGAGCATCGCCGAGCGCGGGCTGCGCAACGTGACGCTCGCGCCGTACGCGACCACGCCCGAGGCGCTCGAAGCGCACTACCGCGCGAGCGACGTGCTGGTGAGCCACACGCGCAGCACGCCGATCCTCGACGACATCGTGTTCCCGGCGAAGAGCTACGAGTACTTCGCGACCGGCGTGCCGGTGGTGTACGCGGGTACCGGCTGGGCGGCCGACGTGCTGCGCGAGCAGGACCTGGCGTGCGTGGTGCCGCCGCAGGACCCGGCCGCCCTGGCCGAGGGCATCGCGCGCACGCTCGCCGAGCCGCAGGCCGCCGCCGCACGCGCGGCGCGCGCACGCGCCACGGTCGAACGCGAGTGGTGCCGCGAGGACCAGCTCGCGCGGCTGGTCGAGGAACTCGAGCGGCGCTTCGCCTAGGCTTCGCGCGCGAACGCCAGCACGTGGCCGTCGGGCGTGAGCGCGTACGCGGCGACGTGTCCCCAGTCGCGGGCCGCGGGCGGCGACAGCTCGCGCGCACCGGCGGCGCAGGCGCGCGCGTGGGCCGCGGCGACGTCGTCCACCAGCAGGTAGAGCTCGGCGCGCGGGACGCCGCCGGCCGCCGCCGGATCGGGCAGCGCGTCGCCGAGCAGCTGGCGGATGCCGGCTTCGGGCATCAGCCCGAGCACGCCGCCGCCGCCCAGGTCGAACTCGGTCATGCCGGGCACGTCGAGCCGCGGCGCGTATCCCAGCGCACGCGTCCAGAACTCCGCGCTCGCGCGCGGGTCGGGCACGTACAGGATGAAGTGCGCGACGCTCACCGCGCGGCCCGGCCGTGGCGCGCCGCGAACTCGTTGCGCCACGCGCGCAGCGCCGCGACCTTGGGATTGTGGAGGATCGCGTCGTCGAAGTGCGCGAGCACGGAGTCGGGCGGCACGTCGAGCGCCACGCCGTTGCGCCGGAACACCACGGCGCGCGAGCTTTCCGAGTAGCTCTCGAGCGAATCCACGTACGTGTACCCGGCCAGCACGCCGCTGCCCTCGATGAGCCGGTCGCACACCGCGACGGGCATGCCGTGCTCGGTGCGCATGACGATCACGGCCGGCGCCTGTTCGCGCAGCCGCTCGGCGAACCCGACGGTGTCGCGCACGGGCATGAGCCGCGCGATCGCCGGATCGGTGAGCCCGGCCACGTCGAGCAGCGGCGCGTTCAGGGTCCAGCCGGGAAAGCCGATGTCGGCGGTCGCGATCTTCTGGTCGCGGCCCAGGTGTTCGAGCGACCAGCGCGTGACGCCCGCGATGCGCGGCGGGAACTCCTCGTTCAGCCGGCCCGGCGCGCGCAGCACCCAGTTCGCGGGCTTCCAGCCGCGGCCGAAGCCGTCCACGCGGTCGCGCGCCTTGTCGAGCATGGCGAACTGCAGGCCCGAGAGCGCCACCACCAGCGCGGCCGCGGCCATCCCGATGCGCGCCGTGAGCGGGCCGCCGCGGCCGGCTCCGAGCGGTGCGGCGAACTCCTCGAGCGCGCGCGCGGTGAGCAGCGCGAGGAACGGCGCCGCGGGCAGCATGAAGCGGAACGAGTGCATCCAGTCGCCGCGCACGATGGCGGAAAAGCCCATCGCGCACGCGATCGGGGCGCACAGCAGCAGGTCGCGACGGTTGCCGCGCCGCACGAGCACGCCCAGCGTGAACAGCGACGCGAGCACTTCGGTCGGGATCGGGAGCGGATGGAAGAAGTGCACCACGTACACGAGCCCGGTGCGCAGCGTCTCGTGGCCCGACGCGCCGGCCGCCTTGGCGGCGACGGTGTTCGGCAACACGGCGCCGAAGTTGAGCCAGCGCCACGCGAACAGCGCCGCGAGCGCGACGGCGGCGACCGCGGCCGCGCGCAGCAGCGGCCCTCGCGCGGGCCGCTCGAGCAGCACGAGCGCGGCCACGAAGCAGCCGGCCACGTAGCCGAAGCCCTCGGGCCGTGTCCACGCGACCGTCACCCACGCGAGCGCGAGTCCGGCGAACGCCGCGCGCGGATGCGTGGCGAGCCGCGTGAGCGCGAGCATGCTGGCGACGATCGCCGCCATGGAGAGCGGGGTCTCGAGCCCGGTGACCGCGTGGTACGCGCCGAACGGGTGCAGCGCGTACAGCGCCGGCGCGACCAGCGCCCACGGCTTCGCGTCGCGGCGGAAGCCGTCGGCCAGCGCGAACACGCCCACGATCGTCGCCAGGTGCAGCGCGAGCCCGCACCACTTCACGAAGCTCAGCAGGTCGGCGACGCCCATGCGCAGCCCGGCCACGCACAGCCAGAACCACGTGAAGCTCGAGAAGCCCTCGACGTTCGGCTCGCCCGCGTTGAACGCGTAGGCGTGGCCGTTGACGAAGTTCCGCGCGAACCGGAAGAAGATGTACGAGTCGTCGATGACTTCCGGCCAGTAGTGGATCGTGTGCAACGTGCCGATCGCGAGGCAGGCGAGCAGGCCGAGCCGGAGCAGCAGCGGGCGGTCGTGCGACGTGCGCATGCGGGCGTGGTCCTCGTGGGCCGGACGGACGTGGGGCGTGGCAGGACGGGCCGCCGGCGGGCGCGTGGGGGAGCCGCGGGGTGACGTGCCGGAGGGGCGGAGAGCATACGGAAGCCGCGCCGCCCCGGCCAAGGCCGGATTCGCGCGGCCGTCAGTGCGCGCTGGCGTCGCGGAACACGCGCCCCACGGTGAGCAGCAGGATCCGCAGGTCGAAGAACAGCGACCAGTGCTGGATGTAGTAGAGGTCGTACTCGATGCGCTGTTCGAGCGGCGTGTCGCCGCGCAGGCCGTTGACCTGCGCCCAGCCGGTCATGCCGGCGCGCACGTGGTGGCGCAGCATGTAGCGCGGGATCGAGCCGCGGAAGCGGTCCACGTGCTCGGGCTGCTCGGGCCGCGGGCCCACCAGGCTCATGTCGCCCACGAACACGTTCCACAGCTGCGGCAGTTCGTCGAGCGACAGCCGGCGCAGCGTGGCACCGAGCCGCGTGCGGCGCGGGTCGTTCGCCGTGGTCCAGTTGCCGCCCTGCGCTTCGGCGCCCACGCGCATGCTGCGGAACTTGATCATGCGGAAGCGCCGGCCGTTGAGCCCGATGCGTTCCTGCGTGTAGAAGACCGGGCCGGGCGAATCGAGTCGCACGAGGATCGCGAGCACGAGCAGGAGCGGCGAGATCACGACCAGCCCGAGGCCCGAACCGGCGAGATCGAACAGCCGCTTCACGACGGCGTTCCAGCCCTGCTCGGGGCTGTCGGTCACGAGCACGACGGGCATGCCGTCGAAGTCCTCGACGCTCGCGTTGAGCCGGTAGGCCTGCGACAGGTCGGGCACGAGCCGCACGGACGCGGTCGAGTCCGACAGCAGCTGCAGCGCGCGCTCTTCGGCCTGCCACTCCGAACGCGCGAGCGCGATGTAGATGATCTGCGTGGCCTGCTCGACCGACAGCCGCGGCAGGTCGTCGAGCGTGCCGATCACGGGCACGCCGGCCACGGTGCGGCCGACTTCGGCGGGATCGGCGCTCACGAGCCCGTGCACCGCGAGGCCGAAGTCCTGGTGCCGGCCGATCTTCGCGAGCAGCGCTTCGGCGGGCTTGCCGGTGCCGACCACGAGGATGTGGCGCAGGTTGTAGCCGCGCCGCCGCATGGTGCGCAGCGCGAGCCGCAGCACGACGCGGCTGCCGCCGAACAGCGCCATGGCGACGACGAAGAACACGGCGATCACGAGGCGCGAGAGTTCGCCGCGCACGAGGTACGAGCCGAGCGCGAGCAGCGCCGACGTGACGACGAGCGACTGCGCGAGCGCGAGCAGTTCGTGGCCGAGGCGCGCGGTGCGGGCGGAGCGGTACAGCCGGAACGACCGCAGGACGAGCAGCGCGGTCGGCACCAGCACGGCGCAGGTCCAGACGTAGAGCCGGAACGGCGGGATGCCGAGCGGGGCGTCGATCGGCAGCGCGAAGAAGCGCAGCCAGTACGCGAGGAACCACGACGCGGCGACGAGCGCGGCATCGAGCACGAACATGGCGGAGGCGAACAGCTGGCGGCTGCGGGCGAACATGAGGGCGGCAGAGTAGTCGAAGCGGCGGGGAAGCGGCGAGTGGCTCCGGGGTGGGCTGGATTTCGCCGCGGGCGATGGGACAACTGGGTTTGGAGCGAGTGTTCTCGACGGGGGGGGCGCGGTTGCTGGGCAGGAGAGAACCACGTGGATGATTTTCCCCGGAGTGCTCCGAGGGCTCGCGGGGTAGCATCACGAGCATGGACACCACACGACGGGTTCACGGATTCGCTGTGCTCATCTACATGACGAGCCTTCTGCTCGCGCTCTCCGGCTGCTCGAAGAGCACGACTGCCGTCCAGCCCGCGGTGACCGACCCCGCACCGCCGCCGAACACGCCGGCGATGGCGACCACGCGGATCGCGTGGGACTGGAATCGGCGCGATCCGAGTTGCCTCGATCGGGTGACGGCGGACTTCGAGTTCGTGTTCGCCTCGGGCGACTCGGCGGCGCAGCGCTGGCAGGGTGTGCCGTGGACGCGCGAGGTCGAGAGCATCGCGCTCCAGCGCATGTTCGACCGTTCGACGCAGTCTCCCCGGCTCGTGAGCATTTCGCTCACGTCCGATCGCGCACCAGTCACGCTGCCGGATCCCCGGCCGGGCAAGAACCCGCGCTTCCACAAGATCGTGCGTACGCAACTGGGCGTGCTGGCGGACCTCGACATGGGCTCGGGTACACTCGAGCGCCGGGTGATCAACGGCTCGGCGTTGTTCTTCTTCGTGCGTGGGGACTCGGCGGCGATCCCGCACGACCTGGTCGAGCGCGGCGTGCGTCCCGACTCGACGGTCTGGTGGCTGCAGCGCTGGGAGGACGAGACGCTCGGGTCGGGCATGGCGATGCACCCGAACCCGGCCATGAGCTTCACGCTCGGCGGGCTCAAGTCGGTCTTCGTGCCGCTCATGCGCTAGGGCCGGCCGCCCACGCCGGGGCACGTCCGGCCGGTCGGCGGGCGGCTCGCGGGCCCCGAAACCGGCCCGAATCCCCGAAAACCGCTCCGCCAAGGCGCATTTTCCGCCCTTCCGGCCGCCGGGCGGCTTGGCTTCGGCCCGGGCCGTCGGCTATAGTCCCGCGCCGCATCCGCAGGCCCGTCCCACGGGCTCGATAGCCGAGAAAGGAGCCCGCCATGGGCCTCATCCAGAAGATCGAAAACACCCAGATCAAGTCCGACGTGCCCGACCTTCGCCCCGGCACCACCGTCGAGGTGAGCGTGCGAGTCGTCGAAGGCGACAAGACCCGCCAGCAGAAGTTCAAGGGCGAGGTCACCAACATTCGTGGCGCCGGCATGCGCAAGACGTTCACGGTCCGCAAGATCTCCGAGGGCATCGGGGTCGAGCGCACGTGGCCGATCCACTCGCCGTCGATCGCCGACATCAAGGTGCTGGGCCAGAAGAAGGTCCGTCGCGCGAAGCTCTTCTACCTGCGCAAGAAGCGCGGCAAGGCGGCGCGCCTGAAGGACAAGGCGATGCCGGGAGAGACGTCCGCGAAGTGACCGAGCCGCGCTGGCGCCGGTTGGCGCGCGCCGAGGCCGAGATGGCCGGCACGCGCGTCACGGTGGCCGGGGTGGATGAAGCCGGACGCGGGCCTCTGGCCGGTCCGGTGGTCGCCGCCGCGGTGGTGCTGGACCTGTCGCTGGAATGGGACGGTCTGGACGACAGCAAGCAGCTCACCGCTGCGAAGCGAGAAGTCTTGTACGCGCGGGTCCTCAACGGGGCCCGCGCGTTTCGTTGGTGCGTGATCGGGCCGCGTGCGATCGACCGCGACAACATCCGGCGCGCGACGCTCTACGCCATGTCGCGCTCGGTGCGCGGACTGTCGCTGCAGCCGCAACTGGTGCTGGTGGACGGCAAGGACACCGCGCCCGGGCTCACGTGCGAGCAGCGCGCGGTGGTGGACGGCGACGCGACCTGCCTGTCCATCGCGGCCGCGAGCATCCTGGCCAAGGTGGTGCGCGACCGGATCATGACGCGGCTCGACCGCGTCTGGCCCGCGTACGGGTTCGCGCAGCACAAGGGCTACGGAAGCCCGTCGCACATGCAGGCGATCCGCGACCACGGCCCGTGCCCCGCGCACCGCATGAGCTTCGCGCCCATGAACGCGCTCGAGCTGCCGCTGGGGTGAGCGCGCGGCGCGGGCGAGCGACGGATTCCACTCACGGCGCCCACCCGCGCCGAACCACGCCCGCGCGGGCCGCGTGCTACATTCCCGGCCCTGCACTCGCCCCCGCACGAGGCTACGCATGGGGTTCGCGCAGGATCGCGGCCGCGCCGGTGAGGCGTTGGCCGCGGCGTATCTGGAACTGTCGGGCTGCCGCGTGGTGGCGCGCAACGCGCGGCCGGGCGGTGTCGAGGTGGACCTGCTGGTGGACGACGCCGGCGTCACCGTGATCGTCGAGGTGCGGCTGCGCACCCGCGGCGACTACGGCGGCGCCGCGGCCACGGTGGACCGCCGCAAGCAGGAACGGCTCGTGCGCGCGGCCCACGCGCTCGAGCAGCAGGGCGCGCGCGAGGTGCGCGTGGACGTGGTGGCGCTCGACGTGACGTACGGCGGCGCCACGCTCACGCACTACCGCAACGCCGTCACGGAGTGAGTCGCCGAGCACATGGTCCGATTGCCACGCATCCCGCGCATCCCGAAACTGCCCAAGGTGGCCGGCCTGCCGCGCGTGCCGGACTTCTCGCGCATCCCGCGCTTCAAGCTGCCGCGCATGAGCGCGCAGTGGCGCGCGCGCCTGCGGGCGCAGCGTGCGTGGTGGCGCCGGCGCCTGCGCGCGCTGTCGGACGGGCACGAAGTGCTGTTCCCGGCCGAAGGCGGCGGCGTGGTGGCCGTGGGCACGCTGCACGCGTCGGCCGCCGCGGGCCCGCGCATCGCGGTGCTGCACGCCACGGCCGGCAGCGGGCACAAGACCGCGGCGATCGCGCTGTCCAATGCGCTCGCGGCGCAGTCGCCCGACGCCGTGGTGCGCGAAGTGGACACGCTGCTGTTCACGTCGCGGCTGTACCGCACCAGCTACTCGCAGGGCTACCTGCACGTGTCGTCCAAGGCGCCGGTGCTCTGGAGCGCGGTGTACGCGCTGTCCGAACAGCAGCGCATCGTGCAGGCGCTCGCGCCGGGCCGCGAGGCGTTCGACCGGTTGTCGCTGCGGCGGCTGCTGCGTGTCGTGGACCGCGAGAAGCCCGACGCGATCGTGTGCACGCACTTCCTGCCGGTCGAGGCGCTGTGGCCGCGCCGCCGCGCGGGCAAGCTGCCGGTGCCGCTGTACGTGGTGATCACCGACTTCACCGCGAACCCCGTGTGGGTGTACCCGCACGTGGACCGCTACTTCGTGGCCAGCGACCTGGTGGCCGACGAACTGCACGAACTGGGCGTGCCGCGCGAGCGCATCGAGGTCACGGGCATTCCCGTGGACCCGCGCTTCGCACGCACGATCGGCCGCGAAGCGGCGCGCGCGCGCTTCGGCCTCGACCCGAACGGCCCGGTGGTGCTGGTGATGGGTGGCGGCAGCGGCGTGGGGCCCATGGCCGAACTGGCCGACAAGCTGGTCGCGCTCGGTTCGAAGCCGCAGGTCGTGGTGGTGTGCGGCATGAACGAGAAGCTGCGCCGCGGGCTCGAAGGCACGCCCGCCGCGCGTGCGGGCCGGCTCAAGGCGCTCGGCTTCACGCACGAAGTGGACGCGCTGCTCGAAGCCGCCGACGTGGTGGTGAGCAAGGCGGGCGGGCTCACGTGCTCCGAGGCGCTCATCAAGCGCACGCCGCTCGTGGTGTTCCGGCCCACGCCGGGGCAGGAGGTACGCAACACGCAGTACCTCGAGTCCGGCGGCGCCGCGGTGCACGCGAGCACCGTGGACGACGTCGCGCTCACCGTGGAGCGCTGGCTCGCCGACCCGGCCGCGCGTGCACGTGTGCGCGAGAACGCCGCGCAGCTCGCGCACCCGAACGCCGCCGCCGACATCGCGGCGCGCGTGCTCGAAGCGGTCGCCCGCAACCGCGACGCGAAGCGGCGCTAGCGTTCGCCGCGTGCGATGCGCGCGAACGCTTCCAGATCGTCGTAGCGGTCCTGCCACGTGGTGTACATGACCGCGGTCACGCCCTTCGTGCGCTCGAGCACGGGCAGCACGCCGCGCAGGTCTTCGGGCGAGCCGTCGTAGTAGCCCGCGTACACCTGCGCGTGGCCTCGCGCGGCGAACGCGCGCAGCGATTCGGCCAGCTTCGCGTGGTTCCAGTTCGCGATCCCGAGCCGCGGCGACAGCCTTGCGGCGACCGGCGCGAGATCGCCGCGCACCAGGTAGTAGCCGGTGCCGGCGTTGTGCAGCGGGTCCACCATGTCGTTCCACACGAACACGCGCGCGTCGCCCGCCGCGGCGCGGCAGGCTTCGAGGTTCGCGGCCAGCACGTCGGCCACGCCGCGGCCGCCACCCGTGCACGTGGGGTCGAGCCCCATGGCGCGGATCTCGTCGTGCATCAGGAACAGCGTGCGCGCGCCGAACAGCTCGCGCACGCGCGCGATCTCGTCGCGCTGGCGCCGCAGCACCGCGCTGTCGCCGAGGCAGGCGCTGGCCTGCCCGCGCAGCAGCACCGCGGCCGACCACCAGCTCGCGCGCAGCCGCGTGCCGTCGGGGCGGTTCACGCGGATCGCGGGCGGCTCGTGCCAGTACTCGAACTGCCCGCGCCATGGCCGCATGCCGAGCAGCGTGTCGCGCACCGGCGCGTAGTCGCGGCCTTCCACCAGCCCGGTGATCGTGAACGGCAGCCCGGGACGGCGCACCAGGTTCACCGGTCCGCACTCCTCGAGCGACCACTCCGACCACGCGAGCCGCCCGCGCGCGCCCGGCGCCACCGAGAACAGCACGCGCACGCGCGTGGCGTCCTGCGAGTCGAACACCACGTCCCGCCACTCGGGCGCCGCGCCCTCGGGCCGCGCGATCGTGGCGTGCGCCAGTTCGCGGCCGTCCGCGTTCACGCGCACGCGCGGTTCGCCGCGGAAGTCCGTGCCCGTGAGCCGCACGCGCAGGTGGTAGAGCCGCCACGGCGACACGCGCACGTTCCAGCCCACGCGGCTCAGGCCGTTGCCAGGCACTTCGGCCACGCCGTCGCGCACGTGCGAGAGCGGGTCGGCTTCGTCGGGCTTCGCCGCCAGCGCGACCGGCGGATCGGCCACCACGCGCGCCACGCCGCCGCGCACCTCGAGCAGCGCGTCGCGCACGGGCCACGACTCGGCGAGGTTCGGGTCCATGGCGAGGATCGCGCCCTGCGCGCGCCCGACCAGCGACACGCCCGGCACGATCTCGAGCCCGAGCGTACCCGCGAGCGTGCGCAGCCGGCGCGCGCGGGCGAAGTACGCGGCGTCCTGCGTGGCGAGCCGCGCGAACTTCGGGTCCACCAGCACGACGTGCGTGTAGCCCGCGGCGGCGGCGCGGCGCCAGAGCCGCTCGCACTTGGCCACGGTGGCGGTGTCCGCGAGGTTCGCGCCCTGGTACAGCCACAGCTCGCGGGCGGTCGCGGCCGGCGCGGCCTGCGAAGCCCGCGCGGAGAACGCGCCCGGCAGCGCCGAGCGCGCCGCCAGCGCCACGAGCGCGGCGGCCACGACCACGAGTGCACGAGCGAAACCATTCATGGCGCGGCAGCGTAACCCAGCCGTCGCACGCGATGGAGCGCCGCCGTTCGATGTGGCACCCTGCGCGGCATCGCAGCTCCCCCCAGACCTGTTTCCTCGGAGTACCGTCATGCGCCGCCTCACCCCGGCCGCCTTCGCGGCCGCCCTGCTCGCCGTCGTGTCGCTGGCCGCGCCCGCTCGGGCCGCGAAGATCGAAGGCTATTTCGTCAAGATGGACCCGCTCAACGAAGTCTCGCGCCAGTACGGCCGCCCCGGCTACGGCGGCGGGCTCGAGGTCGTCGGCGAGCTGCCGCAGACCGCCCGGCTGTTCGCCGCGGTCGGCGGGATCGAGGTGGTCAACCTGCTTTCGACCACGACCAAGTTCCAGGACGTCACCACCGGGCTGCGCGTCGAGCAGCAGACCACGCAGAACTACGGCCGCCTGTACGTGGGCGCGCAGTTCGGCTCGCACAGCAGCGGGTTCCTGCGCCCGTACGCGGGCACCAACGTGGCCGTGGTCTGGTACGGCATCAGCACCGACGTCGTGGTGCCCGACGACCGTGACCGCGAGAACGAGATCCGCCAGAACCTGCGCGACGAAAACGAGTTCGCGTTCGGCTGGGACGCCAACGCCGGCGTGGACTTCAACATGAACGACAAGTGGAGCGTGGACGTCGGCGTGCGCTACCTGCACTCGTACGGCGTGCCGCAGCAGCTGGGCGCCGGTTCGGTGCGCATCGAGCCGGACTACTTCCAGCTGCGCGTGGGCGTGGGGTTCAATCCCGCCAAGTTCAACTGAGCGGCTTCACGCGACAACGAGACGGCCGGCCGTCCTTTCGGACTGCCGGCCGTTCGCGAACTGCGGGAGGTGTGCTGAGGCGTGATGTCTTTCCCGGTCCCCTCGCAGCAAGACCGGAGCGGGGAGGATGGAGCCTCGGCCGCGCGGGATTTCTTCGCCCCGTCTGATGCCCGGCGGAGCGACGGCGATTCGGGATTTTTTCCGGGGGTTCGGACGGGCGCCTTCGGGCGGTGCCGGGCGCCGCGGCTTGACCCTGTCGCGGGCCCGCCCGTAGCGTGCGGCTCCCGAGTTTTCCCGCCGCTGGCCGTCCCCGAACCCGTCCGACCGGTGAAATCGTGAGCACGTTCGACACCCCCGAACTCATCCGCCGCACCCTCGCCGGCGAGCGCGTACCGCTCGCGCGCGCGATCTCTTGGGTGGAGAACGAGGCCGACGGTTCGGTCGAGTTGCTGAACGCCTGCTTCGCGCGCTCCGGCCGGGCGTTCCGGCTGGGCATCACCGGGCCGCCCGGGGCGGGCAAGAGCACGCTGGTCACGCGGCTGGCGCAGGAGTACCGGCGCCGCGGCGAGACCGTGGCGATCGTGGCGGTGGACCCGACCAGCCCGTTCTCCGGCGGCGCGCTGCTCGGCGACCGCGTGCGCATGATCGAGCTGTCGGGCGACCCGGGCGTGTTCATCCGCTCCATGGCGACGCGCGGCAGCATGGGCGGGCTCGCGGTGCACACCGCGCAGGTGTGCGACGTACTCGACGCCGCGGGGTTCCAGCGCATCCTGATCGAGACGGTCGGCGTGGGGCAGAGCGAACTCGAGGTGGCGCAGACCGCCGACAGCACCGCGGTGGTGCTCGTGCCCGAATCCGGCGACGCCGTGCAGGCGATGAAGGCCGGGCTCATGGAGATCGCCGACCTGTTCGTGATCAACAAGGCCGACCGCGAAGGCGCCGAACGCGCCTCGTTCGCGATCCGTTCGGCGCTCGAACTGCGCGCGCACGCGAGCGAATGGAAGATCCCCGTGCACCTCACGATCGCCTCGCAGAACGGCGGCGTGAGCGAACTGGTGGACCGCTTCGAGGAGCACCTCGTGTTCCTGCGCGACACCGGCACGCTCGAAGAGCGCCGCCGTGCGCGGCTCGAGCAGCGGCTGCAGGACCTGCTGCAGGCGCGGCTGTGGAGCGCGTTCCGCACCCGCGTCGGCGACGCCGCGTGGCGCGAGCAGCTGGCCGCGCTCGCCGAGCGCCGGCTCACGCCGCACCAGGCGGCGGAGGCGCTCGCGGAACTCTGAGGTTCGGCGCGCGCGCCCGACCCAGAGCCCGTGACGCGTGGCGCGTCACCGGCTCTGCGTTCACCGGCGCATCACGAGACGGGCCACCCTGCGCTCCGCACGGGCGTTGTGCGTCACCGTGGCTCGCACGAAATAGATGCCGTTCGGCAGGCTCGAGTGTTCGAGCGCGAAGCTGTGCTCACCCGCGGCGAATCGCTGTCGGGCGAGTTGCGCCATCCGGCGGCCCCCGATGTCGAACACGGCAAGGTCCACGTCGGCCTCGCCGGGGAGCGCGAGCCGCACGGAGGTGCGGCCGGACGCCGGCGGGCTCGCCCACAGGGCGAGCTCCCCGGGGAGCGTCGAGCCCGGCACGCCCGCGAGCGCGGGGTTCAACGCGACCACCACGAGCAGCCGATTCGCCTGCTGGACGACCTCGACGCTCCATGGCGCAGGAACCGCCGGGAGATCGAGCGTCGCGAACGATCCCGTGCACGAAGCAAACGTCGCGACGACGAACGTGTCGGCGAGGCCGTACGTGAATCCCTGCGCAAGCCGCACGCGCAGCGCCGCGGACTCGAGGTCGAGCGTTCCACCGACGCTGAGCCGGTCCCACTGCGCGCTCGCGTGGTCGCCCAGCTGGATCTCGAGCCGGCCGCCCTGCAGGAGCAGCGGACCGGAGGTGACCAGCGTGCCGAGTGAGTCGCCGGGTGCAAGAACGCCGTTGATCGTCGTCCGCGTCCCGGCTTCGAGCGTGCCGAACCCTTCGAGACGGCAACCGGATCCGGCCGTGACTTGGCCGCCGGTGAACGACAGCGTGCCGCCGAGCACCCTCGTCAGGTTCCCGAGTGCGACCTGGTCGGCGTCATGCAGTGTCACGTGGTGTGCTCCCACCAGCAGTGTGCCGTGCACTTCGGCGCCGTTGGCCGAGCCGGCGCTTCCCATCGCGAGATCTCCCGTCGCGGTGATGGTCGAGCCCGCGTTCGCGAGCAGTTCGGCCGCGAAGTCGCCCGCGCCCTGGAAGCCGCCGCCGGAAAGCAACGTGACGCGATCGCCCACGCACGAGCCTGCGCCACTCAAGAGCCCGCCGAAGCTCAGGCCCCCGCTCGCGAGGATCGCGCCGTCGTTCGTCACCGGACCTTGAATCGTCCCGGCCCCGGAGAGCGTGTCGCCGGCCAGGAGACGCAGTCCGTTCGAAGCCGTCAGCGTGCCCCCGGCCATCGCCACGCGATGCGCGTACGCCTGGTCCGCATCGAGCAATTGAATCGCGGCGCTGCCCGCGTCCACGAGACCGGCCCAGCGGAAGCCCCCGGTGTCGGCGGCCGCGCCGAGCACGAGCGTGCCACCGTCGGCGCGGAGGACGGCGCCCGGACTTGTGGCGAGGAGTCTTCCCGAGACGCTCCCGAATCCCCTCACGCTCGCGGTGTCCGAGCCGAAGACGCCGGTCTGGCTCGCGGAGAGCGTTCCGCCTCGCATGGCGAGCAGGCCGCGCAAGGTGACGGCCTGGAAGGGACCGGCGGTGGAGCCCGGGCCGATCTGGAGCGACCCCATCCGGCCGATCGTGGCGAACCGGTTGAGTCCGCTCGCCGCGAGCGTGCCGCCGGAATCCACCCGCGCGGTGGCCGGCGAGCCGGAGGAGCCACCGTCGAAGGAGGCTCCGATGGTGAAGATGTCGCTCGTCAGCACGGAGCCGGTTCCGCTGACGACGACGTCCACCGTGCCGAGGTTCGAGTTCGGAAAGCTCGCCATGTTGATGTTCCGGGCGGTGACGTGTCCTCCACCGCGTACGGTGAGGCGGGCCGGATCGTTCTGCGGACCCGTCAGGATGTCCGACGGGGTCGTGAAGACGCCGCCCGAGTCCACGTCCACGGCGCCCGATCCGAACACGGCGAATCGCGTGGGCCCGCTGGTGATCGTCAGGTTGGCGCCGGTCGTGAGTCGAAGCGATCCGCCGATCATGCTGAGCGCATCACCGGACGAGGAAGAAAGCGTCATCGTGGCGCCGTCACGCAGCTCGATGCGCCCTCCGAGGTTCGGGAGATTCGTCTTCGTGAAGTCCCGATAGGGCCCGCCGCGGATGATCAGGTTGCCGCCCTGATGGGTCACGACGCCGTTCGTGTTGACGATGAACGCGCGGGTGTCGAGCGTGCCGCCGGAGAGCAGGTCGAGCTGGCCCTGCGAGGACAGCCCCTTGCTCACGAGCGTCGTCTCGGCCACGACCACCACGGCGCCCGTTTCGATGGTCGTGCGGTTCGTGCCGATGTTGAAGCTGTTGTCCCGGTACAGGAGCAGGTCGTCACCGACTTCGACCCGGGAGCCGCCCGCCACGCGCAGCGCGGCATTCGCTCCCGTCAACTCCGGCCCCACGCTCATGTCGCGGCCGACCTTCACGAAGGCGCTGTCGAGCACATCCATGCGGGAAGTGTTCTTGAACAGCAGGTCTGTTCCGGTCGTGAACGCCGCCGGCTCGTGCGTCACCGGGTCCCTGCCGCGCACCGCGGTCGAACAGGCGCCACTGGTCGCGAACGTCGCCATGCCGCCCACTTCGAGACGCGACCCGTCGAGCACGTTGATTCGGGCGATGGCGCCCGAGCTCGATCCGGCGGACAGGTTGGATTCGGCGACCAGCCGGGTTCCGGCGTTGGCCGAGGTGTAGCGCGCCTTTCCGGCAGTGCCCATGTTCACGGCGCCCTTGACGCGCAGGGTGCCGCTGTTCAGCCGCACGGCGACGGTGTCGGCCGCCAGGGAGGTGAGCGTCAGCGTGCCCGTCGCCACGTGCTGCCCGGCGATCGAGACCGTCACGTTCCCCGTGCTGAAGGCCATGTTCCTCACGCTGTCGGCGCCGGCGTCGAAGCCCACGGAGTACAGCGCCGCCAGCGCGAACTTGATGTCGTCGCCGGTCACCGGCACCTGCGCGGGGGACCAGTTGGCCGCCGTCGACGCGCTGCCGCCCAGCGCGTTCACCCATGTCAGCGAGGCGAAGCCCGAGGCGATGTCCGCCGCGAGCGAACTGAGCAGGAAGGTGCTGGCAAGAACACGGCGGGCGAAGCTTGCGCGGGCGGAAGTCATGGAGGATCCCCGGTGTCGAAGCGCTCTCGTCCTCCCGGCGCGCGGTGCCGGAGGGAGGCGGAACTTCCCTTCGAACAGGTACGCGCGATTCCGCCGCCGAAGCGGACATGGGAACTTTCGTGGTCCGGAGGAGGCGATCGCGCCGGGCCTGCGTCGTGCCGGTCGCCCGTGAAGCGCCTACCGCGGCGCGGGCGCTTCCCAGATCCGCACGGTGCCGTCCGTGGAGGTGCTGGCGAGCCTCTCGCCGTCGTCCGACCAGGTGAGCGAGAGGATCTGGCCGGCGTGGCCGTGCAGCGCGAGCAACTCGCGGCGGGAGGGCAGGTCGAAGAGCCGCACGAGCTGGTCGTTGGAGCCCGCGGCGAGCCGCCGGCCGCCCGGCTGGAACGCGACCGCACCGAAGTTCGTGCGGATCTGCACGAGCACGGCATCGAGCGCACCGCTGGACGTGTCCCACAGCCGCACCGAGCCGTCGCGCGACGCGCTCGCGAGGTGTTCGCCGTCGGGCGCGAACGCCACGTCGTTCACGACGTCACGGTGCCCGCGCAGCACGCGCAGCAGCCTGCCGCTCGCCACGTCCCAGAGCCGTACGACGCTGTCGCGGCCGGCGCTGGCGAGCGTACGGCCGTCGGGTGAGAACGCCACGTCGCGCACCGCGGCATCGTGCCTGCCGAGCACGGCGCGTGGCGTGAGGTCCTCGAGCCCGAACAGCCGGATCGTGGAATCCGCGCCGCCCACCGCGACGAGGCGGGAGCGGACGTGCACGTCCAGCGCAGGCTGCGCCCCGGCCGGCACGCGCGTGGAGCGCGTCCGACCGCCGTCCAGCCGCCGCAGCCAGCCGTCGTCGTCGATGGACACGATCGCCGAATCCGCGACCCATGCGATCCGCCGGCCGGGCACCTCGCGCACACGCAGGAGCCGCCCGTTCGAGCCGTTCCATTCCACCGTGCCGGTCGGGTTCACGACCGCCGCGATCGTGGCGCTCCGTGGGGCGAAGCGCGCCTCGAAGGGCGTCGGTACCATGTTCCGTTCCGTCGGCAGGCGCAGCGTGCGCACGTCCTCGGCGTCCGGCGGCCACACCCGGACTTCGCCACCCCAGTCGCCGGTCGCCAGCTCGCCGCCGGCGGGTGCCACCGCCACCGCGGAGACGTCGGAGAGGTGGCCGTGCAGGTCCGCGAGCAGCGCGCGAGTACCCGCGTCCCAGACGAGCAGGCGGCCGTCGGCTCCCGAACTGAGCACACGAGCGCCGTCGGGCGAGAACGCGACGGCGGCCACCGTGCCCGCGTGTTCCTGGAATGTCGTGACGGGACGCAGCGCCGGCGCATCCCAGACCGTCGCGGTCCGGTCCATCGAGCCGGTGACGAGCCGGGTGCCCGCGGCGTTCCACGCGAGCGCGTAGACGCGGCGGTCGTGTGCGCGCACCTCCGCGCGCCGGCGCCCGTTCGCGTCCCAGAGTCGCAGCATCGCGTCGCCTCCACCCGTCGCGATCACGTCGCCCGCCGGCGACCACTGCGGAATCGCGAAGTCCTCGTGCGCGCGCCAGCGCGCGCGTTCGGCGCCGCTCGCGACGTCGAAGACCGCGACCTCGCCGTTCTGGAAGCCGGCGACGAGGCGATCGCCCCCGGGCGAAAAGTCCACGAGCGCCCACGCGTTGCCCGCGCCGATCTGGCGCGGCGCTCACCGCCGCCCGTGCGCACGAGCAGCACGCGGCCGTCGGCGAGCCCGATGGCGAGCGCGGTGTCCGTCGGGCGGGGGAGCACGACGCACTCGGCCTCGGCGTCGAACGGCCCCACACGCCGAGCGACTCGCCGTTCACCGCGTTCCACCACTTGACGGTGCCGTCGAGTGACGAGGTCGCGAGCCGTGTGCCGTCGCGCGTGAAGCGCAGCCGCGTGATGCCGCGAGCGTGCGCGGTCCAGTGCGCGTCGCGCTGCGGTCGAGCCGCGCGGACAGCAGGCGGAACTCCCAGTCGCGCAGCCGCCGCGGCCCTGTTCGAGCCGGCGGCGGCTTCGCCGCTCTGGTGTCCGACGATGGACGCCTCGGCCGCGGCGAGCGCGCCCGAATACGCGCGAGCCATTCGGCTTCCGTCGCGTGCCGGCGGGACTCGCGCAGTGCGAGCGTCGTGACGACGAGCGCCGTCGTAGCGCGACGATCGCCACGGCCACCCCGGTCACGAGCGCGCGATTGCGGCGCGCGAATCGCACGAAGCGCTCGGCCGCCGTGTCGGGCCGCGCGAGCACGGGCTCGCCCGCGAGGTGGCGGCGCAGATCGCCCGCGAACTCGAGTACCGAGCCGTAGCGGCGTTCGGGTTCACGAGCGAGCGCGCGAAGAGATCGTGTCGAGATCGCCCGTCAGCTGCTTCGCGACCGTCGCGGAAGAGACGGCACGGCTCGGTGGCGCGATGGTGCCGTCGAGCGCCGCGCGCTCGAGTTCGGCGATCGTGCGGCCGTCGCCGTGCGGCGAGCGTCCCGTGAGCAGTTCGTAGAGCACGACGCCGAGTCCGTCGTGGGCCGCTCGCGATGGATCGGCCCGCCGGAGACCTGCTCGGGGCCGCGTAGCGCGGTGGAGAACGCGCGCGCGGACGTGCGCGTGAGATCGGGTGATTCACGTCGTCGCCGATCAGCTTGGCGATGCCGAAATCGAGCAGCTTCGGGCGGCCTTCGCGGTCCACGAGGATGTTGCCCGGCTTGAGATCGCGGTGCACGACCAGGTTGCGGTGCGCGAACTCGACGGCCTCGCACACGCCGAGGAAGCGCTGCACGCGCGCACGCACGTCGAGCGCATGCTCGTCGCACCAGCGGTCGATGGGCAGGCCGTCCACGAACTCCATGACGAGGTAGGGCTGGCCGTCGGCCGTCGAGCCGCCGTCGAGCAGTCGCGCGATGTGCGGGTGCGCGAGGGACGCGAGCAGCTGGCGCTCGCGGCGGAATCGCCGAGCAGATCGTGGGTGTCGAAGCCCGGGCGGATCAGCTTGAGCGCCGCGGTCATCGCGAACGAGCCTTCCGTGCGTTCGGCGCGATAGAGCGGCGCCCATGCCGCCCGTGGCGATGCGTTCCGTGATCCGCCACACGCCGATCACCCGTCCGATCGCGGGATCGGCCGCCGCGGCTTCCGCGGCCGCCGGTGGCGCGAACGGCGGGGGCGAGTCGAACAACCGCTCGGCGCGTGGGAACGCCGCGAGCAGCGCCTTCGACTTCGGCGCGCAGCGCGCGGGCTCGCCCGCGCAGGCCTCGTCGAGAAACCGCGCGCGCTCGTCGCGCTTCACGTTCGAGCGCGTCCGGAGAAGACTTCCGGCGCCCGCGGATCGCGCGCGCTCACGCTCCGGCCGTGCCTTCGCCGAGCTCGCGGTACAGCCACGCGCGCGCGAAGTCCCAGTGCCTGCGCACCGTGCGGTCGGTCACGCCGAGCGCGCTCGCGGACTCCTCCTGCGTCTCCACCGAAGAACCGCATCTCGACCACGCGCGCCGCCGTGCGTTTCCTCGAGGCGGCGAAGCGCGTCGTCGAGCGCGAGCAGCGTGTCCTCGTCCATCGGCGGCCCGCGGCGAGCTGGTCGTCGAGCGGTCGCGCACGTGGTCGCCGCCGCGCTTGAGTCGGCCGCGCGACCGCGCGTGGTCCACGAGGACGCGCCGCATGACGCGGCTCGCGACGGCGAGGAAGTGCGCGCGGTTCTGCCAGCTCGCGCGCGTCTGGTCCACCATGCGTGCGTACGCCTCGTGTACGAGGGCTGTCGCCTGCAACGTCATGCCGGGCGACTCGTAGCGCATGCGCTCGGCGCGATCCGGCGCAGGTCGTCGTAGAGCGCCACGAACAACGCGTCCACCGCCGAAGGGGAGCGGTCCCCGGCGTCGAGCAGCAACTGGGTGATGTCGGGCGCTGCGGCCAAGAAGAGATCTCCCGGGACGGGTGCGAGCCGCACGAGTCTGCCGCACGGCGGCGGTGGTTGGGAAGGATTTGCACGATTCCGTGTCCGGGTTCGCGGGCGAATGGCGCGTCAGGTGATGAAGGCGAGGCTCGACGAGCGTCGCCGCAGCCCGTCACTGGCGGCACTCGCACCACATCTTCGGGAGAAACCCATGCTCGGCAGGCTCCGGTCCCTGGTGGTCCTGGCATTGCTTTCGATGCTCGCGGCAGTCGCTTCGGGGGAAGCGACGGCCGCCACCATCACGTGGACCGGGACGGCCGGGGATGGGCTCTGGCACACGGCGGGCAATTGGGACCTCGCGCGCCTGCCTGCCCCCGGCGACGACGTGGTGATCCCGAACCTGCCGGGCACGGCGTCGGTGACGCACGGCGCGAACGTAGAGGACGTGGTGAACAGCCTCACGTGCGCCGAGCCGTTCGTCATGCCGACCGGAAAGCTGACCTTGTCCGCGGCGTCGAGCTTCTCGAACGGCCTCGTACTGAGCAACGCCACCATCGGCGGCACGGGCGACGTGACCATCTCCGGTCCGGGTTTCGACTGGCGGTCGGGCGGGACGTTCGCGGGAACCGGCACGCTCACGATCTCGCCGGGCGTCACGTGGACCTCGACCGGAATCGGTCAGTCCAGCCTGCCGATCCTGCAGCGCCCGCTCGACAACTTCGGCACGCTGCTGCTCGTGAATGACAGCGGGATGCTTCTGGCCGCGCCGTTCCGCAATCGAGCCGGCGGCGTGGTGCAGTGGATGAACGACGGACTGATCGACTGCACGGGCGGATTCGAGAACCAGGCCGGGGCGACCTTCACGCGCACGGCCGGAGCCGGGACCGCGCGGCTGCAGAGTGGCTCGTTCACGAACGCGGGCAGCGTGAGCGTCCAGAGCGGCACGCTGGAGTTCAGCTTCATCACCACGGCCCAGACCGGCAGCGTGACCGTGGCGCCCGCCGCCGAGCTGAACTTCGGCGGCACGAACGCGACGTTCGCGTCGGGATCCTCCCTCGCGGCGAGCGGGCCGGTGAACATCCCGAGCTTCAGCAACGTGACGTTCGATCCCGCCATGGCCTCGCTCGCGCTCTCCTCGGTGTTCATGCAGAACGGCCAGATCACCATCGGCCCGGACGTGAGTGTCGGCTCGCTCCAGCTGCAGAACGGCACGGTGAACGGTGCCGGTGACGTGACGGTCACGAACGCGATGACCTGGAACAACGTGCTCTTCGGCGGCAGCGGGGAACTGACCATCGGGTCGCTCGTGACCTGGACGCACTCGGGCACCGCGCAGCTCGACCGCACGCTGCACCAGTTCGGCACCGGAATCCTGGTCGGGCAGTTCCTCGTGAACGCCTCGGGCGTGTTCCGCAATCGCGCCGGCGGTTCGATCGACTTGCGCACGGACGGCCACGTCGAGGGATCCGGTACTTTCCTGAACGAGGCCGGCGCGACGGTCCGGCGCACGACGAGCGCGGACATCGCCCTCTGGCGCGTGAACACGACCAACGACGGGCTCTTCACCGTGCAGACCGGCGGCCTCCAGCCGGGCTTCTCGACGTTCACGCATCGCGGAACGCTGACGAACTCGCCCGGCACGCTCCTGCAGGTCGCCGGCACGTTCAACGCCGAGGCCGGCTCCGTGACCACGCTGGGCGGCGCGTTCGATCTCGTGGGTGGTGCGGCCATCTTCGCACCGAACGTCGGCGCGCTCACCTTCGGAGGCGACGTCTCCCTGTCGCTCGGCACGTTGTCGATCGGGCCCAACGTCTCGATCCCCTCGCTCACGATGCTGCGCGCGCCCGTCCTCACGGGCGTGGGAGTGGTCACGATCACGCAGTCCCTGGCCTGGAGCAGCGGCCGTTACTCGGGCTCCGGGG
>JAXLXR010000044.1:0-1698 GCA_046327815.1 Candidatus Eiseniibacteriota bacterium | reverse complement strand
GGCACCCGGTACAGGTGCAGTTGCCCGTGCAGGAACGCGTCGGCGAGGTCCACGTAGTGCGCCCAGTGGCTCGAGCGCAGCAGCCCGCCACCGCCGATCTACCAGAACGCGGCGATCACGAGCAGCACGAGCCAGGGGAACCCCGCTCGGGCGCGAGCTTCGGCGGCGCCGGGAGTGACGGACTTGTTCGTCATGGCGAGGGACTCTAGCCGACGGGTGCGCCCTCACCAACGCGGCCCGGGCGCCCGACGCCACCTTTCGTCGCTCTGGACCGGTTCCGGCCGGGCCGCGTACTCTCGCCCGTCCATGTCCACCCCTCACGTCTCGCTGCGCGGCATCACCCGCCGCTTCGGAGCGCTGGTCGCGAACGACCAGGTCTCGCTCGAGATCGCGCCCGGCGAAATCCACGCGCTGGTCGGCGAAAACGGCGCGGGCAAGAGCACGCTCATGAAGGTGCTGTTCGGGCTGCTCCAGCCCGACGAGGGCGAGATCCTCGTGGACGGCAAGGGAGTGCGGTTCACCAACCCGCAGGCCGCCATGCGTCACGGCCTCGGCATGGTGCACCAGCACTTCATGCTGGTGGACACGCTCACCGTGGCGGAAAACGTCACGCTCGGGCGCGAAAGCGCCGGCCCGCTCGGCCTGCTGTCCGCACGCGAGGCCGAACGCCGCGTCGCCGAACTGGCCGAGCGCTACCGGCTGCCGGTGGACGCGAAGGCGCGCATCGCGCAGCTCTCGGTCGGCGCCCAGCAGCGCGTCGAGATCCTGAAGGCGCTCTACCGCGGCGCGCGCGTGCTCATCCTGGACGAACCCACCGCCGTGCTGACGCCGCAGGAAGTGGACGAGCTGTTCGCGGTGCTGCGTGCGCTCGTGGCCGACGGCGCGTCCATCGTGCTGATCACGCACAAGCTCGCCGAAGTGAAGGCGCTCGCGAACCGCGTCACGGTGCTGCGCGGCGGCAAGGTGGTCGGCTCGGCGCCGGTCGCCGAAGTCGGCATCGAGCGCATGGCCGAAATGATGGTCGGGCACGTGCCGGCGCCGCTCACCGCGCGCGCCGATCGCGCCCCGGGCGAACCGCTGATCGAGGTGGCCGGGCTCGAGGTGCGCGACGCGCGCGGGCTGCCCGCGGTGCGCGAGCTGTCGTTCGCCGTGCGCGCGGGCGAGATCGTCGGCATCGCCGGCGTCGAGGGCAACGGCCAGCACGAACTGATCGAATGCCTCGCGGGACTCGCGCCCGCGGCACGCGGCACGCTCAAGATCGGCGGCACCGCCGTGGCGCGCCACGGCGCGCGCGAGCACCGGGCCGCGGGGCTCGCCCACATTCCCAGCGACCGGCTGCACCGCGGGCTGGTGCCGGACATGACGCTGGCCGAGAACCTCGTGCTCGGGCTGCAGCGCCGTCCCGAGAAGGGCGCGGGCCCGTGGCTCGGCGGCCATACGCTCGAGGACGCGTCGCGCCAGCGGCTGCAGGAATACGACGTGCGCCCGCCCGATCCGCGCGCGCGCGCCGGGCGGCTGTCGGGCGGCAACCAGCAGAAGCTCATCGCCGCACGCGAACTCACGCAGGGCGCGCGCGCGATCCTCGCCGCGCACCCGACGCGCGGCGTGGACCTGGGAGCCATCGACTTCATCCATCGCCGGCTGCTCGCCGAACGCGACGCGGGCCGTGCGGTGCTGCTCGTGTCGAGCGAGCTGTCC
>JAXLXR010000043.1:0-2752 GCA_046327815.1 Candidatus Eiseniibacteriota bacterium | reverse complement strand
CGTCACGCCGTTCGCGTTGTTGTCGCGCAGGTTCTTGCGCCACATGCCGAAGTTGCCGGTGCTGTCCCAGATGGACTGGTTGAAGCGGTAGCCGTCGGGGTTCACGCAGGGCACGAGGTAGATCCGGCGCTGGTCGAGCAGGTAGCGCACCTCGGGATCGCTGTCGTAGCGCGCGAGCAGCGTGTCGGCGAACGCGAACAGCGCGTGCATGCCGCCGGGTTCGCGCGCGTGCGTGAGCGAGTTGTAGTACGCCACCGGCCGCGTGTCCGGGCCCACGACCGCCTTGCCCAGCTGCAGCCCCCAGATGGGACGGCCGTGCAGCGACCAGCCCAGCGTGTCGAGCTTGTCGGCGACCAGGGCGCGCGTGTCGGACGCCACCATGAGATCGAGCTTCATCTTGATCTCGGCGAGCGTCCAGAACCCGCCCAGGCTGCCGAGGCCCGGCGGTGGCAGTTCCTCGGCGCGGAACACGCCGTCGGGGCGCGTCGCGCTCCACACGCGCGTGGCCGCGCGCCGCGGGCGCGTCGCGAGCTCGGCGCGCGCGCGCTCGGCCTGCGTGCGGCCGGGGTCCGCGTCGAGCACGGTGGCGCTCGCGCCCAGCCGTGCGAGCGTGGCGTCGTCGCCCGGCCACTCGAGCAGTTCCACCGTGCCGCCGCGCACGCCGACCACGTCGAGCCCGGCTTCGAGCAGCGCGCCCATGGTGACCGCGCCCCCGAGCGGCACGCGCACGAGCCGCGGCCCGGCCGCGAGCGCGGTCGAGGCGAGCAGCAGGAGCAGGGCGACCAGCGGCGGTGCGAACGAGCGGGCGGTGCGGTGCATGAAGTCTCCGAGGTGCGGGCGGCGGTGCGTTCGAAGGGGTGAAGAATGTTAGCCGGTCCGGCGTGGCCCCAGCCACGGGAGAAGTGCCCGGCCGGGGGCGAAATCGTGCAGGGTGCATGGACGGCCCCGGGGCCGCGCGGCTAACTTGGCGTTCCCATGGTCACCGCGCCCGCGACGCTCGTCTGGCTGTTCGACGTGGACGGCACCCTGCTGCTCACCGAGGGCGCCGGCCGCGAGGCGATCCGCCGCGCGCTGTTCGAGCGCCACGGCGTGGACGACGACCTGCGCACCATTCCCATGGCCGGGCGCACCGATCCGCTCATCGTGGGCGACGTCGCACGCCGTCACGGGCTCGACCTGGCGCACGGCAGCGACGCACACGCCGAGTTCTGGGATTCGACCTACGCGCACATGCGCGCGCTCATGACGCCGCCGCGCGGCGGGCTGCTGCCCGGCGTGCCCGAGTTGCTCGACGCGGTCGAGGCCGAGCCCGGCTGGGTGAGCGCACTGCTCACCGGCAACGTGCCGGTGATGGCCGAACTCAAGCTGGGTGCGTTCGGCATCTGGCACCGCTTCGACTTCGGCACGTTCGGCAGCGAAGCGCCCGATCGCGACGCGCTCGCGTGCGTCGCCGTGGCGCGCGCCGCCGAGCGCCACGGCGTTCCGCCCGCGCGCTGCGTGGTGGTGGGCGACACCGAGCACGACATCGCCTGCGCGCGCGCCGCGGGGGCGCACGTGGTGGCGGTGGCGACCGGCGGGCGCACGCGCGAGCAGCTGGCCGCGCACGCGCCCGACCTGCTGCTCGACGACCTGACCGGCGTGGACGCGCTGCTCGACTGGGCACGCGCGATCGCCGCGAACGGAGCCCGTACATGAAGACCCAGCCGCTCGGCCGCAGTCCGCTCACCACGTCGCGCCTCGCGTACGGCTGCATGCGTATCGCCGGCACGTGGGACCTGTCGCGGTTCACGCCCGAACTCGAGGCCGCCGGGCGCCGCGCCGTGCACGCCGCGTACGACGCGGGCTATACGCACTTCGACCACGCCGACATCTACGGCAACGGGCTGTGCGAGGAGATCTTCGGCCGCGCGCTCGCCGAGGCGCCCGCCATGCGCGAGCGGATCGTGATCGGCAGCAAGTGCGGGATCCGCTGGAAGGGCGACGGCGGGCCCGACGCGCCGCACCGCTGGGACTTCTCGCGCGCGCACATCGTGTGGTCGTGCGAGCAGTCGCTGCGGCGGCTGGGCATCGAGCAGCTCGACCTGTACATGCTGCACCGGCCCGACTACCTCGCCGACCCGGCCGAGATCGCCGCGGCGTTCGACGACCTGAAGCGCGCGGGCAAGGTGCGCGAGTTCGGCGTGAGCAACTTCCGCCCCTCGCTGCTGGCCGCCGTGCAGGCGGCCTGCCCGATGCCGCTGGTCGTGAACCAGGTCGAGATCCACCTGGCGCGGCTCGACTGCTTCGAGGACGGCACGCTCGACCAGTGCCTGCAGCACGGCGTGACGCCCGTGTCGTGGTCGCCGCTCGCCGGCGGCCTGCTGGGCGACGGCGCGCACGTGCCCGACGACCACCCGCGCGCGCACGTGCTGCGCGGCCTGCACGCCACGCTCGACGGGATCGCCGCGCGTCTCGGCGTGTCGCGCACGGTGTTGGTGCTGGCGTGGCTGCTCCAGCACCCCGCGGGCATCGTGCCGATCGTGGGCACGGTGAACGAAGCGCGGCTGCGCGACGCGGTGAAGGCGGACGCGCTCGAGCTGTCGCGCGAGGACTGGTACACGATCCTCGTGGCGGCACGAGGAGCCGGGCTGCCGTAGCCGCCCAGAGGGTTGTGCTCGGAAGATTGGTGACGGAACGGGGCATGCAGATGTAGCCCGGCATGACCACGACGCCTGCCCCCCAAGCGCCCCCGTTCTGTCCCAACCCACGCTGC
>JAXLXR010000042.1:0-2923 GCA_046327815.1 Candidatus Eiseniibacteriota bacterium | reverse complement strand
TCACCCGCCGCGATCGCGTCGAGTTCGAGCTTCACGTCGCCGATGTCGCGCTGGCGCAGCTTGGCGTCCTTGGTCAGGCAGCGCCGCAGCAGCGCCACCAGCCGCGGCGGCGTGCCCGCGGGCAGCGCGCTCCACTCGGGATCGCGCTCGAGGATGCGCGCCACCATGTCGCTCACCGTCTCGCCGTCGTACGCGCGGCGCCCGGTCAGCATCTCGAACAGCACGCAGCCGAACGACCAGATGTCCGTGCGGCGGTCCACCGCCTTGCCGCGCGCCTGCTCGGGGCTCATGTACGCCGCGGTGCCGAGGATCATGCCCGCCTCGGTGCCGTGGTACGTCATGGTCGGCGACGCCGACAGCCTGGGATCGGAGCTCGCGCTGCGCTGCCCACCGCCACCCTTGGCGAGCCCGAAGTCGAGCACCTTCACCACGCCGCCACCCGTCAGCATGACGTTGCCGGGCTTCAGGTCGCGATGCACCACGCCGGCTTCGTGCGCGGCCTCGACGCCCGCCGCGACCTGCCGCGCCACGTCGAGCACGTCGGCCAGCGGCAGCGGGCCGCCGCGCAGCGCGGCTTCGAGCGTCTCGCCGTCCACGAACTCGAGCACCAGGTAGCGCGCGCCGTCCACGTCCTCGATGCCGTGGATGCCGGCGACGTTCGGGTGGTTGAGCGAGGCGAGCAGCTTGGCCTCGCGCTCGAACCGCGCGAGCCGCTCGGGATCCTGCGCGAACGCCGCCGGCAGCGCCTTGATCGCCACGTCGCGGCCGAGCCGCGTGTCGCGCGCGCGGTGCACTTCACCCATGCCGCCCGCGCCGAGCGGCGCGACGATTTCGTAGGGTCCGAGTCTGGTGCCGGGAGTCAGGGGCATGCGGCCGTCGGGGTGGATGTCGTGTGGGTCGGGCCACGGCGGGGGCCGGGCCTGCAGCAGGGAACCAGTACGTCTCGCCAACGAGAATCGAGGTCGCTTTCGAGAAGTGGTGGGCCGACTGACACATCACCCATCCTCGCGCGCAGGGGCGTGCGCACGGGTCCGCCGCTCCGGGCGAGCACCGGGTGCGGAAGGCCCGCCGACACTACCCGAGCGGCGCAGGTGGCGACACGAAAATCTGCGGCGCCGGCCGCCTCGACGAATGACTTTGCGCTCGCGCGCCACTGCCCTATCGTGCCGCGCGCATGTCGCGCCTCGCTCCCGGCACCCGGCTCGGTCCCTACGCCATCGTCGCGCCCCTCGGCGCGGGCGGCATGGGCGAGGTGTACCGCGCGACCGACTCCCGGCTCGGCCGCGACGTGGCGCTCAAGGTGCTGCCCGAGACCGTGGCCGCCGACGCCGAACGGCTCGCGCGCTTCGAGCGCGAGGCCCGCACGGTGGCGCTGCTCAACCATCCGAACATCGTGACGCTGCACTCGATCGAGGAGGCCGCCGGCGTGCGGTTCCTCACCATGGAGCTGGTCGAGGGCGACAGCCTCGCGGAACGCATCGCGGCCGGCGGCCTCGAGCCGCTCACCGCGCTCAAGTGGGCCGTCGCGCTGGCGGATGCGCTCGGCGCCGCGCACGAGCGAGGGGTCGTGCATCGCGACCTCAAGCCGGCGAACGTGATGATCTCGCGCGAGGGCCGGGTCAAGGTGCTCGACTTCGGGCTCGCCAAGACGGCCGACGACGACGCCGGCGGACCGGCGCCCGACGGCGACCTGCAGACGCAGGCGATGACGGTGCAGGCACCGCTCTCGCGCGACGGCCAGGTCATGGGCACGACCGCCTACATGGCGCCCGAGCAGGTGCGCGGCGACAAGATGGATTCGCGCACGGACCTGTTCGCGTTCGGCATCGTGATGTACGAGATGCTCACCGGGCAGCGCCCGTTCACGGGCCGCACGAGCGCGGACGTCTCGACCGCGATCCTGCGCGACCTGCCCCCCGCGCTGAAGTCGGTGCGCACCGAGCTGCCGCCGGCACTCGACCGCATCGTCGGGCGTTGCCTCGAGAAGGATCCCGCGCGGCGGTTCGCGACGGCGTCCGAACTGCGCGCCGAACTCGCGGCCGCGAGGCGCGAGCTGGAGTCGCGCACGCACACCAGTTCGGCCGGTGCGGCGGCCGCCGCGGCCGCCGTGGCGCCGTCGCTCGCCGTGCTGCCGTTCGCGAACATGAGCGCCGATCCCGAGAACGAGTTCTTCTCCGACGGCCTCGCCGAGGAACTGCTCAACGTGCTCGCCCGCAACGCCGGCCTGCGCGTCGTGGGCCGCACGTCGAGCTTCGCGTTCAAGGGCAAGCAGGAGGACCTGCGCGAGATCGGCCAGAAGCTCGGCGTGGCCACGCTGCTCGAAGGCAGCGTGCGCAAGGCGGGCAACCGCGTGCGCATCAACGTCAAGCTCGTGAAGGTCTCGGACGGCTTCCAGCTCTGGGGCGAGACGTTCGACCGCGTGCTCGACGACGTGTTCGCCGTGCAGGACGAGATCGCCAGCAGCGTCGCGCTGGCGATGAACGTGACGCTGCTCGGCACGCCTTCCGCCGCGCCCGCGCCGCAGAAGGTCGAGACGTTCGAGCTGCTGCTGCACGCGCACCACCTCGCGCAGCAGCAGAGCGGCGAGTCGGTCGCCCGCGCGATCGAGCTGTATCGCGAGGCGATCGCCAAGGCGCCGGACGACGCCCGCGCGTGGGCGGGGCTCGCGTGGTGCCACACGTCGCAGTACTGGCGTGGCGAACTGGCCGGGCATCCGGAGGTCCACACGCGCGCCCGCGAGGCGGCGGACAAGGCCATCGCGCTGGACCCGAACCTCGCGACGGCGTGGGAAACGCACAGCATGATCCTCGGGCCGATCGAGTTCCGCTGGGCCGAGTCGCACGACGCGATCCGCAAGGCGCACGCACTCGCGCCGGGCAGCGGCACGATCCTCATGGGGCTCGCGATCATCGAGGCGGTGCTG
>JAXLXR010000041.1:0-2961 GCA_046327815.1 Candidatus Eiseniibacteriota bacterium | reverse complement strand
ACGAGCGCACCGATCGCCAGCAGGTACTTGGCGCGCGTGTGCACGGTGTGCCGCCAGCGGAACGCGAACACGCCCATCGCGAGGAACGCGCCGGCCGCGCCCCAGGGCGCGGGCGTGGCGAGGACCACGAACCCCACGCCCAGCGTGAGCCAGCGCATGATGCGATCGCGCCGCCTCGTGCCGGTGGCGAGCAGCTGTGCGAACGCGTCCCACGCCACGACGCCCGCGATCGCGGCCAGCGCGAGCTGCGGCGTGCGCGTGGCGCCGGGCGCGTTCCATGCGCCGAGCGCGAGCAGCAGCGCGACCTGCACGAGGAACGCGAGCGCGAACCGGATTCGGGCGCGCCGGCGTGCGGCTTCGTCGCGCGTGGCCTCGCCCCGGTGGGCGCGCGCGGTGAGGAAGGCCAGCAGAACGGCACAGGCGAGTCGGATCATGGCGGCACGATAGCGCACGACGACTCACGGGTGGCAACGCGAAGCGGCCCGCTCCGGGGAACGGAGCGGGCCGCCGGAGCGGCGGGTGTCAGGCCTCGACCTTGAACCGCCCGACCAGCGACTGCACCTCGCGCGCCGAACCGCTGAGGTGCCCCGCGGTCGCCGAGAGTTCCTCGGTCTGGGCGGCGTTCGACTGCGTCGCCTCGTCCATGCGCACCATGGCGCGGTTCACTTCCTCGACGCGCTGCGCCTGTTCGCGCGACGCGGCCGCGATCTCGGTGACCACGTCCGTGACGCGCTTCACCGCGCCGATGATGTCGCGCAGGGTCTCGCCGGAGCGGTTCACCAGTTCGGTGCCCTCCTCCACCTGCTCGACCGAAGCGCCGATCAGCGACTTGATCTCGCGCGCGGCGCTGGCCGAGCGCTGCGCGAGGTTGCGCACCTCGGACGCCACCACCGCGAAGCCGCGCCCCTGCTCGCCGGCGCGCGCGGCCTCGACCGCGGCGTTCAGCGCGAGCAGGTTGGTCTGGAACGCGATCTCGTCGATGGTCGTGATGATGTCGGCGATGCGCGTGGACGACGCGTTGATCTTGCCCATGGCGTCCACGGCCTCGTTCACGACCACGTCGCCCTTCTCCGCCACCTCGCGCGCATCTGCGGCCAGACGGCTCGCGAGGCCCGCGTTCTCGGCGTTGTGCTGCACCGAGCCCGTGATGTCGCGCAGGCTCGACACGGTCTCCTCGAGGCTCGCCGCCTGCTTCTGCGCCGAGTGCGAGATGCTGTCCGAGGCGCCCGACAGTTCGACCGACGCCTTCGCCACCTCGTCCGCGGCCGCGCGCGTCTGCCGGATCACGTCGTGCATGGCGCCCGCGAAGCGGTCGAACGCGGCGGCGAGTTCGCCCAGCTCGTCGTGCGACGAAATGTGCATGCGCTGCGTCAGGTCGCCCTCGCCCTGCGCGATCTCCTGCATGATGCCGGTGGCGCGGTCGATCGGGCCGATCACGCTGCGGGTGATCGCCACCGACAGCGCGAGCGTGCCGGCCGCGCCCGCGAGCGCGACCACGAGCAGCAGCGCGAGCCCCGCGTGCGCGTCGCGCTGGGCGCGCTCGACCGTGCGCAGGTCGGCGCTGCGGATCAGCTGCGCGATCTTCGCCTGTCCTTCTTCGAGCTCGCGGAACTGCGCGAGGAACGGCGTCATCTGTTCGCGCGCCGAGGCGTGGTCCTGGATCGCCAGCGCCACGATGAGCGAGGACTGCTCGACGTACGCGTCGATCTTCGGCTTGAGCTCGACGATCGCCTTGCGCACGGCGGGGTCCACGTCGAGCTTGAGGTTCGCGTTGACGCAGGAGCGGAACGAGTCCGCGTCGGCGACCGTCTTCTGGACGACGGCGAGCTGCTCGTCGGGGCTCTCGGCGATGTACGACAGCGACACGTCGGCGTGCATCGCGTTCAGGTAGCGATCGCCCAGCGTGTGGTTGCGCACCGCCAGCGACGAGGTGAGCACGTACTCGAGCGTCCGGTCCTCGTGGCGCAGCGTGATCACGCTGACGGCGCTCACCACGAGCGTGGCGAGCACGCCCACGAGCGCGAGCAGGAAGAGCCGGTTGCGGATGGTCAGCTTCATGTCGGACACGTCTCCGCCCGAGGAGAGCACCCGTGCGGCCACTCGGGAGTTCGAGCCGCCGGGACTTGGACTGTGGAGTGGAGTCGCGCCTTCTGCGCCGTCATCCCGGGCGCGCGCGAGGCGCGACGCCACGAGGGGGTTCCGCCCATCTCTGCTCCGAGTCTCGGCCGCGATCCGCCGGCCGAGAGCCCCGGCCGGGAAATTCGCGGGGCGGCGCGCGGCACCCGTACTGCCGCGCTCGTCGCCCGGGGCCCGCGCTCCGTCCTCCGCGGCTGGCCCGGTGCCCCCTCGCGCGCCTAGGGTGAGGGTGGAAGTGTCCCTTCTCCCCGCCAGTTCCGTTCCGGAGGCTCACATGTCGCCGAAGTTCCCGCTCCTCGCGGCGTTCGCCGTGATGGCCGCGATCACCGCGCCGGTCGCCCCGGCGCACGCCGCGAATCGCACGCTCCCGCCCGACCTCGACCCGCTCGTGCGCAACGTGGACAAGTCGGTCAGCCCCGGCGCCGACTTCTTCAGCTACGCCAACGGCGCCTGGATCAAGGCGAACCCCATTCCGGCCAGCGAGCGCGGCTGGGGCATCGGCAACCTCGTGAACGAGGAGACCTACCGGCAGCGCGTCGAAATCATGACCGCGGCGGCCGCCTCGGGTGCCGCCCGCGGCACGAGCGCGCAGAAGGTGGGCGACTTCTGGGCGACCGGCATGGACTCCGCGGCGATCGAGGCGGCGGGCGCCAGGCCGCTCGCGCCCTACCTCGCCGAGGTCGGCGCGATCGCCGACCGCGCCGCGCTCACGCGCACGATCGCGGGCTTCCAGAGCAAGGGCTTCCGCTCGCTGTACGGGCTCTACGTCGGCCAGGACGAGCGCAACAGCGAGAAGTACGTGATCCACTTCTTCCAGGGCGGGCT
>JAXLXR010000040.1:0-3049 GCA_046327815.1 Candidatus Eiseniibacteriota bacterium | reverse complement strand
CCGCGTGTACTTCACGGCGTTGCCGACCACGTTCGTCACGATCCGGTCGAGATCCACGGGATCGCATTCGAACGACAGGGGTTCGGTGGGCACGCGCACCGCGAGCGCGACGCCCTTCTCGTCCGCCACCGTGCGGAACCGTTCGCTCGCGTCGCGCACCGCCGCGGCCAGGTCGAGCGCCCGCGGTTGCGGTGCCGACAGCTCGGCCTTGCCGGCCGCGAGGCTCAGCAGGTCGTCCACGAGCGCGTGCAGCGAGTGCAGGCGCTTCTGCGCGCGCTCGAGCAGTTCGTGCTGCGTGGGCGACAGCTCGCCGGCGTAGCCGTCGCGCAGCGTCATGAGCAGGCTCTCGGTCACGCGCACCGGCGAGCGCAGTTCGTGCGTGGTCATGCGCAGGAACCGCGACTTGTCGCGATCGAGGTCGGCGAGGATCCGGTACGCCTTCGCGTGCTCGATCGCGACCCCGCCCTGCGCGGCGACCGCCTGCAGGAACTCCACGTCCTCGTCGCCGAAGCGGTGGCCCGTGCCGCCGTACGCGCGCAGCACGCCGAGCGGGCCCGAACGTCCCGGGATCACCACCGACAGCATGCTCGCGATGCCCTCCTCGCGGACGCGGTCGGGATGCCACACCCGCTCGTCGTTCGACGTGTCGCGCACGTGCGTGACGCCGTCGAGCAGCGTGTCGCGGTCGAGCCGCGAGCGCGCCATCTCGCCCGGCACCTCTTCGCGGTAGTCGCGGCTGAGCCCGAAGCTCGCGGCGAACTCCACCTGCGCGCCGGCGGTGTCGAGCAGGCGGATCGCGGCCGCGCGGCAGCCGAGCACGCGCGCACCGGCCTCGCAGATGCGCTCGAGCACCACGTCGAGTTCGAGCGACGACGCGATGTCGCGCACGCCGTCGTAGAGCATGCCGAGCTCGGTCTCGCGGCGCCGCAGCCGCACCGCGATGCTCATGCAGCAGTACGCGAGCACCCAGCACGCGATCGAGAAGAACCCGACCGACGCGAGCACGAACACGAGGTCGTGGTGACGCGGCGGCTGCAGGATCGCGACGTGCGGCCGCAGCCCGAAGTACTCGAGCGCCGCGACCGTCGCGACGAGCGCCGGGGCGAGCCCGACGTAGAAGAACCCGAGCCGGTGCGGCAGCAGCAGCGAGGCGATCGCGATGTGGAACAGGAAGAACACCGCCACCGGGCTCTCGGCGCCGCCGGTGAGCGACATGAGTTCGGCCGTCGTGATCCAGTCGAGCGCGATCTGCAGCCGGGTGAAGTGCTCGAACATGCGGGCGTCGCCCGGTCGCCGGCGGCGCAGCCACCAGAGAATGAAGTACAGCCCGGCGTTGTAGCCGAGGATCGCGAAGCCCGTGCCGGTGAGGCGCGCGGCCGGCAGCGGGGCGCCGAGCACCGACGCGGCGAGCGGCGCCATGAGCACGACCGCCGCACCAGCGAGCCAGCGCAGCGAGATCAGCCAGTCCACGCTGCGGACCAGTTCCTGCTCGACCAGCGTCACGCGGGGCGCGCTCACGGCCGCACCTCCGCCGCCGCGGGCAGGCCGCACGCGAACTCCACGCGGAACGTGCTGCCCGTGCCGGGCGCGCTCGTCACGTGCACGTCGCCGCCGTAGAGGGCGGCGAGCCGCTTGACGATCGACAGCCCCAGCCCGCTGCCGTCCACGTGCGCGGTCTGTTCGGTACGGATGCGCGAGAACTCGTGGAACAGCTTGCCGGCCTGCTCCGGCGTCAGCCCGATGCCCGTGTCCGCCACCTCGAGCGTGGCGCGGTCGTCACGCCGCCCCACGCGCACGTCCACGCGGCCGCCGTCGCGGTTGTACTTGACGGCGTTCGACAGCAGGTTGTGCAGGATCATGTCCACTTCGGCGCGGTCCGCGGCGAGCACGACCGGCACGGGCGCGTCGAGCGCGAGCGTGATGCCGCGCGCGGCCGCGGCCGCCTGCACGGTCTCGAGCGCCTCGCGCGCCGCCTCGCCCAGTTCGACGTCTCCGAGGCGGCGTTCGAGCCGTCCGGACTCGATGCGCGTCAGGTCGAGCAGGTCGCGGATCATGTGGCGCATGCCGTCGAGGCGCGCCTGGCAGCGTTCGATCACGGCGTCGTACGCGGCCAGCTCGGGACCCAGCGCCCGCGTGCGCAGCACGTCGAGCGACCACGTCACCGCACCGATCGGCGCCTGCAGTTCGTGCCCGAGCACGCGCACGAACTCGAAGCGCACCTGGCGTTTCTCGTCGGCCAGCTTGCGCGCGCGCCGCGCCAGCAGCAGCCGCGACGCCGCCTTCTGCAGCACACCCTTGAGCTCGGCGGGCGTGAACGGCTTGGCGAGGAAGTCGAACGCGCCGCGGCGGGTGGCGAGCACGGCGGTCTCGATCGTGGCGTACGCCGTGATCATGACCACGAGCAGGTCGAGCTTGCGCGGCGCGACCTGGTCGAGCACTTCGAGCCCGCTCAGGCCCGGCATCTTGTGGTCGAGCAGGACCAGGTCCGGAGCGCGATCGGACATGCGCTCGAGCGCCTCTTCGCCCGACTCCGCCGACTCGACTTCGAACTCCACTTCCGTGTCGAGCTCGGGGAGCGCCAACCGGCAGTCGCGCAGCGCGCGCGTCACCGCGAGCCGCATGCCGGCTTCGTCGTCCACCACGAGTATGCGCAGCGTGTCCATCGCCGGTTCGCCGGCATCGCCCGCCCCACCGGGCGCGTCAGCCCCTCCTCGGAAGCGAGACCGTGAACGTGGTGCCCGTGGGACCGGCCGCGGCATCCGCGCGCGAGACCACGCGGATGTCACCGCCGTGCAGCTTCACGATGCCGTAGCTGACCGACAGCCCCAGCCCCGTGCCCTCTCCCATGGGCTTGGTCGTGAAGAACGGATCGAAGATGCGGCCGAGGTGTTCCGCGGGAATGCCCGTGCCCGTGTCCTCGACCTCGAACGTGACGCGGCGCTCGTCGTCGGTCATGCGCAGCGTGATGTCGCCACCCAGCGGCATGGCCGCGATGGCGTTCGAAAGCAGGTTCGTGAGCACCTGCACGACCTGGTCGCGATCGAGTTCC